>CAJBEZ010000120.1 GCA_903952205.1 uncultured Desulfomonile sp. | reverse complement strand
TCAGAAACACGTCACGTAATCTTAATTTTTTGCGCTCGTCAATTGTCACTACAACAGATCGAACCATACCCATGACTCCACATCTTAATGATCACACAGTTTTCTAGTATAGAGTGTGGCTGGCTAGTTGGCAATACAACAGAATTTATTTGCTCACATTCTCAGGAAGCCACCCACTGTTTTTGCGGGACATACGGATCTGATTTACAAGGTCGGACCGTGTCCGACTATTTTCCGCGTACCGACCTTCGAGGTCTCAATCCTGGTGGACACAGTCCTTCCTACGCCCGAAAAGATGTGGGCACGGACGCCTATATACTACCCCTACTGGCTGTCATCTCGAGCGAGCCTTGCGACGAGAGATCTTTCCGGAAGCCAGAACAGATTTTGTATGTGTATACCCCTTCCCGCTTCCAGAATCGTATTCTCATTGCTGGTTGCGCCCGGCCAGGGCATGAATGTTCTCCCGGGGGTCGAAATGACATCCTGGCCGTACATGTCCTTCCTGTTCAAAATGAGAGACGCCTGCCTCAACCAGCAGTCCCCAACAATCGATCCAGTTCGGCCTTCAGAATATCCATATCGTAAGGCTTGTGCAAAATACTTTCAGGCCGGCGACAGGGAAATCGCTGTCTCATTACCTCTTCACTGTACCCACTGCTAAGAATGACCTTGACATCGGGCTTGATCTGAATAAGTTCCCCGAAAGCCTCAAAACCATCCATTTTGTGCATTGCGAAGTCGAGCATCACCAGATCTATTTCATTCAGTCCCTCGTGAAAAACATGGACACCTTCGACGCAGTCAACTGCGGCGATCGTGCCATGGTCAAGCTCCTCCAGACGCGAAAGGACCATGTTCCGAGCCACTTCCTCATCATCGACTACGAGAATAGTTTTTCGCCTCCCAAGAACGTCGGGCGTCGGCGTTTTAATCTAAATTGAATCCATGGCATGAACAGGCTTGACCTGAACCTTTTTCGGCACAGGAAACAGCACGCTGATCGTGGTCCCCTTCCCAATCTGACTATCCACCATTATAGCTCCGTGATGGCCCTTTACTATCCCCATCACTTCCGCCATACCAAGGCCACGGCCCCAGAACTTGGTGGAGAAAAAAGGATCAAAGAGCTTATGCTGTGTCTCAGCATCCATACCACAACCGGTGTCAGTCGCTTCGATAAAGACGAACTCGCCTGGATCAGGCCTCGCTTCCATTCGGCTCCGGCTTAGATACGACTCGTCGCAATCCATGACACCGGTTCTAACTGTCACCTCGCCGGCGTTGGCGCCAATCGCCTCAGATGCGTTTATGACCAGACTGGTGATTACCCGCTGTATCTGGTCGGCATCCCCGCGAATGAGTGGAAGACCTTCATTGATTTCGAAATGAAGCGATGTGGTTTTTGGCATATTCAATTTTAACAGGCTCTCGTTTTTGCGAACCTCCTCGCTGAGATCCAAGTCCTTGAGTTTGTAGAAGCCCGTTCCCGAGTAGGTCAGCATCTGGTGGGAAAGTTCCGCTGATCGTTCAGACGCCTTGATGGCGTTCAATATGCTGGTTCTTGCCTTGGAATCGGGGGGAATATCATCAAGCGCAAGGTCCAGATTACCCAAAACCACCTGCAGCAGATTGTTGAAATCGTGCGCGATGCCTCCGGCCATAACAGCGAGACTCTCCAGCTTCTGAGTATGGAGCAGTTTTTTTTCCATCTCCAGTCGTTCTTCGTCCGCGCGCTCACGTTCCGATATGTTTCGTTTAATCACACTACGGGCCCCAAACATGCCAAAAATCCCGATCAGCCATATCCCCGCGAATATTGGAATGGTATGCCAGATGTGGATCAGCAGCGCTTCCTCAGCAGGCTTCCATGGCGTAGAGACACTTATCCCACCGCGAATTTCGCCCAATTTGTAGCCCTGGGATTCATGGCAACTCAGACAACTCTGTTCAACTAGAAATGGGCGCATAAAACGCAAGTATGTCTCGTTACCTATCAGTTGAAAGGACGAGGCTTCCTTCGCACCATGCTCAAACGAGAGTAAAGCCTTTCTTTCCCACTCGTCGGCCGAATTTTCGGGCCTAAGGGGGTTCAGACTTGTAATATGCCCCTTATGGCTATACTGCTTTTCAGCCAACTCCTGAACCTGGCGAGTCATGTACGCTGGATTGATTAAAGTAAGTTTCTTCCCTGAAGGCGTAGAGATATCTCTTTCCGGAATATGAGCCAGATAAGGGCTGGGAGGTGAGTCAGGGGTAACACGGACGTAAACTCCGCCGTGGATGGCTGCCCACCGACGGTAGACCAGATCCTTGTTGTAACTCTCGACTAGTCCCTCCTTGGCTATAGCAACGGCCGAAGAATGTGCGTCACGATAATTAAGTGTAAACACCGCCATAATGACAATGGTCCAGAATGCGGCTATCAGCAGAAATAGCCTATCAATTCGCTTGCTTAAATTAACAGCGGTTTTCGAGGGCGAAAGAACGGTGTTCACATCATTGGATTTGTCCATTTTCATCCGCAAAATTCCTCGTCGCCAAGTCGCCGATGGCCAGCCCGGGTCACTGGAGTGCGTGAATGATCTCGTCACCGGGTCTATCGTTCAGTTCCTGTGACCCGGTGAAACCAATGAAATTTCAGCTCCCGAGTATTTCGGCGACAGCCTTAAGGAGATCATCTTTTTTAAAAGGTTTGGCCAGGGTTTTGTTGACATCAAACTTTTCCGCTAACGAGAGGTGATTGACGGCGCTGATCCTTCCGCCGCCGGAAACAGCTATTATG
>CAJBEZ010000119.1 GCA_903952205.1 uncultured Desulfomonile sp. | reverse complement strand
TTACCTTGTAGTTGGCGTTATCAAAAAGGCGTGAAGCCATTTCAAGGATGTTCGCTTCATCGTCAACCAGGAGTATGGTTTCACCTTGACCTCGGGGCGGTTCTTTCTTCTCAAGATATTTTTCTTTCTGGATTTCCTCAACAGCCGGAAAATAGATCTTGAAAATAGTGC
The DNA here is from genome assembly GCA_903952205.1 of uncultured Desulfomonile sp. GTDB lineage: Bacteria > Desulfobacterota > Desulfomonilia > Desulfomonilales > Desulfomonilaceae > CAJBEZ01. Next base: position 9,113 of record CAJBEZ010000119.1, on the reverse strand, counting down.
CTACAGATGGCTTGCTCTCACAAATAATCCTGGCGCCATGCTGTTCCACTATTCCGTATACCACAGAGAGCCCAAGTCCTGTTCCCTTTCCTGGTCCTTTGGTGGTGAAGAATGGTTCGAAAATATGACTTACCGTCTCCTTGTCCATTCCGGAGCCTGTATCTGATACGGTAATCAGAGCATGTCTTCCGGGTTTGGTGTCGGGATAGGCGCTGCAGAACTCGTCATCCAATACAATGTTATTTGTTTTTATGGTCAACCTGCCGCCATCCGGCATCGCGTCGCTTGCGTTTACAGCAAGGTTCATCAATATCTGGTCAATTTGATTCGGGGCGGCCTTTATTGTCCAAAGATCATCGGCCAACAAGAGATCGATTTCTATCGTCTTGGGTATGGATCGGTTGAGCATGGACCTGGTCTGCTCAACAAGCTTGTTCAGCGCAATCGGTTGAAGTTCTATGGGAGTTTTTCTACTGAACACCATCATCCCTTTAATCAGTTCAGCGCTACTGTCAACGGCTTGCTTTATTATTCCCATGTCATGTTTGTAGTTCTCCGGGAGATCTTTGTTGAAAAGCATCAACTCCACGTAACCGGCAATAACCTGGAGTTTATTGTTGAAGTCATGAGCAAATCCCCCTGCTAAAGTTCCAATGGCCTCCATCTTTTGGGCCTGGATTAACTGTTCTTGAAGTTCAATGTGTTTAGTCACATCATGTTGTACCACGACGAAGTTAGTGAGGTTCCCAGACTTGTCGAAAATCGGAGAGATCGTGGCGTCTTCATGGTATTCTGTTCCATCCTTTTTCCTGTTGACAAATCTGCCTGACCACACCTTTCCAAAGCCAATTGTGTCCCAAAGTTGTTTGTGAAAATTGTCATTGTGAAAATCACTCTTGAGAACATTCGGAGTCTGACCGATGAGTTCATCGTGACTGTATCCGCTGAGTTTCTCCTGCGCTGGGTTGATGTATTGAATTGTCCCGTTGGAGTCAGTAATGATGACAGCCTCCGCTGACTGCTCAATAGCGGTAGATAGCAGCTTTTGAGATTCCTCAAATTGCTTGCGCTCTGTGATGTCCTCTGAAATTCCCAACAGAAATTGAGCGGGATCGTCGGCGTCAATAATTGGAATCTTTTTTGTGTGTAATATCCGTTTACCCTTAAGTTTGGTTTCTATTTCCTCTTCAGGAATGTCGAGCAGTTTTCCATCTGTCAAGACGGATCTGTCTTTTGCAGTGAAGAAGTCCGCTTGAGCCGGAGGGAAAAAGTCGTAGTCGTTCTTGCCAAGCAAATCCTCTCGAGAATATCCCAGCAGATCTTCCCCTGCCTTGTTGAATTTGACGAATCGAAGATCACAGCTTTCTTTTAGGAAAATCATAATAGGGATGTTTTCTATAATATTGTTAAGGAATCCTTCGTTTTTTTTCAAAGCCGACTCAGCTTCCTTGCGATACCTGATTTCCCTCGATAATTTTCGATTCCAAATGATCAATCCCGCTATGATTGCGGCAAATGCCAGCAGCGCCTTCCAGAGCAGGTTGTAGTTAAACCCGTGTTCATATTGAAGGGGCACCCATTTGTTGTATATCCCGGCGCCTTCCGATTCAGAAATCGAGTCGAGCGCCTTTTGGAGAATACCAGCCAGGATCGCCCAGTCTTTGCGAACCGCCATGGACTGAGCGTTGACATACGGTGTCCATCCCGCAATTTTCAAATTAACCAATTTCAACTTCGCCAGGTAATATCCAATTACTAGCATGTTATCGACAAAGGCGAATACTTCCCCTTTTTGAAGTAGTTCAATCCCTTCTTTCACCGTTTGGACCTTAACCCGTTGGATATCGGGAAAATCTTTCTTTATCCATTCGCTGGACACGTATCCATCCACTACGGCAATTTTCTTCCCGGTGAGTTCACTTAAATTGGCGACATAGGTAACATCGGCTTGGGTCAGGATTACAATCGGCATGTTTATGTAAGGCTTGGTAAAGGCCCAGAATTCACTTCTATCCTGAGTCGTAGCTACGCACGTCGTCATGTCTATTTCCCATCGTTTCAACCGTGTGTACGAATCCTGCCAGCTAAGGGTCGGAACTCTTTCAAATTTGATCCCTAATCGCTGTTCGATTAGTTTCAAATAGTCGTTGGAAATTCCCGAGGACGCTCCCTGATCATCGGTGAATTCTACCGGCGGCCAACCGGAATCCTGAGCAACACGAATGACGGGATGTGCGCTTAGCCAGCCCCGTTCTTCTTCAGTGAGCGACTGGATGATGTCGTTTGACTTATGCGTTGGTGTAGACGGACGAGTTTGGAGTTGGCCCAATGCTTCGTGACAGAACCATGCGCCATACGTAACGATGGTCACAACCATTAGCGCCAGGAAGAAGACCTTCCTAAAAGTCGGAAAACCTTGCTTCTGCTGTTTCAATGTTACTCCCTTTATGACAGTGGATTCCAGCATTCTGACTAACCCAGCAAGAGCTTCCTTTCAAAGTTCCTTTTCGTCAACTAGTTTGTTTGGGTTCATAAATTCGAGTTTCGTGAGTATGAACTATCCCTACCGGGGAGGCGGATAAAATCCTCTTGAGTTCCTGTTCGCTTTCCCCGATGGTTTTTTCGGCGCCCAAGTATGTAGCCTCAGCGGCTTCCAGATGCCCTACCTTGCGGCGCATTTGATTCAATGCATCGATAAGCTGTTGCTCTGTCTTATCCTGATATTGCATGTAAGCTCCTCCTGACGCGAAGCTGAGAGTGTGAGAGGCCGGCGGAGTCTTGACAAACCTATTCCATTTTCAATTATCAGAGCAAGTGTGGTAACTGTCAAATTAATTTGTGCTGTAAAACATCCCCAGCGGTCCAAAAGAACTGTCATTAATGGATATTCCAACGCTTTTGGTCGGCGTAACGATTATTTGTCTGGGAAGTTCTCTATTGTCGGCCATTCGGTTTACCCTCCCAACGCAGTATTTCGAGGCCATCGTTTCATTATAACTGATTGACCTGGATGAAATTTTTATCAGTTCTTGAGGCAGTTAGGCCGCCTTCTGATAAACTGTCAGGTAGACTGTTGAGTAAAAATCTGTTCCTTTTGTCAGTCTATCACTCTTCAGTTCAATCTTGTGGAGATCACCCCGTGAGCCATTATTATCAGGAGCGTGAGACAAGTCATGCCAGATTTTAGAAATATTTCTCAAAGCAGGAAATGACACTCTATAACTCCCCTCCAGTTGCGAGCCAAAACTGGAATTACTTTGCTGGGAGCTTTCTTCGCCGGGATCTTGATTTTCTGTTGTCGACAATATGAGTTTCGGCCTTATAAGACAGGGGGATAGGGGGTGTCAAGGGAAGATAATAGGGGATTGGTTTTGGAGCAGGTTGTTTCTTTTGGCCGGACCGAAACTCAGTTTATCTCATAAAAAGCTAAACCCGCCGTTGAGCAGCGGGTAAAGCAGAAATTCGAAGCGAAGATGTTGGGGAAAATAAGCGAATGTAAAGCTTTTACACTTGCGCCAACTTATCTTCGAACCGGACTTTTCCGGCATTGTTTGATTCGACAACCTAAGTCCCAATATGTTCCCTGTCAAAATTAAAAGATCCTGGGCCGTAGCGCCGATCCTGCAACTCTTCATCAATAATCTTCCTGATCTCCTCAAGGAGCAGGCCAGATTCAAACGGCTTCCGGATAAATCCCTTTGCCCCCGCTGGCTCCAGCTCACCAGCCATGCCCAGTGTGGTATGTCCAGTGGCAATAAGAACCCTAACGTTCGAGTCCATGTTCCGTAAAGCTTCAAGACAGCGTTTCCCATCCATCACCGGCATGAGGAGATCCAGGATCACCATCGAAATGTGTTCCCGATGTTGTTCATAAAGATTTAAAGCCTCTTTACCGTTAGAAGCTTTTATCACACTGTAATTGGCGCGACTCAACTTACGTCCAACCAGTTCGCGAAAGTCGGGCTCATCGTCAACCAGGAGTATGGTCTCACCTTGTCCCATTGGTGGTTCTGTTTTCTTAGAGTATTGTTCTTCAGGGATTTCCTCTATCGCCGGAAAGTATATCCTGAATGTCGTGCCTTCATTTGGTTCGCTGAAACAAATTATCCTACCGCCATGCTTTTCTACGATTCCATAAACAACGTAGAGCCCGAGCCCTGTTCCTTTACCTGGCGCTTTGGTGGTAAAGAACGGTTCAAAAATATGCTTTACCGTCTCATGATCCATCCCTATTCCAGAATTCGTCACTGAGAGCCGAACGTAGCGTCCGGGTTTGGTGTTGGGATAAGAGCGGCAGTAATCCTCATCCAAGACGACGTTCTTTGTTTCTATGGTTAGCCGGCCGCCATCAGGCATAGCGTCTCTGGCGTTTATCGCAAGATTGATCAATATCTGGCCAACCTGAGTCGAGTCACCATTTATCGTCCAAAGATCATGGGCCAACAAGAGATTGATTTCTATCATCTTAGGTATGGAACAACCCAGCATGGAACCAGCCTGCGCAACAAGCTTGTTGAGGTTTAACGGCTCAAGATTGACGCCTGTTTTTCTACTGAACGCCATCATCCCCTTTATCAAAGCGGCTCCGCTTGTAGCTGCGCGTTCAATATCATTGAGGCTTGACTGAATCTGCTCTGGTAGGCTGGGATCCGACTGAATCATATCCAGGTGACCCAGAATCACCTGAAGCAGGTTATTGAAGTCATGCGCAAAACCACCGGCAAGAGTCCCTATGGCTTCCATCTTCTGGGCCTGGAACAGTTGTTCTTGAAGCGAAATCTGTTTGGTTACATCATGTTTCACAGCCACAAAGTTAGTCAGGTTTTCAGACTTATCGTAAACAGGCGAGATAGAAGCGTCCTCATAGTATTCGGTCCCATCCTTTTTCCTGTTGATAAACCTCCCTGACCATACCTCACCCGAGTTAATTGAGTCCCACATGTTCGTGTAAAAATCTTCAGTGTGTTTGTCACTTTTGAAGATGTCGGCTCCCTGACCGATTAGTTCGGCGCTACTGTATCCACTAATTTTCTCCTCAGCCGGATTGACGTATTGTATTATCCCCTTAGCGTCAGTTATGACAACGCCCTCCGCTGCATGTTCGATGGCGGTAATCAGCCGTTTTCCCTGTTCCTCGGCCAGCTTACGTTCCGAAACGTCTACGAATGAGGCCATGATGCACAATGGTTTTCCTCTGTCATCCAAGACCGAACTCGCTGCAAACTGAACGTCAAAGATCGTGCCGTCCTTTCTTCGTGCCCGCATTTCCTGGATTATGGAACCCTTCTCTAGAAACGTTTTGAACTTCCTCGAGAACTCATTCTTGTCTTCGACAAATTCTGATATGTGTAACCCGATCGCCTCGTCGGGCTTATGAAAGCCCCACATCTTCAGCCAGGCTTCGTTTGCAAAGAACAGGCAGCCATCAGGAGTTGCGAAACCAATCCCGTTGATCGCCGTCCTGACGGCTTTGTCTGTTATCCTCAAGCTCTCTTCCGCCTGTTTCCGATCCGTGATGTCGATCCAAAAACCAACGATCTCTATCGGAGTTCCTTTCCCATCCCGGATCAGTTGCAACTCGTCCCTCATCCAACGGTATTCCCCGTCCTTTTTCGGGAAACGGTATTCGTGGATCTGATGGCCTTGCTCAAACAATGCCGGCATCTTGGCGAAGATGAGCGGAGCGTCTTCGGGGTGGATATGGTTTGCCCAAAATGTCGGGTCCTTCAGGAATTCCCTGGGCTCGTAGCCGAGTTGAGCAGTGACGTTGTAGCTGATAAATGTGGCTGCAAAATCATGGTCAGTCCTGGCGGTGTACAGGATTGCCGGATTTGAGGCCAGGATATGAGAGAGGCGCTTCTTGCCGTCGTGTAACTCTTTGGTTCGTTTTGCGACAAGCGCTTCGAGTTCGTCGTGGGATCGTTGCAGCGAGACTTCAGCCTGTAACCTCCTGGTTAGTTCATGGCGAGACTCTCGCCATCTGCGAACTGCGAAAATGGCTGAAGATACTGCCAGGATTATCCAAAAAGTCAGGAATTCATCTACCTCCCAATTCTCGTATTTTATTGCCCATTCTATAACCTTTTGAAGTAAATCAATCCTGACCGCTATGGCGAGCGTAACAATGCTCAAAATAGACAGAACGATCAGGTCGTTGCGGGCTTTTGATTCCCCCGGCGTCGACTTACCGGACAATGAATCCGGCATGGCGCCGTCAAACCGTCCGTCGATCTTGTCATAAGTTGGATTTTTGAGTTCCGGCGGAGACGCAGCCGGAAGCTTGCCGAGCTTCTCCTCAGCGGCCTCACCTGGAGCGCCTTCGCTTCCGCCATTCTTGTCTAGGTCTATTTTGTCGGCCATGAGTTTACCTACTTGGAAACGCCTCAACCTGGTGTCCCCAACAATATATCGAGTTCGGCCTTCAGATCCGCCATGTTGTACGGCTTGTGCAATACACAAGCGGGACGTTGCCCCGGAAAGCTATCCATTACGACATCCTCCGTGTATCCACTGCCAAGAATGACCTTGACCTCCGGCTTAATGCGTATCAGTTCCTCGAAGGCTTCAACTCCATTCATCTTGGGCATCTTGTAGTCGAGCATCACCAGATCTATTTCGTTCAGGCGCTCTCGGAAAACATGGACACCTTCATCTCCATCTGATGCTGAGATTGTGTCATATCCAAGAGCTTCCAGACGCCGTATCAGCAGACCTCGTACCATTTCCTCATCATCGACTACCAGAATAGTTTTTCGCCAATTAGTATCGACGGCAGATGCGGGTTTAGTCTCAACGGCTTCCATGGGGTGAACAGTCGAGGCCGGAGCCTGTTGAGTCGAAGAAAACAGAACACGGATTGTGGTCCCCCTGCCAACCTCACTATCTACCATTATAGCGCCATGATGCCCCTTGATTATTCCCATCACTTCAGCCATGCCAAGACCACGACCCCAGAACTTGGTTGAGAAGAACGGATCAAAAAGCTTATGCTGAGTTATAGCGTCCATTCCACAACCAGTGTCCGCAACTTCCAGAAAGACGAACCGGCCTGGTTCAGGCACTATTTCCAGGCGGCTATGGCTCAGATACGCTTCATCGCAATCCGTGACACCAGTTCTCAGCGTTACGGCGCCGGCGTTGTCGCCAATAGCCTCAGAGGCGTTGACCACAAGATTGCAAATCAAACGCTGTATTTGATTCGCTTCGCCCTTAATGGGCGGAAGCGTTGTGCAAATATCGAAGTCGAGGGCAACATGTCTGGAAATGGAGGATTGCAGTAGGCTTTTGGTTTTATTCAGCAAATCGTAGAGATAAATATCCCTGGGGAGATAGAGAGAGCTTCCCGAGTAAACCAGCATCTGGCCAGAGAGTTCCGCTGATCGTTCAGACGCCTTGATGGCGTTCAGTATACTGGTTCTTGCCTCGGAATCGGGGGGAATATCATCAAGAGCAATGTCCAGATTACCTAAAACCACCTGTAGCAGATTGTTGAAATCGTGGGCGATACCACCAGCCATGACACCGAGACTCTCAAGTTTTTGAGCATGGAGAAGTTTTCTTTCCATCTCCAGTCGTTCTTCCTCAAATCGTTTTCGATCGGTGAAGTCATTTGATGATCCGAAAAGGTAATTCACACTGCCGTCTGGTCCCCTCTCCGGGAAACCGCTGACTCGAATATGGCGAGTCTCGCCATCGGAGCGGATGCCTTGCAGTTCCAGTTCGTAAGGAATACCGTCAGAAATAGCAAGACCGACGGCCTCACGTAGCCGTGCCATGGAATCAGGGGTAAAGATGCCGGTGTGTTCTTCAAACGAAGGCGCCCCACGTGTAGGGTCTAATTGAAAAATTCGAAACAGCTCATCCGACCAGGTCACGGAATCCGTCGCAACTTCCCATTCCCAACTGCCTATTTGAGCTATCCTCTCTGTTCGAGCCAGCATGATTTGATTGTGGCGAAGCCTCTCTTCCAATTCAAGACGCTTTGTGATGTCACGAAAAAAGACCAAAGCGCCATCGTGTTCACCCCATTTCACGGGCGCTGCCGACACCTCCGCATGGAATGGAGTTCCATCGAGTCTAACGCAAATTTCCTCCAACATATTGACAGATCTTCTCTCCTCATTAATCACACGAATCCTTTCCTTCACAGTGTCGTGGCAACTCGGTTCAAATCTGTCAATAACCGGCTGTCCCAGAAGTTGATCTGGCGTTTCAGCTCCAAACAGCTTGAGGGCCATTGGGTTTAAATAGGCGAAGCGGCGCTGTGTTTGCACATATATCGCGTCAGGCGCATTTTGAGCTAATGTTCGGAGACGTTCTTCACTTTCCCTCAGGTCATCCTCAATCCGCTTGCGCTCGGTAATGTCAATGACCATTGTGCGAATCAAGTGGTTTCTCCCCGTCTCTGTTTGTTGAGCGACAGGCTCATCTGTTCGGATACTTTCGAGACGGGCATAAAATGACGAACCGTCTTCACGTTTGAGCGTAAGATCGCAAAACTGCTTCCCTTCTTGTTTGCGCACCTTGAGAATATGCTGGTAATATTGGTCTTCAGACTCGGGGTCGACAAAATGCGCAAATCCAAGACTAATCAATTTTGGACGGGGCATCCCGAGTAGCGAGGCGCCCGTAAGATTTGCCTGTGTGATAAGCCCCTTCTGGGTGAGGGTAAAATATCCGACAGGCGAGAAGTCATAGAGGTCCTGAAACTCGTCCCTGGACGCTTCCAGTTCGAGCTGCATTCTCCTTAATTCCTCATTCTGGATCTCCAGCTCAATCTGATGGACCCGGAGTTCGTGGATGATCTTTTCAGAAGTTAGATCTTCGAGCTTAGTCGGCGCATCCTGAGACTTGCCGCGCTTCTCCTCAGCAGCGTCCCGCAGGGCACTGTCGCTGTTACCGTTCTCGTTCCGGTCCATTTTATCCGTCATGCGCCTTTTCTCCTATGATCCTGCCGGCGAAGGAACTTCTAACTCCCGAGTATTTCGGCGACAGCCTTAAGGAGATCATCTTTTTTAAAAGGTTTGGCCAGGGTTTTGTTGACATCAAACTTTTCCGCTAACGAGAGGTGATTGACGGCGCTGATCCTTCCGCCGCCGGAAACAGCTATTATG
>CAJBEZ010000118.1 GCA_903952205.1 uncultured Desulfomonile sp. | reverse complement strand
CCGTAAGCTTTCCCGATAGGTAATCTGAGCAAATGCCATGCTGTAATATTGATCGAGACAGGTGAACTCCTTGACCTTGTAGTTGCCGCTGTATCTATCTACGCATTGGCGAAAGATATGGAGAGGAAGAAACTCCATCACTTGAGAAAAAACAAGTTTTCCTAAGTTCACGATCGAACCCCCAAGGAATCTTTATCCGAGGATGGCTCATCGATCGGGTCGATTTCAAATCGATTATCAACATAAAACTATTTTTATCTAATGCAAACAATCTCTTAACAGAATATCTTCTATGAACGTTGGGACACTAGTGATATAATGGGTGAAGACTTGATGATACGCTGTTATAATCGTTCAAACGTTATCTGGATGTCAACACCGTAAATTCTCGGCTGAAACCGATTTTGCGCAACATTACACAGACTGATAACTGAGATGAAATACGTAGTCAAAAAATCTACTGGCGGCAGTAAGACGGATGCGCCGGAAGCGTCTGGTATGAGGATAGAATTTTACAGTTCCGTTTCCCAAATACTCGAGATTGCCCGTTCCAACGTCTATCGAGCCATCAACTTCGCCATGGTTGAAGCCTACTGGAAGATTGGACGGGCGATAGTAGAAGAAGAGCAGATGGGCAAAAGTCGTGCGGACTATGGATCCTACCTGATCAGAGACTTGTCTGTTCGTTTGACCAAAGATTTTGGTAGAGGCTTTACTGAAACAAACCTGCGCAACTTCAGGCAATTTTTTCTGGCTTTCCCGGCCGAAGACTCCGGTGAGATTCGCTACGCACTGCGTAGTGAATCGACCTGGACGCAATACCGGGCGTTGATGCGTGTCGAAAAACCTGAGGCCAGACTTTATTACATGAACGAGGCGGCGGAACAAAACTGGAGTTCCCGGGCCCTTGAGCGTCAGATTAATTCCCTTTACTATGAGAGGTTGGCTATGAGCTGCGAAAAAGGGCCGGTAGACGCGGAGGCTCGGAAGGCTACGACTGAGCTGGCCACACGACCCAAAGATTTCATAAAATACCCGTATGTCGTCGAATTTCTAAATATACAGGAAACAGCTTCCTATCGCGAATCCGAATTGGAGCAGGCCATCATTAAACATTTACAGACGTTTATGCTCGAACTGGGACGTGGTTTTGCTTTCGTCGCCCGCCAGAAACGAGTCTCCACCGAAACCATGGTTATTTATGTGGATCTGGTTTTTTAGGCAGTGACGTTGACAGTAATTAAGCTTACGAGCCAAGACAAAAAGGGGGAATATTTATTATGATCGGACAGTTTATCGCAATTAGAAGACTTTTCTGGTTCGCAGCGGTCATTTTCTTAGTCGTGTTCATATCCGGAGTCCTGCATGTACAGGCGCAGGCAACTGGGACCACGCCACAAATCCAGAAAAAGTGGATATTCAAGACTACTGATGGAGCGATCCTGGGCAAACCGGTTGTAAATGGTAACACGGTCTATTTCAACACGTTCAACGACCATCTGATCGCGTTGGACGCAAAGACAGGCAGTCTGCGGTGGACTTTTGACCCGGGGACCGGCAAAAAATATTCCGAAGATGATTTTTTAGGAGAAGCCGGTTCCTTTCCACCACCTGCGGTTTCAAGGGACCTGGTTTTCTTCGCCAGTCATGATGGTTGCATGTACGCAGTGGACGCTAAAAGCGGTTTGAGAAAATGGCGGTTCGAGACAAAAGCCCCACTGCTTTCCGAACCTGTCGTATCTGAAGGAAAGGTTTTTTTCGGGACTATCGAAGGCGACATGTATGCGGTTGACGCAGCAACCGGTTTCAAGAAATGGAGTGTGAACGTTCCGGGGGAAGTCGCTAACATCGCATCCCCGGCGGTTGGCGCAGCCGTGGTATTTTTTACCAGTTTATTCGGTCCCGGTATTACTGCCTTCGACCTTGAAACCGGACGTCAAAGATGGCACTGGAAAGACGCTGAAGACAGCCTTTGCCAGGGAACAAGTATTTTGTCTGTTGGGCACAGGGTGTACCTTAGTTCCGGGATGTGCGGACACTTAGCGGCTTTTGACAGTTTGAACGGCCGGCAAGCATGGAACGTTAATTTGCCTTCCAAAAATGATATGCAAACCGCCTTTCTTAATGACGCAGCTCTGGAAACTGTGCTTGTCTCCGGACAACCCAATAATCTTTATGCTTTCATCGCGGCTACCGGTAAACAAAAGTGGACCATCCCGCTAGGTAAACACCAGGGATGGTGGATGCGACCCACTATCTCAAATGGGACCGTGTATTTTATTGGGAACGGGAGCCTGAATGCGGTTGAAGAAGATTCAGGGAAACCAAAATGGAGTGTTAGACTGGACAGCCTGAAACTGTCCCGTGGTAATCATGGCTCACAACATGACCGCAACCTTATCTACCTAGTCGATGGGACCCTTTACTTAATTACGCCGGACAATAGTCTTACCGCATATTCGATGCGGTGACTGGCGCTGGCCATCGCTGGCCTCGTTCACTGAAAAGTCCATGGGATATATTTTTGGACCTCCCATGTCTAGTATATTGTGTTTTCGTTTTTGCGGAATGTCTCGCTTGTTTACAAGTGTTCCGCCATCAAAATCCTTCCCTCGCTCCGTGAGCTTTCAGGAGGCCCACTACTTCAAGGTGACCTTTCGATGAAGCCCGTAGGATCGCTGTATTCGTTTCATTGCTCCGAAAGATATCTACCCCTGAATCAAGGAGATCTTGCACAATTTCAGGGGACCGTGTGAAACCAGAATTCTTGAGTCTTGTAGCACTCACATGTGCCGCGGCATCAAGTAGAACCTTTACAACTTCCAGGCGACCTGCTTGCGCAGCAATTATCAGTGCTGTCCAACCGGAATAATGACATCCATCACTAAAATAGACTTCCGCCTCGAAATCCACATTTGCGCCCGCATCAAGTAGAAGCTTCACCACTTCAAGATGTCCTGCTTCAGCAGCCCGCATCAGTGCTGTCAAACCGGAATAATAATATCCCACCTCACAATAGCCTTGATCCTCGGCAGTCACATATGCGCCCGCATCAAGTAGAAGCTTCACCACTTCCAGGTGGCCTGCTTCAGCAGCGTAAAACAGAGCGGTGCTACCGAAATTGTAATCATGGTCATGTCTGTATTTAAAGCAGTTCTGGTCATTCACATTTGCGCCTTTATCAAGAAGAAGCTTTACCAATTCAAGATGTCCTGCTTCAGCAGCTCTCATCAGCGCCGAGTGCCAACTCTTTTGGGGGCGGGAACTTTCTTCGTCCCAACAAAACTCATATTCTTCCATGGTATCGACATTTGCGCCTTTATCAAGAAGCAGCTTTACCAATTCCAGGTGACCTGCTTGCGCAGCAATTATCAGTGCTGTCCAAGGGGAATGAGAATATTCCTCATAATAATGGCCTTCCGCCATGAAGTTCACATTTGCGCCAGCATCAAGTAGAAGCTTCACCACTTCAATGTGACCTGCTTTAACTGCGCCCATCAGTGCTGTCCTACCGTAAGAGTCATAATAATCATTCACATTTGCGCCTTTATCAAGAAGAAGCTTTACTAATTCTAAGTAACCTCCTTCGGCAGCGATTATAAGCGGCGTAGACCCCCCCTTGCCTTGGTTTACCTCTGCTCCCTTATCAAGGAGAAGCTTTACTACTTCGAGATGGCCTTCCAGGGCAGCAACCACAAGTGCTGTTTGACCCCAAATATTCTTGGCGTTGACGTCCACTCCGTTATCCAGTAGCATATTCACAAGTCCGAGGTCGCCTTCCTCGGCGGCGTTGATCAGCGCATAGTCATTTTCGGTGGTTTGCATTGACGTGTGTTCCTTGTTAGCTATACCGGACATGGACAGTGACCACAGATTTCTCTGTGAGATGTTTCATTACCATTTCCAGTTGGAGGCAGACAACTCCTCAAGGTATTCCTGCATCCAGTCGCGCCGCCTGCTTGGTTCCGATTGACGCTTTTTGCCGTTATGTGGTCCGGACTTGCATTGCAGGCGCATGATTGGGACCAGGAAGTTCCTCTGCTTTACAATATTTCTTTTCCGCATTGTTCACATTCCTTCCTGCGTCATCATCTTTCCCAGAAGGGTAATTCCCCTTTTTCTATGTCTGACAAGACCCTGAATATGTGGTCACTCCAGCCGGAGATCATGAACACATTCTTATGTATCAAGTCCAATGGACTATGCCCATATCCGGCCAGGTCGAAGACATAGACCTTGGCGTTAGGATTTACCTTGTTCCAGTAACCAGCCATCGCCTCTGAAACAAGCCCCGACGAGTAGGGGACAGAATTCCACAATTGGCAGTCAGTGAAGAATACGATGGTATCAAAATGTCTGTTTTCATTAACTGCCCAATCCACAACAAGATGTCCGTTGGTGGAACAGCCAACATTGGTGTTTTTCAAAATTTCCACGTTGTGGAGTATTCCACCCTGCATAAGGTTTACATGGCTCCACGTATCGCCGAATACACCAACAGTTACATTGTGTGGGGCGTAATGCGCCAGCAAACTACCCAGCGTATATCCCACATCAGAATACTGTAATGTGGATTTCTCACTTAGAGGACTACTCATTGATCCTGAAGAATCACAGGCAATTAGCGTCCTGCCTTCCTTGAACCTTTCGATAGAAGGTATGTTGTCCACAGACGCCTGAAGCGCCGCCTCCAGTGCTTGAAACACCGTCAAAGGAACCTGCAATCCGGATTTCGCCAACATCCTGTAAGCGGACAGCCACCTGAACGGGAACTGTTTGGACTTTCTCACTGCGTCCGGGTCGCTCACCAGTTTGAGCCACCTGTCTATGGTACCAACCTGGACCTTGACCTCCAGCATATTCCTTATGTTACGGAGCGCCGCCATGTAAGGAAGTTTACCTTCCAAAAGCAGGTTATCCCAAACAGCGGCCTTCTCGGTTTCCGATTTG
>CAJBEZ010000117.1 GCA_903952205.1 uncultured Desulfomonile sp. | reverse complement strand
TTGACACACCATTATGCGGATATCGATCCCAATGCAGTCTTTTATACCTGCAGAAACAAGATACCTGCCCTGAGTGAGACAATAAGGCAAATTATTTCAGACGTTTCCTGACCGAACCTTGGATCTCTCGTCGCAAGGCTCACTCGAGATGACAGCCAGTAGTGCCGGCCGTCCCTGCCCGGATCAGATTGCCTTGATCCATTTACGGTTCATAGATTTTCTCAATACTTCCCCGATGATATGTGATATGGATTTAATGGGTTAACAGATTCAACTTTTCCAACCTCACCAAGGAGGTCCTCTTGTGCAAGACAAGACAAGACAAGACAAGACAAGACAAGACAAGACAAGACAAGACAAGACCCAGTAACAGATGAATCTATGAACGTGCGATCGCGCGCGGAAGCAGTCATGCAGGAAAAGGTCATAGATCCTCCTGATGTATCAACACTACCCACCAAAGAACTCCAGGCGCTTGTTCACGAACTCCGGGTCCATCAGATCGAGCTGGAGATCCAGAATGAGGAACTAAGGAGGGTTCAGTTCGAACTGGAAGCTTCCAGGGACGAGTTTCAGGACCTTTATGATTTCGCCCCGGTAGGATATTTTACGGTATCTGGAAAGGGTCTAATTGTAGAGGCAAATTTAACCGGGGCGGCGCTACTGAGGATTCCCCGTCCAAAATTGAATAAAATGCGTTTCGGACATTTTGTCGCCCCTGAGAGTGAAAGTGAGTGGTATCAACATCTCATTGATGCGGCAAAACGAGAAGAGAAGCAGAGTTGTGTCCTGACGCTCAAAAGCGAGGGCGGTTCATCATTTTATGCCCGTTTGGAAAGCATCCGAATGGCCGCTCCTATTGAACCTCAAGGTGAGAACAGCGGTGGATATCTAGTTCGTATAGCGGTCAGTGATATCACCAAGCGCAAAATGATAGAAAATGCGCTGGTTTTGAGCGAAGCTGAGAAGACAGCCATCCTGAATGGAATCACAGCGAACATAGCATTTGTCAACGACAAACTTGAAATAATATGGGTCAACAAGACTGCAGGGGAATCGGTCGGGCGCTCACCCAAAGAAATGATTGGGGCTACCTGTCACTCATTGTGGGCTGATCCTGAGCGGCCCTGTGAAAACTGCCCAACGCTCAAGGCCTTTCAAACAAAAAAGCCTGAAAAAACCATTATGACCACACCTGATGGAAGAGTTTGGGATGAAAGAGCAGAACCGGTATTCGATAATAAAGGCAATCTGATTGGCGTGGTTGAATTGGCGCTGGACGTTACCGAACGTAAGCGGTTGGAGGAAGAGAAAGAGAAAGTCGTTATCGATCTTGAAAAAGCTCTTTCACAAGTCAAAAAACTGAGCGGCTTTCTTCCCATCTGCGCTTCTTGCAAGAAGATAAGGGATGACCGGGGTATTGGCGCCAGGTTGAAGAATACATAAGCGATCACTCGGAAGCCCTGTTCAGCCACGGCATTTGTCCTGACTGTATAAGAAAACTGTACCCCGATATCGCTGATGAAATTCTTGGCCATCGTGAAACGGAGGAATAAGAATAGAGCGGGGTCGTGTAATCCTCAGAGCCGACGCAAAGGGCACGGAGCAATTTCTCCATCCAGGAACCCCTGTTCCAAAAGGATTTGATAGCCACCGGCATCAGACTGCCGCCCCTTTGCGACGAGTGGCATTTCCAGGGCTAGTTGGCGCATCCCTGTCAGGAACGTCCATTTCTCTCAATTCCTCTAATATTCAGGGTGTTTCTCCAACAACAAAGAACCTTGACGAGCAAAAGAGGTAGCTGAGTCTTTCCTTTTTCATAGCAAGAGAATGTCAACGGTCCAAGTCCAAAGTTCTTTGCCAACCCTGGTTGCGTAAGTTTGAAGGATTTGCGAATACGTCGGATATTGGCTGCGACCTACCCGCTTGTTGCATTGATCTCGTTGAATTGGCTATCTTTCTACAATTGCTTACACTATTATAAAGTAACAACGGCATGCAAATTCGATTTTCCCGGGCAGGTCCAGCAAGGAGGTTAGGATATGGAGAGCAGACAGGAGAGTAAGATTCTCGAAATTCTTACCAAATATGACAAAGAACTTCTTGAACAGTGGGTTAAGGATCAGTTGGCCGCTGTGACGATGAGGAAAGACCTCATCAGTGACGCAGCGTTACGTCAGGAGTCCACGGAATTCCTGCGGCTTTTTCGGGAGGCGATCAAAGGGGGCAATCTGACCGAAATTTCGGGTCCAGAGTGGAAGAAAGTCCGAGAGATGCTGTCTGCGCTTTCGAAATCCCGGGCAGATATGGGGTTCACCACTGTAGAGACTTCTATGTTCATTTTTTCTTTTAAACAGCCTCTTCTCACTCGCCTGTCCCAGGAACACAGCAAGGACGCTGAGGCGACTGTCGCCGACTTTATATCCGCCACTACCGTTATAGACAAGTTG
>CAJBEZ010000116.1 GCA_903952205.1 uncultured Desulfomonile sp. | reverse complement strand
TTGAAATTCATCAATTTTGGCATTTGACCTGGACAGGGATAACTATTTTTGGATTTTTGGGTTTGTGTTTATGGGGCAGCCCGTATTTTTTCGCTGAAGATCCAGTGGGGCTTTACCGCTATGTATTGCTGAAGACTCCAATAGCTTTGGTTTCAATTTGGTTAATTATCGCTTCAGCCTGTATTTTTGATTTTATCACGCCGAAGGATTCCCTGGCGACAATAGCTTGTGATCCTATGGCGAGCGCAATCCTTTACGGGGCTCTTTTTGTGGCGTTATCGATCACAATGGCGTTCGGATAATTGATAGCTGAATGATCGGGGGGAAACTTGTTAAAATTTGCTTTCAATTTGATCATTACCTACGTGATGTCATTAATCAGCTTGAATTGTTACGCGATTGATGGACATTACGCAGACTCCTTCCGAAAAAACCTGTGGATCATAATCGACCGGCATCCGGCTTACAGTTGGGGCGGTTCGGAATCGGAACAAAAGGGGGTGGATTGCAGCGGCTACATTTATCTGGCGGCCAAGAGGTCCGGCATTCCCGTTAAACGAGTGACCGCCTTTCAAATGAGACATGGGGCCGGAGGTTGGATCGGGAAAGAATCGGATCTTGGCCACACAGGGGAACTGGATCTTGTTTGGTGGACGTGGATCGATAAACCTCATCGGCCGCATGGGCATGTTGGCGTGTTTCTGATCGGGCGGCGGTCGGAGTTGCTGGAAGTCACGCATTCCAGTTCGTCCAGAGGTGTAGTGGTTCAGGAGTTGAAGGGGATATTTTTGAGGGACATCAGCGCCATCAGGCGGCTGATTATCGGGGATAGACAGTAAGACAGCACAAACAGAGGGGGGAAAGATGTTTGGATTTACAGCAATTCAAAAGTTGATTCTTTGGTTCACGTCGTCGCCAATAATCACTGCGATAATCACAACATTGATTCTGGAGTTCAAAAAAGAAGGCGACAGCCTGTTTACCTTTGCGTTGAATTCCATCAAAGAGGCCATGGCGTTGGACCTGGATAACACTGGACGGTTCATTTACGTAAAGACCAAGCTTATTCGAAAGTTTCCGGAGTCGTCTGAAAACCTCATAAATACGGTTATCGAGAGCGTATTGATTCTTTACAAGAAACAATGACGGGTAAGAATGTAATGTAAGGGAACTGTCACAAGCAAAACAAGATGGCATGGCGTTGAACAGGTCGGTATCTTTTTTGACCATGGTGAAGATTAGAAAGAGCATACCGGGGCGGATGGGAACACTGGAACGAGAACTGGGGGCTTTGTGAGTAAATCCGATCGGGATTGGGTACGAAAATCGGACCAAACACGAACCCCATTGACCGACTTTAAGACGCCATGCCAAGAGGTAACTCCCTGATAAAACACACATCAGGAATTCATTGGTCCATTTTTAGGGCACATTATACTCGCCTCATTTCGGTTTTAAACGCTTTGCAACTCACCGCAGATTTCTTCACTCATATCTAACCAACTAATTTGCTTAGGTGTTTTAGCAGATTGTTCTGTTTGTCACAGTTGGCACGAAATGTGCTTAACCTTTTGCCAGGCTAAAACTGTCTTTATTACCTAGTCTGAAACGTTTTTGAGTTCTCCGGATCATGATTGGTAACTGTGACCATATTTTTGGAATTACCGTCCCTAGCTAATTTGCGACAGAACTGCTTGGGATTGGAGGCAACGTAAGGTTTTTATCCGTAGCGAAAACCAAATCACAACGCGAAGGAAAAAGACATGAACATGACAGTAAAGAAAGCGGTCGCGGGAGTGTTCAAAAACCACACTGCAGTGGAGGCTGCTGTCATGGAACTCCAGAAGGCGGGGCTTGATATGAAGACGCTTTCTGTGGCGGGTAAAGACTATCATTCTGATGAGCATGTGGTCGCATACTATAACACCGGGGAGCGGATGAAGGCCTGGGGAACGATAGGCGGTTTTTGGAACGGCCTCTGGGAATTGCTGTTCGGAGCCGCCTTTTTTTTCGTCCCCGGTCTAGGACCTATTGCCGTAGCGGGTCCGCTGGTGAGTTCGATAGTGGGAGCGATGGAAGGAGATGCGGTTGTAGGCGACGTCAGCGCTGTAGGCGCAGGATTATGCAGCATGGGCGTCCCAAGAGACTATGTCATCAAGTATGAAACCATGTTAAAAGCCGACAGGTTCATTGTGATCTGTCACGGCGCCAGAGGGGATGTGGCGAAAGCCCGGAGCATTCTGCAGTACACAGAAGCCACTGAGGTCAACATCCACGACGGAGGCGGCCAGACCACCCGTGTAATACTATTTTTCAAAAAGGACAAGTAACACTGCGGTCTCCGGTAATATGTCAGCAATCGTTATGAATTGTGAAGGCTACTTTCACATTCGTAATTCGCCTCCAGCCTATGACATATCCTTAAAATATTAAGAGCTATTCTCTCACTGCCTCTGAGCCTCAACTTATTTGGAATTGTTTTGAATATAATGTTTTGAATATAATGTTGATAACTTACGCCCTGTAAACTAAACTCAGTTCAGCTTATAATTGCCCTATATTGTTAGATACGAAAAACCCTGATGGGGCGAGGTTCCAAATGGCAAAATATGAACCTTGTATCGTTGCAGGCGTTTATATTTCTCGAACAATTGTAGCTATACAATTTTGTGGGGATGGTTTCACGAATTGGTATTGTCCAATTTATAGAATCGGAACGCTGCGACCGCTGCACATAGACTCGTTGCTCTAAACGAGCGAAAGACTAGCAAAGAGCAGTATCCTCAAACTTGAGCTTCTGTAGGAGGTCCCCTGAAACAGAGTAGCAATGAGAAAATTGTACATACCCAAGGTTTGGTACACCGGAGCGTCTGGCCGGCGTGGGTCATCCTGGCGGTTTCAATTATTCTCACCATCCTCGTGGCCGTTTACATGAAATCTGACCTGGATGTTCTGGCGAAGCGGGAATTCATATTTGCGTGCAATGAAATTAGGGGCAAGATCGATGTTAGGCTTCAAGCCCACGAACAAATCCTTCTTGCCGGAGCGGCTCTTTTCGACGCCTCGGATCAGGTTACCCGCGAACAATGGCGGACCTTCACCCAGCGCCTCAATATAGAATCGAATCTTCCCGGCATTCAGGGCATCGGCTTTGCGCTCCGGATTCCACCCGATCGTCTGGCGCAGCACATCCGGGAAATCCGAAGCGAAGGCTTCCCGAATTATAATGTTAGGCCGGAAGGCAACCGGGACGCGTACTCGTCAATCATCTATCTCGAGCCCTTTATGGGACGGAACCTGCGTGCTTTTGGCTACGACATGTTTTCCGAGCCCGTGCGTCGCACAGCTATGGAACGGGCACGAGACCAGAAGAATCCTGCGCTCTCAGGTAAAGTCTTCCTGGTGCAGGAGACAGACGAGGACATCCAGGCGGGTACCTTGATGTACGTCCCTGTTTACCGCAAGGAAATGCCTACTGGGACTGTTGAGCAGCGACGCGAAGCACTTTTGGGATGGGTTTACAGCCCCTACCGGATGACCGACCTGATGCGTGGCATACTAGGGGGCTATGATTCACAGGAAGGTTTGAGGATTGGCCTACAGGTTTACGACGGCACACTATTAAACCCTGATACCATCCTCTATGACAGTCAGGCTTCCAAGGATAAGGATCTGGGGTCCGCCCTGAAGTTTACCGAAGAAGTAAGGGTCAATTTCAACGGTAGCCCTTGGACCCTGCGATTCACCCAGACAGGTGGCCTGATATCCCTTGCCAAAGTCTGGCTCATTCTTGCCAGTGGGATGATAATCAGTCTCCTGCTGTTCGGGCTTACGCTCTCACTGTTTAACATCCGCTTCAATGCCCAGCGGATGGCCGAGCGGTTGACCGCTGAACTGAGGGCTAGCAATATGCTCTTGAATACGCTCACCATTGCTCAAAATAGGTACTTCTTGGACCCCAACCCTCGTGAACTTTTCGAGGATCTTCTAAACGCTCTGTTGGAACTTACTCAAGGTGAGTATGGCTTCATCGCAGAGATCATGAGAGACCAAGATAATCAGCCCTATCTTAAAACCTTCGCTATTACAAATATTGCGTGGAATGACACCACACGCGCTTTTTACGAAAAATACTCAAACGACGGTCTTGAATTTCACAACTTAAATACTCTTTTTGGAAGTGTAATAACCACAGAGAAGCCGGTAATTTCCAACGATCCGCAGAACGACGCTCGCAGTGGTGGCCTTCCAGAAGGACATCCTGCTTTACGTTCATTCCTGGGACTACCTTTCCATGCGGCTGACGTATTCGTTGGAATGATAGGGATCGCCAACAAACCAGGTGGGTTTGACCAGGGTGTGGTAGATTTTCTGGAGCCTTTTCTGGCAACATCCGCCGGTATTATTCAAGCGTACAAGAATGACAGACGTCGAAAAACTGCAGAAGAAAAACTTGTTCGAAGTGAACAGAGAATCAGATCAATTGTTGAGAACGTTATTGACGCGATCATGACTATTAACAGTCGAGGAATAGTCCAGACTTTCAACCCGGCTGCTGAGACAATTTTTGGATATACGGCGAGTGAAGTGATTGGAAAAAACGTGAAGGCTATAGTTCCCGAGCCGTATAGAAACGCCCATGATGGATATATTCAAAGATATTTAGAAACTGGGGAAAACGAAATAATCGGGAAGACGCGAGAGATTTCAGGGGAGAGAAAAGACAAGACGATCTTTCCAGTGGAGCTTTCTGTCAGCGAAATGAAAATAGGTAACGAAACTGAGTTCATAGGTATCCTCAGGGATATCTCTGAAAGAAAACTTATAGAATCGGAATTGGTAACTGCGCGCGAAGAGGCAGAAAACGCCAATCGCGCCAAGAGTGATTTTCTGGCGGTAATGAGTCATGAAATCCGGACGCCTATGAATGGCATACTCGGTATGACTCACGTTGTTCTCGATAGCGAATTGACTCAGGAGCAACGAGAACATTTAAATCTGGTTAATTATTCAGCAGAATCTTTGCTCTCATTGATCAACGACATTCTGGATTTTTCTAAAATAGAAGCTGGAAAGCTGGATCTTGATTACAGCGATTTTCGGATCAGGGACCGTCTTGACGAAATAGTCAAATCTTTAGCTATTAGAACTCACGAAAAAAATGTGAACCTTGTTTTTACGATTGCTGACGAAGTTCCGGAAGTAGTGTCGGGGGACCTGGGACGTATTCGTCAGATTATAGTGAATCTGGTTGGAAACTCTATCAAATTTACTGAAGCAGGTGAGATCTCGGTAGCGGTTGGTGTCGTGTCCCGCACACTAGACGAAATTGAGCTTGAATTTGACATTAGCGACACAGGGATCGGCATATCCCAAGAAAACCAAGAAATGATATTCAACCCGTTCACGCAGGCGGATTCGTCCACAACCCGGAAATTTGGCGGTACCGGTCTGGGGCTGGCGATTACCAGTCAACTTATTGCGATGATGAATGGCAAAATATGGGTTGAAAGCGAACCAGGAAAAGGCAGCGTTTTTCATTTTACGTGTAGACTTGGAGTTAAGCACGGTTTGTCCGAGATTGATGGGAAAAAGGATTGGGCTGTTGTCCGGGATAGAAAAATCCTTGTCGTTGACGACAATGAAGTTAACAGAAAAATTCTGAAAAAAACCCTTGAAAAATGTGGGATGAAACCGCTTATGGCCCGTTCCGCTAGAGAGGCTGTGGAGATTCTAAACTCTTACAGTCTAAACAAAGACCGTATTGCAATAGCTTTGGTAGACGTCATGATGCCGGAAATTGACGGTTTCAAATTGACCGAAATGATTCGTAATGACCCCAACCATTCAAAATTGAAGATAATAATCATATCTTCCGTGAATCCGGTAGATGGTTGCGACAGATGCGCTGAATTAGGAGTGGAAGCGTATTTATCTAAGCCGCTTAACTACAGAGACCTCCTACATACAATTGCACTCACATTATCTCCTTTGGACTCGGGAACCAAATCTGCAAGCCATCCCGCAGAGAAAAAGGAGCCACCTCCTCTAAAACCGTTAAGTATACTCGTGGTCGAAGATAATCTGGTAAATCAAAAACTGGCCACATTGTTACTTAATAAAAAGGGACACTCGGTCGTTGTCGCTAACAATGGCTTAGATGCTGTTGAAAAGCATAAATCCGGAGCTTTTGATCTAATAGTTATGGATGTACAGATGCCGGAGATGGATGGTCTCGAAGCTACTAGAATTATCAGGGCGTCCGAGCAGGAGACCGGCAAACGAATCCCCATTATTGCTATGACCGCGCACGCTTTTAAGAAGGACGAGGAAGCCTGTTTCGAAGCGGGTATGGACGCTTACGTTTCCAAACCCATATCGAAATCATTTCTCTTTGAAACCATACAAGAGTTATTTCAAACAACTTGATTCGCAGCATTTACACTTGAGAGCGTCGGGCTTTTTAGGCTTAGGACAACAGCAATCGGAAGCCGCTAGCCTAATTTCCAGAAAGTACACAAAGACCCACAAATAGAGGCCTAACGACTGACTCTGACGGATCTTCCAGAGAGTTATAGGCGTAAGTATGGAAATTAACATACAAAACGTAGCTTATAAAACAATCTCTGTCGGCATGTATTTAGGCCTAATTAACTTGTCATGCTAGTATATATATGATGTAAGCCAGGCATGTATATCGCAGTCGTTCCAAATCGCAAATCTCCACCAGCGATTCTTCTTCGCGAAGCGTATCGTTAAGATGGCAAGAGTAAGTCGCGCACGCTTGCCAACCTTACCCACTTGGAAGCCCGAGCGCATCGATGCGCTGGTTCGTGTCTAAAGGGTGAGTTTGATGGTGTGGGGGGAAATGTTGATCCTATTAATGACCGGGTCTTCGGTGTTCTTTTTGTGTTGAAGGCTATTGCGGACCGCATTGGGATTACCAAGGCGCTCGGAAACGATCGTACTGGAAAGTTGGCCTTGTTTCTGATTCTTGTAAGAATAGCCAATCAGGGGTCTCGCTTGTCTGCGGTCAGGTGGGCTCGGGAACATTGTGTCGGTGAGTTACTGGGTCTTCGTGATTTTAATGAGAATGACCTTTATAAAGCAATGGATCGATTGTCTGAACGCCAGGAGAGAATAGAAAAGACACTGTACCGGGAGTATGTTAACAAAAAAGGTTCTCCAAATATTCTGGCGCCTGTGTAGGGTTCAAGGTTTCTGGTAATTGTCTTTGCCCACAGGAGATAGATTAATATCATCGGAAAAAGGGAGCAAAATTTGGTCCTAATCTCAGTTTCTAACCAGATTACTTCTCCAGTCCCAGTTTGATGGTTGCGTTGATGGGCCATCGCTAGTCCAACTCTAGCCTTCGAGATTTATGAATTTTCAAATACTTCCCCGCTGATATGTGATATGCAATTACTGGGGTAATATTTTCAAACTTTCCAACCTCACCCAGGAGGTCCTCTTGTGCAAGACAAGACAAGACCCAGAAACAGATGAATTTATGGACCTGAGATCGCGTGCGGAAGTTGCAATACAGGAAAAGGCCATAGATCATCCTGATGTGTCAACACTACCGACCAAAAAACTCCGGGCGCTTGTTCACGAACTTCGAGTCCATCATATCGAGCTGGAGATGCAGAATGACGAACTCAAAAGAGTTCAGCTCGCATTAGGAGCGTCCAGGGACGAGTACCCGCACCTTTATGATTTCGCTAATATCCTGCCCCAGCCGAGGTCGAGATTGAAATGAATTTTGCCTTCCATGAGCTTCGAAACCTCTTCATCTTTCCTCACCGACTTGCCACCGGGGAGGTTAGAACGGTGGAAGTTCACTCGTCCCCGATTAGTCACAATGGGCAGATTATGCTCTTCTCAATCATTCATGACATTACCGAACGCAAGCGATTGTTAGGGGCCGATTGATGTGAGGCCGATAGTATGTTTTAGGAAGCGGAACGCTTGACCAAACCGCAACAGCAACAGAAACTGAACTATGTCTCTTTGATAGGAGAATAGAGTTGTTCTACCTGGACCTAATTCAAAATGTCGCTCTCCTGGTTTGCCTTGTCGTGATTCACGGCCAGATAATACGGCGTTGGAACAAGCGCACATACGGTTATCAGGTATTTTCCGGTTTTCTCTTTGGCTGTGTTTCGTTGGTAGGAATGATGACGCCAGTTCATCTTATGCCTGGACTCATTTTCGATGGGCGTTCGATAGTTCTCAGTGTCGCCGGGTTCTTTGGCGGCCCTATCACAGCGGGAATAGCAGCCATCATGAGTGGTGGATATCGGTTATGGACGGGTGGCCCTGGGGCTGTTATGGGTGTCAGTGTAATTTTGGAATCTGCCGGACTGGGTGTGATTTTCTATTATCTCCGACGCCACCATCGAGTATTGACTCGAAATTTATACCTGTTTGGATTCGGGCTGCTGGTGCATGTGGGGATGTTATTACTCATGCTGTTGCTTCCCAGGGAGGCTATGCTCAAGACCCTGGAAAATATAACAATACCGGTTCTGCTGATCTATCCGGCGGCCACATGGCTAATTTGTCTTCTTTTTCTAGACCAGGAAGCTCGTTTGTCAGCAGAGAACGCTGTCCGGGAAAGTGAGGCAAGGTACAGAGCAGTTTTTGAAAACGCAGCCATGGGGATTGATGCTCTTGACCGAGATGGAAGAATTACTCAGGTGAATCCTGCGCTATCT
>CAJBEZ010000115.1 GCA_903952205.1 uncultured Desulfomonile sp. | reverse complement strand
GTGCGGACCATGGACAGATAGATCAACTTGTCATGAACCTCGCAATCAATGCGTCAGAGGCCATGCCGATCGGTGGCCGCCTCAAGATCGCGACGACGAAAGTCTCTCTGGACGATGAATATTGCAGGACCCACTATGGAGCTAAACCCGGCGGCTATGTCATGCTAACGGTTTCGGATAACGGTCGTGGAATGGATCAAGAAATTCTGGCCAAAGTATTTGATCCATTCTTCTCAACAAAGGAAAGGGGTTCTACAAGGGGAACCGGGCTCGGCCTTTCTGTGGTCAAGGGGATCGTACAACAGCAGGGCGGTCACGTAACCTGTGAGAGTGAGCCAGGAAAGGGAACGACGGTCAAGGTTTACTTCCCTGCCGTAGAAGCGCCTCTGATAACTGCGAAGACTGTTCTGCAAACAGTTCAATCTGAAGGTACTGAAACAATTTTAGTGGTAGAGGATAATATTCCGGTCGCTGAATTGGAGCGGAAGGTTCTGGCAAACGCCGGTTACGAAGTCATTGTCGTTACCAACGGAAAAGAGGCCCTTGATATTTATCAGGCCAGAAAGGAAGAGATCTCTCTGGTCATTCTAGACCTTCTCATGCCGGAGATGTCCGGCAGAGACTGCTTGATGGAACTGCTAAAGATCGACCCGTCAGTCAAAGTGCTCATAGCGAGCGGTTACGCCCCGGAAGATGAGTTACACAAAGAGATCAGTCCCCTTGTTAAGGGATTTTTGCATAAGCCGTTTGCGATAACCGCACTCCCGGCCGAGGTGCGTTCCGTGTTGGACAGTGACTAGGGCGCCAAGGGTCAACCAAACGGTATCATAATTCCTGACAATGACTCGCCGGCTCTCAAATGTAATTAACGTTGAGCACAACTCCGTCAGTCGGACGCTCATTCTTCATCAATAATCTTCCGAATTTTCTCAAGGAATTGGGGTATATCAACCGGCTTCCCGATAAAGCCCCTGGCCCCTGAATCTAATGCGTCTCTAATCTCACCGTTCTGCGTGAATCCACTTACCAAAAGGACCCTGACTTTCGGGTCCATTCGCAATAAGGCACGAAGGCATTCTTTCCCGCCCATCTCCGGCATGAACAGATCCAATATGACAAGCGATATATTTTCTCGCTCTGAGCTGTAGATTTGAAGCGCCTCTCTCCCGTTTGAGGCCGTTATCACGGAATAACCGTATTCAAGCAGCATTTCCTCGCCGAGATCCCGCACGCTCTCATTATCATCGACCAAGAGAATAGTCTCTGTTCCCCTTTTGGGGACCACCAAATCCATCGGTTTTTCGGATTTGACTTCAGAATCTATAGCAGGAAAATATATCTTTAACGTTGTGCCTGCGCCGGGTTCACTATAACATGTGATGTGACCACCGTGCTGTTTGACAATTCCGTAAACCATAGATAGACCAAGCCCGGTCCCTATGCCCGGCCCTTTGGTGGTAAAGAATGGTTCGAAAATTCGTTCCAGAGTCTTCTTATCGATGCCGGCGCCTGTATCTGATACACTGAGCAAAACATAAGGGCCTGGTGTGGCTTCTATATGGTCCAAACAATAAGCCCTCTCAAGGTTAACAGTTTTAGTCTCAATTACCAGACTGCCTCCTTCCGGCATTGCATGGCCCGCATTGACCGCAAGATTAATGATGATCTGCTCAATTTGTGAGGCGTCGGCGTTGATTAAGGTCGGTTCTTGCGAAAGCTTGAGTTCAATCTGAATCATTTTGGGAAGGGTGCGGTCTAGAAGTTCACGGCTATGTTTGATTTTGTCATTCAAAATTAAAGGAGCGACGCTGCTTTCGGTCTTTCTGGCAAACGTGAGCAGCCTCCTAACCAACTCAGCTCCATTCACAGCAACCTTATTGATAGATTTAACGCCTCGACTAAACTGATCAGGCAAAGCGGGATTCATCATCATGAGTTCAGAATATCCGACTATAACCTGGAGCAGATTGTTGAAGTCATGGGCAATCCCCCCTGCTAAAGTTCCGATCGCTTCCATTTTCTGGGCTCGAACGAGTTGATTCCTCAGGTTTTTTGTCTCGGTGACATCCATTACAAAGGCCAGGATTGCCGGTTGCCCTTCGTAATCAATTTTCTTGGGCCATAGAACCATGTCAAACAATTCACCGTTTCTTTTAACCCCTTCTACCTGGTAAGATGGCCTGCCGCCTTTACCCTCAATATGTCTTTTGCAACGTTCAATGAAGAGTCGTTGATGACCCGGAGCGACAAACAGCGTGATCGGTTCTCCTAGAATTTGATCTTTATTTTCGCAGTTAAGGATCTTGAGAAGTTCCGGATTAGCATAACAATAAACGCCGTCCTGGAATATTGCGATACCGACTGGGGACTGTTCTATCAAGAGTCGCGTCTTTTTATCCAATTCCCTCAACTGCTCTTCATGACGCTTTCGGTCAGTGATATCACGCGAAACGTTTGCCAAATAGAGTGGTTCCCCGGTGGTCCGGTCCTTGACAAGGAAAGTCATGGCGTGAACGTCAGTGAGCTTGCCTGTTTGAATGTTGCGATATTGAAGGTCTCCTTCCCAACTGCCGTTTTTCAGGATTGTCGGCACAACCTCGTTATTTGCTACGTCCAGATAGGGATCTGAAACAACATCGAGAATAGAATACTGGCCAACTTCTGCACGTGAAACGCCTATCATTCTGCTGCCGGCTTCATTGATGAAAATCATCTGTCCATTCAGATCGGCCATATTAACCAACTCCGTCGAATTCTCGACAATCAAGGCCAGTTTCTGAAATTCCAGCTCAACTATCTTACGTTCAGTGATGTCGGTTAACATGGCAAACGACCCGGCATGTTTGCCTTCAGAATCGTTGAGAGCGGTAGCTGAAACGATCGTCCAAAGCTTTCCGCCATCCTTTCGCCGAAAACACCTCTCATATTCGGCGCCTTCTCCTTGCGTACGCAAATTCATCTTCGCATTGTGATCGCTAAGATCATCTTCGAAAATGAATGAGTCAATTTTTCGTCCGAGCATCTCTTCGATTGAGTATCCGAGCATGGAGGCCATTCGCTGGTTGACAAAGGTAGTCCGATACTGGCCGTCAATGGCCCAGAGACCTTCATTGGCAGTTTCTATCAGCATGCGATACTTCTCTTCGCTCTGCCTAAGCGCATCTTCGGCCAGCTTGCGATCGGTGATGTCTTTTGTAACAAGGAGAATATGCTCTACCCTATTTAACTCAATAATTGTGGCTGACAGAAGTCCATACCAAATATCCCCGCCCTTTGTGAGAAAAGGAGCCTGGAAATTGTCAACTCTACCTTCAGCTTTCAGCGCCTCGATTAATCTATTCCGGTCTTCATTGTTAACCCATATATTTAATTCCAGCGCAGTTTTGCCAATGACTTCCTCTTCCTCATAACCACTGAGCTGCTTGAATCCTTCGTTGACTGACTCAAACACTCCGTCAACAAGCCGGGTAATTGTGATGGCATCGGGGCTTAAGAAAAATGCTTTGCTAAATTTGTCCTCACTTATTCGAAGGGCCTCCTCTGCCCGCTTGCGGTCGGTTATGTCACGAATCGCCTCGATCGCGCCGACAACTCGACCATCCTCGTCATAAAGCGGAGCTGCGATATTCCAAAGCCACGTCGGGCCTCGGCCGCAAAAATCCGGCAGGTAGGTCTCGGAAACCAATCTGTCTCCCTTCCCTCGGAAGTAGACATATTCCGAGGAGACCTCTTGATCGTGTTTGATCACCAAGTCAAGCATGACTGGCCGTCTCTGACCGTAGAACGGGAGAGCGTATTCGTAGTCACCCTTCCCGAGCATGGAGGCAGATTCAATGCCCGTAAGGTCTTCGATCGCTTTATTCCATGCTATGAGTTTTCCCTGAACATCGATCACCATTGTGGCGTCCGGAAGAAATTCTATGATTTGAGCCGACCGACGTTCGCTCTCTTTCAGGGCCTTCTCCGCCCGCTTGCGGCTACGGATGTCCTTTTGAGCCATAAAATATAGGACAATAACTGCTCCCCCAACGAGCAAACATAGGAAAAGAGCTACATAGCCGGTTTTTCCCACCAAAGGATCAACAACCTTTCCATAGACTGCCCTGAGGCTGTACAGATAAACAATCCTCCAACCGGGCAGGTTTCCAAGGCCGAATTCCTCCATTAGGTAAGCTTCTCCGGAACTGTCCACAACCTGGTTGCCGGCCTTTTCCTCCAGACCTGATGAATTCCACGGTCCTTTTCCAAATTGCTGTGTTTCCGAGATCTTTGACAATTCTTCAGGTGATGCTCTCCACAAGAGCTTCAAAGTCAAGTCCTCTCCGCTGGAAGCAAAAATGATCCCACTGCTGTGTACCAGCAAGGCAACTCCCATTCTCTTGCGTGAGAGCACCCTGTCCAGGTCTCGGGTCGATGCTTTGATCACCGCCACGCCTATGGGAAGGCCTCCCTCCGGCAGATAAACCGGATGACTAAAGTAAATTCCTCTCATGCCTGATGTCACCCCGACAGCCAAGTACGTGCCTGGTTTACCTTTTATCGCATCAACAAAGTATGGACGAAACGCATAATTGTGCCCGACAAAACTGTCCACGGCGTGACGGTTGGAGGAAGCGATGGTTTTTCCTGAACCATCCATCAAATAACATACCTCGTAAGATAGCCCTTGTGAGAAATGGTCCAGGATCTGGTCGGCTTGAGAGATGGACGCATGATCCTGGTTAAGTAGGGCTTTCTGAAGCTGTTCAAACCTAGCCATGACCCGAACCTGGTTTTGATTCACTGAGATTAGTCTATCAATGTCATCCTTCAAATCATTGGTTGTTCCGGCAAGTTCCCTTTCAGTTTCTTTGACAGCAGTCTCTTGAGCGGCATGATAGTAGAGATACCCGCCCGTTGCCGTGGATATCAGCGAGATAAGCGCCAACATCATTACAATTGTTCGTGAGTTCATGTGGAATACCTGTTTTAGTCGCTATCCAAAAAAGAACGTGTCTAGTTCAGTAATTGATCTATCACAAACGGCTTATGCGCAAATCCCTCTCTATTCCTTTTCGCCCTTCTCCAGACGGCCTCCGCCTGCTTGCGTTCGTTGGACTCGAACAATAAAGTCCAGTATTCAATGTTGCTTTCTCTCCGGGAAGGATATCGGATCGCCCGATTCCATTAATCTTCATCAATAATCTTCCGGATCTTCTCAAGGAGTTGGCTCGTTTCAAATGGCTTGGCGATAAGTCCTCTAGCCCCAATCTCCTTCAAATCCGACTCGATCGCAGAGTTCATGGCCCCACTGGCAATAAGGACCCTAACGTTGGGGTCCATGACCAATAAATCCTCAAGACACTGTTTCCCGCTCATCCCCGGCATCAAGAGATCCAGGATGACCAGCGAGATTTGTTCCCGATGTTCTTCATAAAGATTTAAAGCTTCATTTCCGTTAGAAGCTTTTATCACCCTGTAATTGGCGCCCACCAATTGACGTGCAACTATATCGCGTAAGTGAGGCTCATCATCAACCAGGAGTAGGGTTTCTCCCTGTCCCCTCGGTGGTTCCTTATTTTCGAAATATTCTTCTTCATGGACTTCCTCAATGGCCGGGAAATAGATCCTGAACGTCGTGCCTACAGATGGAGCGCTATCGCAAACAATCCTGGCGCCATGCTGTTCGACTATCCCGTATACCACTGCGAGCCCAAGCCCGGTTCCCTTGCCCTCTTCCTTGGTGGTAAAGAATGGTTCAAAGATATGACTTGCTGTCTCCTTATTCATG
>CAJBEZ010000114.1 GCA_903952205.1 uncultured Desulfomonile sp. | reverse complement strand
GTAATCAAGAACAAAAACGGAGACTGCAGTGTGATCAAGGCCCAGGAAAAAACACCCAAAACAATAGCAGGGCCATTCAAGACAAAAGAAGAGGCGCAGAAAGCCAAAGAGAAAGAATGTTCAAAGAAATCGAGTGAGCCAACTAAACCACCCAAGAGATAGTCGCTGACTTTCTAACCGGATTCTGGCATTATTTCGCGACTATGCTGATTCCTCAGACGATTTCAGAATTATACGGGAGCGAATTCCATGGAGGTTCACAATATGGGGTTCTTTGACGAAGTTGCAGGTGGGCTCCTAAAAAAGGATCTTCGCGAAAGTCCGTATCTGGTTGCTAAATGAAAATGGACATGATTTCTGCCTTCTAAGCACTATGTCGGCCAAAGCGGAGCAGAAGGGAGTTGCGATAATTTCACGTGTATTCCTAGCAAGAGGAAGGAGATAGACGCAATGAGACGCCAGGACCCTGGTAGAATCTGCGATGGATTATGGTACCTTGGACATTCGGAATCCGGGATCTACCTGCTGGAGGGTAGCAACGAATCGATGATCATCAGCGGGGGTATGAGTTACATTGTTCCCGCAGTGATGAGTCAATTACAGGAATTCGGACTCAGGGAAGATAGGATCTTACATATACTTATTCTGCACTCTCACTTTGACCATGTCGGCATCGTGCCATTCTTTCGGCAACGTAATCCAAAAATAAGAGTCTATGCGTCGGGCAGGGCATGGCAGATTCTGGCGGAGCCTCGCAGTATTTCAACTATCAACAAGTTTAGTCACAGGATAGCTGAACGCATGGGGATGCCTGACCCAGGACATGAACTTGATTGGCCACAGGGGTTGTTGGGTGAAAACGTTTACGAAGGAACTACGATAAACCTTGGCAATATTGACGTGCAGATCATGGAAACGCCCGGGCATTCTTCATGCTCGATTTCCGCCTATGTGCCCAAAATCAGGGCTCTGTTTCCATCCGACGGTGGTGGGATTCCATACAAGAACATTATTGTTGCGGCGCCAAACTCAAACTTCATTCAATACGAGGAAAGTCTGAGAAAGATGGAGCCTCTAAGAGTTTCGTACCTTTGCGCAGACCATTTTGGATATATTTCCGGGGATGAGGCATTGTGTTATTTGTCTGATTCCATCAAGTCTGCGGAAGAAGAAAGGGCAAAATTTACAGCTATCTATAATCGGTTCAAGGACATTAAGATTGCGGCAAAAGAGGCTGCCGCATTATTCCTGGCAGAGAATCCAGACTACTTCTTAAGTCCTGATATCTTTGAAGGAATATGCCTCCAGATGATCAAACAGATCGCAAGATCTACCGGATGTTGAGTTCACGTCCAGACTTGCAGGGCTCGGTCCAGAACTTTACCGCAACTTGCGCCTTGTTGCTTTTCCTTTGCAAATTGCCAAATATATTGTAAATTTGGATAGTCTAACCGACAAAGAAATCCTCTCGGACCACTATTTCTTGAATATTGACACGAATTCCCTGAATAACTGACATTTTTTTTGTCTTTTCAGGTCAGGATGCGCAGAGCGGCATGTTGGAAAGCATTATGGCTATCCTCAAGAGTTCCGAGTCCGGCGGAGCTGAGGGACTTTTAAGCACTTTCAACGAGAAAGGGCTTGGCGAGGTAATGTCTTCATGGATTGGCACTGGAGAAAATCTTCCCATTTCTTCTGAACAAATCCAGCAGGTCCTGGGAAGTGATCAAGTCCAGCAGATTGCGGAAAAGCTGGGGGTTTCTCCGGACGACGCTTCGCTCAGTCTGGCCGAGATGTTTCCTCAAATTGTGGACAAACTAACGCCTGACGGGTCCCTGCCAACCCAAGACTTGCTTCATCAGGGTTTGGGAATGATTGCGGACAGGCTTTTTGGCAAGTGAGCTTCTGCACCGAGATGTTGCCGTAAGATAATCTGAAGGTTTTCCTTTCAAATAGCGCCAGCGGGCTTCGGCATCGAAGCCGCCGGCGTTCATCAGATTCGTTGAGTGTTAGGCATGAGTGACGGCCGTGGCATGTATGATGATACTGGATCTTGCGCTTCACAGTCCTCTCAAACTTTGTATCAACGAACCTATAGCAACAAAGTATTTTTCTTTGCGTAATTATCACCAACAAAATACGATTTAGGAATCATTGCGTGGATGCCTTTTGCCAGGTCGGCTACCTGCGTTACCCGAAGGTCAGCCGCCATGCTACAAAAGGCATAGCAATCAAGTTCATCCATCCCGTATCGCTTATTGAGGAATTTTATGGCATTACGAACGGCCATTTTGGTCGACTCAAGCATGTCGGTGTGGCATCCCATGCCAATCCAATGAGTCGGTGTGGATGCGAAAGGCTCTTGCACCAATCCCTTGATGTCCTTGCGAACGGTGAGGCGAAGTTTCATACTCTTGAAAGCCCCCTCCAGGGCTTTGAGATTAACCTCTCCGTCTCCTTGGGCAAAATGTGCGTCACCGGTTTTCAGCCCGGCGCCTTGAAGGTGTAATGGTAAATAAAGATTTGAATCGGAAAAAATGCCTCGGGCAATTGATAGACTTTGTGCGGTAAAGAGGATTACGGTATGAGACTGTCAGATGAAGACTGTGAATCTCTCGGGTATGCAAAGAACCTGCTTGAAAATCCCACGCTGGCCGCCAGGATCACAGACCTGATCGGCAGGCCTATCGAAGCAGGAATTAAGGTGCTCCCACAGGGCTGGGCTGACATGGTAAATAAGGCCACTACGATTTCACTAGAAAAGGCTCTTGACGTTGCCTTGTTGACGCTTCACGACAGGCCGCGAACGGAAGCGTGGGAGAAACTACATAAGCTCGCTGTTACCGCAACTGGTGCAGGAGGCGGTGCCTTTGGGTTTGCTGCATTGCCCTTTGAGTTACCGGTCTCGACGACAATTATGCTTCGCTCTATTGCTGATATAGCAAGAAGCGAGGGCGAACGGCTCCACGTAATCGAGGCAAAGCTTGCCTGCCTTGAGGTGTTTGCTCTTGGTGGGAGAAGCGCGAGTGATGATGCCAATGATGCTTCTTATTTCTTTATTCGGGGGCTATTTGCGAAAACAGTGTCACAGGCAACTAAGTATATCGCTGAAAAGGGCCTCGCTACCAAAGGAGCGCCAGCGTTAGTGAAGTTCATTGCCCAAATTGCAACCCGTTTTGGGGCAAGCGTTTCTCAAAAGGTTGCAGCTCAAGCAGTACCAGGTATCGGTGCGGTAGGGGGAGCCATCATAAACTTACTCTTCATAGATCACTTTCAAAGCATGGCGCGCGGCCACTTTATCGTTCGCAGACTCGAACGGAACTATACGCCAGAGTTGGTTCGGAAAGAGTACGAAACGCTATAGCTTTTCCTCAATACATAAATTTGTCCCAGGAATCCCTCAGACTCAATCTGAGCCACTTTCAAAACAGGGGAAGGGAGAAAAAGTGTGCATGCCCCTAGGTAATCACGGCTCTCCGTGGACTATGACAGATTTAGAGAATAAGTTTTTATTCGCTTACGAGTCAAATTGTGGTAGGGACATTCCCGATGTTTGGCAACATCAATTGTGAACATCACCCGGGAATGAATCAAACAGTCCAAACAAATATGGAGTCATAATGAAACGATTACCTCAAAATGCTCACTTCACGGCGTTAACTCTAGTTGAGAAAAGCATAATTAAGAAATGCATGAGTAAGTTTTGCATTCATGACATGGAGTCTTGCCCATGCAATAGCCACAAAGATTCCTCGAAATATTGTGAGAATTACGCTCACATGGTCAAAGTCTACGCAAAAATCTCTCAACCGGATCTGTTCACGCCTGTAGAACACGTCGCTTAAAGAACAATTCCCAGAGATCACAATTCACTGTTTCAGTAATGTGGTGCAAATTTTCTATCGTGGAAGATATTTTTCGCATCAGCCTTGGCATTCTTCTCCGGGGCTTTTTTTCTTATTCCCGCCGGCGTCAATGATTTCCTCTTTCATAACTTTGCTCAACCGCTTGATTCGGTATTCTTCCTTGAACGCTTCTGATTTGGTCAATTCCCCCGATGACCAGACCAGCCTCGCTGGAAGCCTTGACCTCGTGTAACGGGAACCAACGCCCAGATTGTGCTCAGTCAATCGGCGTTCAATGTCCGTCGTCGCGCCGCAGTATAGACTGTTGTCAGAACATCGAAGCAAATAAACTCTCCACAACATCACGAAACACCCTGAATTAGCCCTTTTATTGGGTTTTCCATTGAGGCGTTGACGCCCGACTTCTACCAATCCAAAATCGCCTCCATTAAATTAATCCGGTTAGGAGGCAAAATTGAAATCGTACACCGAAGTTGAACTAAAAGTCATTCGACAAGCTTTTTGCAAGACCAACCATCAGGATTCTCGATATGCTGGCGGGTTTGGAGCTGACGATGAATTGACAGCGCTGACTGCTCAGGTGGAAATGTCGGGCCAGACGCTTCTTGATCTGGAACCATCAATAAACCTGGAAACACGGTGGTTGCAAAGTTTGCAAACAGGGGAGGCCATCCTCCCCACTGCGCAATACATCCCCAACCCATCAACCCATCTTGTAAAACCTCAACGCCTCAATCGAAGTCTTGATCAGGGACTCAGAAGCCCTCGGTATCTGCGCCCGAACTCTCTGGTAAACAAAACCAAAACGGGCCGAGTCTTTCATCTCAAACTCTAAACACGCCTTGACCTTGCCCCCCTTCACCCATTAACATCATTCATCATTCTATCGAAAGGTTTTCCATGAGATATGTAATAGCTTTTTTGTCACCGGCGGGCTCCACCAGAAAAATAGGGTGGGCAATAAAGGAAACACTGGAAGAACTAGGCAGGGATTTCATCCTGACAGACCTGGGCAGGGAGCGAAATAGCCTCGCCACTATAGAGAATTTCACAGGTGGCGATCCTTTTTGCCTTTTCATCGGGACTCCCGTTTTAAGGGACCTGGCGGCAGCTCCGGTAATGTCGTTGATCGGGGGCCTCAACTCTGCGCCTCAGTCTTTTGCCGTTCCTTATTGCACGTGGGGTGGGGTGGCCAGTGGTATAGCGATATACCAGATGGCGCAGGCTCTGCTGGAAAAAGGGTTCCTGATACCGGCGGCGGCAAGGGTAATATCGTCGCATTCGATTATGCGCAATATCGATAATCCGCTGGGCGCTGGGCACCCCAACGAGGAGGATGAGGAGGCGGTCAAGGGCATGGCAAGGCTTGTGGTGGAGGCGATAGACTCGGGAGATCTACGAAGCCTCGATCTGCAGGCCCTGGACTATCCGAATCCGGAACTGGCCGCCGAAATGAAGAAGAAACTCAGCGCCCCCGTGCCTGTCACACCGAAAACACTGGATAAGGAACTCTGTACCCTATGCGGTGTCTGCGCTAGCGAATGCCCGGCAGGAGCGATAGTGCTTGATCCAGAGCCGAGGTTCGGTGGTTCATGTTTCGATTGCCTCAACTGTTTCTGTCTGTGCCCGGAGAAGGCTATCAAATTGCCGGTAAGCCTTGAGAAAATGATCGAGATGATAAGAAATCGCTCAAAAACCTTTAATGAAACCCCAAGGACGGTGGTTCTATCTGTGCTCAAACATGATGCTGAACCGATCTAGAGCTGATTTCCAATCTTTGATTGGCCGGAACACATGAAACTAACTGAATTAGACCTTTCATGAGGTTTCCCAGTGAGGTGTTGACACCCGCATTCCAGGAATAGAAAATTGAGTCCATGAAATCATTAATCCGGTTAGGAGACAAAAAATGAAAACGTGTAGTCAGGTTGAATTAATTGTCATGAGGGGGCTGCTTTGTAAATTGGACTGCCCCGATTTTCAACACATCGGTCAGTTCGGAACAGATGAAGAAGTGATAGATATGTCTGACCGGGTAGTGTTGTCAGGCCAGGCTCTTTTCGACGGGAAAGCCCCTATGGGCCGTGAAGTAAATTGCTGATAGGCGTCATCACAAAGAACCGCATTCTTTGGCGCGAACAGGAAATCATGGTCAGTTTCGACCAGAGCGTCTGTAACATTTGCCGAACTAAAGGGATGATTTATATATTTAATTGGACGACTTAGGAGAAAGATATAATCCGACATGAATCAACCATCCTATGAAATTTGTAGCAGAATTCGTATCCCGGTAAGTCAAGAAGAAGGTGAAATCGTAGATGTATTTGAAACTGAAAATGGTGAATGGGAATACACTGTGATTTGTAACGATGGGCGAGAAGTCACGGTCTACGAATCAGAAATATCCTGCATCTGTTCAAGATGACGTGGAACACTATGAATACAAACGTCTTGGCATAGTCAGTCTCATGGCTGGCATTGACCTTCACGACGGCCACGTTCACGCTCTGGTAAGGGATCGTCACCGAAGTCAGGAATTCATTGAATTCTTGGGGGAAATAGATCAGCGTTATCCTGATGACTGGAAGATCAGGCTGGTGATGGACAACCACTCAGCCCATGTCTCCAAGGAAACCCTTAAATGGTTGCCCGACAGAATCGTTTTGAATTTGTATTCACTCCCAAACACCCATCGTGGCTGAACATGGTAGAAATCTTTTTCAGCAAGATGGCCCGTTCAGTTCTGAGAAGTCTCCGTGTGCAATCCAAAGATGAACTGGTTGAGCGGCTCTACAAAATCATCAAAGAAATCAACGAATCCTCTGTTATCTTCCGTTGGAAATACAGGCTAGACGAAATGCTGGTTTAATATTATAAGTTAATTATGAAACGATCTTCTAGTTTTCCTGACAGAAATACACCGTGAGGGTTTTATCAGGAACAAACTGTTTTCTGATGGCTCTGTAGATAGCCTCACCGAATTTTGTTTCGGAACCATCCCAGCAAAAACTGACGTAGAATTTAGGTCGCTCTTTGAATGGCCCCTCCACTATTAGTTCAAATTTGTCTATAGGATCTTTCATGGAAGGCTCTGGTCGTAGAAGATATTCCAACCAGTAAACACGAATAAAGTTCGAACGGCTTTTTTCAAGATGTTCCATGAATTTTTTCATCGTTTCTGGCGACAGGCACATACTGGAAACATTACCGGGAATAAGGTCTGGAATTGACTGTGAATTGGGATGTTCTAATGAGGTTTTGAAGAGTTTTGCGCTGCCTACCCTCGCCTTGTACTGGCATTTGATTTTCAATAACTTTTGGGGTGGAAAATTCTGCTGCCAACTATATTGTTTCTGAATCGACCATTGAGGAACAGGCAGCCCAGAAACAAGTTTTATCAGACCTTTCTCAGTTAGGAGATTGAGAGTTTGCTTATTCATAGTGAGTAGTTGATCTATACTGTTTCCGTTTTTGTCACTCATTTGAAAATTGCCAAAAGTGGTTGACTTTATTGCCAAGTTGTGGAGAAAGTCTTCATGATTTACCCCCTCAGATAGTGCCAAATATTCTCGATGGACTTTTTGA
The DNA here is from genome assembly GCA_903952205.1 of uncultured Desulfomonile sp. Lineage (GTDB taxonomy): Bacteria > Desulfobacterota > Desulfomonilia > Desulfomonilales > Desulfomonilaceae > CAJBEZ01. The sequence goes on along the minus strand of CAJBEZ010000114.1, from coordinate 2,170 downwards.
TAAACACCGTCCACCCACAGTTCAAAGTCTTCAAAATCTGTATTCATGTGGTTTGCCGCACTACTGTGAACAATGTATGCCGGTAGGGGGAAAGTCAGGTCGGTAATGATTTCCCTGTTGAGGTTGTTAATGAAAACGTACTCCGCAGTTATGGTAGCGTAATCGACGCTTCCAGATGTCGTTATGGTGAGAAGCTCCTGAAGAATAGATATTTCACCTTTTGGAGGATCAGACCGCGACCAAATGATGTTGGCTTCGGAGATTGTTCCTCCAAGAATAATAGATATGTAAATAGTCACAATAATTTCAAACGCCTTCACAGCCATTTTCCTGGTCAGAATTTCCATTTCTCTCCTCACAAACATTCTAAGTGGGAAAAACACAATTTGAGTCCGTCCTCAGGCGCCATTTATTTATAGCATTAGCAAAATCCAACAATACTACTTTGAATAAATTGATTGAACATCTTTTATTTGAAGCATTGGGAAGATCTAATGAGTATTTAATATCATATAATCAATCATTGGACTTACCGGAAAGGGAGAAGTAGTCCAGTAGTCGTTTAACTGCAACTAAACTCCATACCTCGATTCCGAGCCAGTTACCGCATAATTATACATCCAAAAAAATGGTTATAATCGCTACAGCATGCACTTCTCTATTGAACTAATTTGCTTCGCCAACCAGAATAAACGCCGCCCAAAATAAGGGGTGCTGAAAACCGGCGTTACGGAGGTTGTTTCTTGCGGCTTGCAGTGCCTGGAGCTTAGTCTTGCCCTCTTTTCTGTATTTGAAAAATTCCTCGAGAAATTTGGCTGTGGATGTTTCTGCAAGCGGCAATAGCCCCGTCAGGACAGATCTTGCCCCTGCGAACTGAAGATCGCTACAGGTCTTTATTATTCCCCCACTGGCGAATCTGTCGACTGAGAATCCTGGCCAAATAGTCAAAGCCAAGACTTCCGCATTCATCTTGACCGACAAGATCTCCGACATTTTCAGGAAACCATCAACGCCCGGCGGAACCATCGTAAGAGCAAGAAACGGCTCCATAATCCCATGTGGCTTGTCCGAGAAGACACCGTGTGTCAAAAGGATGATGTTACCAAATTGATCGATTTTGGATAGAAGCGTTTCTTTGTTTGCATCAAGCCCAGTTAAAGCAAGGCAGTTGGAACCATATATTTTTTTTAAATTGTCGGCCAAAACAGAAGTGTGAGCAAGTCTCGAAAACCGCATTGATTTAGGTCGTGCCTCATTCTTTGAAACGGTATCCTGGTACACGGTTGTTTTGTTTTCTTCCGGAGCCTTAATCGCCCCAGACTGATTGATCCTCGAATCTCTCATTTCAAAGACAGGGTCCGCTACAATAAGTAGCTGATCATTGGGCTTGTTCTTGGCCACACTGGTTCTAATTCGGTTCAACGCTGTTATTGAGTGGTAATAACTTATGGGATGTTCATCCGCGAAGAATGTTAGGCCCTCTGGATAATCTCCCCATTGGCCGCTTTTCCAGGTTGCTTCCCCACCTGTAACTAGAACCTCGAACGGTAACCACTCCAGAATGCCGTCAGGTACAATTATAAGGGGCGCTCCTTTCGGAACGTCAGCGAGCACAGGGCGCAACAACTTATTATATAGCGATTTGGCAAGCTCAGGGTCGTAACTTTTTAAGGAACGCCCGTTGAGCCCCTCCCGTAATTTCGCTATGTCACGTTCAAGATCACCCGACTTCAGATCGCAAAGGAAGGAGCGTTTTACTTCCTTTTCGTGTATGAGCTTCACTCCAACACTTTCACTTGAAACATCCAGAGTCACAACATATTCTTCATCACGCAGGGCAGAGTTTTTGAAGCTGACTGGTGTCGGATTACTACTAACGGCTGCTCGTGGCGACTGGTTTTCACATTCCCCAACCAGAATAAACGACGCCCAGAAGAAGGGGTGATCATAGCCCTGTTTGCGTATTTCATCCCGTGCGAGTTTTAAGGCTTCGAGCTTATTCTTGCCTTCCTTGATGTTCCTGAAGAATCCCTCCACAAGATCCACAGAAGAACTCTCTTCGACAGACCACAGGCTCATCAACACACTTTTTGCCCCAGCATACTGGAAAGCCCTTCCCATTCCCATAGTGCCTTCACCTGAAATGTTTTTCCCCAGACCAGTTTGACAT
>CAJBEZ010000113.1 GCA_903952205.1 uncultured Desulfomonile sp. | reverse complement strand
TGGCCCGTACATGACTCGGGCGGTCGCTCCGTTAAAGCTACCGCCCTCTTTCAGTCCATCTATTCTGATATTTCTTCCCCTCAGGTCAATATATTATGAAAAATTTACCCCTTTTCTGTCCATAGAATGTGAAAAATAACAGGGTTTCAGACATTACGCTAAAAAATAGAAAGAATTCTTTCAGCTAGATTGACAATTGAAATGCGGTGAGTTAAGTATTCATATATTTCGTTATGTGGCGATGTATAGACTTATGAGTATCCCAAAATTCCTGGACATTATTAAGGCGATTAGCGATGAAAACAGGTTGAGGGCCATCATGGCGCTGCGAACAGGCGAGTTGTGCGTATGTCAAATCGTTGAATTGCTACAACTGGCGCACTCGACGGTCTCCAAGCACATGTCGATACTAAAACAGGCGGGCTTGGTTGAATCGCGAAAGAAAGGCCGATGGGTCTATTACAGGCTGAATAATGACCCAGGACGTTCGTTTTTAGCTGAACAGGCCTTGAATTGGGTTTGTGAAGCAACTTCAAATGATCCTGTTATTCTGGATGACCTAAAGATACTTAACGAAAACGTACGCCTGGATCCCGATGCGCTTTGCAAGTCGAAGATCGGCAAGTAACTTTTTTCTTGTCGGACATATTAGCTAATGGATGTCAGTTAATGCTCTATAGACATGATCTTTTCACCTTGAGCGCCACTCGTCGCATAAACTTAGTTTAAGAGAAAGGCCTATGGTCATGGCATCTAGAAAAAGTCTCTCCCTTATTGACCGATACCTGACTTTGATCATCTTCATTGCGATGGCTTTGGGCATCGGGATTGGATATTTCGCTCCGGCTATCACAAAATTCATCGCCGGGCTGCAGGTTGGGACAACATCCGTGCCTATTGCAATAGGCTTGATACTTATGATGTACCCGCCTTTGGCAAAAGTTAAATATGAAGAGATGGGGCAAGTTTTTCGCGACACAAAAGTTTTGGTCCTCTCATTGGTTCAGAACTGGGTAGTAGGCCCAGTGCTCATGTTTTTCCTTGCGATCTTGTTGTTGCCTGACCGACCCGAATACATGGTTGGGTTAATCATGATCGGCCTGGCCCGATGCATCGCCATGGTCATCGTGTGGAACGAACTTGCGGAGGGTGATACTGAATACGCTGCGGGTTTGGTTGCGTTCAACAGCGTTTTTCAAGTTATCTTTTTCAGTTTATACGCATGGTTCTTTATTACCGTGCTTCCTCCTCTTTTTGGTCTCAGCGGGAGCGTTGTACAGGTCAGCATGAAGCAGATTGCGGAAAGCGTGTTTATTTACCTTGGGATTCCCTTCTTTGGTGGAATTCTCACGAGATTCATCATGCTGAAGATCAAGGGTAAAGCGTGGTATGAGAATAAGTTCATCCCAACGATAAGCCCAATCACGCTGATAGCTTTGTTATTCACGATTGTTGTTATGTTCAGTCTCAAGGGCAATTTAATTCTTACCATTCCGTTCGATGTAGTCAGGATAGCCATTCCCTTGTGTGTCTATTTTGTTGTTATGTTTCTCGTGAGTTTCTGGATGGGACATAAGATCGGCGCCGATTATCCAAAAACTGTCACTCTATCGTTCACAGCGGCGAGCAACAACTTTGAGCTTGCGATTGCAGTGGCTATCGCAGTGTTCGGCATCAATTCAGGCGAGGCCTTTGCTACTGTAATCGGACCGTTGATAGAAGTTCCAGTTCTAATAGGTCTTGTAAATGTAGCATTCAAATTCAGGGACAAATATTTTAAGGGTGGGCCGGTTTGGCACAGGTAAAATTCGCAAACTTAATTCTTAAGACACTTGAGGGAAAGGAATGAGTCAATTAGTTTTTTCTGTTAATTGAGGTTCTGGTTAAATCTTCAATTAACAGATTGTCGTCACCCAAGAATGGGTTTTAGTAGGAATTGATCGTATTTCCCATTTCACTGACGAGAGGATCGTGGGAATGAAAACTCAAAAGTCGAGAGTTATTTTCCTGTGGCGCCATAATGCCGTAACAAGCCAAATGTCTGAAGGCTTCCTCAGACACTATTCCGGAGATCGTTTTGAAGTTTTTAGCGCCGAACAAAAGGGTGCAGCATGAGCGGTATCTTTCAACGAATTGGGTTGGCTGTTCGACTTGGCCTCAGAAAAATTGGATATGTGGTCTTCCTGATAGTCGCCATTGGACTGCTTTTACTGGCTTTGGAAAAACTCTCGGAAGTAGCCTTGAAAACAACTTATCTCGGGGACGTTTACCCCAGAGGTTTCGACAGGGCAAAAAGAGATTTCACGGAACCTGTCTCCAATTATGATTATGATCTTGTCCCTGGCGTGTGTCTTGTGCACAATCAAGCTAAGGGCAACCAGTTTGAGTATGCTAACAACGCTGGATTTAGAGAACCCCGATCAATTTCGTTGGAAAAACCCTCGGATGAATTCAGGATTTTCCTAACCGGCGGCTCCACGGCTTTTGGTTTGGGTTCCACTGGTAATACAGGCCAAATCACCGGTTCCTACGGCATTGAATATAGAGAGACAATTTCGCATGTAATGGAGAGAATCCTTAACATTTCTGAGCTCATACCCGGTAAAACCATAAGAGTTTATAACACCGCTGTCTGGGGGCACGCGTATCAACATGATTTGCTCCGATATATCACCAAGCTTAGAGGCTACAAACCTGATCTTTTGGTTTCCCTGGATGGGGTGAATGAAATTAATCCGGTTAGCGTGCCTGCGAAAGAATGGAACTATTTCCGAGAGGGGCAATATAATAGCGTGCTAAGGGAGATCTTTTCGTATGATGGGCCAGGGTTGGCTTCCTATTTGACGTTGTGGCTAAAGAACAACACCTTCCTGATGTCAATATTTTGGAATGGAGCCGACCTTCTTCAGTCTATGGAATCGGGCAATAGACTTCACCGCGCTTCAGTTCCGAGTGACCTTAAAGCGTTTCAGGCCAGCGAAATCACTCCCGAAGAAAGATCCGCAATGCTCTCGGATAACGTATCGACAGTTGTGCGTGTCCTGGAGAATTACCACAGCGCCCTTGAAAATGATGGCGTGCCGCACATTTTTGCCTTGCAACCATTGCTATACCTCAGCAAGAAACCTCGAAACGAGATTGAAGAAAAAATCGAGGCGACTGAAGAGCACCAACAGTATTATGATATGAGCACGGCAGACGTCTATAAATTCATTATTGACACAATCAAGCTCAGCTCAGAGAAAAAGGGTTACATTCTTGTCGACTTTTCAGAGTATTTCGACCAAGCATCAGAGTGGGTTTTTACGGATTGGTGTCATCTTACCTCTGGAGCGAATTATTTGATCGCCAAGCAACTCTCCAACGTCATCAAGAGCGCTATTTTCAAGCGACCCCTAACAGAAGGCGACAAGGTTGATGACATTAGCAGCTTCTTCTGGAACTTAACGGTAACATCTAATGTTTTATACGCCCCGGAGCCGGATAATGATAAAAATGGCGTAGCGAACATTCTTACCGGATATCCCAATTACACGCTGTACTCGTCAAAATCCTTTGAAAATGGGGAAAGGCAGGACATCACGCTTGATTTACAGGAAGAGTTCAAGATGAGCCGTATGAAGATTGTTTGGGGGGATAAAGATTCCGTGCCCGAGAAGTGGGCTGTAGACATATCCACTGACAATGAGAACTGGGTACCATGGATAAATGGTGATAACAAAAGTCTGGACAATTTTTCTTTATGGCCGGCCTACGAGTACTACGGAGCGGAACCCGTTGAAGGCCGTTACTTGCGTTATAGACCGATTGACAACGACAACCGGCCTATTCGTCTCAGGTCTTTGAGCGCCTACAGGTAAAAAACACAGAATGGATCATTGTTTAAAGTGTTCCTTCTTGTAATCAATGAGCTGAAAAAACCGACCAGGAAAACAAGGCATATAGATCTTAACATGGGGCAGTGGATGGCGTGCCATCTCCCCGGCTTAATGGGTAGATCTCCTCCTCTCCAGAATAGCCTCTCTGAGAAGCTTCGTTCATTTCTGGTCGAGACTGACACTCCTTTTGATCGTGTGGATTGGGTAAATGTCCCCCGGTCTCGGCTGATAACGGAGGCTAATTTCCAGATCCACATCCGTAACCCCTGGTGGCAAAGGGATTTCGAATGTCTCTTCCTTGGAGATGAAGGGCTGAATGCTGGTATCACGAATGAAACCCAACTTCTTGTCGGGTCCCAAGACCATGTGGTTTGACCGGGAATCTGTAGCCTGAGCCATGTAAATTTTTGACGTCTGGAATATTTTCTTGCCGGTAGTATCGGTTGCGGTCACATCCAGGACCACTTCAGTCTTGGACGGTCAACCATCCGGGATTCGATGGCCCGCCTTACTTGTGATTTTCGTATTTACCACTACCATCGGCCGAACATCTCCTTCTTTCGGCTGGAACGAATACGCTAACGTCCGAACCTGCATAGGAAGAGCGTCTCTCATGCGCTCCGAGAACTCAACCCTGTTGTTGAAATTCGGAGGCATGTAGTGATCGCCATCCTTCATGTGGCATTGCTGGCAAGTCTCTGTTCCACCGGAAGGGATGTATGCGTGTAGATAACTACCGTAAAGTGTTGCGCACTGCACTGGCGTCTCAAACTCAAGGTTCGGACCAAGCCCGTGGCACTGCCCGCACAGCAGCGAATTCTTGAGTAGAGGACTTTTCTTGACAGGGGTCTTGGGGTGATCAATTATGTCTTTGTTCCCATAAATGACATTTTTCTCTGGTCGGCCATGGACGACGGCCTTTTCATTGTGACAAACCAGACAACTGATGTTCAGTTTGCGAATGGTCTCTTTGTCATCTTTCAACACAGCGTCCGCTATTTCGGCGGCTACCAGGTCCGTCGCATATTTTATCTGCGGGAAGTGGCATTTGAAACACGGGAAGTTATATTTTGTAGCTTTCTCCCCAGGCTTAACAGCGAGCGGTCCTCTCACCAGATACCCTTTGATGAATATCTGGTCATTAAGACCCATCAGTGGTCGAGCGTGATGTGACTTCTCCCATTGCTCATAAATCTTTTTGTGACATTCTTTACAACTCGAGGAGTCAAACATCTTCACGAGTTCAGCGAGCGAATTGACTTGAACTTCGGGCTCGCCTTTAGCCAGGGCCGGATTGTCCAGAAACAGAACGAGAGTCATTCCTAAAAGTATCAATATGACTGTCACTCTATGAGATTTGACGATAGTCGGGAGTCTATATTTCTTGTTCATTTTTTCTCATGCGCCCCATGACCTAAAATCTATTTTCAGTTTCGGAAATATTAATTTTTTACTTGTTGGATGCTACTATCGTTAATAGAATAGGTCAAAGAAATTTTGAGTTTTCTTGACGAGCCGCAACCAATGGTTCAGCTCTTAAATCACGTCGAATATATAGTCTCTTCGGGATCAGCATGATTCGAACCAGATCGTCATTGCTTTGCCTTACAGGCGTCAAGCTAGGCGTTTTCTACGTTATTTGGTTAACGATCATAGTGGCTTTTTTGAACGTTGGGTGCTCGGACAATGAACAAGCCAAGGTTGTAGACTTTTCCAACACGATCATTCTGGAGAGACCGGACACTAAAGAGCAAGGGGATAATCAATTACGAATAGCTATTGGGGCAATGGTTTCTCCGAAAGAGTCACTTTCAACTTATCAGGAATTGTTGGATTATCTGGGCGAGAAACTCGGAAAAAAAATTGTTTTTAAACAACGAAAAACTTACCAGGAGATCAATGAATTATTAGGCACGGGTGAAGTCGACTTGGCATTTGTCTGTTCAGGGCCCTATGTAGTGGGCAAGGATAAGTCTGGCCTCCAGTTGCTGGCTGTCCCTGAAGTCAATGGGTCACATTTCTACAACGCTTATCTAATTGTGAACAAGGATAGTCGGTTTAATGAGCTTGAGGACCTTCGGGGGAAAGCCTTTGCATTCACTGACCCAGATTCCAACACCGGAAAGCTTGCCCCTGCAGCCTGGCTCAAAAAGATCGGGGAAAAACCAGAAACCTTTTTCGGTTCTTTTATTTACACTTACAGCCATGACAATTCGATACTGGCAGTTTCAAAGGGAGTGGTAGATGGAGCGTCGGTTGACGGTTTGATATGGGAATATTTTAGCAAAACCAATCCGGACATTACCTCCAAGACCAGGGTTATCCTAAAATCCGAGAATTACGGAATGCCTCCTCTTGTTGCCTCAATGCAGGTGGCTGTCTCAACAAAGGAAGCAATCAAGGAGGCGCTTTTTGGGATGCGAGCTGATAAGAAAGGCGCTGAGATACTTGATCGTTTAATGATTGACAGATTCGTTGTGGCCAAAGACGATTGGTATAATTCAATACGGGCTGTTCTAGAATCCTCAGGGACAAGCATGGAGACCAAGAATGGGTTTTCGAAGCCTCAAGACTAAACTGTTGGTGGCGGCTTCATTGCTCGTTATCAGCAGCGGTTTGGCCCTTTCTTTGCTTGTTTCTCGGCAATATAGCGAGAGTCTGATTGATTCTGCAAAGGTCCAGGCCGAGAATCTGGCGCATGCGTTGGCGATGGAATCGGCCGACAAGGTCCTCACTCATGATCTAGTAGCCTTACAAAAGTCGCTTGACCATCAGATGAAGAGCAATCGATCATTAGCCTATCTCTTTGTCGTTCGTGATGGGCAGGTTTTGGCTCACACCTTTGACGAGGGGTTCCCTCAACAGCTTTTGGACGCAAATAAGGCGACTTCGGAGGATCAAGGTAATGGACAGACTATTGTTTCAACAAACGGAGAAAAATTCATCGATATCGCTTGGCCGATTTTCGGGGGCAAAGCAGGTCTATTGCGATTGGGAGTCGCCGAAAAGCATCTCGAAAGACAGGTTCGCTATTTGCGTCTTAAGATGAGCCTGATAACTTTGATTATACTCGTTGGCGCCCTTGCCGGCAGCTTATTTTTTGTAAAAAGAATTACCCGACCACTAGGGGAGCTTGCTCGATCTGTTGAGAATATTAACAGAGGCTCGTGGGACGTTAAGGTTCACGCATCAGGGCAGGATGAAGTGGCAATCTTGGCCAAGTCATTCCAAAGCATGGCGTCGCGATTGAAGGAATATACCGAGCGACTGGAAAACCAGAAGCTGGAAATAGAAAGGGTCCACAATCAAACCAGAACTTTCTGTGAGATAGTCAGGGAACTCGGCTCTCTTCCCAATTTACGCGACTTAGGACAAACCTTGATTTACAGGCTCAGAGAAGTAGTGCTGAATGGTGAGATATCCATACTTTTATTAAATGAAAACAGGGAGTTCATTTTCATTATTACGGCTGGAGAAGTTATTACATCTCGTGATTCGGAGCAGGTAAATCTGGTAATCCGGATTGTAGACAAGTTAACCGAGCCCAAAATTGAATCCATATCGTGTTTGCAAGGTTTATCCTTACCCGATTCGTTCAATCGGCGGGATCGGGAATCAATCCTCCCAATAAGGGCTGATGGAGGAGTTTACGGCATTCTAGTCGTTGGTTGTTCCCCGACGTGCAAGTGTGACTCCGAAGAAATGAGGATGGCAAATCTCATTTTAGATCAGGCCGGAGGAGTCATTAGGCGCTCAATTGCGCATGAGGAGGCGATTCTAAACCTTCAGCAAAAACTGGAGGCTTCTTCGGAATTCAGCGGCATAATTGGTAAAGACCCGAAAATGCAGATTGTCTACCGACTTATTGAGGATATCGCCCCCACTGACGCTACGGCTTTGATTCAGGGAGAAAGCGGCACAGGGAAAGAGTTGGTGGCGAAAGCTATCCATGAGCGAAGCGACAGAAGAATCATGCCGTTTGTAGTCATTAACTGCTCGGCTTATCCCGAAACCCTTATAGAAAGTGAATTATTTGGCCATGAAAGGGGGGCTTTCACCGGCGCCTTGAGACAGAAGGCCGGCAGATTCGAACAGGCCGATGGTGGGACAGTCTTCCTGGATGAGATTGGTGAAATTCCGCCTCAGGTCCAAATCAAGCTGCTCAGGGTTTTGCAGACTCGCCGATTTGAACGCTTGGGAGCTGAGCGAACCATTTCAATTAACGTCAGGATCCTGGCGGCGACCAACAAGGATTTGTTGGCGGAGGTTCAAAGAGGAACATTCCGCGAAGACCTGTTTTACAGGTTGAATGTTATCCCCATCATTATACCGCCACTTAGAGATCGCCGAAACGACATTCCAATGTTGGCGAGATACTTTCTGAAACGTTTTAGCTCTGAGCAGGGGAAAAACATTACTGAATATAGTTCAGAATCCCTGAGAATACTAATGGACTATGCGTGGCCGGGTAATGTTCGCGAACTTGAAAACAGTATAGAACACGCTGTTGTAAGGTCTAAGGGGCAAGCGATAGAAGTCGGTGATTTTCCGTCCTCACTAAGAGGATTTGAAGCAAAAAGTCAACCTCTCAATGTTCCGAATCTTTCCGAGAATGAGAGGGCTTTTCTTGAAAACGCGCTATCGAGAAATGCCTGGAACAAGAAGAAAACAGCTCAAGAGCTAGGAATAGGCCGAAGCACCCTGTATTCGAAGCTGCGCCGATACGGTTTGGACAAAAGAACCATCCATTAGTTCATCATTAATTAAATCAGCATATTTGCTTTAGACAGGGCGTGTAAGTGTACCTGAACATGCTGACGCGTCTTGTTTGTGGACACATATAACATATTGATCTGACGCTATATTGTCTTTAAATATCATAATGGCGCCCAAAAATGAGACACGGTTAACCTGCTATTTTATTTTTGCGCCAAACCTTGGCGCTCTGCAGATTTCCCTCCAGTTGGTGCGTAACAAGATCTATTACACAGGTTGCTCAGAAGTAGGCTCCAAGGCTTAGTGCGAATCACAGAGCACATATTTGAAATGGCACAGGTTTTGTAAGTCGATTGGCATACTTTTCAAGAGGCCTGTTTCCATGGCATCCAAGCTAATTTTTGTCGGCTCTGAAATCTACCTGAGTGATGAGATAAAATCGATTTTGGATGAAGGTGGTTATGAAATCGAGAGTTGTGAGTCAATTGAAGATGCAACTCAGAAATTGGATCGGACTTGGTCAAGTGTCTTACTCATCGATCTTGACGGAAAAGAGATTACGAATCGGCAGATTCGCGATTTTCGTCGAAGTCACAAGGGGGTGCAGATCGTAGCATTCTCAAGCCGAACCTACCATCCGGAGCTTAAAGAATCATTGAAAGAAGATGTTTGCGCATGTTTGGGCAAGCCATTGAACGCCGATGAGCTTGTCTACTGGCTTAACAGCATAACAGAGGCTAATACAAACCCGATGATTACAGCATTAAAGGAAAGTAGCTTTGATGTGTAGTTCGATATCGCTGATTGACCGTTGGAGCTAGATCGGATCACCGCGACAATTATAAGGAGATAGGGATGAAGAAGGTAAGCGAAATCATGGAACGACGGGAATTTATTCTCGCCGGAGGCCTCATAGGCGCTGGGGCTGTGGCGGCCGGCGCCGTGATTGTGAAGGATCGTATGGCGACCCCCTCAAAGGATCCTACCGGTGAAAAGACCGTAAGGAATCTTATGGCCTTAAAAGACCTTAAACCTCAACACAACGAAGATGATCACATCAGAATGCAACGGGAATTGGCCACGGCCATGTCAAAACCTGTCGAAAAGCGTAGATGGATAATGGTGATCGATCTTCGGAAATGCGTTGGATGCCAGGCCTGTACGATAGGTTGCGTAGCTGAGAATAAACTGCCTCCCGGGGTCGTCTACAGACCGGTCATTCAGCGAGAAACTGGAGAGTTTCCTAATGTACAGCTTCATTTCCTTCCCAGACCTTGCATGCACTGTGAAAACCCGTCCTGTGTTCCGGTTTGTCCGGTCAAGGCCACATGGAAGCGACCTGACGGAGTTGTTGTAATAGATTATGACAAGTGCATCGGGTGTCGATATTGTCTCAACGCATGTCCTTACGGCGCAAGAACAAGCGACTTTGGTAGAAACTACACTTCAAACGAGGCGCAAGGGGCCCCGGAAGGAAAGGATAGGCCGATATCCGGGGCGCCAGCTCCCTGGGAAGGTTTGCCCAGTAACGAATATGGCAAGTCCTGGAATCGAAAAGATCATGGCTCGCCGGTAGGAAACGCAAGAAAGTGCCATTTCTGCTTGCATCGACTCGAAAACGGGTTATTGCCGATTTGCGTAACAACCTGTATAGGCAGGGCGACATATTTTGGGGATTCTAATGACCAGGACAGCATGGTTGTTGAATTGGTGACCAGGAACAACGTTCAGACTCTTTTACCACATTGGGACAACAAGCCCAAGTGCTACTACATCGTTTAAGAAAGGGAGGATATTCCATGACGAAGCAAGATTACTCCTCCGACAAGATTCAGGGTGGATCTGGGCTCGGCAATCAATGGACCCCAATTCTGTGGCTCGTTTGGATTTTTTTTCTTATCGCAGGCATTGTTGGTGTAGTTCTTAGAATGACTCACGGTCATAACGCCGCCGGTTACGGATCCTATGTGCCGTGGGGCCTATGGATAGGCGTGTATTTTCTTGGAGTCGGGATCTCGGGAGGTTCATTCATTCTTGGTGGCCTTGGCTACTTATTCGGAGTTGAGGGGTTCTCCAAATCTTCGGACTTAAGGTGCGCGATAGTGTTGAGTTTAGCGGCTATCTTACCGGCGTTCCTGGGCGTTTGGTTGGATCTGGGGCGTATGGACAGGCTGATGAATATTATTGTTCACCCGTCCTTCACAAGTATGATGGCTTTCAACGCCTGGATGTACAACATATTTATGGTCGTAGCCGTTCTTTGCTGGTTTTTGAGTTTCAAACAAAAGACCTCATGGCTGAAACCGCTGCTAACGCTAGGGATGTTTTTTTCGATAGTGTTCCCGAGTCAAAGCGGGGTTTTTTTCGAGGCTGTTCGCACTAATGAATTCTGGAGAAGCCCCCTATTGTCGATGCTGTTTTTCGTTTCCGCAATTACCCTCGGAGCAGGCTCGCTCCTGTTTGTTCGGGCTGCCACTGCGCCAAAGTCATCTTCCAGGGCTGACAAAGCTTATCTGGATTCGGCGTTCCGAGTGTTAAGGGCGACAATCTTGATAGGTCTCATCGTATACGTGGTCTTTGAGTTCGCCGAGTTTTCAATCACTTTTTGGAATCCGGGAGTGTACTCTCCCAACACCGAATATCTGCTCTTCGGCGGATATTGGATGGTTTTTTGGGTCTTACACCTTGGTGTAGGTGTAGTAGCTCCGTTAATTCTTTTAGCTTCAAGAAGTAGAGGCGCATGGTTTTTGGGGTCATTACTTTCAATCGTTGGGTTTGGCGCCGCACGTCTTTGCATCCTGGTGCCGGGGCAGGTGGTTGGCCAGATTCCGGGACTGGCCGAGGCTTTTCAAGACCCAAGGCTGTCATACAGCTACCACATAACGGCTATGGAGTATCTTGTGGCCTTACTGATGATATCAGTTGCAATGACCATTTTCTACATCGGCGCAAAATTGAATCAACTCGTAGAATCCAGATATTAAGAAGACATGTGAGGTTTATGATGAACTACCATAACAACAAAAAGCATTCGTCCCGTAGAGGATTCCTGGCTGGTGGCGCTCTATTGGGCGCCGGGATAGCCCTTGCCGGAACCGAGGCCGCTGCCGCTCCGGATAAACGGGACTCTGCAATTATGAATAATGATCGCGCCGATGCGCCTTATGAGCTTTCTAAACCGTCGAACACAATTCACACTGCTTGCCTCCAATGCAACACCGGCTGTGGGATATCCGCCAAGTTGCAGGATGGAATAATAGTCAAGATCGACGGCAATCCCTACAACCCGTGGACCTTGCTCCCGCAGATACCATTCAAAACAAATGTGGAAACCGCCGCCGCCATTGACGGAGCAATTTGTCCCAAAGGGCAGGCCGGCCTTCAAACCGCCTATGATCCCTACAGGATCAGAAAAGTGTTAAAGAGGGCTGGTAAACGTGGGGAAAACAAGTGGACAGTGATCTCCTTCGATCAAGCGATAAAGGAAATCGCTGAAGGTGGCAAGCTATTCGCTAATGTTCCCGGCGAACAGAACAGAGAGGTCGAAGGATTATCAAAGATAGCTGTTCTAAAGGACGCGAAAGTGGCCAAGGCTATGGCCACTGATGTCAAGGCTATCCTTGATGAGAAGGACAAGGAGAAAAAGAAGGCTCTTGTCGAAGAGTTCAAACACAAGCACTCCGCTGATTTAGATAAGCTAATCGATCCAAATCACCCCGACTTTGGTCCGAAAAACAATCAGATAGTAGTGGCATGGGGACGGCTGAAGGGGGGTAGGAGCGATCTGTACAAAAGATTTGCCGACGGTCTTGGAACCACTAACGCTCATGGGCACACTACCGTTTGTCAGGGTTCGCTTTATTTTACATGTAAGGCGATAAGTGAACAATACGTTGACGGTAAGTTCACCGACGGCAACAAATTCTATTGGCAGGCCGACACGGAAAACAGCAAGTTTGTGTTTTTCGTAGGAGCGAATCTTTTTGAAGGTAACTATGGTCCTCCTAACAGAACTGTAAGATTGACCGGCAATCTCGTCAGCGGCTTCACCAAAATCGCCGTCGCCGATCCAAGGTTCAGCAAATTGGCGTCCAAAGCCTGGAAATGGCTGCCGATCAAGCCTGGCGCAGACGCGGCTCTTGCTTCAGGCATGATTCGCTGGATCTTGGAAAACAAGCGTTACGATGAGAAGTTTCTCTCCAATGCCAATAAAGCTGCAGCGACGGCCAACGGTGAGACTAGTTGGACAAACACAACCTGGCTCGTTCAAATCAAAGATGGCAAGCCAGGAAATTTTGTTAGAGCGGCAGACGTTGGATTGGCTTCGCCCGAGACTCGCAAGACAAAGGATGGTAAGGATTATCAGGAAAAATTCCTTGTGGCCATGGTTCAGGGAACTCCTACTGTGGTTGATCCGAACGACACTAAGACTCCAGTGTTCGCTGACCTGTTCGTGGATGCAAAATTGCCTGATGGAACACAAGTGAAGTCAGGTCTGCAGATACTTTTGGACAACGTTAAACAAAAATCATTCAAGGAGTGGGGAGACATTGCCGGAGTAAAAGAGTCCGACATGATTGATGTGGCGCGAGAACTCACCAGCCATGGAAAAAAAGCGGCCGTGGATATACATCGAGGACCGGCTCAACACACAAATGGCTTTTACAACGTATTGAGCTGGATGACAATAAACATGCTCCTCGGCAATTTTGACGCCAAGGGTGGAATGAGTAAGGCTACTACATACGACACAATGGGCAAGGGTAAACTTTACGACTTGAAGGCTCAGCCAGGCAAGATGGGGCCATTTGGAATTAGCTCGATCCGACACGGCCTGGATTATGAAAAGACAACGATTTTCGAAGGCTATCCTGCTAAACGCAATTGGTACCCGCTCAGTAGCGACATTTATGAAGAGATTATTCCATCGATAGGAGACGCATATCCTTATCCTGTAAAAGCCCTGTTCCTGTATATGGGCGCTCCAACATATTCGTTGCCTGCCGGGCAGACAAATATCAAGATCCTTTGTGATCTTGAAAAGGTTCCTCTTTTCATTACCAGCGACATCCTGATCGGAACTACGTCAATGTATTCGGACTACATATTCCCCGATTTATCCTATCTCGAACGATGGGAATTCCAGGGCAGTCACCCAAGCATGACTTGCAAGGTACAGCCCGTGAGGCAGCCTGCAATGGCGCCTATCCCCCAGACCTGCAAGGCTTTTGAGGCTGAGATGCCTATTAGTTTTGAAAGCATGCTTTTTGCCCTCGCCGAAAATCTGAAACTTCCGGGATTCGGGGCGGATGCGTTCGGCCCTGGTATGGATCTGAAGCATTTTGATGACTTTTACATTCGGGCTGTGGCCAATCTGGCCTTTGGTGAGAAACCTGACGGATCGGACTCAGTCCCCGATGCGGATGAGAAGGAAATCGACGTGTTCCTGGAGGCTCGTAGGAACTTGCCAAAGACCGTTTTCGACGTCGATAGGTGGAAGAAAATAGCAGGGGAGAAAGTCTGGCCAAAGGTAGTCTATGTTTTGAATCGTGGCGGTCGTTTCGAAGATCACGACAAAGCTTACAAAGGAGACAGACTGGCGCATCCTTATGGAAAACTCCTGAACTTGTATCAGGAGAAGACAGCTTCCACGATTCACTCCGGAACAGGCAAGAAAAATAAGGGCTACGCAAACTACATTCCCATCATGGATTATCATGGGAAGGAGCCGGATGATTTGAGGAAAGGTTACGACTTGGCGCTTATAACTCACAGATCAATCGTGCATACAAAAAGCCGGACGATAACCAACCAATGGCTTCATCCTCTAATGCCTGAAAACGCAGTGTTGATAAACCCGACTGACGCAATACGACTCGGATTGAAAGACGGCCAGAAAGTGAAAGTGGTCAGCGCAACCAATCCATCGGGGGAGTGGGATCTCGGGGCTGGGAGAAAAAAGTTGATGATTGGCAGATTGCAGTTAACGCAGACAATGAGACCGGGTGTGACGAGTTTTGCCCTGGGTTTTGGTCACTGGGCTACCGGGGCCGCAGATTTCTCTATTGACGGCGCTGTCATCAAGGGCGAACCCAACAGG
This sequence comes from uncultured Desulfomonile sp., assembly GCA_903952205.1. GTDB lineage: Bacteria > Desulfobacterota > Desulfomonilia > Desulfomonilales > Desulfomonilaceae > CAJBEZ01. The sequence goes on along the minus strand of CAJBEZ010000113.1, from coordinate 18,093 downwards.
GACACGGGCATTCACGCTAACGCAGCAATGTGGATAGATCCGGCGCTTAAAAACACTTGTATGCTAGATCCTGTTGGCGGAAGCGTCAGTTTCTATGACACTCACGTAAAACTGGTTCCCGTTTAGTCCTAAAGTCAACGGCCATTTAAACTGGATTTGCATAAGTCTACAAGTTTGCAAATAAAACGGCTTCTGCCTCAACTTCCTTCTCAGAGCGAAGAGAAAGTTTTTGCAGAGGCCGTTTCACTTGGTAACAACCCATTAATGTTGGTGTTCCTGCGCTACCAAGGTTGCCTGGTGGTTTGTCCGATGGAGATGGCTGAGCTAAAACGAGAGATAGGATTGTTTACGCAAAAGAAAATTAAGGTGTTTGTCTTTTTGCAAAGCTCGACTGAAACTTTTGCTTCTGCTACTAATGAGGCGGATTGGCCTTTTTTCATTGTCTGCGACCCTCAAGGGGATGTATTCCAAATGTATGCTGTATAATCTGGTGGTATTCTAGGGACATCAGATGGTTTATGAATTGATAACGAGATTGATTGTGATAATACTTCAGTCTGACGCAAAGGAATAACAACATGAGATTTCTCCGCAGTAGCATAATGCTTAAGATCACTCTTCTCGTGCTTGGCGGCACATGCTTCGTCTTGGCGTTTGTTTTGGGAATGAGCTACACCAAATCCCGTGATTTGATTCGCCAGGAAGCGGAAACCAGCGCAATAAATTTAACCGCAGCCTTGCGCAACGACATAGAGCAGGAGTTCTTGATCGTGGCCAAGGCCGTTGATGACTTGACTTCTTCTCTGGAGGTTTTCAATTGGGATGAGCAAACCCTTTTGAATCGGATTCGGCGGATGGTGGGAGATACTACGAAATTACACGGAATTGCCGTGGCCTTTTTACCCTTCGAGTTCGACTCCAAGATCGAAAAATACGCTCCCTATTTCTTTTGGTCAGAAGGCGACATAGTGTCCAGACAACTGGAGACTATGTCGTATGACTATTTTGCCAAAGACTGGTTCCGGATTTCCAGGGAACTCGGAAAGTCAGTCTGGACTGATCCCTACTTCGATAAGGAAGGCGGGAGAGTGGTAATGACCACTTATTCGAGTCCGATGTTCAAAAGAAGTCCGGATGGTTCTGCTGAGAAAATGGTTGCTATAGTCACCGCGGAGATTTCTCTGGCAGCCCTAAATGACCGAGTCAATTCCCAGGGGGTGTACGAATCAGGGTTTTGCATGGTCCTTTCCGGCAAAGGAGCGCTTATCACCAGTAGATTCCCGGAACGTATCGGCAGGATGTCGATTTTTGACGTTGTGGAGCAGTACAAACATCCCCGGGGTCTGGAAATCGCCCAAACGATGCTCTCTAAAGACCAGGGCTTTGAAGACATCGGATCCGCAGTCACCGGGACAGACTCTTTTCTCGCTTTCACCCGTATCAAGCCACATGGTTGGATAGTCGGTACCGTTTTGCCCAAACATGAGATGTTTGCAAAGGTTGAATCTCTGCATCATCAGACAGCGATTCTGGCAGCGTTGGGAATTGCTCTGCTCGTGGCGCTGGCAATCCTGATAGCGCGGTCCATTAGCCGTCCGTTACGCAAAATGGCTGTTGAAGCTGTGCGAGTAGGCCAGGGAGATCTTAATATTGATCTGACCAGTATACGGTCAACCGATGAAGTAGGTCAGCTAGCACGGGCTTTTACCGCTATGACGGAAGGCCTCAAAGACCGGGATCGTATAAAGGATACATTTGGACGTTACTTGACCCAAGAAGTGGTAAAGCGTCTCCTTGAATCAAAAGAAGGGCTCAAACTTGGAGGAGAAACCAGAAGGATCTCCATGATGATGTCTGATCTAAGGGGATTCACAGCTCTAACTTCCAGCATGAAACCGGAGGATGTGATCACTTTTCTGAACCGCTACCTGGGCAAGATGCTCGAAATCATTTTGGACCACCACGGCATAATCGACGAGATAATCGGGGATGGCATACTGGCCTTTTTCGGAGCGCCGGAGACATTGGAAAATCATCCGGAATTAGCGGTAGCCTGTGCGCTCAAAATGCAAATTGCCATGCAGGAAATAAATGCCCGGAACGAGGCTGATGGGCTGCCTCATCTTGAGATGGGGATTGCCGTCAATACAGGGGAAGTGATCGTTGGAAATATCGGATCGGAGAAACGGGCCAAGTACGGGGCCGTTGGATCTCAGGTCAACTTCACCGGACGGTTGGAATCCTTTACTGTGGGAGGGCAGGTTCTGATTAGCCAGGCCACGTACGAATTGGTTGCTCAGAAACTCGACATTAGTGATGCCCTGGATGTCGAGATGAAGGGTGTTCCCGGCAAGGTAAAGCTCTACGACGTTAGGGGAATTTCAGGGGCTCACGAAGCCAGATTGCCGGACAGGGATGAAACGATGGTCCCACTCACGGAAAAAGTTACGCTTCTGGTGTATGGGATGGATCAGAAGATTCTTAGGGATACAGGTAAGACCGCTGTCATGACTCACGCATCCCTGATGTCGGCAAAGGTCATATTCGATGATGAAATAACGAAGTGGGAAGATGTTCGGATGCTCTGTATGGTTGGCGAGTCAACAGAAACAAACGCCGAAATCTACGGGAAGGTACTTTCCGTGACTGCGCTAGACAGTGGCGCCGAAGCGCTCATTCGTTTCACATCGGTTTCCGCCCCGGCCTACGAGATGCTGAGAGCGTTGCTGGCCTTAACCTTGCCGTCTTAGCTTCGGATGTGTAATTCCATCTATCTCGGGGACTCTTTTCTGAGACATCACACGAAGCGAGCGATATGAAGGCCAATTCCGGAAAACAAATCGTGACAGACCGTCGAATCTCCATTGTTGATTTGCGTCCCGACCCTATATCTTTCAGGGAGATTTGTAATTTCCCCTGATGAAATCCAAGTATAGAAAGACTTTCACATAAGCCGATGTTTATTCTTGTAGACTGTTAACAACATTAGGTTTATCTTAAAGGGTAATTACACTGGAGGCTGATCTTTGTGGACACAACCAATAGTAAATTAATTCTATCACTTTTACAGTCATTATTGGATTCCGTGACCGATGGCGTCCTGGTTGTTGACCTGATGGGTAAGATAATACTGTACAACCAGAAGTTTGAGAGAATGTGGAACATTCCTCCGGATGTGTTGGAGAGTAAACGGGATGAGGTTGCCTTAAATTGTATTCTGAGTCAACTCGAGGAACCCCAGGGTTTTCTTGAAAAAGTTACGGAAATATATAGCCGCCCGAAAGAGGAGAGCTACGATACTGTCATTTTTTTGGATGGAAGAGTTTTTGCAAGGTATACACGACCCCATAAAATGGGGGATGAAATTGTGGGAAGGGTTTGGAGCTTTTGCGACATCTCACATAATCACTGGTCCGATAGGGACAGGGTTCGATTAAAAGAAAAGTACCAAAATATCTTTGACAACGCTCCTGTGGGGATAATTCAATCTACTCTTGACGGTAAAATTATTGACGCAAACCCTGCGCTTGCTCGAATCTTCGGATATGAATCTCCGGAGGAAATGATTTATGTTGTGAATCAGACATCTGTTGCTCAAGCTATGTATGTTAACCCCCCAGCTAGAGCTGATTTAACAGTCAAGGCGGCAATGTCCCCGGGAAGATGGTTCACGGGTGAAGCGCTGTATCGTCGCAAGGATAGCTCAATAATAAATGGACGTATAGCCTTTCGCCTTGTTCCAGGGGAAAATGCGATAATAGAGGGTTTTGTGGACGACATCACAGAGCGCAAGCTGACAGAGGATAAATTGCGGGACAGTGAGCGGTTCCTTCGCCAGATTGAAAAAATCGCTCGCATAGGAGGCTGGAAGGTCAACCCTATCATTGACAGTGTGAATTGGACGGAAGGCGTTTACGACATTTTGGAAGCCCCTTTCGATTACAAACCAGGTCTGGAACGCGGCTTAGACTACTATACTCCACAGTATAGGCCCATCCTTAAAGAAGCTTTAACTCGAGCCATAGATCATAATGAACCATTCAAAGTAGAAGCAGAGGTTACAACCACCAGTGGCAAAAAAATCTGGACCGAAGTCAGGGGATTAATGCGAGTCGAGGAGGGGGATGTTGCTCAAATCGTAGGCACATTTCAGGATGTCACTGAGCGAAAACAAATCGAAGCCGCGTTAGAAATGTCTGAGACAAAATACCGCCTCATGTTCTCAGAATCGCCTATAGGAATGATGTATCTCGATAAAGATGGGAATATTCTGGAAGTCAATCAGAAAATGCTCGATATATTGGGTTCTCCGGGGGCTGAGGCTACAAAAACAATCAATATGCTGACATTTCCTCCGATAATTGAATCCGGGTTATCTCAACATTACCACGATTGTCTAAAGTGTGGGAAATTAGTAGACGCTGAGACCCAATACACAACCAAATGGGGTAAACGGACTTTTTTGAGGTCTGTCATCAAACCTCACATGGATGAGAATGGCGAAATAATAGGGGCATTTACCGTAACAGAGGATGTCGCCCTCCGAAAACAGACGGAAGACGCTCTGAGAGAAAGTGAAACCAGATACCGCACATTATTCCAATCGCTCAGAGATTTGATAAACATGCATTCCGAGATGGTACAGACCGCAAACCAACATGTAGAGTCACGCACACTCACAGATGTCTCGAAAAACCTTGAGAGGAACTATATTGAGAACGCTCTTCGTAAGACTAAAGGCAAGGTTCAGCCTGCAGCAAAGTTGCTGGGAATATCTCGCTTCACGTTGATGCGTCAGATGGCCAAAATGGGTATTAATAGCGATAATTACAAATAGTGTCCTATTTCGCACATATTCCACTTGACAAAATATCTGTGTAGTTTAAACTTCCTACAAGGCGTAAAACGAATCTTTGAGTTCACAATTTTTAGGGGTGGGTATGGGTGACGAGAGAATTGAGTGTCTTAGGCGAAAGTATCGCACCCATTGCCTTGGCGCCTTGAATGAGTGTTGTACACCTTCAAGGTAAGCGCTGGTGTAGCGTTCCTCAGGTTGGATGGACATTTGTAACTTCAAATAATAAGGCGAGTCCATCCATACAAATTAATTACCGGAACGCCACACTAGTTGTTTAAACCCTGAGATGACAGATGTGAAGTATTTACTAACCATCCGAAAAATTATTCGCCATCTTTCCTTCTAATCAATCAGCCCCCATGAATCGGCCAAAGTTTAGGTCGGAAACCCTCTTGCACGGATACTGAATAAAGTCTTTGTGTTGATTCAACTAAAAATCGGGATCATGATATGTTTCAACACCATTCCATCAAGTTTAAAAAAGACTTATTATGTTATTGACACAAGCTGGATTGAAGGCTTTGAACATGATCAGTTTCTTTTGGATAGTAACGTTCCTTTTCGTGATTTTGCTGGTTGCCCAGTGGACTGTCCTTCTTTGTGTAAGAAAGTATATGCTCGCGCTGCCAAAATTCCACTTTGGAGTTCGGAATCTGGCCATTTTGGGCTTGTCGGTGATAGTTAACCTTGTGATAGCGTATCTTTCTATTATGCCCTTTGGGGGTGATAATGACTCCGTATTGAAGCAATTTATAAGCGTGAGTTATTTCTTTTTCCTAGGTATCTGTCTTGCATTATTCGTATTTTTTCTTGCTCTTGGTGGAATTGATCTGCTTTTTGGGGCTTATCGCTCCGCTCTAGATTTTATAATGCGCCAGAAAAGATCGACTTACCAGGCAGTGGTAGATGATGACAAAAAACTTAATAGAGACATTGAGGAAAATGCATTCAGTGGGGCAACTGATGAACGTGCCAATTCCAAGATGACCCGAAGGACATTCATGCGATACGCTGCAACCACAGGTACTGGGGCAATAGTGACACTGGGGTCCTATGGTTTGGCGGAAGCATACGACTCGCCCAGACTGGAAAGTTTTAAAGTAACTGATCAATCTCTAATTGGCCTTTCCAGGCAAATCAGGCTCATACAAGTGACCGATATCCATTATGGAATGTTTTACGGGAGCTTTTCGCTAGGGGCACTGGTCGGAAACCTGAATTCCATTGAAGCCGACGCCCTTGTAATTACTGGTGATTTATTTCATTCTCCAAACACTCCAGTAGAATCAGCCGCCCCAATCCTACGGCGTTTGAGAAAACGTAGATGGGGCAATTTCGCAGTTTTAGGAAACCACGATTTTTATACTGGTATAGAGCGTTCAGTCCAGGCAATTACTCAGGGAGGAATCAGTCTTTTACGTAATGAGTGGATCACGTTTCATGAGGACGGGGCTAATATTCGTATAGGTGGTATTGATGATCCAAGGGCAAACTGGCTCACCGGCAAGCAGTTTCCAGAATTCTTCGAGTTTATTAGAAAGGAACCACAAGAACCAGGGTTCCGAATTTTGTTGAGTCATCGTCCCGTAGTTTTTCCTCTCGCGGTTCAGGAAAACATCCACTTGACGCTTTCGGGACATACTCACGGTGGCCAAATTACCTTACCAGCGCCGGGAGAGTCTCGACCATGGAGCCTCGCCGGTTTGGTCTCTCCATACACCCTTGGCATGTACAAGGCGGGAAACTCTCGGATGTATGTAAACAGAGGGGTTGGACTGACATTTGTGCCGGCACGAATAAATTGTCCACCGGAGATCGCCATTATTAACCTGGTTCCCCCCGGACTCTCCACTAGGGAAGTTTAAGACAAGGATGCGCAAACATCGCACATGGGAAGCACTCCGAAAGATTATAATCACGCCGAGTTGATTTCACAGGGGTGGGAACGGAGATTCTCGGTTCAGGATCCGCGATTGACCGAAATGGCCAATTATTACAACTCCATCGGATTCGAAACCCTTGTAGTTGACGGTGTAATAGGAGACGAATCTCAATGCAGTAGTTGTTTTGACGTTTCCGGTTTTGAGGGTAAGTTCAAAACTCTTTACACAAGAAGCAAAACCGGCTCTGTGTCTTCTGACAATGATCTTTTCGTGGCTTGACTAGGAGAACGGTTGTTAGAATCGGCCTCGAATAATGGACCTGAATCGTTATTTGCCGGCTTTTATTGACAGATATATAATTAAATGTTAATTTAATGAGATACGTGGGGATGTAGCTCAGCGGGAGAGCATCGCGTTCGCAACGCGGGGGTCGTGGGTTCAAATCCCATCATCTCCACCACGCCAAACATCATGATTATAATAGGTTATTGCTTCGAGGCGCATCGGAGCATTTCCTCTTTTTCGGCGGTTTGCTTACATTTTGTTAACGCCCTATCCCATGCCTTTTTAGTTGAGTCTTTACCTAAAGGCTGTCCATTAATCGCAAACACGTCTTGATTGTTTAATTCACGAACCTTAAGGCCGTTAAAAATTGACAACAGCTCAAAATGAATGGGGACTCGTTTTTTATTTCGCTCCTTGGTTCCTTTAGCGCCAACGTAGATAATCCTTTGTTTACGGTTTACGCAGTACAATAGGCCGAATCCATAACATCATAGAAATAGATTACTCTGGAGGTGCTTATCTTCATGAGCGGTATGGCAACCTGACTGTCGTGTAATGATGCTATGGTCTGTTTCTCTTTTTCAGTAAAAGGGCCATTCCAAGACTCTTCCAATTTAGGAAACAGACTTCGTTGCATGGTTCCTATCAACCATAATTTATTACACATGCTTAACCCCCACAAAAAAGAGTTTTGCAAGAGGCTCATATATTAACCTGAGAGGGAAAAGTATCAGAATAGATGGACTGAAAGAGGGCGGTGGTTTTAATGGAGCTACCGCCCGAACCATGTACGGGCTTTTGGCCCTAAAAGGTTTTCTAATGATAGTCTGCGTTCTTGTTTCCATCAAGGAGATTGTTGCCAAGGGGCGAGATTTTCCTTGGCCCATGCCAGTGGTGTGTCCTCGCTGTGAGGGTAATCGAGTCTGACCTGTGATTATGCCTTTCCGAATGACATATTTTCTTAAAAGAATGGTGCGAGTACCACAATAATTACGAAACCCCTTCTGATACCGACTCGATTCAAAATGCGCCAAATCTTAAAACGTGAAATGAATTAGTCCATCCTATCTAAAACTGGTATTGATTCTGGAGCTCTAAGGGAGTATTTCTTATTACGGGTCGTCCTCATGCGACATCTGTAGTTTCCGGTACATTGATGGAGCGGCAGACGCTTTTTCTCAAACATGTTGGACGCCGTTTCTCAAAGTGTCTGGTCAATCATCAATCTCTAAAGTTCACTGCTCTCCGTTAAGCAAAGGTGGCGGCCGGCCTTCATGGCAGTGAGGTGAGGGTGTGAAGAGAAGAATTGGTTTAACATTGGGAGGTGGAGGGGTACGGGGTCTAGCTCATATCCCTGTCCTGGAAACCCTCGATGAGTTTGACTGCAGGCCAAGCGTGATATCAGGAACCAGCATGGGCGCTGTCATCGGCGCCCTCTATGCGTCAGGAATGTCTGGAGAAACCATCAGAGAATTAATCATGAGACATACCGTGTCAAAGAGCGATACTTGGCCGGATGTCCTCAGGAAGAAAGCGGATTTACTGAAATGGGTTGATGCTTTGTCGCTTGAATTCGGGCGAGGAGGACTGATAAACACAGATAAATTCCTGAGCTATCTATTATCTGAGATCGGAGAAAAAACATTCGAAGAACTCGAGACACCCCTGCTTGTGGTTGCTACCGATTTCTGGGGCGGTGAGGAAGTTGTTATGGAAAAGGGGGAACTCCTTCCAGCGTTAAAGGCCAGTATGGCCGTCCCCGGGGTCTTTGGATCGGTATCAATCAGCGATAAAGTGCTTGTGGATGGGGGCGTTGTGAACTTGGTTCCATACGACCACATTATTGACCGATGCGACGTGTCGATTGTTGTGAACGTCGCCAAGGCCCGAACTCCAGGCAAACTCGACCCCCCTACAGTTTTGGAGTCAATCCTTGGAACTTTCGAGATCATGCAAATGTCGGCCCTTGCCGAGAAGATGAAGCATCTGGAGCCGGACATTTACATCCATCCTGAAATCAGCGACGTGAGGATGTTCGATTTCAACAAAATTGAGGATGTTTTCCGACAGACCCAGCCTGCAATTGAGGAGCTGCGGATGCTTCTCAGAAAAAATATTTTAGAAAATGAATGAAGAGATGCATGAGCCAGTGTCAGAAAACAAGAATCTTCTCCCGAACTTTCTAACACAGGCCAGGTAATCTTAACCGTAATGTCTTCAAGCAATAAACATTGGATTGTACCTCGATGCATCTAAATCTAAGTATTCAATGAGAAAGCAACATTGACTTTTCCTATTCACATTTTTACGGGAATGGTATTGCCGCTTATTTTTGTAATTGCGGCCACCACAATAGTCTCTACCACAGTCATTATTATAAGCCGTTTCATATCCGGCAAGGCAGCTCAAAGATTGACGGTCAAATGGGCTCAACTCGTCCTGAGGGCGCTGAGGATTTCGTGCTCTATCGAAAATGCCACGAATATTGATTCAAGCGCTTCTTACATTATCACGCCTAATCATCAATCGATTACGGATTTCCTACCGTTGTTATCGACATTGCCCATGCGCTTTCGATGGGTTCTGAAAAAAGAATTGATGAGCGTTCCGTTATTCGGATGCGGCCTGAAATCTATCGGAGCTGTCTCCATAGACCGGTCCAGACGCGACAAGGCTTTCAATGCCATATTAGGCGCCTCGGAAAAACTCAATGATGGCTGGAGCCTTCTGGTTTATCCGGAAGGGACCACAACCCCCGACGGGCTGATGCTCCCGTTTAAAAAAGGTCCATTTATATTGGCAATCAGGACCGGTGTTCCGATTCTCCCTGTAACTTGCAATGGCCCGTTTAAGATCATGCCCAGGGGTTCAAGGCTCATCAAGCCGGGGCATGTGAAAGTGATCATTGGCAACCCTATTATGACTACAGGTCTCGATGAAAAGGATGTGCCGGCTTTGATGGAAAAGACTCGAGCCGAAATGAAAAAATATCTCGATCCGGAATATGATCCTTTTAAATGGCGCTTCGCTCCTCGAATCAGCGCTGACTCAGTGGCACAACAAATGGAGAAAAATGATAAATGAAGATTTGATGAAATAGCTGTATTGCGGATCGTTGCCCAACGTTCGACGGATCAACAACCAAACGGTTTTCTTTGGAAGCCCGGCAGCCGCCAGGATAACCCGGCGTCGGGTAAAATCATAGACGATTGGCCCCTTGGTCCCTTCCGACGATACCAGAATTAGTCGTTCATGTTTCTGGCGAGATCCTCCACGGTCAAGGGCTTGGTGTCAGGAGCAGCCAAAACTCTCTTCCTGCGTTCCTTTCCTCCCCAGCGGCACTCTTTGGTAATGGTCATCGGCCGCTTCAACCAGCATTGGGTATCTTTGGGAACCGATACGAAGTAGGTTTTGCCTGGCAGTGCCTTAACTGCTGAGATAAACTCAGGGCTGACTCCGTACAAAGAGTCGGCAAGCACATACTTGAAAGGTAGGACATCTTCTTGGCTGAGGGCAGTGAGCATTTCCGTCGCCAGTTTGGGCTTGGACTGGAAACCAATTTCAGCAGGCAGATTGAACTTTGTTCGTCGCTCAACATAGTCGTCCCCGAACCACTTCTCAGGGATAAACAGTCGCTTGTCGACCAAGGCATATTCGTGTTCAGACACATACCCGGCAAAGACTCCTTCCTGGCAATTGTCGACTTTTCCGATTGTTCCACAGTATTGGCGAGCGACACCGACTGAGTTTTAGCCTTTCTTGACAAAGCAGCTTTCGTCGAAGACAAGGGCTCCATCTGGACTGCCTAGATCATCACTAACCAAACTACCATACTTGGGCATAATTCTGTCATTGTCCCACGGGGCATCGCTGATAAAACGCTGCAATGCTCTGATATTGCTGTCTTTCAGAGCCAGTGCTATGGGTTCAATGGATTTCCGTTCCAGCTCGCTGAATTGGCCGGCCATGTAGTTGAAGAAGTGCTCCCTGGATTCGCTTAGTACAAAACAGTCGGCGAACTGTTTGTGGAAGCCTCTGAGTTCGTGGATGAAAGCTGCAATATCGTCTCTGTCCAAGTCAAATTTTGGGACCGGTTAGAGGTGTTCGTCACATCGTGGACACGGGAGCATAGCCTGCCTCCTCTTTTTATGGTATGTTGCGTAGGATGGCAGGCATTGGATGGAATTGCAAACAAGAAATCAATAAGTTGCGTTGTAGGGTTAATCGTAGTGGACGGTTTGGAATATGTCCTAAGTTTGGGAATTTTGATTACATATCCCAAAAGCTTCACCAAACTTCCGCAAAGGCCAATCATTGCCTTTTGCCTTCTTCATGATAATGAATATAGCTAGGCCTGTGGGCCCCTGACGCCAGTCTTTCTTCAATCGTTAATACCTCACTGGTCAAAATCATCCCTGCGAAACTATCTTGAGCCTTAGAGAAGACCACCACTTCAAAAAGCCCCACTTCATCTTCCAGCGTCAAGAACATAACTCTTTTGCCGGACTTGGTGGGTGGCGTGTGAACCAGAATCAGCATTCCTGAAACTCTAACTGTTGCGCCACTGGGCATCCGACGCAAATTACTAGATGTAACCACCTTCTGTTTTCTCAAAATGTTCCTCAGTGAAGTCAGAGGATGCGCATGACAAAAGATACTCATCGACATGGGTTCCCTAAGTGTCTTCTCAGCGCAGCCTCGATCGGGCAATTGAGCAGGTTTGACAGGGAGTGGGTCTCCAGAAAGTCGATAGAGGTTTGCATGTTTTGCATTATAGAGAACACATGCTCATCAAGAAAAACGACAAGCCTCTTATAAAAGTCCTTTTATTTTGTTATGAGCTATGGCAACGCTATTCCAAGGCCATGCGTTCACTGAAACAGGCCTGCGAAATCAAGGCCCAGCAAGAAAGGTAGCGTCACAAATGCGTCTTAAGCAATGTGAAATAACAGACCCCCAAGATATTCAACGGATTCTCAGTTCAACCACGATCGGCCGATTGGCTACGAATGGAGCCGACGGTTATCCCTATATTACTCCGGTAAATTTTGTGTGTCACGAGGGAAACATCTATTTTCATTGCGCATCAAAGGGCGAGAAGCTGGACAACCTACAGCGAGATCCCAAGGTCTGTTTTGAGATTGATATTCCGTTGGCATATATTGATGCGGGTTTTGATCTCCACAAACGGATTTGCCATCTGCACCAGTATTATCATTCGGTCATTATTCGGGGAAAGGCGAGTGTTGTCCCGGAAGGCCCCTTAAAGGTAACTGCCCTCAATGCCCTGGTAACCAAGCATGAGAGAGGCGCCGGTCATGAGTTGGTAAACAAGGAAATGCCAGGTTACAGCTCCTGTGAAGTGATTGAGGTCGAGCCAGCCTCTATGTCAGCGAAAAGTGATCTCGGGCAAAAAAAGTCCCCAGATGAACGCTTGGCAATAGCGAAATACCTTAAAAATCGTAATTGGCCCGGAGATCTGGAAGCAGTTAAGGCAATGGGCTTCGATCCGGCGGATCTGTAGGGAGGCGCGATCATGACAAAGTCTGAATTTGTGGACAAACTTGCGGAGAAGGGCGAGATAACCAAGAAACTCGCTTCAGATACCATAGATCTGGTTTTTTCATCCATTTCCGACGGGTTGGTCGCCGGTGAAGAAATCTCCATTCCTGGTTTCGGCAAATTCTCGGTCGTGACAAGAAAAGCCCGAACAGGATTGAATCCCCAGACCAAAAAGAAAATCAAGATCCCGGCGAAGAAGGTTCCCAAGTTTACTGGAGCAAAAGCCCTGAAAGATTCAGTAAAGTGATTCCAGTTTTGTTGCGTAGTTGGAGGGGAGCTATGGTCAGATAAATATTTTTTAACTTTGCATTGACATGTGTCAACGCTCCTGATAATTGAATCGCCCATAGGCGCCTCTCCCTACAGGATGAGACCCTTAGCCCTGGCATCCCCCCCGCTGGGGTTTTTCTTTTTTAGCCGATCAATTAACCCCTCGGCGAATAAGGCTGCGAGTATTCCCTGTGATTCATCCATTCGCGACATATAGCTTCGCCAGTTCATGTGATTTGATGATCAGAACATTCTCGGCGTTTATCTCCTCTGCGGCTCTTGTGAAATTGAAAGATCCGGTAATCACTGGCTGGCCATCAATAATATCTTGTTGTGAGCAATGTCATGAGCGTCATCGATGAAGGTTGGGACCCTTGAATTCGCCAGAAAGGTTGCTGAGCTATAATTCGCTGTGCGCAGGCTCTTATCGACAATCGCTTCAACTTTAACACCTCGTTTGTGAGCATCCAAAAGAGCTTTTGCAATAGGTTTTGATGTGAAAGAATAAGCCTGGATCAGTATTTGGTTCTTCGCTTTACCGATCTCTTTGACAATAGCCTGCGTGCATCCGCCAAAAGGACTGAAATAGACCTGAACCGGCGTATTATTAAGAGTCAATTCACTGGAAAAGCATATTGGGAAGGATAGAAATAGGAACAAAACTGAGAAAATTATTGCGGAATATAACTTTCTGATTGTCATCATCGGCCTCCACAAAAACTCCACAAAACCTAAACAAACTGTGCCATAGCGCCCACCGTTTTTGTCCAAATGGGTTGAAATCATACATCGCAAAAGCAAAACAACAAGGTCATCCCCGAAAGCGCCCTAAAACTAAGACATATAGGTTACGGCCAGTTGCCGATGTTTGGCGCTAATGCCTTTTCTCTTCGTTATTGCGTTTTGCCCAACCCGGGACCGATGCGTCAGGAACGCAATCAGGGCCAGGTCTGTACGGCTTGAGATCAATTATGGGTGTGCCATCAAAGGCGTCTGTATCATCAACTGTGATTATACAATCATCGATGGTTTTTATTTTGCATACCGTCAATCCGATAAGATTAGGCCGACATGGCGAAAGTGTGGCAAAAACTCAGGTAATGGGGCTTTCTTTGTTACCTCGCGGATGAACCCTCAGTATGGCTCTTTTTTCCAGCGAGTCGTTCCGCTCGAACCAATAGAAAACAAGAACATGAGAAAACTCATTTAATCCTAGTAAAGCGTCTTTGTACTGAGATAAAATTTCGAGATTAACCTTCCCGGCGTTCTTGACCACATGTCCTATAGGTTGGATCTTGTAAACTTGAGCGTCAGACTGCAAAGTCAATCCCATCGTAAAAACCAGAGCTAGAGTTACATAACCAAGCCATCTCATTTTTTGAGGCGCCCATTCTCCAATTTCTGTTGAACGGTGACTCAATATTATACCCGAAGGATTTCATAAACAATCGTAATCACCTGAGAGAAATTAACTGGAATTCTTTTTATTCTTAGCGCGGGTTATCCGTTTGTCATCGGTAATAAGAAACAGTGCCGGTATAAACCGGGGGCAGGGGCGTCTGACTGGATGCTTCAAATTAAATTTTAAAGGAGAATTGATAATGAAGAAACTGGTATTGATGTTAGGAGTTTTATTAATTGCTGGAAGCGGCATGGCCTATGCCGGCGGTTGTTGCGGTGGTAATGGGTACCAAGGTGGTTTTTCCAGTGGCGGATTTGTAGGTCCTCAAGGTGGGTATGGCAACGCTTCCTGTTGCTCGTTCAACTCTACAACCCCTGCTGTTAATGCCGCGAGCTGTTGCGCCCCTGGAGGGCCTAATTTTAATCAGAGGCAAACCAGTCAAGTCCCAATGGGTTCACAGTTCCCACGTAGCAATTAGTCTGCGATAACTGCTAAATCAATATTACAGATGATTGCCAATCTAGTTTTGAGTTAAGCTATTATCAGAATATTGTCTCAAACAATGATGGCCTCCGTAGGCATGCGCTCTACAGGAGGCCTTTCCTTTATTTATCTGCAAAAGGCGTAGCTATCAAGTTCGTTCATTCCATATCGTTTGTTGAGGAACTCGATGCTTGATATTTGTAACCTGAAAGTTTAGTTTTATTGCCTCAGCCGATATCTCAGGTGGGAGGGTAAATCGAATGGCCGACAATAGGGAACTTCCTAGACAAATAATCGTTACGCCGACCAAGAGCGTTGGAATATCAATTATCTTGACAGTTCTTTTTGGACCGCTGGGGATGTTTTACAGCACAATATGGGGGGCGATCATAATGCTGATAATATATGGTGTCGTTGGTTTTGTGACGCTCGGCGGCCTCATAATTACGCATCCCATCTGTGTAGTATGGGGAGCGCTCGCTGCTCATTCATACAACAAAAAACTTCTTGAAGGTTTCAAACTAACCTGAGAACCTGTGGAGCAAGTATTCATGGCGCCTAATTATATCGCTCAATGACGCTCGTCCGGGAGGCCTTCCATGTCGTCCAATAAAGTTGGGCTTGCCATCACGATAGCCTTGTTGTCTTTTTTCAGTGTTGTTGACTCTTACGGACAATGGCCCTTCAGTAATACGGTGACATCAACGCCGTTGGCTTCGTTCCGGCCTGACAGGGAAGGAAGCTTCATGACGCTAGGATTGCGAAAGTATATCAACAGCTTTACTTCTTACCAATTTCCTGACAGTCCAGGTGGTGATGGCGGCACTGATCCTATCAGCCGATTGGAGTGGCCTTGGGAGCAAACTTTTGGTGTTATAAAATTGGGTCACAACTATCCTGGCGTTCAGGTCAATTTCGAGGGAGCGTCAACTCTATTCAAGGATTCAGGTCTACTGGCTCAGGACAGTGATTGGGAAGATCCTGCGAATCCAAATCAAAAGACTACTTTTAGTGATGGCTTGGCAATGCCCAGAAACTGGACCATTGATACCAGTATAGGCTTTGCTTTGCCAATTGCGCCGGGTGTTCAATGGCTGTTGGGATATCGCGCCCAACAGTTTCGATTTACATACACAGATATGTTGCAACGAGAGTTGGGAAAGCAGCCCATTTATGAAGCCGGTGAAGTAATTCAGTTCAACCAGTCCTACAAGATTTATTATGGTGGCGGCGCATTGTGCGCTCAGTTCGAACCGGGAAGATCAATAGGAACCCTTGCAGATTATAATTTCTTTCTCAGACTGCAGGGGGACGTCGGATATGTAACCGCCAATAATCTGGATTTCCATGTCCTGCGCGAACCAGGCCCGAGATTAACTTACGAATACACCTCAGGAATTTGCTGGCATCTAAACCTTGCTGCGGAGTATCGACTAAAGAAGTTTTTCACCTTGGGTTTGGCGGGCGATTTTATGAGCATCAGGACTCGAGGGAGTCATTCATGGACAGAGCCGGGAACAGCCTTGTCTTGGGATGGCGCCAAAGTTTGGTCAGAGCAGAAGTATGTCGAGGCAAACGCAACTCTGAACTTTTAGCCATCTTTAAAGGCGGAGTTAAGTGACGTCATTGCGGGACCTGTAATTGACCTATGCGCTCAAGCCGAACAGGAGCCTAATCGTCCTCGGGAAAAGCTTCGTAATAGTCTTCACGAAGTTCATCGTAATAGCCCCATCCAATGTCTTTGGCAGACTCCATGATTATCCTGAGGCGTTCCCTGAAATCTCCACGTTGTTCCCGGGGAAGACTCAGTATAGTGTTAATGGCCTCCCTGTACATGAGGTTAACTGCGTCGTAAAACTCTTCGTACATGTCACCGTAATCCAGAGTGTAACGGTTGCCGGATTCCACAAAAAAGGTTTTGAGTTCGGCCTCTCCCGTCAAGTCTCCTGATGCCTTGGAATAACGCCGAATAGATGCTTTGGCTTTTGAAATCTGAATCGGCTTGTCGCCTAGGACGTCCGGACACAGAGCATCCTCGATGGATTTCTTGAATGAGGCCAACGGATCATCCAAGACCCCAAAGCGAACGTTAAGAAACTCCTCATTCTCTTTTGACAGGCGATAAAGTTCCCCAACAATTTGAACGAGCTGCTTTTGGTCCAAATTGACTACCTTACTCTTTACGTCTGACCATGTTGGGCCGCGTCGTTTCTGCTTGACTACCAAAGTGGAACCTCCTTCTTCTAGTTCTGAGAAAAATACGAACGGACAATTACAGATTTAGAGAAAAAGTTTTTATTCGCTTGCGAGTCAAATTGTGGTAGGGACTTCTCGATGTTCGGGAACGTCAATTGTGAATATCACCCTGGAATGAAGCAAACAGTCCAAAAAAATATGGAGTCATGATGAAACGATTACCTCAGAATGCTGACCTCACCAGCTTAACTTTAGTTGAGAAAAGCATAATCAGGAAATGCATGAGTGAGTTTTGCATCCATTACATGGAATCTTGCCCGTGTAATAGCCGCAAAGATTCTTCGAAATATTGTGAGAATTACTCTCACATGGTCAAAGTCTACGCTAAAATCTCTCAGCCGGATCTGTTCACGCCTGTCGAGCACGTCGCGTAAAGAATAATTCCCAGAGATCACAATTCACTGTTTCAGTAATGTTGTGCAAATTTT
The DNA here is from genome assembly GCA_903952205.1 of uncultured Desulfomonile sp. GTDB lineage: Bacteria > Desulfobacterota > Desulfomonilia > Desulfomonilales > Desulfomonilaceae > CAJBEZ01. The sequence goes on along the minus strand of CAJBEZ010000113.1, from coordinate 666 downwards.
CTATCTTGGAAGATATTTTTCGCATCAGCCTTGGCATTCTTCGCCAGGGCTTTTTGTCTCATTCCCGCCAGCGCCGATAATCTCCTCTTTTACGACCTTGCTCAAGCGCTTGATTCGGTATTCTTCCTTGAATGCTTCCGGCTTACTCAATTCGCCGGATGACCAAAACAGACTGACAGGAAGTTTTGACCGAGTGTAGCGAGATCCCACACCCAGGTTATGCTTGTGTAACCGGCGGTCGACGTCCGTTGTCGTTCCGCAGTATAGCGACCCGTCAGAGCAACGGAGCAAATAAACACGCCAAGACATCATAAAACTCCCTGAATTAGACCTTTCCTGAGGTTTTCCATTAAGGCGTTATGGCGTGATTCAGCATGCCTTCTTTTGTTGAACTAATTCACCTCACCCACCAGAATAAACGAGGCCCAAAAGAAGGGGTGATCATAGCCCTGTTTGCGTATTTCATCCCGTGCGAGTTTTAAGGCTTCGAGCTTATTCTTGCCTTCCTTGATGTTCCTGAAGAAACCCTCCACAAGATCCACAGAAGAACTCTCTTCGACAGACCACAGGCTCATCAACACACTTTTTGCCCCAGCATACTGGAAAGCCCTTCCCATTCCCATAGTGCCTTCACCTGAAATGTTTTTCCCCAGACCAGTTTGACAT
>CAJBEZ010000112.1 GCA_903952205.1 uncultured Desulfomonile sp. | reverse complement strand
TGTCGGAGGGAAGGTAAGACTCTAATTGAAACTTGGAATAATAGGTTTGCCCCGTTCGGGGAAGACGGTTATGTTCAGGGCTCTTACCGGGGGGTTGAGTCAAAACGACCAGAAAAATCGGCTTGACCCTGGTCTGGGAGTAGTGAAAGTAGCCGATTCACGTTTAGATTTCCTGACAAAATATCACAAACCCAAAAAAGTCACCCCAGTACATGTTGAATACCTAGACGTAGCAGGTATCACCGGAGAGGGAAACGGCTGCTCGCTGTTATAAATTGTTTCTGATCAGTTACGTTTGTGGTATCATTATTAAATATTCTATATGGATCCGTTTTGAACAAATGTTTACAATTTAACCTTGAGGTTCGCACATGTTGACACGGAAACCTGTAAGTTTTGGATTCGGAGTTATCTTTTGCCTCCTGTTTCTTCTGGCCCCCTATCGAAGTTTTGGCGCAGATTCCGGCGCCAAAACGTCCCCGGACTATAGGGAATTGAAATTGTTCCGTCAGGTGATGGAAATAGTTCGCAAGAATTACGTTAAAGAAGTAACAGACAAAGAACTAATCCAGGGAGCGGTGAGCGGAATGCTTCAATCGCTCGATCCCCATTCATCATATCTGACTGAAGACATGTTTAAGGAACTTCAGGTAGAAACCAAAGGCGAATTTGGGGGATTGGGAATAGAGATTACGATTGACGGCGGAATTCTAACGGTTGTGTCGCCAATTGAGGACACCCCGGCTTTCAAAGTGGGCATTAAACCCGGTGACAAGATCATCAAGATCAACGGAGAACAGACCAAAAATATCTCTCTACACAGCGCTGTTCAGCAAATGCGGGGACCTAAAGGAACGAAGGTCACTTTGACCGTTATGCGTGAGGGTTTCAAGAAACTAAAAGATTTCACAATAACACGAGATCTCATCCATGTTCATTCGGTTAAGAAGGAAGCGCTGGATGCGGGATACGGCTATGTTAAAATCGTCAGTTTTCAGGAAACAACTGATACAGACTTGATGGCGGCGATTAAGGAACTCGAAAATAACGATACCATTAAGGGCTCTGACAAAAAATCTAAGAAAGACGATGAACGGCTCAAGGGAATTATTCTTGACCTTCGTAACGATCCGGGAGGTCTGCTTGATCAAGCGGTCAAGGTTTCCAACCTGTTTGTGGACAAGGGCTTGATAGTTTACACCGACGGTAGGGTTAAGGATCAGAGGATGGAATTTCGTGCCTCGCCCGCCGGCACTCATTACAAATTCAAGGTTGCCGTGCTTATAAATGAAGGCAGCGCTAGCGCCTCTGAAATCGTAGCTGGGGCTCTGCAGGATCATGAACGTGCCTTGATTTTTGGAACAAAATCTTTTGGCAAGGCTTCGGTTCAGACAATCATTCCTCTTGACAACGGTTCCGGTCTTCGACTCACTACCGCCTATTACTATACGCCAAAAGGGCGCCACATTCAGAAAACAGGAATAATTCCCGACGTAGACATGAAGACTGAGGTCCAGAAAAAGGAAGAAGAAGAAATTGCTGCGGAAGATGCTAAAAACTCGAAGAAGAACGAAAAACGCAGTCGATTCTCCAAAGAAACGAAGGCTGACCTCGAAAACGACCCTGTAGTTCAAAAGGCGCTTGAATGGTTGAAATCAGACATAACCGTAAAGAAATACAAACAGGATAACGAAAAACAGATCTCAGACACAACAGCAATGAACCAGTAGCTAGAATAACACTGTCTTTTGAACCAGATGAGAAATGCAAGGGTACAGTTAAACACTTCCCTTGCATTTCAGATGACGCTGTATTTTATTCGATCTCAGGAGCTAACCGGCGCAGGTTACTCGATCAACCGTCGGGATCCCATCGCCTTTAAATCCTTCAAGACGCCGCCGGCCAAAGAAATTTACTACGTGTGAAACATATTCCTCAGGCCGCTCATCGTAGGTGTTGTGACCACAATGAGGCAGCACAGCCAGTTCCCCCTGCGCCAGACTTCTGTAAAACTCCACTCCCTGTTCCACTTCAAAAAGGAAACTCCTGTCTGGATAAAGGACTAGCGTGGGACACTTGACCTTATGTAGTGTCGGCCTCAGATCAAAAATAAACCTGCCGTAGGCTCCTCCGAACTGCCTGAATTGATTATGAAATGTCTTTGTTCTATTTCCATGCCAGGTCGTAAGCTTTTTCCTGAGATCCGGGTCCAGTTCATCAAAGGTCTTGGTAAACTTAGAAATGTTAAATTCGTGCATTGCACAGTCGCTGAAGCATAATGTGCTCGATATAACCATGCTACTGACACGATCGGGGAATCTGGCCGCATATTCGGCTCCCACGACCCCTCCCTCACATTGGCCGACAACACGGAATGAACCAACCCCGAGCCAGTCCCGGAATGATTCAAGTTCATTTACGCTTTCAGCGAGGAATTGATCACTAACATAAAAATCCAAGAAATCCTCGCCTTCTCCTGATTGACCAAAACCTCTCCTGTCATAGCAGATTGGCTTATAGCCACTCTCCACAAGTCCTGGAACTATCTTGTCCCACATTTTTACACAACCAAAACCATGATGGAGAAGAAGAAGGGGATCCCCATGGCCATGGATCTCATAGTATAGATCGATCCCGTTTATCTCGGTAAAAGGCATGATTGACTTTTTGCCTCCGTTTATTAAACGAACACTTGATTGATGTAGTAGAAGGACCTATTTTAGGGGGTACTTAGTTAAAGCTTGTCTTCCGTTTCTAATTGCGGACGATCTCATCAACCGGATTGTACGCAAATCCCAGAGCATTTGCGACCGCCTTATGCGTGACCAAACCCTTGTAAAGATTCACTCCCCGTGCCAGCCTCACGTCCTGAAGCGCCGCCTGGTGAATTCCCTTATCCGCTATGGCTAGAGCAAATGGTAGAGTAACATTGGTAAGAGCAAAGGTTGAAGTCCTGGCAACCGCTCCCGGCATATTGGGAACACAATAATGAATGACGTCATCCACCACGAAAGTCGGATGCCTGTGAGTGGTAGGCCGGGCCGTCTCCACACATCCACCCTGATCTATGGCCACATCTACAATTACTGCCCCGGCTTTCATTTGTCGTATCAACTCCCTAGTAACTATCCTTGGAGCACAGGCTCCCGGATTCAGAACAGCACCTATGACAAGGTGCGAATTTACCACTGAATAGACGACGTTTTCGTAATTGGAAATCAGAGTTGTCACGCGATTGCCAAAAATTTCCTCAATGTGCGCCAAACGTCGCTGGTCAACATCCAGGATATAGACATCCGAACCTAAACCCACAGCAATCTTCGCCGCAGCTAATCCAACCGTACCGGCCCCGAGTATGGTTACACAACCGCGCCTGACACCCGGCACTCCACCTAGTAACACACCCCTGCCACCTTGGGTTTTCTCGAGAAAATGAGCTCCAACCTGAACAGACATTTTACCCGCAACTTCACTCATTGGCGCGAGCAGAGGCAAAAAACCGTCATTGGTCTGAATGGTCTCATAAGCGACTGCGATAATCTTGGCCTTGAGAAGAGCGTCCGTGAGCTCAGGAGCAGGTGACAAATGCAGATAAGCGTATAGAATTTGACCCTCACGAAATAAGTGATTTTCACTCGGTAGAGGCTCTTTGACCTTCATAACCATGTCGGCGCGGGAATAAATCTCTACAGGGTCGATAACCACCTCCGCTCCAGCGGCTTCGTATTCTATATCCTCTATTCTGCAGCCTTCACCGGCCCCTTTCTCAATGATGACCAAATGGCCATGTTCCTTGAGCGTCCGGACGCCTGAGGGGACTATTGCCACTCTGTATTCGTCTTCCTTAATTTCCTTGGGTATTCCTATAATCATTTTCCCATCTCCATCCAGAATTTTAAGATGGTCGGAGCCTTTTCGATATTATAGCGGCTGATTCTGACAACTCTGTGGCTATGATACTTGTTTAGTCGCAAGGAAATTTTGTCTCCGGAAAACTTTCTTGATTATTGTCCGAAGCGCAAAAATTACCACAAACAGCGCCAACTGATTCCATGTCTGGAGTTCAATCGTTTTCAAAAGCGCTCCAACAAGTTTTAGATTCATGCTCAGGAGCGTACCGTTGGCTACAAGTGTTTTGATAGTAAACCCGTCTTTCCCGCTTATGAAAAAAGCAAATCCGGCTGCGCAGTAACCAAAAATTATCACTGAACTCACTATTTCTATAGACAATATGGAGCTACTCAAAATGGACATGCTAGTCAGCCTGTGATTTTGCCCTTGCTTCAGCCTGATCGATCTCTTTCTGCAGGAAAAAGTTTAGGGTAGTCCTGATGATGATGATTGCGGCAAGCTGACCGATATCATTCCATGAAGGAGCCACGGCCGTCCTCAAAATGTCCGCCGCCAGTTCAAATTCCAACGCTACGGTGAGCCACTGCCCCAAGTTTAGCCTGATGTACTCCTTGTTGATTCGCATGTTTCCCCGTCTAACGACGAGTAAAAAGACCTTGGCGGTCGCCTCAAGCGCTCCATAGGCTATTATGATTGCGGCAGCGGCTTCAACGAACGCAGCCAAATAGACGGTACACTGTCTGAATACTTCCAGCATTTAACAACCCATAGGCATTGGTCGCCGAAGTCCAGCCCTTATTTAATGGAGGCCGGCGAGAATTCATGTATAATTAACTGAGTAACTTTGTGATAGCCTCATGATCTAAACCCCTTACGTTGATGACTACCGCTCCATCAAATCTCTGTCCGGGGGTCTAACGCCCTATAATGGAGTGTTTGTTATCCTTCTTCAGGGTCGGCGCCAGGGGCATCCCACGTCAATCGTTGTACCAATATAGCTTCTTGGGTCACTGGCTCACAAACTATTTTTTCCAGCCGGTCAATTCCTTCCATTACAGCAACCACTATTCCCTCAAAGCGCTGAACTGTTCATGCGTGGTTGTCACATTACAGGAATGATGATAAAAATGTTCCGGCGGAAGCTCTATGGCATGAATTCTTTGAATTGAGCTTGTTATGTAAATCCGCAAAATCGCCAAAATAATTCTAATTCCCTAATGATAAAGACTTCTCATGGACTGGTTTGAATTCAAACGTAATTTCATAGGATTTGAAGAAGCGTTTAGTCTGGCAATGCGCAATGTTCCCAGGCTTTCAGAAGAATTCGTTGATATCGGAAAATCTTTAAAAAGAGTCACTGCTCGCGCAGTCAAAGCAGAAGTTGACTCACCGTCGGTAGACTCGTCCATAAAAGATGGCTATGCGGTGATTTCATCGGCTGTGGCCCATGCCTCGCCGTCACGGCCGATTGAGTTGAAGATTTCAGGAGTGGCGGGGGCCGGCACGCAGTCCAAGAGAGTCATTCTACCTGGCACAGCAATACCGATTCTTAGCGGGGCCATGATCCCTGAGGGGGCCGACGCTGTCTTGGACGAGTTTGCGGAGGAAGACTCCGGGCTCGTTCGGGCATTTGCAGACGCCCGCCGTGGTCGAAATATCCTCGCAAACCAATCAAAAGGGGAAAACTCTATGCCAGTAATGTTGCTTTGCAGAATGCATGGCTAAGTTTAAAGGGGATAAATTGTTCTATAGACATTTGCGGAGATTCTTTTGACAAGCTCATAAAAGTTGTTCCTGACTTTGACACTTTTGTTCTGAAAACACTTACATATCAGCATGTTGACTTTTGACTGGGGCACTACCGCTTATTTCCCTGGAAAAGGTTAAGTCATGGGTCTGGGAACCTCTGAACGTTTCAGTCCAAAGATGCGA
>CAJBEZ010000111.1 GCA_903952205.1 uncultured Desulfomonile sp. | reverse complement strand
GGTAAATGATTCCTGTTCAAGTAAACTAGGGTTTTCGATTAATCTAAGTAAAGTATTGGTTCTTTGATTCAGAAAATTCCGCCATTCATAAAGATTAGCGTCTCGAACATTTACAATCAAATCGTCATCTTTGATCTTTTTTGTGGCTATATCAAAATCTTTAGGTAACCATTCTGGTTGTATCCATACCACCGTTTTGAGTTCTTCTATTCTGGGATTATTAAGAGAGAGTTCATGGATTAACCAATCGCCGACCTGAGAGAAAAATATGCTGGTCACGAGATTACGTTTTCTAAGACGAATCTCTTTGTCCTTTCGGGCAAGCAGAAATTCAGTCAGCGTCGCAAAAACACCAGCAAATGCGCCAACACCTCCAAGAATTAGAATTGTAGCCAGAACCTTTCCCGGAATGGTTGTCGGATGAATATCTCCATACCCAACACTGGCAACGGTGACAACGGTAAAATAAACGCTATCAACAAAAGAGAGATTCTCCACTATCATAAGCCCAATAGCAGAAACGACCATGATCGATGACATCACGATTAAGAAAAGACGAAGACGTCTGCTCAAAGAATCCATTAGTTATTCTCGTTCGGTAATAAATTAAACGCTGCCTTTTTATGCAGAACCATATTCTTTGTGGCTTCTTTTTTCCAGCGGTATCATGTTTTGAATGAGTCTAAAGTGGTATTGAAATTGCTATAATCCTGACTATTTCTTATCGTCCTTTTGCCGACATTAACAAAACAAGGAGCCGATCATCCGCAAGAACTATTTTGGTTTCCGACTGAAGCGTGATACAAGTTTAATGGGAAGATGTTGCATTTCCGTTGACCTCGCAAGGATGTTGTCTTTTGCAGGACAAGTCAAGTCTTAGGACAAGCTTATGAAAAAATTTCCTGATGCGCAATCGCGCGCGCAAGCTGCGGCTAATGAGACGTCCGTGATTCCTCTCGATATATCAACACTTTCGCCAGAGGAACTTCAGAAGCTGTTTCACGAACTGCGAATCCACCTAGTAGAGCTGGAATCTCAGAATGAAGAATTACGTAAAGTTCAGGGGGAGTTGAGTGAATCCAGGGACAGGTATCTTGAACTGTATGAACTTGCTCCAGTTGGTTACCTCACTGTCAGCAAAGCGTGCAATATTCTGGAAGCAAATCAGACGGTATCCAGACTCCTAGGTATGGAACGAGATCAGTTGATCGGGAAATCGTTGTACAGCTTGGTCGCAAAAGAGGATCAGGATCTTTTCTATTTCTATTTGATGACTGTCTTCAAAAATCAGGCTACCACGACATGTGAACTAAAGCTGAACAGGAATGATGGAACCGAATTCTATGCTGAACTCCAAAGCCATGCTCTAAAAGAGATTAATGGCCACAATTCCTTCAGATCAATTCTCTCTGACATCACTCAGCGCAAAGAATCGGAAATATTACAGCTAAAACTTCGACAGAACCTGGAGTCTTTATGGGAATTATCGAGAATCCAAAATGATGATATCAAATTCCTGGCTGATCACGTGCTTGAGGAAATCAAAAGAATTAGCGAAAGCAGGTACGCTTTCTATGGTTTTATAAACCACGAAGAAACCGAAATGGAAATTTATTCATGGTCCAAGGAAGCCATGAATCAGTGCAAAATTGATGATAAGCCTAAATTTTTCCCAATAGAAAAAGCCGGGATATGGGGGCGTGTCGTACGGCAGCGTGAAACAGTAATAATTAACGATTATGGTCAGGATCATGAAGGTAAACGGGGATTGCCTGAAGGGCATGTTAGGTTGACCAGGTTTGTAGCCATACCGGTTTTCAATAAAGGGAAGATAGTGGCGGTTGGGGCGGTTGCAAATAAGAAATCCGATTACACGGAGGATGATGTCAAACAGCTTGAGGCGTTTCTTAGTCACGCACAGATAATAGCCGAACAAAAACGAGCGCAGAAAGATCTAAAGGAAAGCGAGCTAAAGTTCAGGACTGTAGCCGACTTCACTTGTGACTGGGAATACTGGATTGGGCCGGATGGCGCCTTAATCTATATCTCGCCGTCATGCGAAACTATAACCGGTTATCACCGTGACGAATTTCTCAATAACCCAAAACTGCTCTGTGAAATCGTGCATCCTGAAGATCAGGCCATTGCTGTGAATCATGTGGCCATAATTGACGAGAACGATTGCAACTCGGCTGACTTTCGAATTGTCACCCGAACCGGAGAGGAGCGTTGGATTGCTCACCGTTGTCAGGCGGTTTTTGGGGACAACGGTAGCTGGTTAGGCCGACGAGTCAGCAATCGCGATATCACGCAGCGTAAACTTGCGGAGAAGGCTCTCGGAAAAAGCGAAGCGAATCTTAGTTCTTTATTCAACACGATCTCAGAGAGAGTCTTCCTCATGAAACCCGATGGCAAAATACTTGCTGCCAACGAACCTTTTGCAACAGGCCTTGGAAAGACTGTGGAAGATGTAATCGGACATTGTGTTTTCGATTACCTGGAGCCAGGTGTAACGACAAGACGCAAGGCATGGATAAACGAAATCGTCCGTTCCGGCAAACCGATGAGAATTGAGGACAAAAGACAAAATTCTATCGTAGTTCATAACATCTATCCCATATTCAACTCTGAAGGCGCAGTGGAACGATTAGCGGTCTATGCCGTCGATGTGACTGCGATTAGACTTTCAGAATCAGCCCTAAGAGATAGCGAAGCCCGATTCAGACTATTTGTGGAGGCGGCGAACGAGGGTGTGTGGTCAATGGACGGCCAGTTCAGGACAACCTTCGTCAATCGGAAGATGGCCGACATGCTTGGTTACAGTCCCGAGGAAATGTTGGGCCGGTCAGTGGACTCTTTCATGTTTGAAGAAGACTCGCTGGATCACCTGGATAGGATGGCCAAACGCCAACAGGGGAGGAATGAGTCCTATGAGAGGCGATTCAGACGAAAAGACGGGGAAGAAGTCTGGACGCTGGTTTCCGCCGCTGCTATGGTTGATGAAAACATGGAGTTCCAGGGTTCTTTTGCCATGTTTACCGACATCACCGAGCGCAGGCGTACAGAGAAAGCGCTTAGGGAGAGTGAAGAGAAGTTTGTGAAAGCCTTTAATTGCGCCCCAGCTCTTATGACTCTCAGCAAAGCGGATGACGGGACTATTCTTGACATCAATGACAAATTCTGTGAGGTTTCGGGTTTTTCCCGTGCAGAGTGTGTCGGAAGGACATCGCTTGACGTGGGCTGGCTTCTGCCGGAAGACCGAATACGATTGATTGAAGAACTGCAGGCCCACGGGAGTGTCAGGGATATGGACCTCAGGGCTCAGACCAAGAACAAGAAAGAAATAGAATTGATCTATAGCGGTGAGCTGATGCAAACAGCTAGCCATAAACTGCTTTTGTCTACAGCTCTGGATATCACTGAACGCAATCGGGCGGAAAAATCACGGAAGCTGCTATCCGCAGCTATTGAGCAGTCAGCGGAGGCTGTAATCATTACTGACGCTAAAGGGATAATTCAATACGTTAATCCTGCACAGGAGATCCTCAGCGGATATAATCGCGATGAACTAATCGGAAGAACTCCCAATGTTCTGGAAACCGATTTTCACCACGTCGATTTTCATAAACAGCTTTGG
>CAJBEZ010000110.1 GCA_903952205.1 uncultured Desulfomonile sp. | reverse complement strand
TTAATTAGTTTTTATATTATTCTGAAATTAATGATTAAAAATATTGACTCATTAAATAAAATATACTATCCGTTCACTGCAGTTGGCGCTCGGAGCCATCTATCCGATAACTAGCTTTACGGGATCAATTTGCAAAACAGAACATCCACAAAATCTTTTGGCGTAGGTAAGAGGGAAAACCACGATTCATCCTCCTTTTACAGTCGCAAATTGTATTCAGAAAACTCCACTCCCATAAAACCGGGAGAAATTAATCTCGTTCCGCCCTTTGTTTTAGACAAAATTTTCGCTCATTCCTCTGAGGACATGTCCGAATTGCCGGACAATTCAATAGCGTTGATGGTCACTTCACCCCCTTACAATGTGGGCAAGGATTACGATGTTGACCTGAGTCTGGAGGAATATCTGAATCTCCTGGAGAAAGTGCTTAAAGAAACCCAGAGGGTACTCATGCCAGGAGGCCGAATCGCCTTCAATGTGGCCAACGTGGGCAGGAAGCCCTATCTACCTTTGAATTCGTTTGTGGCCACAATCGCTTGGCGACTGGGTTTGTTGATGAGAGGAGAAATCATCTGGGTCAAGGCTAAAGGAGCCAGCGGTTCTTGCGCATGGGGATCATGGATGTCAGCAGGGAACCCTACCCTGAGAGACCTGCACGAGTACGTCCTGGTGTTTTCAAAGGATCGTTTTGACAGGTCCGTAAAAGGCACATCAACTATTACCAGAGATGAATTCATTCGAGCGACCACTAGCGTATGGGATATTCCCGCCGAATCGGCTAAACGCATTGGTCATCCAGCCCCATTTCCTGTTGCTCTGGTTGAGCGTCTGATTCATTTGTACACATTTGAAGATGACGTCGTGTTGGACCCATTTATGGGAAGCGGTTCCACCGCTTACGCCGCCAAGAAACATGGGCGGAGATTTGTTGGATATGAAATAAGCCCAACCTACATTGAAATCGCTCACAGGAGATTGGACCTGGCTGTATCTGAGAACCCTCAGCAACAGAGACAATCCGTAGCTTAATGCCCCTTCGAGTTTCAACAGCTAACTTGCAAACGCCTTCTTGAGGTTGTCCTCCACGAATGACTCGGGTCCTTCAGATCTGCATTCCGGGCAACCATCACGCCGCAATGTGTTCCTCATCGAAATGGCGTAATTCATTTTTTAACCCATCCTAATTCATTCCGTCTTCTGTGGATTTATTCCTGTTAGATTTATTGCTTGACCATGTGCGACTACTTATCTAATATGTATAGGTTTGACATCTGAGGACTAAACATGGAATCACGTCAAAGTTATGAAATAATATGGCACGGTCGAGGTGGACAAGGAGCCGTTACAGCAGCTAAGATGTTTACCGAAGCCGCTTACTACGCTGGTTTTAAGGGCGTAAGCGCCAAGCCCGCGTATTTCTCGGAGAGACGAGGGGCGCCTGTTAGTGTCCATACCCGCGTTTCAGTGGAACCGGTTCGGACGTTTGCTAATGTTCTTTTTCCTGATATTGCGGTAGTGCTCGATGACAATCTGCTTGAAATGGTGAACGTGACATCCAACCTCAAAACAGGTGGTCTAATTGTAGTCAATTCAGCGCAGACTGCTTATGATCTTGGATTGGAAGGCCAATACAGTGTTGCGATTTCAGATGCTTATCGCTGTTCACAAGAAGCGGGTTTGATAATTGAAGGAAACGTGCTGGTTTCAACCTCCATCCTCGGGCCGTTGGTCGCATCAACAGACCTTGTCGGAACAGAAGATATTCGGAAGGCAATTGAGAAGAAATTCAAAGGCAAATCCATAGAACGCAATCTAAAAGCTTTTGAACTGGCGCATGACAGAACCATTATTGTTGATATCAAACGGCGTGTCGCCGTGGCGAAAGGATGAATCGCCGGAATTTCTTTCCATAAATTGGCGACATTCTCTAAGGTTGACATGATCCTTATTTGATTTCAGAAATTAATTTTCTGTTTGCCAAGGATTTCATAAGCGGCGTCAAGCCTGATCAGGATGTCCAAGAAACAATTTATCGGTGGTTTACTCTCTACGTTTCAGGAGTTTACGTTGTCAGAAAATTCCGCTCCCATAAAAACCATTTCTAAACCGGCCAAGGGAGAAGCTGGAAAGACAGGAGACTGGCGGTCTCAAACCCCAAGGATCGACCATCAGAAATGCTCCCAAAAAGACTCATGTCTGTTATGTTGGTTGTATTGCCCTGATGGGGTTATTTCGTCCAATTTTCCGCTTCAAATAGACCTTACTTATTGCAAAGGTTGTGGAATATGCGCTGAAGAATGTCCTAGAAAGGCTATAGAAATGATTGATGGTAGATGATCTTAAGCCAATTTTTCTGACGGGCATACTTTTCTCCGATCATCCATCATTTTCTGGGTGGAATATTTTGTAGTCCACTACAAAGATCTCATCATTAGGTGAGTTTACAGACAGGTTTCATATATGGGCCAAGTAGAAATAATTACAGCAAATACGGCTGCGGCTTTTGCCGCAAAACTGTGCAGGGTTCAGGTCATCTCAGCATATCCTATAACGCCTCAGACTCCGGTGACCGAAGAATTGGCGGAAATGGTCGAGAGTGGAGCTTTACAGGCAGAGTATATCACCGTCGAAAGTGAACATTCGGCTTTAGCGTCCGTAGTCGCCGCCTCCCAGGTCGGAGCAAGGGTTTTTACGGCGACCAGCGCCAATGGACTTCTTTACATGCACGAGATGTTGCACTGGGCGGCAGGTAGCAGAGTTCCAATCGTCATGGCGTGTGTGAACCGCGGAGTTGGAGCGCCATGGACCATTCTGAATGATCAGCAGGACACCATTTCCCAACGGGACACTGGCTGGTTGCAGATTTACTGTAGGAATTCACAAGAAGTTCTGGACACAATCATACAGGGCTTCAGGTTAGCGGAGCAAATTCAGATACCGGTAATGGTGTGTTACGACGGCTTCGTCCTGTCTCATGCCAGCACGCCCGTTGATGTTCCCTCCCAAGACGAGGTGGACAGGTTTCTCCCTCGTTTCCTGGACAGATCCGGAATTAATGGCGGAACTCCGATGAATGTGAATCCACTCATCCTGAGCGACCCCAGACTAGGGCCTGATGACAAGTTAATGCCGGGTTACATGGAATTCAGGTTCATGTTACAACGGGACATTCTGAACTCGCTCCAAATAATTGAATCGGTCGACCGTGAATTTTCGGATGTCTTTGGCAGAAGCTGGGGTGGTTCACTTTGGAAATATAAGATGGAAGATGCGGATCATGCCATAGTCAGCATGGGTTCTCTAGCTTCCGAATGTACTATCGCCGCCGATATGTTGAGAGACAGAGGCGTCAAAGTCGGCGTAGTGGGTGTAAGGGTTTATCGGCCGTTCCCGGCTTCCCAAATCAGTGAATATTTATCGCACTTGAAAACCGTCACTTTTTTTGAAAAGGACGTTAGCTATGGGTTCCACGGAGCGGTCGCCATGGACGCCAAGGCGGCTCTTTACGAATCGGCGTCCCGCCCGTCAGTTTCCTCCTATGTAGTAGGCTTGGGAGGAAGAGACGTAAGACCTGAACAGCTTGCTGAAGCGACTATCAATTGCATAGGGGGCTCTACAGGACATCATTGGCTGGATGTTCGAAACTGACAGGACTCAATTGATTGCTCTCCGGATCTTAGCTCGGATAATCATAAAGATTTCGAAAAAGATGTAGGATAGACTGTGATGGCGACAACTTCTGTTAGACAATTACCAAAGACCGAACTGATAATGCCTGGGACAAGATCCTGCGCCGGTTGCGGATTGATGCTGACATACAGACATGCTCTCAAGGCGCTCGATGAGGGTAAAACTATCGTGGCTGTTCCCGCAAGCTGCATGACTGTATTACATGGCGTCTATCCGATTACGCCCGTTAACGTGATTTGCATAAACAACCCATTCGCCGCCACTGGCGCCGCCGCAACAGGCATAGTGGCAGGCTTGAAGGCGACAGGAAAGACCGGCTACACTGTTGTGGCGTTCGCAGGAGACGGCGGTACCTATGACATCGGCATTCAAGCCTTATCAGGCGCATTCGAACGGAGAGTGAATTTTATTTACGTGTGTTATGACAATGAAGGTTACATGAACACAGGAACTCAACGTTCGAGCGCAAGTCCCGTCGGAGCTATCACATCAACAACCCCCATTCTTGCGAAACTGCAACAGAAAAAGGAAATGGTAAAAATAGTAGAGGCTCACAATCTCCCTTACATAGCTACGGGCTCACCCTCTTATCCGCTCGATCTTTTCGACAAGTTTAAATTCGCCAAGAATGTAGAGGGCTCCCGATACATTGAAGTGCACGCTCCTTGCCCTCCTGGTTGGGGATTCCCCAACAGGAACCTAATAAAAATGGGCAAGCTGGCAGTTGAATCCGGCATACATGTTCTCTTTGAAATCAGAGATGGAAAATTCAGCCTAACTTCGAGATCTCTAGCGCTTGCCAATAAGGGGCGAAAGAAAACTGTGTCTGATTACATAAAGGGTCAGTCGCGTTTCCGAAAGATCTCTCCGGAACAGATTTCCGAGTTACAGGCTTTCACCGACAAAAGATGGAATGAACTATTGGAAAGGCATTTCAAGGACAGCGGCGATGCCTGATTTTGAAATTTGGCAATCAGAATGAACGTTACCCCTAAATTCAGCAAGATGCTGCAGGAGATCGATCAGGCTCTAGTCAATGGTGGCTATTTCGATAGGACGTCTCGTTTAGAAAAACCCCAAGACCAGATTATAGCTCCTTCCTATTCTTTTTCAAGACTTAAGGAGTTGCACAAAACATCCCTTAAAATAGATGATGATTTCTGTCAATTGGCCGCGTCCATGCATAATGAGGTTTTGCCCCGACTGAGAATGCTTGAAAGCTTGGCGCAAACAACGGACGAACTAAATTTACTCTCTCAAGTATTAAATCACATCGAGTCTGGTCTCTCTGATTTTCGGGACAAAAAGGAGATTGTTCCCGTTTACGGCGAATTGCTGTCTCTCTATATTACAAGTCTTTCAATGATCGCCGTTCCCGGCAAGCAACATCCCCTCATACGCATGATTCTAAAAAATATCATCCGCAGAAAGGCCCCGGAGCTAGTTAAACAAATGGTTTTCAGGGCCTTGGCTAAATTGAGACGCACGATCACCGTTGCCATCATAGCCAAGAGATATGCCGCTTATATACTGGTAACAAGGGGCTTCGAGGTACTCTCCAGGGGGGAGATCGATTTCAGAAGCTACGGTACTTCCCCCGAAGGGCTTGCGCTCCAGATCATGAACGTACTAATAAAGGACGGGGTTAAGCTGTCTGATGTAACTGACGTAGTTTGTGGAGGGGGAGATCTTGGTCCTTTGACCGATGGCATTTATGTTCTCACTGAAAAAGTTAGGGACGAGTCATGGAAGAGACTCCACAACAGTTCTTTAAACCGTGGAGCTTTAATTGCGTGGGAACTGGTCCAGTTTTTGAAAAGTCAAAGAGGGAACGCTGCGGTGAACGCGTCTTTATGTAGCCCTCTATCCTTCTCGACGCTGGCGACGCATGAACTGAATTTCCTCTTTCGACCAGAGTCCAGGGAATTGCAGCAGAGCATGAAGGGGTATGTAAAGGTTACCCCTCTGAAATCAATAGCAGCCATCCTTTCGGAACTCAAAGGTTTTGAACAGGATCGTCTGAATCTCCTGGTCTTGAGCCTTGACGAGTTGTTTGCTTCAGTGGTCAGAAAGATTGGACCTCGCATTATAAGAGAACTGGCGGCCCAAGAAGCGAACAAGATCCTGATCAACTTTGATTTCTCCAAAATTGTAGAGAACCTGAGGAAGGAGAATTTTGAAATACCATCCCATTTTCGACTGGCGTCAGTTGAACTGGGTACGGGCGTGATGGAAATTTGCGAGTTACTTATGATCATTGAATCCGGCAAAATTTCCAAGCATCTTGCCGACTCGCTCGGTCACGTGGTGGATTCGTACGCTACGAGCACGGCCATGGCTCTGGAGATGTGTTCATCCGGGGAACTAGGGGAGCGGCCAGGCTTCATCGCAATCACAAGTATGAAGGCACGAGACCCCTACTTCAACAAGCTTTTCCATAAAATTCGGGAAAGGATTGACAACCCATTTACTCCAGTGCTTTGCCTGGACTCTCTAGAGCATGAATATCTAATAGCGAACCATCTTTTCGAAATGTATATCAATCCAGCCGAGGGAGAAACCAGGCTTAACTACGGTATTGAGGCCCGTAGCATGAAGCAGGCCCTGCACGTCCTTGAATCGTCCGGAACACTTTCTGAGGCTTTTTCTTTTTCTTCTCTACTTGACGATGTTACTGGAGAAATCAAACGCGGATCGATTGAGCCGGCAAACTTGGTTCTGGTCGGGGCCGATAACGAGGACGCTTTGTTGGCGGTAGCCAACGCCAGAGAGTATGGCCTGTTGCGCAAACTTGCTTTGGTGGGCAATCGAGAAGACATCATCAACGCCATCGAAAGATCCAAAGCGAGGTTGTCTCTAATCAATGATCCAGACATTCAGGTCATAAACATAGACCCGTTAGCCGCAGATTACGAAGATAAGAAGAAATGTACGGCTGAAGAATTCAAGAAATTCTTGTTTGAGCACCGCGACTTTGTCATAATGAAGGGGAGTTTAGAAACCTCCGCCGTACTTCATGTGGCCCTCTCCATTTACAAGCAGGACATTACTTCAGTCGATTCCCAAAATCCTCCAAAGAGAAAACTGGCGACATATACGGGTCTTCTCGTGTTTCCTGACAAGCGATTTTTTGCGCTGTCCGACGCCGCGGTAAATCCAGCGTTTACGAACTCCACAGCTTTGCTGGGGGCCATCGAAAACCAGCTTGACGTACTACGCCGCGTAGTGAGCCAGGATCTTCCCTTGAGACTTGCTATCATTACCGCTGTTGAGAAAGAAACAGCGGCTATTCCAGCTACTTTGGTGGCAGCTGAGGCCGAGGCTATGTCCAAAGATCTGGCCGAGAAATATGGTCCTGTAGTTATAGAGGGACCGCTTTCGTTTGATCTGGCTACTGCCCCTGATGTAGCCGAGGAAAAGCACTATCAAGGTAAAATAATGGGAGACGCCAACTGCCTTGTCGCCACCGAAATAAATACGGCGAATGTGTTGTACAAAATGTTGTCAAAGACCATGGGTAGTCTCGGACTCATCATCGATATAGGTGGTATTATCACCGCCGGGCCTGGAACTACTCCGATCGTCCTTACATCAAGAGGGGATACTGCCCAGACGAAGTTCAACTCTATTTTGCTTGCATTGGCGTATTCTTCGTCAATTCTTGAAAAGCTGTCCAAGGATCAACAAAACTCCAGTGATTAAAACATTTACAATAAAGAAGTCTTTTATTTTTTTCCTGATCAACAACTTTAGTCTTGAAAAGAGCGTCTGTAACGTGCGATACTATTTGTTTTAAAGAATTTTTTGCGTCATGATTTAAACTTCCCCTGGAGGACAATAATATGCATTGTGACACTGTCAGAAAAGGCGTCAATTGCTCATTCATGAAAAACAAAGGTTGCAGTTTCAGCAAAGGCCGCTGCCTGCCAATAATTGAAAAATGCCAAGGCTGTAACAGAACAATAGCCTTTGAGGAGAGTGTCTACTGTCTGGTGGCCGCAGATCCTGAAGCAAAATGGAACAGGGGCGATTGCAACTTCGCTACTCATCTAGAGAAAAAGAAAATCGAGGAATCTCAGAAAATCAATCCATTGAAGGCGTCAAAACGAGCGGCGGCGGCCAAAAAATAAAAACTGTTCCTAAAAATTCGGGGACCGGGCTTTCAAAGCAATGCTCAGGTCCCACCGTTTCCGGTCTCAACTTTCACCACCCGGTTTGGTGTCTTCAACTGATCTTTTTGGAAATGTAGCCACAAAAGTGGTTCCATGTGATGGTCTAGATCTAAAAGTGATTTCCCCTCCATGTTCCTTCAGAATCTTTTGAGTTACCATAAGGCCCAGTCCTGTGCCTTTGTCCCCCTTGGAGGTAAAAAATTCCTCGAAAACGTGGTGTTTTAATTCCTTGTCAATTCCCATCCCGTTGTCGGCAACTTCGAATATAGTTGAACCATCGTCTCCGGTTTTAGTCCTTATTTCAATTAAGTGTGTGTCTTTCCACAAATCCATCTTGCATGCGTCCATCGCATTTGTGACCAAGTTGGCTAACACTGTGTGCAGACCATCAGGATCTATCACAACATACTTAAGCCCTGAATCCAGATCAAGGCTGATTTCAATGGAATATCGGTCGGCAAGATCCTTAAAAAGATTGTACACGTCGGTAACTACCAAATTGGGATTTATCAATTTGTAATTGGGTTCTCTCTCCCTGGAACAGTAAAGAATATCCTTAACCAGCCGTGAAAGTTTTTCAAAATTCAGGAGGACTATTTCCCAACCATCTTTAATCTCACTCTGGTCGTTATCCTTTATACCACTGTTGACTATATATATTCCGCCATCTAGACCCATCATAATATTCTTTATACTGTGAGCCATTCCAGCCACAGTTTGCCCCACCATTATGAGTTGTTTCTGCATTTCCTTGACCGAAGTAATGTTGACCTTGGTAACAACTACACCCAACAACTGGTTGGCGCCATCATAAAAAGGAGCTGAATGGGCTATCACATTCAACCTTTGCCCGTTTTTACTCGTGAGCTGCAGTTCCCTGCTGTGCCCTTCCCCATCCTCCAAGGTTTTTTTCACAATACAGTCAACGCATTGGGATTTACTGAGTTTGTAGATTCTTGCGCAGGCTCGTTCTTTCGGTTCCCCGAAATCACGCCGATGGACGCTGTTACTCCAGATAACCCGTAGTTCGGGATCCTGAAGAGTCACGTAACAAGGGAGGGCGTCCAGGAGACGCCGCCAATCAAAATTGGCCATATCCAGCATCTTGTCGGCCGCTCCTAACATTTTGAATGGGGATCCGTAAACCGATCCCCCCAATATTTTATCCGCAGAAAATTCTAGGTAAAGCTATGACAAATTATCAGACGCTCGATCCAGATGCGTTTCCACTAGCCTATGGCTTTCTTTATAGCCTCAAGTAAGGCGTCGCGGTCAACTGGCTTCTCAAAAACGGCAAAGGGTTGGGATACCGCCAGATGTCGTCCGGGAAGCCCACTTACGACTATGACAGGTATGTCCTTGTACAGTTTGTTTTTAGTTTTGTTACGATAAAATCTTGTGCCCGTTTCATTGGGCATTTGAAGATCCAGAGTCACCAAATCCGGATTTTCTCTCTTCAAGACTTCCAGCGCTTCTTCACCATTAGACGCTGAACAGGTTTCATAGCCCGAGTCTTCAAGAAAGGCAGTCATATATTTCACCAGATGAGGTTCGTCATCCACTACCAGGATTTTTTTGGGCATCTACAACTCCTCCGAAATTATCCATCAGTGGTTTTCCGGTTCATAGTCCGGGTGTTCGTAAAGTATCGGCATTCGGTTCATTATCCATTGGAAAGTCAAAATCCCTATTGTTATCACTGTGACGCTGAGCACAACCTCCATCCAATGCGGATAATATCTTTCATCAAGCGGCAGATGCCAGTTAAACGCTATTATCGAATGATTCAGACGATTAAATATTATTCCCAGCACGGTGAATATTGCGCAATTTCGGACCCAGTTAACAAGATTGTTCTGTACAGCATACATGAATATCAGAGCCGGCGCCAACACAAATCCAAGAACTTCAACCAGGTATAAATATCCATAAGGTGAGTCGAGATACGCCCACGTGGCGCCATGAGCCAGTCCGATTACTTTCATGAAAAAATAAGCGAAAAGGGTAACCGAAGCAGCCTTACCCAACCCCAAGGTAACTCGATCCAAATGTTCAGGATCATGATTCTTTATTTGCTTGCTGAAAATCCTGTGAGAAAGACTGCTTTCAATAATGGTCATAGCTATACCGCCAACCACCGCCGACATGAAGAAAAACAACGGAATGTAGTCAGAATACCATAACGGATGAAGCTTCTCCGGCATCAAAAGAAAAATAGAACCAAGCGCTGACTGGTGCAGCATTGAAAGACACACGCCGAAAATGGTAGCGCCTAGAGTAGCTTTTATAAATATTTTTCTGGCTTTTTTCATGTTTAGCCATTCAAATATTGCCGGGCACCATTCAACGAACTGACAGCTCAAATATAGCGCCACATGCCATGCGACAAGAAAAAGCACTGAAGTTACGCCCCAGGAAACGAACATAGGATAGGGAAGCCTGTAATATCTTCCAAGATCAAACGTTAGGGCTATGATCGCAAAAAGGTAACCCAGAAAACCGGTAAGAACGGCGGGGCGAAACAAAAAAGAGTATTCCTTCATGCCAAATATGTGGACCGCTGTGCCTATAACAAATCCTCCCGCGGCCAGAGCCACTCCGCAGAGCATGTCAAACCCAATCCAGATCCCCCATGGGTTGTTATCCGAAAGATTTGTGGAAGGACCGAGCCCGAATACGAGCCTGTAAATTATTACTGGAATGCCTACAAGTAGGATGATTGCAACTACCGCATTGAATTTAGTAAATTGGCTTCGCAGATAATCATTCCAAGTCATGCCCAGAAAGAGCTTGTCCTGCACCCAGGAGGATTCCAGCTTCATTGTGGCGGGGGCGCTATCCATTATTTTGCCTCCTTCTTTTCCAAAGCTTTCTTTAGTTCGTCCTTTTCAATCTGGTCTCTTCGCTTCTTGAAACTGTAAAAGCCCATGGCAAGGGCCGGTACAACGATGAAGACAGGAGACACCAACGACAGAAATGGTTTGCTCATAGTAGGAATTGGAACGTTTCCGAGGTCAGTGCGAAATCCGATTTTGTCAAAAGGAACCGCCGAAAGATACAACCAACTTGTACCCCCTACCTCGTTTTCTCCGTAAACTTGATTCACATATCGTCCGGGATTATCTCTTATTTTCTTACGAGCCAGATCGATGAGCTCCGTCCGTTTCCCAAAAGTCATGGTCTCTACCGGACATATTGAGACGCATGCAGGTATTTGTCCTGCCTGGGAAATCCGATCGAAACAAAAAGTGCACTTGGTAACTTCCGGTGTCCAGGGGTTGTAGTACTGATACGCCGGAATATCGAAAGGACAGGCGGCCATGCAATAACGGCACCCGACACAAAGAGAAGCGTCGTAAGTCACCGGTCCTATGGGCCTCTTTGTGAATGCCTTTACAAAGCAGGAAGAAGCGCAACCGGGCTCATAGCAATGCATGCATTGTTTCTTTACATAAATAGGTTTTGACGCGTCTCTCGGGTTCTCAAAACGATTGACCACGGTATATGTGTCGTCATGTGTCCGTCTAACTTTCTGAAAAACACTCTGGTCTCTCTCATATTCTCTCAGGGTCTTTTGATTAGGCAGTTTATTCCATTCCTTGCAGGCCCATTCGCACCTTCGACACCCAATGCACACAGTTGTATCGACCAGGACCCCAAACTGATTAGGATATCCAGGTAGCAAGCCGCTATCGGCTCTGGCCGTACCGACGCCGCCCAGTGAGGCCGTTACGCCAAGACCTGTAAGTACCCTAATGAAATCTCTTCTGCTTGTGTCCATTTTTGATCATCTCCTTTTTGGTCCTGTTGATCCAAAGCTTCCGAAATCACAATGTCTTCAGTCCTTCTCCTTGTATGTCAGAAACCTCCAGAAGGAGATAAAGACGAATAAATATATGATTATGACCAAGTACTCCATTTCTTTAGTTTGAGTAAAAAATTCGAGTAGAATATTCGGCATCTCGGTCTCCTTTTCCTAAGTTCCTGTCCAGGATTTTTATCTTTGATCCGCTTTTTCAATTGTCAGTAACTCGGCGTTCTTGAAACCTGGTTTTTCGGCGTGGCACTTGACACATTCAAGCCCAAGAGGTTTCTGATTCATCGCTTCGTGGCAGCCAACGCACTGTTGATGGTATGCTCCAACCGTCCCGAGCCTTCCAGGATTCCTCGAATCAAAGGGAAGACCATGGCAGCTTGCGCAGGATGGAAACTTGTTCTCACGGTTCCCGCCCGACTCCAAGCGATGATGGCATCCAAGACAAATTGCCTGGTCGCCCTTTGATGCGTGAAAAGTGCGAGCGAGAGTGCTGCTGTTGGAAATCGTGTTAAGTTTGTTTGCAATCTTGGCATGTGCGAATTCAGACGGCATGAATTCTCTTTCCAGTCCTTTGATCGATATTTTCTCAGGTGCCTTCTCCTTGTCGAGATTCAGGGTAATCAGGGGTGGCTCTGTGAACTTGCCGTCTGACGGTCCCTTGTGACATATAGGGCAGGACGACGGTGGTAGTTCGGTTGCGGGCATCCACTGATGACAGCCGGCGCATTTGGGGGTCTGTTTGGAAATAAGGTGGCAGCCTGCGCATGATTCCTTAGCGGTAGCCACATGGAAGGCCCTCTCGTAACTCACGCCTCCGCCTTTGATTGGGTCTCCACGCAGAGTATGGCAGTTTGAACATTTCTCAAGGGAATGATGATGGCAAGCGCTGCAGAATTGGGCTCTAGGCTCATGCCCTTTGTGGTTGAATGGAACCTGTTTCATTCTCGAAACGGAAACGGCTTTACCTGTTTGATCCGGAGCTTCTCCCAGCGACAGATCCATCACGTCCTTCTGACCTCGGACAAGTCGGGGCAGTTTTTGAATTTCTTCTGGGGTCAGTTCTTTGTGCTCTCCATGGCATCCAAAACAATCGATAGGACCTACCTTCTTTTTTGGGACCGTGGTTGATTCAGAAGTTTGCAGAGCGGCTTCTTTCATGTGACATCCAATACAAGCCGAATGAGCCGCATGCTGCATTGACCGGGCGTTTTCTTGATCAGTCGATTTGTGGCAAGCTGAACATCTATTCTCTGTGTCCTTTTTGTAATAGAGCAGTTTCTGTTTATCGTCATACGAATGATGGCAAACTGCGCAATTCTTATTTTCAGGCCTAACCTCCCCTACTGTTTGCATCTTGCCTGCGATGTTAAAACTAGCTGGTTCGTTTAGTTTATCTACAGACTGGGTGTGCTGTGCGTGACGACCATAGTTGAATATCGGTTTCCAACTCCATGAAGTCTGGACGTGTTTTGCTCTTTTATCATGACATTTTCCACACATACCAATCTGGGGGCCAGTTTTCTTACCCTCTTTGGCCATAGTTTTGTGACAACTGACGCACGCATTGTGATAGGCGTACATGATCGACGACTTGTTAGTTGAGTCAAAGTCCTGTTTGGGGAATTTGAACACTTTGATCTCGGCGTTGTTAAGCCTTGGGTTGGTTTCCTTTAGGACATGGCAAACTCCGCAGTCTTCCAACTTCTTTTGTTTCAATGCCTTAGTATGCTGATCATGATCAAAAGCCACTGCAGGGCGTTCCAAACGAGCGGCTCCGCCGGTATGAGCAATAGTTATCGGACGACTTATCGCCGGTTCAACTCTCTGGTCCTCTAGGGACTTGGAGTGGATGAGACCCGTCCCGCCGACAACAAACATGATGATCAGTCCGAGCAGAATACCTGTTTTTCTGAGGTTGATCCTATACATAAATCCACTCCCTTTTAGTGGCGTTTCCACTAGAACCTTATTAAGGTTAACACTTAAGCTCATCTGGCACTTCCATTACTTCCATGAGTATTTCACTGAAGAATTTAACGTGCATGCCGAGTTTGTATCCGCTGATGATGTCCTCTATGCCGCTGTGGCAGTTGTGACAGGGTGTGATAATGATATGCGCCTTAGTTGCTGCCAATTGTTCGGCCTTGACTCGATTCCCCTTCACTCTGGAAGTCTTCCATGGCGGACCACAGTTGATAGTGCCCCCGCCGGCGCCACAGCAATAGTTGTGCTCCAGGCCCGGTTCAGGAAGCCTGAAGTCCTCACAAACCATCGAGATTATTTCCCTAAGTTTCTGCCCTAAGCCCCTGCCTCTAACGATGTTGCAAGGTTCCTGAACTGTGACGGGAGTCTCGAATTTCTTAGCGATCTTTATTCGTCCGGTCGTAAGAAGCTCATGATAAAAATCAACAGCATGAATCAGGGGAATTGGGGGCTCTCTCCACCCGAGCCACTTCGGACCATCATACGCTGCCCCCCTGAAAGCATGGCCACACTCTCCCATGACGATTCTTCTGGACTTTAATTTCAGAGCTGATTCGTAGTGGGCTCTTTCTACTCTTCCCATGATCTCGAAATCACCGGAGTACATCGCCATGTTACTGTTGTCCCACCCGTCAAGAGACGGCATGGTCCAGTCAACCTTGGCCACGGCCATTATCTGGGCGATATTCCCGATAAGTTGAGCCAGGATTTTCGGTTCAGGGGCTATGACAGAGTAAAAAACGTCTGCGCCTTCTTTGTCCAAAGGTATTCGAGACGTTTTAATTTCACCTTTGGCTTCCTCCTCCTGCCACTGCAGGGTATCAATCCACTCATCCTGCTTAACCCACATCTGGTTCATGGTTACCGAATGACTGTTAACAGTGTCCTGCAGAAACTGCGGAACCATGCCAAGTTCGTGGCATATTCTTCGCACGACCAGTAGAAGATAGGCTATATCAATCCCAAAGGGACAGTACATGCTGCATCTTCTACATACGTTGCACTCAGTGTGTGCTATTCTGGAACAGTCCTTCATAAATTCCGGACTGACGTGACCTTTTTTCCTTATTATTTCCCATAAAGTCTGTTTCACTTTGCCGACTGGAGAAAATCTTGGATCACGATCATTCGACAGAAACCAGTGGCATGCGTCGGAGCACAAACCGCAGTGCACGCAGGTATTCAGGTACACCTTGAATCTGGCGGCTGTTTCCTGATCCAGTATTCGGTTTACCACGGTGGCGATTTGTTCAGTATTCAGAGCCTTGGCGGTTTCGTCCAGACCAAGATCAGAGACTATTGGAATCGCAGGTAATCCCATGGGCATTATCCTCCCTTTAGATTGCTTCTCACCAATCCCTGGCATTGCGGACGGCGCCAAATTCGGATCCCATGTAAGCCCTCGTGAATGGGAAGAAGAGCATGTGGCTCAATCTCGTAAAAGGGATAACAATCAACATCAATGAACCACAGATCATGTGAATAATGATTGTTGTCTCGTAATCAAACCACTGCCGGTTAGCCGCAAAACCCGTCACGAACGGAGCAAATGCAATGGCCAAAAGGACATAATCAGAAACATAGGTAACAAACTGAACTTCAGGCAGCATCACGCGTCTAAGCAAGAAAAACACACACGCCAGAATCACCGCTAACGTCATGTAGTTCGCTGCCCCGGCCGACATAACGCACCACTTGGCTCCCCATGCAAATGCGAACATCGCCACATGCGCCAGCAGGAATATGGGTAACAGGACGAGGCAAATGTGAAATATAAAAGTCACTATCGTCACCTCGTATCGGGCCCTCATGTTCCTGGAAGCGAACGGAATTATCCAGTGAAAGAGTGACCTTAAACTATATTTGAGGCTCATATAAGGATATATGACCTTATCCTTCTGGGCCAATCTCAGCATGGTCACGAACTGGTAAACCATACCCCCTACAAACACAGCAAACGCTATCCAGACCAAAGGTCCACTGACAAATTGATACATCGGCGCACTCCTCGTTTTCCTATGTGAGGTCCTTCGAGAAAATGACTTTTCTGAAACAGAGTCCGTTTTCAACACACTTGATCAAAAGTTTCGTCCCGTCGTCGCTAAAGACAAAGTCAAAAAGATTTTCATACGCCGGACCCGTGATTTTTCCGTCTACAACCAACATGTATGAATCATCTCTCCAGGCTTTTGCCAGAACATGTTTTCCATCAGGGCTGAAAACCGGGTCCCAAACCATGCCGAATTTTTCCGGCCAAGGGGTCCCGTCAACGGCCACCGTCCACTTGCCTGACTCTTTCACCCCCGCCGCGGTCCTTTTCCCATCTGAACTGAAAACAGGATCAAGGACTACGTCACCAAAGGTTTTTGCCCACGAAATTCCATCTATAGCTATTGTCCATTGTCCAAATTCCGGCGATACGACGGCTGCCAACTTCCTGCCATCGGGACCGATAGTCTGACGCCAAATTTGATTGTATGACTTGTTCCAAAGGGGTTCCCCGTTGAGCAACAGTTTCCAGCCTTCCGTTGTCAACCCGGGAGCGACGACATCCCGTGAGCCTGGAATAAAGATAGGCTTCCAGACTGCCCTGTAATCATTCTTCCATGCCTTTCCATCAACAGCTATAGTCTGGCGGCCGGACACCAATCGAACTTCGGCGGCGACAATTCCACCGTCACTGCTAAATGAGCAATCCCACACGTTGAGAAAATTTGAATCCCAGGGCTTACCGTCTACCGCAATGTTCCAGAGCCCTTGCCGGAATTTTGCAACATCGCCTTCCGACAGCGCCTCGATTTGTATATTCCCGGCTGCTGAAACTCCGTCAGGACTCAATTCCACACTTCTCATCTGGACAAATTTGTTTTCCCAGACCTCTCCGTTCAGCAAAACCCCATATCCGTCCGATGTCCTGATGTTTGCGCCCGCACCTTTACCGTTCTGGCTGAATTTAAGGTTCCAGACGTATTCAAAAGAGTCTTCCCAAGGTCGATCATCTTCAATGATAGTCCATTCATCGTCGTTCATCCCGAGACAAAAAAGCCTCCCGTCAGGGCTGAATTTTAGGGACCAGGCCTTTTCAAAAGAATTTTCCCAAGTTTCGCCGTTAATACAGGGAGTAAAAGTTTCATCTTCGTTTTGAACTACAGCGGCGACCTTTTGTCCATCAGGACTAACTACAAATTCCTGGACTTCATTAAAATCCAATTTCCACTGGTCAATGTTCGAAATTTCTCTCGACGATGGATCCCAGTCCCAAGAGTCTTTTTCAGGGTAAAACAGCGGGCTCATTTGCTCCTCCATGAAAGGGGGGCCCTGCCTTGGAATTTGACAGCGACCTCAACTCATTGAACCCACGGACATCTACCGACATGAATAGTCTATGGAATAGGCTTTGCCCTTTCTAGGCTATCTGTTTCCCATCCGTCGACTCCAGCGGCATGACCGTAGGGCTTGATTCCGATTCTGCGCTTGGCTTGTGCCCGTAAGGAAGCCGAATAGTAAAGGTTGTTCCAACTCCCTCTGCGCTCTCGAAATAGATTTCACCACCGTGCTCAGCGACTATCTTGCTGGTCACCAGAAGACCAAGGCCGGTGCCTCTATTTCCCTTGGTCGAATAAAAGCTTGAGAAAACTTTTCTTTGTGTCTCGTCATTCATACCGGACCCATTGTCCGAGATCTCAAAAATGACTCCACCTTCATTATCTTCGATTGTTCGGACAACGATTTTGAGAGACTCCTTTTTCTGGGCCATCTCACAGGCGTCTATTGCGTTCGACACGAGGTTTGACAGGCAAGTGTGAATCCCTCGTTGATCCAGAAAAACATTGACCATTTTTCCAAGATTCGGATCAAACTGTCTTTCTATAGTAATAGACTTTTCATTCGCCTTAATTTCGAATAGTGTGCAGACTTCCTCGGCGAGAATATTGGGATCTGTAGATTCATACTGAGGCCTTCTTTCCTTGGAATACGCCAGAAGGTCCTTGACCAGATCTGATATACGGTGAATATTGTTCTTCACCATGCTCCATCCCCGATCCATCAATTTTGAATCTTTGTCCTCGATAGCGGTTTCGACAACGTAGACCCCGCCCTCAAGCCCCTGAATTATGTTTTTTATGCCGTGGGCAAGTCCAGCCACAGTCTGCCCAACCACTGCAAGCCGGTCAGAAGCTTGCTTATCGCGTTCCAGACGCTTGACGTTCCTCAAATCCTCTACGAATCCTACCGAACCCACAGGTTTCCCGCGGTCAAATAGAATGAGACCTGAAAATCGTACGGGAATGGCCTCCCCTTCGCTCGAATATATTGCCGCTTCCTGTTCAACCAATCGTGTTTCTGGAAGCACTTTTCCAAGTTGTGACGCGAAGATCATTTCCACGAACTGTTTTGGGAAATATTTTTGAAGTTCGACGTCGCCTATGGCCTTATGGAATTCGTATCCCAGGAGTCTTTGAGCAGCTTCATTGTAAATGGCTATTTTTCCGCTTTCATCCGTCGCAATAATTCCGTGGATCGAATTCTCAATCAGATTAGTCTGAAAATCCTTGGATACCCTTAATTCGTGTTCCAGTTTGACCCGATCTCTGACATCCACTGCAATTAGCATGGAATAGATGACTTTACCCTTTTCGTCAAAAATCGGGGACGTGTAGCTGACATAGTTGGCGTCCTGTCCCGCTACATCCAAACCGCAATGCTCCTTGGCGAATTTCTCTCCCTTTGCGAAGGTTTTAACAGCGTGACAGTCCTCGCATATTTCGCTCTGTTTCTTGAATGCTTCGTAACAGTGCATTCCTACGCCCCCCTTGAAAAGGGAGGCCATATGAGTATTTTGACGAACAATGCGAAAGTCCTCATTTATGACACAGATTAAACATGGGACTTGTTCGAAGAGGTTCTTGTATTCCCCCCTGCTGCGAATCAGTTCATAAGTTCGTCTCCTGATCTGATCCCGCATCAGGTTGAATGATGTGGCCAATTCGCCTAGTTGATCCTTCGACTCAACCGGGGTTTTGTAACTGAAGTCTCCTGCGGACACTTTCTGCATCGCTTGCTGCAGCCTGCTTACAGGCCTGTGAACCCTAAATAGAATATATAGGGCTATTGTTCCCAGCACGGCGATGAACGTCCCTAGTCCTATAAGCACCACTTTGATAACCAGAGACTGAATATGAGCGTCAAATCGGCCTAACCGCATTTTCATGTCCAGAACTCCCAGGACTTTTTGATCTTCAGGATGAACGTGACATGACGCCGTAAAGCAGCTCTTCTCATTATATATGGGGGTTATCATTCCCAAAATTCTATCTTTTCCCTGATAATGAATCCGTGTGCGTTTGTCTTTAGCCACTTCGCTAAAAGGCTTGTCCTCAGAATGACATGTCAGGCAAGCCTCGGATTTGATATCTACTGTTTTTCCAACTTCCTCAGGATGGTTGGAGAATTTTACAAGTCCGTCGTGGTTATAGATTCTAACGTCTGAAACCGATTCCTGCTTCCCAATGTCATGAAGAAATGACCTGGTGGATTCCGGATCATCGTGAAGCATATTGCTGTATGTGGAATTCAATACCGCCGAACTGAACCTGGCCGCCTCTCTTACGATCTGGTCGAGGTAAAAACGCTGTTGGACGTCAACAATTAGATAAATGAACACCACATATGAGGCCAAGAGTATGAGCCCGACACTTAGTGCGATCCTGAACCCCAAACCTCTTGTGCAGTTGGTCCATTTCTCCCTGATCTTGCTCAATTTAGGCCTCCGCCTTCAGATGTAATCCTGACGCCTCGGAACGGAGATTGGCTAATAAAGCTCATTCACCAAGCACTTGCTTGATTGCCTTGAGCAGTTCATCCTTGTTCACAGGTTTCTCAATGTAACCCTCTGGGGCCGGTATGGATCGGTGATGTATAAATTTCTTGAAATCCATGTATCCTATTGGAGATGTGGAAAATCCAGTCACCATGATGACGGGAACTTTCTTCAATTCCTCGTCTTTTCTCATTTCACGATACATCTTTATGCCTGTCTTTTCCGGCATCAACAGGTCAAGGCAAACCAAATCAGGCTTTTCGTCTATGACTTTCTTGAGTCCTTCAACCCCGTCCTCAGCTTCGCAGACATCATAGCCATTCTTCCTGAGTAGTGTTCCCAAGAAAATTAGAACGTCGGGCTCGTCGTCTATAACCAGAATTTTTTTAGGCATAACCCTTACCTCCTTAGGTTTTGTGGTTCCATTTTGAGAACTGTCTTACAGGGAGGCAGTCTGCTTCTTATTTACTTCAGCCGTTGCTTGCCTTAGGTGTTAGCAAACTTAGTGCCATAATGGCCATTCTGAACAATAATATTGTCTGAGTAACATAACAGATTGGAATTACTTGGATTAGACGTAGGCAGAAATACGGAAGTTCACTTGTAGTGAGAAGAGAACCGACTTGTGAGAATACGTTTCAACTCGGGCCAATGTTTCACCAATGCTACGTGCCATTGGCAATACAACTGGAACCCCTTGCTTATGCTATATTTTATTATATTGTTGCAGACATGAGACAGTGTTTCACCGTGTGACTCAATGGCCAATCCGATATTTTTCCATCTTTCTCCAGAGTGTGGCACGGCTGATCCCAAGACGAGACGCCGCTGTATTTTTTCTCCAGTCACACTCCTCTAATGCCTTGACAATGAGTTGCCTCTCTACTGAATTCAGACTCATGATGGCCGGGTTTGCTTTCTTGGAAGCAACGGAAGATTCATCCAGAAGTCTGGAGGGAAGATCTTCAGGGTAGATGAGGTTGGTTTTGGCATGCACAAAGGAGAATTCTATGGCGTTACAGAATTCCCTTACATTACCTGGCCAAGGGTATCTCTCGAACACTTCCAGCACTTGGTCAACAATGCCCAAAATGCTCTTACCCATCTGTTTATTGAATTTCCTTATGAAATGACTTACTAGCAACGGCAGGTCCTCGACCCGCTCACGCAGAGGAGGCATGTGAAGTGGAAAGACGCTTAAACGATAATAAAGGTCGTCCCTGAACGAATTATTGAGGACTTTCTTGTAAAGGTCCTTGTTGGTAGCGGTTATGAGTCTGATATCTATTTTGACGCTTCGGTTGTCCCCTACTCTCTGAATCTCTCTCTCTTCAAGCACTCTGAGAAGCTTGACTTGAATCGCCTGGCTTATTTCACCAATTTCATCAAGAAACAGAGTCCCTCCATTCGCCAACTCAAATTTGCCCACATGACTACGAATGGCCCCGGTAAAGGCGCCTTTCACGTGGCCAAACAACTCAGTCTCCAGAACACCCTCCGGCAAGGCTGAACAATTGATAGCTACAAAAGACTTGTCTTTGCGAGGACCACAAAAATGAAGGGCCCTGGCTATCAATTCTTTTCCTGTCCCGGACTCCCCCTGTATCAATACCGTGGTCTCAGTATTCATCAACGAGTCAAGAGATTCATAAACCTTACACATAGGCTCACTTCTACCAACTATAGTCTGGTATCCGTAGTGATTCTGGAGTTCTTCCTGCATCCAGTAGCTTTGGGAAACATCCCGGAATGTCTCTAGACCGCCAATGATAAGCCCGTTAGAGTCATAAAGCGGAGCGGCGTTGACCAGTAGATGAATAACTTCGTTGCGTTTGTTTCGAATCGCTACCTTTACGTCCTGATAGGGATGCCCGCATGACAGAGACCTGTCGACCGGGCAGTTTTCCTTACAAACTGGGCTCCTGAAGAGTTTCGAGCATTCCATCCCAAGGACCTCTTCCTTGGAGAAACCGGTAATCTTCTCAGCGGCGCGATTCCATGAAGCGATTCTCCAATCCTTATCAAGGGTCATCACACCTTCAGAGATACTGTTAAGGATTGATTTTAATGACGGCTGGTTTTCCATTTAACACCTCATTGGGAGTAATTGAGGTTCAGCCTTCCATGACGAGTGAAGGCTCAATGGATATCGCAAGCAATTTTCAAGCCAAAGGGATGGAAAAGACTATAACTTCAACAATCCTTATTATTGTCAGGATTGTGCGAAATTGTCAATGCCTGGCTGTTTTGGTCAATCTCGACGTCAGAGGATATAACGGCTCAAGTCATCACTCTTAACAATTTCACTTAACCTTTCTCTAACCATTTCCGGCGATACAGTGATTGCAACTCCTCCCATTTCAGGGGCGTTGAAAGATATTTCCTCAAGTAGCTTTTCCATGATTGTATGCAGTCGTCGCGCTCCTATGTTTTCTGCCCGCTCGTTGACTTCCTCAGCCAGGATAGCCATCTCTTCGATGGCTTCATTGGTAAACTCCAGGGTCAGGTCCTCCGTTTTGAGTAATTCCTGGTACTGTTTCACCAGAGCGTTCTTGGGTTCAGTGAGAATACGGACAAAATCATTCCTCGTAAGGGCTGATAATTCTGCTCTAAGAGGAAAACGACCTTGAATCTCCGGAATGAGATCCGACGGTTTGGAGACATGGAAGGCCCCTGCCGCTATGAACAGTATGTGGTCGGTCTTCACCACACCATGCTTGGTGTTCACATTGCTACCTTCTATTATGGGCAAAAGGTCCCTTTGGACACCCTCGCGCGATATGTCAGGGCCATGAGATGAACCATGGGAGCTGGCAATCTTATCCAATTCATCCACAAATACTATTCCGGTCTGTTCCACGCGTCCTTTTGCGGTCTTAACCACCTTCTCGTTGTCAAGAAGCCTGTTTGATTCTTCCTGGACCAGTGTTCGAAGAGCGTCGGGGACTTTGACCCTTCTTCGCTTCGTCTTGCCCGGGAAAAAACTGGACATCATGTCTTTGATATTGATGTCCATCTCCTCCATTCCACCCGGAGAGAAGATTTCAACGACAGGCAGGGAACTGACCTGAGTCTCTATTTCAACCTCCCTGTCATCCAGTTTTCCGTTTCTCAACAACCTTCTGAATTTTTCCCTTGTACGTTGGGCTACATCAACCTCATCATCATTTTCTTTGGATGACGGCGTAATTTGGTTACGCCTGAATTTCCTGGGCTGCCTTACAGGTAACAGAATGTCCAGGATTCGCTCCTCAGCAAGTTCTTCAGCCTTCGGCCGGAGAGCTTCATACTGCTCTTCCTTCACCATGCTGATTCCAATCTCCATCAAGTCACGGATCATGGATTCCACATCTCTTCCGACATATCCAACTTCCGTAAACTTTGAAGCCTCGACCTTTAGGAATGGCGATTCGGCCAGTTTTGCGAGCCTTCGAGCTATCTCTGTTTTCCCGACACCGGTTGGTCCCATCATGATTATATTTTTGGGAGCTATTTCATCTCTGAGATCTTCGGGGACCTGCCTCCTCCTCCAACGGTTTCTTAAAGCGATAGCGACCATCCGTTTCGCCGTATTCTGGCCGATAATATACTTGTCCAATTCTGCTACTATCTGTCGTGGCGTAAGTGTGTCCATAACCTTGAATTGCTCCATTACCGATGATTGACAAATTGATCGCCAACCGATCCGTCGCGTGAAAAACCTCAGATTGTTTCAATTACCAGATTCTCGTTGGTAAAAACACATATTTCCGCGGCTATCTTCATGGCTGATCTAGCAAGGTCTGTGAGTTCAAGTTCTGAATGTCGCATGAGGGCTCTAGCCGCAGCTAGAGCATAGTTCCCTCCAGACCCAATTGCAATGACACCGTCATCAGGTTCTACAACGTCTCCGGTTCCTGATAACAATAAAGTTTTTTCTTTGTCAGCAACTATCAACAACGCTTCAAGTCGCCTCAAAGCCCTGTCGGTTCTCCAGTCCTTCGCCAGTTCAACAGCCGCTCGAGCCAAATTGTTGGAATATTTCTCGAGCGTTTGTTCAAATTTCTCCAACAACGTCAACGCATCTGCGGTTGATCCGGCAAAACCGGCCAGAACATCTTGTCGCTTTCCAATCAATCTTACCTTTCTGGCGGAGCTTTTCACAACTGTTTCGCCGAGGGAAACCTGCCCATCGCCGGCCATTACAACATGGTCTTCTCGTCGAACGCAGAGAACGGTAGTAGATCTCGTCACCATTTTCATATTTTGTTAATCCTCGAAATGAATTAATGGAATAGGCATGTGATATGGAGAGGGAAAGTGTCAGCCCTTGGGGCCCTGGACCCCACTCCGCGGGTGCGCCTTGTCGTAAACCTCCATGAGCTTTCCTATGTCGACCTTGGTGTAACGCTGAGTAGTCGAAAGACTAGCATGGCCAAGTAGTTCCTGAATAGACCTTAGGTCCGCTCCACCCAAAAGTAGATGAGTGGCGAAAGAGTGTCTCAGCGCATGGGGGGACGCGTCCCTTCCCAGGTTAGCGGAGTCCAGAAATGTCTTCATTATTCTCCTGACATGCCTTGAGGAAAGAGGGGCGCCTCTGTTATTAAGAAACACAGCTTTTATTCCCCTGCGGTCAGGCCGGGCGTTGAAAACCATCATCCTCTCAGGCAGATAGTTCCGCAGCGCCTCAACGGCTTTGGCGCCAACAGGGCAATATCTTTCTTTTGAACCTTTTCCCAGCACCCTTACCCAGCCGCTATCCAGATCTACATCTTCTAATTGCAGGGAGGTCAATTCGCTAACACGCAATCCGGAAGAATACATCAGTTCAAATATGGCGATATTGCGTTTAAGCTCTTCCTGATTCCTTGAAAAAAATCGGTCCACGTCGTCGACACTTAGCGCCCTGGGAAGTGGTTTATCCAGCTTGGGCGCTCTAATTGACTGCGCCGGGTTGTTTGTTAGAAACCCCTCTCTTACCAGAAACCTGCAAAAGGTCCTCAACACGGCCAACTTCCTCCCCACGGAGGTCTTCTTGAGCTTTGAAAAACGCCCTGCGATAAACGCCCTGATCTGGAACACGCTAATTTTGTTTACGTCATTCAGTGTGGGCAGTTCTCCCCTGGATTCAAGAAAACTCCTAAAATCCTCGAGATCAGAAAGATACGCGCGTAAGGTCTCTCTGGACCTGGCTTTTTCCGTTTCAAGGAACCTTTGGAACTTAGCCGTAGCCTCAATAAAATTCAACAGAATTACACCCTTAAAAGAAGTTGGAAATCCGACGCTAGATTATTACAATTCGCTTGATGGCCGCAACCGCTGCTTCCGGATCGTCGGTCAACTGAAAAAGGTCCAGGTCGTCGGGGCATATCATCCTGTTTTTACCGAGCATTGTTTTCTTTATCCATGCCACCAAATCTTTCCAGTAATCCTTACCGAGCATTATTACCGGGAAAGGCTTGATACGATGCGTCTGGATCAAGGTAAGGGACTCAAACAGTTCATCCATAGTGCCGAAACCTCCGGGGAGGATTATGTAGGCCATGGCGTATTTCACAAACATCACCTTACGAACAAAGAAATACCTGAAATTTAGACGCACGTTTGTGTACGGGTTCGAAGCCTGTTCGCAGGGAAGCTGAATGCACAACCCGACGGACTTTCCGCCCGCTTCCATTGCCCCTCTATTTGCGGCTTCCATTGCCCCAGGACCGCCGCCGGTTATGACGGTGAAGCCATTTTCGGCCAGCAGCCTTCCGATATTTCGGCCCAGCTCATATATTGGATCGTTTTCAGTTATCTTGGCAGACCCAAAGACCGTTACTGCCGGATAAATTTCAGACATTGTCTCGAACCCATCGACAAATTCCGAGATAATCCGGAAGATTCGCCAACTTTCTCTTACGCTGAAATCATCTACGACGTATTGTTTGTTATCCATATATTTTTCCTTTTTATTACTTATAATTATATCAATAATACAATAAATATCCAAATAATTTATTGTATCTCTTTGGATATATCTGATTTTAGTTTGTAATTAATTTGTTACATTCCAATATCGTTATTCTGGATAGGGTAATGGGGCGAGAATAATCTTTCCCGAGAAGGCTATTCAAAAGGTGTGAGACCGACAGGCAATATGGATATTTTCTATTTGATTCTGATGAACATACCGTTTATACTATTATCTTATTAGATATGTACCGTCCTAATCAGCCCTTTGCTCGGATGGCGGAATTGGTAGACGCAGTGGACTCAAAATCCACCGCCCTTACGGGTGTGCGAGTTCGACTCTCGCTCCGAGCACCATAGAATCACTAGAGATTTTAGCCACCCTATCCAGCTTTCTTGGCCCTTAAGACAACCAGTGTGGGACTTTTGCGGGAGTTCTCTGCGCAAACCTTATTGGAGGCGGCTATCAGATGCTCGAGTTCAGCCTGTGAATAATGAGTCGTAATCCTCGCGCTCCTATGGCCCACCAGGTCCTGCCTGTCCTCGAATGACACGCCTGCCGCCCTGAGCCGGCGACCAAACGTGTGCTTGAGATCATGCACCCGCAAGTCAGGTATACCCGCTCGAATTCTCCCATCGCGCCACGCCGACGCATACATGCGTCCGACAGGTTTCCCCCTGAAGGAAAAAACGTGTGTCGCATGCGTCCCACGCTGAGCCTCAACCACTTGGGCCGCAGTCCTATTAAGAATGACAAGCCTGTCTTCGAGGTTTTTGACTAGTTCTTGCGGGATGATGAACACTGAGGTACCCATTCCGGAATTTCCACCTCGTGCCACCACTGCAGTCTACACACCTCAGATTCTCGACATCCCGTATTCACCTTGAACAAGGCCATAGCCCTAAGATGTTGCGGTAGGGAGTTGAGAAGTCGGGTCTGTTCATCCCAAGTGATCGGCCTAGGTAGACGTGCGTCCACGATACGAAAAAGGCGAATCTTGGGAGCCTGCGGCAACCATGATAGGCCGCGTTCATCAATCCACTCTCGAGCGGCGAGATTCAAAATGTGCCGCACTACTTGCAAAGGGTAATTCAGGGTTCGGGTCTTGAGTCCCTTTCCTTTTCTATTCTCGATGAAGGGTTGCAGTGTGCCCATGTGAACGTTTTCCAGTGTGAGGTTACCAATAAACGGATCGAGTTGCTTAAGACAGATGGCGTCACGTGGCAGACTCGCCTTTTGCTTTTCAAGCAGATACCTGGTTGCAGCTTCACGCCACGTTCGCTTTGGCCTTGCGCCGTAACACTGAACCTGCCTCAATTCCTCCATGCAGTGCGCTAGGTAAAGCTCTGCCTATTGGAGGTCGCCTGTTCCAGCGCTTTTTCGAATTCGATAACCTCTGACGATTTTATCAATGTGCCATACTTGGCCTTTTTTGATTAGTCAGCGTGTCTTTCCTCGCTCCAGGGCTCATTTTCTCCTTTCTTCTTGCCGGGACGCCCGTTGCGACTCTTATAATCATCCGCAAAGGCGTCGAGGTCAAGTCTGTCGAAAGCAATTCTTTGAAAACCTACACGTATCTCCGTAACAAAAGGTCGCACCTCAGCATTGAATCGATTCTTGTCCATTCCCAGGTAATTAGGCGCATGTTTCAGTCTTATGAATCTAGGCAATACAAACATGTTTGAACTAACAGCATTTAGTGATAACTGCTACGATCGATGTTGCAAAAAAGATGTTCATGTATCGAACCCTCGGATTGTTGGCCATGTCGGCCTACTTTCATCACAAAACGGGAACCATCCGTTGTCCCGGTTTTCTGTAAACCCACACTACTATCAGTTTAGTGCACTATACTGTTGAGGTCAAGCAAAAACATTTCACGCTCTCAATCTCAACCTTTCCTGAACATACATCTTCCAATCCCTTGCCATGACAAAGAAATGACCCGCAACAGCGTAACCGCAATTGTCTCCTCGTTCCTCAAAGAGTCTCCATGCCATCCATTGATCCATACCACCACATATCCAAATGTTAAAATTCCTTTCGCCAAGAGAAGGACCGTCAATACGGTAAGATGATTTCATATAAATCGTCACATTGTAATTGTGGAACTCCAGAAACTCTTGGAGTTGGCGACCCCATATTGGCTCTCCTGGCAGCGGCTCGATGATAATTCGCTCCGATCGTTCAAGTCGCTGCCAAAATTGGACTCCGTTTGCCCTAAATTCTGGCCTGTCATTAGTTGTTACTATTTGATTGTATTTGACCCCCGATTGAAAAATGCAATGCAGTAGCCCCATGGTCGTTAGGTCCGACAAATCTAGCTCCGTTCCTCCCCCTGGACCAGATCGGGATTGTATTAGCGCTACAGGAGAAAACACCCGCTCCCGAATCCACAAATAGACAGTCTGCAAGTGGACAAACGGGTAAACTAGCCTGCAGGCCTGGCGGATAGTAAATCTCTCAGAACCTGTAAATTGTGTCATTAGTAACCCGAAATCAAACCATCAGTCTGCACCTTTTAGTCTATTGGGATGCACTAATCCCTTGTCCATGTATTAGCGTCACTTCTCGGAATCACTGTTTTTATGACCGATCCCGTTGAGATTGTCCCTATTCGGCTTCATACTTGAGCGTATTTTTAACTACTGGTAGGTACATGATTGCACTCGCCGGACCGGCCTGCGGTTTAGTGTATTCAGAGCAAAGATCGATTTGCCACAGGATATCTCGCTGAAACTTGAAATAACAATACCACGGTTCATGAGAAATCTCTACTCCCGTGTTGCTCTACCTGTAACACCTATGTCAATCGCTGTTATCTCAGATGGGATTATGAACTGATCTCTAGGTTCAAGGATCAGAGATGCAGCTTTTTTTGCAGAAGTGACAGATCTGAGGCCTTATCTTGGTCGGGGGATGGAAAAAGAAGAAGAAGATACACGTCCAGGGCCATGATTAATTGTTGTTCTGTGTCCAAATCTCGTTCT
This sequence comes from uncultured Desulfomonile sp., assembly GCA_903952205.1. Taxonomy (GTDB): domain Bacteria; phylum Desulfobacterota; class Desulfomonilia; order Desulfomonilales; family Desulfomonilaceae; genus CAJBEZ01. The sequence continues at coordinate 994 of CAJBEZ010000110.1, read as the reverse complement.
CTTTGTGTCGTAATCACAGTCGTCGGGGTGCTTCTTGTTTGAGCACCACCATCGCTTGCTGTGCCAAAAATGACTTCACAGATGATGACTGAGGGTCTCAAATCACGTTCAGCCAAGTTCTTGCCCGCGCGAACGCTTCTGTCTTCCGACCAATGGTATAGCCTGTGTTTGTTGTTTTGAAAGATGTCTTGAATCCGCAGGATACCCCCCAAATGCCAAGCCGGTTGATCGATGGCAGTTTGTATTTCAGATCGAATACGAGCGGCCTGAGAGAGGAACTCCAAATCATCTATCGACTGTTTCCGTAGCTTCGCTCCGTGATGAATTCGCTGAATCCTACACAAAGCACATTGAAGATGTTGGGCGATTGGCGTCCGAAGACAAATACCGTGATTGCGACATCAACAAATGCGTTCATCTGAGCAAAATCATCTGGGCGATTGAACGAATCTCGGAACGAATAACCGCTTTTGAGGATCGGGCGCAGGAAAGCCGTACTGACGCAGCAAATTCCCTTGAACAGACACGAAGCCAGGTTACTTCGATATCAAAGGACTTACTGGCGACATTAAGGGTTTTCGCCGCCGGAGGTAGAAAACAATGATGTGGGAAGAAGCGAGAAAACAGGCTCAAATAGATGTTGAAATATTGATTCACCGGTTTCGGAAAAGGGGAAAAGATGGTTTATGCCCCGAGATCCTGGCGATAAGGGTGTTACTGGCAAAGGAACGATTACTTTTTAAACAACTTCAGGGGGGAATGAATGGAACAGGAAAAACAGCTTCAAGACGATCAATCGGTTGAAATTCATCAATTTTGGCATCTGGCATGGACAGGGATCACTATCTTCGGCTTTTTGGGTTTGTGTTTATGGGGCAGCCCGTATTTTTTCGCTGAAGATCCCGTGGGGCTTTACCGCTATGTATTGCTGAAGACTCCAATAGCTTTGGTTTCAATTTGGTTAATTATCGCTTCAGCCTGTATTTTTGATTTT
>CAJBEZ010000109.1 GCA_903952205.1 uncultured Desulfomonile sp. | reverse complement strand
TGGAGCATTCTTAACCTGGTTTGATTGCCAAGAACCTTGAAAAGTCCTTCCAACTCGGCTGACTCCTGGAGAGAGAGCAGCGGCCTCTGCTCGATACTTGGTTTTTCTGGACAACAATCAGTAATATTTTGGCAGCCCATTTTTCGTTCAACCCTTCGGTGTTTCACTAATTCACAATATCGTGTTTCAGTTGAATGTCAAGATCTTGTCGAGTGGTTCTGTAAACTTTTGATTTCAATGCACGGAAAGGAATAATCGTCCGAAAGGTTAATTTAAGATTTTGACACTCAAATTAACCATTGCTTCATTTCTGGGAATTTGCGTATGGCTTTGATTGAAATCGGGCTATTTTCTCAAGACCGAAGGGGCACTCGCCCGGTTGTCCTATGTCAGCATTTAGTCTCAAGAAGTTTAGCGTAGAAGAATTGCCTTAACTTGACTGGCCGGACCGCCATCAATTATTTCCAGGAAACAACGAAAGCGCAGGTCAGGCGCATTAGCGCCAACGGTTTCGTCCTAATGAATCTCTTAATTTTGACCACCTCACCGCTTTTGACCCGTTCCAACCCAACAATTTCACAGGAATTCACGCCATCACTACTTACCAGAAAGCGCCTTAACTCCTAACGTTTCGATCAGCCGGTTGACATCAGTTGTTTTGAGATTCATACCGCCCTCTGACAACGGAAGCAGCATAATACGCTTTCCCTGAAGCGCCTCGGCGATTCTCAGTTTTACTATGGCTTCGCCACCAGATCCGGCAAGGGCGTTGTTCATTTCCTGGACGCCCTTCGCGTCCGCAATGCCTTCAGTTTTGATGGCCTCTGCAATAAGCTGTTGCTTTTCCTGGTAAACATCAGCTTCAATTTTGTCCTTTAGGTATTGTCCGTCGGCATCGGCCACCATTTTGTTAACTTCTCCCCGGGCTTCTTCCAGTTTCCGCTTATATTGCTCGAGAGCGGCGTGCTGGGCCGACTTGTTTTTCTCCACCTGCTGATCGGCGACTTTTTTGTCTTCGATGGCCTTCGTATATTCGGGGTTAAAACGATAGTCATTGGTCAGCACTTTTTCCACGACTACACCCATAGGCCCCAGGATTCGCTGAAGCTCATCCTTTGCCTTGTTGGCCTGAGTCTCTCGGGCTTCAGCCACGTAGAAAGACTCAGTCTTTAACTCGCCGAAAATGTCTCGCGGTTTGCTCCGGGCGACGGTCCTAACAATTTTGTCCCGTAAGGTTGCGTCATCTTGCGCCACATACTGCAGAATATAGGGGGCTTTGTTCGCATCGATGCGATAGGCGATGATCACATCAAGACTGATGTCATTGCCGTCGACAGTTTTGAACACCAGATCGTCTTGACTTCTCCTGTCACCCCTGGCTTTCGAATACGTCATCTCCAGGTTCTGCAGCTTAGTGTCGAAAACATTCCAGTCGTTGATAAACGGCAGGAAAAAATAGGTGGCGCCTGGAGCGTAGACCCTTTCCTCAACCCCCTTTTGGCTGAAAATACCCAATTTTTGGGTTCGGACGCCTACCTCAGTTCCCCCCGTGGTATGGGGAACACAGCCGGCCAAGGCGAGCAAATGCGCCACTACTAATGCCAAGACATAAAAAAGCTTCATTGGGCGCCTCCTTTGCGGACG
>CAJBEZ010000108.1 GCA_903952205.1 uncultured Desulfomonile sp. | reverse complement strand
GATATCTTCGGACCGGATCGTCATGGGACACCTCCAAATTACCGGATGTCCCATCCTTATCATCTTTAATATCGCTTGTCGCGCTCATTTTTCGCCCAGAAAAATAAACCAACATCCGTCAATTCAGGTGCGGAATGTGAGATCCAATGAGCGGCACAGAGGCCGCTCACACTACTAAATCTTCATTCATTCATGAGGGGGGGTTATTTCAAAGGATTCAATTTAAAACTTCGGCATCACAATTTATTAATCTCTATTTTAAATTTGTTTATAATTTCCGATGTCAAATAGCTTGGATTAATTGTCCGTATGTTCTCGGCTGTTTGGATAGCTCGACCGTGAGCGAGACAGCCTGCTGAAACCAGCATAATCATTGGTCTTAATCCCCAGATGAATGGGATATGTTCATTTCTAAGTCGGCTAATAAGTGGTTTATCGCTCGTAATCACGGTCCAGTTATTTTCACGGGCTAGTATCAGGCTACACGCGTCATATTTTGATATTGACCCCTGCCATCCGGCCGCTTCGATTAATTGATTCAAATTCAGAGATGACACTAAAATACCAAGCCTCTGGCAGTCGGCCATACTCAATTCTTTTAGCTCATCCGCAAACACTGGTTCGGCAAGATATATTGCGCCGATATTCTGAGTAAACAAGTGAAGAATGGAATCATCGGTTTTCTGATAATCAATTAAAGCGCTTGAATCTATAACAAAGCCAGGATAATCCGTCATGCGACAAGTTTGCCATCAACATCGAAGTTCCATGCGGCGACTTCTGCCTTCATTGACGTGATGTCCAAACCCAGGATCTCGGCCGCCCTGCTTAGGGTAATTTTGTTCTCTTCCAGTGCTTTTCTGACCAGACCTCTCAGCCTATCTTCCATGAAATCAGATCGATCAAGCTTACTCGGTTCCTTGAAACGCTCATCGGTATGTGACAAGCTTTTTGCAAATTGATCAGTATGAATTCCTTTGGGCTCATCCTTTAATTTTAAGGTTTTCCCGTATTGGCGCTGGTACTGGGACTGGAATCTCCCCCAAATCGAATTGTCCGTCAGCCCATTCTCCAAGAGACGCATCAGAACAGTTTTGTAACTGACACCGAATATTCTTTTGATTTTCAAGACGCGGTCTACGAGGCTTAAGCCTCTAGATTGCTTTAGATATTTGGCAAACGCATCATCCGGCATCAAGAAATGACTGGCGAAAACATTAGCTTCATTTTCTTCATTGGGGTTCTCTTTTTCATCTTTTACAACGAACGATTGTAGATGGAGTATGAGATGTCCTAGTTCATGACATGCGCTAAAGATCCACCGTTCAACAGGAATCCTCTCCCAGGTATTTACAATCACAGCAGGACCACCGTCGGCAGTTCCCACGGCCAGACCAAAAAACCCGGTTGACGCCTTTGCTATTGGAAGAACCTTGACCCCCTTGGTTTCCAACAATCCACAAATATCCAGTACAGGCTCATCAGAATCTAATCCAGCAGCCTCCCTGGCTTCAAGGGCAGCTTTTTGGGCGCTTTCCTGGCCATCGATGGAAACTTGCTGTGATACTCGTTCAGACAAGTCCCCAAAGACATATGGCACATTGTCCTTCAGCAGTTTTTCAAGGTAGTTAAAGTCTCTCAACCAACGTCCTACTTGTACTAGAATCTCATCACGAATTTTGAGTTTCTTTTGCGAGCGGAAACGTACCACTGACAACTTAGGTACCTGTTCAACCATATCCATGAGATTTAATCCCAGAGCTGAAGCAATATTTTGGAGGTTATCCACACGAGGGACAGACTGTCCCTTTTCAATTTTCTGATAAGCGGCGACTGAAATGCCCGCCATGCGGGCTAGTTTAACCTGACTGTATCCGCGTGCTAACCGGAACCTGGTGAGGTTTTCCGATATGATTTGCTCGGTGGGGCTCATCGTATCTCCTACGTTTGAATATATAGTTTAGTATCGTATCTTTCATATTACTTAAAACCATATATATTTGTGACATTTTTTATGACATATTGGCCAACTGATAAAATAGTAGCTAATTAGTAATTTGTTGTAAATATATTTATTGGGGTATGTGTAGTAACAGGAGCTTCTTTGAGAGCTACAAGCAAAAATGCCATTGCTACACCTCTGCAGTGGCGCCAAGCGTCGCTGCCTGGTCCATGATCACCCATAGCGTTTCTATGGGCTGACATGTGTAAACCCTGTCCAGGGTTAATGGGGAGTCTCTCAAGAGTAATTCATATACGCCCCGGTAGGGGCAGGACCAGAATAGCCCATGCCGGCGTCGTGGGAAAATAGGGCTGGGCGTTCCAAATGACCCGTTCCGATGGTGGCTAGCCGGGATCATATCACGACGAACATCCCAGCGATCGTCCCATTCCAACCACTTAATAATTTACAGTAATTTTTTGAACTCATCGGGTGTTATGCCCGCATCATGAAGATGATCACAAAAATGCGCTATCGGGTTCGATCAGGTCACATGTATCTCAAACAGGTTTTCAAACGGGTTTACCTGTCCAGCCACCACCAGGGGACGGCAAGAATCCTGGAGTGAAGTCGTAATAACTCGTTGCCGCCATGAACAATCACGCCCTGTGAAGCTCGAGGATGTTCTTCCATGAATGCCAGTAGGTTCTTGGCGTCGGAAATAGTTGGATTCCAGGTAATCTTTGCCTCAACAGGCAAGATTTTGCGGCCATGTTCGAGGACAAAATCGACTTCCCGCTTGGTCGATGTGCGCCAGTAATATATCTGCGCTCTAGGCGTCAAGACTTCACAAAGCCCTCTGAGGCTCAGATACACCAATGTCTCGAAATAGCCCCCCAATTCGCGACTCTTGCGAAGCGATTCAGCGTCCGTATACCCGGACAGGAAAATGCTCAATGCCGGGTCGAGAAAAAAAATCTTGGGAGACTTTACGATCCTCTTGCTCCGGCTTGCATAATAGGCAGGCGCTCGGCTGATAATGTTCGAGACCTCGAGCAACCTGATATAACGGTGGGCCGTAGTGTGACTGAGGGAACAGTCTTTTGCCACATCAGCCTGATTGAGAATTGTGCCCGTTCGCAGCGCCAGGCACTGCATGAGCCTACGGAAATCTATTAAGGATTCGACCTGGGACAACTCCCTAAGATCACGCTCCAAATATGTTTTGACGTACCCATCCAGCCAGAGAATTACAGCTCGAGGCGACTGCATTTCCTGAAAGAATAAATCGCTTATGACGGTTGGACCGGTCCAGTGCAAGTTTTATGGCCGGGAAGATTTGAGGAAGTCGCTGAGCTTCGTCAATAATGACTCTGTCTTTGTCCTGCCATAAACTCTGGGGATCGAGACTCGCCTGATCCAGAACCCCATAGTCGTCAAGTGTCAGATAATGATAGTCGGCAAACTCATTTCGTAGCATGGTGCTTTTGCCGACCTGTCGTGCGCCGGTGATAACCACGACCGGCATTGATTCTACCATCTCTCTGATAATAGGGGCAATTCTTCTCTGTTTGTAATATGTTCCAGTATGTGGAATGATTTAGGTCATGACAGGGAATATATCCTATTGTTCTTACCATGTCGAGCTATATCAAGCTCCGGCCTACCGACTCGTTAAAAACCTGCTCGCGACAATAAAAGGCCGGATTTGTGGACAGAGGAGGGGAAGGAAGTCACAGGAATTTTACCCACCCTAATGTCCGCAAGCCTGTAACCGTATACAAAATGATCAGTGGCTCATGGAGTAAATCAATTCTTTCTGAATCCGGGTAATTCTCTTTCAGTCATCCATCTACAGCACAAATTTAGTGTGTGCTCCCATTCTGCGATATTTAGATGTTCCTGGTTTCCATGTTCGTTATAATAGCCGACGCTGAGGTTAACACCGGTAACTTCACGACACAGTGTTCTTATGTCGGTGGTGGATCCCCGATCGGGTTCTGTATAGCCGGTTTTGTCAGTGACATAAGACCTGAATTTATCAGTGCCAACATCGTAACACTTGAAATCCCGGCCATTGCGCCTGTCAAATTCAATGACGAACTGGTGATCCTGGTTGATCTCCTCGGCGATGTCTTTGTTATCACTCATTAGCCAGGACGATCCTTGCTGGCCATGTTCTTCGCCGTTTGTAACAAGCAGCGAATGTCCCAAATCTTTGAGTAACCAGAGCATGGCGCACCCGGCCCTGTCATCAGCGCCGAGTCCAAATTGATCATCGACTGCCCTGATTTCGCCATTTTCGATCTTTATTTCATGGGCTGGGCCGGGATCGTCTCCGTATTCGCGATCCCAATAAGTGTCGGCATGAGCCACGAGCAAGACCTTGTTGCTCCTGGCGCCTCTGATATAGAGAAATCGTTCCAGCCCCTCACCACGATAAATAGCGCCAGGGATTTCCAGGAAGCGATCGAACACGCCATCTGCGGAGCCCAGCGGTATCTCGAGAAAGCTTCTCAGGACGTCTATGTGATTGTCGCCATCATATCCTTTCAATAGTTACCTCCTCAGTAACAGATTCTCCCTGACGGTCGAAATGACACAATCGCCAGTTTTCCTATTCTAATTCGAACATGTGTCAAATAAGGACAAATGTAATGGATTTTTTTGGAGGAGCAGAAAAATCTTCCCACTGGGAAGAGAATTTCATAGTTCATGGGAACCACAATCAAACAGGAAAGATTCCTACCAGGGCTCAAAATGATGCTCATGCTATGTCAATATTCACCTGCAATGGGTTGGTTGAGCTGGAAGATTGCTCCGCGTGGCAGCCAATGGTTGTCCGCCGGCGATATTCTGACCTCACACGCGGCAGGGCTTGCCATTTTTGAGCTAAAGATTTATAAACAGCATGTTCGGGGTGTAGCGCAGCCTGGTTAGCGCGCGTGCCTTGGGAGCACGAGGCCGCCGGTTCGAATCCGGCCACCCCGACCATCAGCCTTCCTTATTTTCCAGTCCCAGCATGGATTTCATTTGTTTCTAAAGCCGGATCCAGCTAAATCAGTTCATTCCGCCTGACTTGGAGGGGAAAGTATGATCACTAATGTTATACGGAAGACCTTCAGAAACATGATCACATTTTTTGTTCTCGCGTTGGTTCTTACCGGTAATAACATGCCATTGTGGGCGAAAGAGTCTCCCTGTTCTCTTAAGCTGACTATAATCTACATGAACGACACACACGGCCACTATAGTCCGGCAAAGGACAGTAACGGTGTGTTAGGCGCCGGCTTTGCAAAAGCCGCGACGGTTATGGAGAGAATCAGAAAAGCCTGTGATCTTGAAGGACGGACCACGCTAACATTGCTGGCGGGCGACATGTTTACCGGAACAGCCTATTCCGCTGTTTTCAAAGGAAAACTTGGAGTCAGGCTGATGAATGCCATGAAATTTTCCGCTATGTCCGTAGGCAATCATGAATTCGACTATGATCAATCCAATTTGATAAAAACCCTTAGGCCTGCCATGAAATTTCCATTGTTGAGCGCGAACATCCGATACGCGGATGGAAATCTGGTTTTCAAGCCCTATGTTATCGAAAAACTTCCGGACAAAAAGTGCAGGATACTCATTTTTGGTCTTACAACAGAAAATACTCCTGAACTTACGCATCCCAGGAACGTCAAAGGGCTTGTTTTTGCAGACCCGACCAATGTGGCTCGGGAAATTGTTGAAAAACATGGAAAGGACAAGTTCGTAATAGCCCTGACACATTTGGGAGTCGAGAAAGATAAGAAGCTTGGCCTATTGTGTCCGGGCATTGATGTAATCATCGGTGGTCATTCCCACACGGCCCTTTTTGAACCGGTTAAACTGGATGATACTCTCGTATGCCAGGCTGGGGCCTATTCCCAGTATGTTGGGAGACTCGATGTAGATGTAAAGGATGGCAGTATAGAACATTACAAAGGACAGCTAATAAAACTGGATGGGACCATTGAGGAAGATCCTCGGATCAGATCAACTCTACAAAAATACAGTAGCAAGATGGCGCCGTTTTTCAGCGAGACTATAGGTTCATCAGACATCGCTCTCGAAGGAAGTCTCAGCGCTGTCAGATCTTCCACGCCCAATCCGTTGGGGATACTGGTAGCCTATGTCATGGCGAAAGCCGTCAATGCGGAGGCAGGCCTCATAAATGGTGGCGCAATCAGGGACGGATTGAAAATTGGGCCTATAACTAATCGCGACATTTATGGCGTCCTCCCATTTCAGAACCTCGTAACAAAAGTGGCCTTAACGGGCTCGGATATTGAGTCGGTTTTACGCCGCAGCCTGGAGCTTCCAGAGAGGAGTGGGGGTAAGCTCCAGACGTACGGTCTAAGACATGAAATATCCGGTGGAGAGCTTCAAATCAAGGAAGTAGGTTCAAAACCTTTCAGACGCGAGGATTATTATTCTGTGGCGCTCACCGATTTTTTGCTTGCGGGAGGCGATGGCTATACAACTCTTGGAGCCAGGGGCAAGACCATTGTCCCGGACGGCGCGCCATTGATCCAGATCTTCTCTGATTTCATAAAGGACAAAAAGGAAATCAATCAGAATTTGCTTGATTCACTTGTGAAAAGGTAACCTTGTAAACACCGGCATGACGAAGGATCTTCACTACCAGTGACGCAAGGACGTCAAATCTTCGATAAGTCCCACCGTTTCGCCGCAATGCTATACTCTCCTGTCAGCAAAATGGTATTAGTCGTAACGCCTATCAAGTGACCTATATTGAGCCGCTTCCGAAACATGTTCGGGCCTAATGTCAGGGCTAAGCGACAGATCGGCAATGGTCCGGGCTATTTTTAAGATTCGGTGATACGCCCGTGCCGATAGGCCAAGACGTTCCACGACCTTTTCCAGAAAATCGAGGGATGTTTGGTCCAGTACGCAAAACTTTCTGGTCAATGACGATTTCATCTGGGAATTGGAGAAAATACCGTATTGTCCGAGCCGGTCCAACTGAACACTGCGAGCGGCGTTTACGCGTCGCCGGATTTCTTCCGACGTTTCGCCGTTTTCTTTACTCGTGAGGTCTCTCCATTCGACTGAGGGGACCTCTATGTGTATATCAATGCGGTCCAAAAGAGGCCCTGAAATTTTGGCCCAGTATCTCTCGATGGTCTGTTTTGAGCAGACACATTCATGTTTCATGTCTCCCCTGTAACCGCAAGGACATGGATTCATTGCGGCTACGAGCATGAACCTCGCTGGAAACGTTATAGCGAGATGCGCTCTGGATATGGTCACTTCACCGTCTTCGATGGGTTGTCGAAGAACTTCCAGGACATTCTTCCTGAATTCGGGCATTTCATCCAGGAAGAGAACACCATTATGAGCCAACGAAACTTCTCCGGGACGCGGGATAGCGCCACCGCCTATCAGGCCGGCGTCAGAAACGGTATGGTGTGGGGATCTGAAAGGCCTTCTAGTCATTATGGATTTTTCTTTTCCCAGCAATCCCGCCGCTGAGTAAATTCTGGTGGTCTGCAAAGCTTCTTCAAATACCGGTTCAGGAAGAATCGTCGGAATTCTCTGGGAAAGCATGGTCTTTCCTGATCCTGGTGGACCAACCATAAGAACATTGTGACCCCCTGCGGCCGCCACTTCAACCGCCCTCTTGGCATATTCCTGCCCTTTGATGTCTCGAAAATCCAACGGATAGTCCACGGCAGGTGTTGTCAAGGAATTGGGATTAGGCCTGGAAGGTTCAATGGCAACTCGATCCATCAGGAAGCCGGCGGCTGTGATTAGACTTGACACACTCAATGTGTCTACGCCATCCACAACCGCTGCTTCCGGGGCATTTGACTCAGGAAGGATGATACCCTTGAATCCGAGGTCGCGAGCCGCAAGAGCCAGTGAAAGCGCTCCCCGAACTTCCTTGACCCGACCGTCCAATGAAAGTTCTCCAACGATCAGGTAATCATCCATCCTTTCCGTTGGTAGCAGATTGAGTCCGATCAGTACCCCAATCGCAATAGGCAAGTCGAATCCGGATCCTTCTTTTCTCAATGCCGCAGGAGCAAGATTGACAGTTATTCTACGGGCGGGGAACGGAAAACCGCTGTTGACGATTGCGGATTTAACCCTTGCGGCGCTCTCTTTAACAGCGCTATCCGGGAGACCTACAACCGTGACTGCAGGTAATCCGTTATAAACATCAATTTCAACTTCGACAGGATGAGCGTCTATACCGACCAAGGCGCCAGAATGGACTTGAGCTAACAATTCAGCTTCCCCCCTTAATGAATTTTCCTAATTAAATGTGTCCCATAAGTGAACTTTAAAATAAGTAGGATGAGAAAATGATATCAGAGCATATAAATATAAGCAAGTTACTTACTGCAGGTGATTGTTATTTACTATAACCTTGCCATTGATCTCATCCAGAATCTTGGTCTTATATTTGATGACGGACGAGTTGTTTGTCATAACCATATCAAGCTGACGTGTATGGATTATCATGTAGCCCAGGATCCTGAGCTTTTCCCGCATGTTTTCAGCATCAAAACCCTCTGCGCGGGCAAATGCGCTGTCCTCCCGTATTTCAACTTCGAAGTTGAAAGATTCCAGTATTTCTCCCACGAAGAGAGCTCGCAGTCTCCGCCGTGCGAAATCAGCGGCCCCACCCTTGAAAGTAAATCTGACATAATTCTCTGAAGCTCTTTCCCCTACAAGCGCCTCGATGGTTGAGAAATGGAATCCGAATCTCGAAGAAAGGCTGCAAAAATTTTTTGAAATCATAAAATAGTTACGGGCGGAATAGGCTGAGCGCATTGACGGATCAAGGGCCGGATTTGAAGTAGCCTGCATAAGGACTGACATGAATCCCTTAGCGTCCACAGGAGGGGGGCCTTCCCATGGCACGGCTGTAATGCCTTCCCACAAAGCCAGCATGGGTATGGAATCAATGTTGTCGATGTGGATAAATTTTCCCTCGACGTCCTGCTTGAATCCATCATCCAGGTTGATCAGCCACCATTGCATTGGAACATCGCAAACCAGTTGTTTGCTGGAGCGTTCCGAGAAGCGATGTTCCTTACCGAAGTTAAACATTTCATGGACTGACTTCTCATGGCAGAATCGAGTTATGTCGTGGAGCGTCTCGCACTTTCGTGGGTGAAACTCATGACTGTCCGGATCGAGTAGATTTAGTGGCACGATATGTCTGGTAACCTTTTCCAGTATTTCAAATACAGGGCTACCAGCCATTAAGTTCTTTCTTGTGGTTTTCATCTCGATCAGAGAGTCAACCTTTCCGAGGTAAACTCGACGGTTGTCCGCATCCACCGTTATTTCCTGACCACTCTGGAATTTCTCTGTTGCGCCGGAGAGTCCAAAAATAGCAGGGACAGAGAACTCTCTCGAAACGTTCCCCAGATGGCCTGTAATGCCGCCAATTTCGGTTATGACCGCAGCCGCTGAGCCTAGCATAGGCGCCCAACGGGGCAAAGCCTGAGCAGTTACAAGAACAGAACCTGGAACAAATTTTAGTTTATCAACATCGTTCTTGACTATGTAGACAGGACCATACGCGACACCAGGCGCAGCGGTTTGTCCACCAGCGGCCAAAATCACGTATTCCCCATCATTTAGCTCATCTATTTGAACATTGCAGGGGGGCAACTCCACCTCTTGAAGCGGTCTGCACTGCAAAATAAATATTGATCCTTGTTGGTCAATCGCCCATTCTATGTCTTGAGGTCCGCCGTAGTAATCCTCGAGTGTCTTGGACATCTTTGCCAGATCCCGCGCCTGACTTTCGGATATAGACGGCGCGCCACTCTTTTCTCCAGTCACATCATCTCTGCAAACTCCTTCCTCAGGAAAACACACGAATTCATGTTTCTTCTCCCTTATGGATTTTTTTATAATATCAAATGGCTCTTGACTGGAAATGATGAAAAGGTCGGGGTCTATGGATCCATCAACCACTGCTTTGGGTAGGCCCCACACTGAGTTAATGAGGATGGAATTATCCCTGACATTTAACGGGTTACAGGAATACATTACTCCACCGGCTTCTGCGTTGACCATCACCATGCAACCAACACACATAGCCACGTCCTCGTCCGGAATTCCGCGATTCAGACGATAGGTTATAGCGGGGAGGCTATACTTGCTGGCCACGATGTCCTTATAAGAGTCGATTACGCTCTCCTTGCCGACGTTCAGAATGGAGCGAAACTGTCCGGCGAATGACGTTCCCGACGAGTCTTCCCCGAGCGCGCTGCTGCGGGTCGACACTCGAATTCTCTGCCCGTGAGCCCTTTCGAGTTTGTTGTATGCTTCCAGTATTTCGGTTTCCAAATCTTCCGGCAAGTTTGCCGCTAGAATGAGGTTCTGGAGATCAGCGCTAAGACGGAACAGGTCGTCAATCCCTTCTGTGTTGGTAGCCTGTATTCGGCGATCAATCTCAGCTTGGAGATCATTGTGGGTCACAAACCGCTCATATCCCCTGGCCGAGATTACGAAACCATCAGGTGTAGGCAAACCAATTTCATTTTTGATGGTGGCGACATTAGCCATCTTGGCGCCCACTTCATCGAGAAGATCTCTTGTGACCTCCGATAAAGGCACGACCAATTTGGATCCACCAAAAGTTTTCTTACAAGCCAAAGAAGAATTGATGTTGTCCTGAATCTGTTTAAAGGAATCGTAAAGTTCTCTGTATTTACCTGGAGCCAGTTCGTCCAGATGTTTTATTATCCTGAAGACGTTTACAGAAACTGCTGTGCAGTGTGAGCGGACGAATGACATCCCAAATGGCCGGGAACCTTCGAGCGCTTTTTCCAGGTCGGTCATAATTTCCAGAGCTTTGTTGTTAGCCGTCAGAAGTAGCTTGAAATTATGATAGCGATGAGCGAAAGCGTCTCGAAGTCCCTGAACACTTGATGGGTCTTCAGGACCACTGTGACCCCTAAAGATCATTCGCTTAAGAAATTTTGGAAGTTTGATCATTATTGAAAGAAAGCCTGGTTGTAAATCAATGGGAAATGCAATTCGTTGAAGCGTATGTCCAGCGAATTGCGCAGCTTTTTAATTGTTCTGGGAAGGCTGACCATGAATACATTTGTGATTTCCATCAGAGGTGAAGGAAAAGGGCGCCACTCGAACTTGTGAGCGCCCCTTCGTTGAATACCGGAGTCTTAATGCTCCTTCTTGGCGCTGGCGGTCATTTGTAAACCTATCCCTTCAAAAAGGAAGAAAATGGCATAGCCCCACCAGAGAGTGTAAACTACGTAAAACACAAGCAGAAAGGCCAATATGCCGGCGCTTGAGTAAGCGCTTTCCGGGACTACTGTAAAATAGTTGTAACTGACTTCAACAGCCTTTTTCAGAATTGAGTCAACAAAAGCCGCTTCTTTGAACTTGGCTTGGCGTTTGAGGTCCTTGTCCATTTCTTTCAGGCCGCTCCACCATGCATACATCGAATCGCGACCGGAAAAACCATACTTGGTCGCGAGTTCGGAATCTTTGTTGTAAAACATGGCGTCAGAGTCTTTAAGAGCGGATTTTAGGACTAGTCCCAAATCACCTGATATCTGTAAGTGAGATCCTTGCCCTGTAACTGTAGCCCCGGCCGTGGTGAAAATTTTAGCTATGTGTTGCCCAGTTTCAGCGGTCTTGGATTTTACATCCACTTTGAACGTTTTCCCCAAGTACTCCTGATTCTTTTTTTCAAGAGCCGCAACGTACTGAGTTGAACCCTTAGATATGCTGTTGAATATTTGGTCGGACTTCTCCAGAAAATTAAGGCCGCCTTCAAACAAGGGTAGGAACATTGCTATCAGGATTATAAAGAAGGTTATTGCCAACAGGAGTCCCTTTGTGAAATTCTTGCCGTCCCTTATTAACATTGGTCTAAACCTCCCCTCTGAGCGATTTGATGTTGCCAAGGAATTTACCGATAACCCACACAGAGAACACCCCGATAACCAAGAAAAATATTATGAGCCCTACAAAGCTAAGACCTTTAGCCAGGGAGTCTGAGATGTTTATTATTTCCATCTGGTTAAGTTTTTCAGGTAAGGAGAAGAATCTATTCACGAAACCCGCTAGAATGGAAAGAGCGTAAAATCCTCTAATGTAAATACCCTTTACAACCTTTGTTGTGAGCGCTCCAACCTGAATCCCAATTAGAGATCCCAGAAGCATTCCCATTGCGAGAGTATAGAAAATGAACCCGTATATCGCGTACTGGAAAATACCCGCGTATCCAGCAGTAAAAATTATTTGGAGGATGTCGGTTCCAACCGCTGTGAAGGAGGAAACGCCCAAGATGTAAACGAAAATAGGAAAGGTAAGGAAACCTCCACCTACGCCCATGATAGCAGCCGCAAAACCCACAATCGCTCCACTAATTGCGACGAAGAGCGCCGGGATTCTCTTTCCACCTGGTGTCAGATCCTCATCAAAGGCAATTAGTGGTGGGATTTTTGATGCCTGCAATTTAGCCGGAAGTCCCACTTTACCTGAAGCCGCTTCTTTGCCATGATCACTTTCTCCGCCGTGAGCGCCGACATCTCCAGGACTTTTCCTCAATTTTAAGAAATCGAATAGAGAGTAAAAACCGAGGAACCCTAGCAACACAACATAGACAATGCTGATGAACAAATCGCTTAAAATTGGGTTATATTCATAAATCGCCCTGTTTATATATCCTCCGCCAGTGACCCCGAGGCCTGAGCCGACAAGGAAGGCGACAGCCAGCTTTACGTTGACGTTGCCAAGTTTCTTATGTATCGCAGTGCCCATAATGGCTTTAGCGAAGATGTGAAAAAGATCCGTCCCGACCGCCAGTATCCCCTTAACCCCTGCGCTCATTAGAGCCGGGGTAATAATAAAACCACCGCCGGCTCCTATACAGCCCGTTATGAGACCTGCGCCCAAACCAACCGCTATTGAAACAACAAAAATGCTTGGATTGTAAAATGCCGGCTGATAAGCTTTGTAACCTCCCAAAAATTGGTCCGCAGCGAGCGCCAAGCCTGTCAACGCCGCTGGAATCAGCATGAGGCCAAGTATCCAGAGTTTCTTTTTGTCTTTTAGGATATTCATGGAAGTCTCGTAATCCCATCTGGCGTGGGCCATTGACGCCTCCATGAGCATCCGGTAAAACTGCCTAGCCCGTTTCATGCGATGTTTCCTCCGTTGTTAAGGATTTCTATTGACTGTAGCAAATGCAATACTTGTACCTTAAATGGAGGACACATCTCAGAACCTAACCATCTATAATAACAGTGAATATGTTGTAGTTGATTGATGGGCGCAAATGAGTTCGTCCGGATGGTGTCAGCATATTTTACAGACTGCCAAAGTACAAATAGATTAGGAAGACTTTTACTCTTTAAACTCGGTCCGAATGTGGAAACTATCCCGCATGAGTGGAATTAAATTACATAGATAAGACTTTATTATTTATTGCTTATCAATATCTACATAACTTTTTTTCTTGAACGCGTCCTGAAGTTTGTAGAGTAGGTCGTCGATGTCTATGGGTTTCATCAGATAATCAAAGGCCCCCAATTCCATTCCCTGCATTGCCACCTCGACATTGGCATGGCCGGTTAGCATGACGACTTCGACACCGGGCGCAATCTTCTTGATCCTCCTGAGTGTTTCGATGCCATCCATGTCCGGCATTTTGACATCCAGTACGACGACGTCGCTCGGAGATTCCGACAGCATGTCCAGAGCCTGTTGGCCACTGGACGCCGCCCGAACGTCGAGTTTTCGTTTGCGCAAGCGCTTTACAAGGGTTTCTACAAAGTCTGTTTCGTCATCCACTAACAGAACTTTGAATTCACTCACCGTTCATTCCTCCTTGCCGTTCTCGGCGCTATGTGGTTTGTCCATCGCCCAACAGAAGCGATGAAAATTGATAAGTCATCTAGAATGACCATTCAGCAGCCATCTGAAATTCAAAAGGTTTCGTCAGATTCTACCTCGGTAGACGGAGCCCCAGACTTCGATTCTTCAGGGGAACTGCTTGCCTGGGCCTTTAGCTCAAGTATTTTGGATCTAATGGTAGCTAATGAGTCAGGGTTTGCCTTGAGAAAAGTTTTGACGTTTTCTCTCCCCTGGCCAATTCGATCATCTCCGTATGAATACCATGCCCCTGATTTTTCGACTATCCCGTTGTCTACAGCGAGGTCAAGTATCTCTCCTGATGATGAAATGCCCTCATTGTACATGATGTCAAATTCTACCTGCTGAAATGGTGGGGCAAGTTTGTTCTTGACCACCTTTACACGAGTACGGGAACCGGTGATATTTTCACCTTCTTTAATTTGTCCTATCCGACGGATGTCCAATCTCAAAGATGCGTAGAATTTAAGCGCATTGCCCCCGGTAGTTGTTTCAGGGTTGCCGAACATTACTCCGATCTTCTGACGGATCTGGTTAGTAAAAATCACCGAAGTATTTGATCGAGAAATTGCCGCTGTCAGTTTCCTCAGCGCTTGCGACATAAGGCGGGCCTGAAGGCCCATGTGAGAGTCTCCCATTTCCCCCTCTATCTCCGCTCTGGGAACCAATGCCGCCACTGAGTCTATCACGACAACATCCATTGCGCCTGATCTAACAAGAATTTCCGTGATTTCCAATGCCTGTTCGCCATTGTCCGGCTGTGAGACCAGTAATTCGTTTGTGTTGACGCCCAGTCTTTTCGCATAGTGAGTGTCCAGAGCATGCTCCGCGTCTATAAAAGCAGCGAACCCTCCCTTTTTTTGGGCCTCAGCAATGACGTGCAGACACAAAGTGGTTTTACCGGAGGACTCAGGGCCAAAAATTTCCGTGACACGTCCCTGGGGTATTCCTCCTATCCCAATGGCAAGATCAAGTCCCAGGGATCCAGTAGAAATAGCTTTTACATCCGGGATCGCTCCAGAAGTGCCAAGTTTCATAATTGAGCCGCGTCCGAACTGCTTTTCAATTTGGGATACGGCAATGTCGACCGCCCTCAGTTTCTCAGATTCATGTCCGGTTCCTTCGATGGAGTCGGTTGTTTTTTTTGTCTTGGCCATTTAAAATCCTTTACAGCTTTAGTTGAACGAATTCCGCTGATCCTATCGCCGTTCCCTGTTTGATATGACGGCAGTTCAATGCTTGTTGAGCGTATAAACCCCAAGGAGCGGAATGTAATCCAGGATAATACGTTTCTTTACTAGGATAAACACCAATTATTATATTACATACAGCGCTCAAATGTGCCCTTTATTTTTGCAGCGGAGAAAATTTGTCTCGAAATCTTTCCACCCAAACCGTTAGATTCCAAGAGATTCTACCTGCTCTGGTCATAGCAGGGAAATGAAGATCATATCTGCAAGCCGAAGAACAGACATTCCCGCTTTCCATGCCGAATGGGTCCTATCAAGATTTCGTGAAAAGTCAGTCCAAGTGGTGAATCCGTTTAACCAGAGATCGAGACAGGAGTCTCTCTCTCCAGATGACGTTGCTGCAATAGTTTTTTGGACAAAAAACGCAGAACCTATTGCGCGCTATCTCGACGAAATTTCTGATATGGGGCATGACTTCACATTTCTTTACTCCATGAACAATTATCCCCAAATCGTGGAACCGAATGTTCCCCAAATGGGTCAAACAGTCAGGACGTTGGAAAAACTGGTCAAAACCTACGGTTCAAAAGTGTTTAGGTGGCGATATGACACCATAGTTCTAACTGAAACTCTTAACACAACCTGGCATCTAAAAAATTTTAAAAGCTTGTGCGGTATTATGAAGTCCCTTGTTGACGAATGCATATTTAGTTTTTGCGACTACTACGGTAAGACAAGAAAGAATTTGGAAAAGCTTTTACCTGATCATCATGAACCTGCCCGTGAAGAATCAGTCCTGATGGCTTTGGAATTGGCGGCGATTGCATCTGATCAAGGCATCAAATTGCTGTCCTGCGCTCATGATTATCTCGCCGTGGGGCCAATTGGCAGAGCTAGATGCATAGATCCTGAATTCTTGAAACAGGTTGTCAACTCTGATTATAAAAAACTGTTTCTCGATGGGACACCGAAGAGGCCGACCCGCAAAGAATGCAGATGCGCGGCCTCAATTGACATCGGTTCGTATAATACCTGTTTTCATGGATGCGCTTACTGTTACGCCACCGGCAACGTGGGCTCCGCATTAAGGAGACCTTGATGGACATGTTAGCAGAATTTATCAGAATCAAGACACACCCCCCTGACAAATACGGAAAATAATGTTATGATAATAGTTTGTAAAATTGAGAAAACTGTTTATTATAGTTACATCTTTTTGATATAATTAATAGATTGGATACATGCGGGTTTGAAACTTTTGAGCTTCATAGCCAAAGATCGGAAGAAGCGTTAGGACAAGATGAGGAGAGATGAAACTCACATCAATGAAGATCTTGATATCGATTTGAAGGATGACTTTGACCGAGAGAGATTTGTTCTTCCCTCCTCGTTGGTCATCGATGACGGTGAAACTCAAAAAGTCCTCAAATATGGAATTCTGACCGCCTTTTTGCTTCATCTACTTCTTTTTTTTGTTGTAGCTCGAGTAGTCGGGTTCCAACCTACAAGTTCTCTTCTCAAACCAGGCGAGAAGGTCACGCAGGTAAGGTTGGTTGAACCGCAAGAATCCTGGAAACCTGACGAGCCACCTCCCAAGGACTCTGCCGCCATGTCGGACCGGGATCATAAAGCGGAAAAAGAACGTTTACCCAAAATGCCTCTTCCTCCAAAACCTCCCATAGGCTCCATGCAGGAACCGCCAAAGAGAATGGCTTCTCTGACTCCGCCGGTAGCGCCGGAAGATATTACAAAAAAGAAGCCTGATGCGGCTGAAGAGGAAATAAATAAGGCAGTTGAACAACAAAAGGCTCAAAAAAAATCTCGCACACAGGACAAGGATGTCAGTTCATCGCCCCAAAAACCTAAAAACAACCCCAAAAGAATTGACCTGAGACCAACTCCGGGAGAAGTCGCCAGGGGCCTTTCAAGTTCCGTAGCCGGTCCGAATGATTTTTTCCCAGATGGTGATATTGAAGAGGCTGTCGTAGACATAAACACTAGAGAGGACAAGTTTTTTTCATACATGCTCCATCTTAAAAGGAAAATTCAAGGTGTCTGGGTGTACCCTACAGCCGCCGCCAGTTCCGGAATAGGTGGGAGCCTGTCAGTAGAGTTCTCAATTGCGAAGAATGGTGAACTCGTCTACGTCAACCTCTTGGATTCATCCGGCCACACAATTTTGGATGAATCAGCAATAAAAGCGATCAAATCCGCAGCGCCATACTATCCGTTCCCGCCGCGGCTGCACGCGAAAAGACTCCGTATAAGGGCAAACTTCATTTATGTGACGAGCAACTTTCTAAGAAACATAATGTAATTCTTTCTTTGACAGTTTCTTGATCCGTAGCCTTCCCAAAAACTATCCGCGCCTTGCCTCGGTATTCAATTTTGTGTTTGCTTGATCTGTTTCATTGCGTCTTGAAAGAAATCGGCTAATGAGTTATCATTACTTTATAATGTAATTGCTCGGGGCATAAAGCCGAGCATTGTTTTGCCGTATGTTGCGGCACGTCTGATTAGGCGATTGATTTGGGTTTGGACGGAGGTCACATGACTATACGTGGTGTGGGTACGCTTGTTACCGTCATATTTTTTTCCTTTACAACCGTTGTGGCGGCGTACGAGTTTTCTGGAAAACTTGAGCGTTTGGATTTCAATACTGTCACTTTGCTAGGGAAGGACAGTGACAAGAAGACTGGTAGAATTTGTAATGAGCAGAGAGTTCAGGCAGCCAGATTCTTGGGAAAATCGGTCAGAGTCAACTTCGAGCAGCAGCAAGGGGAAGACTGGGTAGTTAGTTTTGAGGCTTTGAAATAACAAAGAGGCGCTCCATATTGAAGCGCCTTTTCGTTTAGGAAACATCCAGATTAGTTGTAAATATCAATAGATGACACGTTCAATCTCAATTTCCGCTATCGAGAGATAAAATTTCATAGGATTTTCTAACTTCCTGTCGAGCGGCCAACTCGTATTTGTTTAGGCGCTCTTTCATTTCCTTTATACAGGATTCGTCAGGACATTTTTTGGAACCCATCTCAATAGCTTTCTTCTGATGCTCTACCGCTTTCAATGGATCTCCCTGCTTAAAATAAGCTTCGGCCATAGTTTCCTGGAACACGCCGTCCTGGCCACCCATCATGTCGAGCGCTTTCTTGGCCAGATCCATGGCTTTTGGGGCATCCTGAAGTTTTTCATCCGGACATGTCAACAAGAACCACGCTGTGTCCTGAATGCTCCAGGCGTCATTAGGGCCCATTTTGGCCACTTTCTGAAAGTCTTCAAACGCGTCTTTGCATTTGCCACTCCTACTGAGAATCCATGCCCTCATTCGGTAGCCATCAACAAAACCTGGTTTCAACTCAAGGGCTTTATTGATATCCTTTAGAGCCTTATCATTGTCCTGGGCTCTGGAATAGAGATCAGCCCTCTGGGCTAATGCCCATGAGTATTTAGGATCGAGCTTTATCGCTTCAGAAAAATTTTTCATAGCTTCATCGGTTTTGCCCTGCATTTTAAGGACAATGGCTTCTTGACCATATGCTTGCGCGTTTTTTGGGTCCTTCTCGATAGCTAATCTTGCGTCTTCAGCGGCCCCCTGTAAATTGCCCAACTGAATGCGGACTCTAGACCTGCCAACATATCCGGCGGCGTCTCCAGAATTGGCGGAAATATGTTTGTCGAAAAGCTTAAGGGCCTTATCGAATTCTTTTTTGTTCATTGCCTCATTTGCAGCCGCCAGTTCCGGGCTTTGACCCCCTTTAAGCATTTGCCCCCAAGGGAAGAAGAATATTGCTACGACTACGATGATTCCCAATATGAGGAACCCCAAAAAACTATAAACAGAAGAACCACTCTGTTTTCTAAGACTCAGGTTAGGTGATGCGGCGTCTACGTGATCGATCATTCCTTAAACTCCTTATTTGTTAATTTATCGAGAAGAGGTTCTTTCGCTCTCCCCCTTTGTTATCAACGGTTTAGTCTGAATTTCAAAGTCATTCGCATGGTTAAAGATAGAAAAGAACGTCTCAATTACCAAGGTCAAAACAACCGAAGATATTGACTCAGTCATAAAGCCTCCATTATAAAAGGACTGTCTGATTAAATCAACGCGAATTTCTTACAAATTTAATCAAAATAGCTTTTTTTTAGAGGCGCCGTGAAAAATAAAACTAGAGCAGTGCACAAATTTGAAGCAATATTTTTTGATTTTGGTGGAGTTATAGCTGAAGAAGGATTTAGAGATGGACTCATGGGCATTGCGATCCATGAGGGACTTGAACCCGAAAGGTTCTTCGAATCCGCTACGAAAGCCATCTATGAATCAGGATACGTTATTGGGAAAGCTTCAGAAAGACAATACTGGTCGGTTGTAAGAGAAACCACAGGAGCTTCAATGACCGACCTGGAGATGAGATCAAGAATTCTCCGCAGTTTCGTCTTGCGTCCTGAGATGACAAGAATAGTGACTGTACTGAGGGCAAAAAACCTCTTTGTTTCACTGTTGACTGATCAAACGAACTGGTTGGACGAACTTGACGCTAAATCCCATTTTTGCGGATTTTTCGACGCAGTGTTCAACTCATATCACCTAGGAAAAGCCAAGAGAGACGCTTCAATGTTTTTAGATGTAGCGTCGACCCTCGGAATACCTACCAAAGAATGTCTGTTCATTGATGACAATCATGGCAACGTGGTCAGGGCTTCTGAGGCTGGATACGAGACTATTCTTTTTCAGGGAGTAAAGCCCCTCACTGAGACACTGTCCGAAATGGATCTTATATCGCAATCAGAACTGAACGACATTCTGGATCCTCATATCTGTTGTTGACATCATCAATTCCTTGCGTGTACTGACCCTTATTATGAAATCCTATTACTGAATTAATGTCCTAAGCTTAACTATTTGGGACATCTTGTTATTGTTGGAAATCAGATCGGGTATGATTTGCAACCGCCTGCGATATCGTCGGAAGGAAGTCATTATTGACTTTTTCTAGATAATCTGATAGGTTACATTCCGGAAAACCATTTTTTACAATATGTCAATTTCGATATGATTCCAGGGATGGGTGCGTCGAAATCATGAAATGTCTAAAGTCTGTGGGCAATTTCCCCACGGTTGTGCCGATATTGCCCCTCAGGGATATGGTTATATTCCCACACGCAGTAATCCCCTTGTTTTTAAAGGGGGCTCGGGTCGTGAAACTAGCGGAATCTCTCCAAGGTGGATCGAATCTGGTAAGTCTATTTTTTCAGAAATCTCGAGGCAGATTCGGAATTTGGAACGAAGAGTTTGCTTCTATAGGCGTATTGGCACGTGTAGACAAGGTTGTGTCGTTAGAATCAGGTGGTTTGAGAGCTGTCGCCGAAGGGCTATGCAGGGTTCATCTCGTAAGTAAGGTGAAGAACGAACCATACCTTATGGCTGAGGTTGAACTCGTTGAGGAAAAACAGTGCGATTCAGTTTTTCATGAAACATTGGTTTCCATTGTCTCGAGTCAGTTCAAGATGGCGGAAGCCATTGGGAAAACCATAAACAGCCAGGTTCTTGATTCCATTGAACAAGCTCGTGATATCAATGAACTTGCCGACTTGGTTTCATCGCAACTTTCTGTTAATGCCGATTCCAAGCAGGAACTCCTGGAACTTTTGGACCCGGTCGTTAGGTTACGACGGTCAATCAACTACCTCAAGATGGATATAGACAGTTTTGTGGGCAAAACGGTCGCAACCGTTGATTCAGCCGCTTCGACCTTAGGTATGAAAAGAGCCTCAGCCCTGGACGGCAAATCACATCTCAAGGTGTTCCAAAAGGACTACAGCCTGGATGTCGATCCTCAGGCTTCCGAAATAAGAGGATTCCAACTAAAGATAAGAGAAACAGGAATGCCGGCCGACGTAGCAGAGGCCGTAACCAGAGAAATTCAACGACTTGAAAGAATACCTCCTCATTCCCCGGAACATATAATTTCCAGAACCTACCTAGAGGTATTGACCAGTTTACCATGGGATGTGACTACAAAAGATGAACTTAACATAGCCAGGGCGGAAGAGATCCTCGACAGGGATCACTATGACCTGTCGATTGTGAAAGAGAGGATCCTTGAGTTCCTGGCCGTTCGTCAGCTCAAGTCAGATAATAAGGGCCCAATTCTTTGCCTGGTTGGTCCGCCAGGTGTAGGGAAAACGTCTTTGGGTCGGTCAATAGCCAGAGCCATGGGACGCAAATTTGTCAGAGTTTCCCTGGGCGGTGTCAGGGATGAGGCCGAAATAAGAGGGCACAGAAGAACCTATATTGGAGCCATGCCAGGCAGGATAATCCAGGAAATAAGGAGAGCCGGAACAAACAATCCTGTGTTCATGCTTGATGAGATAGACAAGATTGGTCAGGATTACAGGGGAGACCCCTCCAGCGCGCTACTCGAAGTCCTGGACCCAGAGCAAAATGCCGGCTTCATGGATCACTATCTTGATCTGCCATTTGATCTTAGTAATGCGATGTTTATAGCCACGGCCAATCAACTTGATTCTATTCCAAGAGCCCTCAGGGATCGTATGGAAACTATCAGAATCCCGGGATACGCCGATGAAGAAAAGGAAAAAATAGCGGAACTTTTTCTCATTCCTAAGGCGCTGGAGCAAAACGGCGTAAATAGCTACAAACTGAAATTTGAAGGACAGGCGATAAGGAAATTGATCAATGGCTACACAAGAGAAGCTGGAGTCAGGAACCTGGAAAGAGAAATCCATTCTGTCTGCAGAAAAATTGCATATCAAATAACGCGCGGTCTGCCAATAAATAGGTTTGTTGATTCAATTACCATTGAAGAACTATTAGGGGGGCCGAAGTACTTTTCAGAACTCGCGGAAGAAACAGACAAGGTAGGTCTAGCTACCGGTCTTGCGTGGACTGAGAATGGAGGAGAGATAATATTCATAGAGGTAACAGGTTTCGGAGGACGCAACGGGCTTACCCTGACAGGGAATTTGGGGGATGTGATGCAAGAGTCGGCAAAAGCGGCGTTGAGTTACTTAAGGAATTCGTGTGAACTCTTCGGACTTGAACAGCAAAGGTTGTACGATACTGAACTCCATGTGCATGTGCCTTCGGCGGCGATCCCAAAGGATGGTCCCTCCGCCGGAGTGACCATCGCTGTAGCCCTGGCGTCTTTCTTCACGGGGATTACGGTTAGGCGAGACGTTGCTATGACTGGAGAAATTACCTTGCACGGTAGAATTATGCCTGTCGGTGGAATAAAGGAAAAACTTCTGGCTGCCAGGAGGGCGGGGGTGAGAGAAGTTATTTTGCCTTCAAAGAACTTTCCTCAGGTCAGGACATTTCACGAACATGTAACACAGGGGCTTGTCCTTCATTTTGTCAGTGATGTAGGAGAAGCTATAAACGTAGCCCTTTCAACTGAATCAGGTTTATCGAATCTTCCGATGAGCTTTGAAAGAACTTTACCGTTATTCTCAGAAGATAAACATGACTTTTGCTGACAAACTATGCTGATACATTCTCCAGAGATTTCTCAACCAGTTCGATTAACTTGACACGGAGACTCTGGCATCCGGTTGAGCTATTGATCCCGGCCGCGCGGCGATGACCACCTCCGCCCAACTGAGACGCAATACTTGAAACATCCAACCTGCCTTTAGAGCGGAGGCTCACTTTACAGGAATTATCGGTCAGAGCGGTAATAAGCCCGCCGACTTCCACTCCACGTGTTTCTCGTAATCTGTTTACAATACTTTCTCCCTCATTCAAGGCAGCGCCTATTTTTTTGTAGTCCTCGATATTAAGGTAGCTTAGGGCAAGCTTCCCATCCAATAGAAACTCCAATCTTTCAAGCATTAATCGCTCAAGGGTCAGCCTGGAAAGAGGAAGTTCCTCGAACAGACTTTGTGTAATATCATAACTATCCACCCCTGGCGCCAGGAGTTTCGCAGCAAGCTGAAAAGTCTGGCTTGTTACTCCAGAGAATTTGAAGCAGCCAGTATCAGTGACTAACCCAGTGTACAGACACTTCGCTACATCTACACTCAAGTTGTATCCCATTTTGCAAAGCAATTCATAAACCAGTTGAGTGGATGAATTGGCATGAGGGCGGATAAAGTTGATATCGCCATATCCAGGATTGGTAGGATGGTGATCTATATTGATGAGACAAGGGGCCTTTCCCACATCAGTGATACTTGGGACTATACGATCGTGAGTGGCGACATCTATGGCTATGACGCAGGATGGATCGAACCCAATAGGCCCCAGTCCTACCATCACTTCCATGCTCCCTGGAAGAAAAGCGAAAGATTGAGGAAAATCAGCGCCGAGCGCGGCCACTGCGGTTTTTCCCATTTCTTTCAGGGCCAGTAACATTCCGAGCAAGGAACCGATGGCGTCCCCGTCTGGATTGACATGAGTGACAACCACAAAGCCATCTTGTTCAGAAAGAGTCGCAGCAATTTGGTCAATCATTTTGGTCACTCGGGACTGATTCGATTTCTTTCAAAAGATTTGAAATCTTTAACGAATGATCGAATGAAGAATCATAGGAAAAGGTCATTACAGGTATGTACTTCAAGTCCAGTTCCGCCTTCAATCTACGACGAATAAATCCTTCCGCAGCAGCCAATCCCTGGCAATGTAATTCGGCTTTTCCGTCATCCAAACTTGAGAAAAAAACCCTTGCCGACTTAAGGTCTGAACCCAAGGATACTTCAGTAATGGTGACACCCTTAACTCTGGGATCCTTGATATCGTCCCTGATTATGTCCGACATGGTCTGCTTTAATAGTTCAGCGACTCTCTCTTTTCTAAACTGTGGCATGATACTGAATCCATTTTCATCGTATAGGGAAATAAATGAGCCCTAGTTTTTATTGATATTTCTGATCACGGGGTTATCGTTTTGTCTGGGCTATTGTTGGGAGTTACTAAAATCAATCAACATTTAACGCGTCACTGTGAATTGTATGGCAAGAGACTTCAATGGAATTGGCCAAATGGCAAAATCTCGATGGAAAAATTAATAACCTCGGCTAAGTACAACTTCTCTATAAATTCATTAATGGTTTCCAACATTTTATGCGTGTGTCCGGCGTCATTTGATACGACTGTTAGGCCAAGAGAACAGATCTGCCATTTATCGTTGTCGTCAACTTCAGCTATTGACACATCGAAGTTGGAACGAACCTTTCCGAGGATACTCTTGACCACCTGTCTCTTATCTTTAAGAGAAGACGACTGATGGATCATTATTCTAAACAATCCGATACCAACGAACATGGGCATATATTTTATTGGTAACCCCGAGGCAAATCAAAAACCGGCAGCCCAACCTTTCCGGTGTTATTGATCCAGTTTTACTGATTCACGTTCCACGACAAAAGCCTCGATAATATCTCCAACCTTGACATCCCTGTAATTCTCGATGCCGATGCCACATTCATACCCCTCTAAAGCTTCTTTGACGTCTTCCTTGAACCTCTTCATTGATGACAGTTTTCCCTGGTGAACTACAACATTATCTCTAAGTAGCCTGATCTGATTGGACCGTTCTATTTTTCCGGTGACTACATGACATCCAGCGATAACCCCGATTTTGCCAACCTGGAATGTCTGGCGCACCTCCGCTCTTCCAACGACCGTTTCTCTTTCAATGGGTGAGAGCATGCCTTCAATGGCTTTTCTAACATCTTCGATGGCATCATAGATTATCGTGTAAAGCCTCAGATCAACCTTTTCCTGTTCGGCCAGTTGTGTTGTCTTTGGTGTCGGGCGTACATTGAATCCAATTATAATGGCTTTAGAAGCGCTTGCAAGCATGATATCCGATTCGTTTATAGCTCCCACGCCACCATGAATAACCTTGAGTTTGATTTCTTTGGAAGGAATTCCGAGTAAGGCTTCCTTTACGGCTTCTACAGAACCCTGGACATCTCCCTTAACTATCAAATTGAGTTCCTTAAGTTCTTCGGTCTGCATCCGGGCTATAAGTTCTTCAAGAGAAGCCGGGCTTGTCGAAGCCACATCATCCTCGCGATGTTTGATGAATCTTTGTTCTCCAATTTGACGGGCAAGCTTTTCTTCTTCAACCACCATAACTATTTCACCCGCATCCGGAACACTCGCAAATCCTTGAATCTCTACCGGAGTTGATGGCGTAGCCTCTGAGACACTTCTGCCCTCGTGGTCGAGCATCGCTCGAACTTTGCCGTAATGCACCCCTGCTACAAAAGGATCTCCCAGTTTAAGAGTGCCCTCCTTTATAATAACCGTGGCCAAAGGCCCTTTGCCTTTGTCGAGGCGGGCCTCAATGATAATTCCTGTGGCCCTCTTGTCAGGATTTGAACGCAGTTCCATGATTTCAGCCTGGAGTAATATGAGATCCAGCAGATCGTCTACTCCTTGCCCCGTTTTTGCGCTCACGTCGGCGAACAAAGTGTCACCTCCCCACGTTTCAGGGATAAGATTGTACTCGCTAAGTTCACGCATTACACGATCTTTGTCGGCTTCAGGTTTATCTATCTTGTTTACTGCTACCAGTATCGGGACCCCGGCGGCCCTAGAGTGATTTATGGCTTCTTTAGTCTGATCCATGACCCCATCGTCCGCTGCCACAACCAGTATGACAAAATCGGTAACTTGAGCGCCTCGAGCCCGCATTGCTGTGAAAGCCTCATGTCCGGGCGTATCTAGAAAAACGAGTTCCCCTTTGGGAACTTTAACCTTGTAAGCTCCAATGTGCTGAGTAATACCTCCAGCTTCCTGGTCGGTAACATGGGTTGATCTGATCCTGTCAAGAAGCGATGTTTTGCCATGGTCAACATGACCCATGACAGTAATTACCGGAGGTCGGGGAACTAAATTTTCTTCCGTGTCCAGGATTTTTTGGGGAAGAAGGTCCTGTTCGGGGCGGCGGCTTGTCTCAGTTTCGAAACCAAATTCGCCGGCTACCAGTGTGGCCGTATCAAAATCCAGCACTTCGTTCATTGCCGCAGACACGCCAAGTGGGAGTAGATGTTGGATCACCTCTGCGGCTTTGACACTCATCCTGTGAGCAAGAGTCGCCACAGTAACAGTTTCCGGTAACTTCAGTCTCCGTTTAATAGCCTTTGGCGTAGTTATTTCTGTTTTTCTTAATTTGACTTTTTTAGCTCTTCCTCTGAGACGCCCGCCACGAGGCCTGTCATCGTAAAGGTCCGCAACATTAATTACCTCCTTGCGTCGACGCAGTTTTCCTTTTTCATCGTCTGGCCGCTCGTCGACTGCTCGTCCCTTTTTTTCTTTACGCTTATTGAGACGACGTTCCATTTCAATTGGTGACTCAGGAATAAACTGCTTGGTCGCAATTTCCGGCCTGGCCGTTGGGCGTGAAGAAGGATCACCAATGCGGGGCCTGGGGGTTGGTCCTGGAGCGGGTGGCCCCGGAGTTTGTGATTCCACAAAATGGGGGCGTGGAGCAGGTCTCTCTGGGGCACGAGGAGGAGGTTCTTTCTTGAGATCAACTTTACCAATAATTTGAGCTGGTTGTATCCTTTTATCTTTCTTTTTCTTTTTCCTAGCTGCCCGATCTTCAGCCTCTCGTTGCTCCTCCGTCAAAGCTAATGGCGCTTCGGTTCCGGAACTTTGTTCCGATCTTTCAACGTTGGGTCGCTCTCCGTCAACCTGGGACGGTCCCTCCACCTTAGAGAGGTCCTTCCCTAGCGCCAGCGCTTGAGAGTCTACGACCCCAGGTTCGTCGTGGTCTCCTTCCCGAGTTGGCGGTGTCCGTGTGTCCTGAGCGTCTGTTGTGAATTCCTCTTCATCATGACGAATTTTCACAGGTGGTTTTACCGGCGCCATTTCGATTATTCGGGCCGGTTCGTGACGCTTGGCTTTTCGTTGAACCTTTCGGGCTTCCTGTGCGCCATTCTTGGAGTCGGGCTGGGGAAAATCCAATGCCTCTTCGTCCGTTTCAGAAAGCGCTGCCGTTTCCTGTGGGGTCTCTAAATACATGGTTGAATCTTCGTGAAGCTCTTGAGATGGTGGGTTTTTAGCGCGCCTGCGTATGACTGTTGGTCTGATTCGTTTTTCAACGACCTCTTTTTGGGGGAGAGCGGATACAAGATGGGCTCTCAATGCCACTGGATCGTCAGTTACCAGAGAGCTTTCAGGTCCCTCAACTTCGTAACCCATAGTCACCAGTTCTTTAACTAAATCTTCGTTTTTGACCTTTAAATCTCTTGCTAGGTCATCAACGGTAAAAATACTCATCCGCACACCCCTTTTTGTCTAGATCTTTTCAGAATGCTCTGCACTGACGGAATTATCTCGATTTCGGACCGAAGCGCTTTTTGAAGGAGCCTCTTTTTTAGAGCCTTTGCGGCGCATATCTCTGATGGACAAATATAACATCCTCTTCCACCAAGATTTATTTTTCGGTTCGTCTCTATCAACGCTTTTTCCAGTGCCACCAACCTTATCATTTCAAAGGCCGGGCGTTTGCTACGGCATGCAACGCAAGTTCTGATCGGTATATGGCCTTTTTTCATTCGCTGCCGTCAATCTAATTTACAAACTGCCAAATATGAACTGAAGTCAGTTATTCAATTGCGTCAGATGTTGGATCAGGTTCATTGTCTTCATGAGCCAACTCCAAATTTTCAGTCTTTTCTGTGTCGATTTCAATCTCGGGCGGATTCGCGAGATAATTATTGGCTCCCTCTTGCAACATCAAGGCCTTTTCGTTCGTTATGCCCATGAAACTAGTCAGTTCCGCCAGCGATGCTCTGGCTATGTCTTCAGGGTTTCTATAACCGTTGTCGAAAAGGATTGTCGCTGTCTCTTCGTCCATGCCTTCAATCGCTATAAGCCTTTCAAAAGACTCTCCGGTAATTTTCTCTTCTTTTGACTCACTTCTAACGTCGATTTTCCAGCCGGTCAGTCTTGCAGCCAAGCGTACGTTCTGGCCCTTCTTGCCAATAGCAAGGGATAGTTGATCATCGTCGACGATAACCTCCATAGTGCCGGAGATTTGGTCAATAATTACTTTTGATATCTGGGCTGGTTGTAGAGCGTTACATACAAAACGCGCAGACTCATCATTCCAGGGAATTATATCTATCTTTTCGCCTCTGAGTTCCTGGACTACGGCCTGGACTCTCGATCCTTTCATGCCGACACATGCGCCAACAGGGTCAACGTCGGCGTCACCAGATCTAACCCCAATTTTGGCCCGTTGACCTGGTTCACGGGCTGCGCACATAATTTTTACAATCCCCTCAGCTATTTCAGGGACCTCCTGCTCAAACAGCTTTACAAGGAATGATGGATCCGATCTTGAAAGTATAATCTGAGGGTCTTTCTGCGTTCTTTTGACGTCAATTATTAGCGCTCGAATTCTGTCTCCCTGACGATAAGTCTCTTTTGGAATTTGCTCTGTAACGGGAAGGATGGCTTCGGCCCTCCCCAAATTGACAACGGTATTCTTTTTTTCAAATCGTTGAACTACTCCAGTTACTATATCGCCCTTTCTATCCTTGTAATCAGCGTAGATATTTTCTCTTTCAGCGTCCTTGACTTTCTGAATAATTACCTGTTTGGCAGTTTGGGCCGCTATACGGCCAAAAGTTTCAGCGCCGATCTTTTCTCCAAGTTGATCGCCGATTTCAGCGTCAGGATCCAGTTCGTTGCGGGCGGTGTCCAAATCGATTTCTACACTCGGGTCAATGACCTCCGCCACAACATCCCTGAAACGAAACACCTCAATTTCTCCCGTTGAATCGCTGTATTGAGCTTCAAGTTCAACTTTCGGACCAAACCTTTTCCTGGCAGCCGAAACAAGCGCCGCCTCCAGGGCCTCTACTAAAGTGTCCCTAGAAATTCCTTTTTCTTTGGCCACCTGATCAATCATTCGGTCCAGACTTCCCATGGTCACCCTCCCATGCTCAGTGCCTTCTTGCGAAGGCTTTGCTGCAAAATTTCATCCGGCGGCGTTTCTAAATGAGCTTTCTCAATATTTTCCGCATTGATTTCCATTAAACTATTTTCCACTTCTATTATCACCGTAGCATCTCGTGTTCCTCTTAAGATACCCAAGAAATTTTTTCTTCCATCTATTTTATGCGCTGTTCTTATGCGAGCCCGTCTACCAGAAAAACGTTCGAAATCACTCAATTTCCTTACCACTCGGTTAATTCCCGGAGAAGAAACTTCTAGGTTGTAATGTTGTTCAATAGGATCTTCTGCGTCCAGAAATGCGCCGACCTGCCTACTGATTGTCGTACAGTCGTCTAGTGTTACACCGTCAGGGGTGTCAATATAGAGCCTCAACGTCCAGGATCCTCCGGAAAGCAAATATTCCACTTCCACCAATTCAATTCCATCAGCTTCGAGAACCGGTTCTATCATGGTCCAAAGAGAACTCACAAGCTTACGATTTGTAGTCATCTCAATCTCAACGCGTAGAACAATTTCCATACGTCTATAATAAAAAACCCGGGATTCTAAAAAACCCGGGTGGTAAACAACCACACTCTGGAGCGGGCAACGGGGCTCGAACCCGCGACATCAAGCTTGGGAAGCTTGCACTCTACCAACTGAGCTATGCCCGCCTAACGCAAGATTAACAGCGGGCCCTCGCAATGTCAAGGCTATAGAGGTAATGGGAAAAAATTACAACTTTAATTATAACAATTTATGAAAACATTTTACAACGATTTTTGATTTATATCGATTGACGATTTATCTCGTAACATGCGTAACCAACCTTTCAAGAATTCCGTTCGTTTGACTTCCAAGACCCAGTTCCTGAATTCAGAAGCCCCTTTGGCGTATTCATCTTCGCTTGCAGGCTCTATCCTTAATAATCTAACTATAGCAGTCCCCGAGGGAGTCGTAATTGGGGTTCCGTAAATCGGTGCGGTTGGGGATATCGATGTCAGCATCTCTGAAACCTGATTGGATTTGCCGAGATGTGGAATAAATCCCGCTATTCGAGATACTGGATCTAGGGATTCCCATGAAAGACCATTTCTCTTAGCTATTGCGTCCGCTTTCGACAAATCTTTGGTTAACTCATCGATCAAGCCTTCGGCCCTCTTTATAGAAGATGTTATGGCCCGATCTTTGTCATAATCTTTCTCGACAAGGCTCTTGATTTCATTGAAAGAAGGGATCCGCTCGGGTTTTTTTTCAATTAATTGAGCAACCAGATAATTATCCCCACTTCTGAACAACTTCGAAACTTCACCAGTTTTCAGTTCGAATATTTCCTGCGAAATGGAGGCGTCATCAATCACCCCAGGAATTCCACCACTCTTTGTCACTGAATCAACCTCATGCGCCTCAAGGCCGAACTTTTTGGCCTGTTCCTGCAGTTTATCCGTTCTGTAAACCTGCTCGTAAAAATCATCTGCAAAACGGCTAATTTGTCTTTTGGCTTGATCGTCCTTCATGCGTTGTATGATCATATCCTTGGCTTCTTCGAAAGGCGTCACACGTTCTTCAACTTTTTCCTCTACCATGATCAAATGATAACCCTGATCCGTCAAAATTGGAGAGGAAAACCGTCCCTTGTCCAATCTGAACGCTGCGTCTTCTATGGACTGATTCATAGATCCTCTGGTCACCCAGCCTAAATCGCCCCCTTTGGAAGCAGTCGAGTCATCCTGAGAACTTTCTTTGGCCAGTTGAGAAAAGTCAGTCCCCGATTTCAGTTTCTGTTCCAAATCAAAGGCCCTTTTCTTGATAGACTCTTTTTCGTTATCGGTGGTTTCATCCGGAATTTTCAAGAGTATTTGGCTGATCCTTATTTTTTCAGGGTTCTCAAATTCTTTTTGGTTTGATCTGTAATAAGATCTGGCTTCTTCCTCAGTAATCGAAATATTTGTCAACAAGTCCTTCCATGAGAACCAGACGTACTCAATCCTGGCTGAAGCAGGAATAACATATCGAAGTTCATTCTTCTTGAAATAAGCTTCCAGATCTTTTTCATCAGGCAGAGCCTTGTGTGTCAAATCTTCCGGTTTAATGAGCAGAATTTCGAGAGCCAACTTGTCATTCTGAAAATGCCAAAGAGTCTTGAGTTCGTCTGGATCTGTCTTGACAGAATCAGTAATGAGTTTGGCCGCTTGATTTGCCAAAAGTTCCTGTTTCAATGTTTTTTCGTATGCGTCCGGCGTCATCTTCACTGTGCTGAGGTACATTTTGTAAATGCTGGGGTCAAATGCTCCGTTTCTTTGAAATGTGGGGTCAAACAGAATCTCGTTTTTCACGTCTGGTGTGGTTACGAACAGACCAAGCTTAGAGGCTTCCTGTCTTAAAATGTATTGGTCGACCAAACGGTCCATAACACTTTTCTTTAGGTTCAGCTTTTCTAGTAGGTCTGGAGGCATCGCTCCTCGAAAACGGAGTCGAATTTTCTCGATCTCAGTTTGATAGGTGTTGTAGAAGTTGTCATAGCTGATGATTTCGTCGTTAACCTTGGCCGCGTATTGGCGATCTTTGTCTAATGGTCCACCCCATCCAAAGAAGAATATGAAAACAATTATTATTCCACCGAGAGCCACCTTAATAATCCAAGAACCGGCGTGTCGTCTCATCAGGTCGAGCACTGGTCTCTCCTTTCCGAATGAGCAATTTCAAAGCGGCAATAATATGACCATACGATCTTTAAGTCAATGGAAGCGGCTAACAGGCATATTTCAGGCCACTTTTTAACAGCCAGGAAATAGGCAAAATTCCGCTGACGGCTTCACTAATTTCTGAACGCTTGATCAGTCGCTGAGTGTCTGTTATTGTCCTGTGGCCGATTAGTCTGACGAAAATTTTTTTCGGGTAACAAATGTTCTCGAACTGGTTATCAACTATTTTTTCAAACGACATGGCTATTGACTTGGGGACTGCGAATACCCTCGTATACGTCCGCGGCAGGGGTGTCGTTCTTTCCGAGCCCTCCGTGGTTGCAGTCAAGATGGATCTGAGGCGCGGGCCACGTATCGTAGCTGTAGGGGCCGACGCCAAAAAGATGGTTGGCCGCACCCCAGACAACATCAAGGCTATTCGTCCCATGAAGGATGGAGTGATAGCTGATTTCGAAGTCACCGAAGCTATGCTTAAACACTTCATTTTCCGGATTCATAAACGTAGAATGTTTGTTAAACCAAGGATAGTGGTTTGCGTCCCGGCCGGAGTAACTCAGGTTGAAATGAGGGCTGTCAGGGAGGCGGCGGAAAGTGCGGGAGCAAGACAAGTTTATTTGATTGAAGAACCTATCGCTGCGGCAATAGGGGCCCATCTTCCAATAACGGAACCCAAAAGCAACATGATTGTAGATATAGGAGGAGGAACTACGGAAGTAGCCGTGATATCAATGTCCGATATAGTCTACGCCAAATCACTGAGGATCGCGGGAGATAAAATAGACAATGACATAATCAAGTATGTGAAACATAAATACAGCTTGTTAATAGGCGAAAGGACTAGTGAGATGGTCAAGATGCTCATAGGGAGCGCTTGCCACACGAACGAAGAGATGGTCATAGAAGTCAAGGGGAGAGACCTGATTGGTGGGGTTCCCAAAGTAATTTCATTGAGGTCTAGTGAGGTGACGGAGGCAATATCAGGTCCTGTGAGGGCAATTTTGGAGACTGTAAAAACTGCTTTGGAGCAGACCCCGCCTGAACTTGCGTCCGATATTGTTGACCGAGGTATTGTTCTTACTGGAGGAGGGTCATTATTAAAAAATCTCGATGAAGTTATTCGACGTGAAACAGGTTTGCCGGTAGTTGTGGCTGACGATCCCTTGTCAACAGTGGTCATTGGTTCGGGAATAGTCTTCGAAAACTGGGACATGTATAAGGACGTGCTCATCAAAGCATAGATCCACTCAGAGACAATATATTCAACGTTAGTTTGAATTATGGCCAAACACAATTAGAATCGGGATTTCGGCATTAGGCGATTGCAATCTATTTACATCAACAATCCCATTCACCATTTCCGACACCGATGTAACTGATTTGTATGAACTTTGTCCTTCTTGAATAATGTTTAGATCAATAAGAGATGTAACTGCTGCCGTTGTACTGTTAAGCTTGGGGATAATATTGCTCTTTTCGTCCATTGACAAATCTCAAGGATGGACATTTGCTGGTTTCGTATATTCAGCTTTCAAGCCCATTGATCAAACAGTGACCTTTTTTCAACAGAAGGCGGGAGAAATATTTCGCTCTTATTTTTGGCTCGTAGGGGTTGGTGAGGAAAATCGGCTCTTGACTGAGGAAGTTCGACGTTTAAGAACCGAGATTGTAACTCTTAAGGAAAAGGATCTTGAAAACAAAAGGTTGAAGAAAATACTGACTCTTAAAAGCAAGCTGGACTATCCAACTCTGGTAGCCCAGATTATAGGAGAAGATGCTTCAGGGTTGTTCAGAACCGTCTTGATAAATAAGGGTACAACTGATGGGGTTTTCCCTGATATGGCAGTGACTGTGCCAGAGGGGATAGTGGGCAAAATCGTTCGATCATCTGGTACGATGGCCCAAGTTGCCATGATCACTGATCCAAGTATGTCTGTGGATTGCAGGGTTGAAAGGACTAGAGATAGGGGATTGCTCACAGGATCCTATTCATATTCGTGTGTTCTTCAATACTTGAACAAAGAAGTGAAACTCCAAAAAGGCGACCTGGTTGTCACATCGGGGCTGGATGGTATTTTCCCTAAAGGAATGGTGGCGGGAACAATAGACTCCATACGTTCATCGGAACACGGTCTATTCGTTGAGGCTACTGTAACGCCGGGCGCGAAAATTTCCGAATTGGAAGAGGTGGTTGTAATTTTAGGGACGCAGGGAGGATTCTCGATGGAACCGGGCCAGGAGAGAAATCGTTGAAAGATATACCGTTTTTCCTTTTGACAGGTTTGGGATGTCTGGTGATCCAGTGCGCCATTCTGAACCACATTTTTCCGATGGAACTCAAACCGGATTTGACCTTACTGGTTGTTGTGTGGACAGGGTTGAACGGAGAATATGTTTCAGGTTTATTGTCGGCTTTTCTGCTTGGGTTGACTCAAGACCTACTCTCAGGAGCGCCGCTGGGATTGTTTTCAGCGGTATATGTGGCGACGGTTATTTTTACGGGATATGTGAGTGACAATTTTCATGTTGAAGGTTTAGGGACAAGTTTCGCAATTACTCTATTGGTTTCTCTTGTTTCTTTTTGTGTGGTGTTTACAAGCAGGTGGTTTGCAGGGCACGTAACACTTGAACCCGAGATCGTAAAAATTATATTGGTAAAAACTATTTTGACATCTCTGAGTCTAATAATGTTAAAGCCGATGCTGGACAAGGCATGGAAAGGCTATTCGAGGATTGTCGGAGCTACCTAGTGTTACAATTGCGCAGTGATAGCGTACTTGAGGATTATTACAAATCACGAGTAATAGTCTTTTCTGCAATTGTATGCGTGTTTATTCTAGCTCTGCTAATACGTCTCTGGAATCTTCAACTGATAAAGGGGGAGTCCTATGATGATCTGGCCATTGAGAACAGAATCAGATTGCTGCGTCTTCCCCCTCCCCGCGGAGAGATACTTGACAGAAACGGAAATCCCCTGGCTGAAAATATTCCAAGTTTTACGCTGTCAATTATCCCTGGAGCTATAAAGGAGCTACCGGAGCTAGTTAAGTCTTATTCAGAGCCCTTAGGTTATACGCCCGAAAAGATGAGAAGCATCATTGAAAAGAGCTTTTCATCGCCTAAATTCATGCCCTTTGCCATCAAGAAAAATCTAAGCATGGAAGAAGTCTCCACATTGAAAAGTCTTCCTCTTCAATCCAAATGTGTGTCCCTTAACGTGAGGCCAATCAGGCGATACCCATTTGGGGATTTGTTTTGTCACGTCATAGGGTCAACTGGAGAGATATCAGGTTCTGAATTGGAAAAATTTGGCAGAGTTGGGTACAGGCCTGGTGATTTAGTTGGAAAAACTGGGATAGAAAAGGAATATGAGACTTATCTGAGAGGAGAGGAGGGTTGGGAACAGATCGAAATCGACGCCAAAGGAAGGCGTCTTGCAAGTTTAACAAGGAGACCAGCTAAACCTGGCTCAAACATATTACTGGCCATGGACGCGTCATTTCAAAAATTTGTTGAGGACGTATTCACTGAGAGGGCTGGTTCCGTTGTGGTCGTCGACCCAGATACCGGAAAAATCCTAGCCATGGTTAGTAAGCCAGGATTTGACCCTAATATTTTTTCAGCTTCGATTTCCGAAAAGGATTGGAAGTCCCTGAATTCTGACCCTCTGCGGCCTTTGGAAAATCGCTCAATCAGGGGACTCTATCCTCCAGGAAGCACTATCAAGCCTGTAACTGCTTTTGCGGCTCTTTCAGAAGGCCTTATAAAACCTGACACCCAATTCATTTGTCCTGGTGAATTGGAGTTGGGTGGTCAGGTTTACAGATGCTGGAATCAACATGGACACGGAAAAGTAGACCTGCTTACAGCCTTGGTGGAATCCTGCGACGTATATTTCTACGAACTCGGGTTAAGGTTGGGCGCTGACACCATGGCTCATTACGCGTCGCTGTTCGGGTTAGGTAAACCGACAGGTCTTGAGCTTTCCCAAGAATTACCGGGATTGATTCCAACGAATTTCTGGAAAGAGAGAAATTACGGGACGTTCATCAAAGACGGAGAAAACGTGACCATAGCAATAGGTCAGGGATATACTTTGACGACTCCGGTTCAACTGGCGATGATGACCGCCGCATTGGCTAATGGCGGAAATGTGATGAGACCTTTTCTTGTCGAGCAAATCAGATCTCCCGACGGTTCTGTAATATTCGATCAAAACCCTGTAGTTCGATTGCGCATAAGGCACGATAAGCAGGATTGGGCCCTAATCAGAAAAGCCATGCGTGACGTAGTAGAAAGTAGGTCCGGTACCGGACGAAGATGTAGAGTGCCTGGTCTGAATATTAGCGCAAAAACTGGAACATCCCAGGTCATCAGTACTCGGGAAAAGGCCAAGCCTGAAGATGATGTTCCTTATCATGAGAGAACTCACGCTATGTTTGTGGCTTTTGTTGATGATCAACCTCGCAAGGTCGCTGTTGTGGTTGTAATAGAGCACGGGGGAGGGGGAGGCAAAATCGCGGCGCCCATGGCGCGAAAAATTATTTGCAGATACTACGGACTCCCTGATCCTGGGGAGCCAAAGGACTGAGCGATGAAATATGAATGCGCTGCCAAAAAAGTTGGGAGATAGGGTTTAAGTTGGGAATATCATATGCAGGAAGAGGCTGGAAAGCCTCTTTTTCTAAATTTGAATGGATTTTGTCCCTTGATGCAGTCGCATTGTCTTTGGCTGGAATAGCCCTTATCTATAGTGCGACTGTTCCTCTGGGACCAGCGGGAAAATCCTTCGTAATAAAGCAAACCGCTTGGTTAAGTATGGGGCTGATTCTTCTTGTATTGTTCTCGTTCCTTGATTATCGATTGTTAGAGCGATGGGGAATCTGGATCTACATTATTATTCTGGTGGCTTTAATTTCTGTTTCTGTTTTCGGAAGAATAACGGCTGGATCGAGACGATGGATAGACTTTGGTCTAATGCGTTTCCAACCTTCCGAGTTTGCCAAATTGGCCGTGGTGATAGTCCTTGCAAGGAGTCTTAGTGAAAGCAAACGTGGCTCTATAGATAGTTGGCTGGAGTTATTTAAGCACGCCGCCTTTGTACTGATTCCAGCATTTTTTATAGCTACACAGCCGGATTTGGGAACAGCCATAGTATTGTCCCTTGTAGCGCTTACTATGATTCTGTTCGCAGGGTTGAGCAAAAAGCTATGCAAAGTGATACTTGGATTAGCTCTTGCTAGTCTTCCAATATTGTATTTTGGCGCAAAATATTTGCTGTTGGACTATCAAAAAAAGAGACTGCTAACCTTTCTCAATCCGGATTACGATCCTTTGGGAGCTGGATATCAGATCATTCAATCCCAAATAGCGGTAGGTTCTGGAGGATTGTTCGGGAAGGGATTCCTTAAAGGCACTCAGAACCAGTTGATGTTTTTGCCTGTTAAGCACACAGATTTCGTATTTGCGGTTTTGTCTGAAGAATGGGGATTTTTGGGTTCATCTATCGTGCTGACGCTCTTTCTAATATTCATACTTCGCGGACTGGGGATAGCCGGAAGATCTAGAGATGATTTCGGAACATTTTTGTCGGTAGGATGCGTTTCAATAATATTCTGGCATGTGGCGATAAATGTCAGCATGGTCATGGGGCTTATTCCAGTAGTTGGGGTTCCCTTGAATTTTTTGAGTTACGGAGGGTCTTCTCTGCTGTCCTCATTTATGTGTACTGCGGCGCTAGCTTCCGTTAGCTCGCGGAGGTTTTCTCATCTGTCGTGAAATGTGACTGATTTTCCTTGATTGAAACATTGAGTAGATGACAATTGGGTAATTATCCAAAAGTTATCGAAAGGAATGAAACAATTTTCAATTATTTGTTGAAGTTGATTTGCGGCTGTGTTAAGGAATGATTGCCCGGCCCTTCGACCAGAGACAATATTGCCGGGATCACAGGGAGGGCGCATGCTCCGATTCAGGAAAACAAAGAGTGACGCAGTAACGGGATTCCTCGGTTCTCAAACAGAGTTTGCAGGTAAGCTGTCGTTCTCTGGGATAGTTCATTTGGATGGGCATTTCGAGGGAGAAATAATCAGTCGAGGGACTCTCGTGGTTGGCTCTGATTCGATTGTCCACGCTGAGATCCACTCGAACATCCTTAAAGTGTCCGGCGAAGTTCACGGAGACCTCACTGCAACCGAGAAAATTGAATTGTTTCCACCGGCCAAGGTCTTTGGCCATCTTAAGACCCCGAGTCTAGTGATAGAAGAAGGCGTAATCTTTGAAGGAACGTGTTCCATGGCGTCGTTTCAACCGGAGATGCCGGCGCTGATCGACAGCAATAATGAAAAAAGACTCGAACAGGAATCTGTAGAAATGATATCAGCTCAGGCATGGCCACCCAGTGTCGAATCCTCAGACAGCATATCCAGCGAGGAATCAGGTGAGGAATCTGTAGCTGAGCAAAAACCGTAAATCTCTCCCTAGGACCAAACCTCTAACAGAAAATTTTCTTGACACCCCTTGGATGGGATGCTAGAAAATATAACATTTAAAGTCTAGGCCCAAAAAAATATCCTTGCCAAAAAATCAGTTTCAAGGCTCCCTTCAGCGTGACACGGGGATGAGTCATGCTTTTTGGGCGCAAAACTTCTCGAATCAGGAGATCAAAGCAGTGATAAATGTAAATTTCACTCTGTTTATTCAGTTGATCAATTTCCTGATTCTCTTACTCCTCCTCAATGCTCTTTTGTATAAGCCGATTCTGGCCAAGATCCGTGAGAGAGAAGCCAAGATCAAAGGCGACCGGGACAAAGCGGGACAGTTGGAGAATGAGGTTCTGGAGCAGGAGAAGAAACACCAGGAAGCGCTAGTCGAGGCTAGGCAAGTGGCTGCCAAAGAAAAAGCCGAGTTGCTTGCGACTGCGAAGAAAAGTGAAGCCGACGTCCTTGAGACAGCGCGAGTTACCGCAGCCCGCATAGTGGACGAAATGAGAACGTCCATTCAGGCGGAGTCAGAAAAAGCTCGAATGGTTCTCAAGGGTGAGATGGCCCCCCTAGCCAAATCCATTTCCGAGAAAATTCTAGGGAGGGCAATTTGATGGATTGGAAGAAGATTTTCTGTAATTTTCTCGGCATAATCGGTTTTTTAGGACTATCAACCGCTGTCCACGCATCATCTGGTGGAGGAGAGGAATCGATCTGGAACTCGTGGTTGTTGACGTGGAAAGTTATCAACACAATAGTCCTCATCGGTCTCCTTGTTTATTTTGTAAAAAAGCCACTGGTTACTTTCTTTTCCGACAGAAAGGAGCAAATCCTTAAAGATCTGGCGGAAGCTGTGGAACAACGCGAAGAGGCTCTCAGGTTGTTGGCTGACTACAAAGAAAAGATTGCCGGCATGGAAGAAGAGTTGGAACGGATGAGGGTCGAATTAAGAAAGTCAGCCGAAGGAGATAGCGAGAAGATCATGGCAAACGCCGAAAGGATGTCTTCCGCCATGGTTGAGTCGGCCAAAATAACCGCTGAACAGGAAGTTCGCAAAGCGCGGGAAACGCTCAAAAAAGAGTCCGTAGACCTTGCGGTTCAAATGGCTGAAACAATGATTCGTGAAAAGATCTCTGAACAGGATCGGAAGAGTATCGTCGAGGATTACCTTGTTAAAGTCGGGGGTATGAAGTGATAGATACCACTCTAGCCAAGCGTTATGCCAAAGCCCTTATAGAGATTGGCCAGGCCAACGACGCGCTGGACAAGTACGGGAGCGATTTGGTGGCTCTGACCGAAATTATTTCTGAATCTAAGGATTTCAAGGAAGTCCTGCTTAGTCCAGTCTTTACCAAAGAAGACAAGAAGAAAATAGCAGGGGAGATTCTGAACAAGATAGGCGCAGATGTTATGGTCAAGAATTTTGTCAATGTCCTTGTAGATCGGGAACGAATAGATCAATTGAATGGGATCGAGGCGGCGTTTCGATCAAGTGTTGACGAAATTCGGGGAATTACTAGGGGTGAGGTGATTAGCGCCCAGGCACTGGAGGAATCCGACCTGACCCTAGTGACGGAAGCCCTTTCTAAAATGAGCGGCAAGAAGGTCTTGGTGACCACCAAAATAGACCCCTTCCTTATAGGAGGGCTCGTCGCCAGGGTTGGGGACATGGTTTTTGATGGCACAATTAGAACTCAGTTGAACCAGCTTAAGGAAAGCCTGAAGGGATAGGGACAATGCAAATAAGAGCCGAAGAAATCAGTCAAATTATTAAACAGCAGATCCAGGAATACGACAAGAAGGTCGAAGTTAGTGAAACCGGAACGGTGATTAGCGTCGGAGACGGTATCGCCCGTTTGCATGGACTAGAGAATGCAATGGCCGGCGAGCTTCTCGAATTCCCGCATGGGATCATGGGAATGGTCCTAAACCTCGAAGCCGACAACGTTGGAGCCGCCATCCTTGGTGAAGATGTTCACATAAAAGAAGGCGACACGGTGAAGAGGACAAACCGAATCATTCAGGTTCCGGTGGGGAAGGAGATGCTTGGAAGAGTGGTCGATTCTCTTGGTCAACCGATTGATGGAAAGGGGCCTGTCGACACAAGCGAATTCAGAATGATCGAAATCGTCGCTCCCGGCATAATCAAAAGAGAACCCGTTAAAGAACCCCTTCAAACGGGAATCAAGGCTATCGACGCGATGATCCCAATCGGACGTGGTCAACGTGAACTCATAATTGGCGACCGCCAGACAGGGAAGACAGCGATTGCGATTGATACCATAATCAATCAAAAAGACAGTGACGTAAAATGTATATATGTCGCCATCGGACAAAAACGTTCGACTGTCGCTCAGGTGGTTGCGACATTGGAGCGCTTTGGCGCGATGGATTATACTACGGTAGTCTCTGCTACCGCTTCGGATCCGGCCCCGATGCAGTATATCGCGCCGTATTCCGGTGTAACCATGGGTGAATACTATCGAGACCATGGTCAGCATTCGCTGATCATATATGACGATCTCTCCAAACAGGCTGTCGCTTATCGACAGTTGTCTTTGTTGCTTAGAAGGCCTCCGGGGCGTGAAGCCTATCCGGGTGACGTTTTCTATCTTCACTCCAGACTTCTCGAGAGAGCCGCAAAGCTCAACCAAATTGATGGAGGAGGTAGCCTCACAGCCCTTCCCATTATCGAGACTCAGGCCGGTGACGTTTCAGCTTATATTCCTACTAATGTTATCTCAATTACTGACGGTCAGATCTTTTTGTCGACCGACCTTTTCTACTCCGGTGTTCGGCCAGCTGTTAACGTTGGTTTAAGTGTATCTCGAGTTGGTGGTAACGCTCAGATTAAGGCCATGAAGCAGGTCGCAGGAACATTGCGTCTCGATCTAGCTCAGTTCAGGGAACTTGAAGCCTTTGCTCAATTTGGGTCGGACCTGGACAAGGTCACGCAGGCCCAGTTGGCTAGAGGGACAAGACTGGTTGAAATTTTAAAGCAGCCCCAGTATGAACCAATGGCAGCGGAGAAACAGATAGCAGTTATCTTTGCCGCTACCAATGGATTTGTAGATGAATACGACCTAAGGGTGTTGATGGAATATGAGAAGCAGTACCTGAGCTATCTTGAAAACAGCCATCCGGATATTTTGTCAGAAATCAGAGAAAAGAAGATCATTTCCGCCGAACTCGATTCAAAAATGAAGAAGGTACTCGATGAGTTCAAGGCGGTATTCAATCCTCCTTCTGTTTCTATTGTATAGCGAGTGGAAAACGCCTAACTTGGTTTGACATCCGGATTTAGTCCATAAGGAATGAGGTTGAAATGGCAAGTCTACGAGACATTCGTAAACGCATAGCCAGCGTCAAGAACACTCAGAAGATCACAAAAGCCATGAAAATGGTGGCGGCGGCCAAGCTGCGCAGGGCTGAAGAGGCGATCAAAGCCGGTAGGCCGTTCTCTGAGAAAATGCGCGAAGTGATGATGTCCTTGGCCGCGAGGACGCAAGCTCATCCAATGCTTGAGTCTCGTCCGTCTCAGAAGGCTCTTCTGATACTGGTTACAGCTGACCGCGGGTTATGTGGAGCGTTCAATACAAGTTTGCAGCGTCGCGCTGAGGCCTTTCTAAAAGAAATGAAGGCCAAGAATATTCAAGTTGATTTGTTGACCGTAGGGCGCAAAGGAAATGACTACTTCCGCAGACGCCAGGTAACAATAGTCGAAAAATTTAACAATGTAATGAATAGCATAAGCTATGATTTGGCCGGACGAATTGTTTCCATTGTTGCGGAGAAATTTCTGGCCGGTGAATATCAGAGCGTTTACGTAGTGTACAATAGTTTTCGCTCAGCGGTTACGCAGGTAATAACACTTCGCAAGCTTCTGCCTATTACTCCGGACGAAGAAGGTTCGAAGCCTCGGCGAGCTTACTTGTACGAGCCATCAGAGGAGGAGATACTTCAAGAGCTTCTACCTAGATACGTTCAAGTACAAGTCTTCACCGGGTTGCTGGATTCCGTTGCGAGTGAGCACGGAGCAAGGATGTCTGCGATGGAGGCTGCGACCACCAACGCAGGCGAGATGATCAACAAGCTAACGTTGAAGCTTAACCGAAAACGTC
Source organism: uncultured Desulfomonile sp. (assembly GCA_903952205.1). Lineage (GTDB taxonomy): Bacteria > Desulfobacterota > Desulfomonilia > Desulfomonilales > Desulfomonilaceae > CAJBEZ01. The sequence goes on along the minus strand of CAJBEZ010000108.1, from coordinate 69,481 downwards.
AGGAATCGATTACAACAGAGTTGATGGAGATCGTCGGCGGGGCCGAGGCGCTCAAAGGTTAGCCGGAATCTCTCCATTACCAAAGTTTCATAAAGATCAGGAAGACGGTTTCAGGAGGAAATCCTAAAATGAGTGTAGGGAAAATCGTTCAAGTAATCGGCCCCGTCGTCGATGTCGAATTTCCGGAGAATCAGCTTCCGGAGATTTATAACGCCTTACTGATTTCAAATCCGGCGATTAACAGCGAGCCCGATAACCTAGTTGTTGAGGTGGCTCAACATCTAGGGGACAATACTGTACGAACCATTGCAATGGATTTGACGGACGGTCTTGTGCGAGGAATGCCGGTCAAAGACACCGGGGCTTCGATTCAAGTTCCCGTCGGCAAGGCGGTTCTTGGGAGGATCATAAATGTGGTCGGTCGGCCCGTCGATGAAGGCGGTCCCGTAAGCGCCGAAGCCATGAGACCTATTCACCGTCCTGCCCCTTCGTTTGATGAACAGATTACACAGATTTCTATTCAAGAGACGGGAATCAAGGTAGTCGACCTAATTGCTCCGTTCATGAGAGGCGGAAAGATCGGATTTTTCGGCGGCGCAGGAGTTGGGAAGACCGTCTTTATGATGGAGATTATCAACAACATCGCCAAACAGTTTGGTGGAACATCAGTGTTTGCTGGAGTGGGCGAAAGGTCTCGTGAAGGGAATGACTTATACCTCGAAATGGGAGGGGTTCTTCCCGGTCAAAAGAAACCCGAAGGAGAAAGAGTCCTTGATCGCGCCGCGTTGATTTATGGCCAGATGAACGAGCCTCCTGGGGCTAGAGCGCGAGTAGCCTTGACCGCTCTAACCGTCGCCGAATATTTCCGTGATGAGCAGGGGATTGATGTTATGCTATTCATTGATAACATCTTCCGATTCACTCAGGCTGGTTCGGAGGTTTCCGCGCTTCTTGGACGAATGCCCTCCGCCGTCGGTTATCAGCCGACACTTGGAACCGATATGGGCGAGTTGCAGGAACGAATATGTTCGACCAGAAATGGTTCAATTACAGCGGTTGAGTGTATCTACGTGCCCGCTGACGACCTGACCGACCCAGCGCCGGCAACGACTTTTGCCCACTTGGACGGAACTGTGGTTCTTTCTCGTCAGGTGGCTGAGTTGGGAATATACCCAGCCGTTGACCCTCTTGACTCTACTTCAAGAATTTTGGATCCCAGGGTTCTTGGTGAAGAGCATTACAATGTCACACGGAAGATTCAGTTAGTCCTTCAACGATATAAAGATCTTCAGGATATTATTGCAATTCTGGGAATGGACGAACTATCTGAAGAGGACAAGCTAGTCGTGACGAGAGCCAGAAAAATACAACGGTTCCTGTCTCAACCATTTTTCGTTGCGCAGGAATTTACCGGAACGCCGGGTAAATACGTAAAGATTGCGGATACCGTTGCGGGATTTAAGGAAATCGTTGAAGGTAGATGCGATGACCTTCCCGAGCAGGCGTTTTACATGGTAGGTGACCTGAGTGAGGTTCGAGCCAAGGCTGAGAAACTGGCGAGCGCCACAGCCTGATCAGGAGTAGTTCATGGCTGACAAATTCAAAGTTGAACTGGTAACTCCACGGGGTATTGTATTAGACAAGATGGTCGATGGAGTTATTGCGCCAGGCGTAATGGGTGAATTTGGAGTTTTGATTGGACATACACCCATGTTGACTTTTATCAAACCTGGCATCTTTTCTTACCTTGAGTCCGATCGGTTTGTGAAATATGCCGTTGGAGCAGGATTCTGTGAAGTATTAAAGGATTCAGTTACTGTTTTGGTCGAGGAAGCTCATTCAGTTGAATCCATTGACAAGAATGAGGTATCCGATGAACTTGTGATGCTGGAAAGGCAACTTCTGGAGATTAACGCTCTGGAAAATTCGGCCGAGTATGAGAGGATGCTGAACAGAGTCAAGGTAGTCAAAGCAAAAATTTCACTTGCCGGAGGCAATTGATACTTCACTATATAAACTCGCCAAAAAAGCCTTGGCATGGTCGGATTTAGAGCCGGTTGTCGAGGCTTTTTTGTTCTTGTGATCGAAGAGAGAAAATCTGTCTTTCCTTTGATGTGGTTGAAGCAGGTTAAATAGTCCTATGAACCCCATAACTGTCATAAGAGAGAGAATCAGTAAGCTTGGGCTTGATGGGGTATTGCTTAATACTTCTGAAATCACTCGCTCTTTCAATCTGAAATATCTGTCAGGTTTTTCGGGTTCTGACGCGACGATTCTGATTACCAGAACAGAATTGAAACTATTTACTGATGGACGGTACAAACTTCAGTGCAAAGAAGAATGCGCTGATTTTCAGGTACATGTCACGCGAGATAAAATCAAGTCGATTTCAAATTTCCTTCTTGGGAAAAATACAAAACGACTAGGGCTGGAAGGTAACAGAATTAGCTTTGACCTGGTGTCAGCGTTAAGGAAGTCCAGCAAAGAAATTGAATTCGTTTCCTTCGATAAGCGAAACCTCGAATGCCTTAGGATTAAGAAAGACAAGATTGAGATAGAAAAAATAGCCTCTGCGGCAAAAATTGCTTCGTCTTCCTGTAATGATTTGTTGGAGATGGGTCTCTCTGGCATGACTGAGATCGAAATTGCAGGACGCCTGGAGTTCCTTTTCAAAAAAAATGGGGCCTCGGGAGAATCATTTCAGACAATTGTGGCCTCAGGGATAAGAAGCGCATTACCACATGGAATGCCTACAGACAAAATTGTTCAATCGGGTGAACTCTTAATAGTGGACTTCGGATGTGTTTTTTTGGATTACTGTAGCGACGAGACGGTGACTTTGGTCATAGGAACCCCAAATCTTCAGCAAGAAAAAATCCATCAAGTGGTCTATGACGCTCATTATAGGGCCATAGATTGTCTTAAGGCCGGTGTTAGTTGCGTCTACGTCGATGCTGTCGCCCGTAAAACGATCTCAGACGCCGGTTATGGTAAATATTTTATGCATAGTCTTGGACATGGGGTCGGTTTAGAGGTTCATGAAGCTCCGTATCTGTCTCCTCGAAGGAAGACCATCCTCGAGGAAGGGATGGTTTTTACGATAGAGCCCGGTATATATATTGAGGGATTTGGCGGCGTGAGGCTTGAAAGTCTCGTGCATCTTACTGCGTCTGGCCCGGAAATTCTTTCTAAAGCCCCCAAAAGCCTAATTTCAATAAACTGAGATTCAGACAGATCAGTTTTTGAAGTTGATGATGATTATTCAAAAGGATGCAAGAACTTTGTTCGGTGCGCGAAAAGTTCTAGTAGAAATAGTTTGGGAAAAAAGCCATCGGAATTCATGATCCGCTGTGACGGAAATAGACTGGAAAGCGAGGATTATTTCAAGATAACATGTATTCGACCTCAGAATTCAGAAAAGGTTTAAAAATTGAATTAAACGGAGAGCCCTTCACCATAGTGGATTTCCAGCACGTAAAGCCTGGCAAGGGTGGAGCATTTATCCGGACCACTCTCAAGAGTCTTGTGTCCGGCAATGTAATTGACCGGACATTTAGGTCTGGTGAAAAAGTCGAAAAACCGGACCTTGAAGAAAAGCAGATGCAGTTTCTTTATGAGACAGAGAATGAATTCCACTTTATGGACAGCGAGAGTTTTGAGCAACTCTTTCTAACGCAAGAGCAGTTGGGAGACGCAAGAAACTATCTTCAGGAGAATGTCAATGTGACACTTCTTTTTCATAACGGCAAACCTATCGGAGTTGAAGTTCCGATATTTGTCGAGTTGACTGTTACCTCGACTGAGCCGGGAGTGCGTGGAGATACTGCGGCTGGAGCAACGAAACCGGCAACACTGGAAACCGCAATGATAGTTCAGGTTCCATTGTTCGTCTGTGAAGGTGATGTGCTGAAAATAGACACCCGTACTGGAAAATACATCGAACGAATTCGGTAGAATAGCTCACATGGAAAACTATGGTCTTGTAATTCCTGATGATCAATCCTTCATGGCAAGAGTCGTAGAGCTTGGTGTCCAGAATGGGATATTGACTAGAGATCGGGCAGATGAAATTGTGCGCATTTCCGTTGCGATGTCCAACAATTACGTAATTCAAAAGGAAATTGATTTTCGTTCGCTGGAACAATTAGCCAGAGTTCAGCAAACTGTTCTCAAGCTTGTCGGTATAGGTCTGGAAATCAAGAGTGAGGGAAACCTGGATTTAGGGGTAAAATTCCTCGTCGAGGTTTCACCTGTCGAACTCTTTAGATTGGCCTACACCAGAACGGAGAATCTTAGAAATGAATGGAAAAAGCTACTTTTAAATCACCAGGTTCCAATCCTGGTGGACAAAGAACAGTACAGGTGCCTAAGCGATATTGCCTGTCAGATCCTCTCAGAAATGAGCGTATTCACAGAATCTGAACTATATGCGATTCAATCTCTCAAACTTGATGATGAACTGTTCACGTCTGTAACTATTCTGGAGTATTACGAATCTGAACTCAAACGCTACCAATTCATTCTCAAATTGAGAGATATTCTGCCATTCAACATGCTTAACAAGTCGCCCATTGTAAATGCGGACAACCTTTCTGAGGTGGATTCTATCAGAGAGGCGTTGATTAATACGCTGGTGATTTCAGGATTCTTAGAGACTGAAACTCCGGTGGTTGTTACCGCAGACGAAGTAAGGGCATTTATTGGATCCGTAGATTGGCTTTCATCTGAGGACCCGTTTCCTGTCGAGATCGAGTCAACCGTAATTGATGTCATTCATGAAATTGGACAGGGATTGAAAGAGGCAGAAGCGTCGCTATTGGCCAAAGAAGTTATAAGATCGATTCACAATCTTGTCACAACAATAGCGCATGATTGGAAGACTGTCAATTCTCCATTGGCTCAGGTATTTCTAAAACGATGGGCTCGCATGGCCATATTGTCGGACACCTTTGATGAATTTGACCAGCTTGGAATACAATCAGGCAAGATGGATGAGTTTGAATATGAGAACTTAACCAAGAAAATGGCTCGAATGTCTGAAGCGGAAATGATAAATTTGTTAAGTCTTATGCCTTGGGAAGCTTTGACGGCAGATCAGATCATAAGGCTTTTTCATGACTTTATTCCACATCAAGCCAAATTTGTTGAGTATGTGTCTCTTAGAGAATTTTCCGGAGCTGAACTGATAGATTTGATGGAAACCATAGAGCCATCTTCTTTGAAAGAGTTGATTCCAAAAATCAAGGAAGCTTTAGCTTCTGTGTCTCTGGATTTGGAGGACATGGAGGTAATTTCGTCCATAGCTAAAATAGACTCATTTGAATTGCTGAGGGCCTCTGCTCCTCCTCAATTGGAAAAAAGTCAGGCTCTACTTGAATTCAGGTACGGAAATCCCAAAATCCGCAAGATACTTTTTCATTCATGTATTGGCGCAGAATTCTTTCACGATTTGTTTCTAGAAGCTTGGAACATGGATCCCCATTTCGTGAAGCGTGAAGTCAGATCAATCTCAACACGTGAGATTGGTCGCTTTCTCGAGTTGGCTTCAGGGACAGCCCGACCGACAGTGGTAGCAGTTGAAAACGATGAATTTCAACTGCAGCTTACAGAGAAGGATATTTCCAACTTCTTTGACAGTCTACCCACGACCAAAAAGCAAGCTGCCATACGACACTTTTTGAAATTGGGTGGAGCGCCAAAATAATGAAGAGCCACAACTCCTACCGAGACAATTCCATGGTTATTGATTAAGCTGTTTAAGAAATTCAGGATGTACCTGATATCCCAGTGTGAGAGCCTCTTGAGCGTGAATTGAGGCTTTTCCCAACTCCTGATTCTGAAAATAAGCCACCGCAAGATTATTATGAGCCAAACCAAATTCCGGTTTCAGTCTTACAGCCTGGGAATTGTGATGTATGGCCTTATCTATGTTGCCCATGGTAAGATATATATTCCCAAGGTTTATGTGGGCAGTCACTAAATTTGGTTCTATTGTGAGACCCTCCAAAAAGCTCTTCTCCGCTTGATCTAGCATCCCTTTGTGCACAAAAGCGATTCCTATGTTAACGCAAGCCTCTGAGATATCGGGTCTAAATTCAAGCGCTTTAAGACTTTCGTTTATGCATCCGTCATAATCCCCACTTTGTAACATTATACCCGCCATGTTTACCCGAGCCTCCAGAAGGCCCGGTTTGAGTTTCAAAGCTACTCGAAACTCAGCCATGCTTTTTTCCCACTCTTTAACGCGAGCAAACGCAAGTCCCAAGTTGTAATGAAGGTTGGCGGAATCTGGATTATCAGCCAATTTTCTTTCTAGATCTTCTATCGTATCATCATGATTTGCCGGGTTTTCTAGGTTTTGTTCATCTGATTCGACGTTCATTGTATCACCTTATGAGGACTCAATATTTCAATCGTCATGACAAAACTAAACTTTGAAGTTTAAATAGTCAAGATGGAGCGCGAGGTCTTATCATAGACCGAAGACATTATTTTAATTCCTGAAATTATGGCATGACATTTACACGAAGCGCCTACTATATTCTTGCTATCTGGATTTATTGAATCTCTGAGTTTTGTCAACTCTTTAAATTTGAATCCTCCTACACCGGGAAGAAGCTGGTGACTTCTAACCACAAAAATTTGAAAACCCGGCACAACAAGTTGTCGTAACTTCTCATACATGGGCGCCCTTTGTTCACCTGTCATTGTGCAAGCTTCACCTTCTTCACAGTCGTCAGGGCAAAGAAAGTCCGCGTAGCTGACACAAAATGTGAATTTGTCGATTAATGAGGAAACTCGAAAAAACTTCCTGAGTTCAAGAGGCAATTCCGTTGGAATAGCGCTTTTGAGAGAAAGTAACAGATATTCAGCGGCCACGTTCAGTGGAGCCAATGGAATTACAATATCTGAGTCGTCTACCTGGCCAGAGCTAGCAAGAAATTTTACCCCGTCCTCTCTGATCAATTGGGTCCCCTCCAACCCTGGACCAACATTGAGATCAGGGTCCAATATCGTGAAATCTGACGATTTGAAATTGATCTTGAGCCTTTCATAAGCAATCTTGCCAAAGCTTCCAAAGCCAACCAGAATGAACCGCAATTAAATAATTCCCTTCAATACTCGAGTTTTTTGGTTAAGGTCGTTATACTGTTTAACCGCCACGAATCCATTAGTTGTGAATAAGTCAGAGACTTCTTCCGACTGCTCGTCGCCTATCTCGATAATTAGTTTTCCTTCCGGTTTCAAGAAATTACGCGATGTTTGCGCCAATCTCCTGATTATGTCCAACCCCTCCGGTCCACCATCAAGAGCGCGCTTAGGTTCGAAAACGCGAACTTCCGGCTCGAGTTGGTGAATAAAATTAGACGGGATATACGGAGGATTAGAGACAATAATGTCAAAGATAGGACCATTACGGACTGATTCAAAAAGATCAGACGCAAAAATAGAAGGTGACTCAAGACCATTCAAAAGGGCCAGATTGGCGCCTGTATTTTGCAATGCGTCCATACTGATATCGCAAGCATACGCATCAATGTCTGGGACTTCGCTAAACAGTGCGCAAATCACGGCGCCAGAGCCACAACCAACTTCAAGAAGAGTGCAACCCGGAGATTTCTTACATTCTTCCAGGACGACTTCCAGAAGGATTTCTGTTTCCGGACGAGGAACCAATACCCCAGGGCGCACCATGATATCCAAAGACCAAAATTCCTTTTTGCCCACCAAAAAGGCCACTGGTTCCCTGGAAGCTCTTCGACGGACCAGTTCCCTATAAATCATTCGTTCCCTATCACTGAGAGGCTGGTCAAAAATAAGATACAAACCCAGCCTGTTGGTCTTCAAGGCATGTGCCAGAAGTAATTCGGCGTCCAAGCGCGGACTCTGGCATCCCTTGTCTTTCAGGTAGTCCGTCGTCCATTTCAGAACCTCTTTGACTGTCCAAATTGTTTTATTGTAATTGCGGTTTTTCATCAACACCAACACACCCTTTGATGTTTTAGAAGAGGCTGAAACTTTTCCCTGTCATTCATGAACCTGAAATGGGTCTTTTGAGTCAATATTTTATTCTGATAGCACTTATTTCCAGAACTAGCTACTGTGCGTCCATAATAAATTAGAAAGAGCAGAAACGTTGGATCAATCAAATAATATTTTATTCCAAAGTTATGACGTATGCCCTGCTGATATCCTGATTACAAATTCTAACAGTTTCAATCCAATACTGAACCAGCGCACACCAATGTAACCGGACCCAAGCGATGAGGCCCAATCCGATTTGGGAACCGGCGCTAGAAATGGTTGTCACTAAAACTATCTCCTATATAACCCTCCTAGGAGATTCCGATGCGCGCGCCGGAGTCTCCTGTCACCCCTTCCTCAAGATTCTCAACCGGTGGTCTTAGTTTTTTGCATGATCAAGAAGCCGCGACGTTGAGACAAAATCATCAAATAAATCGTAGTATCGGTAGGATATCAGAATGGCGCCCGGCAAACATGCCAGTAGAATAGTGATCCCTTGAATCTTTCCTAGCCGTTCAGAGAAGTATAAGACCGCAGGCTCAAGACCTCAGCAAACGATCCCCAAACAAAAGTGTAAGAAGAAATAACTTTGAGTGAGAACTTATTTTTTCTTGACGATTTCCACATCTAGAAGTTTCTGGAACTCAGATCTAATTTCATCAAGCGGCGCCATGGTAGCCTTCCTGGAAGTAGTAATTACTTTGCCTCGGAACAGTCCATACTCAACTGTCTGTGGATAAAAAAACTTTCTTTTGGAAATTCTTCTTTTGTCCATCCAAGGAGCCTGATGGATTGGCAAGTAAAATGAAAATCTGAAAGATTCTATTACAATATGAAAATGATAGAGGTCAAAATAACCTTCTTCATAGTCTATCTTGCATTTTGGGGTAAGGTACATTCTAACGTGGTGCTTATTGCCGCCTGTTTCAGTTTCCCATTTTTTTCTGGCGTCGGGAGACAAAGTATAAACTTCTCTGTCTCCCCTGCGTACGTAATTCACCGTTAGGCAATTGTGCCCACTTTTAAAAATCTTTTCGAGCACATTGTGTTTTAATGGGAACAACTCAGTAGATGTTTTTGTTTCATGAACCAAAAAACACATGTAATAGCAGGCCTTTGCTATTTCCTGTTCAGGAGAGGAAAATGAGTTGATTTCCTCAAGGTTGGCAAGATGCTGACGAACCTTTTCAGGTACTACAGCTTTGGGTTCCTTGATCCTTCTGTTTTTTTGAGGAGCTGGTCCAAACCTAAGGCCTCTGGTGCCCTGTAAAAAGGGTTTTAGTCCCTTTTCTTCTCTTTTGTATACTATGATTGGATCCCTTCTAGGAGGTTTCTTGGGCATATTTCTCTCCTCACGCCTGCCTAGCGTTTTATTTCATTCGTGGTTAAAGCCTTAACCCCAAAAAACACGAGTCTAAATCCAGAAGATTCATCTTGACAGCACGCCATGAAAAGGACTGTGACGAAATAGATCGGTCCGGTTGTACTGCTTGCGTGTCACTAATTGCAAAGCAAGGGCGTTTACCGAGTATTGTGAACGCGCCGCCCAGTCAATTACAGCTATGCCAAGGATAATTGTTCTTCAAGAGTTCGAGAATAAAACTGATTCTAAACAACGATTTATGGAATTACAAGGAATATTGATCGACCTACTCCCCTTTTCGCTTTCGCTTCATTCTACGTCTAAATGTTTAATTCACAGGAATCAAGAGTTTTTTGAATTCATTGTGGTTGAATACTCAGATTAATCGAAATATATTGGACCTCATAAGAAGAGGTGACAAATGGGACTTATCGAAATAGCAGTTTCCCAAGGGAGGAAATCGCTTTCGGAATATGAATCCAAGTTGATTCTCTCCGATTATGGAATACCTGTTGTTGAAGAGAAATTGGCTCAGAATGAACCAGATTTCTTGTCAGCTGTTAAGAGCATTGGTTTTCCTTTGGCAATTAAAGCCTGCGCGCCTGAAATCGCTCACAAGACAGATCTTGATTTGATAAAACTTGACATACGAACCGAACAGGAAGCCAAGACGGTTTTTTATTGGATAATGGAACGCATAGGCGCATTCCAGGACGCTGGCGTGCTGGTTCAGAGGATGGCGAAAGGCAAACGGGAATTCATGGCTGGCATGACTCGTGATCAACAATTCGGGCCGTGTGTAATGTTTGGCATAGGAGGGATTCTAACAGAAGCGTTAGACGATGTTTCATTCAGAGTCGCTCCACTCGAGAGATCAGACGCGTCTGAAATGATACATGAAATAAGGGGCAACAAACTACTGGGACCCTACAGGGGGATGCCGCCGGTAAATCTGACCAGTTTGGAAGATATTCTGCTCAATCTAGGCCGATTAGGGCTCGAGAATGATCGCATTCAGGAGGTAGACCTAAATCCTCTTATAATTTGTGAAGACATGCCAGTTGCGGTGGACGCCCTCATAGTCATCAACTGAGTCGGTGTGAATTCCAGACAAGTTCCATATATGAATAAATTTGGTCCGTCTTCATCGCAAAATTGGTCCAATAGGACAAAGAGTGATGCAACCGCATCAGTTTCTGTATTCCGCTGAAGTTTATCTCCAATGAAAAACAGAACAGCATCCAGTTTGTGCATCCTATAGATACGTATAAGATCTAACAATATTCATATAATGATTTATCAACCTAAACGGTAATCTGATAGTAAGCTACTCTAGTTGTTGAGATCATTGTCTGGTGATCGCAAATATATGGTATTTATAAACAATTATAGCAGATTGAAATACGTTAACCATAATTTATATACTACTTATTCGTTGTCTTAACAATAAGATGAATATATTTTATAAAAATAGCTTGACAAATAATTCATATCTTACTAGAAGTTGCGCACCTGCATCAGTCCTACCATATATACCTTCCACAGACACTTGCCACGCGTCCTTCCCGTTGCCCCAGAGGGGGTCCCGCCTTTTTTCGCCACAGGAAATATTAGTTATTTCAAACAACGAGACACGCGTCACCGTAACTATAAAATCTATAATTGTCAGAAACGGCCGCCTTGTAGGCTTGAATCACGGTGTCAATTCCGGCGAATGCGCAAACAAGGGCGAGCAATGTTGACTCTGGAAGATGAAAGTTCGTGATCATCCCCTGAACCACCTTGAATTGATAACCAGGGATTATAAACAAATCGGAATAGCCAGTTGCTTTTTTGAAACCACTTTCAGTGTAAGACGCCTCAAGAGTTCTTACGGATGTTGATCCAACGGCTATAATCTTCCTTCTAGATCTCATGCATTCTTGAAGGAATATCCCCACAGGTTCGGGTACGGAATATGACTCAGGTTCCATCTTGTGTAAGCGGATGTCAGCGCTTCTAATTGGCATGAAAGTCCCAGGGCCCACGTGAAGTGTTATTTTGACTACGTCGATTCCTTTTCTTTTGAGTTTTTCTAATATCTGGGATGAAAAGTGCAAGCCGGCGGTGGGGGCAGCTATCGAACCAGGGACTTCAGAATAAATAGTTTGATATCGTTCGCTATTCTTGAACCGGTCATCCTTGTCTTGCCTTATGTAGGGAGGGAGTGGAGTTGATCCAACCCTCTTGAGAAATTCCGTAAATTCAAAGCTTGCGACAGGGAACCGGATAAGAGCCCTGCCAGGCGATATCAGTTCCAAAACCAGCAACTCGACTCCGTCCGGCAAGAGGATCACGCTTCCTGTTTTGAGTCTGCCGCTGCATCTAAATAGGCAAATCTTTTGCGTGTAGATTGACTCTCCTATTCCTTTTTCTTTGGTGGCAGGATCCAGGACCAACAGTTGAACTTTTCCCCCTGTTGGTTTATTGCCGTGTAGTGCAGCGGGAATTACCTGAGTGTCGTTGATGACTAAAACATCTGATTCATGCAAAATATTAGGTAGTTCAAAAAAATTGTCATGTCGCAATCTTCCTGTGTTTCTGTCAATGATGAGAAGTCTCGAATGATCCCGACAGGAGACTGGCTGATGGGCAATCAGTTCAGGGGGCAGAGAATATGAATAGGTTGACAGACGAAATTCTTGGGGAATCTCCACGTCGCCACAAAACTTGATGTCGCCATGGTCAAATTGCCTGCCTTTGTTCACAGTGGGTTGGCTTTCATAAATAAAATTACCAGAAGGAGGGTCTTCTTTTAACAAGAAACACTATCGTGAGACCCGTTACCATTAGGATAGCCCCAAATATTCTGAGAGCGTTGTCAGGTTGCTCTATGGCGATCCGGAATACGGCCTTCATCTTTTCTGGAAAGGCAAAGTATGGGATGCCTTCTATGACCATTACCATTCCGATTATGCACAATAGAAAATCCATGAGAAGCCTTTCCATAGACGGTTAGTGACGCTGAGCCATGATATTTTGTGAATTACCTCTGAGCAGATCTTTTACGACCCAGAAGATTGTACCAGCGTAAAAGCTCAAATAGATGATTGATTGCGATTCCGGGAAAATGCCCAGTATCTTAAATACCAAGTCCACCAGAGTAGGAGGTACGATGATCAATGTCGCCATCTTGAACCCCTGACCAAAGCTCAAAGGAAACGAAAAACGGCGGATTACAACAAAGATGGCAAGAGCTGAAATTAGGGTTTGTATGCTTTTGCTGAGAAAGTAGTATATTAGAACGGCTCCAATCAAAATCATGAAGATGGTATTTCTGTAATATGTCAGATTCTCAATCAGCGATTGCGAATTGAGAACGAAGTCAGGAAAGTTGGTGAGCTTCATGGATGTTAACTGATCATTATTCTTGATGAGCAAGGAATCTCGAGACAAAACAATCCCTGCAGATTTGTCTTTTAGATGAGAAAATGGCTTTGGGTCGGGTGTTTCTCGTGTGTCAATGACTATTAACATATTGGGATCGTCTGGAATTTCAATCAAGTAGGGTTGTTTTTCTTTTATCGAAGCTTTTCCATCAAGTATCGTAATTTCCGGGCTATACAAATCAAACTTTAAAGCTGATTTTTCGAGCAGATCCACAATTTCTAGTCCTGTTGTAAGCAAAAAGACGGCCGCGGTTGAAATAGAGCAGAACAACAGAATAAATGCGGTGGTTCTGTAAGAAAAAGAGCAAGCTAGTTGCCACAACCAACCATTTAACCCCGATGCCATGTCTCGGTTCAAACTCATCTATTCCTCACATTAAGATTTTTCGATGCACGGGAGATCCCTGTTAAATACCTTTTTCGCTGGGCAGGGTCTTTGTAAGCATACTTCTCCAGAACTTATTTTAACCCAACTACCATCAGGGGTTTCCACAAGAAGCGCTCCATCGTCATCAATACCGATAGCGGTTCCTTCGACCCCATCACGACAAATCCTTTGATCCTTATGTAGCCATCTCCTCTGCCACAGGCGAGGCACAAAACCAGCGCCCTCGATTTCGAATCTTCCTGTTAACTCTCTCAATCTAATCAATATAGACATGCCGACTTCCCTTAGGTTGAATGTTAGTCCAGTCAAGATCGAACAAGAAGTTAGGGATTCAGTCAGATTCAACGGAAAATCCTCCTCCAATGAATTAAGGTTCAGCCCTAAGCCCAGGACCACGAAATCCACACATCCGTTGGTTATCTGTCCTTCAGATAAAATACCCGCAATCTTTTTGTCTTGAACCAGAACATCATTCGGCCATTTCACAGAGGTCCGAAAAGGGTGACATAACTTGTCCAAGATGTCTGCAACAGCAATTGAAAATAACATTCCCAACATTGGAGCGTCCCGAGGTTCCAGTTTGGGCCTCAGAATCACAGACATCGCGAGATTTTTACCCGGCGGCGAAAACCATTTTGATCCACACCTTCCTCTTCCTTCAGTCTGAACAATAGCCACGATGGATGTCCCAGCCGGGGACCCTGATAACGCCAACTTTCTCGCTTCATCCTGAGTTGATTCAGCAATTTCAATAATCTTAAGGATGGGATCGAACATGTTACTCCGAATAATACGCGCAGTTGGTTCAAACTTTTTTCAGTATAAAATTAACCGGATTGCATGCTGAGCATCTTATTGAGGGCGTCACGAAGTCCTTCCATTTTTGTGGTGAGTTCCTGCTTCCGATCTCTCTGCTTTTGAATTGCCTCTGGCTTGGCTTTGGAAATAAAGCTCTGATTGGTAAGCTTCTTTTCCACTGATTCATAATCTGCAGAAACCTTAGCTATTTCTTTCTCGAGTCTCGTTATTTCTACGGATGGATCTACAATTCCTCGCAGAGATATGTAAATCCTGGCTCCCGAAACTACTGCCGTGACGCTGTCCTGAGGAGGTGAAAAAAGCGGTGTAAGCTGACACAAATCCAGATTTGAAATTTTTGCCAGATTTGTGACCATCTCCGCATTTGTTCGAACAAGATCGGCCTGGTCCTCAGAGACACAAGCAAGCGTTACAGCGAGAGTTTTTCCCGGAGCGACATTCATCTCGGCGCGCAAATTACGAACAGCGGAGATTACCGACATGAGGAAATTCATGTCTCTTTCAGCTTTCTCATCAATAAGTGAGTCATTCTGCGTAGGGTATTCGCCTCTCAGGATTGGGGCGGAACCAGAATTAAGTTTTGAGGATATTTCCTCGGTTATGAAAGGGATGAAAGGATGTAGTAGCCTCAACAAGGAATCTAATGTGTGATTCAGAACCGCTGCAGCTCGTGATGACACAACCGGGTCCTCATCAGCAAGTTGAATTTTAGATATCTCCAGACACCAATCACAGAATTCATGCCAAGAGAATTCGTACAATGATTGAGCCGCGTCATTGAACGAATAATTCTCCAGTGCTTTGCTAACGGTGGCAATTGTTCTGTTGAGTCTGGAAAGTATCCATCTTTCCGGCAAGGAAAAATTGGAAATACTTCTGAAATCAAGATTTGAATCGATCTTTTCACAATAAGGTAAGGTGAATCTGGCCGCGTTCCATAGCTTGTTCATGAAGTTACGATAGCCCTCAATCCGGTTCTCCGAGAGTCGAATATCTCTTCCCTGGGCTGCCAGTGCGGCCAAAGTAAATCTGAACGCGTCAGTGCCATATTTGTCCATAACCATGAGAGGATCAATCACATTTCCTAAAGATTTGCTCATCTTTTTCCCATGCTCATCCCTAACCAGCGCATGGATATAGACATCCCTAAATGGGACATTTCCCATGAACTTGATTCCCATCATCATCATTCTGGCAACCCAAAAGAATAAAATGTCAAAACCTGTGACCAGACATGATGTTGGATAAAATGTTTCCAGAAGAGGAGTTTTCTCGGGCCAGCCCATGGTAGAGAAAGGCCAGAGCGCAGACGAAAACCAGGTATCAAGTACGTCCGTCTCCTGAAGCAAGCTGGAACTTTCGCAGTACGGACACTCGCTGGGAGCGCTTGCGGCGACAACAAGCCGTCCACATTCCTGGCAGGTCCAAGCGGGAATCCTGTGGCCCCACCATATTTGCCTTGATATGCACCAGTCTCGAATATTGTTCATCCAATCGTAATACGTCTTCACCCAGTGCTCTGGAATAATGCGAGTCTGTCCTTCCTGGACGGCCTTTAGCGCTTCCTGCGCCAACGGGGCTACCCGAACGAACCACTGTTTGGATATGAGGGGTTCCACGATGTCCTTGCAGCGATAGCATTTCCCCAGACCCACGACGTAAGGTGTTACCTTCTCAAGAAAGCCTTTTTCCTGAAGTTCTGATACGATCCTTTCCCTGCATTCGTAACGGCCGAGTCCGGAAAAGTGAATGCCCCTATCGTTAATCTTTGCGTTCGAATCCATTATGGTTACACGGTCCAGGTCATGCCTGATTGAAAGCTCGAAGTCTGTAAGGTCATGGGATGGCGTAACTTTCAGGGCTCCCGTGCCAAAATCCATCGCAACTATTGGATCAGCTATGATTTTGAGTCTTCTCCCGACTAAGGGCAGTATGGCATGTTTCCCTACGAAGGAGGCGTATCTCGGGTCCGCTGGATTGACGGCCAGAGCTGTATCCCCTAACATGGTTTCAGGTCTAGTGGTAGCAACTACGAGATATTCTTCTGAATTCTCAATAGGATATCTAATGTGCCAGAGTGAGCCCTGGGTTTCTTCGTGCTCCACTTCAAGGTCAGATAGGGCTGTGTGGCATCTGGGGCACCAATTTACTATGTAATCGCCTTTATAAATTAGCCCTTCCTCAAAGAGTTTTACAAAAACCTCTCGAACAGCGTTAGAGAGCCCTTCATCCATAGTAAAGCGTTCCCTATCCCAGTCACAGGAACATCCAAGCCTCTTCAACTGGTTTATAATTACTCCACCGGAATGTTGTTTCCATTCCCAAACCCGCTCAATAAATTTTTCTCTACCCAGGTCCTGGCGGGTCAACCCTTCAGCCGCAAGCTGTCTTTCAACAACATTTTGAGTGGCAATACCGGCATGATCCATTCCCGGCATCCAGAGAGTGTTATATCCTCTCATTCTGTGGTATCGGATCAGTATATCCTGGAGAGTATTGTTGAGAGCGTGACCCATATGCAATGAGCCTGTCACATTAGGAGGCGGGATCACTATGGAGTATTCACGGTTTTTTTTATTCTCGTCAGCTTTGAAGCAATTGGTTTTGATCCAGATGTCATACCACTTGGATTCAATTTCAACAGGATCATAAGTTTTAGGCAGCAAATCCTGGGACATATAGGACTCCTGAAAGATAGAAGTTGGCATTTTAATTCAATAATTCATCAGAATACCACGAAGGGCCCCTATGGGCAATAGTCCCGTCGTTCAACGGTCCAAAGAAGCCGTTGATTTTTTTATACTATTTTGATATAATATGATCAAATCCATGTAATCAGGAGAATTATGATGCGATATTTATTGATGTCGCTACTAGCCGTAGCAGCATTGTTCGCATTTTGTTCAAGTAGTTGGGCCGTAGGAGTTTACACTCCAGGACAGGAAAAATATGATTGTTCGCCTCTTGTTCAACGCGGAATCATTCCAGATACTTGGAACAAACTTACCGAAGCTCTATTAATACCTCAGATTTCATGGGCTATTGATAAGCTTACTATTGAAGCAAAGGCATTTATCGGCCAATTTGGGCAGCCACCGTCAACCGACATTGCCAGTGTTTCTTCTACCAAGGCTGATGATATAAAGGAACTCAAAGACGAGCCTCTACCTCTAGTCAAGGAAAAATCCAAAAAACCTGATAAAAAACTGAAGAAACCTTTGCCCAAGAGCGCTAAAGCTAACCTGAAGAAGAGTAAACCGACGGATACGAAAAACGCCAAACCCAAGAAAAGAATAAAAGCCCCCCTGAAAGCACTGTAATATTCATCTCTTGGATGGCCTATTCAAGTTTCTTTTGCTTTTTTCTTCGCTTGGAAGATGGTTTTCGGCGCCATTTCCGCTGCAACCAGAAACCTTGCTCAGGATTTGTCCTGAGCCAGGTCTCAAACAGATCATGGAATTTCTGGCTCAAGGCTGTTAAATCAGCCTTTCGATCCCCTGTTGGTTCAAATTCAATGTCAGGCCCTAATGTGGAAAGATATTTCCCGTTGTCCAGACGATAAGTACAAATAGGAAGTATCCTAGCTCTTCCTTCGATTGTGAGTTTCGCGAAAACTTCATTCGCCGGTGCTTGAGTTCCGAAAAAATCCACTATTACGCCTCTTTCGGGGTCTCCTCTCTGATCGGCCAAGATCGCAAGCAACTCTCCGTTTTGGAGGAGTTGTATAAGATCCTTGACCACACCTTTGTGTGGGAACGTTCTGATCTCAGCCTCTTTGCCCGCTCTACTAAAAACATACGTGTTAAGAAAAGGGTTCTTTAGTCCTGTGGCGAATAGGTTTGTTCGAAAACCCAAGAACTTGGTCGTGGCCGCGCTGACTTCAAAGCACCCAAAATGAGACGTTAGCAGACAAATTCCGTGATTTCCCGGCATCATGGCAAGATCATAATCAGATTTTCCCTGAATTATGATCCTTTCAGCTATTTCTTTGTGACTCCAACGTCTTATGAGGAAGAACTCCACTATCAGTAAACCAACATGTTCGAAACTTCTCAATGCGGTTAGTCGGATCCATTGGGGAGATTTTTCCTTGCCAAAGGCGATTGTCAGGTTTTCTATCACTGCTTCGCGACGATCCTTTGAAATGATCCATGCAAGCCTTCCCAAAAACCTTCCAAAAGCTCGAGCCCAGGATTCAGGAATAATATTTAGGGTGGTTTCTATCGCTTTAACAAGTAGGTAGACAAAATAATCGATGATCAGATAAAGAGTTAGATGTCGAGTCATTTAGAACTCCCATGAACTACGTGCTCAGCAAATTACCACAACATATAGACGCTATACAAAAAAAAAGCGGAAATAGGATATATAGATTGTAAATTGAAATGATTAGCATATCTTCTCATTCATCATAAACGATGTACAATGAATTATCTTATTTTTATTATCGATTTCAGTATATTGAAACCATCTAAATCATCAGGTATCGTAGCGACCTGAGTTATAGTTTCTATCGGTAGGCATGAAAGGCGAGGCTCTGCAATTAATGATGACCAGAGGATCCAGGTCAAACGGGCTCAGGACATTGCTGGGGGTCTGCGTCTTGTGCTGCGTTCTGCCGCTTGCTTTCGGTTGTTCAAAAAAAGTGGTCCGAAATGGGACTGTGTTTGGCCTTGATACTCTATCTCTTGAGAAATCTGCGGAATCAAACGAAAACTTGAAGGAAAAAGGGATTGGACTGGCGCGAGAAAAAAATTTTGAGAAAGCCATCGAAGCTCTTAGACAACATACGCAAAAAAATTCATCCGATTCTACCGCACATAATGCGCTGGGGATTAGTTACAAGAGCGTTGGAGACTTTTCTCCGGCTATGAATAGTTTCGAAAAAGCCTTGAATCTGGCGAAACAACCGGAAGAACGTTCCAAAATACTATCCAATATAGGAAACCTATACTATGCTTCGGGTAAATATCAGGCTGCGCTAGGATTCTACAAGGAAGCGGCCGCTGAGTTCGAACAGAATCCTCTGTACCTGATTTTCATAGCTAGGACTTTCGTTATGTTGGGGGACTACGAAAGGGCCAGGAAAGTTGTCTCAAAAGTGGAGGAGAAATCTGCCGGATCAGTTCGGGAACACAAAGTGAAAGAGGACGTTGGACTTGACTACTATTTGCTGGCCGAGATTTTTACAGGACTGAATGAAGAAAACAAAATTTACGAGAATATTGAGAAGGCTCTAAAGGCAGACCCGGTAAGGTTTGTCGCAAAACTTAGTAAGGACATGCGGAACGAGGAAAACCTCTTTTACACTCTACAGGGTGACAAGAGAGTACAAAAGATGCTAAACCGTTTCGGATCAGGAAAAAGGGAGAAGGATTCCATTTCGATGGTCGCTACTCCCTGATAAAACTTAAATCTAGACAACTATACAATGTGCAGAACTAATTCATTAGTTGAAAATAAATCAAAGGTGATGGACACGGAGGCGGGCGTGTCGAATAGTTCCATTAAAGAAGGGATCGGAGCTTTGCTGGCTAGCGCCGGTCAGATGTACTGGGAAATCGACAGGCAATTTACAGTGGTTTATGCCAACTCGTTGATGAAAGAGGTCTTTGGAGACCCTACGGGCAGGAAATGCAAAGAATGTATATGTAAGGGATCGGCACAATGCGGGGAATGCGAAGTTGATAAAGTCCTAAAGGGAGACAATAGGGCCATTGGGGAGCACTTAAGGCTCGACAAGGACGATATTGCCATATGGGTAGAAGACACGGTCACGCCTATAATAGGCGAGGACGGAGAAATAATAGGGGCACGTCAGCTCTCCATCGACATCACGCAGAAGAAAAAGGACCTGGCATGGCTGAGAGACTCGGAGAGGTTATACAGAAATCTCGTCGAACAGTCGCCGGACGTTATCTTCTCTCTAGACGCTATGGGGAAGTTCATTTTTGTCAATACTCAAGTGGAGAAATTCTTGGGGTTCCCCGTTCTCAAGGTCCTGGAAACCCCCCTGGAAGATTATATCGCTCCAGAAGACAGGTGGAGGCTCGAAAATATTTCCAAGCTCGATCCTGAATCTATTTGGGATGAAGAAGTCGCTGTCGTAGACGCCAACGGGGGACGAAAATACGCGAGAATTAGGATGAAAGCTTCATACAATGAGGCTGAAAAAACATTAGGCTTAGACGGCGTGATGAGAGACAGGACCGTTCGCCGACAGCTGGAAGAGGAATTAAGAGCCTCGAAAGCCGCTCTCGTTGAAAAAATCAAAATCATCGACGAACTTTACGAGCACATAGTAGAGTCTGGTAAATGCAAGGCCATAGAGGATCATACGGCTGAGGTAGCCCACGAACTCAGGCAACCCTTAGCAATTATAGGTGGATTTGCACGCAGATTGTCCAAAGCCCTGGATTTAAAGGACTGCATTGATCTGGATAAGCAAAGACAATACATAAGCATAATCATATCTGAAATTAAGCGGTTGGAAAAAATACTCGACAGGCTGATAGAGTTTACCAAAAGAGACAGTATAAAAGTCCAGAAAATTAATCCCAACGACTTGATAGAATATATTGTCGCCATAACTGAAGGCAGAGTCCTGGAAAAGAAAATTCTTTTGAACATCAATCTTGGGCCGGAGATTGGTGAGATTCCCCTTGATCCAGGACGCTTTCAACAACTCGTTTTGAATTTGCTGTCAAACGCTATCGATGCGACCCCAAATGGAGGAGCCATAGATTTGGAGACAGGGGCTTCAATTCCGAGCGACAAGGCCCTAAAAACAGGGTCCCTCGCTTCAGAAACTTTTTTTGAGATGAAAATTCGTAATAATGGTTCCATCATTCCTCCAGAAGTCATACAAAATGTCTTCAATCCCTTTTTTACAACTAAAGAACACGGCACAGGCCTTGGTTTAGCTGTCAGCAAGAAGATAGTAGAAGACCATCAAGGATCAATTTCAGTCAAGTCGGACGAGGAAGGCACCACTTTTACGATATGGCTTCCTATAAAGGAAACCTCCAGGATACGCAAAGACTTTTGTCTTTTTCAGTCGCCTTTGGCGCCATTTGACGAGTCTTCATGATTTTCCCCCCAAAAAACTAGGGTTAAAGGATCTGAAATCGACTTCCGGATTTATTTCACGAGACTCTCTAGAGCTGGCCTGAGATTTGGAAATCTGAACGAAAACCCTGTCTCAAGTAATTTTCCCGGGACAACCTTTTGCCCCTCAAGAATAACCGATCCCAATTCTCCCAGAACCAACTTAATCATGAATCTTGGGGCGCGAAGAAATGAAGGGCGCCCCAAAACCACTCCAAATCTGGTAATGACTTCCCTAACAGCTTCATGTTTCTCACCCAGAGGGAACCGGGTGAGAGCGGTTCCCACGAATCCATTGCCACCGGTAATGAAAACCTTCACCTCTTTGTCTCCGCTGAAATCTGGATTAGCGCAGGCCTGATTCTATGAACTCCAAGCGCCTGCTGTGATTAACGTTCCGTCGGAACGTTCCTGAAAACAAACGGGGACCAACCTAGTCTTCTCTACCAAGAATAATCTCGTGAGGAACAGAACCGCAGGATGTTTGACTTGCTGGATCCTTGTCCCATTCAGCGCACACATCGGTCGAGCGCGACGGCCTGGCCTCCACAATCTCAATTTCATAAGCCAGCGCATGTCCCGCGAGCGCATGATTGAAATCTATGACAATTCCATCATCACGGACATCCTTGATAGTAACTGTGTCTGGTCCAGAGTCGGCATCACATATGACCGAAATTTCCATACCTGGATGCGGAACAAAACCTGGAGGAAAATGAAATTCCTCTTTCTTTTTGACGAAGACCAAATCCTCATTCCGCAAACCAAAAGCCTCATCAGCGTGTACTTCGAAAGATAGCTTGTCACCCTTAACATGCCCTAGAAGCCTGTTTTCCAAGCCCGGAATCACTTGCTTGTACCCGGTCACAAAATCCATTATTTCAAGCTCTTCAGCGCCCTTTAGAATAGGACCTCCGACTATCTTGACCTTGTATCTGATTTTAACATAGGACCCTGAATCCAAGATATTAAAGACCCCAAGATCTTTCATGTCTGTCATTAAAAAACTCCTTTGAACGATTTGCCTAAAAAAATATTATTATCTCATCCAGCATCTGACTAGTGAGCCGGAGCTTTTCTTTTCCAATTTGGGAGGAGCGAGACATAAGTCGGATGATTCAGTGCATCTGTCTCTGAATACACATCCCTGCGGAAGATTGATAAGGTCCGGCACCATTCCGGGGATCATGTAAAGTCTGGAAGATCTGGATTCGGTCTCAGCGTTAATTCTCGGCACTGATTTCAGCAGGCCTATGGTATATGGATGAAGGGGCGCAGAAAAGAGAGTTCTTACGTCGGCCTCCTCAACGATAAGTCCAGCGTACATAACCGCAACCGTGTCCGCCATTTCGGCCACTACGCCCAAATCATGAGTGATGAGAATTATTCCGGTGTCCTTCTCTTTTTTTATTTTGTTCATCAAATCAAGAATCTGGGCCTGGATTGTCACATCAAGCGCTGTTGAGGGTTCATCGGCTATCATTAGTTTAGGATCACAAGCAAGCGCCATTGCTATCATTACCCTCTGACGCATACCCCCACTCATCTGGTGAGGATAATCGCGCGCCCTGTTGTCAGGCGAGGGAATACCTACCAGTCTAAGCATCTCGATTGCGGCTTCAAAAGCCTGCTTCTTTCCCATTTTTCTATGAGTTCTATACACTTCCGAAATCTGATCGCCGACTCTGAACACAGGATTCAGGCTTGTCATGGGCTCCTGAAAAACCATTGAGATGTCATTGCCTCGTACTGAACGCATCTCAGCAGATGAAAGTCTCAGCAAATCTCTGCCTTCGAATAATATTTCTCCTTCTGCGATCATTCCCGGCGGAGAAACTATCAGACGCATTATGGATAAAGCTGTAACACTCTTTCCACAGCCGGATTCCCCAACCACCCCCAGGGTTTGCCCCCTATTCAGATTGAGGTTTACGTCATTGACCGCTACAGCCAGTCCTCGATCAGAATTGAAAAGGACCTTCAAATGTCTGATTTCAAGCAGCAAGTTGTCCATAGATCTTTGGGCCATTTAAGTCTAGATAGATCCTCTAAGTTACGAACCATAACATTATGTGTCTATATGTCTAAATTGGGAAGAACTAGAAAAGAACCAAAGAAGCCGGCCCCGAAGCTCAGGAGAGAAACCAGGAGAGCCATGATGAGAAACGAACTGCGATAAATGAACGCGTCCAGGGACGAGCCTGCCCATATAATCAGAGCGATCAACAAAGATGGTGTCTTGATATCATATTCAGTGTTTTGAGGTACGAAAGCCAGTGGAGCCAGGTACAAAATTACATTCATCAGAAAAAGCAGGCCCGCTAGAATCCTTCCTCTCACTATTTGTCCCATTCCTGGAAAAACTAGGGACATGATGGCGTATGAAATATTGGAGCGTCCTTTTTGCCGACCCTGTTCATTTTCCGTCTTTTTCACGTTGATCACCTCGGTTAACCAGCAGTTTGCAACGGTATAATAGCAACCTCCCTCGAAGTCAATCCAGATAACGGATTAGAAAAAAACTTGGAGGGAAAATAGGCCCGATTTAATTTTATCTGGATGTTGCGCAACCAAACTGATCATTCCATTCATTAAAAAACAGAATGAGCCATATCTTTGACGCGTTGTCAGCTCTGTTTTCCTGGTGATCTCTCCACAATTGCCCGACAACCTCTCTGTCGAGCAGTCCATCTGAGCTTTCAAACAAACGTTGTTCAGCCCAATGCTTCAATGATTCCTTAAACCATTTGCCGAGAGGTACCTGAAAACCCTGCTTGGATCGTTTCACTATGGCCGAAGGTACCAAATCTCTTGTGGCGTCACGAAGTATCCTTTTTGTCGTTCGACCATGAATTTTGAAGCGAAGAGGAAGCCTGCAAGCAAATTCTACCAGACGATAATCCAGGAAAGGGCTCCTGACTTCCAGAGCATGAGCCATACTTGTTCGATCAACCTTTGTCAGTATGTCTTCCGATAGATAAGTCTGCAAATCCGTAAACATCATTCTGCTCACGGGATCAACATTCATCCATCTTTCCGCATGATCTATAGCTGGATCCAGACCCGGGTCATAATTAAGGCCGGTTAGTCTGTTAACTTGTTGACGTGTGAATGTTTGAGGTGTCAAAGCCAAACCGTCCGTTCTTATTCGATCGGCAGCTTCAATAAATAATTTCAATTTCTTTGTCATGCTGAAGCCGTAATAGTCAGTGCTGGCCCTGGTGTTCAAGATCAAAGGCTCAATTATTTTTTTTCTCAAAATTGTTGGCAGGCAGTCATAAAGATTCTGCAGTCGACGAGCGACATATCGCTCATAACCGCCAAAGAGTTCGTCGCCACCATCACCGGAAAGAGCCACTGTGACACTTTTTTTTGTTTCCTGGCAAAGTCTCCATGTAGGGATCGCTGATGAATCCCCGAAAGGTTCCCCAAAGTTATGAACAAGCTTTGGAAACAATTCTTCTATCTTGAAATCGACCCTGTGTTCCTCATGGTCTGAACCCAATGATTTGGCGGCCAGTCTTGACCATCCAGCTTCGTCATGAGTGGTGCCTGGAAACGAAACGCTGAAGCTCCGGACTGTCTCCGAGGCTGATTTTGACATCAGCGCCGTTACTATGGTCGAGTCTATGCCGCCACTTAAAAACGCTCCCAACGGAACATCGGCCACCAGTCTCTTGTTCGTCGAATCGGTAAGAATTTCCAGCAAAGAGTATTTGGATTTCTCGTAGTTAGAAACAGGATCAGGTTCCGGTGGGGTCCAGTAACGTGATATCTTGACTCCTGATGGGTCTACAACTGCCATGTGCGCTGCAGGCAACTTCTTTACCTGCGAGAATATTGTATGAGGGGCTGGAATAAAATCATACAAGAAATACTCTGACATAGCCTGTGGATCAATCGAACGAGATATTTCCGGGTCATTCATTAAAGAACCAATCTCGGAAGCAAAAGATATGCGTTTGCCCCAGTGCGAATAGTAAAGAGGCTTCTTCCCCATTCGGTCCCTAGCCAAGAAAAGTAACTTCTCCCTTTCGTCCCAAATTGCGAAACTGAACATTCCATTAAGCTGTGTAAGCATTGTGAATTTTTGGTCAATGTACAATTTAAGTAGGACTTCAGTATCAGATTTCGTTCGAAATATCTGACCTTTCGATTCAAGTAATTGGCGCAGGATCTTAAAATTATAAATTTCACCGTTAAAGACTATTGCCGTCTGCCCATCGTCGGAAAGCATTGGTTGATTGGCGGATTCGCTAAGATCGATTATGGACAATCTCCTGTGTCCCAGTGCGCAATCCTTGAATTTACAACATCCTCCAGCGTCTGGTCCTCTATGAGCGAGCGCGTCTGTCATGTTTTTCAACACGTATTCATTGGGACCGTTAACATAGTCAACAATGCCTGTAATGCCACACATTTATTGGCCTCTTTAGATTTATCGCAATCCTATTTAGCTACTATATAATTAATTACTATATAATAATTTGACATTTGCATTAAATTATGAAAGTTTTCGTTCAACTTTGCTTTTGGCCGCTTGTGGCTCACATCCTTCATGCGCCATTTTATTGAGGAGTTATGATATGGTCCAGGTCCGTTGCCCCGACTGTGGTTATCTCCAAAGCCTTTCTGAAGAAAGATTCTTAAACATAGCCGAAGACTTTCTCAATTGTCCACACTGCCATGCCAGAATTCCAAAAACATGGGCGCCTGTGGAAGTTGAGTCGATTCCGGAAGAAGTGAGACACAAGATCCTAGCCTTCTCAAGTCGAATCCTCAATGGTGGGGAGATCAACAGAGATGTAGTGTGCGCTTTGGAGACACTTGTAAGAAAATATGGAGCGCCGGAGAATAGCGTTAGGGCCTTGGGCTTGGGCTACGCCTCAGTTGGTGAAGCCAAGAAGGCGGAGGAGTTTCTGGAACAGGCTCTAGGTCAGGATGATAATGACAAGGAAGTCCTTCAAGCTCTCCTGAAGTCACTCTTAATTCAGGAAAAATATGAGGAAGCCGTGCAGGCGGGTTTACGCCTCTCCCAGGCATTCGATCCTGAGGACGATGATATCGGCAGACTCAGTTTAGCTTTGATTAGGGTAGAGAGGAAGGAAGAAGCGACCCGACTATTAGATTCAAAATCATGTGTAAACAACAAAAATCGAATCATTCGAAAGGCGCGAAAGGAGCTTACCGGAGGGCCCTCTTTGAATTTTGGAGCAATACTCACTGGTAAAGTTCCCTTTAACAAGCTTTTTTCAATGTCAGGCCGAGATAGTCTAAAGGCTATTAGTAATCGGGCCAGATCACTGGTTTCCTCGGCTGGAACAAATCGCCCGAACTCTACGCAGGAGGGCGCCCAAGCTCACCCGGATTCGCGGGACTTAAGTCACGCCTCCAGCATAAACCTCGAGTCGACACTATGGATCAGTAATTGTGAGTATTGGGTTTATTCTCCAACCTCCAGCATCCCAAGCTGGGAACTGCTAAAGAGGAGTTTTCTACAGCAACCGGTAAACAGGCAGAACAGGCCTCGTGAGCTTGAAAATCTGGAGAATCTCATTGCCAAGCAGAAATTGACTATCGACTATATACTCCGAGAAGAGGCTGGTGAGTTGTTTGAGTATCCTTTGGAAATGATGGAATCCAACGCCAGGGAATTGGACGCTACGGACTATGGAATTCTGAAGAATGCCCAAATGATAATTCGCGTTAGGTTCTCGGATATTGCTGAGCTTGCCAAAGAAAACATCGGTTTTATTGCGAGATTTGTTGAAGCGGTAAGAGATGTCTCGGGGGGCGTGATACAGGATGCGGTTTCGCATGCTCTATGGGGCCGGAAGGCCTGGGAAAGGCACCTTTACGAGGACAGCAATCAACTGATCAGGTCCAACATCCTGGTGGAGTTATTAGACGAAGAGGGTGTCATCTGGGCCCACAGTCATGGGATGCAGAAGTTTGGCCTTCCTGATGTTGAGATCGAATGTGTTCCCAGAGAATATGGCTCGTCAGCGGTAAGACTCATTTTGACCGCTTGCGAGACTTTGGTGGGGATGAGAATCGAGTCATCCCTGATATCACAGCCCCTTAGATTGCGTGATTCTTCTGTGTCGTGCTCTTTTGAATTCAGAAAATCAGACCCGGAAGGCCACTTTCCTACCGGAAGCTTCAGAATATTTCCATATACACAGGGAACCGAACCGGCAAGTGAGTCAGCATTGATTGATTCTTTAAAAGAGTTTAACAGATCTTCCGATCAATTTGCTCACCCTAGAGAAAAGATCAGTTTGGATTCCGATAACAGCAAGACTTACGTAGGATGCCTCAGTCAAGATTTAATAGACTTAAGATATAGAATCCTGGAAGCGCATAGAAAAGCGCGCAGCAACCTGGACACCTTCAGAAAAAGTTTTCAGGATTCAGGCTTGTCCATGAATCAAACCCATGCGGTTAAGGTAGGCTTTCCAGCGCAGGGTGGGCAATACGAATGGATGTGGGTATCTCTAGACGCATGGAAGGGCAAGTCCATCGAAGGTTCCCTTGAAAACGCTCCCTTGTTACGAAAAGATCTTTGCAAAGGAACCAAAATCAGGATAAGCGAGGCCGAAATATTCGACTGGGTGATAACTCAAGGCAATGAAATCCTTGTAGGAGGATTTACCGAGCATATTGCTCCGAACAACTAGCTTTTCAGCGGCGAGTTGAGATAAAGATTCGCTTGGCCTAAAACAAAGCTGTTTTTTCTTCCGAGAGTTTGGACGCCGGTTTCCTGAACCATATCCAGGAATTCCCTTCGTATAATGTTTACAACACAACTAGCCTATTATATCATTGGATTGACCTCTAGAAATTCGTGAAAATTAATCGGAATTTAATTGGTCGTCGACTTGGAAGATTCCAAACTTATACGATGGGGCGTCAAGTGCGTGAATCAAAGTTTACGGCGATATATGTAGGACTGATCCTGGCGGCTCTCATCTGGGGCGTCAGCGCAACGAATTTTGTCTTCGGCCCATCCAATTTTCAAGCGTATGATATTCTTACTCGAATCAGTGGCTCTACCTCACCATATAGGAGTACCTGCCTATTGGTAGGAGCGGACTATTTAGAGGCGGATGCTGGTGACAATGTTTGGCTTGAGGCCCTGAACCGCCTAAACGCAATGGGGGCAAGGCAGATAGTTTTCATCTTTATGCCGTCGGGAGTTTCGCCTGAATTCTATAAAAGAGCTGAACAAATTGAGGGTGTCTATTTCGGAAGACAAAGAGTTCGGAGTGAGGCCATTCAAGAAAAGCTGGCGTTTGAGTCGGTTCCCGCCCAGGCTCGAAGTAAATCATTGAAAATAGGTCTTCAGGACATCCCTCCGGGATCATTTGGAATCCACAGATTTATGCAGACCTATTGGGAGTTTTCCGGTCAGAGACATGATCACGTGATTTTAAAGGCCGCCCAGGATATAACGACGTTGAAAGGAACCGTGGGGCAGTTCATCTTGGTGAATTTTATGCAAGGGGCCACCGGAATTCCATCCGTTGATCTCAAAAGCCTGTTATCCGGGGATGTAATAAATGAAATGGTCAGAGACAAGACAATCCTCGTGGGATTTAAAGTCCCTCCGTACTTTTCGGATCTCAAGACGCCTTTGACGCCTGGACGCCCAGGGATGAGCCCTAGCCAATTTTATGCGTACGCCTTCGACACCCTGGTCGCGAATAAAGACATAAAATGGGTTGGAACATGGGGCACGTTGGCCCTCCTTGTCCTTGCCATTTTTGTCAGCTTTGTGGCGTATCAATTACTGAACCCGTTAGCGTCTCTAGCGTTTGCAGCGATCATGGCGGCGGTTACCGTGATGGCCTCATGGTTGCTGTTAAAATTCCTCATGATATGGATTCCCTTGTCAGAAGTCATGACCGCCGGGTTTTTTTCTCTGCTTGCCGCTGAAGTGATTCGTGGACGCTACGAGTATCTCGAAGAGTTTAGAATGCTTCTGGAAAAGTCTGGACGGTCACAGTCCGGCCTAATTCCCGAAAGCTTTTTCAGGAGCGATGAGCACTGGATGCAAATTACCAACATGGTTGACCAGACCCTAAACATCAAGAGATCCATTTTCTTGGAAAAGATAGAGGGGCAAAATCGGGTAAAAGAGATAGTATCTCTAAATACTTCGCTTGCGGACATAGAAGAACGAAGGAGGGACTTTTCGCGCGATCCCTATGCTACAGCTCTCACCCAACGGCGACCGATTAAGGTGAGTCAATTCTTTAGTTCAGCTCCCGAAGATGAAGACCAGTTCATGGCGCCACTGACCTTTTCTGGGATGGTTCAGGGGTTTTGGGCATTTACAATTCAAAGAAATCCTGACACTAAGGAATCAGTTTTACTAGAAGCGGCGGAGAAGTTTGCGCTCCACATCGGCGAAATGCTTTACAGGCGTAAAACCTGGCAGGAAATCGAGAATATGCGGAGGCGCCCCCTGACACAATTTTTGAGTTTTAGCGCTGGTCGCCGTCAAAGTAAGCAGTTAGCTGATCTTATTGATTTGCAAGATTTGAGGTTGTCGCTTCTTGAGTCAACATTCGATTCGTTAAGATCACCAGCGCTGCTGGCGGACATTTTTGGAAGAGTGCTGCTCATCAACAATCCAATGTCTGAATTGGGAAAGTATGTAAAAATTGACCCCTATCAAATGACAGCCCTCGATATTGTGGCTCGTTTCTCCACCCGAGATCCAAATGAAATAAGAATGTCCCTGACCAGAGTAATTCTTTATGAAGAAGTAGTCGAATTTCCTGTGACCATCTCTGTGGATACGCTGGACAGGTTTTATGTCTTGTCCGTCAAGTCGATCAGTAGTATCGACAAGGGTCTACTTGTCGAATCTGGATTGCCATTCAGCCTCTACGGACTATTAGTTCAATTGCGTGACGTGTCCGATCCTGTAGATTTAATGAGCATAAAGGAGCGGTTCATAGAGCAGGGAATGTCCCACATCAGTAAACGATTGGATTCACTGATCATCGTCTGTTCTAAGATTGATCATCCTCTTGAAATCACTGGAGACAGAAATCAAATATTGGATGATCTCGTTAACAGAAAAGCGGCTCTTGAGGCTTCGCTCGAAGAACTGCAATCGTTCATCGGCTTTAACACCTCGGCTGAAAGTATCAAATATTTACCTACAGATGTACAGCGGTTATTCGACATGGCAAGGTTTTCTCTGACAAATAAAGCGGAGGAAAAACATCTGACATTCCAAATCGAAGAGTCAGCGGCTTCATCGCTTGTCTTTGCCCCGCCAAAGGAACTCGGTGAAATCTTTTCGATCATTCTCTCCATTCTCATTGGTGACGCCATTGAAGGCACTACCCTCTCGATAAAGATTTCAGAAGACGATGCCCGTATGTCATATAGTTTGCGGAACTCCGGATATGGTATGAGGGAGGAGGATTTGAATGCGTATTTCGAACAGGGTTTCCAGGATTCCCCAATGGAATACGATAGACTGCGCTTCCTAAAAACAGTATTGGAAGAGTCTCACGGTGCCCTAGAATATCAGAGCAAAATAGGCGATGGAATATCATTCACAATTAGCCTCACAAAGTCAATAATCTCACCATAAAAAGTATTAACCACATTATATTAACAAAATTAATACACCATAAAACTACTAATATTAATTAGCTTTAGTAAAAGTTTATATGATATATCGTTTACTATAGTATAAATACATCATTTTAATTACATAAATACCTATTTTTGAATTTAATATTAGCTTGAATCCCGTACCTTTTTCTAAACCAACATCAAATATAATAATATTTAAATTTACATTTTAGCATTATATTATTGTTATAAATAGACTTAACATGATATAATATTTTTTAACCTAGTTTTCCAACAGAAGGCGACTACATTCTCATGGAACATGTGTCGTGGTTCCCATTATTTCCGCTCGGAACTGCTGCTGGCGCTGTAACAACAAGTGTCTGGGTGGGGGTATGTGTCAGTTGCTTCATGAATCTCAGGTTCGGATGGGTCCTCAGTGGGTTGGTTGTCCCGGGCTACCTCGTGCCGCTGCTTATTCTAAAGCCTTGGGCGGCCGCTATCGTATTTGTTGAGGCGATACTCACATACATTATTGTTTTGATGTGGTCGGAATATTTCCCCAAGTTCGGAATAGGTAACGGACTTTTCGGTAGGGACAGATTTTTTGCCATTTTTTGCGTTAGCGTGGTCGTACGCATCATACTCGAGACTTTCATTCTACCGCCGGTTGGGGAGTATCTCTCTGACACCTGGATCCCTGGCTTCGATTACAGGAACAATCTCCACAGTTTTGGACTTGTAGTAGTAGCTCTGTTAGCGAACCAATTCTGGAAACCCGGATTGAGAAAAGGCCTTTTTCAAAGCTCCATCACCATAATTGTTACCTACCTCTTTGTCCGTTATGGTCTGATGGAGTTTACCAACTACAACATAGGTAACCTGAATTACATCTACATGGATGTCGCCAAGTCCATGCTGGCGAGTCCAAAATCTTACATCATACTTCTGATCACGGCATTCGTAGCCTCACGCGTGAATTTGGACTACGGATGGGAGTTTGGAGGGATTCTAGTACCATCCCTGCTCGCTCTGCAGTGGTATCAGCCGGAAAAGATCCTGTGGAGTTTTATTGAATCGTTCCTGATTCTTGGCCTGTCGTCCCTGTTACTTAGAATTCCGATCTTCAAAAACGCAAATATAGAAGGTGGAAGGAAAATCCTGTTTTTCTTTAACGTTGGATTTATCTATCACCTTACCCTGGCCCATATCATAGTGGCATATTTCCCGGAACATAGAGTCACAGACTATTTCGGCTTCGGTTATCTACTTACAACTCTTCTAGCCATCCGCATGTACGACAAAGACATAATGGCGAGAGTGACGCTTGCTACACTTCAGACCTCTTTGGTGGCGGTATTGGTCGCTACGGTCATAGGCTTCGGGCTTAAACAGGTCCCCAATTTCTTTAACCTGAGGGCACTGTCAAGTCCAGAGATTCCAGGGGACCTGATAAAGCCAGTGGGGCAGAATCTCCTTGAAATAATACGGAAACAGAAGTCTGGAATAACTGGCTCCCTATTACCCAATTCATACAAATCCCCCATGCCTAACGAAAGTGACATCTTCGTTCAGGCTCTTGATTACCTTTCGGAATACCTAAAGACAGGCGAAACCGAGGCATTGAACAACGCTGCGAAACTCCTCTACCTGATAAATTTCAACATCAATCTCCTACCGGAGGGCTATCTCATGATCAATGAGAGAGAGCGTCGACACGGATGGGGGATCTACGTTATAAACCCATCGGCTAAATCCGACCTGTTGATTGAAATTCCTGCGCCAGTTGAAGAATGGGGAATTTGCGACGCAGGTGTCACGCTCTTCACTGGCTTGGGCGCGAGGGCCATGGCCGTTGCAGGTAGCGCCAGAACTACCTCTCCCGATGGGTCTTCAGACGCGCTTGCAAATCAGTCCACTATGTTTGGGATTTTCCACAAGGTAATGGGATCAAGGGGGATTCTTCAAGTAAGAGGATTCGCTGAAGAAGTCAAGGGAATCTCCAAAAACGAAGTCGGCGAATCGAAAGATAGACCCCCGCGAATTGCGCAATCCACACTGTGGGTAAGAAAAGAGACTCCTGAGGGGTTAAATTTGATTAACCTCAAAAACATCATAGGGCCTTTCCAGGTGGAATGGGGGAGCCCTCCTTTTCTGAATATCCTTAGGGATATTGTCCCGACGGGTTTTGCGGAATTGCTGCTAGACCGGACCAGTCTACTTAGGATCATGGCGGGCCCAGATCAGAAAGACTTCGAGGTTCAGCAGGAAAATCGGAATCAGAGCATCGTAG
The DNA here is from genome assembly GCA_903952205.1 of uncultured Desulfomonile sp. Taxonomy (GTDB): domain Bacteria; phylum Desulfobacterota; class Desulfomonilia; order Desulfomonilales; family Desulfomonilaceae; genus CAJBEZ01. The sequence continues at coordinate 36,458 of CAJBEZ010000108.1, read as the reverse complement.
GTTATTTGCAGGACTGGATATTGGCCCAAAAAGAAGAATTCCCCGAACGCGGATCCAACCTATACGTAAAAGCCACTTTGGACGACTTGCTATATTTTGACAGAGAGGTTCTGGCCCCGTTCCTGGAATTATCTTCGGAATTCTATGACGAACATGGCTGGACTAACCTGGGCATTAACAACCTTAACGCTCTCTCATATCTCGCCGCTTCTGTCGGATATGAATTCATAAGATACAGGGATAAGAACAGCGGTCAAGATTACGTCATCCTCTCAGAACGCAAAGACCTTTCGAGAAGGAAGTATTGGGGCACATACGTAATCCGAATGGGGAAATCAGAGGGATACGTGATTCAGGTTCCAAGACCGATAACAGAATTAAATGTTTTCGAATTTGGCGTAAGTCTCTTTGAGCAATTGCAGGCGAAGGCCCTGCTAATTGGCGGATCACATCCTCTGGCAAACGTAGACGGTAGTTCCGACATCATCCGTATCGAAAACAAGGTCAATCTTTTCAATCTTGTAAATCAGGCAATTGTTCGCGAATCGCACCATCAGAATATGCTTGTGATTCAATGTCGGGCGTTCGGATATCGACCGGACCGGCCGCCAACCGATCTGGACAAAATTCTGTCTCTCAAGTCCGGGGCCACCACAACTGCAGCGATGGATCCTTTGATGGTTCGGCTCATGAACATCCTGGAGAGAGATCGCTCTGCGGTAGGCTTTACAGATGGATCACCGAGCGTGATGGGGTATGAGGTCGGCGGAATAACTCAATCATTATACCTGGATCAATCGAGAAACAAAGAATTTGTAGTGGTCTGGATAGCGCCCACGACACGAAAATATTACCAGCAACAATCGGAGAATAGAGTCCAGGAGCAACAGTTTGAGGCATTGGACATTCCGATGATCCAGGCCGATCTGTTTGAAACGATTCACAATGAAAAAAAGTGTTTAACTGAAAGCCCACTTCCCTCCGAATTGATCACCACAATGGCTGATTACATGGAAACGGGAGATGTTGTCAGCTTGAACAGGCTTCTCAAAGAATTTGGGAAATATAGGTTCGAAAGGCTTTTAGACGTCAGTTCAAAGCAAAGCTTCATGCTGGTAAGCGCAAGAGATGGTTGCCTTATAGCCGTAGCAAATCTCCTGCCTCTCGATTCATCAACTGGGTTGGACGCCAATCGAAAAACGCTAAACAGAGAAATCGTCGAAGAGTTTGTCAATTCCCGTTGTGCGTGGTTAAGGCTGCAATGAAAATGAAAAAATCACTTTCAAGATCTTTGCTATTGGCTGCTATGGCCATTTTTGTTCATTTGCTTACGGGCTGCGACCTAAAGGTGGGGCCGGGCCCAAATTCAAAAGAGCAAGGCGGATCCAAAATCGTTAACTCGTCGAAGACCCTCGGGAATTTCCTTTTCAACTTTGTTCGCGGCTCGAGTGGTCTTTCTTCGCCATTACAGTCCCTGGTTCCCTTTTCACAGATCAGTTGGGGATACGAACTGAATATGGACAAGTGGATCACATTCCTGGTTCCGGTGGCTGCGGACACCATAAAGATAGTCACCAACGCTAATCTTGTCGTCGGAAGCGGAAACGATCCAGGCGCCAAATGGCGATACGCAATTGACTGGCAGATCGTGGACAAGGACACAAGCAGGATTGTTAAGTCCGGTCAGTATAACTACGAGACAGGGTTAACCCGTTTTGCAACCGAGGACATGGAGCAACCCTATACAGCGGCATTTTATCTGGACTCCTCTGATATGCCGGCGGATGGGCGGGTATTAGTCATAAACACCAAGGAACTATCCCTTACGGGGAAACCGGTAATACTGCGGTTTCGTCTTGCTGCTTCAGATCCTGAAATATCCAGCGTTCTTCTCAGGACTTACAATCAGGAACCTACATCCGAACGAAGGCTGGATTTTTCATGGATGCGTATCACCAAGAGACAGAAAGACATTTTGTCTCAGGGAAACGTTTATCCATCGGAACTTTTGACAGAAATTGAAAGACAGAACCTCCTTCGTCAACTCTGGGCTCCTATCAGTCCGGAAGGGATAGAAGGACATGACTTCTTAGCCCGGAAAATTTATGTAATCAGGGATATCGAGGGGGCTCCGGTTGAAGATCCAATCATACCTGAGGGTATTTTAGTTAACGCAAGCCTGAGAGGAACGCTACCCGTACCGGAAGATGGCCGGAATGTAAAGTTCGAATTCTCTCATGTCGGTCCGTCTGTTGTTAGTAAAGACGCAACTATAAAAATCAATTGGTATGGCCTGGATATAACTGAACGAAGCAGTGTGAGCATTCCCTGGGATGGCGTACCTATGACATGGGAGGGGTCTTTCAAGGGAGGTATCCTTGAATTCCTGTCTGAAACCCCTCTCGTGGTGAAACCCTCGTGGGTTTCCCCAAAAGGCGCTCAACCAGCCATTCCTGAGCAGCTTTACGTCAGGACTTTCAGGATAGAAAATGACAAGAGCGTTGTCTTCAAAGTTGCCCATTCAGATGGGGCCAAAACACCCCTGAGAATAGATTTCAGGTCTCTATTTGAAGCGGCGCTCGCAATGAATCACACGGTAAAATACGCTCTGCTAGGCTTGAAAGGGGAAACTGTAAGAGAAGGGAAACTCGATTTCCCCTCGATTCCCTCGTCCTACGATTTAGGTTTGATAGGGGATTACCAGGCCGTCGTGTCTGATCCACAATCGTTCTATTTCAGATTGCCGTCTGATAGCCCTTACATAAAGTTGTCGTCCGAAAATCCTCTTGTCGCAAACGCATACACACGACCGGCTGATCTAACGAAAGAGACAAATGTTCCGCAAGACTATTTTGAGGAAAGTGTCCTTTTGAATGCCAGAGAACCCGACTGGTTTCTGGTCCGCCCATTGAATTATGAAAGCCTGATTAAAGAGCAGCGTTCAGTTTTGACAAAAATACAGTTGCGGCCTCCAGAGGATGATCCGGATATCCTTGCCGGCCGATTTTGGTGGGAGCAATTTCGACCGACAGGGGCGTGGAGTGGTCAGTACCTCCTTGCACCTCAGGATAAAACTTTGCCCTATAAAAGGGAGCAATCCCTGGTTTCAGGATTTTCCAAGATTCCGGTAGGAAGGGAAGTCGAGATCAATTTGCGCTCGGACGTTGGGCTGAATGTTGTTACGCCTACGATCATTTTCCTGAGGAAAGATGATCTGGAGCCGTTCAGATTTAATGTTTCCGCTGATGGTTCGCCGTTCTTGGATGCGAAACTAATGGGGCGAAGAGGGATGTTCCGATTGCCTCCGATGTATTCGGGCATACACCATCTGACAATAGATTCTACGGAAAAAGACATTTCCTTTTTTATGAATCACCTTGAGTCCTCTGAGGTTAACAACCAGGTGCGTTTCGCAAACCTATTTTCGGATGGGAAAATGGATGTCGAATATCTCAAACGCTCGGCAGAGGACGAAATACTCTCTTTGACGCTGTATGCGCCGTATGGCCGGAAAGAGCGCTCCACAATTAGAGTCCGTCTGTGCGCTCCGCCAAACGAATCAGAAGGCCCATTAGATGGGCTCACTATTTTGGACAGACGCTTTAACGTGATTCCCTCCTCAGAGGGTCCATGTCCGATAATAAACGACCCGGAAGGTGATCTCGAAGCTGGGCAGAGAATGTTCTTCCCAGTCCACGGAGACATTCCCCCAGGTAGCTATCACATTCGAGTGGAGCTTGAGGATGGATTGGCCAATTATCTTGAATTGACCCGCGTTCTTCCGGGAACTTTCGAGCAAAGAGAATTTCGTGAAGAGGTGATCCTCGATGACGTTAACCCTGTTTTTTAGCCTTGTGGCAGCATTGTTCCTGAACACTATAGCGCTAGGCTCAGATATGAAAATACCGGAAAGGCCCGAAGTTGAGTCCCTATACAACATGTCGGCGGGAGGAGACTGCGCTGAACTTAAGGAAGGTGAATTCGAAAAGGCGCAGGAGCTTTTCGCCAGGACTCTCAGGGGCGAAACAGGAACCGAGATTGTGTCAGCTTGGTCAGCCTTGGGTTTCAACCTGATACACGCTCACAGCGATGATTCCAACTTTCTTGTCCTGATGGAAAAGAAAAATGAAAAACGGGGAAGAGGTTTCTATCTCTTTAGAGACATAACTGAAAAAAAGAGATGTCTCATCATGCCTCACAGATTCACCGACGAGGCGACAGGAAAAATCGGTCTCAACATGTTTCTGGAAGGCAAATTCCCAGCCGCCGCATGGAATACGGCCAGGAGATATCCAAAAGGCGAACCGACAAACATGACTTGCGACTTGGCCAGATTGCCCAGGACTTACTTGACCGCTTTCACTAAGGCCTTGGCGGAAACTCTACCAGACGCATATCAAATCCAGATACACGGATTTCAGACCGGTAAGCGTAGATCGCAGGCGGGGGAATCTGCGGATATAATTATAAGCGCAGGGGACGACAAACCTCGCTCGGAGTTGCTTGAACTTCGGAAATGCCTAACCGATGGCCACTTTGGAAAAGTTAGAGTTTATCCTGTTGACATCAACGAACTGGGCGCCACTGAGAACATTAGCGGACAACTGCTTAGGAATATAGGAAGGAAAACATTCGTTCACATTGAGATCAGCCATGAACTCCGTCAGCAGTTCAAGGTCAACCAGAATCTGCGCAAAATTTTCATGAAATGTCTGGACGGAACACTCCGATGAAAAGCGCATTTTCATTTGTATGCCTGACACTGCTGATCATCGGAATGCCTGGAACGAGTTCGTCAGAACTCGATGACGCTCAGCTTAGACTTCTTCAGCAGTACGAATTGCCCCTTCGTTGGGATAACGTGGACAAGTCCCCATTATGGGTGTCCGGCATGGCGCCTTCCTACAGTGTTAAGCACCGCATGAGCACAATCACGCTCAAGCCCGGTTCATGCGTAAACGTTATGCTCCCGGCGTACGAAATATTACGGATTATGAACCCTGATGGAGCGCTGCCTCCGGGTTCTGTTGAAGTGTCCGCATCTCAGGGAACTGGATTGCAAGCGTATCTCGGTCTACAGGCTACCACTGACGGCAGATCTCTTCTTCTGGCTCCAAATGGGCCTGATCCTCTGATGTGCAGGGTATCGTTACCGATGGCTTCAATCTGTGGATTAACTGTGGCGATATTTGTTTCAAGGAGAGACACCCTTGACGAAATTGCCCCATACAGGCGCCAGTTGTGTCTGCCTGGATGTCCGATCAAACTGAAACGTAGCGACAAATGCGGCTCCGAGAAATTCTTTCGATTAACCGCCAATTGTCCTGTGGATGTGGACGTAAAGGGTCCTTGCCGTCTGGCGGTTGAAAGTAGGATCGTATGTCCTACAGAGGACACGCTGTTACAGAATTATCGATTTCAATGCCGGCTTGATGGAGTGGAACTGTCGATATTGGACGCGGAAACCGCCCCGGAAAACACCAAAACGCTATATGTCAAGGGATGTTCACAGGTCCTAGGTCGGCTTAGGCGAGGATTCGTTGAAATACCATGTGGAAGTCATCGTCTCACCCTAACGCCTACTGCCGATGTTATCGCTAGAACTCTCTTGCAGTCAAATCCGGATTACCTTTTTCCAACTCTCAATCAGCCCAAGATCACGGCCGGTGAAGTCAGAGGCTTCATCAATCCTGTAATATCGAGAATCCCGTCGTGGGGATTGGACGACAGAGACATGGAGGTTATCGTCGCAACCCCACAAGGCGCAGCCCCTGAGCTGGAAAAGGTCGCAGACCGCCTCAGGCTCGATAACAGCAGAAGAGAGGGGGCTCTTGTAGGAACATCGATCCTCGAATCTTCAGGTCGCCAGAGGCCCGACGCCCCTGAGGTAAGAAACAAGGCCCAGGAGTTTCAAGGTTTCAATACCGGTTTCCGAAGTCTTATTCCTTCAAATAAAATCTCGAGTGACAGGCAGCAGTTCGGCTGGTTCGTAGATCGCAATCTCAAGCGATTTGATGAACCTGACCTAGTTGTCGCTGCGCGGCACATGAATTCCTACTTGGACAGACTGGCGTCAGGCTTTTTTGTTACTCTTCCGGTCTCAAATTTGACTTCACCCGGTGAGCCCGTAGGATCTGGGCGGCCGGGTGGCCCCCTCCATTACTGGATACCAAAGAGATTCGCTCCGACTCGACTCAGGGTCGCCGTAGAAAAAAGTCACAGTGTACAGAATTTGGTAATTAAAATGGTTGGAGGGGACACAATAGCGTTTGCACTCGTTCCAGGATCTGAAGCGCCCATTTCCACTTACAAGATTTCTCAAGGCGAAGCCGGACTGGAGCTATTACGGATCAACAGACCCGGGCAGGACGCAACCACTCTTGGCGGACCATTCAGTTTACGCCACAATCCAGCCCCACTAAAGGAAACCGCCACTTTCGAATTGAATCTGCCGCCAAACGTTTCAGAGGTTTTCGCGTGGGCCTACGGACCAAGCTCCTGTCCAATAAGGCTGTCGCTTCAGTATAGAGAGTCAAACCCCTTCAGGATGTCGGAGAGGGACTACATAGAGGCCGAAAATCTTCTCGGTGGCGATGGCGCTTGTTTTAGAGAATTTGTCAGGGCCCTTACTTCTCCTACAGTGTCGTTATCGAACCAAAACGAGTTGGGGCACGGGTTCCTCAATCTCTTCGCCTTGGCCAAGAAGGACTTGAAAAGCTTCTGGTTACCCCTTGTATACCTTTTGAAATCCAATAAGACAACATTTGAGGGGCCAGTGAAAGAATCCATCAAGAATTTGCCAGGATCGGGGGGACGACAAGATCGACTGAGCGCCACCCAGTTAAGTGACTTGACAAGTAAGGCCCAGAGGGCCGAGAAAGGGGGACAGTGGCTGATATCACTTGAGGAATGGGGAGAAATTTACCACAGGACTACTGGATCAAAGAAATCTGAAGCCGCTCTAATGATGACCAAGTCCCTGCGGAATCTAGGGGAAATGTTTCTTGCCGAGATGTTTCTCCGCTATCTTTATATTCAGCCCGACGGACATAAAGACGCTGAACTCTCTAAAGCAGCTTTCAACCAACTTCTGAAGATGTATAAGGCGAATTTTGATCAAACCGATGATCCTCAGAATCTCCTTTCCCTGTATGCTACGGAAGTTCTGATGCGTCCGGAGCCTCAGACAATCCGGGACCTTTGTTCCACACTCATCCTGGCAGGCCATTACGAGATGGCTCTAATGGCTGGCATGGCCCTGCCAAGGCCCGAAAGACCCGTTAGGGATTTACTTAGGGCAAGTAGATATGTTGGCTGGTTTCACGTTTACAGTGACCTCATTCCCCAGTTGGGCGATCAGGCTGAACGCAATTATTGGTCGGCATTCAAGAGTGTAGAAGGCGGCGCCTACGTAGCGACTCTCAAATTATTAGGGAATTCTGGTGAATTGGGAAAAAGATACGCCGACACCATCAGGTCCGGCCTGACAATCCAGGATCAATTGAAATCCTGCTCAATTAATGATCGGGTCAAGGCAGTCACAGAATGGGAGATATGGCAGGCAAATCATCCGGGTCCTCACAGGTGGGCTGAAGAACCTGACGCCATTAGCGATTATAGTGGGGGCGTCACGCTTTACAGCATTCCAAGGGACCTCTATTTCCGGGGCTTCAAAGCCGGCTCATCGCGGCCAGTGAGAGCCAATATATACGGCCCTGTCGCTGTTAGAATAACGGCCAGGCCCTTGCACGTAAAGCGATCCACTCAGCCCCTTAATGGTTGGGTGCAAATCAAAACTGGAGATGAGAAATACATAGCTCCTATTAACAACAACACGCCAAGCGAAGGACTGACCATAGTCGGTGACTCCAGACATCAAACTGGACAGTTGATACAGAAGATTTTGACTCTAGGTCCAGGTCCTCATGATATAGAGGTCCATGGTGGAGATATCCCCATAATCGTAAATCTTGAATCACAGCGCCCTGAAATGAGCCTGGGGCTTTTGCCTCAGCTCACACCGGACACAGTTGACGCTGCTCTAAGAGGTCCTGTGAGACCGGAACCAACGGGGTTTACCGATCGAATTTCCTGTTTGGGAAGGACCTGTTTGACGATTTTACCTTTTCCAAATGAGTCCCGTCCGATTTATATCTGCGACAAGATGGTGATCCGATCGACATGGAGGCCTCGCGAACTTCCAGCCTTGGACAACTCTCACTGGAAATTGCTAGCCGGCATGAGAAGCCTTGTACGTGGTAGAATCAGAGATCCGAATCCAGGCGGGCGCCGCCGAGCGCTTGATCTTGGCAGAGGAGACATTCTTTCGGCTTTACGACAGTTGGATGAAAATGATTCCAAGGGTGTCATGGATGCAATGGATTTGCTGGTATACTGGGGTGAGACCCAGCCAGCTAGACTCTCCGAAGCTGAGGCTAGAGCGCAGAGGCTTTGCGAGGGCCATCCAGCCGTCCCCGAAATTCGCAGCCTGCTACCCAGACTGTCCGATAAAACCGCCTGGGAGTCTTTGAGTCTTATTCAGGCCACAGCAGGCCTTAAATTTGTCAGGTTGACAGGATGGGAACCCGAAGGCGATTCTTTGAGGGTTAGAAAAGCTCTTATTGAACCGGTCGCTCCAGGAGAGCGTGTTGTCGCCGGTCGAGACAAAACCATCCTCGTAATGGAAAATCTTAAACCATCCGATCTTGAGATCAAACTCTCACTCATGGACTTGCGATTTCTTCCACCAGCGGCCATGAAACTGACCTGTCAACTCGACGATGAAAAACCTCATGAATTCACACTTTCGGGGCAAAATCCTTCAAGTGCGCTACGTCTGGCTGTACCCACCGGACGACACAGAGTATCTGTGTGGATAAGAACAAAATATGCGAACCAATTCCTGAAAGTGAACTTTTGTGAAAAAACTTCCGACGGGAGATGTCTGGATTTAGTAATGACGAAACCGGATGAACGGCTTTATTACGTTGCCACGCATCAAAGACCGGTCAGGGCGGAAATAGAGGGTCCATCCTGGGTTAGAATAGATGAATTGAGGGATGGAGATCAGGTAGTTTCCTACAGGTTCTTCGAACATGGATGGCACGAATTGAATCTCACTCCGGGAAAGGGTGAGAAGGAGGCTCTTTTTAGAATTCAACGGAAAATAATTGCGCCCGCAGAACAGGACCTTACCATTCCACGTCCAATTGAATTTTATTTTGCGGCGGTTCCCGGCCCGGTTTTTTCGGTAGGATCAGCGGCGGAACCCCGCCTGGTAGTCCTCGACGATGAATATCGGCTTGGCAAACAGCAGGATGGAACCTGGTCACTGAGCGGGACCTATCGTAAACCCAGGGATGTCGACGAACCAATTCAGGTGAGCAATTCGCCTCAGGCGTCTCCAAGTTCGAAACCTGATGAGGCAAAATTCGTCGAGGTGGCAGCGACATATCGATATTTCGAACAATATCTTCCGGGTTATTGCAAGGGGACTTTTCTATCCCGAGTTCGGGAAACCGGTGGCCCGACCATCGGTTTTCTTGGAGACGCTGTCTATTATCCCACGAATTTTCCGTGGAATGTGGGACTGGCCACCAGCCTATATATACAGAAACCCGGAGCTGAGACTTTTGGTTTCTTTGGCGGAGGTAGCGCAGAATACTGCGGAACTCTAGAAGGCAGCGTAACTCAGGTCTGTGAAATTACCCCCAAATTCTTTCACCTGCCCTCAATTTCGGTTTTTGGAAGAGTTCTAAGCATGGAAACCAATACTCAGTTCCCATCCTGGTGGGTGGACGACGATGTATTTACCAAATACAAGGCTGAGCACAAAGCTGGTCTAAAATTTGGCGAATATTTTGAATATAAGCCATGGCTTGACACAATATGGTTTTCCAGAATCTCCGCGCAGACAAATCAAAATCTGAGTCCTATCAACTATGACAACGTAAAGGTCGATGCAGGCTGGAAACAACTGCTTGGCCGGTTTCAAATGGACGTAGTTTACAAATACTCCTTTTACTTTGCCGGCGCCAATCGAACCAAGTCGAGTGATCGTCACATCCTTGCCGTAGAACTGGCCTGCGACAGGTGGATGATATCTCAAAGAAGGTTACAATTGCTCTGTAAGACAGATTTTGATTTTGACAAGATGGACGTGTCAGGCTACATATCCCTGTCTTATTTCTTTGGCGATGGTAGGGGGCTTAGGGATTTTCGTCCCAGTGAGGCGGATTTTGTAGATATCAGGAAACGCCGGGTCCCACAAATCAGGAATAATCATATAAGCCCCGGTCCAGAAAGCTTTTTTACTCCGATAACCCTTGGTCACAACGGTTCATGAGATGAACGGACGGTTTCTTTGAAAATTTATGATCCAAAAACTTATGGTTGTTGCGGATGAACATTACCGGGACAATAAATGGACTCTTGCTCTCCGGTCTAAGGGACTGGCAAAAGGATCTTTATTCCGACCTCATTGATGAAATCTCCCGTGACTTCGAGTCCCGGAACTTGCCGGGCGAAATCTCGAGGTCAACTGTTGACGATCGATGGGCAGGGGAGACCCTTATTGACTTTCTGGGTTGGGAAGTCAAAAAAAGACTGGAAAAAATAGCTTATCTTGAAACCTTGCGATCTGAATTCGATGTCAGGCTTTCAAGAGCCTCAACTGAACACCAGAAAACCGAACACGTTATGAGTCTGGCCAAATTACTTGGGTCATCAGGACGGAATTTGGTCAGGGACAGGAAGGCTCTTCGAAGATGGTTTGCTTACGACGCGGTTCTGGAACGTCTCGCGAAACAAATCTGCGACTTTGAATACCAGATTTGCTTTGTATTGGGGAGAATCGGGCATATCGTTTCAACAACAATGGCCGTGGAAAATGAAGGCGCCTTACGAGGGGCATTTTGGCGTAAGCCGGGATTTGAAGAGACTTTCAGCCTCTTAATGGCTTACAAGGGTGATTTGAGGGTCAGGATTGGCGCCTACAGATGTCTTTATTCGATCGTCGCTGTCACGTCATCCCTTACCGAGTCAGATGGGCTAGCTCCCAAATCTCTGAGGTTCATTTACAGGTCATCCCTCGAGACTTCAGAAAATATATGGGTCAAGGTTGAAGCGCTGAAGACCTTACGGCTGATCGATTCTAATGGTTACAAAACCGCCGTGAAGCGGATATTTGAACAGCCTGTTGGAGGAGAGGGGATATTTCTCCGCAGGGCGGTTCTCTCCCTTGAGGCTGAGACGGAAGATACGGTAGAGGAATCGGTGGGCCTAATTGGGATCGCTGCTAACGATCCCAGTCCCTATGTTCGACAGGGGTTGGTCTCATTATTGGCACAGAAATTCAACAGCTCTAAGGTTCAAGATCATAGACTGAGACTTCTGGACAAGTTGACAACCTTCGCGAAAAAAGATGCGGTTCCCGAGGTCAGGAGCTGGACTGTAAATGCAATTGGTTTTCTGACTTCTCTAACAGACTGCATAAAGCCGGTGTCAGATTTCTTCATTGATCATTTCACAGGAGAAAAAGATTCATTTGTTCTACTCGTTGGACTCGAAACGGTCTCCCGGACAGTGGAGCGCCTATCAGAGGAGGGCGCCAATTCTGAATCCGATTCATTATACTCTTCAGTCCTTGACGCCATCGAGGACCTGCACAGAAACTGTCCGGATCTGTCTGTGAGAAGACGTGCAGCGATGGCTCGAGAAGTCATGTTTGTTACTACCGACACGAAAGCTCGGGCACTCAAGGGTATTCTTATTAAACGGATCGAAAATATCAGTATGGGACAATCAGTGTCTATTCGTCGATCCGAACTTCTGGGGGCGAATGAAGAACTCCTTGGAAGAGTTCTGTCAGTGATGAGCCAGGACGATTTAGATCTTAATGTAGCATCATCTTCCCGAGGTCTCAGAATAACAAGGGGGGATGTCTTCGGTTTTAGACTGTGGCGATTTATCCATGAATTACGCAATCCCATGCCTGACAAACGGCAGGGGTTCAGTCATACCACAGGAAGGACTTCGAGGGCCAGTCTCAGGGCTCCATCGCACATATGTTGTGAACTCACAGAGACAAGGGTACCCGGTGAACCTCTTTACATGGAGTCAGAATCAGGCTGGCGTCCATATCTTCCCCTGGTGGATCACGTTGCGAGTCTTTGCAAAAGACCCCTGGCTCCCCGGCATCTGAAATTGTATACGGCGGAAGGAGTTACCGAAGTTACTCCTCCCAAATCTTTGATAAAACGACTTATTGCTTTCTTCAGGTTGACCTTTGGTTTTTCTCATTACGCCCACCTGCGAAATTGGAACGAAGCCGGGGGCGCAAAACCGGGGTCTTATGTGGAAGCGTTGGCGGCTATAGGCGTCGATTGCCGGTTCACCAGCCACAGAAAGGATCAAAGAGAACCGTTGAATGATGGCGCTGTGCTGCGATTTTTTCCGAGTCTCCTCGGAATAGATCTTTCTCTTTTGTGGCCCAGGTTTAGAGATTACTTCTTTTCGGCGTATGAAAATTCACTGTACCAATTGGGAATTTTAAGCGCGGTTCTACTCGGATTTTTCGTAAGCAGGCTCCTCTATGTAAGGTGGTCAATCAAAAAAGCGAGAAAAAGTTTTGCGCTTTGCATAGGAGGTTGGGGAACCAGAGGTAAATCCGGGGTCGAGCGATTAAAGACGGCCTTGTTTGAGTCTCTGGGCTATGGCCTGATGGCGAAGACTACGGGTTGCGAAGCCATGTTCCTTCATGCGTATCCTTTCGGCAAGACTCGAGAGATGTTCATTTTTAGGCCCTACGACAAGGCTACAATTTGGGAACATCATGACATGATGCTTTTGGGAAACAAGCTTAAAAGTAAGATCTTTTTGTGGGAATGTATGGGTTTGAACCCTTCGTTTTTGAGAATCCTTCAAAGACAATGGTCCGTAGATGACTATTCCACAATAACAAACGCATACCCGGACCATGAAGATATACAGGGACCGGCTGGCATAAATATTCCCCAGGCTATGGAGTCCTTTATCCCCACTAAGAGCGTTCTTTTAACCTCTGAAAAAGAAATGAAACCAATTCTGAGATCTGCGGCGAGCAAACTACATACAAGGTTTGTTCCCGCGGATTGGAAGGAATCTGGAATGTTAACCAGAGATGTCCTCGAGAGGTTTCCCTACGAGGAGCACCCTAACAACATCTCGCTAGTCCTCACCCTAGTTCAGGAACTGGGTATCGACCCGAACTTTGCCCTGAAGGAAATGGCGGACCGTGTCGTGCCGGATATCGGGGTTCTAAAGGTTTTTCCGACGGCAAAAGTTTCTGGCCGCCGCCTTCAGTTTGTGAACGGAATGTCCGCAAATGAGCGGTACGCCACCTTGAGCAACTGGGTTAGGATGGGCTTTGACGATATTGACATCCAAAGAAATCCTGATGTCATAATCAGTACCGTTGTAAACAACCGTGCCGACCGGTTGTCGAGATCACGGATGTTTGCATCGATACTAGTTAACGATTTGAGCGCAGACTACCATTTTCTGATTGGATCGAACCTCACGGGATTAAAACAGTTTATCTTGGACGAATGGGAAATCTTCATTAACAGCGTTGTGTCCGTATCATCCGTGACAGAAAATTTGTCCATTTCTGAATCTTCCCTGGTTGGTCTGGCGAAACGACTTCGGATTCCAACCAGCGAAAGGGATGTCTTGATCAGACTGAACGCCATTCTCTCAGGGCTAAACGGCGCTGAAAGTATGGAGATTGCCTTAGATGTGGCCTTGGATAGCCCGGAGTTAAGGGAGCTAATAGGTAATTCTGAAACCAAAACGTATGCTGACGACATTTGGAGATATGTTGAGAAACAAAAGGACTTGATGTCGGAGTTCCGGGAGATTCATAATGAAATAACAAAGGCGACAGCCGATAAGGGTGAACTGATCAATAAATTTAAGAAAATAACCACAAAATGGTTCATGGACAAATTTATTATTATCGAAGACTATCATGCGTCTGGGAATCGCATCATAGATACGATATGCGCTCATACACCGCCCGGTCTTCTCAATCGGATCATGGGACTGCAAAATATTAAGGGTACTGGGCTGGATTTTGTTTACAAGTGGCAATCATGGGAAATTTGTCACGCTGCGTGCCGGAAGCTTATTGACAGAAGGGGAGAGGCGCCCTTTGAGCAAAGTTTGAACGAGTTGGCGACATTCCAGGATTATAGCCTCTTGTGCGAACTCACGGTTAAGGAAACTTTAGAAATAGTTAAATCATTACCCGCTGCTCAAAAGGAGAGAGTTCATGCGTCACTTTTGATGATAGAATCGGCCATGAACTCTGCATTGACCAGCATAAGAGATCATCTCGGAGTGTCGGCCAAGAAAGGATTGTTGACGCGGTTGGTAGACGCCCTTGAAGCGCTTTTTGATGTTAGCGCAGCGATAAAACGTCGTCGTACTTCCCGAAGAATCTACAAAGATCTTATTAATGAGAGAATAAGTCACGACCGCGCTGCGCTAGAGCTTAAAAAACTAAACCGTAGCCAGACCGGCGGTTGGTTACTCGCAAAGGAAAACTCTCGCAATTCTTAACCAGTCGGACCGAAAAGAGCGTTATTGAAGGTGGGTTTTTTGATATGAAAAGTCTCAGGCCAATATGTTTTACGGGCTTGATGTGTTTGTTGGTCACGAGTTATTCTTTTTCAGCCACACCCTGTTGTTCCCGTCACGGCGGCATTGACCATTGCGACGAAAAATCAGGCTATTTTAGATGTAACGATGGTCAGTTAAGCAATTGTTTATGTGTTTCGGCTCATCCCTTCAAACGGACCGCCAAAGTGGTCAAAGTGTTGGACCCTCAAAACATCGAGGTCGAATACAGGGGGATCAAGACAAAGATTGGTCTGTATGGAACAAAAAGCCCTGAGCGCAATTCATCTTTTTTTCCGGAAGCGATCAAGTTCATTTCAGATATGGTTCTGGACAAATCGATTAACTTCGAGCCAATTATATTTGACCGTTATGGCCAGGAATGGGCATGGGTTTGGGAGGGCAAAACTAATCTGAACAAAGAGCTTATCAGGCGCGGACTTTCTTATTGGGACAGGAATCGCGCTCCGGCGCAATCAGAACTCGAAGCGATTGAGAATGAGGCCAGATCCCAGAAGGCTGGGATATGGAGCTTAAAATGATTCATCCGGCGCCCATGTGACTCCCTTCCTTTCGAACGAAGTTATTTCATCTTTGGAGTGGCCCAGTTCCATTAATATTTTTCGGGTATCTCCACCGAATGTGTAAGATTCTTTCCTTATAGACGCTGGTGTTTCCGACAGGCGCGGAGTTAAACCAGGCATGGGTATACCCTGTGAGTTTTTCAATATCATCCGGCGATGGATTAATTGAGGCTCGTGAGGCAGGTCTTCCATGCGGTTGACAGGCGAGACGCAGTAGTCAGGGCCCTCAAGAAACTTAAGCCAGTCCTTCAGATCTCTAGTCGAGAAGGTTTCCTCCAGTCCCAAAGTTATTTCTGAAATGGATGATTTATCGTACTGCCTGTCCGAGTACTCTGGTTTACCGAGTTTCTCGCAAAGTTTTTTCCAAAGGTGTTCTTCCAGAGGGCCTATGGAGATGTGTCCCCCATCCTTTGTTTTGTAAAGACGATAGCAGGGATATGATTGCGGCTCATTTTTATCCGGGCGACCCGGAAACTGAGCTCCCGTAAATGTGAATGACAGTGGAACCGCCAGCAATGAAATCAATCCGTCCGTCATGGACACGTCCACGTATTGACCCTTCCCGCTTGCGGTTCTGGATTGAAGGGCCAGGAGTATACCCAGCGCCGCGTATAAACTACCCGAAAGATCGGCCATCTGAAAGTTGGGCTGGGTCAGTTTTCCGTTTCTGTCCCTCATGAGATCAAGCATTCCAGCCAGGGCCATGTAGTTGAGATCATGACCCGCCTTGTCTTTCAAGGGGCCATCCTGACCATATCCGGTCAAAGAACAATAAACAATGCGATCGTTAACTTTTCTTACGGATTCATAATCAACCCCGAGTCTGGCAACAACCCCAGGCCTGAATCCTTCAATTAAAACGTCGCTTTTCTGAACGAGTTCAAAAAATATCTCTCTACCTGATTTTCCCGAAAGGTCCAACGCCATGTGACGCTTATTTCGTCGGACCATCGGAACAACCCCAAGGACATCACTGTCTTTAAACCGTGGAGCTTCCACAACTGTAACATCAGCTCCGTGATCGCCCAACAAAGTAGAACAAAAAGGGCCAGGGAGTAGTCTGCTCAGATCAACGACTTTCAATCCGTCAAGAGCGCTCATTTGATGCGTCTCCGCAAATCTTTCTTTATTCTTTGAACATGCTGTTGAAAACAACTATTAATAAACGGCGCCATTCATTTCATTCAAATGACTTTGTTAAGGTTTATAGTATGTGAGATTTATCGCTATAGTTCTCGCTGTTAGCCCCACGCCACTAAATTCATGGATAGGGGATTGAACAGATATGGATGGAAAGGGAGCACCCGGATATTATAAGCGTATACGCCCGTTTCTTCGCACTGAATGTCTCCCTTGAAACGCCATACCCCGTCGGAGATTTGTTCTTCTCCCACCATTGCTGTTATGTTCCTGTTAAAAAGTTTCTCCGAGTCTCCGTCTTGTCCTAATACCCCGTGGCATAGATCAACGACAACTTCTTCATCTCTAAGCTTTCCGAGTTGAATTGAAGCCGTAACCTGAAGTGTTTGTCCCAATGAAACCCTATCGCCTGATGGAACGGTAACTTCCAGGACGTTAACTTCCTTCCAGAACGAACGTATCTTGCGTTTCCATTCGCTGAGTTCGGCGGCTCGAGTCAACTTATTCTCACCCAGAATTTGGTGAGCCAATCCCGCCTGAAGATAATATTCTTCCATGTACTGTTCTATCATTCGGTGTGAATTGAACTGTCCGGAAATCTTGGCCATACTGTTTTTCATTTTCTCGATCCAACCGTGTGGCAACCCGTCTGGACCGCGATCAAAGAAAAGAGGAATTATCTCATATTCCAGCATGTCGTATATTTGTTCCGCGTCAACAATGTCCTCATCGTCTGAATCCGAATAACCTTCGTTTCCTCCTATCGACCAACCGTTTGTGCCATCATAGGCTTCAGGCCACCATCCATCGAGTACGCTGAGATTCAGCACACCATTGGCTGCGGCTTTCATTCCCGAGGTCCCGCATGCCTCTTTCGGCCTTTTAGGGGTGTTCAACCAAAGGTCACACCCCTGAACAAGGTAGCGAGCGACATTTATGTCGTAATCCGCTATGAATACGATATTTCTGTGAAATCCCTCAGATCTGGACTGGTGAACCACCTTCTTGATGATTTCTTTGCCCACCAGGTCTTTTGGGTGAGCTTTACCGGCGAAGATGAACTGCACCGGTCTTCTTTTGTCCGACATTATCCGGAGAAGTCTGTCCAGGTCTGAAAAGATCAGCCCTGCTCTTTTGTACGGTGCGAATCTTCTTGCAAAACCTATGGTCATCGCTTCCGGGTTCAAATATTCCCTGACGCGTCTTCTGTCTATAGTGGACCCCCCGCCCGAAACCATTTGTTTGATGAGTCGACGGCGACAGAAATTTACGAGCCGTTCCCTTCGTGTTTCATGCGCTGTCCACAACTGGTCGTGAGGTATGGTATAAACCCTGGACCAGACTTTTGTGTTGTCGGGTTCTTCTATCCAACCTTCACCAAGGTACCTGTCAAACAGGTCAGACATTTCTTTGGAAAGGTACGACGGAATATGGACCCCATTTGTGACGAAGCCAATTGGTATGTCATCATCGTCAATTGAGGGCCATAAGGAGCGCCACATTTTTTTTGACACGTTGCAATGAAGTTTACTTACTGCGTTGACCCCTCTGGACAATCTTAATGCAAGAACCGCCATGGAAAAGGGGGACGTTTTATCTTCAGGACTCGCGCAGCCGAGTTCAAGAAGATCTTTGACGGTCATCCCGAGAGATTCCATATATTTTTTGAAATATTTCTCAACAAGCTCCTGAGGAAATAGATCTATACCGGCAGGAACAGGGGTGTGGGTAGTGAAAACAGTAGACGCTGTTACGGCCTCCATTGCTACTTCGAACGACGTCTTATAGATGGTCATGGTCTGGCGGATACGCTCGAAAGCAGCGAAAGCCGCGTGGCCTTCATTCAGATGATAAACGAATGGCCACAGTCCCAGGAGATAGAGGGCTCGTGCCCCACCAATTCCTAGAACTATTTCCTGCTGAATTCTCATTTCCAGATCTCCGCCATAAAGTTCGGCAGTTATGCGCCTAGCGGATTCGGGGTTTGATGGGTGTGAGGAATCAAGAAGGTAAAGAGGTATTCGGCCTACCTGGACTTTCCATATTAGAATTTTAACCGGGACATCGGCCAATTCGATATCGAAGGACAACTGTCCGCCAGACCCATCCCCAACTGGGGTAATTGGAATGTTGTAGAAATCATTGTCAGGATATGATTCCTGCTGCCATCCATCTATGTTCAGATATTGTCTAAAATAGCCCTTTTGATAGAGTAGACCCAATCCAATAAGTGGAAAACAGAGGTTGGAAGCGCTCTTTAGGTGATCACCAGCTAAAACGCCAAGCCCTCCGGAGTAAATCGGGAGACATTCGGCTATTCCATATTCCATGCTGAAATAGGCGATTCGGTAGTCTATGGGTCTTTCCAGATTGAAAGAGTAATTCTCGATGTTGCTCACATAATTGTCGAATAATCTTTCGATTTGCCGGACTCTCCCAATTAGCGCATTGTCCTCCATGATTTCACGGATTCTGTCCGGTTGCAGCCTCGAAAGTAGCATTACAGGATTGTGATTCGTATCCTCCCAAAGGTTTGGGTCGAGCGCCTGAAAAAGTCTGTTTGCTTCCGGGTTCCAAGTAAACCACATGTTCATGGCTATGATTCTGAGAGGTTGAAGTTCATCAGGCAGATCTGGACGAACGACCAAGTGACGGAGTTTCATTATTTTACCTCTTTGCAAATGGGAGAAAAACTACTTGAGAAGTGAGTCCATGTAACATTGTCTCAAATTTCTATCAGGAAGAGTTTCAATGTGTCAAGTTGATTGGAACAATCCAAAATAGTTGCAGACCTAGTATTTAAGAGGTAGAATGACCATCTGGTCACAGTATTTTAGGCGTGGGCTTGTTCAACGAGGTAGGGAATGTCCATGGATTACATGTTCGACATCGGCACTGAAATATTTCGTAAACTTACCCCGATTAAAAGACAAAAGGTCTTGCTTTCCGCTATTTCTGAGTTTGCTGAAAATGGTTACAGAAAAGCCTCCGTCAATAACATTGTCAGAACTGCGGAAATAAGTAAAGGAAGCTTGTTTCAGTACTTCTCCTCAAAGAGAAAGCTATTTACTTGCACGGTTGACGCTTCTTCCGCGTTGGTCAAGGACTATTTGAAAAATGTCAGAGATGAGACATCGGGAGAGAATTTCTTTCATCGTATAGAAAAACTCATACTTTCCGGATTCCGGTTTATAGACAAGCATCCGCAAATGGCTAGGATATATTTTCAACTCCTTCAATCAGGAGAAGCTCCGTTTGGTTCCGAACAAGTGATGGAACTCCGGAAAAACGCTGAGCGTTTCCTGGGGGAGTTGATTATGGAAGCAAAATCAAAAGGGGAGTTGAGGAGCGACTTAAATACGGACAAGATATCCTTCATTCTATACAGTCTTCTTGATTCACTGCTTAGAGCCTATTATTCAGATTTTATAGGAGAATCTTCCGGTATCTACAGGGCAAGCCAGGAAGGTTTGAATACTTGGGTGAAGACTGTGATTGATTTTCTGAGAGATGGGATTTCAATTCACGGCGAAACTCGGAGCGCAGAGAATGAAAACTAGGCCCACGGTTACGAAAAGTCTTCTGATTGCATGCTTGTTGTCAGTAGTTACTTATTCAGTGGCTATGGCTAAGGACAATATCGCAATAAAATTCGGAGTCTTACCTGCTCTACAGGCATTGCCTCTATTTGTCGCCGAATCCAGGGGACTTTTCTCAAAGCATGGGGTGGACGTTGAACTAATATTATTCAATACCACCGCTGAAAAGGATATAGCATTGGTTTCAGGAAGTCTTCAGGGATGTTTTGCGGATTTAGTGACGCCCATGATTCTAAGAGGAAACGGTCGAGACATAGTTGTTGTGGCAAAAACATACGATACCAGATTTGATCGCAGGATGTTTGCGGTACTTGCCAAACCTGGGTCTGAAACAAGGTCTTTCAAGGAACTGGACGGTAAACCGGTGGCCATATCCTCAAACTCAGTAGTGGACCTGGTCAACGAAAAGCTTCATGTTAACGATGGTGTTTCAAAAGACACAATAAACACAATTGAGTCGAAGAACATAGGGCTTCGTTTTCAGATGCTTATGACCGGGCAGATTGAAGCCGCCGCTCTGCCGGAACCACTAGTGACCGTAGCAATTTCAAAAGGGGCGCGCCTCTTGGGCGATGATTCCGGTCTGGGGGAAAGTCAAACCGTATTGGTCTTCACGCGAGAATTTATTAAGAATAACGAGGAGCTGTCACGACGGTTTCTGGCTGCGGTTGAGGAAGCCAATAACCTGATCAATGAAAATCCCGATTCTGTAAGAGATATCATGGTGGAGCAAGTGCGTTTGCCGGAATCACTCAAATCACAATATCCCGTGCCGAAGTTTCCTCGGTTGGCGCCTCCTGATCGAGACGCTCTGAACAGCGTGTTGTCATGGCTCAAGCAAAGGAAAGTCATTCATTCAGAGATTGAATATGAGCAGGCGGTAAATGAACAACTCCTGCCCTGATGTAGTTATTCTTGATAAGGTGAGCAAAAAATACGGTACTGACACAGGTTCGACTGAAGCGCTATCGGACATCAGTCTTCGACTCGGAACATCGGAAACTGTAGCGATAGTAGGGCCATCCGGCTGCGGTAAATCGACGTTGCTTCTGGTTCTGGCGGGCCTTGAGAAACCGACTTCAGGTTCGGTCAAATTCAAAGGAAGCAATTTGGAGAAACCCCCTAGAGAGGCTGCATTAGTTCTTCAAGATTATGGATTGTTTCCATGGAAAACTGTCAGACAAAATGTCGAACTTGGAATTAAAATCAGGGGCGAATCCGTCAATGGGAGTCGACTCGATCCGTTACTGGCTGAACTTGATATAGCCTCGAAAGTGGATGATTATCCTCAGCAACTTTCGGGTGGCCAGAAACAGCGAGTAGCTCTCGCCAGGGCTTTGATACTTGATCCGGCCCTGCTGTTGCTGGATGAGCCATTTGCCGCTCTGGACACATTGACCAGAGAAAGATTGCAGGAACTACTGTCTAACGCATGGAGGAAAAGACGGTTTGCGATGGCCCTGGTAACTCACAACATAGAGGAGGCGGCCAGGCTTGGTAAACGAATAGTAATCATGAGTGGGGCGCCGGGAAGAATCAGTAAAATCATATTCAATCCAAAGGCATGCGAGCCGGATCGTGAAGAATCTGAAGATTTCTACGAATTGTGTCAGTCCATTAGAAGAGAACTGGAGCAAGTCACTTGAATCGTCGACTGGATTACCTTTGGGGTATATTGGTTCTTATTGGATTGTGGCAGGTTGGTTCATGGCTAGGGGGACCCAATGCGATTGCAAGTCCCTACTCAACCCTGGCCACTCTTTTTCGGGAGGCGGACACCGCCAGATTCTGGAGAAACGTTGGGGCCTCTTCATTTAGGATAATGGCAGCGTTATGCATATCTTTCGTAGTCGCCGTGCCCCTTGGATTATTCTTGGGGTCCAGCAGGAGGGCGGACAGAATTGCGAGGCCACTGATCTATCTCACTTATCCAGTGCCGAAGATAGTGTTCCTTCCTTTAGCGCTTCTGATTTTCGGACTTGGTGACCTGAGTAAAATCATGATGCTGGCTTTGATATTGTTTTTTCAATTACTTATTACGACTAGAGACGCCGCCAGGGGTGTAAGCAGGTCAGCGAAGCATTCTCTTTTGAGCCTTGGAGGAAATCGTCTTGACCTTTTTATTCACGTTATATGGCCGGCGACATTGCCCGCGATATTTACAGCCTTGAGAATTGCGACTGGAACTGTGGTAGCCGTTCTTTTTTTTGTGGAGTCTCTTGGGACTCGGTTTGGTATGGGTTTTTACATACTTGACGCATGGGGTAGGGCTGATATCCCGCAGATTTTCGTTGGAATTCTGGTGTTGGCCGTGATGGGCGTAATTCTGTATGAGACGTTCGATATTCTTGAAAAGATTTACTGTAGATGGAGTCAATTATGAAGTCCAAGCCTCTCAAAAACTGGACGCCGGACGAGCGGATATCGGCCGTCAAAGGAATCTTCAATACGATTACACCTCATTACGATTTGCTAAACAGAATTATGTCGGGTAGGCGCGATGTCGCCTGGAGAAAATTTGCTGCAAGACGACTGCCTTCTGATGTGAACAACATTTTGGACCTTGCCACTGGAACAGGAGACCTTGCAATCGCTATCGCGGAACAGTTTCCAAGAGCGCAAGTCACGGGAGCCGATTTTGTTGAGAAGATGATGAGATTGGCCGAGACCAAGACTCAGGCGAAGGGTCTTGGCGCCAGAATTGAATTTGTAGCCGCTGACGCGACAAGCCTCCCTTTCGGAGATTCCGAGTTTGATGCTGTAACCATCGCTTTTGGTTTACGAAACATTCCTGATCGCCTGGCCGCTCTAAGAGAGATGAAGAGAGTTGTAAAGCCGGGCGGGAAAGTTATTACGCTAGAGATGACTTTTCCTAGGAACCTAAGACTAAGAAATTTTTTCAGATGGTATCTTAACCACATGATTCCAATTGTAGGCGGAATGATTTCAGGAAACAGGGAAGCTTATACCTATCTTCCCGACTCGATCCAGGATTTCCTGACGCCTGACCAGTTGGGAGATTTGTTCGATCTTGCCGGTTTTAAAGCGATCAACAAGTTTCCTTTGACCTTTGGATTGACCTATCTACATGAAGGGATAGCCGAATGAACCCGGGATCATCCATGAAAGCCTGGATTCAGGCCAGTCGAGCGCCTTTTTTTGTGGCGACCTTGATTCCCTTGGGTTTAGGGGGCGCTTTGTCTTGGCGCATGGGCGTATGGAGTCTTGGCCGATGGATGATAGTGCTGACGGGGTCTTTCCTGGTACACCTTGCGACAAATCTTGCCAACGATTATTTTGAATATTTCGAAGGGGTTGACGATGGTGATTCAATAGGTGGAAGTCGCGTAATTCAGGAAGGAAAAATTAGCCCGAGCCGGATAGGGACTGCCATCGTAGTCTTGTACATATTGGCTCTCTGTTGTGGTATGTGGATTCTCTATCTTTCCCGGTTGTGGGGGCTTGCGTTATTAATGGTTTTTGCTTTTGGCTCAAGCCTGTTTTATACGGCTCCCCCCATAAGATACGGTTACTATGGCCTGGGCGAGATATTTGTTGGAATCAACATGGGGCCGGTAATGGTTGTGGGCTCCAATGCCGCTTTAGCAGGCCGGTTCACATTCGAGGCTTTTTGGGTTTCTATCCCGATAGCCCTCATGGTCGCTATGATTCTGTATTATCAATCTCTGTCCGACATAGATGACGATAGGGCTGTTGGTAAAATTACACTGGCGGTGAGGTTCGGAAAGCCTGGAGCAATCTGGGGCGTTCGTTTCTTCATGGCCGCTTCAGTGATGTCGATTGTCGCTCTAGTTGGGTACGGGATCCTAAAACCGATCAGCTATATCTCACTGCTCACGATTATTCAGGCTTTAAGGATTGATAGAATGATAAACTTAACCGCAGACTGGAAACAGCTACATGATAAAGGTTCGGCAGTTAGGCTTTTCTATCTCGCGAACGGAATCATAGTGATTATAGGGGTTTTTTGAGCGCTACCGATCGGAGTAGGAATTGAGTATAAAAAGCCGACCAATTTTCGTTTGAAAGTATTCGGATCAATTGATTAAGTGGGGACTTGTCCCGGTCCCACATCCAAAGGGTCTTCAGAAACTCTCTTCAGCTCGGTATCCATCTTTTTGTCTTTTTTGCGTTTCATCCCATTTCATGCGAGCGTCGGTCGGTGGTGGAATAAGGTTTGACAGTTTCTCCAGACTCGGCAGGTTCTTTTGGAGCCAACCGGTCTTTTCAGTTTCATAACCGGCTGGTTTTACGATAGATCCTGCGGTTTGCATTGATGAGCAGGAGGATACCAGGAATGCGTATAGGATTACGGCCAAAAAAAAGACTAATTTTTGTATCATGATAAATCACCCGCTTTGACAGTAGGTTGTAACTCTCCAACCTTCTAGAGCGGAGCTTATACATATTATTAACTGAAACATCAATACTTATTAATGTAGTACATAAAAATAACTTATAATTATGATGTAATAGATATTATTGAACCCATAATTATTATATACGAGGCGCTAACATTTTGACTTAATGAAGTTTTACGTTAAACAAATCAGAAGTTGTAGCTGTAACATTGGAAGTTTTGAACTTCGAGAGCACAACAATAGTCACAGTGAACTTGTTCAGAAAAATTAGGGTAACATGCTTAAAGAACTGAAGCGGCCTGTATGAATTTTTCCATTAGGATCGCGTCATCACCGGTTTCCTGATAGAATTTCTTCCTGAGCCCCACTTTCACAAAACCACATTTCCTGTAGAGCTTAATAGCAGGGTGATTTGATTTGGCTACTTCAAGCAAAATCCTGGATAGCCCCATCGTTTGGCATGTGTTTTCGAGATAATCCATAAGAAACTTCCCCAGACCTTTGTCTCGAAAATCAACATGGAGACAGACGCTTAACAAATGAGCCTCGTCCAGGACTTTCCAGAAACAGTAATATCCAATCAATTGGCCCTGAACTTTGAACACTGTCATGCCGGGATTTTCTCTCTCAATTTCGTTCAGAAACATATCTCCGGACCAGGGACTATAGATGGTAGTTCTCTCTATCTCCATGGCTTCTGAGAGATCATTTTCAGACATCGGCGAAGCAATTACGATGTCCGACCAGTCAATAGTTTGTGAAACTTTGTTTAGCACAACCTGCATCAGGGTAAAGTTGTTTGATGGAGACAATCCAAGTTCAAAGGGTCACAGGAGAAAGTAACAACCGAGAGAAAAGGTCACGCCCAGCAGGAAGAGCGCAAGCGGCGCTCTTTCAAAATTCCCGGCCAGCATGTCCAACCCTCCTATAGCAGGGATGGAAAAATACGCCAATTTTAGGGCCGGAACCATATTTTCCGGCCAAGCGGACACTAGAGGCCCCAAGACCAATGACCCGAGAATGATAATTGGAACCTGGGCTATGAAACAGACTGTGAACCCTAATCCCAGAGAAGCTATGAAATAAAAAAGAATCTTTGGCCTGGAGCGGTCAAGAATGGCCAATTCCGCAGGAATGGCGAGTTTCCCCAATCCAATTCGCAAAACAAGGTCCAGTCTGCTACCGAGGAAGGAAAGCGGCATGAAAAGCATAAAACTAAGGAGAGCCAGAGCGATGATGTCAAAATTTGTCTCATTACCAACTATGGTAGCGGTAGCTGCGGCGATTGAGGCCGAAAATGTTACTTCCGGAGCTATGAATCCGCCTATCGGTGGGCGTCTGAGCCATAAGACTTCGAAGAGCGTACCGACTGCCAGTCCAATCGCAACACTGCCTAGCGCCCATCCAATGACAGGCCCCACTACAACCGGCCTGGACAGCATCAATTGACCGATTTGATATCGGTCCAACCAGAATAAGCCGCCTATAGCGCCGGCCCAAAAAGCCTCTTTAAGCATCCCTGACCTGTGAACTTATGAGTGAAACAATAGACAGGCTTTTCCTAGCAAAATCTGCTCACCACTCAATAAATTAGATGGATACAGATGGATATCAAACACTCTATGCCTGAAGCTGAGAAATTGTCGGCGAATCAAATACTCTACTGAGAAGCTGAACACAGCATATAAGAATCGCATAAATCACAAAAATCAATTGGCTTCTCGAAAGGAACACTCTGGACATTTATTCCAATGCCTTCCTTTAGTATTTCCCTGATGGCCCCAATGGATTCTTCGCCTAAAGCAAGTGATCTTGTAATAGGCTTTTTGGCGTCGCTGACCGACATGTTTCCCAAGTTGAGTGAACCAAACCGCACACCGGCCCTTATTAGCCTCAGGGCGTCAACCGGCGTGTCGACTATAACCATGCGTCTGATGTCTGATACTTCTTCAGTCTTGAGTAATCTGGCGACTTCATCAACAGTATCGATAACTATTTTTACGTTATAAGGGATAGCGCACTCCATGATCATTTTCTGGACATCATCCTGAGCCAATGCGTCATTTGCTATAAAAAGCTCTTGGGCGCGTGTGGAGGGAAGCCATCCTTGCAGGATTTGACCATGTACAAATCGATCATCAACTCTAAAAAGAACTATTGGCATAGATTACTATCGTCAACCGCTTTCTTGGGGATGTCCGCCATTAAGAAGAGGAGCCGCCCTTTGGTCGCCTCTGCTTTAAGACGTCGGAAGCTCTGTAAATGTTCTCCTTGCCCGCATCCGCCGACAGTTGAGCCAGGCCCTTAAGGTCATATCCATGCCTGGCGTTGACGGACTTTATTAACATGGGCAAATTCAAACCTGTAACCACTTCAATCTTGCCTTCTTCTAGAAAAGACAATGAAACATTGGTCGGAGTTCCTCCGAAAAGATCCGTCAATATGAGCACTCCAGACCCGGCATTCACCTTGGCTATTGCCTTTGCCACCTGATCTCGAAGGGAATCAGGAGAGGCCGTTGGATCAATGGACAGAGCCAAGACCCTTTCGTCTGACGTCAAACCAATCAGGCGAGCGGTATCCAGAAATTTAACTCCGAGTTCTCCGTGAGTCAACACGAGAATTCCTACCATCTAATAATCTTTCTAAGAAAAAGTCTAACGCGAGATTTCTTGCTTAACGCGTTTGTTAAATAGAGCCTACGACTCGAAACCTTCTGTAATCTTTTCAACCACGCTGTGTACTGGAATTTCGATACCAAGTTCACGCAATTTCAGTCTGACATGGCGATAGCCCTGATCAGCAAGCTTCCTAGCTATAAATGAACTCACCACGACTGACCTGTGGCGACCTCCGGTACAACCAATCGAAAGAGTAAGGTACTGTTTTCCTTCTTTTATGTAAAGAGGTAAAAGGAAATCCAACAAATCAAACATTTTTTCTAGAAAAACCTTGGTATCGGATTTTGACAGGACCCATTCAATTACATCGTGATCTCTACCGTCTTTTTTCGAAAGATCATCTACAAAGAAAGGGTTGGGTAAGAAACGGACATCAAAAACCAGGTCCGACCCCAGAGGAAGCCCCTTTCCAAAGCCAAAGGCGTTTATAATGATTTGTAGATCTACCGAAACAGTGTCTGAGTAGATTTTCTTAATGGTGTCTCTCAACTGATGTACTGTGATGTCTGAGGTATCAATAATCCTATCCGCCCGATCCTTGATTTCTTTAAGCTCGGACCGTTCTTTGTTGATCCCATCTGTGACATCGCCGTCAATTGCCAGAGGGTGTTGCCGCCTTGTTTCACTATATCTTCGGATGAGAACTTCGTCCCTGGCGTCAAGGAACAAAATCTCCAGAGTGGTGTCACGCAATTGAAGGGAATTCAGAATCTCAGAATAACGAGGGAAAAATTTTCTCTGACGCAAATCTATGACAAGGGCTATTTTCTGCAATTCAGTTCCGCCGGCCTCCATCAGGTCCATAAGTTTAGGGGCCAGATCAACCGGAAGATTGTCCACGCAGAAGTATCCCGCATCCTCCAGGGTTTTTGCCACTGTAGACTTCCCAGAACCAGACATTCCTGTCACAATAACTATTTTGCGTCTGCTCACTTTTTCTCCAGATTTACATTTATCTGTGTTCGGGCAACTAGTTCAACCAGCAGACCGGGATCAGTTCCCGTCGTTACAGGAGCTAGAATTTTCTTGATAGGATAATCAAGCATTTTTATTTCGGTGATCAATGGTT
This sequence comes from uncultured Desulfomonile sp., assembly GCA_903952205.1. Classification (GTDB taxonomy): domain Bacteria; phylum Desulfobacterota; class Desulfomonilia; order Desulfomonilales; family Desulfomonilaceae; genus CAJBEZ01. Next base: position 8,345 of record CAJBEZ010000108.1, on the reverse strand, counting down.
CAAGACGTCCGGCGTCTCTTTCCTCTACGTATTTGGTCAATTCCACAACCAGGTTGATAGGTGAAGAAATCATAGTGCAATCAGTGAAAAGACTCAGGGCGAAAAAGACTCCTAGTCCTCTGATTTCAATTCGAACATTTTCTTCCACCGCGCGTCCCACGAGACCGAACGATTCATGCCGGGCAACAGCAACCAGATCATCCGCTACAAGCCTGTGCCCGCTTCGTATGAGACTGATGGCTGCAAGTGACTTTCCAACGCCGGATGGACCCTGGATCAATATTCCAGTTCCAATTACATTCACCAAGGTTCCGCGATGGATAGCTTCATCGACCATATCTAAATATACCATGATATGCTATTGGGGACAAAAAAGTTAGGAATTATTGTGAAATCAAAAAAAAGATTGACACGGCCAACCTTATATCATAAATTGAATATTCAAATGTTCTAAAATAAATCGGAGGCACGATGAACCGTTCACTTCCTCACTCTCTTATGATAATTATCTCGTTAATACTATTGGCTTTAATTACTCCAATGCAGTCAGCCAAAGCCGCCGATCCCCTTACTCAGGCAAACATTTATTTGTACCCTAAACCGCATAAGGTGTCGGACCTGGTATTGAAAACTCCGACCGGGCAGACTGTCTCGCTCAATGATTACAAAGGCAAGGTAGTCCTGTTGCATTTCTGGTCTATCACTTGTCCTGCGTGCAAAATCGAAGAACCTCTCCTTGAAAATCTCAGACGCTCTCATGGAGGGGCAGGACTGGAAATACTGGGTGTTAACCTTGTGGATCCGCCTACCGCCATACAGAAGCACGCAGCGACCACACGTAGTCCTTTTTCGATTCTCTTTGATGGAGGTCGCGGCTTTAGTCTTAGAACGGTTGAAATGGCTGGAAAGAGGACTTCCTTTCTCGTCAACCCTCAGCAGGAGGCTATACTTGAGGTTCCCGGATTTCCCACAACCTATATAGTGGACTGTCGGGGCGCCGCAGTAGGCTACAGTGTTGGTCCGGCCCGATGGGACACCCCTCCGGCGCAGGCGTTGTTGCAGAAATTAATGGTTGAGAGTCGCACATGTATGTCGCAACCAGGTGGGCGACTCGACAACAAGGTTTCTATGCGTTAGTCCCCCACGGTATTCGTGAGTTTTGTCTTGACAACAAGCTATTCGCTTGTTAATCGTAAACGTTACATCTAGGCGCGTAGCTCAGGGGGAGAGCATCACCTTGACGCGGTGAGGGTCTGGGGTTCAAATCCCCACGCGCCTACCAATGATGCGCATTTCGATGAATTTTAGGAGGCAATCTCAGTAGATGATATCAAACCTGCCGAGGGAATGGACCATTACAGCGCTAGAGCATTCCCAAGCATGACTTCCTCTTTGGAAATCAGCATTCAAGATACCTCGAAGACATATCGTCCAGGAATCACCGCGGGCGACATACTCAAGGAAATTCCTCGCAAAAACACGTCCGAGATCATTGCGGCTCAATTAAACGGGAAACCGATTGATTTGTTCGCTCCTATCACGGAATCCGGAAAGCTGGACTTTGTCTCTGTTCATTCGGCCAAGGGTTTGGAAATCCTCAGGCATTCCACCTCTCACGTTATGGCCCAGGCGGTCAAGGAATTGTTTCCTGATGTCAAGGTTACAATAGGTCCTGCAATCGAGGACGGTTTCTACTATGACTTTGATTCTCCAAGACCTTTTACTCCTGAGGACTTGGAGCGGATAGAGAGCCGCATGAAGGAGATCATAAAGAGCAGGCTTCCGTTTCGTAAAGCTTCTCTTCCCAGGGAGGAAGCTATTCAGTTTTTCCGGGAACTGGGCGAAAACTATAAAATCGAATTGATAGACAGCATTGCCGACGAAGAAGTAAGTATGTACTCTCAGGGTAATTTTACAGACCTGTGCCGTGGTCCTCATATACCTGGCTCTGGAACCATCAGGGCATTTAAGCTTACCAAAGTCGCAGGGGCTTACTGGCGAGGCGATGAACACAACAGGATGCTCCAGAGGATTTATGGGACCGCATTCGCCTCCAAGGATGAATTGAAGCGATATCTGGAATTGTTGGAGGAAGCAAAGAAGCGAGATCATCGGAAGCTGGGCAAGGAGCTGGATCTATTCTCAATATCTGAAGAAGCCGGCCCTGGAATGATAATATGGCATCCCAAGGGCGCAATGTTGAGATATCTCGTAGAGGAGTTTGAGAGGAAAGAGCATCTCAAGCGTGGATACCAGATGGTTGTCGGTCCGCAAATCCTCAAGAGGGAACTGTGGGAGAAATCCGGTCACTTCGACAACTATAGGGAAAACATGTATTTTACCACAGTGGATGAGACTGATTACGGTATTAAACCGATGAACTGTCTTTCTCACATGATAATTTACAAGTCCCGGATCCGGTCATATAGAGACCTGCCGATAAGATATTTTGAATTGGGAACGGTGCATCGTCACGAAAAAAGCGGTGTTCTTCACGGGCTCTTACGAGTAAGACAGTTTACTCAGGATGACGCCCACATACTATGCGCTCCAGACCAGTTAAACAGTGAGATACTTGGAATCATCAATTTTGTCAAAGATGTGATGGGCATATTTGGCTTTGAATACTCCATGGAGTTGAGCACAAGGCCGGAAAAGTCTATTGGATCTGACGAAGACTGGCAGAGAGCTACTACCGCGCTCGAAAAAGCCCTTCAGGATCTCGACTGCGAATATGAAATAAACGAAGGTGATGGCGCCTTTTATGGTCCGAAGATCGACATAAAGCTTAAAGACGCTTTAGCAAGATCGTGGCAATGCGCAACCATTCAATGCGATTTTACCCTACCTGAACGTTTTGGACTCACTTATGTGGATTCCGACGGGTCACGCAAGAGACCGGTAATGATTCATAGGGTTATATTAGGGGCCGTTGAGCGTTTCCTGGGCGTTCTGATAGAGCATTATTCCGGCGCCTTCCCTTTGTGGTTGGCCCCTGTTCAAGTTATAGTCCTGACGATAACCGACAGAACGGACGCTTACGCTGTCGAAATCGCAGAAAAGTTGAAGGAACAGGATGTCCGTGTGGAATTGGATCTCAGAAACGAAAAGATCGGGTTCAAGATTCGGGAAGCTCGTAATCTGAAGGTCCCATACATGGTGATTCTGGGTGATAAGGAACTGGAGAATCAATTAGTGGCGGTTAGAAAGCGTGGACAGGATTTGACGGTTTCCATGGATGTTTTGCAATTCATTGATTCATTGAGACATGAAATTGAATCGCGCTCTTTCTAAACACGGTGAGAGTATGGCAATCACTTCTTATTTAGATGCAAGGGGGCATTGCGCATGAAAGGAAGACCAAGAGGCTCCGTTGTCGCGGAACCCAAGGTCAGGGTTAACCAAAAGATTCGTGCTGCCCAGGTCCGAGCTATATCGCAGGACGGGGAGCAACTTGGCATTTTGGATATCGCTGAAGCGCTACGCAGGGCCGAAGAACATGGGCTTGATCTTGTTGAGGTAGCTTCGAATGTTGATCCTCCTGTATGCAAGATCATGGATTATGGCAAATTCAGGTTTGAAGAGACCAAGAAAGAGCACGAACGCAAGAAAAAACAGGCGACTGTAATTCTCAAGGAAGTCAAACTCAGGCCAAAAACTGAAGAGCACGACCTTGAGCATAAAGTGAAAAGGATCGCGGGATTCCTGGCGGATTCGTGCAAAGTCAAGGTAACAATTATGTTCCGTGGCAGGGAGATTACACATCCTGAGCTTGCGAACGCTCTCATGGACCGGCTCAAAGAGATGATCGCAGATACCGCTGAAATAGAGCAGCATCCAAAATTGGAAGGCCGTAACATGACGATGGTGCTAGGCCCTAAATAGCTTGCCGACCAATTCTCAGTCGCTGATATGGGGATTGGCTTTGCGCTGCCTTTGATTGTCCAGCAAGCTTAGTGGAAGGTTAACAATGCCTCCTCAGTTTTGGTATTTTTGAGATCAACTCTGAGGAGGCGTAACACAATCCGCTGGAAGCTTTTAATTAAAGGGTGTGTTCTAGGGAGATAGCCTGTCGAGCAGTCTCGGAAAGGCTATAGTCTCTCTTACATGATGAATGCCCGTTATCCATGCGAGGGCGCGTTCTATTCCCATCCCAAATCCAGCATGGGGGACAGAGCCGTACCTCCTAAGGTCCAGATACCATTCTAATGGCTCTTTAGGCAGGCCATGTTTCTCGATCCTTTGTTCCAACGCCTCAAGTGATTCCTCTCGTTGCCCTCCACCAATGATTTCACCATACCCTTCCGGCGCAAGCAGGTCTACAGCAAGGGCCAATCTGCTATCAGACGAGTCTCTCTTCATGTAAAAGGCTTTTATATCCGAAGGGTAGTGAGTTACAAACACTGGTCTGTCAAAGGCTTCAGAAAGAGCAGACTCCTCATCTGCGCCAAGATCCGCCCCCCACTCAATGTCCACACCTTTCTGTTTCAATATATCTATGGCTTCAGTGTAGGTGACCCGGGGGAAAGGAGCCTTGATAAGCTCAAGCTTGGTGATGTCTCTCTCAAGAGTTTTCAACTGCGCAGAGCATTCGTTGAGAACATCCCACACGATCCTGCAAATGAGTCCCTCAGCGAGATCTATTGCCTCCGGTAACTCCCAGAAGGCCATTTCAGGTTCAATCATCCAGAATTCGGTAAGATGCCGCCTGGTTTTTGATTTTTCAGCCCGGAATGTGGGGCCGTAGACGTAGATTTTACCGAGGGCCATTGCCGCCGCTTCACCATACAACTGACCGGACTGTGTGAGATAAGCTGATCGATCGAAATACGCGACTTCGAATAACGACGTTGTTCCCTCGCAAGCGGTTGGGGTTAGTATAGGGGCTTCTATCGAAACAAAACCCAACTCATCGAAGAAGGCTCTGGCAGACCGGGTCAAAACCGATCTTATTTTCATAAGCGCAGTTTGTCTTGATGATCTTAACCATAAATGTCGGTGATCCATCAGGAACGCGACCCCATGATCTTTATTCGAGATCGGGTAGGGTAGAGCCTCAGAAATCACCTCGATGTTGTCGACCGCAATCTCGAAACCGAGAGAGGATCTCGGATCTTTTTGGACTTGTCCGGTCACGAAGACAGAGGACTCATAAGGAATATGATCGGCTAGTTCGAATACTTCGGGGGTTACTCTGTCAGCCATTACAACGCACTGGATGACACCAGTCCCGTCACGTAGCTGAATAAATCGGATCTTGCCGGATGATCGCCTGTTGGCAACCCAACCGAAAATTTTAATGGCATTTCCTAAGTTAAGATTAATATTACCAATTGTCATATGTAATGTATCAGGCGTTTCTCGCGAAAAAAGTTATAGCTTTCTGGTAGTTGCTATTTCAGATCTACCGGTCCAGTCCAGGTTTTGCCTTCGTCAGTTGATGTGTAGGCCCAAATATGCTCAATATTTGAGTTACTTCGGAGAGTGGGAAGCTCAGTCGTAAACCATACCGCCCCAGACCTGGGACTGCTAAGATAAACATATGCGTCTCCTGTTGCCATTATTGCGAAAGCATAGGAAGCGCAAATCCACATGGGTTCGAAATCTCTGGTGTATGCATCGCCATAAATTCCTGAGCTTGGGAAACTTTTTACGTAGCTGTCAACCCATGTTCCTCCCGGTGTTCCACCTACTTTTATATATGGGTATGAGTCACACTTTACCGATGCACCAGTCCCTGCATAAAAGCAAGCGGTGTCCTCAGGGGTTTGAAACTGGGAATTATCCGGTAATCCTTCACATTTTGCATTGGCTATTACCGCAGATGGTTTTCGCCAGTTACGTTTGGCAGGCTGAGAGGCCATTTGCCTCAAGTTGCGTGGGCTTCTAAATATGGGTTCAGGTTTGGTGAAAGGATTTTCGCCTTTAATGATGTTTTCAGCTTGGAAACCGATATTCACATAAGCGCCTATCTGGCCATACTGGCCAACCAGCTTGTCGTTTCCAAATTCCGCTGATACTTTGAATACTCCATCGGCTGTGGTTACATCGGCGCCGGAACGAATGCCATAAACGTTTGAGTTACCCAGTTCGTATTTGTAGCCAGCTGCTTTGACTCGTAAATCATAGGCTCTATTAAACAAGGGCTGTGAAACCCCGGCCTCGAAATCATAGTTCCCAGTTCCACTGGCGATAGCGCCAAACAGGTTAAAAGTCGGAAACACACTCCCACGGGAGTCATATCCAATATAAGAATCCGAGTAATAGTTAAAATTGAGGTCTACAGCCGAATCACCAGGTCCGTTGGCTGCAACCTGGAATCCGACACTTCCTGCAGATCTCCATGAACCTGTCAAACGTGTAGAATCGTAAAATCCATAAGCGCCAACCAGTAAATTGTCTCCAATAAACTTTCGGTAACCCAGGCCAAATGAAAGATCAATTCTGTTTTGAAGGCCCGCAGGGCCCTGTTGCCAGAGGTTATTCAGAAACGGGAAACCACCTGTCGAGGCCGAATTCGACGAGTCGACATGAGCTTCACCGAACACTAGGTCACTTCTAGTCAGGGACATCGGAAGGACGTAGTCTGCGGACCACCAGCTTTGGGTGAGGTTTCTACCAAAGAGATAGTTGAATCCAAACTGCAAGTTTGGAATGGTAGGCATCCAGTTCCGGAGCAAGTCACTTGAAAATGGGACAGTTTCAGATCCACCGCCGTACTGTGGACCGGCTGTCCCAGGCTGCGAATAAGGTCTGGATGGCGCCAGGTCAACCGGAAACGCAGGCGTCCGTTGCGTGTACGCGGGTTGAACCGTCTGCGCCACGCTAGTATTACTGAAAAATACCACCAAGAGTAGCATCAGGATTGCGAACAACACATGGCCCAACCCAGAAAAAACTACTGGACTATGAAATCTGCGACGCGTTACTTTCATTTTAACTCGACCCGTGAATGATTATTTTTAGTTTGATATCCTTAAATAATATTTGGATAGGAAGGTCAAGCGAAAAAAAGCGTATTCCACAAATAGTTCTGAGACGGGCTTCAAAGCGACGTTACACGATCTGACCTGTCTCTTCTCCAAACAAATATTATGAGAAGAATATTATGATCCCTTAAGACGCCATGACGAATTTTCGCACAGCAAAATGGATCGAATCCCAGCTACTTAAGTTTTACTGGACCATCCCAGGTTAAGGTTGTACTGTTCCAATAATAGGCCCACACTTCAGGAACATTTGAATTGCTTTGAAGGGTTGGAAGCTCAGTTGTGTAAAATACGGAATTCGCCCTGGGATTATTAAGAAAAACCCTAACTGTTCCCATTGCCATTCTTGCAGAGGCAGCGGAAGCGCAAATCCACATGGGTTCGAAATCTCTAGTGTATTCGTCATCCGTGCTTGTTCTTGAGTTTGGGAAACTGTTTATGTAGTTCTCAACCCATGAGCCTCCGGGTGTTTGAGTCTGGACTGTGTATCCTCTGGCAATACACTCGGCCATAGTAGTCTTCCCGGACCAGAAGCAAGCTTTATCTTCCGGGGTTTGAAACTGGGAGTCATCCGGCATGCCTTGGCATTTTGTGTTGGCTATAACCGCAGATGGTTTTCGCCAGTTACGTTTGGCAGGCTGGGAGGCCATTTGCCTCAGGTTGCGCGGGCTTCTAAATATAGGTTCAGGCTTGGAAAATGGACTTTCGCCTTTGACGATGTTTTCAGCCTGGAAACCGATGTTCACATAAGCGCCCACCTGACCATACTGGCCTGTGAGGCGATCATTTCCAAATTCCGCTGATACCTTGAATACTCCATCGGCTGTGGTTACATCGGCGCCGGAACGTAAGCCGTACACCTTTGAGTTGCCCATGTCATATTCATAGCCGGCAACTTTAAGCCGAAGATCATACGCCCGATTGAACAGAGGCTGCGAAACGCCGGCCTCGAAATCGTAATTCCCTGTGCCGTTGGCGATAGCCCCAAACAGGTTAAAAGTTGGGAACACGCTACCACGGGAGTCATAACCAACATAAGAATCTGAGTAATAATTGAAGTTGAGGTCTACCGCCATATCCCCTGGGCCCTTGGCCGCAGCCTGGAACCCCACACTACCCGCTGAACGCCACGTCCCTGAAAGGCGGGTGGAATCATAAAATCCGTACGCCCCAACCAGTAAATTGTCTCCAATAAACTTTCGATAGCCCAGACCAAACTTACTTTCCGCACTCTTTGATGAACTTGAGAGATTATTTTCACGGGAGGCTAAATTTTCCGCGCCAACGGGACAAGATTTTGATAAGTGAGAAGCACCGTCAGGAGGTGCAATATGAGGGTAATGCCAGGAATCCTAT
>CAJBEZ010000107.1 GCA_903952205.1 uncultured Desulfomonile sp. | reverse complement strand
TTGGGGGTTCATGTGATTTGACCATAATGGCCCCGAAAATTCCCACGATAGCGGTGAGTCGGGACAAGTTAAAGATATTGCTGGCCGAGGACAATATTATTAATCAGAAGGTAGCCACAGGAATTGTGGCAAAGATGGGACACTCAGTCCACATTGCAAACGATGGAACAGAAGTTCTTTCACTTTTAAATACAGAATCTTTCGATGTGATTCTTATGGATGTTCAGATGCCAAATATGGACGGTTTTGACGCTACCAGAGCAATCCGTGAACGTGAAAAACTTTCCGGCGGTCACATCCCTATCATAGCGATGACTGCATACGCAATGAAGGGAGACAGGGAAAAGTGTCTTGAGGTCGGCATGGACGGGTATGTTTCGAAACCAATAAACGTAAATGAACTGGAGCAGGCCTTGGATGATCTAATCAAGGATACGACAAAGTAGACATGCGCTCCCCGAAAGATGCGCAAGTGTAATTGTCGTTGAACACTATTGCCGAAATAAGTCCTGTATTGTTTCAAAGAGCAGTGACTTGGATATGGGCTTGGAAACATAAGCGTCCATACCAGCTTCAAGACACGCTTGCTGGTCCTTCTTAAAAGCATGGGCGGTCATGGCAATGATGGGGATTCGCTTGCCGGTCGCATGCTCAGATCCCCGGATAACTCTAGTAGCTTCAAGGCCATCCATCTCCGGCATCTGTACATCCATCAGGATTAGATCGAAATCTCCGGATTTATGTCTTTCGACCGCCTCTAAACCGTTCCTTGCAACAACTACCGAATGTCCTCTTTTCTCAAGTAACAATGTAGCCAGTTTCTGATTGACCGGATTATCCTCCACCAGCAGCATCCTTAAAGGTTTCAGAGGTGGTAGTTCATTTCCTTCACCTGGTTGGGATCCGGTTCTTGAACCCGAAGGAGATATTGTGACTGCAATTGTGTGTAGGAGGTCTTTGTAGTTAAGCGGTTTGCACAAATAAACTTCGACTCCTAATTCAGCGCATCTCTCACCGTCATCTATCGCATTAACGGAAGACATGATTATTATCTTCAATTTCGAATGGTTGGGGTCGGTACGAATCATTTCGGTTAATTTTAAGCCGTCAATTTCCGGCATCATGAAGTCTACCAAAGCAATTGGAATACAATCGTTATCAATGTTGTGGCAATTCAGAATCTCAACAGCTTCTCCTGCTGATGAGGCCAAAAGTGGTTTCATTCCGCATTTTTCAAGGGTTTGTTTCAGAATTTTTCTGTTAACTTCGTTGTCATCAACAACAAGAATTTTCCTGTTTCGGACGACCGCTATATCTTTCTTGCCGTCCATCTCAGACAAGCCGTGTCTGACTCCAAGTGTGCAGGTAAAATGAAATACGCTGCCTTTTCCAGGTTCGCTCTCGACCCATATTTTGCCATGCATCATCTCAACAAGTTGACTGGTTATTGCTAATCCGAGACCGGTGCCGCCATACTTGCGTGTTGTGGACGAGTCCGCCTGAGTGAACGGATTGAAAATGATTTTTCGCTTTTCTTCGGATATGCCTATCCCTGTGTCGCTAACTTCAAATCCTAGCTCAACCTCGTCTTGTGTTAGCGATACTACGCCAACCGTGATCGAGATTTCGCCTGCCTCTGTAAATTTGATAGAGTTTCCAACCAAATTCACTATAATCTGACGAAGACGTCCCAGGTCCCCAGACACTGTTTCCGGAACGTCTGCAGCAATCGTATAAATTAAATCCACATTTTTTTCGTGAGTTCTAATAGATAAAGACTTAACTATTTCTTCAAGACGGTCCCTGATCCGGAAATCGCTTTGATCAAGATCAAGCTTTCCGGCTTCAATTTTAGAAAAATCCAGAATATCATTTATCAAAGAGAGCAATGACTCTGCAGAATAATTAACCAGATTCAAATTTTCTCTCTGTTCCTGAGTCAGTTCGCTATCGAGAACAACATGAGTCATGCCTAGTATTCCATTCATGGGTGTCCGGATTTCATGACTCATTACCGCCAGAAAATCACTTTTGGCGCTATTGGCCCTTTCTGCTTCCTCTCGAGCGGATACTAACTGCGTTTCTATGAGTTTTCTTTCGGAGATGTCCCGGGCGATACCTATGAACCCAATGGTACTGCCTTTTCGCCTCTCGCTGACAGAAAGCTCCATTGGAAAGATCGTGTTGTCTTTTCTCTTTCCTGATATTTCCAGTGTCTTCCCAATTATTTGGTTTCCCCCTGTTTGCAAATATCCTTGAATATATCGAGTATGGAGGTCATTATGTGGCGCCGGAATAATAATCTTGATGTTCTTTCCAATCACTTCACTTGTCGCATATCCAAAAATTCTCTCTGCCGCAGGGTTGAAAGTCTGAACTATCCCTTTACTGTCAATAGTTATGATGCCGTCAATCACATTGTCTACAATTGATCTAATTTCCTCTTCACTTTCGCGCAGGGCGACCTCTACCCGGCAACGCTCCGTGATTTCGTCGCTCAGCTCCATGTTTTTTGCAGCCAGTTCTTGAGTTCGATCAATTACACGGGTTTCGAGAGAGTCATAGGATTCATTGAGTCTTCGGAAAATTCTCTGGCGCTCTCGAGTCCCTCTGTATATTAGCGCTCCCATAAGCGTCGCACTGGCCATAAGACTCAGAACAACCACAACCCACAGGGAGGAAGAATGACCGGCGAAATACCGTGATCGCGGAGCTACAGTGACCAGATAGAGATTATTCTCCGTCAGCTTTTTTAGCGCCCCCATAAATTCTGCGCCGGATTCATCAGGTATTTTTACCGTGTCAAAAACGGCGTATTCAGGCAAGGAATCTGAAATTCCAAAAACATTCTTTACGTCTATTAGCTGGATTCCTGTTGGACCTACAAATACCTTTCCATCGGAACCTATTAGTGCGCTATAATCGTTGAGTCCGGTGTCTCCGGACAGTCCGAGCGCCTTTTTAAAAGGAGTCTTGTTCAACTCCATGACCACATAACCCTTCACTTGACCTCTGTAACGAAAGGGCGCAAATAAAAAGATGCGCCGCGCCTCATTTGGTCCTGGATCCACTGTGGACATAATAGCCCCAGCGTTACCGTCACTCCATAACTTCACTCTGTTTTGAAGATCTGAAATCTCTCTTGCTGAATCGCTTTTTGCTATAATCCGGTTCTCTGACAGATCGAAATAGGCTATCCCGGAAAACGCCTGCCGGCCTTCCTGAGTTGTAATCTGTTGAACCCTGTTGAACTCGTCTTTTATGCTTTCCAGAGATACTGCGAGTCCGTATTGCAGTGACATCCCCAAAGCTTGGTTATGGTAGTAATTCGAAATTATGGGGCTTTTTAGCAGCGATTCCAGGTTTGTCCTTCTTTGGCTAAGGTCATCATCTAAAGCAGCGGCTTTCCCTTTGAATTCCTGAACGAATGTGTCTTTTCTTGCTTTGACGAGTAGCTCGGATGTCGAATACAAACGATACAGTATGTAGGTGTTTACACTAAAGAGAACTGTCAGGACTATGGCAAACGCCACGATCCTCTTCAAGAAACCACCTTCTTCATTTATAGAGCTAGTCAATAGCCATACCTTGGTTGTAACCCAAAAGTGGTGCGCTCCCTGCTTGGCGGGAGTCATTTAATCGTTCCTGGACGCTTCTATTTCCATCTGGACTTTTGCTGCCGGTTCTTCAGCCTTGCCGCGCGCGGCCGCGGCCCCAGAATTTGGTTGTGAAGAATGGATCAAAGATCCTGTGCTGAGTCTCGGCGTCCATACCGCAACCAGTGTCGGCAAATTGAAGAACCACATAGCTATCTGCGGTTTCATGATCGAACTTGACACACCATGGAGCGCATTGATTTGGTCATATAAGATTAAGATCTTAGCCGTGTCCAATTCTTCATCTCCTGGACTGATATCAAATCAGTCCTTAGGTAATTGACCCAGAAAGCATTCTTCTGATACGCAAAAATTATCGATAGTGAGGTCGTGGCGTTTCAGACAGCGCCATGTGGATACCCGAAATCCATTAATTGATTATATGTCCTATATAGTTACAGGGAGCGGACGGTAACAACTCACTCCGTATCCAAAATGTCACGAATCCTGGTCAAAAGCTGTCTCATGTCGTAAGGCTTTTGGACGAATCCTTTTGCTCCGGTTACCCTGGCTTCACTAGCAGGTCCACCCTCAGAAGCGCCACTGGCAATAACAATCTTAGCGTCTGGGTTAATCCTGAGGACCCCTGTCAGGAATTGTCTGCCATCCATTACAGGCATGATCAGGTCCAAGATGGTCAAAGATATGCTGTGACCATCTCTTTGGTATATTTCCAAAGCCTCTTTTCCATTAGAGGCGGTTATGACCTTATACCCAAAGTTGTTTAATAGTGTGGTTGCAAAATCTCTAATAGACTCTTCATCATCCACCAAGAGAATCGTCTCCGTCCCACCGGGAATTGGCATCTCAACTGTTAGGGTTTTTGAAACTCTCTCTTTCTCAATTGCGGGGAAATAGATATTAAAGGTGGTTCCTAGACCTGGCAAGCTATGACAAGTGATGTGACCACCATGCTGCTTGACAATGCCATAAACCGTCGCAAGTCCTAGTCCTGTGCCTTTTCCTGTCTCCTTGGTGGTGAAGAACGGTTCAAATATATGAGACAATGTTTCCTTATCCATCCCTTGACCAGTATCAGAAACAGTCAGCAAGACATAACCCCCAGGTTTGGCCTCACGATGAGAATTACAGTATTCCTCGTCTAATTGAACGTTTGTGGTCTCAAAGGTCAATGTTCCACCATCTGGCATAGCGTCTCTTGCGTTTACCCCTAGGTTCATCAATACTTGGCCTATCTGAGAGAGGTCAGCCTTGATTGATTCCAGATTCCCTTTGAAATTTAGGTTAATATTTATGGTCTTTGGGATTGTTCGAGAAAGAAGGTGTTGAACCTGAGTTATCTCCTGGTTCAAGTTGACAGGAACAAGCTTTGTTTCAACCTTTCGGCTGAAAGTCAGCAAGCTCCCAACCAGATCTGCCCCTCGCTTTCCCGCCTGATATATTTTCTGTAGACTATCGTAGTCAGGTTCACCTTCCTTTTTACATTGGAGCATGAACTCGGAATATCCTAATACCACCTGGAGCAGGTTGTTAAAGTCGTGTGCGATTCCCCCAGCCAAGGTTCCGACTGCTTCCATCTTTTGGGCCTGGAGAAGCTGTTCTTGAAGAGCCTGTCTCTCCATTGCCGCCTTTACACGATCAGAGATGTCACGGAATATTGTCGACGCCCCAATTATGTCGCCTGCCTTGTCAATAATCGGAGAAATCGTTAAGGATGCAGTGACAGTGTCGCCATCCTTTTTCCGGCGAACAGTTTCAAAGGGTTTCACAGATTTTCCGCTTTTAATCTGTTCAAGGAAGCCAAGAATCTCATCCTCACGGTCATGCGGGGTTAAAATAGTTATTGATTTGCCAACTACTTCGTGTTCCTTGTAACCATAAAGTCTTTCCGCCCCCTTATTCCAGCTTGTGATAGTCCCGTCCACGGTTGTGCCAATGATTGCGTCATCGGAAGACTCAACAATGGCTGCAAGCCTTAGATTTTTTTCTTCCGACTGCTTATGATCGGTGATGTCTTGTGAAATTCCCAAGAGAAATTGAGCGGTACCATCGGCGTTAGGGATTGGAATCTTTTTTGTGTGTAATATTCGCTTGCCATGATTTTTGGTTGATATTTCCTCTTCAGGAATGTCGAGCAGCTTTCCCTCAACCAGAACCGCCTTATCTTTAGCAACGAAGAATTCCGCTTGAGCCGCAGGGAAGAAGTCGTAGTCATTCTTGCCAAGTAAGTCCTCTCGGTCATAGCCCAGAAGATCTTCTCCAGCCTTGTTGAACCGGACAAATCTGAGATTCTCCGCATCCTTGACGAAGATCATGTCCGGTATGTTTTCCACGACCTGTTCAAGAAATTTCTCACTCTTTTGAAGGGCGTCCTCCATATGTTTTCGCTCGGTGATGTCCGTAGCCACACCAATATTCAAGTTCCATTTCCCGTTCTCATCCAGAACTGGAAAACTCCGATCTTCAATCCAACGAGTGAACCCATCGGGGCGAATGATTCGGTAAGTAATGGTAAATGGTGTTCCTTGATGCCGATGTTTAGTTAGGATATCCAAAACTCGGTCACGATCATCCGGATGAATAGTTTCGAATAATGACCGTGGAGACTCATAAAGGCTTTCACAGCTACGCCCCCATATTGTCTCATACGCAGGGCTAACATAGAGCATTTTGTCAATATCCGGAGTGGCCATCCAAAAGCAGTCACGAATTGTTTCAGTAATGAGGCGGTACCGCTTCTCACTTTCTGCAAGATTCTGATCCAATCGCTTACGCTCTGTGATGTCCACGAGTCCCCCATAGAGACGAAGACCGTCAGAAGACCCTGATTCCAAAACACATTCAGCAAATGAGGAAAGGTAGACGATATTCCCGTCCCTGTGGCGTAGTCGCAATTCACTGGAGGCTGAAGTGCCAGGAGAAATTCCAATGACGCGACTGTCAAAAATTGGCCAATCCTCCTCAACAACCAAGTCACGCCAACATCTTAGAGACTTGATATCTTCCACTGAGTAACCGAGAATTCGTTCCGTAGCTCCTGTCATCCAGTCAATGGAATAGGCGGCATCGGTTGGCCTGCAGCAGGAATAAGCGATATCCGAGGTGATGGACGAGACAATGCGGTAGCGAGCCTCACTAAGTTTTAGAGACTCTTCTACCTGCTTGCGCTCGGTGATGTCATGGATGATTGAAAAGAGTAGAAGAGCCCCATTCTGGTCAACCGGGGAGGAGTGAACTTCCACTGTTCTAACTTCCCCATTGGCAAGTCGATGTGGAAAAAAGAAGTAGTTGCGTTGCTCTTTTATAGCTAAATTGCGTTGGGCCTCGACCTCGTCAGGGGGTAAGACATTAATATCCTGGATAGACATCGAGCGTAGCTGAGACATCGTGTAACCGTAAAATTGCTCCGCAGCCTTGTTCGCATCAACTATTCTACCCCCCTCCGGTTCTATAAGTAGCATAACGGCATGGTGACCTTCGAACATGTTACGAAACCGTTCTTCACTTTCACGCCATCTGTTTTCCGCAAACTTGAGCCTCAATATAGATTTAACTCGGGCCAGGAGTTCACGATTCGGAATTGGCCTTGCTATGTATCCATCCGCACCTTGCTCCAGACCCTCAGCCTGCCTATCTGATTCGACCTGCATGCTGGCAAGGAGTACCACATAAATGTCCTTGATTTCCGAGTCGGACTTGATACGTCTACAAACCTCTCGACCGTCAATGTCCGGCAAAACTACATCCAGGAGAATCAAATCGGGTTTGTATTCCATAGCCAATCTCAAGCAATCTGTTCCGTTGCTTGCTTCTAATACCTCGTAGCCAGCACCCTTCATAATTCTGGAAACACCTTGGAGCGCATGGATTTGGTCATCTACGATGAGAATTCTAGCGGCGTCCTTGTTTTTCATCAAATTCTCCCAAAGGTCCAAATGACAGAAGACAGCGTCAGCCATCAGCCCCCAACAATCGATCCAGTTCGGCCTTCATGGCTTCCAGTTTGTAAGGCTTATTCAAAAATCCCGCTGGCTTGGGACCAGGAAATCTTCGAATAACAACATCTTCAGTGTAACCGCTGCTAAGGATCACTTTGACGTCGGGCTTGATCCGAATGAGTTCCTCGAAAGCTTCAACTCCATTCATTTTTGGCATTGCGAAGTCGAGCAGCACAAGATCTATTTCGTTCAGGCGTTCTCGAAAAATACGGACCCCTTCGACGCCGTCAACTGCGGGAATCGTGTCGTAGCCAAGAACCTCCAGACGCGAAAGGACCATGTTCCGAACCAGTTCCTCATCATCTACTACAAGAACAGTTTTTCGCCTGCTAACACTGTCGGACCCCGGCGATTTAGGTTCAGTCGATTCCACGACCTGCGCTAGTTGAACCAGGGCCTTTTGAGGAGCTGAAAACAGAATCCGGATTGTAGTTCCCTTCCCAATCTCGCTCTCCACCATTATGGCGCCATGATGAGCCTTCACTATACCCATCACTTCGGCCATACCCAAGCCACGGCCCCAGAACTTGGTTGAGAAGAATGGATCAAAGAGCTTATGGACCGTCTCCGAGTCCATGCCGCATCCAGTATCTGAAATTTCCAGAAAGACGAACTTGCCGGGTTCAGGCTTGGCTTCCAGTCGGCTCCGGCTCAGATACGCCTCGTCGCAATCCATGACACCGGTGGTGAGATTGACTACGCCGGTGTTTTCTCCAATCGCCTCGGAGCCGTTTAGTATCAGATTCGTAATTATCCGCTGTATCTGGTCCTCATCCCCTCTAATCAGAGGAAGACCTTTATTTATCTTGAAATTGAGCGTTGTATTCTGTGGGATAACCGAATTAAACAGATGCTCGTTTTCGTGCGCCAGTTTGCCGAGATCCAGGTCCTTGGGCGCATAGTGGGCGCTTCCCGAGTAAATCAGCATCTGGTGAGAGAGTTCCGCTGATCGATCAGACGCCTGGATAGCATTATCAATGGCGCTTCGTGTCTTCGGCTCCAGGTTCCGATCCGTAAGAGCAAACTCAAGATTGCCCAAAATCGCCATCAGCAGGTTGTTGAAATCGTGGGCTACGCCACCGGCCATAACTCCGAGACTCTCGAGTTTCTGGGCTTGGAGAAGTCTCCGTTGGATCTCCAAGCGCTCCGCATCTAACCGCTTACGCTCGGTAACGTCCTCGACGGCCAGGAGTATCAGTTTTCTCCCTTCTTCTCCCAATCCACGAATTACTTGCACGGCATTGAGAAACAGAATCTTATGCCCAATCTCAGGGAAAACGTGATCAACCTCGAAATCTCTCACTTCGGTTTTCTCCGGCAGAATCTCTTCCATGAGTTTGTGCAATTTGGGAATGTCCCATTGTCGGTTCCCCAAGTCATAGAGCAGATTCCCTTGGGTCTCCTCGGACGTGACACCGAACATACGGTAAAATGAATCGTTGGCCGAGACCACACGTATCTCCCCGTCCAACACGATCAATGGTTCACGGACCGTATTTATAATATTCTCCGCATAGGCCAGGACGTTCAGTATCCTTTGCTCAGCATGCTTGCGTTCGGTGATGTCATGAATGATTGAAAAGAGCACAAGCTCCCCATGGTGCTCAATCGGGGAGGAGTGAACTTCCACCGTTCTAATTTCCCCACTGGCAAGTCGGTGCGGGAAAATAGCGTAGTTGCATAAGTCTTTTATAGCCAAATCGTGTAGGGCTTGGACCTCGCCTGGGGATAAGACATTGATCTCCTGGATAGACATCGAGCGCAACTGAGACGTCGTGTAACCGTAGAACCGCTCCGCAGCGATGTTCGCATCTACTATCCTACCTGTCGCCGGTTCAACCAAAAGCATGATTGCGCTGTGACTTTCGAACATCCCGCGAAATTTGTCCCTGGACGTTTCTGATTCGAGCTGAAGTCTTTTGAGTTCTTCATTCTGCATCTCCAGCTCAATCTGATGGGCCCGGAGTTCGTGGATGATCTTTTCAGAAGTTAGGTCTTTGAGTTCATGCGACGCATCCTGAGACTTGCCGACTTGATCCTCAGCGGCGTCTCGTAGAGCGCTCTTGCTGTTAACATTGTCCGTCATGGTGTAATTTTCCTTGCGCTTGATTCAACCCTCGGCCCAACGCCTGTTTTAACGCTCTCGGTCCAACGCTTCCCTTATGGTCCGGGCCATTTCGTCCATCCTCACAGGTTTCTGGACCATCACTTTGATATTTCTCCTGGAAAAGTCGGACATGGAAGCAAGCTGGTTCTTGCCGCTGCAGAGGATGACGGGTAAGCCCGGCTTTATCTCTACGATTTTGTCAGCCAGTTCAACCCCAGTCATTTTAGGCATCTGGAGGTCTGTTAATAGCATGTCAAACGAATGAGTATCATGCCGGAACAACTCCAAAGCCTCATCAGGGTCACCTGAACAGGTGACTTTGTAGCCCAGTCGCTTCAACTGCCTCTCATACATTTCCAGGAGGTCCTTTTCATCATCCACTACCAATACATGTTCGTTCCCTCTGGGATTAAGACCAGGGGCTGAAGACCTTTCGCCTATGGCCGCCTTCTCCGCGACAACGGGGAAGAAAACGTCGAAAGTGGATCCTTTGTCCAGTTCACTGGTCACAGTTATGGCGCCATTGTGGTTGAGCATTATTCCATGAACCACAGACAGACCTAACCCTGTTCCACTTCCAACCTCCTTGGTTGTAAAGTACGGGTCAAAGATCTTCGATTTGATTTCAGGCGAAATTCCGGCGCCTGTGTCAGTGACCCGAAGCCTCACGTAGATTCCAGGGACAAGCTGGGGATTCAGCGTCGTAAAGTTCGCGTCGAGTTCCACTTCGTTGAGTTCCACTGAGATGGTTCCTTTACCATCCTCAATCGCATGCCAGGCGTTCACGCACAAATTCATCAGCACTTGATGTATCTGCGTAGCGTCACCGCTGATCTTTTTCAGATTAGGCTGGATTCTATGATTAATTTCTATTGTCGTTGGTATCATAGACCCCAGGAAGTTAATGGCCTCTTTTAGCAGGGCGCCAAGGTCGAGCGGTATCATCTCTGTCCGTTTTGGGCGGCTGAATGTGAGGATTTGTTTCACCATGTCAGCGCAGCGTTCAGCTCCTCCGATGGCTTTTTCCGAATTGATCCTGGCTCTACTCCCCTCTGGCAAATCATCCATGACCAGCTCGATATATCCAATTATGGCGAAAAGAACATTATTGAATTCATGGGCTATACCACCGGCAAGGGTCCCAATAGCCTCCATTTTCTGAGATTGAAGCAATTGATCCTGAAGCCTGATTTCTTCAGAAATATCCCGGGAAACCATGACGATGTTCTTGATCGCGCCGTTGTCATCATTGACGCAGGAGACTGAAACGTGCACGTGGAGTGAACCTCCGTCCTTTTTCCTGCTTGCTAAACGACCGGTCCAGGCGCTTCCCCTGTTCAGGGTATCCCAAATTTGATTGTAGCCATTCCCGTCCTCAGTCCTGTAATTCAGGAAGCCAACGTTCCGGCCTATAATTTCGTCTACAGTGTATCCTGTGATTCCGGTAAAAGCAGGGTTTACATATTTCACCTTACCTTCAGGGTCGGTTACTATTACAGCTTCGGCCGCCTGCTCAACAGCCGATGTTAATAAAGCCTCCACCTCTTTGTAACGCTTGCGTTGAATACCTAACGCATAGTACCTGGCGATAGTCTCAGTGATCTCGATGTCTTTTTCGTCGTAATCCCTGTTCGAATTGGCCACCGCTATCTGACCGACGAGATTTTGACCCGCCATTACGGGGACAGAAAGGAAACGATGAAGCGGGACGTGGCCTCTGGGGAGCCCCTTCGACGATGGGTGATCAGCAGGGGTGTTCGTAAAAAATGATTGACGTGTATTTAGCGAATGACCCCATAGCCCGGGATATCGGCCATCAGATCCCATGGGAAATCTGGCCTGCAATGGTCCGTCTGTCGAGCAGGCTGACCCAAACATTTCGGTGAGGGTGAGAGCCATCTGGTCACCCGTGACTGGACAGGTTTCATTGACGTAGCCATGTTCGCTATGCGTCAAAAGTCTTATCTTTTCCCCGATAACTTTCGCTAAATCCCTAATAGTGGAATGTGGAGACATAAGCGGTCCAAACATATCTGTTATTGCTGAACTGATTTCCAGTTCGCTACGAAGATTTTCTTCAGCCTGTTTTCGGTCAGTTATGTCATGAAAAATCTCGAGCTTCGAAACAGTTCCATCTGAATTTCTAAGGGGTGTGTCGAAAAGTTCATAGGTTTTGCCGGTCTTTTTGGAGCGCCATTCCCATGTCAACGATTGGCCCGCCAATGTCTGCGCGTTCTTGCACCACGGGCAAGGCGTCTTACGGTCATGAAAATATTCATAGCATTTTCTGCCGGCTACGGGCCCAAATGCACTTTCCAAGGCCGGGTTGATATACTCGATTTCCTGAATGGCGTTAACGATGTAAACACCATCAGCCATACTGTCCAGTACTCCTTTGAGGAGATTTCTCTCGTCTTCGAGTTTTTTCTCGCTCGTCTTTCGCTCAGTTACATCACGGGTTATACAGATTATCTCAGGTGACTTTTCTTTAGCGCCTGTCGCAAGCGCAGCAGTCATTTCACACCAGACGCTCCTCCCATTTTTGTGAAGGACCGGCGCTTCGAAAATCAGCCTGTTAATTTTTTGTTTTAACAATTTGTCGATTAGATCCAGCGCCTGAACCTTTGATTGCGGTTCCAACAGGTCCAGTATTTGCTGTTGAAGCGCTTCCTCGACGCTGTAACCAAGAATTCTCTCCACTGCGTGCGAAACAAATGTGAGCCTAAAGGAAGTCGGATCGAATGCCCAAACGATGTCGGTGGAGCCTTCAACGACAAACCGGTAGCGGCCCTCGCTTTCCGCCAGAGCCTGTTCCGAGTTGATGCGGCCGGTGATGTCAGTGACGACGATTCGGACCGCATAGGCGTCTCCGCTGGTATCGGTCTGTTCAACAGGCGCTCCCACACGGATGCTTTCGACATGGGCGTAAAATAACGAACCATCGTCTCGTTTGAGCGTAAGATCGCAATCCTGCTTCTGGTCATGTTTGATCACGCTCATAATATAGTGATACCACTGGTCCGCGCACTCAGGAGCGACAAAATAACCAAAACGCATATTAACCAATTTTGAGCGAGGCATCCCCAGTAGCGATGCGCCGGTCAGGTTGACCTCTTTGATAAGACCCTTGCGGGTCAGCGTGAAATATCCAACAGGAGCGAAATCATAAAGATCCTGGTATTTCTTTCTGGAGGCTTCTGCTTCTATCTGGAGTCTCTTGAGTTCCTGATTCTGTATCTCCAGCTCAATCTGATGGACCTGAAGTTCGTGGATAATCTCTTCAGGGGTTTTGTCCTTGAGTTCAGGCGACACATCCAGAGACTTGCCTAGTTCCTCCTCAGCAGCTTCCCTCAAAGCGATCTCGCTACCAACATTGTCGTCCAGGTCCATTTTGTCTCTCATACGTCTGTTCCTTGTTGATCCGGTAAAAAACGAACTTCTAACTCGCCGGCATTTCGGCCACAGCCTTGAGGAGATAGCCTTTGTTGCGGTGTCTCCGCTAACAGTCCTGTTTCGTTAGGATATTGGATATGGTCTGAGCTAAAATGGCTCTTATTACAGGTTTCTGAACCATTTCCCGGATTCCGTATTCCGATAGGTTTATGTTTTCCAGAAGGCCGGAGAATCCTGTCATCAAAATAATAGGAAGATCTTCCCGGATCTGGGATATTTTCCTGGATAATTGAAGACCTGTCATCTTCGGCATACTCATGTCAGTGATGACCAAATCGAAGGAATAGGGTTCGGCTTCAAACCTGGCCAGGGCGCGAACCGGGTCGTTTTCTGTATGAACTTTATAACCAAGGTTCTCAAGGTTCGACCTG
>CAJBEZ010000106.1 GCA_903952205.1 uncultured Desulfomonile sp. | reverse complement strand
TCTTGACAAACGCAGCGATAATAGGTAAATGGCGCACATCCGATTGGGATAGGATTCCTGGCATTACCCTCATATTGCACCTCCTGACGGTGCCTGTCATTTATCAAAATCCTGTCCTCTTGTCGCGTAAATTTTATTCCCCTACGTAAATCATCTCTCACTTC
Source organism: uncultured Desulfomonile sp. (assembly GCA_903952205.1). Lineage (GTDB taxonomy): Bacteria > Desulfobacterota > Desulfomonilia > Desulfomonilales > Desulfomonilaceae > CAJBEZ01. The sequence continues at coordinate 30,601 of CAJBEZ010000106.1, read as the reverse complement.
CATTATATGGTGCGGAAAGTAAGGTCCATGCCCAGTTCGGTCTTGGTTTCCTGAAAGCACTGTTCTATTGCCCATCTCAGACCGCTGAGCCATACAAACGTCTTTAGCCTTGTACTGCCAGGACATTCCCCAAAAATTCAGGTTAGTCCCAGCGAGAGTTGTGGATTAAATGTTTCCTTATTGTTTTTGTGAATGTCCTGCTGGAGTTCCACTTGACACTGAATTGCCTTACGGGCGGAAGGGCTATCCGGATGAAAGAACGCGGAACCGTGATCACCTTCAATTACGGTAATTGTACCGCCAGACTTGAGAACAACTTTCAGGGAACCTAGCGCATCAAGCGGTCGTGATAAATGCTCCAGGACGAAACATACGAAGATGTGGACGAAAGTTTCCGGTCTAAAGTGTAAATTGAAGATATCACCTTGCTGGAATTGGACATTGGTCAACCCCGCCGCTGAAACTTTTCTCCTGGCTTCGTTAATTGAGTCTTCGGATATATCAACGGAAGTAAAAAACGCATTCGGGCAGTTCCGAGCCAGAGTAACAGTCTGAGCGCCAATTCCACAACCCGCTTCCAGTATAGCGCTACCGGCTGGATATGAAGTGTCGGAATGGAGCAATTCAACCAGGGTGGAAGCCTGATCCTGAAGGCGCATGTTTTCTCTTGGGTCGCAACCGTGAATGTATGAGATCTTCATGGCTCTCCGTGTATCATATCTGAGATAAAATCTTCGGTATGGACCACCGTGGCATAAACAGGGCTCAGGGCAGCCAGGAAGGCCCCATTGACATGATCTGCGGGAATGACACTGGAGCCAAAAGAAAGCGACCTTGTTGCGCAGGCGTCCGCCACTACCGTGCATTTAAAACCACAATCGAATGCCGCTCGGGTAGTGGAATCCACACACAAGTGAGTCATCATTCCTGCAATGACGAGATCTTTTATATTGGGGAAGTTCTTTTGAAATACTGTCTCCCCTGGCAAAGGGACCACGTTTTTGTGAATTTCAACTCCTTCCGTGGAGGGAAGAAAGAATGTTGATCCTGGACGAATGTTTATGTGCTGTATATGGATCACGGGAAGTTTTCTTTCCCTGTAAAATGATAGCAATTTCTTTGCGCACAAACTCGCCCCAACACTTCCTTCGAGTTCCATTTTTCCACCGGGGAAATAGTCATTCTGGATGTCGATCAGTATGAGCTCTGTTTTCATGAGCTTTACCTCTTTGTTTTTTCAAGTGGGATTCCGTGTTGACTCAGTCGGCAAATGTGAGAAGCGATATTACAATACCGACCAGATCGGCGCCATGGAATACGGCCTATACCGTGCCTTTGCTGGAAGGACTCAATGGTGAAGGTTGCATAGGATTCTCCTCCTTGCATGAACCAGGAAGACATTTCTCTGCACTGTTGTCCGTCTCGTAATACTTGGCCTCTATGAGATTGCCCTCCGGGTCCCGAAAATAGACCGAGGTCCCGTTACCATGCGCACCCCAACGTTGAACAGGTCCATCTTCTATCGAAACGGAGTTGGCCTGAAGTAGCTCCAGGAGTTCCTGCCAGGCTTCTTTGTTCAATACGATACAGAAGTGGTTCAAATTCCCGTGACCGCCTCCCGCCCTAGCGCTTTTCCGCCACATTTTTTTCGGAAACAGGTCGATGATTGTGTCCGCATTGAGTCGCAAAGACGGGAATGGAACATTCCCAGCACGGTATTCGTCCAGCCGTTCAGGTGGCATCAGAAGTACTTTCGAATAAAAAGAGATCATCTTCTCATCATCTTCCACATTCAAGACGATGTGATCCATCAAACATTCCATATTCGATCCCTCCTAAAAAGTCATAACGCTCCGGCATCACCGGCAGTCAACCGCAACAAAAAACAGTGGAGCTTGGCGCAAAACCGAAAGAAGCTGGATGGCAGCTTGCACGCCTTTGTTCGACGGGTCATTTGTCATATTGCGCAATTATCTCAATTTTCCGGAAACAATCATGAGAGTGATCGTTTACCATACCCGTAGCCTGCATATGCGCATAACATATGGTTGAACCCAAAAATTTAAAACCTCTGTTCTTCAAGTCTTTGCTTAATGCGTCCGACTCTTTGCTTGTTGCAGGATAATCTGATAGTTTTCGTATGTTATTGATTTTGGGTTTGCCACCAACAAAACTCCACATATATTTTGAAAAACTTCCATATTTTGCCTGAACATCAAGAAATCTGTGCGCATTATTTACCGTAGCTTCAATTTTCAATCTATTTCTAATTATCCCAGGATTCAACAACAGTGCTTCAATCTTTGCCTGATCAAATGTGGCAATCTTTTCTGGTTCAAAATTTTCAAATGCGCTTCGGTAATTCTCTCTTTTTTTTAGTACAGTGTACCAGCTCAAACCTGCTTGGGCAGATTCCAAAGTCAAGAATTCAAACAACAACCTGTCGTCATAAACTGGAACCCCCCATTCTTTATCATGATATTCAACATAATCTACTTTACTCAAATCAACCCAAGGACAACGGCAAGTATCATTTTTACTTTTTGTTTTCATTTATCAACACCCCCTGCCCCTCCGTTAGAGAATACTGGGACAGGTCGTGAATAGTGGACCTCAATGTTTAAAATGCTTTTTGTTTTTCGTATTACTGGCGCTCAAATGTGAACCATTTTCCTTAACACCAATTATTATAAGGACCGACAGGCAACCTGTCTGGCGATAAGGCTGATTAGGTGATCCTGGTCAATGCCGTGACTCATTCTTTGCTCCCTATCACTTCCCAATACCCGCCCCTGGCAGGGCCAACTCGACGCAGATAGCCTTGCGATTTGAGCTTGTCCACCTGTTTCAGTACCGCTCGTTTTGTTATACCGAGGGATTTTCCTATAGCTGAAGTAGTTACGAATGCATCCTGTCGTATCAGTTCTAGGATTTGGGCTTCTGTCTTTGGTGAACTTATCGGTGAACCTGAGACCACTTTCAGTTCTGCAACCAGCGGTCGATGTACTGTAGCGGTGAAGAGACAACCTTCGTTGAACTGAGAATCCGTTCAATCTGCTTGGGGTTGTTTACTTCGCAGTGCTTACGCCGCATTTGTAACCCTCCCCTGCTTGTCGGGTTTTGGGGTCCTGATTTGCCTAGCGATCGCCGTCGTCTCCCGTGCCGGTTCCTGCAGCGGTCCCTCAGCGGTAGGCCTGGTAATGTTCATAGGTTAATCCCCTTGCAGCAAATGCTTAACGAAATAATTGACGTTAAACCAGACAATACCAAAGAGTGACCATCAATATTTAAAAAGAACCTTGGGAATTATTCAGATCCCTCGTCATTGACATCCTCCAACTCCATAAGTCTGCGTTCTTGATCTTTTACGGATTTTTCCAGTTGCTCAAGTCGGTTCTTCAGATGTATGAAAGCCGTTCCAACAAGTCCTACAAACAGGAGGCAGGCGACGAACATACTGTCTATCTTATTCGCGAACAAAGCAGCCAATAGAGGAGCCAGAGCGACATAGGTAAAAATAAACGTCTTTATTTCGTCAAGTTGTCGGCTCGGAAGATCTTTTATGGGTAACACTTCAAAGGATTTGCAGCTTGATTTTGTTGTCATGGAACCTTCCTGTTCCATATCACTCGCATCTCTTTCCGATTGTTGCACTTCCATTTGCTTGAGAATCTTTTCGGCATCCTCCATGTCTTCATGCTTGACTATGAGTCGAACGCCTCCAGACATCTGTAGCGACGGATAGGCTCCTCCACAGTCGTCTTTTTGAATGTGAGATTCTATCCCCTCAAATCGGAGGCGTGCGGCGGCGATGCCTGCGAGCGATTCGCCGGGATATGTCCGTAAGACTATGCCCTCATCAGGATTCATGTTTCTTAGCCCTGAAAGACGGGAGTAATTAACGCAGCGAGCCCCAAACCAGGTCAAATTTGCAGGGAACGCCCTTCTTTACACATAATGATAAGCGTAACGCACCGTCTTTCCCATGGTCAATCATAATATATGCCATTGGTCGGTAATTTGAATGAAGTTCACATCTGATGGCTGAGAAAGCGCTTCTCAGAGAAAAAATACTGATTGAAAAAATTATAAATTTGTTTTGAACGTGTGTCCCCATTTGACACAGGTGTCATTTAGGATGAACGCAATTGTTAAAAATGGCCCCGTGGTCGAACCCACAAATTTTGAGCTGGGAATTGCTGGAGACATGGAGTTAGAAAATTGGAAACGATTTTACAGGAGGGATTGATAAAGGACTAACTTCACACGGGGCCAAAAACAAATAGTGACCATGGACAGGTTTACACCAGCCGTAAAAATTGCTTTTAGGACCTAAAATTAGGACGAACTAATTTGACGCCAGTAGTTCATGGAAAAAATCAGCCAAGCGATTCGATATTTGAAATTAGCAGAAGTGAAAGGATGTGTGTGAACCGCAATTTGAGTATCACAATTAGTTTAAGTTGGCCGTTATGCCGGGTATGCGAAGTCCTATTTCCTTGAAAAGTTGAATTACAATTTTTGCAGTCCCCAAAGGATCATAATTCTGTCCAAGTTTTGGGGTCCAGTGTCTTCCATGAGCCAACCAATGGCGGTAATTGAGAGCGCCCCGAAAATCGCCGATCAGGGACTTTGTCTTACCATCTCTGTCTCGCCAGACATCTAGAATATGTTTATCAAGCCGAACTTTGTTTTCATTTTTCTCGCATTCTTTTTTGAATATATCCTTGAAGTCCTTGCTGATCTTGTCCTTTTTACGGGTTTTTACCCGATGCAAAAAGTCAACTACAAGGCTAGCTTCAGCGGCAGCTACAAGAAAAAGGCACGTACGGTGATCAATTTCATTTAATTGATCATCGAAAAACTCGTCTATTTCCTCCAGGTGCATGCCCAAGAACCTCGGCTCGGTTGATCCACGACCGGCAAGTAAATTTTGCCTGATACTCTCCTTTCTCCGAACAAGGCTGTCTCTGGTAAGCTCATAGTGATCCCAAACATCTTCGATTGAGACTTGCTTAAAACCTTCCGGCATTTCTGCTCACTCCATCACATCATCAAGGATGCTCTGGAACGAGGTCTGGTCAAAGTCCAGAAGTTTAAGGCTGGGCGTTCGGCGCACTAGTGACCATTTGTCCCCACTGAGGATGATTGTCCTCATGCCTTTATGACCCTGTATATCGACTCTTCCTTGCGCCCCAACAATCAGCGTGCCTTTCGGAACGAAACTAATTCTTTGGCCACCGATAACAATGGTCAAAACCTTCACGTTGTATGGATCGAGCGGGGGCTCATTCAGAACCATCTTGGAATCGATGAAGTCCAAGATGGTCTCTTTCTTCAGGGGTTCCAGCCAGTTTCTGACTTCTTCATACAACTCATCTATACGGCGAAGCCATTTTTCTTTCCTGGTGTCCCATTCTTTCTTGGTTAAAAGAGGCTCTTGCTCATCATGACGAGCCTTTGATTTCAGGAAATCTGTTAGGCCCATTGTCTTAGCCATTAGTATCGACCCTCCTTTTTCGCTTACATGCCATACTTTAACACTCTAGGGTTATCCCCGAAAGCAAATTGATTCCAGAATCAAAGAAATTTGTAACCTGTGTCCCCGTTTGACACAGATGTCATTTAGGATGAACGCAATTGTTAAAAATGGCCCCGTGGTCGATACCACAAATTTTGAGCTGGGAATTGCCGGAGACAGGGAGTTAGGGAATCGGATGCGGCGTCACAAAATAGAATTAATACAGACCTAACTTCACACGTCACGCTTTCAGGGTTCAAACTTCTTGATCATCTGCACAATTTCCCTCGGCGAATCGGTCACGATCAGTCGGTGCGTGAACCCTTTTTCCTCGGCCAACTTCCGGACCAATGGGAACACCTTTTTTCGCCTGTCATTCGCGTAAACCGGCATGGCCGGAGGATCCCAATAGTCCTGCCCATAGAGAATCATTGGCGCAGCGGTACCGTAAGAGCCGTAGTAGTTCTGGCAGGCATCCTGAAAAATCTCCTGAACGGTGCCGGCATTCCCCTCAGCGAAGATGACCCCGTGGGTCGCTATGGCGAGCAAACCTTCCTCACGAACGCTGTTCTCGAAATGCTTGGCAACATGCGTTGGAAAGAGATTTGGCGGCTCATGTCCATAAAACCACGTCGGAATACCAACGCTCTGGCACTTATATGCGTCGGATGGGTCGAGAGGATAATCACTGCGCACTTTCATTGCAGGTATCAACCACTCAACTGATTTGCCAGACTCGAATTGTTTGCAAGCTTCGAGTGTCTTGATGGCCGCACGTAGGTCGCTTGTAGGACGAGTGGCAAAATATGCGCCGAGATTCGTCGCCTCCATAGCCCCCGGCCCACCGCCCGAGACGAGCAGATATCCCTCGTTGGTGAGTTTCCAGGCAAGAAGGGCGACCTTTGTGTAAACAGCGTCATCATTCAAGGGCTCCCATTCTTCCTCATCGCCCAATGCCTTGCTCACCGCAGCCGCCTTTATTTTCTCCATTCGGAGCATATCGTGGCCGCCCATGATTGCCACGATCCCCTTTTTCGCTCCCGGTTTCTGATCTCGTATTGGGGCCAACAACTCGTCCAGAGCGTCTGAAATTGCTGTGTCATGGATCCGTCGGGCCAATATCGTGTCCACCGAGTCGTTGGTGTAGGGCTTTCTGTCCACGGGGTCAGCAAAAGCAAGATAGCTCAGCCAATCAACCGATTTCTCGTAAACGCATTTCGCCTCAGTGAAATCCGCTGACTCGAACCTCCCCAAAAGCTCCTCAACTTGGTAGAGACGGCTTCGGTACGGATTGAAAGGCAACCAGGGGATTCGTGGAAATACCAGGCAACGCTGTTGAGGATCGAGTTGCATCTGGGAATCTGCTATGGCTTTTGCCAGTAGCGGACCGATGTCACAGCCCAGGAATTGGCATCCGTCAATGGCCACCTCGCTTAGCCTGTGATCCAGAGGTGTGAGATCTACACTCTGAATGATGACGTCGTTCCAGCTTCCGGAGGGGTCGTCAAGGCGCTGCAGTACTCGTGAAAAAGACTCTAGTTCGATCCGTATAGGATTTTTGTTGTTCTCATTCATTCTTATAGACTCCTTATCCAGCGCCAAAGATCATTTTCGAAGAGAAGGAATTACTTGAGCTGTTCGATTTCAGTGTCAAGCCACCAATGTTAGAAGTGGAAAAGGTCGTCAATAGTGAACCTCAATGTTTAAACTGCTTCTTGTTGTTGGTGGCGCCGGCGCACAAATGTAATTGTCGTTGACACTTGAGGCTAATCCGTATTTTTCGGCAAACTTAGATCGATTCGCTGATGCTTGATCAATCGTGATCGCCAGATTCTTCCCGTATGAGGTTGCCGCTACCATCACGGATTTCGATGCGGTCCCCTACCCTGCGGCGTTGCTCCTTCAGATTATTATCCTTGTCCCGGACTTCGATACGTTCGCCCTGCTTTGTCCAGGTTTCGACGAGGTTTCCGCTACCGTCACGGACCTGCTTATAGGCAGGGGCCATTGATGGAACAAACAGGATTGCAACGATTACCGCAACCAGTAATGTTCTCATTTTGATTTAACTCCAGGTTCTAAAAACATTTTTGGTTTAGTTTTGAGATAGTAAGTAGATAACAATGATTACAGCGCCAAGGATGAACCATTTTGCTATCGACCGATTTGGTCGTTGATCATACTGGAGTGGTTGATAGGAGTCGAGGAGCTTCTGTTGTTGTCGTCTTTCAGCGGCTTTCTTTTCCTGGCGCAGTCTTTCTTCCTCGGCCATCCATGCGGCTATAATGAAAGGGTCTTCATCCATTTTGAGATTCCAACCTGAATCAATTTGGCTTCATTTGCCCAAAAGCGCTAAAAGAACAACTGTAACACCTATTATTATAAGGACCGACAGGCAACCGCAACCATTTCCACCGCCGGCCCCTCCATTACCTGATTCATTATCAAAACTGTTCATGCAGCCAATCCAGTTCCAATCAGGTCCCCAATTCATTTTTGGCTCCTGTTCAGTTTACGGTGAGGAATTGTCATCATCATAGGCCATATTCCAATTTTTTTATAATCAATAATTTTTTTTGATTACGTGTGTCCCCATTTGACACAGGTGTCATTTAGGATGAACGCAATTGTTAAAAATAGCCCCGTGGTCGAGCCCACAAATTTTGAGCTGGGAATTGCCGGAGACAGGGAGTTAGGGAATTGGATGAGGCGTTACATGAAGAAATTGATAAAGTACTAACTTCACACGGGGCATTTATTATATCGTTGACCAAGCTCATTAGGAGGTTGCTCTTGAGTAGTGAAAAATATAGAAAGACAATTAAAAATAAAGAGCAATACTTAAAGGCATTTCCAAAAGATGTTCAAGCTGAAGCTTTAAAAAACATACTCGATATTAGGAAATTTGAAACGGAATGTTATACTTAACAAACCCAAGCCAAAACCGTAAGTTGCGATTTTCTTGCTATCTGCGGTCTCAGAGTGATATTCATTTGAAAAATACTAATGATGATTGATAAAGGAGAACAAAATGGGGCCAGGAACCGCAAAGGAATGGAATGATATCCTAATAGAGATATCTGTTCTATCTTCTATTTCTGATCCTAATTTTCCACGCATCGCTGAGGCTATCAAAAGCTTTATCAAAAAACATACCGACGCTATAATTTCTGAAAAAAATCTTAACCCTAAATTGATAGACTTAAATCCCGACAAAAGACCATTCAACTCAGTTGATGACCTAAAAGGATGGGCAGCCAAGGTAGAAAGAAACCTTCATTTAAGGTAAAAAATAAGTAACCTATTTTGAGTTTTCTTTCTTGCGATTTACATCATTCTCTTCCATCCGCTTCAATAAGGGTCGAGTGGCTAATTGGAAAGTTGCTTTTCCACCATCCGTCGTTCGCACCTTGATTCTAACCGAGTTCTTGTCGTTGCCTGGGGAAATTTCCTCAAGCCAATCCATATTGTGAATAGCATTGAAGTCTCTCACGATTCTTCCTCCTTGCTTATCTGGCGACCCATTTCCTTTAGTAAAATATAGAGCGTATCGGCAAAAGCGGCACCGATAGGAAAATCATAGTCTATCACAAAGGTATGCGTCTGCATACTGTCAATACAAAGAAATCCCCACGTGTCATGGTCCTTCCCTTCTAAGTTTTTCCTAATAGGCCATACAATCGTGGATTTATAATCTACACGTCCTGCGTTGATGGCGTCTTGTGTCCAGTGAGAGTTATAATACCCTGTCTCATTTAAGAGATCATTAGAGTAAAAATAGTTGCATTCTGGTTGTACAAACAGAGAAAGATAGTCAGCATTGTCCGAGACAATATCATCATCAAATTTCTTATCTGATGGCTCGGTTTTCGGTGGATACCTGCAAAACGTCCGGACTTTAATCGAATGATTATTTTTTTGTGTGGGTTCACCTTCAAACCAAACCTCTTTTATGCATGCTCGACAGGCCGTTCCGGTTAGTATACCAAAAGATTCAGCAAAACTGGTAATCGCCCCCTTTAAATGTTCCATAACTGTATGAGATGTGTCACCTTCTTTGAGAGAATAGTAGGCATCTCTTACCTGATGAAAGGTGCTATGTATGGGAGAGGCTGCTTGTGCAAACCGAGCTTGGCGATCTCGCACGACAAGGGCAACCCACAGAACACAAACCATGATGGACAAAGAAATTGCCAACACGATAGCCTCGGTTTCTTTTGCAGATCGGAAAAACAATACAGGAACCCCAAAAACAGTGATGATGGCGGCAAGAACTTCTAATACTCGTACCAATGAATATTTACCGGCAACAGTCATCATAAAAATGCTCATCCGCCGCCAAGTTTGCATCTATTGATCTCCTAGTAATAGCTTAACAATGTTGAGCCTACGCTCAGAGTGCAATCGAAATTAGCTCAAAAACACACGGACAAGGCAATTAAAATAGGGCCTGTCATTATCTTTGTGTAAGAGTCGTTCTCCGTTTATCACTATATTATGCACCGGACCCATAATATCCGTCCCAAGATAAAAACGTTTTCATTTACTCCTTTTGGCTTCACTATGAACATGCTCTTCTTTTGTTTTCTTCTTCGGTTCATATTTCTTTGGCTTCGTCGCCAACAGAATATCTACCGCTTCATCAAGTTTCATTGGATATAATGATAATGGTTTCTGGATTTTTAGGTCTTCTGGCCGTTTTTTCATATTTTCACGACTTCCTTCGGAGTATCAGATTTCATCTGATTCACAGGGAACCGTCTTTATCACTTTAACTTCAATACCATCTTCCCTCAACGAATTCGCCAGACCGTCACCTTCGTTATGAGATTTCCCCAAAAACAATACACCTACTTCTCCGATTTTCAAATCCTCTTTAATCCTCTTGGCAATATATGAGTCTCTTTTATTAATTATATCATAATACTCCTCTTCACAGTGCTCCGTAAGATTCCCAGTTGCTTCTCGCTCTAGCTGCTTAGACATAATAGACCGGTATTCCTCCATGAGGCTCCGGCTTTCACACGGAACCCAATTGAGTTGTGGGTTTCTTTTTGCTAAATAGTACAGCACTGACCACTGGGGATCTAATTCATCCAAATTGATATTTCCGTTTGTGTTTATCTTTATCCCTTCGATAGGAAGTTCTTCCCTTGGATAATCTGAGTCAGTGTAGGCCTTATCAAACTTGATATCTAGGTGATGTATCTGTCCCTCTATATTCGCCCAGCTTTTTAAGACTTTAGAATTAGTAGTCCTTCCAGCATCCCCGGTTCCGTGTGTCATCAAAAACAGGTAAAGATATCGTTTCAACTTTGAACCCTCACGATCGTTAGCAAAACAACATCTCTTATATTTTCTCCCACTTCCGCAATGACACGGATCGTTCAATGGAAGTCTATGTACAGGTTTCATTTCCAATTCCTCAACCATACCTACGAAACCAAACAATGACTATATCCAGTCGTCTTTCTATAAGTTAATCGTTTTCCAACCACACCTTCTATAGCAGCAATCATTCTTTCGCAATCGCTAACTTCTCTGTGGTTCCATCTGAAAGAGAACTCATTACAATATCTGTGCAGATGTCCTTTCGACACATGATGGAAAATCCCCATTACTCAACGTTTTAGAAGAGCGAAGTAAGACTCAACTGTATTTGTGAATATATTACCTCTGACAAATTCGCCGTGACTATGTTTCACAACCTCATGACCACCAGAAAAGTCCTTACCAATACCGATATAGGATTTCCATTCGTCAGTCATAATGGTGGATGCTTTATCAACTATTTGCTTGATTGTTCCTTTGAGCGTTTTTCCATCTACATTCTTGATGGGTTTAGAATAACAGTCACACTCTCTTTCTACTAAAGCCATTACGGGTGTTTTATCTGTTCCACGGCCTCTCTTATGCTTCTTCTTGGGGCTACCAGCATTATCTTTTCGTGGTTTGCCGCCAATATAGGTTTCATCAACCTCTACTGTGCCGGATAATGAACCCTTGTCTGGTTTCTCTGTCATAGCTTCTCTAATCCTCTGAGTTAGAAACCAAGCTGACTTAGGCGTAATTCCAAGTTCACGGCTGAGTTGCAATGAACTGACACCTTTCTTACTACTCGTCATCAGATGGATAGCCATGAGCCATTTATTAAGAGGGATGTGTGAATCTTCAAAGATAGTTCCGATTCTAACTGTGAATTGCTTACGACAAACAGCGCATTTATGGACTCCAAGTCTAACAGGTTTTACAGATTCAGGTTTGGGTTTCAGAGAATAAGTCTTATCACTATCACAGAAGGGACAAACAGGACCATTAGGCCATCTTTTAGTTTCCAGGAATGATATAGCTGCTTCTTCGGTAGCAAACCCTGGAACCAATGTAGCTAAGTTTAATTCTTGATTTTCCATGACAAAACCTCCTATCATTAATCCCCAAGAAAAGCCTAACAAAAAGAAATGGGTTTGCAAAGTAACAAGTTCCGAATTATTTTAACAAAGACTCCATGTCCATGCAATAAATGTCGTATCTGGTCCATTCTAGCTCCTTCACGATGTCCCAGGCCATATTTTTGAATAGATTTTCCTGAAACGAAAATTGCGGCCCTATCTCTTTTTCCAGTTTTACGAAACACGCTATCACCGGTTTATACAACTTGTCGTTTCCTTCCTCAAAATGGATGCTTTGATTTCGTGCCTGCCATACCACCGTGGCCAGATATTGACTGCCTATCATCCGTCTACCACTCGGGCAGTATTTTAATTGCCCATGCGCTGTCGACATTCCCTGTTTTGCCACCTGTAATAATGCGCCACAAATGGATGCCAAAGCAGTTTCATTGAAAACAGCTTTATTTTCGTATGCTATGAGTTCTGGGAGGGCGTTTTCAGCTTCTTCTCGCGCTTTGGCGGCCTGGGTGAACCGAATCATGCAGTCGTCCTCAAGTTGATGTCCCAACGACAACTCCTGGAGCACCGTGGCCCTTTCCTTTAGCCATTGATATTTCTGATAGATTCCGTACAATTCATCATCCAATTTTTTTATGAGATCTATGAGTCCAATCGCCGCATTTTCCGTGTCCAATAAATAACTATTCACAAATCAGCGCCTCCATGTCCAAAAGAGATAACGATTTTCCTTGTTTCAACCGCATTAATTTTATTACTATCAGTAAAATTCTTTTGTCCCCCAAAAATATTTTTAGATGACCCAACACATGTGTCCCCATTTGACACATGTGTGTGAGATGATCAAGGGGATGATCGCGGTGGAGCCATTAGTAGGCTATGTTTAATGGTTACCGGCACAAACTTTTACGGGAATGACGTTTGAGACAGAAACGACAAAATACAGATGATTCACCAATATACTCAGCGACAATTACGGCCGGAAGTCTATTAATTCATGAGAGCCGGAAGACATCGTCTTTGCTAATTTCTGGTTTATCCAGGCAGGACATCAAAAAGAAAGTTATCGAAGAAAACCTGTTTCAATCGCGCAGTCAGGGGGCTTCTGAAAGGCATTGCAGACTGATACTGGACCGGTTGACATTGATGAATCGAGGCATCTTACCGATGATATCTGAAGGGGACTATATTCTATCGACTCAGGCTCTTCTTGCTTGCGCCGTGAAACATAGCCGTTTACTAGGGGATTTCATGCTGAATGTTATAGGCGCCAAGATAAGGATTATTGACGACAAACTAACTAATAGGGACTGGGAAAAGTATCTGGAATCCTGTGAACTAATTGACGCTCATGTAAAAGAGTTCACTGAATCTACAAGGAAAAAACTCAAACAAATTATCTTCAGGATATTGGTTGAAGCCAAGTATCTTGAGAGTCAGAAGTCGCCGAAACTAATACCTGTAAGGGTTGAACCTGAATTAAGGTCATTTCTAATCAATCATGAAGAGAAATATGTATTGAGCTGTTTGGAGGTTAGCAAGTGAACGAAGCTTTCAAACAAAGGCTTAACCAAATAGTACCCCGGTTATTATCCAAGGATTTGCTGGAAGGTTCCGGGCTAGGAGCGGAGATAGGTTTTTACATATTTGATTATCCACCGGAACTGGAACCTGCAGTCGCTGAACATATCGAATTTGTTAAGAAAGAAATCGCAAAGAAAAAACCGGAACTGGTCCTGGAACATGTTAATTTATTCAAATTTCTGGTGGATTACCTCAAAAAAAGGAAGCTGCTGGACGTCGCAATAGAAATGCAACGTAACAAGGGCGATACGGCCCTGGTAAATGCCTTAAAGGGTCCGCTTAATTCTGAGAAATTGGCTGAAGTATTTGTTAAGACAGCGACGGCCATGGGTCCACATGTAATATTAGTGTCTGGAATTGGAGCCGCATATCCATTACTGAGAAGCCATTCCCTGTTAAATAATCTTCATCATTTACTGGAGAAAACGCCGTTAGTCGTATTTTATCCAGGGGTCTATGACGGCCAGGGTTTAAAATTGTTTAGTCGGTTACCAGAAACTAATTACTACAGGGCGTTTAAACTTGTTCCATGACATTTAGAACGGTCGCAAAGCGCATTCCACCCCACGGCGACGCCATGGGCTAACTTATTTTGCCCCATGCTGGGGCGACCAGAAGGCAGGCGCCAATGAAAATAAACGAAATTTTTGTCAAAGACCTGTCCAGAAAAATTAACGGTGTTGTTAAAGCCGAACAACGCGATCCAGCGGTTATATGGCAGGAACTGGATGAATTCGTTGTCACCAGGGAGCTATCCAAACACATAGACAGTTTCTTTCAGACGTATCTGGAGTTTCTGGAAAAACCGGATGACAATGCGGCCAGTTCCAGAAACGGGGTTTGGATATCAGGCTTTTTTGGGTCCGGGAAATCGCATTTCTTAAAAATCCTGAGTTACCTTCTTGAAAATATTGACGCCCAAGACCCTGTGTCAGGAGCCAGGAAAAGAGCTGTTGAGTTCCTTAAAGGCAAAATCGCCGACCCTTTACTTTTCAACAATATCAGAAAAGCGGTCAGTTCAAGTTGTGACGTTATACTCTTCAATATAGACAGCAAGGCTGACGTTCATGAAGACAGTCAAGCCCAATTACTTTCAGTATTTACCAAAGTGTTCAATGAGCATCAGGGCTATTGCGGACAATATCCGTATGTGGCTGAACTTGAATCACAGTTACAAAAAGAGAGTCTTTTAGAGCTTTATATAGAGCATTTTCGATCTGTCTCAAGCTTTGATTGGGTTGAATCAAGAGATAATTTTCATTTTGTTCGTGATGACGTAATTGAATCCCTTAAACTCACAAAAAGCATGAGTCATGAATCGGCCGCTATATGGTTTGACGGATGCGAACAAAACTACTCAAACAGTCCTGAAGCCTTCGCCAAAAAAATAAAACAATACCTGGATTTCCGGCCGCCTAATCACAGAATAATATTTCTAGTCGATGAGATGGGGCAGTTTATCGGCTCAGATGGACAGCGGATGCTTAAGCTGCAAACCATTGCGGAAGACCTCGGGATCCATTGCGGGGGTAGAGCCTGGGTCGTGGTGACTTCACAGGAAGACATTGACGCTACTATTGGTGACATGAAGTCCAGACTGAAACAGGATTTCTCCAAGATTCAGGGTCGTTTCAAGTGCAGACTTTCATTATCGAGTGCGAACACCGATGAGGTAATCCAATTCAGACTGCTCGACAAAACCCCACCGGCAAAAATTAATCTTGGTCACGTCTTTGATGAGAAAAGAGACATACTTAAACATCAGCTTAGTTTTACGTCTGATTGCGCCACCCTTAAAAATTTCAAAGACACAGACGATTTCATCAGGAACTATCCTTTTGTGCCGCTCCAATATCAACTGGTTCAAAAGGTTTTTGAGACCATTAGGACCTCCGGGGTTTCAGGGGCTCATTTGAGTAGAGGTGAGCGGTCCATGCTTGATTCCTTCCAGATAGCCGCCCAGAAAATATCAGATAAAGATGTTGGAGCAATGGTCCCTATTTACAGCTTCTATTCGGCTATAGAAGGTTTTTTGGATACAACGATAAAACGGACAATAGACCAGGCCGTTGATAACACTTCGCTAAAACCATTTGATATTGACGTTCTTAAAACCCTGTTCCTGATTCGCCGTATCGACAATCTCGTTAAACCCAATATTGAAAACCTGGTTACCCTTAGCATTACCGAAGTTGATTCGGATAAGCTGGGACTGAAGAAAGTTATAGGGGAGAGTTTAAACCGACTCGAAAAAGAGACGCTGATCAACAGAAGCGGCGACCATTACTACTTCCTCACAAATGAAGAAAGAGACATCGGGACTCAAATCAAGAACACCGATGTTTCTATGAGCGAAGAAGTGAAGCTCTTATCTGAACTGATCTATGAAGAAGCTATCAAAGCTGGCGCCAAACACCATTATTCAGTCAATAAGAAAGATTACGGCTACAATAAGGTCCTGGACGGAATTCCCCACGGCTCAAAAGTAGATAATGAATTGACGGTTGAGATTGTTTCGCCACTATCTGAAGATTCCAACGGGGATGACGTTTATTATTTGAACCGAAGCACAACAGACAAGGGAAAGATAATTTTCAGATTACCGGACAATCAGGACCTTTTAAAAGAACTCAAGACTTACAAACAAACCCACAAATTTATAACCATGAAGAGTGATTCTTCAGGCTCACCGTCGTTTATGCGGATTCTTGAAGATAGGGCGGCTGAGAACAAAAGTCGAAGGACAAGAATAGTTCAACTTTTGGCGGAAAGTTTTCTTAATTCGGACTGTTTCGTGTGCGGCAATAGCCTTGAGTTAAAGTCATCAAATCCGGGAGACTGCCTCACAGCGGCCCTGGATTACCTGATATCTAACGTTTACTCGAAGCTTGGCTACATAAAAAAGTCTCATGATGACCCAGTTAAAGAAATAAAATATCTGCTGACTTCTGACAGCCCAACCCAGGAAACGTTGATAGCCAATATGGGCAAGGAAAACCCGGACGCCACTAACGAAGTTCAAACATATATACGATATGCCGTCATGAAAAATCAGCACATTGAGTTAACGGACATCATTAAATACTTTTCGTCCAGACCGTTTGGATGGCCTGAGTGGGAGACAATTATACTGGTTGCCCGCCTTTTCGTAGCCCGGGAAATTAAACTTATCCACTCTGGAGAAGCTTTAGGATTAAAGGATGCTTTCGGCCCACTGACAAAGACCCCGCAATGGAAACTGATTTCAATACAAAAGATGAAAGTTCCCGGGAAGGAAGACCTGGAGAAAGCTAAAAAAATCGCCCAGGCAATTTTTGGTTCAATAGGGCCTGATGATAGTGAAGGACTTTCAAGTTTTATCCAGGACAAATTGGAAGTATGGCGGTCTACGTTGGCCAATTACAAAATAATCGTTGATAACGGAACGTATCCAGGGAAAAAGGAAATTGAGGACGGACTGGCGGTATTAAATGAACTTGTCCAGATTCTAGACCCATTTGAATTCTTTTCATCTTTTAACTCATCTGAGGACAAGCTTACCTATCTTGAGGAAGACTTTAGAGAATTAACGGATTTTTATGAAAACCACCGCAATCTTTGGAACAACCTAATTAGTAAGGTGGCTGTTTACAAGCAAATTCAGAATGAACTGGAGGCCCAGTTTGCCCCTGAACATCCGGTCAAGACACTTACCGAGATACTTAATAGCCCAAGACCGTATGACAAGTTAAAATCTGTTGAATCATTAATTGAGCAAGTAGATGCCGTGTATTCAAAGATTCTGGATTCCAAAAAACTGGAGGCTACGAACAAGATAGGCGGTTTCATAGAAGAAACAAAGACTCACCTCAATTCGATTAAAGCGCCGGACAATCTTTGCAATCAAGCTCTAAGACCAATTCAGGAAATAAAGAAACTTCTTGAAAGTGAAACCAGTGTTCCGCAGGTCGCCTATCATCTGCAACAGGCTGATGTGGCGTATGGACAGGCGCTGGATCTAATTGTCGAACCATCCACTGTAACCGGCGAGCCAATTAAGAAAATTGAGAGTTTTAGAGTCTCAACGTTAATGAAATCTGAAGTCATTGAGACAGAACAACAGGTCAATGATTTCGTAGAAACGCTGAGACAGACCCTTCTGGAAAAAATAAATCAGGCCATTAAAGTCAGAATCAGTTGAACACAAGGACATCCCCGCAATGGACCGAAATAAACTGAAATCATACGCTCCCGCCGCAAGAAGGGACTTCATTAAAGCAGTATCAGAGAAAGCCAACCTCCTGGGACTATCGGAAAAGAAAATAGAACCGGCGATTTTAAATGGGGATGTAGCGGTCATAATGGGTAAAACGTATCCCAAATATGTATATGACAGCAGATTGAAATTAGTAAGCAAGATTGAGAAGGAAGGATTTGACAGGGTCATCGAACGCATAGCCTACACCTGGTTTAACAGATTTCTAGCTTTGAGATTCATGGAAATTCACTCATACCTGGGACATGGCTATAGGGTGTTGTCAAATCCCACTGGTCGCCCTACCCCTGAAATTCTGGAAAACGCCGACAGGGTCCATTTCGGTAGTCTCAACAAAGATAGAGTTATTGAGCTGAAATTGGCGGGGGATAGAGATCCCGAGCTTTATTCCATGCTTCTGGTGGCGCAGTGTAACGAAATCCATAAGTCCATGCCGTTCCTGTTCGAAGCCATTAATGATGAAACTGAGTTGTTACTGCCAGATAATCTGCTGCATACGGACTCGATTATTAGAAAACTTGTAAACGAAATTCCTGAAGAGGACTGGCAGGAAATCGAGATTATTGGTTGGATTTATCAGTTTTATATTTCCGAGAAAAAGGCGGAGGTGATAGGTAGCGTAGTTAAAAGTGAAGATATACCGGCTGCTACGCAGTTATTTACACCGAACTGGATCGTCAAATATATGGTCCAGAACAGTCTGGGCCGCAAATGGCTGGCAACATATCCTGACTCCAACTTGCGATCCAAAATGGAATATTACATTGAGCCAGCTGAACAAACGCCCGATGTTCAGGAAAAGCTTGCTGAGATAACACCGGATAGTCTTGATCCTGAAGAAATGACCTTAATGGACCCTGCTTGTGGGTCAGGACATATCCTTGTAGAAGCCTACGACATATTCAAGGAAATCTATCTGGAGCGTGGATACCGCACACGAGACATACCCAAACTCATCCTCGAAACTAATCTGTTTGGATTGGATATAGATGACAGAGCTGCCCAGCTTGCAGGTTTTGCGTTGTTAATGAAGGCAAGGAAAGATGATTCAAGGGTCCTAACTGATCCACCTAAACAGAATGTCATGTCCATCCAAAGTTCAGAAGATATTAACGCTTCTGAACTGGTTAATCATCTTCATGAATTTGATTCTGATATTGATAGAGCGGCCATAGTAGAAATCATTTCATTATTCAAATTGGGAAAAGTAGCGGGCTCATTAATCAGAATTCCAGATAACCAAGCTCCAAAACTGTCGTCGATAAAAAAAGTTATTGAAAAAGGAGTAAGGAGTTCAAACCTGTTCGTAAATGAAGCGGCTAAGTCTCTTAAACCTATAATTGAACAAGCAATGTTATTAGGCAGCAAATATGACTGTGTTGTTGCTAATCCTCCATATATGAATAGCAGCTACATGACACCTGTCTTGAAGAAATTTGCTTCTGACAATTGTAGGCTAGCTAAAAGTGACATCTTTGGAATGTTTGTTAATCGTGGAGCACTTCTAACATCTTATGGTGGCTATTTGGGCTTTGTTACTCCGTATGTATGGATGTTTCTATCGTCACATGAAAACTTCAGAAGATTCATCCTAGATAATTTGACGATTACAACGTTAACGCAATTGGAATATAACGCTTTCGAGCCTGCCTGTGTACCTGTATGTGTCTATACGATGATGAACGTTCATTTAGCTGATTTTGAAGGAGACTATATAAAACTGTCAGACTTCCGTGGAAGTGAAACTCAGGCCCCAAGAACCTTAGAGGCTATCGGTAATTTCGACTGTGGCTGGCGACATAGATCTACCACGTCCACCTTCCACAAAATCCCAGGCAGTCCGATCGCCTACTGGGCGGGCAGAAACGTAAGTAATGTCTTCGCTAACTATGGTACAATTTCTTCAGTTTCACGGGTATGTAGCGGACTGACATCCGGAGACAAACAAAAATTTGTGCGTTTATGGTATGAAGTGTCAATCCGTGAAGTTTATTTCAACACAAAGCCCAAACAAGAAGATTTCCCAAACAAGGGGAAATGGTTTCCATTTAACGCTGGTGGTGAAGCCAGAAGGTGGTATGGAAACAGGAGATTAATAATAAATTGGCAGAACGACGGGGAAGAGATTAAAAGACAAGCAAATTCTACGATTAGAAACAGTCAACACTATTTCAAGAAGGGAATTACGTGGACGGACATTAGCTCGTCTTTTTTTTCTGCAAGAGTCCTAGATGAAGGTTTCATATTTGAAAACACTGGTTCTCTTGTCTTGCCTAGAAAAGATGACTTGTTGGGATTGCTATCATATCTATGCTCTAAGGTAGCATATTTTTTTATCAATTTACTTAACCCAACCTTACATTTCGGAGTCGGGGAGGTTTCTAGGCTGCCCTGGAGAGGATCCCGAGATATTTGTGCAAGAGTTAATGACATGACTTTGGAAGCCATTTCTATCGCTCACAAGGATTGGAATTTCTTTGAAACATCATGGGATTTCAAAGACTTTCCTTGGTTGACCGATTCTCTAAAATCTGACACAACCGAACAATCCTTCCGAAACTGGCAATCCCATCTCGATAAC
This sequence comes from uncultured Desulfomonile sp., assembly GCA_903952205.1. Taxonomy (GTDB): domain Bacteria; phylum Desulfobacterota; class Desulfomonilia; order Desulfomonilales; family Desulfomonilaceae; genus CAJBEZ01. The sequence goes on along the minus strand of CAJBEZ010000106.1, from coordinate 10,253 downwards.
CAAATCAAGCGCATGATGGAACTTGAGACTGAGAATAACCGTTTATGGATAGAGGCTTATGGACTTCAGGATGAACTCGACCCTGAAGTTCCTGAGGACCAGATAACTTTAGCAAGACCTGACGTTGATAAGGATGTGAAACGCCTAATCTCATATTCTATCGGCTGCATGATGGGCCGCTACAGTCTTGACGAACCCGGTCTGATTTACGCTAATTCCGGAAACATCGGAATTGATCCGACTAAGTATCAGGCGTTCTCGGCCGACGATGATGGCATTTTACCTATTACAGATATCGAGTGGTTCCCTGATGATGTAACTGTACGTTTTGTTGAGTTTATCAAGACCGTTTGGTCCCCTGATACGCTTGAAGAAAATCTAAATTTTATAGCTGAAAGTCTTACGGGCAGACAGGTCTCTGATTCCAGGGAAGTTATAAGAAAGTATATTAGTTCAAACTTCTACAAAGACCATCTCCAGACTTATAAGAATCGTCCTATCTACTGGTTATTTTCCAGCGGTAAACAGAAGGCGTTTGAGTGTCTGGTTTATCTGCATCGGTATAATGAATCGACCTTGTCCCGAATGAGAAGCGAATACGTCATTCCTCTTCAGGGAAAGATTAACGGACGCATACAGTTACTTGAAAAGGACCTCGGAAGTGGATCAAAAGGGTCAGAAGCAAAGGTCCGTAAGGAATTGGAGGCTTTGAAAAAGAAACAGACAGAACTTATCGCATTTGATGAAAATCTTCGTCACTATGCGGACATGCGTATATCATTGGACCTTGATGACGGTGTGAAGGTCAATTACGGGAAATTCGGGAACCTGTTGGCAGCAGTTGACAAGGTAACAGGAAAGAAATGACATCGTGTTTAATAATTGAAATCCAACCCGGCCTCCCCACGGCTATGCCATGGGCTAACATTTGGTTGACGTAATGAACCCAACAGCAATATCCGAATCCTTAAACAAAACATTCAGTTCAAATAAGCCCGAGGGACGTATTGTCTTCTGGCATGACGATGGGGGCGAGTTTAAAGACCTCTTGACGGATTTAACACTGGATGATGTCAACATAGTCCATATAGACGAAACGCCTTCTTTAGAACTAAAAATAAAACTCGAATTAGAAGGCCTGACCGGGAAATATCTTCTGTATTCGACCAAACCGCCATTATCCCCAGAAAAAGACTGGCTGATAGGTTTACGACTCCATAGTCAAGTGTTTCTCGCTGATTTAGCTTCAATGTCTGTGCAGGAGCTGGGATTGAACCAGTTAAGTCTACGTGACCACTTAAAAGAACGACTAACCTTTCTGAAGAACCGCACGAGGTTGGATGGTCTTAAAAAACTCGTAGACCCCAATGATTCTGAACTTGATATTGACTCCAAAATGATTGCTGTTGTGGTTGGGGCCGCTCAACCCGACCTTTTTGATATGCTCATAAAAATTATGCAAGATTCCTATTTTTTGGAGGAACTCGATGATCAACAGTCGAAAGTCTTCAATGATATCAGGAAATTCAACCTTGAAGCAGCCTTCTGGAGACTTATAGAAGACAAGTTCTCATATTCCAAAACAACGCCCAGATTAAAAGAACTACTCATTAACCTTTTCGTCACTGACTTTGTTGATTCTACTAAAGTAACTTGCCCACCATCGCTGGCGCACTTCGAACTTCAGAATAAGATTGGAAGGAATAACGCAACAGTATTCTTGTCCCTGTGGCGTAACAACGTTACCTGTTACAGGTCCTATGACAAAATAGCGGGGCAGTTGGCTATAGAACTTAATGTTGACAAGGTTGTAGACAATTTGGACCAGGCCATTCTATCGAGATGTATGACATTTGAACCGGTGGAAAAAAGATTGCTGACCCTTATCAGAGATGATTTGATCTCTGATGTTAATGTTAAACCGGATGAATTGAGGAAATTGACACGAAGACGGCGAGAGGGTCACTGGGCTAACATAAGTTTTAAAAAGAAAGATGATATAGAAAATCGATATTCCATTGCGTACGATGCTTTGGAAACCGCTTCGGACATACTTAATCTCAGACGAACCTATGATGACACAATTAGTTTTGAATCAGTTGAATCCGCTTACCAATCCTACGTTAACAGTCTTTTCAGGATGGACCAGTTTTACAGATTATTTCATGAAGCGGCCAAACAAATCGAAAACCTCGGATTGGACCTACTGAAGAATCTCAGTTCAAAAATAGATGATTGTTATTCGAACTGGTATCTGGATCAACTGGCTGTAGCCTGGGGGGCCCTTATAAAATCGGCTAAGAGTGTCAGTTTTTTACAAAAATGGAAATTGTCAGGTGTTACAAATCAATATGACTTCTTCGACCGTTATGTAAAACCTCAGTTATCAGGCCAGCGGACAAGGGTTTATGTCATAATTAGCGACGCATTCAGGTATGAAGCGGCTGAGGAACTTACGACATCCCTAAATACCAAATATCGCTTTTCAGCTTCACTGGAATCAATGTTAGGCGTTTTACCGTCATACACAGCTTTGGGTATGGCCTCTTTATCGCCACACACTAATTTATCGTTCAAACCTGATTCGGCTGACTTCATCCTGGTAGATGGAGAACCTTTTTCGTCTTTGGAAGAACGTTCCAAGTTCCTGTCAAAGCATGAAGGGGTGGCTATAAAGGCGACTGAACTGTCTGCCATGAGCCAAGAAAAGGGTAGAGAGTTTGTCAAGAATTACCGGCTTGTTTACGTCTATCACAACACCGTAGACGCCACCGGCGACTCAGCGGCTACAGAATCCATGACCTTTGAATCGGTTCGAAAAGCAATCAATGATTTGTCGAACCTGGTCAAACAGATAATAAACAATCTAAATGCGACTCACGTTTTTGTGACATCTGATCATGGTTTTTTATATCAGGAGTCTTCGCCCGGACATCATGATAAAAGCGAAATTCAGATAAAACCTTCCAATCCTCTTAAATTCAAGAAACGATATGTCTTGGGGACTGACTTAGGCAACACACCCGAAGCATGGACTGGAAACACGTCGATAACCGCCAAAACAAATCCCGGGATGGAATTCTGGATTCCTAAAGGCAGACAATTATTTAACTTTATTGGAGGAGCCAGATTTGTTCATGGTGGCTCAATGCCGCAGGAAATTGTAATCCCCGTCATCCATGTCAAAGCTCTTAAAGGAACTAGCGCCAAAGATACGATAATAAAGAAGGTCGGGGTCCATTTACTTACTGATTTTCAGAAAATGGTTACCAATTCACAGAAACTGGAGTTTATTCAGACTGAATCTGTGACCGAGCGCAGAAAACCCAATATCCTCAGAGTTTCCTTGAGGGATGGAGACAAACTAATCAGTAATGAAGTAATCCTGACTTTTGATAGCGCTTCCGAAACGCTAGAGGACAGGAAAAGAACTGCAATCATAAAAATTGTTTCCGGGGATTATGACCCTAAACGTGAATACGCATTGGTTCTCAGAGACGAAGACGACATAGAGTATTCCAGATACCCTGTTCGTGTTGATATCTCTTTTAGAAATGATTTCTAACGAGGCTGTTGATGGAACCTGATAACCCTATAAGTCTTGATAACCTTTTGACAAATCTTTTCCGTGGAAAAGTTGTACGCAAGGATCTCACCAAACTTCTTAAAGAAGGAGCAAATGTTCCAGTCTATGTGCTGGAATACTTATTAGGATCGTATTGTTCCTATGACGATGACCAAATGATTCAGGAGGGGTTGTCTCAGGTTAAAAGAATATTGGCGGAGAACTATGTCAGGCCTGATGAAGCAGAAAAGATTAAATCAAAAATAAAGGAACTGGGATCATATAAGATCATTGACAAGATAACCGTTAAACTGAATGAAAAAAAAGACATCTATGAAGCCACGCTGCTGAATCTGGGAGTTAAGGGAGTAGAAGTCTCCAGTTCTTACATCAAGAAATATGAAAAGCTCCTGGTAGGTGGTATCTGGTGCATTGTTTCCATGAATTATTTCTATGAGGAAAATCAGAAACAGTCACCATTTGGAATACAGGAGATTAACCCCATACAGATCCCAAACATGGATATGGATGGGTTACTTGAATCGAGAAAGGGTTTCTCAGAATCTCAGTGGCTAGACGCTCTTGTCAGATCAATAGGTATGGAGCCGACCACGCTCGATGAACGGGTTAAATGGCATCTACTGTTCCGGATGATTCCATTTGCAGAAAACAATTACAACACATGTGAACTGGGGCCGCGTGGTACCGGAAAGAGCCACATTTACAAGGAAATAAGCCCTAACAGCATTCTTGTTTCCGGCGGCGCCACAACGGTCGCAAATCTATTTTACAACATGAGTTCAAAACAGGTAGGGCTCGTAGGAATCTGGGACCTTGTCGCCTTTGATGAAGTAGCGGGAATCCAGTTCAAAGATAAAGACGGCGTCCAGATAATGAAGGATTACATGGCGTCAGGTTCCTTCGCCAGAGGCCGTGACGCTATCAGCGCAAATGCAGCAATGGTCTTTGTCGGAAACATTAATCAAAGTGTTGAGATTCTGGTCAAGACATCCCACCTGTTTGCGCCATTTCCTGAAGCGATGATTGATTCAGCATTCTTTGACAGATTTCACTCATATATACCTGGTTGGGAAATACCCAAGATGCGGCCTGAGTTTTTCACAAACCAGTATGGTTTCATAGTGGATTACCTTGCAGAATTCATGAGGGAAATGAGGAAGCGTAATTTCTCTGACGCCATCGATAAATACTTCAGGCTCGGCAACAACCTGAATCAGCGGGATACGATAGCAGTTAAAAAGACGGTGTCAGGACTTCTGAAACTTCTTTACCCGAACGAAGATTATGAAAAAGAATCTGTGCGTAAATGTCTTGAAATCGCATTGGAGGCTCGCAGGCGAGTCAAGGAACAACTCAAGAAGATTGGCGGCATGGAATTTTATGATGTTCATTTCAGCTACATTGATAATGATACACTGGAGGAACATTTCATTAGTCTACCGGAACAGGGAGGCGGATTTTTAATCCCTGACAGCCCGCTAAAGCCTGGTTCATTACATACTATCGGATATGGATCTTCCGGTCATCTAGGACTCTATCGGTTAGAATTACAGGTGATGGCCGGGACCGGTAAATTATCTATTTCCGGCGTTGGTTCATCACAGAAGTCTAAAGAGCCAATTAAGGTGGCGTACGATTATTTCAAAGCTAATGCTTCAAGAGTAAGCGCATCCGTCAAGACACTTGAACATGATTATCATATCCATATTGTGGAACTTCACAATAACGGACCATCGGATTCAATAACCATTGCGGCTTTGGTAGCCTTATGTTCGGGACTACTTGGGAAACCCGTTCAGAGACAGATGGTAGTGCTGGGCGATATGAGCCTGGGCGGCAATGTTGTGCCGGTCGAGAGTTTAGCTGAAACCCTTCAAGTGGCCTTTGACGCTGGAGCGAAGAGATTATTGATACCAATGAGTAGTGTAAACGCTATTCCAACTGTCCCTGGTGAACTGTTCGCTAAATTCCAGACTGGTTTTTATTCTGAGCCTGTGGATGCTGTGTTTAAGGCGTTGGGGGTGGATTGAAATGATTCCGGCTGTTTCAGGAACTATGCTTATTTGATGCGACTGGAGCCCCATTCAACAGTCGCTTCTAAACCATTCGGCTAATAGACGTCATGAGAAGGTCTGCTGAGACAAACTTGAGGTACAATAGATGAACCCAATCTTGCAAATCGATACCAGCACAGCAGACGTTTGGGTCATTCGTGCTGGTGTTCGAGGGACTGCGGAAAAATACTTCAAAAAAAAGAATAGAGCGGTGCTGGAAGACCCAGGACTTGGAGACCTGAACAAAATTGAACCTGATCGCAATGCATTTTATGAAGCGTATAGGTCAATCAGACCGGAAGAAACGCCAACTGGAATCTCTGGAATAGGTGGAAAGTTTTTTCGATTCGTTCATGAAATAAAAAGTGGTGATATCGTCGTTTATCCATCCATACGAGACAGACTGATCCACATAGGGCTGTTTGAAGGTGAATATGAGTACGTTCCAACCGATGCGCCTTTTTCGCATCAGCGGGGAGTCTCCTGGATATGCTATTTTCCAAAGGCTTCTTTAACACAAGGAGCTCAATATGAATTAGGGGCTGCCAGGACTCTATACAAATATAAAAAACATGTTGGCGAAATTTTTTCAGTAATAGGAAAAATCCAACAAAAAGAGACGACATAATTTCGCCCGCACAGATTTTTATGACTCATGGAAAGTATAAATGCTACAACATATTCTGACTGCCGATGAGAACGAAGCTAAACATTATATTCAAGAAATTGTTGATTTCGAAAAAAATTTTCCGGACCACGTCAAGAAATACTTAGCTACACTGGCGAGTGCTGTCAGTGTGCTCGTGGATCATGGGTGGTACCTCCCATGGCCAGATAGAATCAGTCAGGGGGATTTGACAAAAATTGTCAAACTAGTCAAGAGAAGCAAGTGGGGGGACATTGAGAATTTTTTGGTAGATTTTTATGAGTGCAGAGTAGATGCCATTCAAAATGAAATGACAGATAGATTTCCAGCTAGGAAAGATGCTTTGGACCAAGCCTTTACGGCACATCGAACTAGGCAGTATTTTCTTTCTATACCTGTTTTTTTGGCACAAGCAGATGGAATATTTGTTGAGTTAACACAACTGGAAAAAGGCATTTTTCAACGGCAAAAAAGTTTACCTATGACTCAAGTATGGGTAAGTGGTCTATTGCTTGACGATTTCACCGAATCCTATCTTCAGCACCTAAACAGAACGTCCACACTTATTTTCAATAAAGCCGAACGTACCGAACAATCGATCAATCATGGTATAAACAGGCACGCAATTCTGCATGGCGAATCTACAGATTACGGCCAGAGGGTAAACAGCTTTAAGGCTCTTTCTTTTTTGTATTTTGTCAAAACTACGGGCGAATCTGCGACAGATCTTCCGCCTCTGACATGAGCCATTAACCGGTTTGTATAGGAAACTCTACGTCGACGAAGAATTAATTGTAGAATCAAGCAATTAAACGTCATAATTATGACCGTTTTAAGAGCCCTATGGACTGTTTTATGCCCCACTGGCGAATATATAAAAAAGAATTAAACAGTTTATTATTCCTTATATGAATGAATTGAACCGTGAACAAATCTGAATTCTTTCAACCTTTATCAGGGTTATTTTGGAATTCACCTCTTTGCGAGAGAAAATGTTGGATTATTTGAAAAATCGACTCAACCCAATTAGAAACGTAGATCCTAAGCAGCTCAACGCGATGCTTTGCGCAATCGACAATCAATTTGGCGAAAAGTGGCTAAAATCAGGAAATGGAAATCCAGTCCGGTTACTATGGCGTCGAAAGGACCCTCTAGCGACTAATGAACTGTTCCTACTTGGCGATGCTATCCTGCGAGGTCAAGCGGTTAATCAAAAATGGGTCCAAGAGAAAGTGAGAATTATAAAATCTGGTGATTCCAATAACAGGCAAGGGGCGTTGTTTGAACTCTTGGCACTGAGTATGTTCACCAGACAAGGTGTCAAAATTATGCCGGCTCCAAAAGATAATCCTGGCTATGATGTCACTGTCATCCTTCCTAGCGAAAGGAACATGAGAATTTCACTGAAAAAATACGGGCTGTCGGCTCATTATAGTTCATTAAAAAATAAATGTGCTGATGTTGAAAACCATATAATCACAAAGCTAAAGGAACGAGCAGTCAACGCTGCGGTCATCACTGTTTTTACCAATAAATACCTCAATGGGCAGGATTGGACTGCCCTTGAGAAAGAATTGGCCACCATTATTGAAAAATTTGCTACTAGCCGTCGTCTAACTACAACTAAATCCGATAACTATGAATTGTCAATTAACCACTTAGCTGAAGGGAAACATCCGTTTTCACCGGAGTACCTATCATATGTCGTGAGGTTTTTTTCCCCTTATCACCAAAACGAAAATAAAAATCTGCTCGACAAATTTGAGGATGCTTTTGTAAATTTTGAAAATAACGCTGGACTACCTCAGCCCGAGTGTAGAGGACTGGTATTTATTCGCATACCAGAAACTGCGTCGTTCAATTTGTGTAAGAGTTGGGCAGACGAATATTTTAGGAATTCCGAAAAACTCGGATTAGATGCCGCCATAATATACCAAGCTAGTGTGGTTACGACGACCGAGTCAAAAAGTGGAATCCAACATTCAATTGCGCTTGCAAAGAGGCCAGAATTTGATGAGTGGTGCCAACAGAGGTCCGCAGACGCTCCTGCTATTTCCCTGCAAGTGCTGGTAGGCAATTGTTCATCAGAACCAGCCTATCTTTCGATCGGCGACGGGGAAAATAACATTCCTTTAGGGGAAAGATATGTCTATCAAAGTGGGTGTCGTGTTGTAAATGTTACATTTGATAAGAACGTAGGATCAATTACTACCATAAGAAATCTTGGGCCTGGCATAACTTGTCATGCCGTCATAGAGGTACCTGGGGGGAAATTACCATTACAAGGTAACTTTCCACCCACAAACTATTTACTGCTTTTGTGAGATTTGGGCTCCTGAATCTGGAACCCCATTGCTAAGAAATGGATTGTGCCAAAATGTATCGTGGACTCAGGCAGGCAGGGCGTTAACCCCAACGGCCCATACGGTTTCAACAACTGCGGTACCGACCAAAATTGAAGAGTGTCTATCCATAGGCTCATCCTCCTTCTGTGCTTTTCTGTCCGATAGCGACAGAGCAATTAACCGAATAATCATCAAAGTTACCAGAAGACATGCCGCCGAGATAACACCCACCTAGGTGGGAATACCACATGGGAATGCCCACCCCATCTGCCTGAAGCCACGATCCTGGACATCATTCTACAACACATAAAGTCATGGTGTCACGTCTTCTTCTGTTGTTTCCAAGTCGAACAGCCGAAACTGGTTTTTATACCGTAACTAATCCAAATGCACCTTTATAATATTCTGAACCGCGGCAACACATAGGAAAATTGTTTGACAGGCGACCGTCATATTGAGTGAGTGCGTTCAAAAAACCCTACATGCGACAGTGCCGAGAGAACCTCACCTACATGGTCAGTATGAATCTTTTTACTTCTTGATATTCCAAGTATTTTGTCAATGTATCGAATCCTGTCCTGGTAAGATTTTATCTCAAGTATGATCTTGTCCCTCGACTCTAGACGCTTTTGTATTTTGGGGAACTCGGCCCAGGAAATGTGCTGATTTACGATCTTCCCCATGTTACTGTATTTCAGACAAGGATACTCATAGACCTTGAGCGTTTTTTTGTTCACTCGTTTGCGGATGCCGAGTTTACCTTTGGGATATTCTTGAACCTTAAGCTTGAGAGAAAATAGAACGTCCTGGCACTGGCGATATTCATCGAATAACATGCCTCTAATCCAGTTGTCAGTTTCCGCTTTTCTCATCGCCCTTTAATCTTCCTATTTTCCACTATAACTGTCCATATTTTAACCATTTTTGGTGGAAAAAGCAATTCCTCATTTTTGACAACTGAACAACCTATACTTTCTCACTGTCTTGAATGCCCCTTGCCAATTATAGATCTTTTTTATCGTCGTGTGTCCTTATTTGACACACATGACAATTATCATGTGAAACCGGCGTCTATTTGATCGCCGAGTAAGACAGAAGGAGGGATTCGCATGAGTAAGAAAATTGTTACAAATCGTGTGATGGCTGTTGTATCATCAGTCGCGTCTAACAGGGGAAAACCAGAGCTGGAAATATGTAACCGTAAGAAACGGGGGTTTAGGGTGAACTTTTTCCTTATCGGCGTTATTCTGGCGCTACTACCAGTAGTCAGTTCGGCCTCTGATCGAGGCGTAATCGTGCGAGACCAATACGGAAACATTGTTGAAACAAAAGACAGGTATGGGGATGACACGACGGTGCGTGACCGGTACGGGAATATCACCCGGACCGAGGAATACGACCGTCAAGGCCAAAAAACCATACGGGACAGGTATGGGAATATTATCGGGACTGAAGAGAGGGATTGAAAGGCAGAAAGGAGGAACCCCAAATGCGTGGAGACCAGATAGTCCGTCAGTGGAAGATCATCCAATTCATGGAAACCCGGCGATATGGTATCGGCGTGGCGGAACTGGCAGAGGAACTTGAGTCCCAACCCAGGACTATCTATCGCGATCTGGAGG
>CAJBEZ010000105.1 GCA_903952205.1 uncultured Desulfomonile sp. | reverse complement strand
GGAGGCAAATATGAACAAAAAGCAAGACAAAACCCGCTCAGACCCCCCAAACACCTAGCAACGTGAGCGAGTTGGGAACTTCCCGAGGCGAACTTGGGAAAATAGTCCCGCCGACACACACTTGGGCGCGGAAAGGAAGACGTAAAACTGTCAAGAGCTTATTTGATTTGAATCTTCGCTATATGGCATCGCAGATCGATTAGTTTGAGCAATAGGCGAAGCGACGGAACTGGGGTTGGGATGTTCGGCCTGATACAAGAATAGTTTTTTGCGGCGAAAGGTAGAGAGGCGGACCATCCCAAGAATGGCCGCCTCGGATGTATTCCGGAACCCTCTAATTGGTAGCGGGCTTTGGTTTCGATTTCGACTTTTTGGCTGGCTTACCGGATTGGCCTGACGATTGGTAGTTGTTCTGCTGCGGGGCGGCGTAACCATAACCGTAAGGGGAACCGCCATAACCATAATAGGACGAATAACCGCCGGCGGAATAAGAGTTTGATGATCCTCCTGACCAGGAGGGGAAACAACCCGCTCAACTAGAGAAAGCGACGGAAGCAAGTCCCAGTGTGACGAATGTGACGACTGACAAAATTAGAATTTTTTTTGACAAGTTTTTTTCTCCTTATCTATAGTAAATAAGTACACTTTGATAGGATGTAATGAAAAGGCAATTTTGTCACTCTTTTTTTTCGACTTCGTACACAAAAAATGTTCTTGGTGAGAAGTAATATCATTCATATCTAGCTATTATTGTTAATTATTAAGCTTTAGAAACGTTTCATTTAACGGCCAGCAGCATGGCCTACAAGTTTGGTCCGAAAACAATTCATAGCGGGCGCACTGAAGGGGTTGATGGGAATATGGTTTTGGCATTTTTTGCTTGACCCAAAATGCCGTACCTGATACATATTGACATATGTCCAACTATCAAGACGAGATTTACCGTTTCGCCGATATTTTCAGGGCGTTGTCCAATCCCAACCGCTTGCAGATTTTCTTGCGGTTGGTTTCATGCTGTCCACCCGGAACTAAATGCAGCTCAGATATAGCATTAGGACAGTGTGTAGGCGAACTAGCCAAGGGCCTTGAGATAGATCCTTCAACCGTTTCTCATCACATTAGAGAACTCCGTCAGTCAGGCCTCATACGTATGGAGAGACGTGGAAAGAACATATTGTGCTGGGTAGACCCGGAAACGGTAATCGCCACGGCGAACTTGCTCACCGGGCACCCACTGCCGGCATCTCTCAATGAACACGAATTTCTCAGTGTAGGAGGATGCAAATGAATGAAGTAACCTCTGATGAAAAAGGAAAAAGCTGCTGTGCAGTTGCGGATTCTGTGACTCCCTGTTGTCAACCGGAAGCCGGAAACGGTTCCTCGTGCTGCAATCCAGGAAAGGCGTCACATCAAAACGGCAAGACCATGGTCTCCGTGATCATCATAATGGCGGCAATCGCAGTTGGGACCAATTCATTCTTGAGTGGAAACTCTGCTCGGTCGTACACTGCAGTTCCTGCGAAGTCCTTTTCGTCAGGGCTTACGGAAATTCCGAATGTGACAGCAGTGGACAGCTACCAAGGTAAGCCGCAAACTAAACCGGAAGAAATTTTGCTCAACCGAGTCCTAGATTCCTTGCAATCTCTCGACACGCTGGCAGCGGACAAAGATGTTGTGTTCCTGGTGCTGTCCGGTGAGGCGGAGATTTCGACTACCTCAATCCCAAAGCAGTTAGGGACAGTGGCAAACAATCTATCGAAATCGGGACAAAAGGTCGCAGTGTTTACGCTCAAGAGTAGCTCGTCAGATTACAACCAATTAGTGCGGCACTTCTCAGTGAAGACTTTTCCCAGTGTGGTTATTCTAGGTCGGCTGGGCTCTGCATCGGCCGTGGTGGGTGAAATCACTGAAGCCGGTTTATATAATGCTTTTGTGTTGGCGTCGAAGCCCGCTTCTTGCTGTCCCACTCAAGGGAGTGAGTCCTGCTGCCCGAAGTGATGGAGTGCAAAGATGCTCGAATGGTCTGCCGAGATTCTGAAGTCATCCCCATTTTCCATAGCGGTTTTCCCTGCCGCTTTCCTGCTCGGAATAGTAGGATCTATGACATCCTGCTGCAACCTGCCAGTTCTTGGCGCTATTGCTGGATATTCGGGTACTGTCAGACATGACACTGATCGTCGTGCCCTCCTCGTGGCCGGGCTCTTTTTCATGATTGGAACCATAGGCGCCTTCGCAGCGCTCGGAGCAGTAAGCGGATTTGTCGGCCAAGTTGCGGGGGCTTCGTTGGGGATGTATTGGAAACTGATCGCAGGATTCATCTCTGTCTTGTTTGGACTAGTTACTTTGGGTCTTCTGCCGTTCGATTTAACCAGGCTAGTGTTCACAGGGAAAGCCTGGCACATGCGATCATCCGGAGCAACCATTTATGGTCTTGCAGTGGGCGGAGGGGCTGCCGCCTGTTCCGTGTGCTGCAATCCGGTCCTTCCGATAGCCCTTGCTGTTACTACTTTGCAGGGGCACACAGTATGGGGAGCAGCCATCCTTACGGTTTTTTCTTTTGGATACAGCTTGCCGATTGCAGGGGTCCTCGTAGGAATGGGACTCGGGGTCAGAAGGTTGTCCTTGGCTGTTCAGAAGGTCAACCCTATAATCCAAAAAATCGCTGGGGTTCTGCTCATAGTTCTTGGCTTTTATTTACTGGCAACCGCCTGACGAACACTTGGGACTAGGAAAGGATATTGAAAATGAAAGATCCACATAATTCAGAGATAAGGGAATCCGTAAGGGAAAGATACGGGCAGATTGCGAAAGACGGGAAGGCCGGATGCGGATGCGCCCCCTCGGGAAGCTGTTGCGGACCATCGAATGTATCGCAGGCCAATATATCATCGCAGATAGGGTATTCGGCCGAGGAGGTCCAGTCTGTTCCAATCGGCTCTGATTTAGGTCTTGGTTGCGGTAATCCCCAGGCCATAGCAGCTTTGCAACCAGGGGAAACCGTTTTAGATCTCGGGAGCGGCGCAGGATTTGATAGTTTTTTGGCAGCCGTACAGGTTGGGAAATCCGGACATGTAATCGGGGTGGATATGACTCCGGAAATGGTCGCAAAAGCTCGGGCGCTTGCTGGAACAAACGAATATTCAAACGTGGAGTTTCGTTTGGGTGAGATAGAAAATCTGCCGGCAGCCGACTCAAGCGTGGACGTCATAATGTCAAACTGTGTCATAAATCTGTCCCCGGACAAGCAAAGAGTTTTCCACGAAGCTTTCCGAGTCTTAAGGCCCGGGGGCCGATTGGCCATTTCCGATGTGATCGCTACAGCGCCATTGCCCGAAGCCATTCGGAACGACCTGGCTCTTTATTCCTGTTGCGTTGCTGGAGCCGCTACCATTACAGAAATGGAAACTATGCTTGAGGAATGTGGATTTCTAAGTATACGAATTCAGCCCAAAGACGAGAGTCGCGAATTCATACGTGAATGGGCTCCGGGGCGAAATATCGAAGACTACGTCGTTTCTGCGATCATCGAAGCTGTTAAACCTAAATCCGCCCCGTCGTATTCATAATTCTTGGTAAGGTTGTAAGAGCTTGCCCGAACATCCTGAGCCTTGCTGGGGGCCAGTTTCTGGCTGAGATGTTTCAGACAATTCCTGTAACAAAATTACGAACACACCGGGAAATATGTCCTCTATAGGTTAAAAGCCCAGTTCTTCAGTTTTCTTTCGCGGCGCAAAAATAACCTCCAATGAGGCTCTTACACCAGCAGATGCAATTCCCACTGAACCGTCCGCATTTATGGTCAGTCCCACCGACACGCTTTGAATCTCCCATAGCTCGCTAACTTTCTGTTCAGCGGTGGAGAAAATTTCGCCGACTTGACTCATGCTTTGCTCAATGTTCAGTCTTAGCTTTTCAGGATCTACTCTTCTCTCTACAACGAGTTCCCTGACAGTGTCTTTCAATACATGAGTTTCGGCGATCCCCCGATCAGCCAGTTCAAGAGTCTCATGAGAGCTAGGTACCATGAGTATCACTTGTTTCGATTTGTCTGAAGGCGCCATGACTTCCTCCTCGTCAAAGAAATGAATCAAAAACAGTGTAATTTCTTACTTGCCAAAATCCTAAAAAATTCCCACTCTAACGCTCTTTCTTTAGGGACCGCTCATACATAGATACTAAAACTGTCGTTGGGGAAGGTGTCAATTAATAAGGATCCAGAATCCGATTTGGCGCAACAAGAATCTTTAATTACGAATGACCCAGAATAAAATTACACATACATTCTAGATCATAAGAGTAGCTTACAGTCTCAGCTAATTTTATGATTGAGCCTTTAAATTCCAAATATATCGAGAAAAAAGCATACTCTGATCCACCTCACGAATTTGTTCCGAAGCCAAGGATATCACACAACACAACATCATGGCTATAGCATTCTCGCCCGTCGTAGGCCTATATTCCTCCGCGTTACCTCGGTAAACGCTGATGAAGTTAATCATGGCCCGGGCGCTTTTTTTGTTAACTAAGCGGACTGGTGTATGAGAAAATAGCTGTGAGACGAACCCCCGTCACACCAATCATGAGGCCGCTAGCGACGGGTTGTTCTCTATGCGGGCTTGATATTCAGGGAATTCGGGTTGTGACCATACATAACCATCCATTGCAAAAAAGTTGAACATTTTGGACAAAGGAGGCTCTTTGCCGTGAAAAATTTATCGACACTGCTGTGTTGTTTGTTGGTAGCATTGGCGCTCGGCGTCTGGGTCGCAGAAGGACAGTCGTGCATGTCGTTCCAGGTTACCGCAAAAGATGGAAACGTAACGATAGGGAGGACCATGGAGTTCGGCGTTGACAGTGGGTGGAAGATAGCCGTCGTCCCCCGAAGCATGAAGTTTACCAGTCCTGCGCCGGGAGGTAAGAATGGACTCACTTGGAATAGCAAGTACGGTTACGTTGCGGTAGTGGGCTGGGGCATAGACGACATGGTGTCGGATGGCTTGAATGAATCCGGACTCTCTTTTGGGGGGCTTTGGTACGAGCCTGACGTGAAATTCCAGGATGTACCACCAGGCCAGGAAGCCCGCTCCCTGGCAGAGACGATGTTTGGCGCCTGGATACTCGGCAATTTTGCCACCGTTGATGAAGTGAAACTGGCGATGGACAAGGTCCTGATATTTGGTTACGTGGTCCCCGCTCTTGGCATAGCCCCGCCGGGTCACAGCGTCATATACGATGCGAGCGGCAAATGCATCGTCATCGAGTTCGATGAAGTCGGCAAGGTCATGATCTACGACAATCCTTTGGGCATTCTTACGAACGCTCCAAATTTCCCATGGCACATCAACCACTTGAGACAGTATATCGGGATGAGTGACCAGAATCCAAAACCCAGGGAGATGGCCGGAGTGAAATTAATTCCTACCGGCAATGGAGCGGGCTTGATCGGATTACCGGGCGATCTGACGCCACCAAGCCGATTTATCCGTCTGGGGGTAATCACAAATTTTGCGGACCGAGCAGAGAACGCAGAGAAAGCTCTCAATCTCTGTCAGCACATAGTTAACGCCTTTAACATCGTGAGCGGTGTGGTCGTGGAGAGGTCCTCACAAGGGAAGGTATTGGCGAAAGAGACGACTCAGTTTGCCACATTTAGAGATCTCACAAACAAGGTTTTCTACTTTCAGACGTATGAGAATCTGGATCTGCGCAAGGTTGATCTTCGCAAGTTGGATTTTTCGGCGGATAAGGTAAGATTCATACAGATGAATGGCGCCGGCCAGTCGGTGAAGGACGTTACCGATACAGCGAAGTAAAGCTTTACAGAGAATGTGTTCGGACTAGACGAGACAGAGGTAACATGAAAAAGGAGAGCAAGAGAAAGTTTCCCGAACGATTCACTTTTATTTTGAATCCTTATAAAGATACTCGTTTGAGCGCTTGCCCGATATCATCGGTAACCCATATATTGTATACGGGACCGTTGAGAAAAAATGGTAAGACCTCCGCATGGTTGAGGTTGGATATACCCGGCGGATTCGCCTGGAACATTACAACAGGGAAATATAATTCGTGCCTATTATAGCGAATTGCCGCTCCAAATAAACAGAAGGGGACACATCATGAAAAGATCGCTGAACAGAGTAAGCCCTTTGATGTGCGCTTTTATTATCATGGCGGGAGCGCTTGCGCACGCGACAAACTTTGAACTGTTGGCCAACAGCGCCATGAATGAAGACCGGCCGACCGCCGAGACCAGCAAGCTCTTGAAAGACGAATTGCTGTTTCAGAGAGCGACGCAGGCTTATCTCTGGGCGATGCCACTTCTCAACACCATGGGAATGAAGACCGGGTCCGAGAAAGTATTCGGCTCCGGCTACAACGTGTTGCCCATCTGGAAGGAGCGACTGAATGCCCAGACCCTTGTAACTACTCCTAATTCAGACGTTCTTTATGCAATGAGTTATGTCGACCTCGGAACAGACGGGCCCCTGGTGCTGGATGCGCCTCCCATGCTCCAGAGCATTCTGCTCGATTTCTGGCAACGTCCCATTCCAGGGCCGACGATCCGGGGACGAAACTTCCTTGGCGATATCGGCTTCTTCGGCCCGGACAAGGGCCACGGAGGCAAGTTTCTGTTACTGCCGCCTGGGTATACCGGGAAGGCGCCTGACGGATACTATATCTATCGACCGGCGACCAACAATGTTTTCATTTTCTTGAGGGCCTTTTACCAGGATCCCAAGGACCTGAATCCTGCCGTAGATTTGCTGGAAAAGACAAAAATCTATCCACTGAACAACGAAGCTAACGCCAGGAAGATGGAATTCCCCAATGCATCTCTCGTTCCAGCCAATATGCTTCCCGCCAGTGATTTTCAGGCCTTTGTACAGCTCAAACGGCTAGTGGACAGCGAACATGACGGATTGGGCGACCCTGACTGGCTGGGGATGCTAGCCTCGATCGGTATTGAGAGAGGCAAGCCGTTCAATCCGGACGACCGAACAAAAGCTATTCTCGATCTAGCCGCCAAAACCGCCTACAAGATGAGCCGTGTCATTGGGTTTCAGGAAACAGATGTCAATGGGGTTTCGTATCGAGTGTTCCCTGATCGGCAATGGTCCAATCCCGCTGCCTCCGGTAACCCTTTTGATCTGAACTGGTTGAAGACCAACACCGCCTATCGTGCTCTTGACGCCAGAATAAATTTCTTCACCAACTACTACTCATGTAGTCCGGGCATGATTTCCCAGGTTCCAGGACTTGGAGCGAATTATATGATCGCCAATAAGGATGACGATGGCGATTTCCTAACAGGCTCCAACCAATATTCGTTAAAACTGCCTGCGAATGTCCCGGCAAAGAACTTCTGGTCCGTGGCCCTTTACGACGCCTCCAATTCTTCAGGGCTCGACAATGGACAGCCATTCCCTTCGCTCGGTTCCCGAGACAAGCCGCTTGCCAACAGCGACGGATCCATTGATCTATACTTTGGGCCGACACCCCCAAAAGGCAAGGAGGCTAACTGGCTGCGTACCGTGCAGGGTAAGGGTTTTTTCGTAATTCTGCGGCTGTATGGTCCGACCGAAGCGTCATTTGACAATAGATGGAAGCCGGGTGATTTGGTGAAGGCGAAATAACTTTTCAGGCTAGCCTCTGATTGGGCCAAATTGAGGCGCAGTTCAGCCAATTCCTCAAGATATGAAGGAATAGAATTTGCTGGATTTAAGTTCTGCGCAGCCTAGTTCGACGAACGTCTCTGTGGCGCCTGTCTAATCCTGTTCAGAGTTACCATTAGTGGGAATTCCTGATTTACGCCATTCAGAGATTCTTTTCTTGATTTTCTGAATCCCGAGATAAAGAACCGGGGTGAAGAATATCCCGAAAACAGTAGCTCCAAGCATGCCTCCGACGACTGCGGTTCCCAGGGCCTGCCGGCTTGCCGCTCCTGCCCCGGTAGCTATAACTAGAGGGGACAGACCTATAATAAAAGCCAACGATGTCATAAGAATGGGACGGAGTCGTGTTCTGGCGCCTTCAACCGTGGCTGAAAACACGTCATCCCCGTCAGCGAGTCTCTGCCTCGCGAATTCTACAATCAGGATGGCGTTCTTGGCCGCTAAGCCCACGAGAAGCACTAGTCCGACCTGCGTGTAGAGATTGTTATCAAGACCCCTGATCATAAGGGCCGCAAAGGCGCCCAATATTGCCAGCGGGACAGTCAGAATTACTGCGACAGGATCCAGCCAGCTTTCATATTGAGCCGATAGGATAAGCATGACCACCAGCACTGCAAGACCTACAACAATCAGCATCTGGCCGCTGGTCTTTCTCTCCTGGTAGGCCATCCCTGTCCACTCAAAGGTCATCCCATGGGGAAGCAAACTTGAAGCGAGTTGTTCCATAGTATCCAGAGCCTTGCCGGAACTTACGCCAGGAACAGTCTCTCCAAAAACACGGGCCGCCGGGAACATGTTGTAACGATCCACTCTCTGTAGCCCCAGAGACTCCTTAACCTGAACGATCGTGCCGAGAGGCACCATTTTACCCTCAGCATTGCGGACGTTGAGCTTACCTATGTCTTCTGGACTCATCCTAAATGGAGCGTCAGCCTGAACAGTCAGCTGCCAGGTTCGCCCAAATTTATTAATATCATTAACATAAGTAGATCCCAGGAATGACTGCATAGTATCAAAAACATCCTGGAGAGGAATTCTGAGTTTGAGCGCCTTGACTCTGTCCACATCCGCAAAAAAGGTGGGTACCTGCGCACGAAAAGTGGCAAAGGAACTCGCCATCCAGGGTTGAGCCCTACCGGCGGCGGCAACTTCATGAGCAGCCTGTTCCAGAGCTACAGGCCCAAGCCCGGTTCTGTCCTGCACCTGCATCTCAAACCCACCGCCTTGACCGACTCCCGGTATGGGCGGCACCGAGAACAAAAATACTATGGCTTCCTGAATATGGGACAGCTTTGCCAAAAGCTCCCCCATTATGACGTTCTTGCTTCGACCAGTCTTTAATCTCTCGTCCCACGGTTCAAGAGAAACGAATCCTCCCCCAAAATTGCCAGCGTTGCCGTCGATTATCGACCATCCACCGAAGAGGTTGACATTAGCCACCCCCTTGGTATCTTTAAGAATCTCAGTCACTTTCTCTATGATTGCTTTTGTCCGGTTCAGGGAAGCTCCGTCCGGCAACTGTGCATTTACTAAAATCAATCCGTCGTCTTCCAGAGGTAAAAATCCGGTAGGCACATACATTATCCCGAGACCGGCCGCCAGAACGAGAGATCCAAAAACCACCACCGACAACTTTAATCTGAGCATGAGCCATTCCACCGTCCGGACGTATCTTGCCGTCATAGCGTCAAAGAGACGGTTGAATACAGAAAAAACACCTTTTTCCTTTTTCTCGTGGGGTCGAAGCAGCAAAGCGCACAGCGCCGGGCTAAGAGTCAGAGCGTTAATTGCGCTGAACAGGGTGGTGAAGGCTATAGTTAAAGAGAACTGCATGAAAAGCTGCCCCGAGATACCACTCAGGAAGGCCGCCGGAACAAACACGGCCATGAGAACCAGCGTAATACCAATGATAGCGCTGGTTATCTCCCCCATTGCCTTTATTGCGGCTTTCCTCGGAGACAACCCAAACTCTCGCATGTTTCGCTCAACGTTCTCGACGACCACTATAGAGTCATCCACCACTATTCCTATGGCAAGTATCATCCCGAAGAGAGTCACCATGTTGATGGACAATCCGGTGAGGGCCATCACTGCAAAAGTTCCTACGAGAGACACCGGAATGGTTATTGTGGGAATCAAAGTCGCACGCCAGTCCTGCAGGAATATAAAAACTACTATCGAGACAAGCAGAAAAGCTTCCAGCAGTGTCTTCAGGACTTCGTGTATCGACACCCTTATGAACTGGGAAGCATCGTAGACCACCTTATAATCAAGACCCTCGGGGAAATCTTTTTTCAGGAACAGAAGCTTTTCCCCAACCTTGTCCGCCACATCCAAGGCATTTGAACCAGGAGATTGAAAGACCACGATACTAGCGGAAGGGAATCCATTGAGCAGGGATAGAGAACCATAGGTCTTGCCGCCCAATTCGACTCTCGCTACATCCTTCAAACGGGTAGTTCGGCTTCCGTCCGCTATCTTGACAACGATGTTTTCAAACTGCTCAATATCAGTAAGGCGCCCCAGGGTATTAACGGTTATCTGAAACTGCTGACCAGGTACGGCAGGCTCTTGCCCTATCTGGCCGGCGGCGACCTGCACATTCTGCTGTTTTAGGGCTTCCAATACATCCTTGGTCGTCAGGCTGTTATATTCGAGTCTGTTAGGGTCCAGCCAAACCCGCATGCTGTAGTCCTTGGATGGAACAAAGATAAGATCTCCCACCCCATTGATCCTGGCGATCTCGTCCTTAATATTAATAGTAGCGTAGTTGGTCAGGAAGAGATCATCATACCTCCCATCCGAAGAAAATAAGGAAAATACTGCAACAAAGGTCGTGGAAGATTTCTTGGTGTTTATTCCGAGTCTCTGGACTTCCAGAGGCAATCGCGGCATGGCGCGAGCGACACGGTTCTGAACAAGGACCGTGGACGTATCCACGTCCGTGCCCAATTCAAATGTGATCTTGAGCGTGTACGAACCATCACTAGCGCTGGTGCTGCTCATATAGAGCATCTTCTCAACGCCGTTGACTTCCTGTTCAATGGGCGAGGCAACAGTGTCCGCAACCACCTGCGGATCCGCCCCAGGATAGCTGGCCGTCACCTGGACCATCGGTGGAGTTATGTTGGGATATCTGGAGATCGGCAGAGAGAACAGAGCTATACTACCCGCTACTACTATCAGTATTGATATGACCGAAGCGAAGATGGGCCTGGCTACAAAGAATCGGCTGAACATATAGTTGGCCTCGATCATTCTTTGACCGGCCGAGGGCCGGCATCAGTTGAAGTGGGGGTTTTTTTAGGCCCACTGGTAGGATTGACTTTGGAACCAGGTCTTGTCTTCTGCAAACCACTTACTATCACTTTGTCCTTGAGAGTCAGTCCACTTTCAATGACTCTCATGTCGTCAACTACCTGTCCCACAGAGACTCTCCTGACCCTCGCAATGTCGCCGTCATCGCACACGAGCACATATTTGCCGCCCTGGTCGGACATTATGGCCAAGTTCGGAACCAGCATAGCTTTCCTGGTTTCAGAGGGCACTCTCACCCGGGCAAACATACCGGGGTAGAACAATCCTTTCGGGTTTGGAAATACTGCCCTGACCTGTACTGTTCCTGTGCCGGGATCCACCTTTATGTCAGTGTAGTCGAGCTTGCCAACGTGCGGGTATCCTTTTTCGTCCGCTAGAGCCATATAAACAGGGGTTTCTTCGGCGTGGGAGAGAGAAGAGCCTTTTCCATTTATGGATTTTCTTGTCAAAGATAGCAGTTCAGCCTCGGTGAGGTTAAAATACACATACACAGAATCATCATTTACCACATTGGCCAAAACCGTGGCTCCCGAGACGCCCACCAGATTGCCTACGTCTACCAGGTTTCTACTGACCCGACCGTTTATCGGCGAACGCACATGAGTATATTCAAGATCTATTTTCGAAGTTTCGAGATTCGCTTTGGTCTTTTCCAACTCGGCTTCGGCCATGTCACGGTTTGCCTTGGTATCCTCAAGCTTGAGTTCGGATATGGCTTCTTTGGCTCCGAGGTTAGCGTATTTGTCCAGTTCAAGCTGTCGAATCCTCAGAGTCGACTTCTGGGAATTAACTGAACCTAAAGCCTGTTGAACTTTGGCGCGATACGGCGCAGGTTCGATCACAAACAGCAGGTCGCCGGCCCTCACTTTTGCTCTAGGCTCAAAGTTTATGCTTTCAAGATACCCGGCGACTCGCGCTCGAATTTCTACGGATTCCAGAGGTGAGACGTTTCCGGTATGGTCGAGATAAGTGGTCACTTCCCGTTCAACCGGATTAGCCAGAGTCACGTCCGGGGGTGGGGGAGCAAACTGACCGGGTTTAGGCCCGCAGGCTTCCAGAGCGCAGACAAGGGCGATCAGGGCTAACACTAACGTAAAATGTTTAAAACTCTTCATAATTGGCTACATGTCTCTCGGTTATTAAATCAAGCGCAATTTCGCGCGTTGTGTAAATTATTCTTTCATGCCTGCAATGCGGCCCTCACGTCTTAAGACTATTGGTGACGTTTTTGGACGGCGTTTGCCCGTAGTCAAGCTATCGACTCTGAACCTACTTTTATTCGGCTACTGAGGCACGCTAGACATGATCCGGATCGAAGTCTGGCGGCGTCGCGAAGAGAAAGCACGCCAATAATGTTTTGTTGCTCATTCCTGTATACAAAAAAACGGTGTACCTCGGAAAAAATCATCTTTCTTATTGCGTCTTCTATGAATTCCATTTCCTCACATGCACGAACGGAAGAAGAAGATAGAATAGTCCCGGCCCCTGCTTCGAGCGAGATTCCCCGTCTGTAAGCAAGAATAAGGTCGGTCTTTGAAATTACTCCCACCGGAGTTGAATTCCCGTCTCTAATCAGGACCGCTCCGAAGTGATTTACAGACAACCCTTCAATAATTTCCGACAGAGAGTCATGTTCAAAGAAGGAGGTTACGGACGGTGTCATAGCGTCTTTTACTCTGAAACGAAGGGCGTCGCCGCCATCCATTTTTTTGGTTCTCCGGTTCACTAGACTTTGATCACACCCACGACAGTAACGGTAGAGTAATCCAACTATGTCCGGATACGCTACAACCCCTATCGCCCTTTCTGACGAAGAACCCTTAGTAACATAAAGTCTATAAATTCTTCTGGAGCGCATCGTTTCAAGTGTCGATTCCAGCGAATCCACCGGACTGCAAAACAATGGCGGTGAAACCATGATCTGGTCCAACGGAGTATCAAGCGACATGGCTGCGTAGTAGGCTCCCATCACGTCGGTTTTGGAAACTACCCCAATAGGAAGGCCGTCTTTATCCGTGATCATTAGAGCGCCGACTTTATACTTGATCAAGACCCGGATGCCGGATTCGATGGGGAGATCGCCCGGCAAGCTGGTAAACTGGCGTCGCATAGCGTCCTTTACCTCTAGATCCCGAAGCGTGGTATTTTTCTCCAATGGAAGCATGGGAAAACCCCTATCAAACTTGGTGGGAAAAGACCGTTGAGTTCATACACTATGGGGCCAACTCATTGATGAGGTTAAAGAAAAGATCAGAGATATATACAATCCCTTCGACCTTTCCATCCTCGACGACTGGAATTCGGCGAATGTGTTTTGTGATCATGATGTCCAGAATGAACATGACAGAGGTATCGGGGGTGACAGTTATTAGATCGGTGGTCATAATATCCTCTACGAGAACAGATTTTGCCCTGGAGCAAATTTCCTCCATCAGACCCGCAATATTTATGTCATCCATCATGCCCCAAACCTGAACATGTTTGGGCCGAATAAAAAGTAGAATATCATACATGGACATCATGCCAATGAGTCGCCCAGATTGGTCTGTCACGATAAGACCAAATATTCTGCGTTGTTCCAGTTCACTGGCTGTTTTAAAAAGCTTCGCCGCTTCTTCAATTGAAAACTTGGGACTTAGGGTGTGAAACGTACTAACCATAACATCCCGAGCGGTAAGCATCCGGCGCCTCCTATCTGAAATTCATCAATTGCCCTGGCAAATTTAACAACCGTTTCCCTCTTTGTAGGCCCTTTGAGAGACTTCTCCTGGGAATCGCCATGATGTCAATTCCTGTCCAATGCGAATACTACCGCAGCGAGCAGTTCAGCTATAGCGAAAGGTTTATGCAAGAAACCTTTTACAAGTGGGCTGATCTTTTCGTGCAATTCATCCTCAGGCGCAAAACCGCTTGCAATAAGGACCCTGACTGACGGGTCAATTCTTACCATTTCCATCAGGCAGTCCTTTCCGGACATCTCCGGCATAAGGAGGTCCAAAATCACGAGCGATATTTCACGATTTCTGGACTCAAATACCTCCAGAGCCTCTTGCCCATTTTCAGCGACGATGACCGAATAACCGGCCTTGGCAAGAACTCGCTTCGTTAGTTCCGCCACTGAAGAAACATCCTCAACCACCAGGATCGTATCCGTTGCCGCCAATTGAGATGAAAGCCCAACTTCTTGACCAGGCGTCTGAGTCGATTCGACGGCCGGGAAAAAGATCGTGAACTTGGCGCCTTTACCGAGTTCACTCTCACAGGTTATGTGACCTCCACCCTTTTCCACGATGCCCTGCACAACAGCGAGCCCTAGTCCGGTTCCCTTTGTTGAACCCCTCTGTTTTGTCGAAAAAAACGGTTCAAAAACTCGAGAAAGGGTTTTCCTGTCCATGCCTTTCCCAGTGTCCGACACTGAGAGTATGACATAACGGCCCGCTTTAAAACCATGATGGAGCCGGCAATACTCATCGTCTAGCCTTATCGCCCTTGTGGAGAACTTGAGTCGTCCACCGTTCGGCATGGCGTCTGAAGCGTTAATAGCCAGATTCATTACTATCTGATCGATTTGGTTGGGGTCCGCATTAATCGTGGCCTGATCGTCAGTCAAATCAAAATCTAAAGCGACCACCTGCGGAAGCGTTCGTGATATTAGCGGCTTAAGTTCGGCGATTTGATGATTGAGATCCAGATGGACAGAAAATATTGGGGCTTGTTGACCAAAGGCCAGCAGTTTCTTGACCAGTTCCGCTCCGCCCTTGCCTGTTTCAATTATGGTTTGAAGCTCCTGATTTCCCTTTTGTCCCTCTTGTTTGTCCATTAAAAGGAGTTCGGAATATCCCAGGATCGTCTGAAGCATGTTGTTAAAATCGTGGGCTATCCCACCAACAAGTGTCCCTAGGGCTTCCATCTTCTGGGCCTGAATAAGCTGGGACTGAAGGGCCTGTCTTTCCTGTTCGACGAGTTTTCTATCGGCGAGGTCATGAGCAAAAACCAGGGCCCCGTTCTGTCCCCGAAAATTTATGGGCACCGCCGAAACATCGACATTCAATTCAGCCCCGTCTATTCGGGTCCAAATCTCTTCTAGCGGGGCTACTTGCTTCTTCTCGACGGTCAAAGTTCGGATTCGCTCTTTTATTAACTCATGTTCGCTCGGATGAAAACGATCCATAATGGGTTTACCGAGAAGATCGTCCGGTGAGTTCGCTCCAAAAAGCTTCAGCGCAGGTAAGTTCAAATACGCAAAAAGGCCGCCTGTATGGACAAATACCGGTTCAGGGGCCCCCTCCACAATTTGTCTGAAACTTTCCTCACTCCTACGCAGGGCTTCCTCGGCCTCCTTACGGTCAGTTACGTCAAGTATTGTTCCCGTTATACGTTGAGGCTTTCTCTCATTGTCATAGTCTACGATCTTGCCTCGTGCTTGAAACCATCTCCATTCGCCGGACTTGGCTCGCATTCTGAATTCAGCTTCGAAAGCTGGGATTAGTCCTACCATGTGACTATTCAAGACCTTCGAAACTTTTTCCCAATCGTCTGGGTGAACGGTTCTCTTCCATGTGCCGACGTTCGGAGCCAGTTCACCTACGCCATATTCCATCATCAGTGTGGCCCGCTCATCCCAAATTGCCCGTCCGGTCTTCAAGTCCCAATCCCAGAGTCCGAGAGCTCCTCCCCGTAGGGCGAGACCCAACCGCTGCTCGCTCTCCCGCAATTCTCTTTCCACCTGCTTAAGTTGTGTAACGTCTTCAATCAAACAGGCAAATCCTTTTACTTTGCCATCATCCCCTACATGGGGCGCATAAGACGCGACGATATCCCTGGTGACTCCATCTTTATATTTCACAGACCTTTGATAAGTCATCTCCTGTCCAGCCAGAACGGCTTTCAAAGTACTCTTGATTATAGGGTAATGATTGCCCAAAGTGTCCTCAAGTGTATGCCCGGATAAATCCGAATCCGGAATACGCCACCATGATCTGAATGTTTTGTTGGCAAAAACTATTCTCTCATGTGAATCCACATAAAGCATCCCAACTGGAAGACTATCTATGATGACTTTGAAGATATCCCGGCTCTCCTGTAACGCCTGCTCCGCCTTTTTACGTCCGGTTATGCCGGCCATTAGACAAAGAGCGGCGGGCCTCCCCTCCCACATGATCAGAGATGAATTTATTTCAGCCCACCCAACCGTGCCATCTTTACGGACAAATCTGAAAGGAAGTTTATAGTTAGGTTCGGCACCCTTCAATCGGCACTCATGGTATTGAGCCAGCGGTTCCTGGTCATCTGGATGAACAAAAGCCGAGATTGCAGCGGAAGCGGATACCTCTTCCTTTGAATACCCGGTCATTTTTAAGGCCATTTCGTTTGCGAACTTGATCCATCCTTCCTGAATCACAAAAACCGCTTCATCTGTCTTATCGACTACCTGACGATATAGTGACGCTGTTTCGTTGATCGACTCATGAAGAGTTTTAAACTCATCAGCCTCGCGGCGTGCCTCACGCAATTCGTCGATAAGCTGTTCCCTGGTTTTATTCTCTTCCAGCATGCGAGCGCACCCTGTCATTTAGTTTCCCGGACACTGCGAACCACGTTTACTCCACCGTCTCAAATTGTAGAGGCATAACTTACACATTTATAGAAACACCGTCTAGTTCAAATACAATCATGAACTCAAGGTCTTGATGGGGCGTTATTGGACAAAACAGACACACCCCCGACTAAAATGGTCTTGATTCCAATATGGTCTTGACTTTTCAGGAACTGAGGCTAAAATAGTCGACATGGACCGCTTGCTTCTACCTCATCTTAAGAATGACCTCCTACAAAAAATTGTTCTCCTTACCGGACCAAGGCAATCCGGTAAGACAACACTTGCGCAAAAGTTATTCCCAGACTTCGAATACTTCACTTACGACCTCGCAGAGCACCGAGTAGACCTTTTGGAAAAAAGCTGGCGACGGGATTGTGACCTGATCATCTTTGACGAACTCCACAAGATGAAAAACTGGAAATCATGGTTAAAGGGTATCTACGATACACGGGGACTAACGCCGCCTATGCTTGTCACAGGAAGCGCTCGGCTCGACACGGCCCGCCGGATGGGTGATTCTCTTGCGGGAAGGTTTTTCCAGTATCGTCTGCATCCATTCGATCTTAAAGAAGTCAAGGCGGCTCTGCGTCCTGACGAAGGCTTGGACAGACTAATGCGCTTCGGCGGATTTCCTGAGCCGTTTCTCAAAGGCGAGGAAAGATTTTACAACCGCTGGCGAAAGAGTCATCATGATATTATTCTTCGACAGGACCTTCTTGACCTCGAAAGCGTCCGTAGCATTTCTGCCCTTGAGACACTTATCGAATTGATGCGTCGTCGTGTCGGCAGCCCAGTTTCCTATAACTCCCTGGCGAGAGATTTACAACGTGATCCAAAAACTATCAAGAGATGGCTTGAACTGCTGGAAAACATGTACATTGTCTTCAAAGTCGCTCCTTACCATACAAACATTGCCCGATCTCTCCTTAAAGAACCCAAGTACTATTTTTACGATACCCCCCAGGTTTACGGAAATGAGGGCGGCAAACTGGAGAATATTGTAGCCTGCGCCCTCTTGAAAGAACTCGACTTCCTCGAAGACACTTTGGGCCGGAGTTGTTCATTGTGCTATCTCCGTGACAAAGACGGTAGAGAAATCGACTTTCTCGTGGTAATAGATCACCGGCCGGTAATAATGATCGAAGTGAAATGGGCTGAAAACAACTTGTCCAGGAATTTTGCCATCTTTTCAAAATATTTGGGTTATCCTCCCGGCATTCAGTTAGTGGGCCGGCTTGAACGTGAGAAATCCTTTGAGTCGGGGGATCAGATCCTCAACGCCGCATATTGGCTTACCGAACTGGACCTCGAAAAATATCAGCTAGCTTCAAAGTCGAAATAAACCGTGAATTCTGCGTGTCCCCTTCCCTGGCTCGATCTAACATGTTGCGCTTCCGCTGTTTTGAATTCATGTAAATGATAGCCTTCTGATCCGGATCTTTTTCAATTCGTCGATAAGCTATTCTTTAGTTTTTGCCTGGTCTTCCATTTACAGGTTTCCTTGACTGGTAGCAGGCAGGTATATCTTGAAAATCGTGCCTTTTCCCAACTCACTATTGCAGGAGACAAAACCACAGTGGTTCTTGATTATCGAATATACCATCGCCAGTCCCAGACCCGTGCCTTTGCCCACTCCCTTGGTGGTAAAGAATGGCTCGTAAATGTGTTGCATGGTTTTTCGATCCATACCCTGGCCTGTCACAGAGAACGGAAAAACTCTGCGCCTTCGGCCGAGTTATCAGTCACAAAATCAAGGTACGCTGACATGTTTTCAATTGCGTTTTTTGTCAATCTTCTTGCCAGTGATTTCAGCAAAAACGATTCATCATAAATGAAGATATTTCTGCCAATGCAACCGGATACAGCCTCCAGGATTCTTTTTACCTCGCTGTTCATACGTTGCTCATGGGCGGAGTTGTCGATTCGAATTCCATAGCAGGAAGATAGATCCTGAATTCCGTTCCTTTGCCGGGCTGACTCTCGACCTTAATGTGGCCGCCGTGACTTTCAACTATTCCCTGGACCACGGACAAACCCAGGCCAGTGCCTCTTGTCGAGCCTCTTTCCTTCGTAGAGAAGAAAGGCTCAAATATCTTCTCCAGTTTAGAAGTGTCCATACCCCTTCCCGTGTCCGCAATCAGAAGCTCCGCATATTTTCCGGGTTTCACTCCATGAAAAGACCTGCAATGATCATCATCCAGCGCCACGTTTCTGGTCTGGATCTTGATTCGCCCTCCCTCCGGCATGGCCTCCGAAGCGTTTATCACTAAATTCATGACGGTCTGTTCGATTTGGTTTCGGTCCCCATGGATAAGGACAGGTTCGCTGGCAGGATCGAGTTCGACTTGGGCTGCCTTGGGCAAGGTATGAGACGTGATAAGAGTCAACTGTTTTATCAGATGATTCAGATCTAAAGGCTCCTTGCTGATCGAGGACTCTTGCCCAAACAGGAGAAGTCTGCGGACAAGTTCCGCTCCTTCTTTGGATGTCCTTATTATCGACTGAATGTCACTGTATACTGGATCGTTCTTTTTTGTATCCATCAGGATTAAGTCAGAGTATCCAATAATTATCTGAAGCATATTGTTGAAATCGTGTGCGATTCCACCAACCAGGGTACCGATGGCCTCCATTTTCTGGGCATGGAACAGATGGGCCTGAAGGCGCTGTTTCTCACGTTCGACCCGTTTCCTCTCCGTGATGTCTTCTCCTGAACTGAAAGTACCGACAGCTCGACCTTCATCGTTGGTCACTCGGGTATTACGCCAGGCAATAAGTCTCTCTTCGCCATTGAGAGTAACCAATCCACTTTCCACATACATCGAGGATTCGGAGTCACTAGTCAGGACGTCCGCAAACACGGACTTTAAAGATTCTCTGTCGTCGTTGATTACAAAACATTCAAACCAGTCTTTGCCTACTATCTCCACCAAAGGATAACCCAGAATCTGGCATCCCTTTCTATTGATCAGTTCAACTCTTCCCTGTTCATCCAGGGCAAGCAGAATGACCTCGGCGACATCCAGATATTTCTGGGCCCTGTCTCTTTCCTTTATCAAAAGGGTTTCCAATGATTGGCGTTCCTTAATCTCGTCTTTTAGCCTGAAATAAAGATCCGACATCTCCAGAATCAGTGACGAAAACCCCGCAATATGCTGACAGCCTTCGGCGTCGATTTCGGCGCCCTGATCCAGAATAAGAAAACCGAGCGCTTTGGTCGACCCCTTGATAGGAAACAATATGGGCGCTTCGAAGTTCGGGAAAAGATCTTTCATTTCCCCGTGGAATGGACCCCATATTACTCTCTGATTCAGTATCTGGTCTCGGAGTTCACTCGAGGAGTTCCATTCGATGGTTCGGCGTTCATCAACAGGTATAGGCTTGCCGTCTCTGGCCATTTCCACCATCTGGTGAGCGCCTTTCAAGAGCCAGACAGCGTTGCTCTTTACACCCGCCATACTACTAATTTCCTGAGACATAAGGGCCGCCACAGCGTCTGGTTTTCTGTGCATACCTGCCATGGAAAAAGTAAGGCGCTTCACGTCCACGAATTGGTCATACAGCTTTTCGTATACTTCTATAATCGCTGATTGCTCCAGATCCGTGACTTCAATATCACTATCGTTCAATGTCCTCTCCTCATCAGGAAACCGGCCACAATAACAAGGGTTGTGATTAACACATTACTAATGGGCGCATTGGAGATGCGCCATGGTTTTTATCTCTTTTTGTATGACTTTTAGGCGCCACGTAGATTTCTGGATTCCAGCCATCATGACAGGGACGCAATGATCCTAGAAGCAATTTCGTTGATCGGGGCCACAATCTGGACCGCTCCCATTTCGATGGCGGCCTTGGGCATACCAAAGATCACTGATGTTGACTCATTCTGGGCAATGGTAATTCCTCCCCGGTCCCTGATCTCTTTCATTCCCCTCGCCCCATCATCTCCCATTCCCGTAAGAATAACAGCGCAAGAACGTTGCCCATACGTGCTTGCGACAGAAGAAAAAAGCACGTCAGCCGAAGGCCTGTGCAGCGTGTTGGCCGGTTCCCGACTCAACATAGCGAAAGTCCGCTCACCCATTTTTCTGACGGTAACATGTTGCCCCGCGGGCGCCAGTAAAACCAAGCCCCGTTCGATCTCATCCGTATCCAGGCACAGCCTGACTTTAAGGGCCGAAACGTCGTCCAACTTCTCGGCAAGCGCTCGACTGAAACCTTCCGCTATATGCTGGACTATAACCATGCCTGCGGGTAGGTCACCGGGAAGCCCAGCGAGGACAACCTGGAGCGCAGCGGGACCGCCAGTCGAGGATGCGATAGCCACCAATTCTTTCCTGGCGCCTGTTCCTGTTTTATCGGCCTGTTTTTCATTTTGAACCTTCCTATTCGATTCGGACAGGTCTGATATTATTTGCCTGAACTTTCTACCGGCGGAATTTACAGGATCAATCAATATGGTCTTACTCTTGTACGCCGTTTTGACTTTGCTGATAAGCTCAGCGGCAACTTTTGCAATATCAAGAGAGACCTGTCCGGATGTCTTTGTGACGTAATCGACAGCGCCGAGCGACAAAGCCTCGATAGTTAACCTTGAGCCTTCCTGTGTTTCGGAACTTACCATTACGACGCGGGCGTTGGTTGCGCTAACTATGGCCTTTAGGGCGGCAATGCCGTCCATCACAGGCATTATAACGTCAAGGGTAACCACATCCGGACGAAGCTTCTTCGACATTTCCACCGCTTCCAGTCCGTTGGACGCGGTACCAACCACCTTGATTTCGGGCGCCGTTTCTAGAATGTGAGAAATGGTTCGCCTCATTAATGATGAGTCGTCAACCACGAGGACCCTGATATTGCTCATTAATGAACCTCTAGGTATGTGATTCCAGCTTGAGAGAGGAAAGCCCTTCCAACGGTTCGGTCCGGCCTGCGCCTGAACTCTTGGCCGCTGTGTCGGCGAGTATTTTGGCAATGTCCAGGATACTGACCATGCGACCCCTGGCTGTGCATATCTCCCTGAAATATTCAGCGTCCATCTTCGCCACACCTTCTGGCGCCGGCTGAAAAGCGTCTTCCTGAAGCCTCAGAGACTCCCACATTCTATCTACCACCACTCCAACAAGTAGATTCTTTTCCTTCATGATTACAATACGACTGTCCACCGTCCATGCGTTTCGATTCAGCCCAAAACGGGCTCTCAAGTCAACTACCGGAACGATTGTCCCCCTCAGATTTATGAGCCCCACCACAAAGTCAGCCACGTTAGGAATAGGCATAATTGTCGTCATTTCCATAATTTCGGCCACTTCATCTATCTCAGCCCCGAAAAGCTCATCATCCAGGACAAAGCTTATAATCTTCCTTGCGCCAAACGAGTCATCGTGGGCACGACTTTCTCCCAGAGGGACGGGTACATCCGAAGCGCCGGCGTCCTGCAATATGGAGTCGTAATCAGCGGACAGCATGGCTTCTAGATCAAGGACCACCATGAATCGCTCTCCAATGTACACCAGTCCCTTTATGAACCGCGCGTCAACCCCGCTCACGATCCCTCTTGGGGCCTCTATCGAATCAACAGGAACGGAAATAAGTTCCGAGACCGAGTCGACTCTGAAGCCTATTCTCCTGTCCCGCAGCTTCACCATAACCACAACACCGTTTTCATGGTTCCCCTCGACGAATGGGAGCCGCATCGCCAGTTTGAGATTCACCACGGGTACTATTCTTCCCCTCAGCTTCATTACCCCTTCAACAAAAAAAGGAGCTTTGAGCAATGGAGAAACTTTAGGCGCCAGGATTATTTCCTCTACCTGGTCTACATCAACTGCGTTCGTTTGGCCTGCAAGGCTGAACACTACCAATCGGATGGACTTTTCTTTGAGGCTCGGAATGTTCTTCTTGATTTCTGCGCCTCTTGGTTGCATCTCCTTGGCGTCGACCGGGGAGCTTCTCGTTGTTTCCACGGGAGGAGCCGACTTCAAATCGAATGATCCGCTTTCGGTCACAGGTTGTTCCTCATGATCATCAATTCTCAAATTTTGAATTGTTCGGTAATTTCCCTGAGCTGATTGGAAAGATCAACCAGATCAACCATTGCTCTTGCCGATTCCTTTGAACTTTCCACAGATTGTTGGCTAACTTGAGCTATTTTTTGGAAAGCGTCCGCTATCTCCTCGGCTGTCTTCGCCTGCTGGCCTGCGGCTGAGGAAATCATACCGACCATGTCAGTGGTTGACACAATGCCCTCGACTATGTCACTCAAAGTCTGGCCCGCTTCCCTTGCCATGTGGGCGCCGGTTTCCATCATCTTGGCGGCGTGGCCAGTCTCCTGCTGGATTTCCTCGATGACCCCCGAGATTTCGCCAGTCGATTCGGTAGTCCTCAACGCTAGTTTCCGGATTTCTTCGGCCACAACGTCAAAACCCCTTCCGTGCTCACCAGCGCGTGCGGCTTCAATCGCTGCGTTCAACGCCAGGATGTTGGTCTGGGCCGCAATGCCTCCGATAAGTTGAACAACCCGACCTATTTCCTGAGTCCGAAGGTTGAGTTTCCTGATCGATTCATCGACAGCCTCGATTCCGACCAATGTTGTTCTAAGTTTCTCCGAACCGTCTCTGGCAAGGCTGGAAGCCGCTATAGCTGAGTCCGCTGTGACCTTTGCGTTCTTGGAGACTTCCTGAATTGAACTGGACATCTCTTCCATGGCCGAGGACGTCTTGAGTACCTGATTGAGTTGGCTTTCAGATCCTCGGCTCATTTCCAGACCGGACGCTTTAAGCTCCGCAGAAGCCGAGGCAAGCTTCACTGATCCGTCGGCGATTCTGCCCACCATTTTCCCGAGGCTGTCCAGAAACTGATTGAAGTGTCTGCCGAGTTCACCAATCTCGTCCCTACTTTCAGCGGCCATGCGGAAAGAAAGATCAGCTCCACCTTTGGCAAGCAAGGCCATCTGGTCGGTCACCTGTCGGATAGGCCTCTGGATGCTGCGTGCCGTAAATAGGCCGAAAAAGACAGCGATAAGGACTACCGCCAAGTTGAGGCCAATCAGGAGGTAGTTCAGACGGTAATTTGCTATAGAGGCCTCTTTGACAGCGCGATCAGTTCTTTCGTGCTGGCTCCTGGAAAAAACTGAGATTTTGACGCGCAGCTCTTCTATTATAGATTTACCGGTGGAAAGCAGTGATGAGAACTCGGTCAGGAATTGTTGTCCGTCCACTTGGCTTTTCGCAAAATTTCTCCGCTTGACAATCCCAGGTTCCGTGACTGTCTGGATCCATGTATCCAGCATGCGCTTTATCTCATCGAGAAGCGCTACCTGCTGGGGCTGGGCGCTAAGCAGTTTCTTGGTGTCGGAAATGACCTCGTGGAATTTCGACCTGGCTTCAGTGTAATGCCCGATGAAGTTGTCATGGCCCGTTATTACAAAGCCCCGAAAACTGCTTTGCATGTCCAGAAGCAGTCCTTTCAAGACTTCCGAGTTCTCTACCACCGGCGAGTCATGCTCTATCACTATCACAAACTTTTCGGTGGCAATGTCATTTTCGTGAATAAAAAAGCCTGTGGTCACCACCATGAGTATAAGGATGACACAGTAACCGGACAGAATTTTACTGCCTACTTTGAGATTCCTGAAAACATTCATATTGGTTGTTCCTTTCGAATTCAGCGTATCATCAAGCGTTTTCGTTCATCCTTAACGCCGCCTCTATATCCACGATAAGGGTCACTGACCCGTCAGCGAGGACCGAAGCCCCCTCAATCCCTTCAACACGCCCGAGATAGTCTCCGATACTTTTCATCACTACTTCCTGTTTCCCAAGCAATTCGTCGACAGCAAGGGCAACTCTTTTTTCGGCCAGCCTGACTATAACTACTGGAACAGGGCCCTTGATATCAGCGCTGGGCAAAGCGCATTTCAGGAGAGACCCGAGCTTTTTCAGAGGAAGAGCCTTGCCGCGGACGAATATCACCTCGTTTTTCTCGATGGCGCTTATCTCTGAGGCGTCTATCAGCATTGTTTCGCTGACCATGTTAAGCTGGAGAGCGTAAGTTAGGCCTGAGACTTTAACCAGGAGAACATCCAGGATGGCGAGGGTCAGAGGAAGCTGTATCCTGATCACCGTTCCTTTTCCGACAGCGGTTTCTACATCCAAAACTCCGCGCAACCTTTGAACGTTTTCCCTTACGACATCCATACCCACACCACGACCGGAAACCTCTGAGACCTTCACAGAAGTGCTGAATCCGGGAGTGAACATGAACCTGATAGCAAGATCGTCGGACATTAGGCGGGCTTCCTCCTGGGTCAGGAGCCCTTTGCCGACAGCTACTTCCCTTATCTTTTCCGGGTCGATTCCTCCGCCGTCGTCCGCGACTTCAATTAGAACACCGCCTTTCTCGTGTCTCGAAAGGAGCCAAATCCTTCCGGCAGTGGGTTTGCCAAGCTTCTCACGAATTTCCGGGCTCTCTATGCCATGATCGACGGCGTTTCTAAGCAGGTGCACCAACGGGTCATACATTTGTTCAAGAACTGTCTTGTCGAGTTCGGTTTCTTCTCCTTCGATAATCAGATCTATCTGTTTGTTCTGCTGCCGCGCCAGATTCCTTACAACGCCGGGAAATTTGATGAACAGCCTTTCTATGGGAACCATTCTGACGCTCATGACCGAAGTGTGCAACTGTCCGGTCAGCCGCTCTACTGTAGAAGCGATCCCAGCGAGTTCATCATTCCTGAAACGATCCGAGAAACCTTTCAACCGATTTCGGGCCGTGATCATCTCGCCCACCAGATTGATCAGCACATCAAGTTTCTCTGTGACCACCCTTATGGTCTGGGAGCCTAAAGCTGTATTTGGGAGGATAGACTCCGCTCGTGACCTCTCAACGCTGGATTCACTCGGAATAGGAACTTCCCCTACAGTCACAGGGACATCTTCTCCAGTTGGGGGTCCGGCGAATTTCAGCGGAACTTCGGATAAAATCCCCATCAATTCAAGTTCAATCCTGGCTGTGTCGAAAATGGCGCTGTCTTTGGCGGCGGAGCGGTCCCTAAGGATGTTGAGGACCTCCATGGCTTCAAGCATAGTATCGATAATTGATGGACTTACTTTTAGGTTCCCCGACCTAATGGCTCCAAAGACCTCCTCCATCTTGTGAGAAACAACTTTAATACCGTCCATCCCCACAAAGGCGGCTCCGCCTTTCAACGTATGAACGGTCCTGAAGATTTCATTAATCAACGCTTCATCTTCAGGGTTTTCCTCCAACCTCACTAGATCCAGGTTCAGGTGATCAAGATGCTCACGAGATTCCTCAAGGAAATCTTGCGCCATCTGGTCCAGCAATTCTGCGTCCAGATCAACCACGTCTTTTTTGTCGGGCATCGAAGATCTCCTCAGCCTGTTAACACTTCATTCATCAACTCCAATAGCGCCGTAGGCTTGAACGGTTTTACAAGGTACGCTGAAGCGCCTAATTTGCTCGCCTGTTCCTTGTCCATGTCGTGACCTTCCGTCGTCAACATGACAACCGGGATCATTGCAAGGGATTCATTCGCCTTTATCCTCTTCAGAAATTCAAAGCCATCGAGCCGTGGCATGTTTACGTCGAGGATTACAGCGTCAAAACTTTCCCGTACAATTATTTCCAGCGCCTCCTGGCCATCTTGAGCCGTTGTGACCAGAAAGCCCCCCCGTTTGAGTGTGAATTCCACCAACTTACGGACACTCGGCGAATCATCAACTGCAAGGATTTTTCTTGTCATCGCGTCCTCTCTATGCTGCTTGAATAAATTGTCCGATCAGTCTCTTCCAAAACCTTTTTGCGAATTATATCAAGTTATTTTCCAGAAGGATTTCATGGAAAACGGCTATCTCTCCCAATGGTATTAGGCATTTATTCAACCCGATAACCGGCTTTCCTGTACACTATAGTCTCCTTGAGCTTCATTGGCTCAAAAAGGTTGGATATCCTCCCTAAACTCTCTGAATATCCCAGAAACAGATAGCCGTCAGCGCTCAGTGATTCATAGAGATGCTCGGCGCACCGACTCTTATCCCTGTCATCAAAATATATCATTACATTTCGGCAGAATATGCAGTCCATGCTCCTCACACGCCCGGTGGAACGATGATCCATAAGATTTATGGAAGCGAACCTTACCAGCGATTTTATCTCTGGTTTGAGCATGAACCTGTCCCTGGCTTTCCTGTCAAAATATTTTTCCAGCAAACTGGAGGGGACATTTCTCACACTGTAATTGTCATAAATGCCATCTCTAGCTGATTGCAACGCCGAAGCGTTAATATCGGAAGCCAGTATGTTGATCGAAGACGGCCGAATTTTGGAGTCACTTTCCAGTAGCAATATGGCCAATGTATAAGCTTCCTCTCCAGTTGAGCAACCTGCGCTCCATATTGAGACGTTTGACGCCATTTTTCGCCGACTCACAATTTCCGGGGCAACCCGCTCGGAGAAGTCAGCCAATTGTTCAGTATGCCTAAAGAAAAACGTTTCACCTATGGCCACCGATTCAATTAGAATATCAAGTTCCGCCGAACCTTTGCCATCATATTTGAGATAGTAATAGTAATCTTTGACCGATCCAGAGTTCGTTTCTTTCATGCGCTGAACAAGCTTTGAACCTAAAAGATTAATCTTTGTGTCGCCAAGAAATATGCCACTGCGATCCTTAATGATCGTCCTCATACTCTCAAAATCTTCGTGTGACAGGTCCATGACAAAGTTATTCCATTGGAGCGTTCCAGCCCAGGGACCTGATAGCCGACCGGCGCACCTTGAGGTTGTGGTCTGAAGTCATTTTTTCCAACGCCTTAACAGCTTGGCCGTCCTCGATACGCCCCAGGGTTTCGGCGACTACTGTACGCATATCATCATCAAGGTCCTCGACCAGGGGAATCAGCAGCAACAGCAGTTCAGGGACTCTGATCATGTACAGGGCTTCAATGGCCGCTATCCTTACCGGTCCACTGTCCTCTCGCAATGACCTGATGAGCGCTGATACGGCCTTTTTCGATCCCATCCGCCCCAGCGATATGGCTGAGGCGTATCTAACCCAGATGTTTTCATCGTTAAGAGAATCGATAAGAGCGTCGACACAACGGGAATCATTAATGCTTCCAAGCGCGTATGCGGCGCATCTTCTGACCTGCCAGTCTTCATCCATCAGGGATATCATTAACGGTCTGAGCGCCCCAACCGCCTTACGCTTCCCCAGCATGTCCGCTGCGAAGCGGCGAACTCCACGATCAGAGTTGCCAAGTGCGTCTATGAGGTAAGTGTCTACTCTTTTGTCCAGTATCAGACCGAGGCACTGAACAGCCGCCTGCCTAACTTCCGCTCTCTCATGTTTAAGCAGCAGGGCTACATGTTTTATGGCTTCGGTGGTGCCAATCCTCCCCAATGCCTCTGAAGCCGACTCTCTAGCCTGGGCGAAGGAGTCTTCCAGAACCTCCAACAATTTCCGGGTCGCCTTCACTGCCCTAAGCCCTCCCAGAGAGGATGCGCATGCGCTTCTCACGGGGCCGCTAAGGTCGTCCAGATGGTTTATAAGGCTATCTATGACGGACCGGTCCCTGAACAATCCGAGCGTCCTGGCCGCCGTTTCACGCAGTGAATCATTACTTCGCTCAAGCGCCTTGACAATTGCAGGGATAGCCTCGTTGTCTCCGATCCTGCCAAGAATTTCGATGAGTTCCTTTCGTAAGGATTCATCTTCGCTTCCATCCAGATGTTTCACCAAAGCGTCCAGGTGCCTCGAACCAATGCTAAACAGCGCCCGACGCCCCGCATTACGGATATCTTCCTCAAAGTCTTCCAGTTGAGGCACGATCAAAGATATGTGATGTTCATTACCAATGAGGCCCAGTGTCCAGATGGCCAATTTCCTTATTTCCGGATCATGGACGCCAAGCCCTGAAATTATTATTCCGTCAATGTCCATCCCGCTTTTCCGCAGCCGATCCAATGCGCCGCAGGGTGTCCGTTGTTCGATCCTGGCAAGGGCAGTAAAACAGGCATGAAGTATTAATTCATCTTTCTCATCCATCTGGTCTATAATAAAGTCAATATGGTCAATGGAACCTATTTTGCCTATCGCTTCGATTACAGCCAACCTAACCCACTCATCTTCTTCATAAAGTTTCAACAGACTGGGAATGGCTTCTGTGGCGTTGAGCAGCCCCAAAGACTCGATAGACGGGTATCTCACCCACTGGTCATCCAGGGCGTCGATAAGGATTGGGATGGCCTTTTTTTCTCCGATTTTTCCGAGGGCCTCCGCCGTCGCATAACGCAGGTTATCCTCATCAGTCTTCATAGCCTTTGCAAGGGCGTCAAATGACTGTTTAAGACCCATCTGGCCCAATACTCCGGCTGCTAAAATACGAACATCCGGGTCACTGTCGTTCAGATAACACTCGACCTGCGACAATGGGGCTGTTCCCAATTCTGCAAGTATGGTCATTGAACGTGAACGAATGCCGGGATCCTCATTCCTTAGACATTCCAGCAGGATCTCAACCACCAGGGAGTCCGCATTGTGCGTCAATGTCTCACAAACTACCGTCCTTACCCTGGGACTCTGGTCAGAAAGGCCTGTTGTCACGAGATCGATATCCCATGGAAATCCAAGCGCCCCGATTTCCCTGTAAATCTCAACTCGCGACTCCTCGTCGCCTCTTTGGAGTTTGTCAAGATATCCCTGTAGAACTGAACTATCCAAAATCATTGGGTATCTCCTCAGGGAAAAATCCCCGATTGATTCCTAATCAACATCTGCGGCGCCAAAAGATCAGTCATATCCTCTTCAACCTTAAAGGTCCATTCTCCATTAGCCCACGGCAATCTTTCGGCGTCATGGATGGGGCTCTGCAGTGAAAAAATAGCTCTATTCGGCCATTATCTCAAAAGATCCGCTGTCGAGTTGTCCATTCTGCCGATTCTAGCGTCATTGGTAGCATTTGCCGTCGGTGAACATGGAACAGAATTCCGATGGCAAAGGTCGTTCTCTCCGACCAGTTTCTCTATACACTCTAATAGTTCGTTTCTATTGATTGGTTTGGAAATGTAATCATCCATCCCCGCTTCCAGGCACCTCTCCCTGTCTCCCATCATGGCATGCGCAGTCATGGCTATTATTGGAATGTGGCCGCCGGTGAGTTTTTCCCTTTCCCTGATGGCCCTTGTGGTTTCAAACCCGTCCATCTCCGGCATTTGAACATCCATAAGTATGACCTGGAAATGGCCTTTTTCAAGAAGATCCAGCGCCTGCAGGCCGTTCCCAGCCACAGATATGGTGTGGCCCATTTTTTCAAGGACCTTTACCGCAAGCATTTGATTCACTGGGTTGTCTTCCGCGAGCAGAATACTGATTCGCATCCTCGCTTCTCTCACGGAGTGACGGGTTATCAAGGGCGAACGACTTTGATCCCCTGACGTTTTTTGCATTGTCATAAGGATCGCGTCCTTGAGATCAGACTGCTTGATCGGTTTCATGAGGTACGCCGAAATCCCTAGTTCCTGGCATTTCGCCGCATCACCTCTCTGACCGCCCGATGTCAACATGATTATTTTTTCAATGTTTTGACCTTGCGACTTGCTTAGAACTTCCGCAAGTTCAAAACCATTCATGCCAGGCATCATAAAATCAACAAGAGCAAGAGAAAAAGGCCGCCCGGAACTGCAAGCCCGGCTTATTACCGTCATCGCTTCTTCGCTGTCAGAGACGGCTGTCGGCAGCATACCCCAGGAGCGCACAGTTTCTTGCAGTATTGTTCTGTTGGTGGCATTGTCATCTACTATGAGCACACTTACGTGATCAAGCAATGATCTCTCCCTGGGGATAACCCTGCGGACAGGCTGGGAACCCAAACCAAACCGCGCTGTAAAATGGAAAACGCTTCCCACGCCGGGCTCGCTCTCTGCCCAGATCTTGCCTTCCATCAATTCCACAAGTTGAGATGATATGGTGAGCCCCAGGCCTGTTCCCCCATATTGTCTCGTATTGGAAGAGTCAACCTGCTCGAACGCCCTGAAAACCTTTCCCAGTTGGCTCTTGGGAATACCAATACCGGTATCCGTCACCGTAAAGTGCAACTCAATAGAACTTTCCGTCTCAACTCTGGGCTCAACGCGAGTTACCACCTCTCCCTTTTCCGTGAATTTAATTGCATTACCGATGAGATTGACGAGAATCTGCCTCAATCTCCCAGGGTCTCCGGTAAGGTTGTCCGGGGTTTCAGGCAATACCTGAAAGGCCAGTTCCAGTTTCTTGGCGTGCGCTTGAGTCGCAAGCGTGCTCATACTGTTACCAAGGCAGTCTCTTAGACTAAAATCCGTGGACATGAGCTCAAACTTCCCAGCCTCCATCTTTGAAAAATCAAGAATATCGTTGATCAGCGAGAGAAGAGCGTCGGCAGAAATCTTTACAGCTTCAAGGTATTCTTTTTGCTCTCCGTTAAGTTCAGTGCCTAGAGCCAATTCGGTCATTCCGATTATCCCATTCATTGGGGTACGGATTTCATGGCTCATGTTTGCAAGAAACTGGCTCTTGGATTGATTTGCCCTCTCAGCCGACCTCTTGGCTTCCTCAAGTTCGTTGGCCGACCGTTTAAGCTCCTCATTTGTCTTAGCCAACGAATCCGCCAACCCCAGAGTGTCCAGGAGCACTCCCGCCTGATTTAGAACTAGCCCGACAGTGTCCCTGTTCTCTGTTTCCGAGGAACAAACTATAGCAACACCAAGAATCTCTGATCGCCCTTTCACCGGGTAAATAGTCCAACTTGAGAAAATGTCGTCCCAGCAACAAACACCGCAGTCATGGAAATCACTTTTCAACAGAAGCCGCCCGCTCTGCAAGACGTGCCTGCAGGCCTCATCCTGTTTCAGGCAATCGCCTATCTCATCCAGCGACATGCAAAGACCGACCATGTCTATGTTTCCAAAGATGATTTCATCTTTCCTGACCGCCACAATCACCTTTTCAAAACCAAGATCGCCAGACAGAAGTGAGACCAGGGTTGCGCAACATTGCTCCTGGGTATCAGCTCGGCTGAGTTCGGCCACAATGCCGTTTACCGCTACTACCTGCTCGTTTTGACTCACAAAGAGATCATTCAGGTCTTTCAGATCCGACTCACACCTAGTCAGCGATTCTTCAAGATTCTTCCGATCAGATGCGCCGGTCAGCAAAAACAAACACGCCGCATGGCCTTCCCATGTGATCACTGATAAATCTATACTGACCCACCTGATGTTATTATTTCCACATATAATCCGGAAGTCACGCCGATGTTCCCTCGATTCTCGCTGCATCCAGCTTGACTGGAATTCCTCAAACGCTTCTAGATCAGCAGGGTGGATACGCTCCACCATACTTCCCGAAGCCAACCAATCCTCCGGTGAGCTTCCAGTAACATTCAGGCAAGCCCCCCCGGCGAATTTTACGTATCCGTCCTGAAAGACGAGTATCGCTTCACCAGATCTCTCAATTATTTGGGTATATTTGAAGAGTTCCTCTTGCCTCCCCTTCGCGGAATCGAATGGACGAATACAGGAAGAGTCGAGTTCAACCAGCTTCCGTTTCATCTTATCGAGTTCTTCCATGAGCTGTTGTCTTGATTTTTCCTCGGGTTGCATTTAATCAGGCTCCGTTTGCAAGGTCCGATGGCGGACAAGGTTCATGAAATATACACTTGTGATTGACTAACAGGATACAAGAATGACGGGAATAAAGAAACTCTTAAATGGGCGCTAAAAATATATGTTTTGGTTGCAATCAGCCTGAGCTTGCTAAGAGAGCGCATCATGGATCGCCCATACGAACTCGGATATCCTGAACGGTTTTTTTACAATACCTTTTATAAAGGGATTTATTTCCTCCTCAACCGACGCATCAATCGAAAAACCGGTTGCAATAATCACTTTCACTAAAGGATCAAGCTTGACCAATTCCTTGAGACAGTCCCTACCACTCATTTCCGGCATCATAAGATCGAGAACAACCAGGGCTATTTCATCCTTTCTGTTCTGGTAGATATCCAGGGCTTCGCGTCCGTTACTACCTACAATCACATTGTATCCTGCGCCAGACAGGATCCTTTTCCCGAACTCAACGACCAACGGTTCGTCTTCAACCAGCAAAATAGTCCCTGTGCCTGTCGGGTTTGGTGACTTTTTCACCAATTCTTCGGTCTTTTTGGCAAATTCAATGGCCGGAAAGTAAATTCTGAACTCGGAACCCTTTTCCGGCTCGCTTTCGCAGATTATGTGCCCCCCGTGCTGTTCCACTATCCCCTGTACGACTGAAAGGCCCAAACCTGTTCCCCTTGTTGAGTCTCTCTCTTTTGTCGAGAAGAATGGTTCAAATATTCTTGAGAGAGTTTGCTGGTTCATTCCTAGCCCAGTGTCCGAGATTGATAGCATGACGTATTTTCCGGATTTCAAGCCAGGTTTATAGCAGACGTATTCATCGTCCAGTGTCACATTTCTTGTTTTGATCCCTAGCTGGCCCCCTTTGGGCATGGATTCCTGAGCGTTAATCGTGAGATTCATAATCACCTGATCAATCTGGACAGGGTCAGCCATGATCATATTGAGCCCATCGGCAAGATCCAGCTTAATGTCGATCATTTTCGGAAAAGTTCTGGATAGCAGGCTGGTCATGCCTTTAACCTGAGAATTCAGTTCCGTTGTAACTTTTTCCGTTGGAGTTTTTTTGGCGAATATGAGCAAACGTCTTACCAGTTCTGCTTCCTGTTCCGAAGCTCTGACTATTTCCCGCAGGTCTTCATAATCAGGGTGATCCGGGCTCTTTTCCTCCAACAGCATCTGTGAATATCCAAGGATGACTTGCAGCATGTTGTTGAAGTCATGCGCTATCCCACCAACCAGCGTGCCTATAGCCTCCATTTTCTGAGCCTGGAGTAACTCCGCTCTCAGTAATTCTCTTTCTCTCTCGTTCTTTAATTGTTCGGTGATATCGATTATGATGGCGACAGCGAGGCTTCCGTGAGC
Source organism: uncultured Desulfomonile sp. (assembly GCA_903952205.1). Classification (GTDB taxonomy): domain Bacteria; phylum Desulfobacterota; class Desulfomonilia; order Desulfomonilales; family Desulfomonilaceae; genus CAJBEZ01. The sequence goes on along the minus strand of CAJBEZ010000105.1, from coordinate 181,645 downwards.
GTTAGTATCGACGAGCTTCATCCTCATGTCAGCGTCAAATAAGGAGCCGTCTTTTCTTTTAAATTTCGTAAAAATCTGAGAAACCTGATTGCCATTGAGAGAGGCGTAAAGTTTTTTTCCCGCAAGTTCATATTCATCCTGCGATGGATAAAAAATATTTGTACTCTTGCCGACGACTTCAACATTACTCTCGTAACCAAACATCTTTAATCCAACATCATTCACCCACGTTAGCTTCCTGTCCTTTAGCACGGCGATCCCAACCGGCGAGGCGGCCAGAATGGAGTTTAGCCGGGCTTCGCTGTCTCTGAGAGCCTCCTCCGCCCGCTTTCGCTCGGAGACATCCTCTATGACGCCAATTGTGCCGATGCGCTTTCCATCAGCGTCGCGGATTGATGAAGTGGAAAGCTCGCACCAGACAAGACTTCCATCCCTTCGCAGGTAGCGCTTTTCAAGTCGGTACGCATTCCTTTCGCCGGCATCTAATGCTTTTAGGCTGCGCTCTGAAATGTCCCGGTCATCGGGATGGGTGATCCCCAGGAAAGTGAGTTCCCGTAACTCTTCAAACGAATAACCCACTATATTCAACAGCGATTGATTCGCTTGTGCAATTCTCCCTTCTGCGTCAAGCAAGTCGATACCTACGCCCGCATTGTCAAAGATTGCCCTGAATCTCTTCTCGCTCTCCCTGAGCGCCTTTTCTATCTTATTTCTCTCAAGGATCTCCATTTCCAGAGTTTTTGTTCTCAGCGCCACCTGTTTTCGTAACGTTACAACCCACAACAACAACGCCAATCCAATAAGAGTAAATACCGCAACTATCCCAAGGCCATACCTTATTATCGGTTTCCAGGAGACTGCATGTCCTTCAATCACCCCGAACCATTTAGCGTAAACGCTTCTATACTTCCCGGTCGCCTCAACAATAGACAGGCCCTGGCTGAGACTTTCCAGTAAATGGTTGGCGCCCTTTTTTACCGCGAAGCAAAAGGGCCGACTGTAGATGTCGATCACTTCAGGGGACTCGCCTATATTCGTGATGTTGAGTTGTTTCAGAACAAGCAACCCTACAAGTTTCGGCATTATCAATGCGTCCGCCGTTTCTGATGAAAGGAGGCGAAGACCTTCCGCAACTGTCTCAACAACTATAATTCCAACTCTGTCCGCCATCCCGCTTGAAAGGAGATAATCATGGGCGGCGTCCCTGTTCAGGACGATGACTGTCTTGCCGGTTAGGCCACTGAATGACTTGATCGATGCTGACCCCTTCCTCACAAATATGGCGTCGTAAGAAATTGTGTGTGGGACGGAAAAGTCGAATCGTCGGCTTCTCTCGGCCGAATAGGCCATCATGGGAAGGAAATCGATGGCGCCACGTTCCAGGGCATCTATCGCTTTTTCCCACGGGCCCACTTCGATTTGAACTTTTAGATCCATGACTTCGGCCACAGATTTAACTATATCGACGCTGAAACCATCAGGATTCCCATTGTTATCTATAAACGAATAGGGATAATAGTGAGGAACAATTATAGTCTTCAGGACCTTGATGTTGGAAACACTTGACTCTTCAGAGACGGGATTGTGGCTATCAGCGTCCGCCCGCGCCATTCCCGACAAGATTACGGAAAGAACGACGCCAAATCTCAAAGCTGCGCCGGCGAACCGAAGGATAGCGCCACGCTGTATTGAACAACTTCCCAACAAAACATTTTTCATAACAATGACGCCTACCGCTGATTGTTCGATACCTATTCTTGTGTGAATATCTCCGATAACTTCGCCCAGGTGGTTAATTTGTCATTCTAATACAATATGATTGCGGAGACAACGTTCTTCCCTCTTGTTCTTCCCTCTTGTTCTTCCCTCTTGTTCTTCCCTCTTGTCGCTGTCTCCGATCCCGATAATTGAAAACATTTTCCTGTAAGTTCTCGAAACATTGTCTTATCTTTATGGAGGATTGTCCAATAGATCTCACTAAAGAGAGTATTACCGATGAAAGTAGCGAATGGAAAAACCACTGAACTTAAAAACCGTTTTTATTACGAAACAAGGAAATACTTGTTGCTCACTGTCTACATAGCGATGATCTTGAGTGGATTGAAAATATACGAGAGGATGATTCTCGTCGAGTATCACATTAGCTATTTCCATCTCGGGTATGGTCTGTTCGAATCTATGGTCCTGGCCAAAATAATTCTATTGGGAGATTTTCTAGGCCTGGGCGAGAGATTTGGAGGGAAACCGTTGATCCTCAAAATCTTGTACAAGGCTTTTGCCATAAGCATCCTGGCCCTTTTTCTCTCCATCCTCGAATACGCCATAGAAGGCTTCCTTCATAGCTGGGACATTGCAGGGGCCTTTCAGGGGGTAATGATAAAAGGCGGAGGCCAAATACTTGCACATACCTTGATTATGTTTATCAATTTCATACCATTATTTGCAATCTGGGAGATTGGAAGGGCAATGGGCGGGAACAGGGTCTTCGAGCTGCTATTCAAGCGCCAATTTGCAGTTTCAAGTAATGTCCTCAAAATTCACTCTACAAACATCAACGGCGATTGAGATCCTCATCTTAGCTTCAGCAACATGGAGGGTTTTCATGCTAGCGTTAAGGGTCTGTAATTCTTCACATTCTATGGACGGAAACGCACTCTAAATGTTCGGAGGATTGATCGTGAAAAAGATGCCAGAGAGAAATGGAGTAGGAGAAAATCATCACAAAATGCCATTCAGGGGCGCGGAATGTGAGTTACAACATGAGGCGTCTAATCCAATTGGTTAAGCGTGACGCCACAAAGGCTATTCAGCAACTAGTATCCACTAGGACAGTTGCGTCCTTAGCAGCGTAAACGGATAAGATTAGGCCGAAAAAGATGATTTATAAACTTGTGATGATGAAAATTCTAATCACATTATCCTGAATTGCGGAATCTTAGGAAATCCAAAGACTGAAAAAGTGATTTTTAGAGGTGCCCTTATTAGAAATTTATTCTAAACCGGGCGAGTTTTTTGTTGGCTACCCCACAAGCAAGTATCGCCTCATAATTTCTTCGTTCTGGCGCAGATCTTCAATCTTCCCCTGATACCGTATGACTCCATTGTCGAGGATGTATCCTCGGTCACTTAAATTTAATGCCGTTTTCTGATTCTGTTCAGCCAACAAAATAGTCAGGCCTGAGTCCTTCAATGCCAGAATATGGTCCTCAAGCATCCCGACTAGAATTGGCGCCAAACCCTCAGTGGGCTCATCCAGAAGCAACAAGTCCGGGTTCGTGACCAAGGCTCTGCCGATCGTGAGCATCTGCTGCTCACCACCGCTGAGCAACCCAGCCTTTCGGGAACGTATGTGTTTAAGAGGTTGAAAGAATTCATAAACCCTGTGCCGGTCCCAAGCGTTCGGCTTTTCAACGCCTCTTTCAGATATTTCGAGATTCTCCTCCACCGTCAAATCAAAAAAGACCCTTCTGTCATCAGGAACGAACCCCATACCCATTCTGGCTATTTGGTGTGGCTTAACTCCTGTTATGTCACGGTTCTTGAACATTATGTTCCCTTGTCTCGGAGGAGCAAGCCCCATTACACTCTTCATGGTGGTGCTTTTTCCTGCGCCATTGCGGCCCAGAATGCAAACAATCTCCCCTTTTGACACTTCAAGGGATACATCGAACAGGATGTGGCTCAACCCATAGAAAGTGTGAATGCTTTCTATCTTGAGCATTATCGAGTTCCTCCCAGATAAGCTTCCTTGACCTGTTGATTATTCCTGACCTCTTCTGGTGGTCCCTGAATAATTGATAATCCCTGTTGCATCACCATGATTCTGTTAGCGAAAGAAAAAACAAGCTCCATATCGTGTTCACAAAAAAGAATAGTCAGCCCAAAACTCACGTTGAGTTTCTCAAGCAAATGGATAGTTGAAAAAGTCTCATCAGGCGACATCCCGGCAGTCGGCTCATCCAGAATGAGCAATTCAGGATTGGTCCCAAGCGCTATGGCAATCTCCAGCGCTTTCCTCTCTCCATGCGAGAGGGAACCGCTTACCCTGTCTTTTACATTAGCCAAATATACACTTTCTAAAATTTCCATTGTCTGTTCGACGGCCACACGGCCGGCGGGGGTAACCAGATCAAAAGCTCGCCTCAGGTGCGACAGAACTGACACCTGAACATTTTCAAACACAGTCAATCGGTCGAAGACATTGACTATTTGAAAGGACATACCGAGACCTAACCTACATATCCTGTAGGGCGCTAGGCCTGCGATCTCTCTATCTTGGAAGATTATGCTTCCATTGTCAGGAGCCAGATACCCGCTTATCAATTTGAACAAAGTACTTTTACCCGCCCCGTTAGGACCTATCACCGCGACGATCTCACCTTGTTCAACATCGAGATTCGCCTTTATCACGGCCTGAAAATCACCGAAGGACTTCTGAACGTTTCTAATCCTCAACATTCATTTATCCTCCGCCGGCGAGTGCTCCGGGACCGGAGAAAATCTCTGGAAATAGCCAAGCACACCCTCCGGCAGGAAAAAAATGAGAAGCATTAGAATCACGGCAAGCGCAAAGGTCCAGTATTCGGTATAAACGCCAACCAGAGTCCTCAAAGAAACTATTATAGCCGCTCCTAACATGGGTCCAAGGAATGTGAACCAACCACCCAGGAGACACATTATTATGAATTCCAATGAAAGCGTCCAGGATAATAGATCTGGAAAAGCTGAACCCTCAACTGTGACAAACAGCACTCCCGCAACCCCTGCGAAAAAAGCCGCTATGACCTGAGTAACAAGCTGATGAAGCTTTACTCTTACACCTACGCCTTCACTCCTTTCCGGATTGTCCCTAATGGCTTGAAGGATACGACCAAAGGGTGAGTTAAGAATGACATACATCATAAACAGAGCTACAATGGAAGTTATCAGGGCGAAATAGTATGAACCGTTTACAGAACTGATCAAGGATGGCACAGGTACTCCGTGAAGTCCGTCGTCTCCACCGGTGAATGAATACCACCTGAACACAACTATCCAGACCAGCGATCCAAGAGAAAGTTGCAACATTCCAAAATACAACTTGGACAAACGTACACATATCAGACCCATAATAAACCCCAGCAAGGCAGCTACCATCGGTCCCGCCAAAAAGCTCAACGCCGGAGGAAGATTTGTTTTCATGAGCATGATTGATACGGTGTAAGCCCCAATTCCAAAAAATACCGCATGATGGAACTGATACATGCCCCCATAACCCAGCGCAACGTTGAGGCTGGTTGCCTGCAAACCACTAATTAGAATCAACGCCAACAAATAGACAAAGAAACGTGGAAGGAACTGCGGGCACAACGCAAGGAGCAAAATGACGACAGAAAACGCCAGGAGCAATTTCAAGGCAGACGATTTTGCATATCTTGTGGACAATCTTTTCACCATGTCGCCTTAAGTAGGCCTTTAGGCCTAAAGACCAGCACTATCACTACGGCGGCATAAGGAAACACGATTGAAAACTGCGGCCAGACCAATATTCCCATCGATGCGGTAAGACCGAATATCAGTGCGCCAAGAAGAGCCCCCCAAACATTGCCCAAACCACCGATAATTACTATAAGGAAAGCTTCCATAATTATGGTATGGTCCATGCCCTGCGATATATTTTGAGTAGGCGCCACCAAGGCGCCACCTAACCCTGCCAAATAGCAACCAATTACAAAAACTGAAGCAAAGACCCAGCTGACGTTTATGCCCACGGCAGCCACCATATCCCGGTCAACGGCCGCGGCTCTGGCGATTTTTCCGATTTTGGTTTTTTGTGTCAGAAACCATAGAGCAAAAGCGACTACGGGGCCTGCGCAAAGGAGGAACAGGTTATACTTAGGGAATGGCATTCCCAGTATCGACAATGATCCCTGAAAAACTTCGGGAGGGGAAAGAGAACGATATTCAGATCCCCATACCGCTTTTACAACATCTCCGAAGATTAACATCAGGGCAAACGTGAACAAAAGCAACATAAGGTGCTCTCTATCATAAAGATGACAGAAAAGACCCCGCTCTACGGCGAGGCTCACGAGAGCGACAACAAGTGGCGCCAATAATATGGCCAGCCAGAATCCCAGTGAACTGGCTCCCAAAAAACTTGCTATCGTGTAACAAAGGAATGCTCCCAGCATGTAGAGAGAACCATGGGCGACGTTTGGGATCCTCAAGACGCCAAGAACAAGACTCAATCCGGATGAAACAATAAAGAGAATAGTAGTCCTGCTCAATCCGATAAGGAATTGTTGGATGAGACCATTCAAGGTAATTGATGTTGAAAAGTCCATGTCTCTTAATTCAAGAAAACCAACTATTTTTCTCTAATTGTTTTGATGTTTTCAATTGAAGGCATCAACTCGTCAGCTGGAATTGTCACTATGTCTGTCGCTATAAGAAAATCGAATCCGGGCGCCTTCTTTGTTACACCCATGAACATCGGCAGCATTACCTGATTGTCGAACTCACGAACTGTCAATTTTCCGACAGGGCTATCAATGGTTAGACCAGAGAGGGCTTCCGCAAATTTTTCTGAATCAACTTTGCCGGCCTTCTCAAACGCCTTGGCAATGAAATTGGCTGTATACAACCCGATGAGACTCCCAAAGGAAGGGTATCGGCCATACGCTTTCTTAAATTCTTCCACAAAAATCTTGTTCTCTGGAGTTTCTGGATAATAAAAATAGTAATTTGATGTCCCTATCACCCCTTCAGGAGCGTCAAGCCCCAAAGGCCTAAGTGTTGACAGTTCAGTTCCTGTATGCATGTAGATCGGAACCTTGCTTGTAAACCCGGTGTTCTTTGCGGCTTTAAGGAACGGAATGCAGCCGGCTCCACCCGTCGCCACAATTACCGCATCAGGTTTTGAGGAAAGTATGGAAGTTATGTAGGGTGTAAAATCGGGTTCTCCCACCTTCCACCACGATTGGCCCATTAACTGCACATCGGGCTTAATCTTCTTGAGATGGTTCCAGACAGCGTCAGCTATAGCGTGTCCATATTCATAATCATCCCCGGCGATCCAGTAATTTACAAAAGGGCGCTTTGCGAGACCAATGGCGGCTGCCTTACCTATCATTTCGGTGTTTTCATTCATCGAAAAGACATACTTGTGGCCTTTTGCCCCTGTTATGTTCGAGCTTTTTCCATAAGTCACAAGAAACGGTATCTTCTCCTTTTTGGCCAAATCCGACACAGCCAAAGAAACTGCGCTATTGATGGTTCCCATGAGAATGGTGACATTCTCCCTCATTATGAGTTCCTTAGCTGCTGTGAGTCCAAGATCTACTTTAAACTTGTCATCCCGAGTGACAAAAACTATTTTTTTTCCAACAACACCACCATCAGCGTTGATTTTATTCAAGGCCAGCTTGAATCCGTCCAAAACGTCCAGCGCATAGCTGCTCGGAGGTCCGCTATAGGTGTCGATGATCCCAACCTTTATTTCATCGGCAGCAAAGCTTGACACACTCGAAACTAAGAACATGACCGACACGACTACGGCGACAAACATCGCCAAACCTTTTCTCATAGCCTACCTCCCTGTTTCTTCAGACGGGTAATAATGAAACCGCATTCCCCAGTTTCATATGTACTATAAATCGGTTTCCCTGTCTTTAGATTTCCCACAATTCCACAATTCCACAATTCCGCATAATATGAGCAGAATTCTATTCATGATACGTTTATAAATTGTCTTTTTCGGCTTAATCTAACCTTCTTACGCTGCCAAGGAAGCGCTTATCCTGATAGAGTCTTCTGGAGGACTCGCCTTTATGGCGTCACGTTTGATCAATTGGACCAGACGCCTCATGATGTAAACAAGGTTCATCGTGCCAATCTTGACTCTTGAGCGAACTATGCCAATAGTGCTAACGAGGTGGCCTCCCATTGCGTGCTGCGTCCCAAATACGCGTTCCACCAGAGCCCGAGTCTTTGACTTGATACGATTTGAGGCCTTTTGTTCATCGGTCAGAGGATGCCAGCGAGTCCTTTTTTCATGAATCTGACTTTCAAAACCATTACCAGCCAGACTCTCTTCTTGGTCTTTTGAACGATATGCGCTGTCTGCGTATATCGGGCGCTTTTTATCCCCGGAGTCAATTGTCTGGTCAAGAAGTTCTTCAAATGCCTGGCTGTCATGGACAGCCGCATTGTTCACAGCTAAGCTCTGAACCAAGTTGTTGGTTTGGTCGGCATTGATATGGTTTTTGTAGCCGTAGTAATTCTCGTTATTCTTTTTCACCCAAGGTGCGGCAGTATCTTTTTGACGAAGCTTGTTGGGGGTCTGGCCCAACTCTTGAGGTGTTTTCCCCGATTTGATGGTGGCGTTCTCTTCTCGGTTGTTCCGCTGACGCGGCGCTTCAACAAACGTAGCGTCTATCATTTGCCCAGCCTACACCACACCCGTTTTCGTTTTTTAAAGGAGTCTATGAGAGGACGTATTTTCACAAATCAGGTTTCAGGATCCGTAAGAAATCTTGGCCGCATCCTAGAAACCAGGCAGGGGGTTGCATAGGAACGTGTTTCTTGGTCAGAGTCACCCAGCGCATTAATTCTATTACGCCTTTTTTATGGCGGTGGTCCGCCTCTTCCGAAAATACCTGACGCCCGCCCAAATTCCAAGGGCTGCGACTCCAAGCAAACCGGCCACTATGTCAATTTCATGAGAATACTGTTGGACAAGTGTCCAGTTCTGCCGGAGTTTGTAACCGCAATAAAGGAGAAAGGTATTCCAGATTGTTGCGCCCACCAGGGTAAAAATAGAGAAACGCCACACATTCATACGTCCCAAACCAGCGGGGATTGAAATCAGGTGACGAACTACGGGAATGAATCGACTTACGAATATGGTCCAAGAACCATTTTTCGCAAACCACCTTTCTGTCCAGTCAAGATGTTCATGGTTCAGGAGAAGATAGCGTCCAGCTTTTAAGACAAGGGGGCGTCCTCCCAACAAACCCAGGTAATATGAGATCAATGAACCAACTATGGAGCCAATAGATGTAAAAACGATTGCCAAGGGTATTGAGAACTTTCCTTCGGCGGCCAAAAATCCTACAAAGGGCATGACCAGTTCGCTGGGGACAGGCGCAATCATGCTTTCCAGCGCCATAAGAAACGCAGCCCCCCAGTATCCCATTTGCTCTATTATGTAGGTGAAATATATAGTTAATTGTGCTATCATTAGTGAAGCTTCTCCATTTAGGAAACCTTGTCGGACCAGCAGTCAGATCTTATTAAGCTTGCCTATATAGCATGAAACGATTCGTTACTCAATGCCGCTGGGGAATTTGTGTTGGGGCAAGAGTATTATGATATGGGATTCTCCCATTAGTAGGTCAAAAAACAACTCGATCAGATCGATCAACATAACGGAGCACGTTTACTCCGATCCGCAAATCACCAATACTGTGACATGGTCCAGTGTTCCGAGTTCCTTGGCACGGACAAGCAGTTTCTCACAAGCCGCCTGAGGATCGTCTGACATTTTAACGACTCTCAATATCTCCTGATCCTCCACAGCATCCGTTAATCCATCTGAGCACAGGACCAGGGTTGAATCTCCATTCCAATCGCCTTGGGCGAAAAATGGTTCTACATTATCTTCGACCCCCAGGGCCATCCATAAACCTCGCCGCGCCTCATGTCGCCGGGCCTCTTCCCTGGTTATTGTTCCCGATTTCACCCAATCAGCAACGAAAGTATGATCTTCAGAAAGTTGCTCAATTGATCCATTTTTAATCCTGTAAGCACGGCTGTCTCCCACGTTCGATATCAAAAACCTGTTAGCAATGATCAAAGCCACAACCACTGTAGTCCCCATGTCGGCACGCCACTCGGGATCCGCCTCAGCGGCCCTTGCAATTACCGAATTTGCATTAAGAATGGACTTCTCCAGAGCTGACTCTGCGTTTTTCTCAGTGATAGAGATGTTTTTCAAATATAGCGATATCTCTTCTGTAGCTATCCGGCTGGCGCATTTGCCGGACTGATGACCACCCAGTCCATCAGCTACAATGAATAGACCACGATTCATATCAATCAAAAAACTGTCTTCGTTCTCCTTTTTCGACCCACCTTGGTCGCTGACAAAACCAACCCTCAATGTCACCTCCCATTCAATCTAGTGGTTTCCCATCCTCAAAAACAGATTGGCATTCAACAAATATTTGAGGTTCTATAATAATGGCGATATCTACTCTATGATTAGTGCGTTGCGCAACTCAGACACGGATCGAATAGCCGAATGCAACGTCCCTCAAGATATTCCCCCTCCGGGGATATTGAGCCGCGCCATTGATGTGATTCTGAACCAGATCAGTGATCGGCGCATTAATATAGGCGTTGTTAAATTGAGTCGCAACTAACAAATTCATTTCTCTACTCTCTACCGTTCTCCGATCTTGTCAGTTCAACAGCCCTGGACTGGATGACAAACATGGTATCGCCGTAGGCGCCTGTTGAAATAGTACCTGCCCCTTGATGTAAATGGTTCCAAACAAATCATTCACTGCAGCCATGATCAAACCTCTATTTAAAAGCTATAAACATTTAAGGGCGCCTACTTGTACTTTTGCCCCCGCTGATTTCAACTCATCAGCGAAGCGGTCCACTATATTGGTCAAACTGACACTTATATCCTCAGGATAAGTCATCATTAAAGTCATGACCTTTTCCTGACCGTCGCGAATACTTTTTTCCTCGAGTCCAGTTTTCTTGGCTAAGCTTCTGAGATCAATCAATACTTCAGCAAAATTCTGGTATCGTTCTGAAGGTTTTTTCTGAGTACATTTCTGCACCAGGTTGTTAAAATCTGATGTTACTTTTGGGTTTAGCGTTCTAGGGTCAGGCACAGGAGACTCCCTGTGAGAGTTGAACACCTTACCGACGTCTTTGTACGGGAAAGGCCTTTGGCCAGTCGCCATTTCATAAGCCATGATTCCAAACGAATATATGTCAGTCCGCTCGTCGATCTCTTCGCACTTTATCTGTTCCGGCGCCATGTAAAATGGTGTCCCACCAAAGCCCATCTCATCAATGGATCCAATGGGAAGAGCCAGTCCAAAATCAACTATCCTAGATCGATCATTCTCCTGAACAAATATGTTCGCAGGTTTGATGTCTTGATGGACTATGCCTTCTTCATGCGCATACTGGAGCCCATTGGCGACCTGAATCAGAATATCCAGAACTCGACGTTCGGCAAGAGTTGGCAAATTTTCGATCATGTAATCAAGTGAAACTCCTTCCAGAAATTCCATGACAATAAACGCAGTCCTGTACAAATGTTCAATGTCGTAGATTCTCACTACGTTTGGATGGTTTAATTTGGCAATGACAGCCGCCTCTCTCCTAAATTTCTCCATGAATTCAGAATCCATGGCCATGTTGTGTTTCAACATTTTTATAGCCACAGGCATATTCAGGGTCGAATGGACACCCCTGTAGACAATACTCCAACCTCCCTGGCCCAGAACTTCCTTGATGACGTATTTGCCTATGGTTCGGTCGGGAGTGAATTTTGATTTTGTAAAACGATTTGTCACAATTTCTGTCAGAAAATCCCTTAGAGGCTGATGCTCAAGACACAGTTGATCAAATTCCAGGTGACTAATTCCCCAAAGCTTCATATCTGTTTCAGCGTCGACGTGGGCGTTTCTTTTCTCGCCTGTCAGAATGGCCATCTCTCCAACGAGTTCTCCTGATTTCAACCGTGAAACGGGGAAAATCGATCCATTTTTTTCAACACTTACAAGACATGAACCTTTCTGAATAAGGTATAGGTTCTTCGCAGAATCCCCTTGTTTGATAAATCTCTCCCCAGCCTTGAACTCCTTCGCCGTCATGGCCGCCAAAAGTAAACTTCTCGCATCCTCAGGGAACGCGTCAAATAATTCTGTCCCCAAGAGAAACCTTATCTCTTCATCAGTCATTTTCCGTTTAACCAGTCTCTGTTTCCGGCACGTCATTGGTCCTCCTCCATACTGCACGCTATTGTGAACGAGACAATGGCCACTCTTTCAACACGCGAGCAAAATGAAAAAACATGTTGAAACTTTAACTTACAGGCTACATCATTTAGCTGGACATATATAACGCTCTTTTAATGCTAATCAAAAGGAGGGGGTATTAATGAAAAACCAATTAATGTTTCGGCTACTGACGCTTTCAATAACGATGACAGCCCTGTTGGTATTGTTTCTGGCTCCAATTTCCTGGGCCACTGGAGGAGCGGCCGAACTCGGCAAGAAACTTGAGTCCGCAGGCGTCATTGGTCCCAAATCCATCGATGTCAGGGTCTCTACGGACATCTCCGGCAATGAAAAAGCCGACAAGAATGCGCCCGTGTCCGTCAAGCTTACTCAGGCAGAGAGCGCCTATATCACAGCAATTTATATTTCTCCCGAGGGCGACGCTGTCGTTGTATTCCCGAACAGGAAGACTCCTGATAACCTGGCGGCCGGCAAGGACTGCACCATTGTAAGCGCTGATTCAGGTCTTAAGATCGGGTTCAGTCAATCTCAAGACAAGGGAAAAATTCTCGTTTACGTGTCTGCCAACCCAACGTCCCTGGATCCTCTGAAGCCGTTGGGAGAAGAGGACTTCATCACCATCTCCCGCGATGATTCCACGAATCTGGAAATGTTGGCGAACAAGTTGGCCGCAATCTCAAAGGACGAGCGTTTCAATTTAAAGGTCATAACCCCTGACAAACTATCAAAGCCGGGGCAAGGTGACAGCTTGATGGGATTGCCGGCAGGCGTGGCGAGTAGCCACACTGAAAGCGTTGCAGGTGTTCAGGGAATAAAAGGTAAGATCAAGGACTTGGCTAAATAGAACATTCTCGCAAGATGACTCGTCCCATTAGAAGCGCCGTGTCGACGGCGCTTCTTTTATTTCGGCTATTGCAGTGAGTGGTCGGCGCATATCCGTTCCACATTTTCCGCAAATATCTTGTAGATAGGAATTCCTCGCTCGATGCCCTTAACTTTCACGACCTCCGGTCCCTGACACTCAATAGAATCTTTTACATTAAACCATGTAGATTCAGCCATTATGATCCCTCCAGGGGGAGCCAGGGATTGCAGCCTGCTGGCTATGTTCACCACCGAACCAAGGACCGTGTACTCCAAACGACGCTGCGAACCTATGTTGCCAACGATGACGGGCCCGCTGTTCAGTCCTATCCTTATGGTCATGCCTGTCTCCAGTTCAGGGACGCCGCAATTCGACCACTTTGCGTTGAGGCCTTTCATGCGGTCTTGCATGGACAAAGCTGCGTCCAAGCCGGCTATAGCGTGATTCTGCAAGGGCACAGGATCTCCAAAGAAAGCCAGCAAGCCATCACCTAAAAACTTGTCAACCGTGCCCTTATGTTCAAAAACGGTGTGAGTCATGAGTTCGAAAAAATCATTCAGGAATCTGTTCACATATTCTACATCCACGAATTCAGACATCGTGCTGAATCCTTGAATATCGACGAACATGATGGTCAGGTCGCGTTTTTTTGTGTTCAGGTCGACTTCGGCTCCGCTATCGATGATGTCCTTGACCAATTCGGGAGAAAGATATCGTTCCAGCGCCTTGGAAGCCTTGTAAGCGTCAAGTTCAACTCCTACAATTCTTCCTATCAAACATATAGCCACTCCCGGAGCAAAGATAATCAGGAACTCCGCTGGCGGTATCTCGTAGGAGAAAAAAAGGAAGCCAGCCAAAGAAACGGCTATGAATGCCACGCAAATAATGAAGGCAATCAACATGGCCAGCCTCAAGCGTATTCTGGCGGCAAACGCCACAAAAATTATGGTAATCAGAAGCGCAGCGCCCGCGACACAAGGAAAAGGGCAAAATTCCCTGATGAAACTCCGGGTCAGAATGGTGTTCATTGCAAAGGAATGAACTCGGCTCAAAGGCGCTCTCGATTCTAAAGGCGTTATCCCAAAATCGGTGGTTCCTGTAGCCGAAATTCCTACCACAACAATCTTGTCCCTGTAACGAGGCGATTTGGCCTCATTTGGTTCATCATCGAGCAAGTCTACCGCAGAGTAATGAGCAAAACTTTCCCAGGCGCTCCCCCAGTTGATGAGCATCATGCCCCTGGAATCAACGGGTATGTCAATAGCCTCCCCTTTGCAAGACGTTGCTATCCTTGAAGATCGGCCAAGACTGAAACCACCTGCGTTTTGTCCGCAATAAACGGCCAGAGTTGCCAGGCTCAGGGCTGGGATCAGCTTATCTTCCAATCTTATGAACATTGGGACCCGCCTATGGACTCCATCCCGGTCGGGTATGTCTTTGATATGCCCCACCTCTCTGGAAAACAAAAGGACAGGGACCAGAGGGGTAAAGGAGTTTTCCAGCGACGCCGCTCTGAAAAGGTTATAACCGGAGGGAACCGCAACGGGCCATGCTCTGTCATACAAGGCGTCGGCACGTTCCTTGTCTGCCGTAATCTTGAGCGCCACGTTCGTGTCGTCAGTGATTCTGAAGGCCGTTGCAGCCACAAAATTCCCCGACTCTTTTATTGCTTCAAAGAATGCGTTGTTGCCCTCAACACTTTTGCCCGGCGAAGTGTAAAGCACATCGACAGCTACCGCCTTAGCTCCAAGCTCCGTGAGCCGTTTCAGGATCCAGGCGCTCATTGACCTGTCCCATGGCCAGATACCAAATCTCTGGGTGGCCAGATCATCTACATCGAGATGGACGATGTCCGGAGAATAAACCTTGCAGCAAGAGAGGCCCATCTTGAAATCATAGAACCTCAGGTTGATGAAAGACCCCACGGATGGAAACACGTAAACACTCACAGACAAAACGATCGCCGACAATATGGCAATCAATCCAACCAGCGTCGCGTTTCTCTTCTTTTTGCCTGAACGCCCTGTCATGACTCCCATCCAGTGAACTGGTCCGCTTTAACCTCGACCCCTCTCTCTGCGTTCTGAAGTCAAGTCATGAATTTATTTATTTGGAGTCCCAATTGAGATCGGTCATTTGTATTCTAAATAGGCCTCCGCTGAACAAAGTGTCAAGATAATTCAACCGACAGCGCCAGGCGGCCAATTTCTTCTAGTGCAACCAATCGTTAACAGGTTGAGCCAAAAGGGGCCGACCAGAGACAAACTGCTGTTAAAATTTTGTAACTAATGAGCCTCTTGCAAAAGTATTTTTTAGGAGGTTAAGGGTTTGAAATAAATGAGCTTCACTGGCAGACCCGTGGTATAGTGTTTTTGGAAAAAGACTCTTTGTCACAGGAGATACCAGTGAAGCTTAGAAAGACAATATCATGGCTGATGGGAACGCTGCAACGGAGTTTATTTCCTAAATTGCAGCAATGCCGGGATATTGCTTTAACCGAAAAAGAGAAGCAGCTTGTGTCAATACTGGAGTTGGTGGAGGTTGAGCGTTGTGTTCCGAAAAGTAGCGATACACAGTGGCTTGGAAGAAACCTTTGCGAGCGTGAATCGATTGCCAGATCGTTCGTTACGAAGTCTGTTTATGGGTATGCCACCCCACGGGCTCTGATTGAGGCCCTTGAGACTACGCAAGCTTGCGCAGGATCTGTGGTTTTGGGAAACCTTCAGACATTCCGTCTGAGTCGACTTTCTCGAGGGCTTTTGCCGAGTTTGCTGACAGTGATCTTGGTGACAAAGTCCACGAGTCTTTGGTTGAGAGATCTTTGAAAACGCAACTGGTGGGGCACATATCCAGAGACTCTACAGCCATAGAAGGCAGAGAGAAACCGGTAAAAAAACCTCCAAAGCAAAAACGTTGCCCGAAAATGAGGGGTCGCAGACCAAAAGGTGAACATTCAGATCCCATTGAAGTCAAACGGCTGGCACGTCAGCTTGGTCAATCAGCGGAACAGGCGTTCAAGGAATTGCCGGTTGGCTGCGATGTTGGAACCAAGAGAAATTCCAAGGGGTACAAGGTAAGTTGGATTGGCTACAAGTTTCATGCGGATGTCAATGATTACGGTCTGCCGGTGAGTGTCGCTATTACTTCAGCGTCATTACATGACAGTCAGGTGGCCATCCCCCTCATGAAGACGAGCAGCTCCAGAGTGACGTATTTTTATGACCTTATGGATGCCGGCTATGACGCGGGAGCAATATATCAGATGAGCCGGAGTCTTGGTCATGTGCCGATAATAGACAAGAACTCCAGGGGGAAAGACATCATTCCCATGGCTCCCCATGAGACTGTCAGGTATAAAGAAAGGACAGTGGTGGAGCGCTTTTATAGTCGATTAAAGGAAGAGTTCGGAGCAAATAATGTCATGGTTCGCGGAGCGGTGAAAGTAAAGGCTCATCTAATGTTTGGAGTGATAGCGATTTTTGCCGACCAGTTGATCAAATTAGTGACATGATCAATTACAAATCCTAACAGAAAAGCAATAAACAGGATAGGTGCGCTCAAAAACAAAAGAAACATCAATTTAATGGAAAAAATCCTATTAAGGGATCACTCTGACCGCTGAAATTTCAACTGAAGGCCAGGTCGGAGCGGCAAACACTTATTCCTGAAAGAGTTTTGCAAAAGGCTCGGAAGTATCATTATTGGTGACCTCGGCGCCTGGTTGGGCTAGAGCATTTAGAGTCTCAAACCCATTAAGAGCACTGAGTGTCACAGTGATTGTCTCGTTAGCGTCTTGATCATTGACCGATATCAAATAACTTAAATTAACCGCCGAGTTTTCAAGTCCGTGAGCATTCCCGCTGATTGTAAGCTCCGGGGCATAAGTCAAATCGGTATGTATATTTGTAAGATATTGGGCGTCGAACAGAGACTTGATAGCAACCCCTGAATCGGAGCCATATTCCAGGGTCCAGTCACCTTTGGCTCCTCCTGTGTTGTCATCACTGGCAAAAACATCTGCGCCGGTCAGTTTCGCGAAGGAATCGACGAAGGCCTTGCCGGACGCGTCTTTAGCCAGAGAACATGAGAAAATCTCGATCTGGGCCTGGTCGCTCAAAGCCTGTCCGAGTGAAGTTAAATCTGAGCTGAACTGCCCGACGTTGGAGAAATCGATCCTGTCGGTTCCTATCCTTAAAGCGTTTTCAGCGCCGTGCCCTATGACAATGAGGTTATCGATCTTCTGGCCGGAAGATTTGCTGACTTCCTGGATTTCACCGATTATGGTTACCAGGTTGTCTCGCTCAGCGTCGTATGTAATTACTTTGGCCGCGTCCATCGCCGCCTGGCTGATCTCCGGTATCTTGTCCAGGGCGTCGGACACAAGCACCACATTGAATTCGTGATGAAAAACTTCACCTGCCGGCGCAGGGGCCGGAGATGTTGGAGCTACCGCTGGCTGAGTGGCAACCTGAGCCTGGTCGTTAGGATGATCAGCCTGTTGGGTGTTCAGTGTTTCGGGATGATCGAGGATTACATTGGTCGGCTGAGGAGTCACTGCAGCGTCAAGAACTATTCGTTCTTCGAGCTGCTCAAAAATGATCCTTCGCCGACAAACCTTGGGACGACGCGAATTCCATAAGCGCATGGTATACCGCCATCTGAGTGATTATGCGATGCCGTCCTGATTGCGACGGGAAAAATCTGTTCAGTTCAGAATGTTGGGCTAATGGACAAACCTATCCATTTCTCCCCTGCGTTAGATTTAGCATAAATGGCGCCAAGATCTTCATAGCCGAAATGATACAAAACATTTAATGTAATATCAATGGCATATGTTGCATCGCACATACCGACTATGTGCGACAGATGAGCGAGAAAATCCGTTATTTCGAGCGATATCGCTCGTAATGCGATAAACACATCGTAACCTACTAATTTAACTGCATTTCAATGTGTGCGAATACGCACATAAATGGGTGAAAATCACCCATTTGTGCCGATAGGATCGATCGAGCCGATTTTAAAACAAAATCAAAAAAAGATGGCACCCAGGCTGCACCCTTGTAAGAGAGCGCATTTTGTTGGAATCTTGTAGGGACCGTGTCCACCAAACCCAAGCATCGAATCAGATTTTTGTTCGGGGACTTTCAAGATATTGGGGAGTTGATATGGGAAAGATAAGATGGTGGACACTGTCCACCCTACGTTCGAAATGACATGATAGCGCCTCCTACGGCTGCCAGGTCCTATTACCCTCTTTAAGGGGTATTACCCTTTTTCTTCCAGACCGCCTTATCCAATCTGTCATAGTCTGAACTATCAAGTTCGGTCTGTAAATTTTGCCGCTATCTCCCGGAACTTCTCATTCAGATCCATGAAAGCGCTCAACACGTCAGGATCGAAATGTTCCGGGGTCGTTCGACCATCTCCTTCTACAATAATCCGGACCGCTTCCTCGTGAGCCATGGCCGGCTTGTAGACCCGTTTGCTGATCAGAGCGTCATAAACATCGGCCACCGCCATAATCCTGCCGGAGACAGGAATATCTTCTCCCGAGAGACGGAGCGGATAACCTGTTCCATCCCATTTCTCATGATGTGAAATGGTTATCTCACGGGCGATGCGCAGAAAAGAAACACCTTTATCATTACCCAAAGCCTCTTCAGCTCTTGTTATCGCATCCCGACCGTATATCGTGTGATTTTTCATCTCTTCGAATTCTTCCAGCGTGAGCTTACCAGGCTTAAGCAGTATGTCGTCCACAATCCCCACTTTACCTACGTCGTGCAATGGAGCTGACTTGAAAAGAAGTTCAACGGTGCTTTTGTCCAGTTGGTCGCGAAATCGTGGGTGAGTCATCAGCCTCTTGGCCAGGACATGCACGTAGTTCTTGGTGCGCATGATGTGGTTGCCCGTCTCATTGTCCCTTGTCTCTGCCAACACGGCCATGCCATGAATTGTAACATCCCGCACATGCGCAACCTCGTCGGTTCGCTCCCTAACTTTCTCTTCGAGGACCCGGTTCTGGTCATAGAGCGCAAGGTGAGTTGCGACTCTCGCAATTACTATCGGTGGGCTGACAGGTTTCGTGATATAATCGACAGCGCCGACATCAAATCCCATTGCCTCGTTCTCCCTATCAGTCATCGCCGTCACAAAAATAACCGGTATTTTCGAAGTCACCGCACTGGCCTTCAATCGACGGCAAACCTCGTATCCATCCATTCCCGGCATCTTTACGTCTAACAGGATCAAATCAGGCGTGTCTTGAGACGTGGCCAAGACTAGCGCCTTTTCTCCGTTTAGAGCCGCTTTCAATCGATAAGTCGGGGACAGGATCTTATGTAACAGATCAATATTTTCAGGGAGGTCATCAACAACCAGAATGGTCTTCTTCTGTAGCGGAGCCTCCATAATTAATCCTCACTTTCGGAGAGATTTAACTCACCAATGATTTCATCCAGTATTTCAATCCCTTTATCAAAATCGTAATGTTCAAGGGCTTCCCGGAGGCGTTCCATGTTTGCCTGGAACATTGAACCCGCAAGCCGGTTCCCGATATCAGCGACCATATCCAGAGAGGCTGTGTCATTGTCGGCCATTAGCGTTTTAAGTTTATCAAAAAGAATTAAGACTTCCTGATCGACTATTCCGTCCCCTGCTTCATGTTCTTCAATCCTGGGCTTTGTGGAGCTTTCGTCGGATTGATCCAGGAGCGATATCGAAGAAATTACCAATTCAAGCTCGGAACGTACATCATCAAGACACTGGACAAGTCTTGAAGTCTTCCCATCCTTTATCATCAATTCCAGCTCTTGAGAGGCTAGTCGGAGCGCATCCGCTCCAAGGCCGCCAGAAACTCCCTTTAGCGTGTGCGCCAACCTTTCGGATGTTTCGACATCGCCGTTCTCCAGCGCCCGAGCGATGAGATTCGAGTCGTCAACGTGACTTTGCCTGAATTTCCGCAACATGCGCCTGTAAAATTGATGATCTCCGCCAACTCTGGTTATTCCAGACGCTACATTAATACCCGGCAAATCAGGAAAACAATCAATGTCCGGAACCGGTTCCCTTGTAACAGTCGGACTGGGCGCTTGAACGCCGGGCACAAAATATCCGGGGGCTATCCACTTCAGGAGGACACAATACAGCAGATACGGGTCTATGGGTTTGGAAACATAATCATTCATTCCAGCGGAAATACATTTCTCGCGTTCGCCGGCCATTGCGTGAGCAGTCATAGCAATGATAGGCAGATTAGCAAACCTTGGGTTTTGTCGTATCATCGATGCGGCCTTGTAGCCATCCATCACCGGCATCTGGATATCCGTAAGCACTGCGTCAAATTGTCCGGAGTGTACAGCGTCAACGCCCTCCTGTCCGTCATTTACGACCGTTACTATCAGTCCGGCCCTGGCAAGCAACTCCATGGCTATCTGCTGGTTGATTTCATTATCTTCTATCAACAGGATTTTAGCCCCCGCTACTTTTTGAGCGACCTCCAGTTCCTTTTCCCTGGCCGAAACTACTGAAGCCCCAACCGAACAGGCGACATCCTCACTAAAAACCTGTGCGCCTGCAATATCCCCGGGAGGTAATCCCTGCTCAGGAAACGCGCCCGCTCTTCGCCCAAGGTCCAAAACAAAAGAGAATGTGGTCCCCTCGTCTGGTCGGCTGACCACGGAGATTTCTCCCCCCATCATTTTTACCAGTCGTTTACAGATGCTCAGACCAAGACCAGATCCTCCATATTTTCGTGTTGTCGAACTATCCGCCTGCACAAACGCCTGAAACAGATTCGATATCTGTTCTTCAGAGAGTCCTATCCCTGTGTCGCTCACGCTAAATCTCAACTTGACCTGATCAGGCTGGTCATCAAGCAATTCCACTGAAATGATCACCTTTCCCCTTTCAGTGAATTTCACCGCATTGTCGGCCAGATTCTTTATCACCTGCTCCAGCCTTAACGGGTCTCCGATCAACCCTCCCGAAATCCTTTGGTCTATACAAACGAGAAGCTCCAGACTTTTTTGTTCGGCTTTGAACGATACCATTACGAAGACATTCCTGACCACATTTTCCAAATCGAAATCGACCAGTTCAATCTCGAGCCGGCCGGCCTCAATCTTTGAAAAGTCCAGCACATCGTTGATTATTCTTAGCAACGCCTCCGACGAACGGTGTATTTTCTCCAGGTAATCCTTCTGCTTAGGTGTGACCTGAGTTTGAAAACATAGGTAGCTTAGGCCCATAACAGCATTTATCGGGGTGCGAATTTCATGGGACATCATCGCAAGAAAAGCGCTTTTGGCTTGGTCGGCTGCCTGCGCCTGATCTCGAGCGACGAGAAGTTCCCTCTGGACAAGTATTCGTTCAGTGACATCCTTATAACTCCAAACACGTCCATAGGTTTTTTCTCCGATCAGGTAAAGCTTGGAACGACGTTCGAGTATCCTTCCATCCGTCAATTCAATTTCATCAAAACTCTCGGTCACGGATGGGGAATAAATCTCTTCGATTCTTTTCACAAACCCGACTGGATCTTTCGTCTGGTTAGCGCTGAATTCCAGCATCTGAGCCGAGTCCGCACTCTTGACGAATTCGTTAGTCAGACCCCAAATTTCTTTGAATCGTCGGTTGAGAGATTCGACTCCATGCACAAGGTTTCCTACCAATAGTCCGTCGGAAATAGCGTCAAAAACAGCTCGCAGCAGAGACACGGACATTTGAACATCACGTTGAGCCTGTTCACGTTCCGCAACCTCCTGGACTAGCTGTTCATTGATTTTGTTTAGCTCTTCCGTGCGGTCCTGGACCAACTCTTCAAGATGGTCCCGATATTTTTCCAATTCTTTCTGAGTCTGCCTTTGATTGGTAACGTCAATACTATAGCCCGCTACGGCGGCTACCTTGCCTCTCCTGTCAAAACTGGGATACAGGCTGTGGTGAATACTCCTTCCAGCGCGTTCGTCCTCGAACTGGACAGGGCAGCCTGTTCCGACAACTTGATCTATGTATATCTGCCGAGACTTAGCCAGATCGTAATCCAACAAATCAAAAATCGATTTTCCGATGACGTCCTGGAATGTTTTATTCAAACGGTCTACAGTAGTCTGGTTCGCTGCAAGGACCACACCTTCCGGGCTTAACAGAAAGGCCGCTTCTGAAATAGCGTCGAGCAAAGCAGCAAAAGTCTCTCTGCTCTTGCGGACCAGACCTTCAAATCGCTTGAGTTTAGTGATATCGGACAGGATTGTTCTGCACACACCTGTCTGGTCATCAGAATCTCCAGTTATTTTACTTTCTAGGCCGGCATAAAACTGAACCCCGTCGTGCTTTCTAAGTTTGAGTTCGCACATGCTCTTCGTTTGGGTTTTAAAGGCGGCCGCAAAATGGGTGTGAAATGTGTCCCGGTCCTCTTCCGCTATGAAGTCTGAAAACGGCTCCTTGATCAATTGACGCCGTTCGACGCCCAGTAGGGCCGCTCCGGTTAAATTCACCTGCAGAATCAATCCATCCCTGTCCAAAGTGAAATAACCGACAGGAGCGAAGTCATATAATTCGGAATAGGAATCGTAGGATTTCTCAAATTCCAGTTTCGCTTCAAGCAGTTCTTTATTCTGGTTTTCAAGTTTGGTCTGATTGACAGACATGTCTCGAACGAGATTCAGGAGTTCGTCTTTCGAAAGCCCACCTAGAGATGCAGAGTCAAGGAACATAGAATCAGTGCCCCGATCTGTTAGTGTCATTGCCTGGGAGGGTTTGTTTGGGGAATCATCCCGCTGCGTCATCGGCTTCCTCCTGGAACGAGGATATTTGCTTACACTTTAATATATCTCTTTTCCAACATCCATCATTATGAAAGAACGCAGCTCAATATAGAGCAATTTATTACACAAAAAGCTTCGGCCCATAGATAAGCGATTAATATATAGTTATTTTTACGGAAGTCAGCTTATGGGGGCGACGAGAGAATTTCCTGTTCAGGCTGCCATAGATTGTAAACTACTTTCTCAGAGCGTTAGGGCCTCTTGAGAGTAATATCGTGTGGGCCGATTCGTCTAAAAAGATAGTAATCCGTATGGATTTCAAAGGTGAAACGGTAGAACATATTTATGCTGGCCTCCCATCGGTTTTCGAATCCGTGTAACTTCTTAACCCTGAGAGACAGGTGTTTTATATTGTTCATAAAAAGTTTGAGTTTTTTTTCGAAAAGTTTTTGAATCGGAACGGGTAATTGACTGAAATCGTCTTTGAATGAATCGGTTCTGGATATCCTCATATTCTTAGATCTGCAAGAAAGTCGTCTGTGGATTCAAAGGACCGCACATTCCCGGATTCAATATCGGCATCAGCTTCCTCCTCGGCTATCCGCCAGTCGAAAAAAGCAAAATACGGAGGCAAGGAAAGCGCATATTTTAAAAGTTCGAAAACAGCCGTGCTGTCATTGTCTATGCGCATTCTCTTTTTAAATTCAGTAATAGATTCAAAGACGTCATCCGGGACATCAATGACAATTTTCCGGTTTGTTTCCATCTCCGACCTCTCAACAATCATGCTGTAAAGATTATAACAGAGGGAATGTTTGATTCAAAGATGAAAACAATATAATCAATGAGCGCTGATCTTGATCCCAATTACATAGGAGCCCCACTGAACTGTTTGGCGAGTTTTCCCTGGATGTCTTTCATTGAGAGGATTTTCTGCCCTGTTTTGTCTTCGAATTCCGCAATCATTTTTAGTAGGTCATCAGCCAGGGTTTTGGCTGTGATAAATGACATCTGGATTACCACAGGCTGTGTCCCCGTTGACTGAGCGATCACGAACATGTCACTAATTGTGTTTCCCACGACCGTTCTGTTTACGTATAATTTCTGAATCTGGGGATTGTTAAGGATGGTTGAAATATCCATTACCTGATTCTGGTCTGTTTTCGGAGCATCAGACATGCTATCTTCTCCTTTGTGACATTTGAATGGAAAAGTTCAGTAGCGCAAAGTCGAGCGTATCAATACCGACCTCAAAGTCAAGAAGAACAAACATGGGCATAGATTCCAAAACATTGAACCGCATTCTACTGATACCATTGATATTATTTTGTGTAGCCGCTTGCGATTCCAACACGCGATCGCCAAAACAGGCGGAGACTAATAACCTCGAGAAAAAATACAAGATAGCCACGCTTGTAAAAGTCGACGGCATTCCCTGGTTCGCGAGGATGAGGACAGGCGTCATGCGATTTGCACAGGAAACCGGCCAGGACGCTTTCATGGTGGGGCCGGCGAGGGCGGATGGCCCACTGCAGGCCCAGATGATCGACGAACTGATCCGACAGGGAGTTGACGCAATATGCGTCGTCCCGTTCTCCGTTCCAGCGGTTGAATCATCGCTAAAGAAGGCGAGAGAAACAGGGATCGTTATAGTGGCCCATGAAGCTTCCAACATGGTCAACGCAGACATCATCCTGGAGCCGTTCGACAACAGGGCCTGGGGAATCCACCTGATGGATGAACTCGCGATGTACATGAAACATAAAGGCCCTTACGCCGTTATTCTCGGCAGCTACGGTAGTCAGTCGCACATGGAATGGCTCGGTGCCGCAATCTCCCGTCAACTCGAAAAATATCCCGATATGAAGCTAGTTTCAGACGCAATAGAAGATCATGACAATCCCGCCCGTTCATTTGCGAGAGCACGGGAACTGCTGGAAACATTTCCTGAGCTCCGTGGCATATTAGGATTCACAATGGTTTCGGTCCCATCGGCGGCTCTTGCGGTAGAGACGGCTGGACGGCAAGAAACTGTTAACGTTGTTGGGGTTTCTCTGCCTTCAGCATGCAAGAGTTATCTTGAGGAAGGATCATTAGAGACAATAAGTTTTTGGGATCCTGCAGATGCGGGCTATGCGATGAACATGGCCGCTCTAATGACGCTCAGGGGTATTAAAATCCATAATGAAACTGATCTTGGAATAAGGGGATATCAAAACATCAGGGAGGATCAACGAAAATCGAACCTCTTTTTTGGCAAGGGGTGGATAGATGTCACAAAGGCCAACATGGTAAACTACGCCTATTGAGATCTGTAACATTTTTACAGGCCAAGTCTTAACGGGATCAGACACGCAGTGAAGAACAGAATTAAACTGACGGTCATCTCAGGTTTTGTCCTAATGGTGGCCCTTATCATATTGACGGCCGCAGCGGGCTATCTGGCCTTGGTCGAGGCTGTTGACGGAGCGAATCATTATAGCTCCCTGGCGAGGTATACAGCGTCGGCGTATGACATAGGGTCGAACATGCTGTTGCTAGATGGGGCTTTCACCAGTTACCTCAATTATCGCGACACGCAGTCAGCCTGGGACATCGACTACAGATTGGCACTGACCAGACGAATGGCGCAAAGGGCTAACAGTTCGAGTTCGATACCAGAAATAAGGGAAATCCTCGGACGGGTTGACGATATCCTGGAAAGATTCTCCAGAAATTTTGAACAACTGAAAAAACTGGACAGGAATCGGGACCGGATTCTTTTGACAGATCCAATAGACGAAACAAAGCTCCAGCAGATAGATAAGGACAGAAACGCCCTTCAGAATTTCTTCAGGATTGCCACTACGAAGGTGTCGAATAACGTGGAGAGCGCAAGGGAAGCAATAAAGATTCGGCAGGAATCTATAGACTCCAAGATCCAGGCTTCATTCCGGACAACTATGTTGGTTGTAGGAATAACGGTCGTTGCGGCTGTACTGATCGCCGGGATTGTAGCCCTCCTGTTTGTGCGACTCATCACTAAACCTGTCGGAATACTGGAGCAAATTGTGAGAAGAAGTCCATCGATAGCCTTTAGATTCCGTGTGGGACCAGGTTGGCCTGTGGAGTTCGTTTCAGAAAATGTGAGTCAACTGGGATATTCCGCTGAAGATTTGTTGTTAGGACGGATCAATTTGTTTGAGGTTGTTCACCCTGAAGACAAAGAAACTGTCAAGGAAAAATTGCGGCTTGAAGCGGGGTCTGAGGCAAGGCAGAGCGGCTTCAGCCAGGAATACAGGATTATTGCCGGATCAGGAGAAACACGCTGGCTTGACGAACGAATGTGGATTGTCCGAAACGATAAGGGTGGCATTACCCACTTTGAAGGGATCGTGGTGGACATCACCACACGCAAGCTGGCCGAAGAAAAACTCGAACAGGAGAGAGCTCGGAAGGTTTTTGTCCTTGAAACCTTTGGATCATATTTAAGTGATGAAGTTGTTAGCGAAATACTCGAGTCTCCCGGGGGGATAAAACTTGGGGGCGAATTGAGGGATATCACCATACTCGTGTCGGACCTAAGAGGTTTTACGAGGATCACTGAATCCATGAATTCGAGCGATCTTCTGCTCCTTTTGAATCGGTATCTGGAACGAATGACCGACATTATCCTGCATTATAGCGGAACAATAGATGAGTTTACGGGAGACGGAATTCTCGTTTTTTTCGGGGCTCCCAGGTCTTTTTCCGACCATGCGAAACGCGCGGCGTTGTGCGCAATTGAGATGCAAAGTGTGATGGATGAATTCAATAGAGAGAGTCTCAATCTCGGGCTACCGGAATTGAAAATGGGGATCGGTATAAATAGCGGCGAGCTGGTTGTGGGAAATATCGGATCGCAAAGGCGCAAGAAATACGGGGCTGTGGGCAGTCCTATTAATGTAGCTTTTCGAGTTCAGGCATTAACAGCGGGAAGTGAAATATTCATAACTGAATCGGTATATCACCAGGTCGCTTCTGAAGTTGTGGTCGGGCAGGAAAGGGAGGCGCAACTCAAAGGTATAGAAGGCTCCGTAAAGCTCTACAAGGTTCTTGGTATCAGAGGATGATTCTTCTGAGTCGCTAATTCGGCTCTGGTAAACGAAAGCCCGTTCCCCAAAAAGCCTAATGATAGGCACTGAGGCTGATCCTACTTCAGTGCGCTTTTTTTCAACGGGTCAGATCCAGTGAGCGTAAGGCGCAGGCGCTATACTTTTCAGGTCAACGTTTAGGACTTTTGCCGCGCGATGAGGCCAATACGGGTCTCTGAGCATTTCCCGGCCCAGCAGCGTTATGTCCGCCTTGCCCGACGAAATAATCTCATTAGCCTGAACCGGGTCTGTAATAAGCCCAACCGAAGCCGTGGCAATCCTAACCTCTCTCCTAATGGCCTCGGAGAAATGGACCTGCCATCCTGGCCCAAATGGATATTTTCTGTGGTCCGGCGACCCAAAACCCGAACTGCAATCTATGAGGTCGGCTCCGGCATCTTTGAGCTTACGTGCCAATTCAATCGACTCATCCATGGTCCAGCCTCCTTCAACCCAATCCGAGCAGGATATCCTGACAGCCAGAGGCAGTTCATTCGGCCAAACTGCCCTTATACGAGCAAGAGTTTCGACAGTGAATCGGCATCGGTTCTCTAAACTGCCCCCATACTGATCTGTGCGCTTGTTAGAAATCGGAGAATAGAAACTGTGGCACAGGTATCCGTGCGCCGCATGCAATTCAAGCCACTTGTAACCGGCCTGCCAAGCTCTTCGAGCGGCCAATGCGAATGATTCCTGAACATCCATGATGTCTTGAATCGTCATTTCCTTGGGAATTTTCCACAATTTGTCTCCAAAGGCCAGAGCGCTCGGGGCGACGGTTTCCCAACCGCCTTCTTCTTCTTTCAGTGAGTGATCGCCCTCCCAAGGTCGCGCGGCGCTCGCCTTGCGTCCGGCGTGAGCCAACTGTAGGCCGGGAACACTCCCGTGTTTTGATATGAAGCTGGTGATTCGGGCCAGAGGCCCTATATGTTCGTCCGACCACAGACCGGCGTCTGTCGGGGAGATCCGACCTCGGGGTTCTACAGCGGTGGCTTCGGCTATGATCAGTCCGGCGCCTCCGACGGCCCTGGACCCAAGATGGACGAGATGCCAATCAGTCGCCATGCCATCATTGGACACGTATTGACACATCGGTGAAACTCCGATTCTATTGCGAAGGGTTATGGACTTGATGGTAAAGCTATCAAAGAGGCCGGGCATTTGAGGTTCCTCCCTTTGAATATTTTCTGCTACAATTATAGGCGGCCCGTTAGCATTATGGAAGTAATTCCGTAAATGATTATTTCAGGATTACAATGAAGTCTCACGGCACATATCTTTAAACCGAATTACATAGAGGTTGGCAATGCTAGAATTGTTGATGAGCGCAGACGTTTGGATAGCTTTTGTTACACTGACGGCACTTGAACTTGTTCTGGGGATCGACAACATAATTTTCATCTCTATTGTTGTTGAGAGACTGCCCGAAAACAGACGAGGGATTGCTAGAAGAATCGGTCTTTTCTTCGCAATGTTCATGAGGATAGGGTTGTTGTCGGTTTTATCCTGGCTCATCGGCCTAACCGCTCCGTGGTTCTCCGTGCTGGGGAACGAAATTTCCGGTAGGGATTTCATTCTGATCAGTGGAGGATTATTTCTGCTGTGGAAAAGCACCAGAGAGATTCATCAAATGCTTGAAAGAGAACGCCAGGATGTCGCAAAAGTGGTCGCAGCCAGTTTCATGGGGGTAATCGTTCAAATAATACTGATAGATCTGATATTCTCGCTCGACTCTATTATCACCGCGGTGGGGATGGTAAATCAGCTTCCGGTTATGATCGCCGCTGTCGTCGTATCAGTAGGACTGATGATGGTATTCGCCTCAGCGATTGGCGAATTTGTTTCGGGGCATCCCACCATCAAGATGCTCGCATTATCTTTTCTGGTGGTAGTGGGGGTTGTGCTCATAGCGGACGGTTTTGGGAATCACGTTCCCAAAGGCTACATTTACTTTGCTATGGCATTTTCTGTGTGCGTTGAGATGCTCAACATCAGACTGCGAAAACGTATTGCTCGACAAAATTAATGGTCGCCTTCTCAGTAAAAAAAACATCTCGTGGTCATCGATAGAAAAACCTTGGTCCGCATGCCGGTGGATAAACCGGCGAGCAAGGACTCTTCTGAGCTTTTGAACGCTGTTTTGGCTTCTCTTTAACAATTTCTTTCTTTTCAGGAGCGTTCTTTGTCGCAACCACTTCCGGGGCAGGCAGCGGATTCTCGACCTTGGCTTCCGCCACTCCATGTTCCGAAGCAACAGGTTTCCGGACTTCTTGGATCTCCTCTTTTGGCTTAGAAATAAAATTATCCGGCGCTAAGGGGACAACGTCAGGAAGTTTTTGCCGTATTTCAACCATTGGTGGAGCGGTTTCCGTTTCGGGCGCCCTTTGGGGTAGAGGCTCCGGAGGCGAAACCACTATAGCGCTTGCAGTCGACGGAGCGCTGGAAATTTCTGGAGCCATCGGCGGCGCAGTTTGAGCTTTTGGTTCAGCAAACCTTGCCGGTTCAGGTAACGATCTAACTACAACAGGAGTTTGAGCTTCAGTTCCCGACTTCTTGACCGGGATCAGAGACTCCACAGACTTTGCTGGTTCAGATTTGTTCTTGTGAGAAAATGGTTGAGCCACGGGAACCGAATGTGAAACCATTGATTGCCTGGCGCCGCTACAGCACGGACACCGACAGCAACCTTTTGACGGAGCGCAACACGGCATAGGACATTGTTGAGACACGCACGAACCGTCGTCCAAACCGAGACAAGTCGCAAGCAGACTGCATGGCATGGTCACTACTTCTAAAACGATGTCAAAGAGTCCTCCTACGAAATCTTGTGGCTCGCCTTGACTTCCCCAACCTGTTTGACAAAGTAAAAGAACGCACATCATTACTGTGATTAGAATCTTTTTCATTTGACACCCTCTGAATCGGCAGTGGAAACTTCTTTTAGCCCGCCGGCCAAAACCACTGTCCCCCGGTGTTATTTCTTTGACGCAAAACCTTTTGTTTATCATATCGCACTTCCCCCAGCATGGTCAACCCAGATTCCCCAAGAATTTTATCTTAAATCCTCAACACTAACTGTGACATTTTGGTATGACTTTACATTATGAACATACCATTTTGTAGGAACCATTCCATCATATCCCACCACGTTCCTTCTGCGGAATGCGCTTACGTGAGATCTTTTATTTGAACAATGCCTGCAAATCATGTGGCGTAGAAAATGCATGATTTGTGAGAGACCATTTGAGGTTGCGGACTTTTTTACACGCTGAGTGACAGAGGTAATAAAATGGTTTTTTGCAACAAGGACGAAGGGAATGAACGTCACGGGACAGTCATAGAGGCCTTGGGAATAAATCCGAAGACTTTAACTATCAAGTATTTGGAATCTCTGAAGAAGGAATTCGGTTGTGTTTTTGAAAAAGGCGAATTGCTAATTTGGGTTGAAACAAACGCTGAACGTGCAGAGCAGATTTTCGACTCCTTGAGAAAAAGACACAGTTCATTTTAGTTTCATCTCATCCTGGCCACGGAATGAAGAGCCCCTCCCTTCCCTTCCGGCACGACAACAGGAATTACTCTGGGATGAATTTCGATTTCCACAGGAGTCCAGCCGGCGTGGTCACCATCGACTTGAAGCGGCGCTGGGGCTTCGGCCTCTATCTTTAATTTCTTTCCCTTGATAGATATTACATCCTTTAAGAGAGAAACTTTTCTCGCAAGACCCATTATTCCGTATTTGAGGATTGCTGATTTTGTTCCTCGGGGAAAAATTCTTACGTGGAAAAAACCTGAGTCAGGTCTGGCGTCGTCAGCAAAAATGAAGATTCCCCCATAATATCGGGTCTTGAGAACCATGACCATCTGGCCTGGAATCGGCCCCTGCTCATCTACCCATATATTCAAATTGATCGGATGATAGGCATGACCAGCCTTTAGAACGGGTTTCACATATCCACGATATCCGAGAGTGCTGGCCCGAATTGCTTTTAGGCGCATCGTGACAAATGAATCGAAACCAACTCCCGCTACTAGAATGAATCGTATACCGGAAGCAATCCCCATGTCGATGAGTTTTATCATGCCGCTTTCTACCAGCCTCGCCACATCTGGAATCCTGGTCGGAATCCCTAATTCCCTTGCAAGCATGTTGGCGGTTCCCGATGGCGCATGAACAATGGGGGTGGCCGAGGGGTCTATAAGTCCATTCAGGACTTCGTTAAGAGTGCCGTCGCCACCCACCACCACTATCCTGTCAAAATGGTTGTCCGTTCCAGCAGCCCGCATGGATGCGTCTCCCGGTTTTTCGGTAAAGAATATTTCCAGGCTATGCCCATTGCGTGAAAGTAATCCGGCCAACTCTTCAGCACGTCGCCTTGAGTATCCCATGCCGGCTATTGGGTTGCCGATTATTAACAGCTTCATTTCCTATTCCTTGAAAGGCGACGGAATCGAGAGCGTCTCTTGGTAGGCAAAGGCTGGAGGCGCTATTTAAAAGGTTTCATTAAAATTTAGACCGTACGGCGTTTGCTGGACCAGATTCTTTGTCAGGATTGTGGGATATCTGTGGAACTGTTTTCCGGTTTCGAAGAAACAGATTGAGAACGTTTTCTGCCCTGCATTAGCACGTAAAGCACAGGGATGAAAAAAACTCCGAGCAAAGTTACTCCTAGCATTCCAGAGAACACTGCCGTCCCAACGGATCTACGACTTACAGCTCCCGCTCCGGACGCAACTACAAGAGGATAAACCCCCAGAATAAAAGCAAACGAAGTCATGATAATGGGTCTGAAACGAATTTTTGCCCCTTCAACAGCGGCCTCAAGTAGCCCCATACCTTTCGCTCTTTCATCCCTGACAAATTCCACTATAAGGATGGCGTTTTTCGCTGCCAAAGCCACCAAAAGGACCAGACCTACCTGCGTGTATATGTTGTTGTCCATGCCCCGAATTATGAGCCCGATTGCAGCTCCTAAAACAGCGAGAGGAACGGTAAGGACGACTGCTATGGGGTCAATCCAGCTCTCATAAAGAGCGGCCAGAATCAGGATTACGACTAGAATTGCCATCACAAATGTCGCAGTCCCTTTTCCGGCCGCCTTAATTTCCTGATATGCCATGTTGGTCCAATCGTAACCCATCCCTGGCGGCAACATTTCCTTTGCGAGATCCTGCATGGCGTTCAAAGCCTGCCCAGAGCTGTATCCAGAGGCAGCGTCCCCCATAATCTTAGCGGTAGGAAACATGTTGTACCTGTCCACACGCATAGGGCCTACATCAAAACGAGCGCTCAATACTGTGCCGAGCGGAATCATGGAGCCTTCCAGATTTCTGACATAAAGCCTGGAGATGTCTTCCGGTGATCGTCTAAAAAAACTTTCAGCCTGAACCCTAACCTGCCATGTCCGGCTGAATTTGTTGAAATCGTTTACATAGGTCGAACCAAGATAAGTTTGTAAAGTTTCGAAGACACTTTGTAAGGGAATTTTAAGCGTCATGGCCTGGGTGCGGTCAATGTCCAGAAAAATGTTAGGATATGAGGCGCGAAAAGTTGCGTGGACTGACTGAAGATCCGGCTGAGTATTTGCAGCCTGAGCTAATTGGGAACCAGCCTGCTCGAGGGCCCCAAACCCAAGTGAGGCTTTATCCAGCAATTGCATCTCAAATCCTCCACCTGTTCCCAGCCCGAGAATCGGCGGAAACGTGAAAGGGAAAACGACCCCATCCTGAATTTTTGCAAACTCGGCGGACAGGTCCTTCATTATCGATTCCCGGCCTAACCCGTGCTTGTCTCTTTCTTCCCACGGTTTAAGAGGAATCAACATAGTGGCGAGATTTGATCTGGCCGCGTCTATAACTGAGAAACCCACTAGAGCGCACCACGACTTTATCCCTTGAGTTTTCTCAACTATGTCCGCAACCCGGTGAACCACATCGGTCGTTCGCTCTAAACTTGCTCCGTCCGGCATCTGGATGTTGACAAGGATCAAACCGTCATCCTCCAGGGGCAAAAATCCGAGAGGGACCTTCATTAGACTGACCCCACTCAACCCCACCAGACCAATGAATATAACAGTGGCAATTGCAACCTTACGGACGCTAATCGAGACTATTTTGGCGTATGAATCGGTCACTAGTCCAAAAAAGCTGTTAAATTTCTCGAACAACCAATTTTTTGGGCTTTGTCTCGGGCGTAACATTATTGAACAAAGAGCAGGACTCAGGGTAAGAGCATTCACGGCGCTAAGAAGAACCGTCACCGCTATGGTTAGAGAAAACTGCCTAAAAAGTTCCCCGGTAATCCCACCAAGAAAAGCGGGTGGAAGAAAAACCGCCATGAGCACGCACGTGATTCCAACTATAGCCCCAGTAATTTCATTCATGGCCCGGATGGCCGCGTCTTTGGACGACAGTCCGAATTCAGTCATGTTACGCTCGACATTCTCAACAACCACTATTGCGTCGTCCACGACTAAACCAATTGCCAGAACCAGCCCAAACAAAGTTATCATGTTGATTGAGAATCCGAATAGGGACATCACGGCAAATGTTCCTATTATAGATACGGGGATAGTGATTACCGGGATGATTGTGGCACGCCAGTTCTGAAGGAAGATGAAAACCACCAAGACAACCAGCGCAAAAGCTTCGAGAAGTGTTATCACGACTTCTTTTACAGAAGCCCGCACAAAATCCGCCACTTCGTAAACAATCTGTTCTTTCAGCCCTTGGGGAAAGTCTTTCCTCAGTTGTTCTATTGCGGCGTGAAGCTGATTGGTGACATCCATCGCGTTAGAACCTGGGGACTGGTAAATCATCATTGTCGCAGCCGGTTTGCCTTGGTAAAAAGACAAGAAGTCATAGGCTTTTCCGCCCAATTCAACCTGAGCGACGTCTCTTACTCTGGTGACGCGTGTCCCTTCGCCAGTCTTTACGATTATGTCTTCAAACTGTTTTACATCGGCAAGTCTTCCAAGAGTGTTTACAGAAAGCTGAAGCATTTGCCCCTTGGGAACAGGGGGTTGGCCAAGTTGACCGGCAGCTACCTGAACATTCTGATTCTTGATAGCGTTGACTACACTATCAACCGTGAGATTTCGAGATTCCAGTTTATCTGGATCCAGCCACACTCTCATCGAATAGTCTTTACTAGGGTACAGGTTTATGTTTCCAACCCCTGGAACCCGGCTCAGAACATCCTTGATATAGATCGTCACGTAATTTGTCACGAACAGGTCGTCGTATTTCCCGTCCGGCGAAAACAAGGTCAGGATCATGACAAGAGAACTGGAGACTTTTTTGGTTGTGACTCCCTGACGCTGGACCTGTTCAGGCAGTTGCGCCATAGCAGCGGAAACACGGTTCTGCGTCAGAACAGTGTTCATATCTATATTCGTGCCCAGGGCGAATGTCACATTGAGTGTATAAGAGCCGTCCGCTGCGCTCTGGCTCGACATGTAGAGCATGTTGTCGACACCATTTACCTGTTGTTCTATTGGAGCGGCGACTGTTTCGGCGATAACATTCGGATCAGCTCCAGGATATGACGCTGTGACCTGCACGACCGGCGGAACAATGTCAGGATATTGCGCAATCGGCAAAACAAATATCGACATAGCTCCAACAAGGACAATGAGGATTGAAATTACTGATGCGAATATCGGCCTATTAATAAAAAAACGGCTTAACATGAGTGGATCTCCACTACTTTGGGGTTATAGGTTTTTTTGATCCAGCCTTTGGTTCCGCCTTCTGATCACTGATCTTTTGTGGGATGACTCTGCCTCCCGGCCTTGCCCGCTGAACACCATTAACAATTACCCAGTCATCTCTTACGAGCCCTTCGTCTATCACCCACATTGCGTTGTCCAACTGGCCTGTTTTAACTATCCTTTGTTCGACTACGTTATCATTATTTACCACCATCACATACGATCCCGCCTGTGAGAATCCGATAGCTATTTCGGGAACGAGTAATGCCTTCCGTTTCTTGACGGGAATCCTGATCCTGCCGAACATACCTGACATCAGTTTCCCGTCTTCGTTTGAAAATATCGCCCGAGCCTGCAAAGTACCGGTCTTGGAATCGAGTTCAGGGTCCCAGAAATCAACGGAACCCTTGTGAGGAAATCCCTTTTCATTGCTAAGCGAAAGGAAGGCGGGGATATTGGTGTTTCTCTTTTCGGATTTTACATTTTCCGAAGTAGCGGCGCTCAAGAGCGTCAGAACATCTCGCTCGCTGAGATTGAAATAAACATATATCGATTCGTCATTTACCAGTTGGGTCAATAAAGTCTCGTTTGAGGCCCCTACAAGGTTGCCCACATCAACCATGTTCCGGCCAATCCGACCACTAATTGGGGCCGTTATCCTACAATAATCAAGATCCAGTTTTGCCTTTTCCAGATTTGCTTCAGATATGCCTACCTGAGCTACCGCCACATCCTTGTCCGCTTTTTGTTCATCGTATTTCAGTTGACTGATTGACCCCGTTGACAATAATTCCTGAGCGCGCTTAAGATTCGTCTCTCTAAGAATGTCCTCCGCCTTCTTTCCCTCGAGTTGCGCTTGATACTGGTCTACCTGCGCCTTGAAAGTCCTGGGATCGATCGTGAAAAGTAGATCGCCCTTCTTGACTTTAGAGCCAGGAATAAAATCAACACTTTCAAGCCAACCTTTAACTCTGGCCCTAATCTCCACTGACTCGATCGCTGCAGTGGTACCTGCTAGCTCAAGGAAATCAGTGACTTCCTTTTCAATCGGCTGGCTGATCGTAACTTCAGGCGTCGGAAGTTCACGTACCTGACGTTTGTGATCGCAACCCAAAATGGCTAGGATCAGAAGCAATAGAAACAGGATTTTGAAATGTGCGGCAACTGTCGGATTCATTTTCGACTCCCGTTAAGAAGTGGAACCGAGTGTTGTAACTAAACCCTTGTCATTGAATATGACGTTAGGGCTACTCAAATAGCTCTTCTCAGTGACTAAAGTCTTTTAAAAGAACTTGTCGCTTACGGTACAGGCTTTTTCAACTGTATCAAGACCGCCCCCCAACCACCACTATTTTCGGAGGCCTGCTCAAACCGATCAACCATTTGATGCCGCTCCAGAATTGAGTAAACTCGTTTCCTGAGGACACCCTTGCCTTTACCATGGATGATTCTAAGTTCAAAGATGGAGGAGTGCAAACAGGCTTCGAAATAGTCTTCAATGAGGTTCTCCAGGTCTCTGGGCGAAAACGTATGGAGATCAAGGACCCCGTCAATCGGCATAACAAATGCGTTATCCTCGTTGACTGTGAACTCGTGTTTGTTGTTAGGTTTCGGTTCCATTGCATATTTCATGAAACATCGTAATCATTCATCACTACTTTCAATTTTGCGCCAATTCTTTATTTGTTAAGAACCTTATAGATCGGATAAAATATTACAACCTTTGAGGGCGTTTGAGGTAGAAAAAAGATTATGTCTGAGTGGTCAAACCCAGGAGTGGAAATTGGAATCAAACGTGAGTTTTGGCGGCAAATGGAAAAGGGACGGGCTGGGTCTTAAGGGAAAAGGGAAAGTCAAAATAGATGGGGATTCGATAATTCTGGAAGGCAGGCAGCACACGGCGCCGTTTTTTAAAATACTCCTATGGTTGATTACTGCAATGATGATGACCAATATCTGCTTCGTGGCCTATTCTATGCTGTGCCCAGGAACAGAGGTCAACCTTATGTGGGTCGTGATAGTCTGCGCTATCGGTTTCATTCTAGTCATTGCAGTGGCTACCATTTTAACTGGGTATTTCGGTTCATCGCCTTTTTCCACTAGATTTTCCAAGAGTTCGGTTGCCGGGTTGAAAATAGAGGGAAACATAATCAGATTTAGGCCGACGGCTGAAAAAACTATTTGCGTTTTTCGAACCGCCACTGAACAAGAATCGCTTGAGATCCAAAGAAACCTGAACGAGAGGTCTGAATAGAATCATAATTTGTCATTATCCCACAAATCGTTTGTGTATAGCGCAAAAAGCCAAGGCCGGCAGCTCTGTGTTAGCAGCTCTGTTGCAATTCCAGATTATTAGCCTATCATATTAGTGATGGTAGTGAATTTTGTTCAATAACTGAAGGGAGACTAATTGAGATATGAAACGATTGTTCGTTTTTTCAGCAATCTGTCTGATTTTGCTTAATGTTGTATGCATTGCTCAAAGTGATCAAATAAAAGACACAGAATCTCAAACCCACGGGGCTGATTCTTCTTCCTCCAGCATTGTGGACACATACATTTTTCCAGGATTTAAGGTTATACAATTCACTTTGCCGGTGCTTTCCATTTATTCGTACCTCCTTGTCAGCGATGGAGACGCTCTGTTGATAGATCCAGTTAGGGATGTTTCTGTTTATATTGAAACAGCTAAAAAAGAAGGGGTTGTAATCAAAGGAGTTTACCTAACCCATTCTCACGCTGATTTCGTAGCCGGCCACAAGGAGGTTGTCAATCTCCTCGGTTGTCCCATATACCAGAGTCACAAATCCGGTGTATCCTATCCGTTCAAGGCTGTTGATGAAAATTCGGATGTAAATATTGGGAAAGCGACGCTTAAGTTTATGGACACCCCCGGGCATACTCCAGACGGGATGTGCTGCGCTGTTTACGGGAGTGACCAGAAGAAGTCTCCGGAAGCGCTTTTCACAGGGGACGTGCTTTTTGTTGGTAGCGTAGGGCGTCCCGACCTTCTTGAGGGGACTATATCGGCCGCCTGGCTTGCCGCCGCATTATATGATTCATGGACAAACAAAATCTCCAAGCTTCCTGATAGCGTCGTAATTTTTCCGGCTCACGGAGCAGGTTCTTTGTGTGGGGCGCACCTCGGTGACGAACCCAAGTCCACCATCGGCCAGGAGAGGGTATCAAACCCGTATCTGCAATCTACCAAGAAATTTGAATTTATAGCCGCTGTCCTTCAAGGCCTGCCGGAAGCCCCGCAATATTTCAAACACAACGCCAAGATGAATCGTGAGGGGCCACCTTTGGTAAAAGTGGACAGCGGCTTGCCTTCCGAGCTAAAACCTACGATTGAATTGTCCCAGCCGGACAAATATTTCCTTGTGGATGTCAGAGACGCTCAATCATACGCCAAGGCCCATATTCCAAATTCGGTCAACATTGCCGCAAGAGGTCGTCTTGAAACATGGGTGGGAACAATTGTGCCCTGGGGCGCAAAATTCGCACTTGTTGGCGACGAAGCCGAATTAAAGGAAAGCCTTCACAGACTTCACCGTGTAGGATATTCGGCCGATGTAATCAAATTCGACTCGTGGGAAAAAGCCGGGCTACCTGTAACTGTCGGTAAACTGAGGACTCCAAAGGAACTTTACGGCCTCATGCAAAATGGAGAATCCCCCTTGATAGTAGATGTTCGCTTACCCTCCGAATGGATGGCGATGCGTATAGGCGCTGTTCTGAATCTGCCGCTAAATAAACTGGCTAGTCTCTCCCGTCAGCTTGACCCGGACCAACCCGTAATGGTGGTATGTAATTCAGCTTACCGCTCAAGCCTAGCTCAAGGGATACTGGAGCGCGAGGGATTTAAAAAAGCGGAAAGTCTTGATGGCGGCAGCGAGGCCTGGATCAAGGCCGGGTTGCCGGTTATTGAGGCTACGAAATCTGAAGGGTCCAGCCCGGCAAACGTTGTCCCCAAGAAGCAGGTTGCCCTGCCTGAGCGTATGTCAGCAGAGGAACTCAAGCGTCTGATAAAGGATCTTCCCGGGACATTTACACTTGTAGATATTAGACCGGAACAACAATTCAGAGAAAAAACCCTGCCAGGGGCTATTCATGGAGATCCGGCGGATGTGTCCACAGATCCGGCCTACCTGGTTGGTGTAGGTCCTTTGATTTTAATGGACCGTGACGGCACTATAGCTATGGCCATAGGCGGGATCCTGGCTCAAAAGACGTCCAGACCTATAAAGGTACTTTACGGCGGTATTGAATCGACTCAAAGCCATGGCAGGGTAACTGAGGTCCCAGAATCGGCCTCCGCTGTCAAGGAACAACCGAAGTCGAAGCCATTGGACACGTCGACACCAATAAAACAGGCCCCCAAGAAACCTGTAGCGGGCTGTTAACAAATATTTCCATAAAAAAGATCAGGGCGTGAGTTTCTTGTATCACGCCACTGATACCCAAACCCCAAGCTATTTACTCCTGAAACAAGTGGGTAGGGAAGTAATGCGGGTCGTTATAGATGGTAGATGCATACCAAATCAGATTGATGGCACTGGTCGCGCGGCCATCAATATCATCAGATCCATCTCAGACAGAAAACACAAGCTATCCTTAACCGTATTGGTCAGAACCGACCTCTCAGAGACTATTAGAAATAAGCTCAAGGGACATGCCGAAATGGTTGACATTCCATACCGGCACATTCACCCTTACACCGTCTTTAGGCTTGGTTCAATAGTGGATAAGTTTGAAGCGGACCTTTTTTTCAGCCCTTTCATGCTTCAGCCCATAAGGATGAAAACACCAGGGGTCATAACCCTACATGACACGATGTGGTTTGACAGGGTTTGGACTCAGGCCCAGGGCAGACCAATCAGAATGCTCGTTGGCAAGATTTATTTCAGGACTCTGGTGGAACTTTCAGTGAGACGGGCCTGCAAAATAATCGTTCCTTCACATTCGACTTTAGATGACATGGCACGATTTTGGCCTAACAGGGAATGCGACTGCCGGGTGATCTACCATGGCATAGATAAGTCTTTCACAAGTTTTGCCGAAGAGAGTCAAGTTGATGCACTGATACAAAAATTCGGTCTCACAAAAAACGGTTTCTTTCTGCATGTTACAAACGGCAAGCCTTACAAAAACACACCAAGAGTTATAGAAGCGTTCATAAAAATCGCGGGGACTTCAGACCAAAATCTGGTCATAGTCGGAAGGAAGAGCGCTTTTACTGACTCGATCAGGGGCCTTTCGGCAGTGCCCGGACCAGGGGAAAGAATTAATTTTCTAGGATCCGTGGATGATGAGGTCGTAGTAGCCCTGTACAGGTCTGCAACGGCCTTAATTTTCCCTTCCTTGTTTGAGGGTTTTGGACTGCCTATTGTTGAGGCAATGGCCTGCGGATGCCCGGTTATAACCTCAACAAGAGGTTCTTTAGGCGAGATCTCTGGAAACGCGTCGGTTATCGTGGACCCTGAAAATGTTGACGAGATCTCAAATGCCATGACTACAATGGGAAAAGACCAATTTGCAAGATCTTCTTTTATCGAGAAGGGGCTCGAAAGGTCTAGACATTTTTCGTGGGAAAAATCAGCGGAGGAAATCGTGTCGGTATTCAGGGGCACCGTTCATGAAAGTTAGAAGTTGGCTTCTTCCCGCTCTTGACATGAATACTTCTGGGCATGATACTCTTTCACAAAGCCTTTTCAAGATTTGACGTAACTAAAAGGATGGTTAAGAACTGGCATGTCAGAATACGACATTCTACTGGCTGAATCAGGGACTAAGGCAAGTTTACTTGGTAATTACGCTTTCGTAAGAGGCATGATCGAAAGTGGAGTTCAAGTTGCGACATGTTACCCGGGTAGCCCTACCGCTGAGATGGCTAACGCCTTGTTGCAAATCGCTTCGAAAGCCGGTATTTACTTCGAAATCTCAACCAACGAAAAGGTAGCGCTGGAAATCGCCGCCACATCCGCGATTATTGGCAGGCCCTCAGTATGTTGGATGAAGTCGGTGGGATTGAATGTTGCCGCCGACACAGCGGTCCAACTCTCATATATGACAATGCCCGGTGGACTCGTAGTGATTCTGGGAGATGATCCTGGACATCTCAGTTCACAGAATGAGCAGGATAACCGCTATTACGGACGCCTTGCCTACGTCCCTTTCATTGAGCCTTCTGACCCTCAAGAGGCCAAGGACTTTTTTGTTACTGCGATGAGAGTGTCCCAGAAATACCAGGCCCCTGTTTTTGTCAGGGCCACAACTCGTAACTGTCACCAGACAGGACCAGTGACTTTTGGAGAGAGGGGCGTTTCCAGCATAGAACTCAAGTGGGATAACGAGACAATGCGCCGAGACGGTGGCTATATTCCATTGCCCGGGACCTTCTCTCCCATGAAACGCAAGGCGCTTGAAAAGCTTGCCCAAATTGGAACTGAGTTTAACTCGCTCGGTTTCAACAAGACCGTCCGTTTGGGAACAGGCGAACCAAGAATTAGAATGATCACTTATGGCCATACGTTTCAATCAACTGTGAGCGCTCTGGACTACCTTGGAGTAAGCGCCGAAATACTTAAGCTAGGGATAACCCACCCGTTTCCAAAAGATGACGTGAGAAAGTTTTTGGGCGTTTCCAAAGAAGTTCACGTTCTGGAAGAATTAGATCCTATTCTGGAGAATGAAACCAAGGTTCTCTGCTATGAACTTGGACTCCATACAAAAATAGTGGGTAAATCAGGATTACCTGACGAACTTGAACTCATGATCGGTGAATATGATCCCACAAGGGTGACGTCCATACTTTCCAAACGACTCGAAATCAGTACAAATCCCGATTTTTGTGAAAGCTCCATACCGGTCCCGGTGAGGTCGCCTCAATTGTGTCCCGGTTGTGGTCACAGGACGGCATTTTACGCTACAAAAAAGGCAATGGGAAAAAACAAGGAAGCGTTTTCCATGGCCGACATAGGGTGTTATTCCCTGGGCTTCCTTCCACCTTATAGCCTCGGAAATCTTCTTTATTGCATGGGGTCCGGGGCCCCTGCGGCAAGCGCGGTTTCCAGAGCATTTCCCTTGGAACCCGTGATCAGTTTTGTAGGAGACTCGACATTCTTCCACGCGGCGATGCCGGGGATAGTCAATGCGGTGTACAACAAACATCGCCAGGTAATTATGGTCATGGATAATGGCATAACAGCTATGACCGGCCATCAACCAAACCCCAACAGTGGTTTTGGGGCCGGTGGAGCAACTCCAAAGATATCGATTGATGAAATTCTTAAAGCCTTCGGCGTTAAATTTGTGGAACGTGTGCCCTCTTACGATTGCGCGAAAGTCGAAGAGGCGCTGAAAAAGGCCTTCGATTATGCGCAATCCCCGGATGGAGGGGTTGCTGTAGTC
Source organism: uncultured Desulfomonile sp. (assembly GCA_903952205.1). Classification (GTDB taxonomy): domain Bacteria; phylum Desulfobacterota; class Desulfomonilia; order Desulfomonilales; family Desulfomonilaceae; genus CAJBEZ01. The sequence continues at coordinate 139,741 of CAJBEZ010000105.1, read as the reverse complement.
ATACAGGAAGAACCCTGCGCACTGCGAAGGTCAAGGATTGAACGAAAAAAAGGACTCTTGGCCAATCCTTTACGCATAGATTTAGAAGTGTGCAAGAATGTCAAGAATTGTCTCAAAGGATTCTCTTGCCCGGCAATAGAAAACACCGACGACCAGAAAGTATATATCAATACCGACTTGTGTATCGGCTGCGCAAGTTGCGTTCAAACATGCCCGCTAAAAGATAAGCCGATGAAAAGAATAGAAGATTTCAAAAGGGTTTGAGCAATGAAGGAATCTACGTTTGGAATATATGTCTGTGGGGTCGGTGGTTTTGGGATTGGTTCAGTGACGCGCATCCTGTCACATGCCGCTCAACTTAACGGGCTGGAAGCTGTTGGATCTGAAACTCATGGACTCGCACAGAGGGGTGGCGTGGTAGTCTCAACCCTCAGGATAGGAAAGAAAATATATGGAAGCCCTCTCATTATTCGTGGTTCTTCAGATGTCGTGATTGCCCTTGAGCCTCTCGAAGCCCTTAGAGCCATGCCATATCTTAAACGTAACGGTATTGTCGTATTTAACACCCAGAGATTTCAGCCCCTATCGGTGAGACTTGGAGTGGCGCAATATCCTGAAATTGGCTCAATCATAACCGAACTGCTCAAAGTGACTGAGAAAGTCATTGCTGTGGACGCCAGCCAAAAGGCTAAGGAACTTGGGTTGTCAGAAAGCGCAAATGTAGTTTTGCTAGGCAGACTTACAAGGGAAGGAGCTCTTCCATTTGACATGGAAATTATGAAAAGGGCTGTCAAGGAAACTACCCCGCCAAAATATTTGGATATTAACCTGAAAGCTCTAGCGGTCGGATGAACTTAACGTCTGGACCTGGAAAGCCTTACGAGTCGCATAAGTCCAGGCGATGGCCAACATGAAACTGACGTCGTACACTCATATTTTAACATTTCGCTTACGGATAAGTTACATTGCGGCGGAAGAGCGCTTGGTTCCGTGTTTAGAAACAATCGATATTAAGCAATCCGGCGGCGTTTCGACATAGGATGGCCTCAATTATTTCCGCTTTGTACGCAAGCCGGGTCACCTGATCAATCTGATCCTTTATTGAAATGATGTTAGGCCAGTCACTACCAAAAACGAACCTATCATAAAGTCTTTCAAGTTTTGGGAAATTTCTCGGCAGTTGCAAGGGAGGAACCCCGGAAATATCAATGAACATGTTCGAGTGACGCCTTAGCAACCATTCAGCTTCGGCATACCAGAACGGTCTTCCACCGTGAGACATGACTATTTTGAGGTTTGGAAAGTCATTGGCGACATCATCCAACAGAAGAGGGTTGGCATAACGAATTCTGGTTCGTGGGAACAATGATGTTCCCGTATGGAACATTGCCACCGCTCCTAATCTTGAAGCAGTTTCGTACGCTCCGTAAAGGCGGCGATCGTAAGGATAGTAAAATCCGTAAGAAGGTAAGAGCTTCAGCCCCCTGCAACCAAGTGTGGCAAGAGCGTGTTCAGCCTGTGCGCCTGTATCCACGTCAGAATTGATGTTTATGGACCCGAAAGGTATGAGTTTCCCACTATCGCCAGAGAACTTGACTGTAAACTCAACTGGAACTATCCCTGTAACTTCAGGAGAATATTCAGAAAGCAGCACCGCCTTACAGACTCCCTGTGAATCGAGAAACGCAGAGAAACTTTCAGGACTCAGGGCATCCATGGCTTCAAGAGCCGTTATTCCATATTGCCCAATAAAATAGTCGAGAAAAGCCGCACTAAGATGTTCACGTTTACCAACATGGATGTGAAAATCAATTGCATACACTGAAAATGTCCATTTCTTTGAACAGCTATCTGAAGAGACTTAATTGCCTCAAATATATTTCATTTCCATCCGGTTCCTGCAAATACCTTACGAATCTAGCCGGGGTTTCAATGCCTGCGTAATACTCGAAACCGGGCCACTGGTCGTAAGGATCGGTATTCGTTTTATCTACCTTGAGCCAGTCCTTCCAATTCTTGCCATCCTCGGAAATTTCGACCTTCCAGGACTTTGGAACCGCCTGTGCGCTTCCCCATACTATTCTTAAGCGGGAAACGGGGAGCGCCTTGCCAAGATCCACCACAACCCCAGTTTCGGGAACGGGATCAATTTTCATACCCCTGTCACTAGGATAGCCTTTCAGAATGTTCAGACCGTCGTCTCTATGTTTCCCTGATACCGTTACCTTCGCTTCTTTGGCGTAATCAGCGAAGTATGAATCAAGAGGATCAAGCAGTTTGTCGGAAGGATTCAAAGACAAGCCGAAGATACGTTGCTTAACTTCGTTTACCAATACCTTGGCGATTACATAGTTGGCTCCGTTGGTAAGATGACACCAATCAGTGAACACCCACTCATTTGTCTTGTCAAAAATCGTAGACAAATCGACAACTTCAAAGTTGATCTCTTTTCCTCTTGTCTTAACCTGATTCACCAGTTCATTGTAGGTCATTCGAGCGTCATAGAATCCTATTTTCTCCATGCCTGTGATTTTTTCTATTTCCTGTTCTATAGGCGTGCGTTCTTTCTTGCAATTCCTGAACATCGGCTGGAGAGCAAACACATGTGGCACATTATCAGAGACCAGTGCAGAATGGTAAATAGCCATTACATCCGAGACCTGTCGGACATTACTTCTCAAATATTCCATCATTTCCGGGGTGGGGTCCTGAGGGTGCGCTGCGAATCCCCGGTCCTCCATGAGAATCCCCGGTCCTTCACCCTTGTTCATGGCGAGCCAGGTAAAAAAGTATGTGTTCCGTTTTAGCCATAGGGTGACGTAATTCAACAAACCCTTGGGCCCCATGTCCATGACTTCAGTGATAACTTCGAAATAGGGCCCCTCTGAGAAGTAATTCCAGTCCTTTAGAGGACGTGCGACTGTGTGAACTTCATTTGCGCCGTCAAGAGAAATTATCAGATCAGGATTGTATAGACGAAGCTTTGCGAGATACCGCATCAGATTGTTCTGGTAAACGAAGCCCGCTACCCCGGCGTTAATGACGCGAACCTTTTTCCCGTCGAGCTTCTGCCTAATTTCAGGGTCAGAATTCATTAGTTCCTGAATAATGTGCGGGATGGTCCACCTGAATGTAACTTCGTAGTAATCGCAGATAGCGTCGGAAGGAGGTACCGGCCCTCTACCGTATACCACAGAAGCTCCGGTCACAATGACTCTATATTCGTCTTTTGGTTTGTCTATGGGAGTATCTTCGAAGTCTTTAAAACTTTGTTCGTTAATGTATTCAAAGGCATTTCCCAACTTGGTGTTTCTTACTGCGGCAAAGCCAGGGGTTGGTTCATATCCGTATTGAGGAGCAACCGTCTGGGAGCTTCTCCTGGCAAGGTCCATGTCCCTGCCTTTGTAAGCCTGGCCCACGGGCGAGTCCTTGATTTTAAGGTAGGCGTAATATTCTATCCCGCCAACCACTCCAACAATAATCGCCAGGACGAACACCATATACAATGTTACAAAAATAGACTTTCTTATCAAGCTCTTGGGTTTATTTTCTTCTATTGAACTCAATTCGCATTCTCTTATTAAAAGATAATTATTTTAAAGGCGCTGTCGATAAATTTAGTAACGTACCGACAGAGACGCCTTGTGAATCTATCCCAAAAATCCGGGCATTCTTACAAAGAGCCCACTGTAATTATAACGACTCGATTCAACGACAAAATGCCGTCGGCGCCCTTTTTAAAAAAGAGTATAAATGAATGGAGCCGCCGCTGGCGACAGTGATGCAAGAACAATGAAACCTGATAGAATCACAAGCACTATGAGTATAGGCGCCAACCAGAATTTCTTTCTAACTTTCATAAAATCCCAAAATTCTTTTATTAATGACATTGCTGTTTCCTCCTTAAATCTCTTCCGCTGGCCAAATTGAACTTGGGTAGTTCTTCTCAGCAGTCGCTAAAGTTGTCAAATTACTTCATCCACCCCGACACTAAAATTGTCTCTCGTATCTCTCGACACTGGTCTCGGAAGGCTGTTCCCTTTTCTGCCAGTAGGTAGCCTTATTCGGGTCCAACTTCCTCTCCATTGGGTCTTTTGCGAATAAACGCATCAACAAACCGGTGGGCGTAATTACGAAAAGGAATATCAAGGTCAGAATGACCCTCGAAACAAAATATCCCAGAATAATAGAAAAGGTTATCCAGGCCCTGTAAATAAGCCTGAACAGAGGGGGTACCAACCTGGCCCCAAACAGAGCTGTTCCTACCACTATCCACACGTACCCACTAGAGGCCCCTTTCCAGTACAGCAGATAAAGACCGACAACGCCTGGAAGCGTCAGGAATATCAACGCAAGCGTATTTAGGTCCCGATTGGTAGGCTCGCGGTATGCAGCTTTAATTTCATCTCTGATCTCTTTTATAATGTTCATTTCTATTTACTAACTCCAAATTAGGCTCTTCAGTCTAATCAAGTTCATATTCAGAGCGCCAGTCAGCGTCATCCTTCAGTGGAGGCTGATCTTTCTTGTCAAGGAGATATGACCCCAGAACCAGATAGTCCATCTCAGTACGCATAAAACAAAGATACGCGTGTTCCGGACTCATCACTATCGGCTCTCCACGAACATTGAATGACGTGTTGACAATTACCGGACAACCGGTTTTTTCATAAAATTTTGATATTACTTCATGATACATCGGATTAGTTTCTTTATGAACAGTCTGAATTCTCGCCGAATAGTCTACATGAGTTACGGCGGGTATCTCGGATCGGGAAACGTTCAGCTTGTCTATACCCCAAAGTTTTTCCTCTTCCCCTGACATTTTGCGTCTAATTCTCTTGTCCACATCTGCAACCAGCAACATGTACGGTGACGCACAGTCAAGTTCAAAAAAATCGCCGGCCTGCTCCATAATTACCGACGGAGCAAAAGGTCTGAAGCTTTCCCTGTACTTAATCTTCAGATTCATCTGGCTTTGCATTTGGGGATTCCTGGGGTCTCCGATAATTGAGCGGCCTCCCAGGGCTCTCGGTCCAAATTCCATCCGGCCATTAAACCATCCTATGACTTTACCTTCGGCGATTAAGTCCGCAACCGTCGAACCGGTTGATCCATTCCCAAGGTAGCGGTAAGGATAGCCCTTTTGTTCCAAAAAGGAGTTTATTTCTTTATCTGGGAATTCCGGTCCAAGATATGACCCGAACTGAAGATCATGTGTGTCATCAGCCGGCCGTTCATTACCCAGCAACTGATACCAAGTGAATAACGCCGCCCCAAGAGCGCCTCCGGCGTCACCGGACGCCGGCTGAATCCAGATGTTTTCAAATGGTCCTTCCCTCAATATGCGTCCATTGCCGACACAGTTCAGCGCTACCCCACCGGCTAGACACAAATTCTTTTCGCCGGTAACTTTGTGGATATGTCTTGATGTCCTCAACATCACTTCTTCTGTGACAACCTGAACAGACTTGGCTATGTCCATTTCCCTCTGGGTGAGTTTACTCTCCGGTTTACGGGCAGGGCCTCCGAACAGTTTCTCAAACGCCGAGCCTGTCATGGTGAGTCCATACGGATAAGTGAAATAGTCCATGTTGAGCTTGAAAGAGCCATCTTCTTTTAGATCAATGAGGTTCCGTAGGATCACGTCGACATACTTGGGCTCGCCATAAGGCGCCAACCCCATAACCTTGTACTCGCCCGAATTCACCTTAAATCCGGTGAAATATGTAAAGGCTGAATAAAGAAGTCCTAAAGAGTGGGGGAACTTTATCTCAGAATCGATCCTGATCTTGTTCCCCTCTCCAACACCAAAACTCGTAGTCGTCCACTCTCCAACACCGTCCATTGTAAGAAACGCTGCCCGAGTAAACGGTGAAGGGAAAAATGCGCTGGCAGCGTGGGACTCGTGATGCTCTGGAAACAGAATCTTGCCTTCGTAATCCATGCTTTTCTTTATGAGCGACGGCAGATGAAGTTTCTGCTTGAGCCATAGAGGCATAGCCATCAAGAAAGACGCCCAGCCACGAGGAGCATACGAGAGGTATGTCTCCAGAATTCGCTCAAACTTGATTAAGGGTTTATCGTAAAACACCACGTAATTCAAATCTGTTACAGTGATTTTCGCGAAATTCACGCAGAAATTTATCGCGTCATGCGGAAAACGATGATCATGCTTGATTCTCGAAAACCTTTCCTGTTGGGCCGCTGCGACTATGACACCATCTTTGACCAAACAGGCTGCGCTGTCATGGTAAAAAGCCGATATACCAAGGATATTCATTAAAACCTACCTGTACAGATTCCAAGTCCTTAATTTTATAACAGGTTCACGCCCTTTAGATTGCCTGTATCGTACAAACCTGGCCTCAACAGGCTCGGCCGCGTAGTATTCAAAGCCGGGCCAACGAGAGTAATTGTCGGTGTCCTTGTTGTTCCCCTCGAAAAACGCACGCCAGTGAATGTTGTCTGTCGAAACCTCTATTGTCCATCTTTCCGGGATGGATTCTTCATCTCCCCAAACTAGTCGCAATCGACTCATTGGATGGGTCTGCTTTAGGTCCAACAATACCTCGGGAATCTCTTCGCCTTCGATCTTGGATGACTCATAGAGCGCTTCTCCGGGGTAACCCTTTTTAAAATTCTCAGGACCATTCAGAGGGTCTTTAGCTGGAGGGGCGCTAATAGTATGGCTGCCAGCCACCAAATCCCAAAAAAAACTGTCCTTATTGGCCATTGAATCCCCCGGCCCCAACTGCTTGCCCAAAAAATGCTCTTTAACAAGGTTTGAAAGTTCCTTGGCCAGCAAGTAGTTTGCCCCGGCGGTTAGATGGCACCAATCGGTGAAGACCCATTCAGACACATCGTCAAAGTACTCGGAGAAATCAACAAGAAAATACCCTTTATTGCGTGCGCTTTCAACAATTTTATCAATTAAAACTTTATATACTTTGTCTGATGGCAGTTCATAATACTTACGATAGCCCTCAATCTTGTCTATGGTTTTCTCCCTGGCGCTTAATGGCTTCTTGCTAAGATAGAACCAGGGCTGCAATGCCAAAATGTGCGGGACACCGTCATTTTGCAACAATGCGCTGTAATCTTCGACGGTCCTGACAACTGTAGCGATATTTCTATCAAGAAGACGGGAAGTCTCATCAACAGTAAATTCGCTCCGTTCCTTTTGCGCTTCTTGACCAGACACCGCCACCCCCTTATGAGATCGGGGCATAACATTCATTTCCTGAAACAAATCCTTGCCCGCCCAGAGGTAGGTCATAAGGTACGTGTTGTTTTTCAGCCAAAGAGTTAGGTATGAAGAAAGCCCCGACGGACTGTACGAAAACACATCCCGCAAGATGTTATTGTACTGACCTTCATGATAATAATCCCAGTTTGTGTCGATTTTGCTTACGAGAGGCAACTCATTGGCGCCATCGAGCGAAATAACCAAATCGGGCTGATATCGTCTCAACTTTGTAGGATATCGGATTAACAGATGCTGAAACGCATGCCCCCATACGGCGGCATTATACACTCGTATTTTCTTGCCTTCGATAAGGCCGCTTGAATTCAGGATCTTCTCCATAAAATGAGCGATGGTCTCAATGAACTGGATACTATAAAAATTCATCGCCTGCGAGGCTTCGCCTATGGGACCAAGGCCAAATGCTGTGGAACCGCCGGTAACAAAGATTCTAAACTCATCCGCGGGTTTTTCTAGCTCAATATGTCGAGGGTCTCTGAAGCCGGCGTTATTCGCATATTCGTAACTGTTGCCCTTCAGAACATTGTATTCGAGGCATGCGCCAGGCGAGAAATCGTAGTCATAATGAGTTACAGGCTCTATAGCGTCCTTTCGCACAAAGTCGAAATCATGTGAATAAACCTCTCCCAGATAGGACTTGCTCAAAGCGAACTTTGAAAGCCATTCTATACCACCCAATACGCCAAGCACGGCAGTGACGAGAAAAATCCCATATAATAAGACTATTATCGTTTTCTTGATGAATTTTACGATGAAGTCTCTCCTTGCCGCCAGACAACTGCTTTGAGCTAATTCTTTAAACAGCGAGTCAAATTTTCTATTTAATCCAATTCCACGGTTGTAATCAGAATCTGGTTTTTATTTATATCAAAGCATAACGTATGGCAATAGGTCAGCGGGGCCTACAGAAATTCAACCGAGAAGAAAGACGGCTCCCCTGATAGGGCTTTGCGCAAAAAGGCGCAAGATCAAGTCACCTATTTGGCGTACGCCTCACGAATAGAATTGACTACATGTGGCCCGAATGAATAAGATGTCAAATAATCTGTTCTCTTTGACTCAAAATCAGCTTTGGCAGCTATTGTTTTTTGCGCAACAAGAACGTCAAAAAACGTTCTGATCGCTCTGTTCTTGGGCCAGGTTGAATGTTTCAATTTTATTCTCCACATGAGGTCAAGAAATGAAATCAGCTTTATCCTCTATCACTTTCTGCATTCTAAGCCTGTGCGTGATCGGGTGTCTCTTTCCAGGAACAACGCGAGGAGGGGTTGACCAATTTCAAGGCCCCATACTGAAAAACAATTATGGGAATCCTCTCCCAGAGTATAAGGCTGGACCATTATCAGGATTCATTGACAAACCATCTATTTACATTGGGTACATGGGTTCTGAAAGAGGACTGCGAGCTGGTTACACAGGTCTCGTGCTTCCTGGGACATGTGTGTCTTCATATTTTGACTACAACTTGAGGGGAATTTCTTTGGCGATGTCCATCCCTCTGGAACTGCCGGGTAAAATCTCCGCTCAATTGGAGGGGTTATATCTTTTCACAATGAGCAGCGGCGCCGACCAAGACATCACATGGCTTACAATGCCTCCGGGGACACGGCGGTGGGCCTGGACTCGCTCCTGTTTTTACAATCTGCAGGGAGAGCTTCTATATCCAATAGACAACACATGCTCATTTATGGGGGGGATTCGTTGGGAATCCTTAGACACAACGTTTGGAAATCCGAATCCAGATTATCCTTTCACCGTCGCCGACATGGAATCGGGGCTTTCTGTCGCAATATATCAACCATTCTTAGGATTAAGAATTAACCAGTCTCTTGGAAACAGCAGTAGAGCGCTCCTCCAACTGATTGGTTTCCCCGTCATGTTAGCCTCGCTCCAGCACTTCAATACCTGCAACAATGCGGGAATACCCTTCGCTCACGTAGGTAATCAGAACATAAGTGACGGATATTTTTTGGAAATAAAAGGAGAATTCGGCTTAAATAAATTCCTGGGTTTTGATTTCGCCGCATTCCTGAAATGGGATATGTTTCGTGGGACATGCACTATGAATCTTGAGAGAAGAGATGGAGCAATACCTCCTTCGGTGTCGTCGGACGCGGTGGATTTCTTATACTACCGATCAAGCTTCACCTTGGGAGGTAAATTTGAAGTTCCATTTTCCACGTCGTTTTGATCTTGAGAACTTCTGCGAAGCCAACCGGCCATAGAATCGACTGAGCAAAGGTGTGGTCGGGCGGTCGTTTCCGCCCGACCGAAGCCATTTCAATCCATGACCTCCATAAGCTTTCCACAGCAGGGAGGAATGCGATCGCCCTTCTTGAGTTCGACGTATTTGTTACAGGTCTGGCAATAGCAGCGGCAATCATTGTCAACGTGAATTTCAGCGAAATCTGAGGCTCCCTTGGTTTCGAGTCCTTCAATAGCGAACCTTGCAAACGCGCTTTGTGTTGGAATGTATTCGCCAACGGGTACCATTTTCTTGTTGAACCGAGCGCAGTCAACCATTAAACGCCACAGTTGCTGAAGTTTAGAAGTTTCCTCCGCATTCTCGGGAGTAAACTCCACCAGGTTTTTGTCAATGTTGATCTTCATGTTACTCATCTCCTGAAATGACTTTGTAATAAGGCTGGCCATAAATGCCCCAGCCCGCGTGACATCCGGTTTGCGTCGCGGCGTAAGCCTCCCAGATTGTCATTATGCCAGTTTTATGAAACGGGACCATCGTAATAATTTTTAACCTTCAATCTAATAGCGTCAACCAGTCATAGCAATGCCGGGAATCCATGAAAAATTGGCAAAAGAAAATGATCCGGATCGAGACGAATCCTGAAACAGCGCTGAAAAAGTCAGATCCCAAGCTCTGAGCCGAGTTCCTTGTAATATTTTGGGAATTCTGGTTGGAAATTCTGATAAAACGTGACCGGATACCGTGCTCCTAGAGCTTTCCCCGCTTTTTGCAGACCTTCAATTAATATATCCAGGCCTTGGGCAGGCATGGCAAAAGCCAGTTCATCGTCTTGCGTCATCGAAAATATCCTGTCTCCATTGCCAGGGATAGCTACGCGCGGTGTTTTTTCCATGAAAGGCCCAATCAAATATTCAGTGCACTCTATTTTGCCGCCAAAATTGCCGGAAACCCTGGTCCCTTTCACATAGACCCATGCCTGGATGAGTCGCATTATCTGAGCAGGGTTCCCATAGATCACTATAGTGTCCGGCGCCATTAAAGATCGAGCCAGTGGGGCCAGATATATCCCTTTCCCGGGGTTCTTATCGAGAATAAACATGGAATCGGTCTCGAGACCGGCGGTATCCATACCGGAAGAAAGGGTCACGTTGCAAAGCAATTTACGCATAACCCCCTTTTGATCGGTCGCTGGTGTAAATCCAAAAGCGATCATTGCCGGCACACAGATAAGATCTTCGCGGCCCAATCCCACAGACCAGCCATAGGTTCTGGCCATTGTCACTCCCTGACAGATCGTGACCCTTTTACCAAGAACTTGTGATGGCCTCCTCGTTTTTTCCGGAAACTCGGCCTTATCTAGAAACTTAACGGCAATTGGCTGACTTCTCAGCCTTAAATCATCATAAATGAAACTGGCCTGTTCATGCAACGCGCTTCCCGGCATTTCCATCCTCCTTCAGACACTAAGAACCTACTAATTTTTATGTGGACTCGAGATTTTGACGAGGTGAAAATTTCGAATTGAGATAATTCGGATCGATAGAATGATTGGCGTCCCCAAGGGGATTCGAACCCCTGTCGCAGGCGTGAAAGGCCTGTGTCCTAGGCCGGGCTAGACGATGGGGACGCAGCTTATATGCATAATAGCGTCTCGATTGATTTTTTTCTGGTAGGCCGTGCTGGGATCGAACCAGCGACTCTCTGCTTAAAAGGCAGATACTCTACCCCTGAGTTAACGGCCCGCCTATTTTGGAGGCTTTGTCCTATCTCTCGTCAGGCGTCTACTGACTAGCTAACAAAGCCCCATCGCGACGCCGTTTGTTGAATAAAACACATCACATTAGTAGTGTCAATAGGATGCCTAAAAAAATACGGCCCACCAGAATGTCAACAACCTTGTCCCGCTACAGGGCAAAATTTTATGCTGGAGCCAATTATAAGTTTACCCGATCCCTCTGGCGTTTATTGGATTTCTTGTTTATACCCTTCTTAGTCATAGAAGAACTCTGTCCCAGATAGATTCCGAGTGGTAGTTAATGTCAGAAATTAAGTGTAAACGAATAGGTATAGCCATTCTCCTGGTTCTAGGACTATCCGCTGTAGCGATAAGTTTTATAATTCACATATACGGTCTGGATATGAGAATATCCAGCGCACTGCACGATTCCAGCCTGGGAGAAACAGGCTGGCTCACGGGCAAGGATTCGCCCTGGATCCAATTTTACCGCTACGGAGAATATCCAGCGGTGATAATGGCAATCATTGCTTTTGCAATCTTACTGCTCTCAAAAGCCGGAAGATTGCCGGCCAGTTGCTCAAAACCGTGTTTAGTGATCGTTCTGACGGTTATCCTCGGTCCTGGATTGGCGGTCAATGGACTTCTCAAGAATTGTTGGGGACGTCCTAGACCTGCAGACACCATCATTTTCGGTGGGACCCATCCGGAGAGAAGTTTCACAAACCCAGGCGGACCAGGCGCAGGAAAATCTTTCGTATGCGGTCATTGCGCCAACGCGTTCGCAGTGTCGTCCGGAGTGGCTTTCTTCCCATATTATCCGGCCATCGCCGGATTGTTTCTAGGGGGTGGGTTAGCTTTCGGCGCGTTAGGGAGCTTTGCAAGAATGGCCCAAGGCGCTCACTATCTGTCTGATACTTTGTGGTCAGCGGTCATTGTGTTATCGATCATTGTCTGGTTATATTTCTGTGTTTTTAAGATCCCGGCCGTTGACAGAGAATGAGTGTATTAAATCCACAGTTGATTAAAACTGGTTATTTATGTATAATCCTTGATAATTCCAATATGCCTATCAGAGGCTGCCATGATTTTTAGATTTGTCAAACTATACGGGACTGCGTTTGTAGTCATCGCTGTGCTTTGTTCAATATTGTTTCTGGGCCTAGTTTTTCCTTGGGCCCAGTACCCGGCGCCACAGCCTTACCAACAGGGACCAACTATGGGACGCCAACTCCAGCCAAATCAACAGCCTCAACAACCCCTTGAATACGCCTTCCGTCCCAATCTCTCAAATCCTGAATACGGAGAGTGTCTCAATCTGGAAAAGAACTGGAAAAATCTTTGGCAAACTTATTATCAACTGTACAATCAAACACGCACGATGAATCCTAGTGATCCCCAATACGCCCAGATGGCAAACTATGTGAACCACATGAAGATGCGCCTTGACGCCGCTTGGGCCGATTTCAGCGGAAGATGCGTTTATTTTCCGAATCACCGTTAGAAACGTGCCAAATCCTAAGGAGAGGTCAGCCGATGCCCTTAAAGAAAACGATTCCCACCGGGAAACGTTTCAAAACGATAGCCATTATTCACTAAATCGCATCCTTAGTTCCATATTCATTTTCTCTTTGGCCGGTGTAATTCTTTACGCCTTTGCGACATTCGCTTCTGACTACCAACTTACGCTTCATGCTTTCTCGTTGTTTCCCATGGGGCGTCTCGGGCTCGTCCTGTCTCTAGTTACTGTGGGTTGGCTCATAAGGGGTTGGCGTTTTCATTATTACCTTCTAAAGGTTGGAGAGGATGTCCCGTTTATCTATTCCACCATGGCTTTTCTGGCGGGTTTTGCTCTTACAGGGACGCCAGGCAAAGTTGGCGAGGCCATGAAGGGAGTTTTTCTCAAAAGAGACTACGGAGTTTCTGTAACCAGAGTGGTCGGCATAGTGGTAGTAGAGAGACTGATGGACCTTTTCGCCATTCTCTTGCTGGGATCATTTTCACTCCTAATCTTTGAAGGTTGGCGAAATCTTTTTCTCGGCCTTGCCGGAATTGTCATAATATCCGGCATGTTTCTTTGCATGGAAAATATCTACAGGCCTGTCCTGGAATGGATGTCCCGACTGCCTATAGTATCGTGGATAGCGGTAAAGACCCTTGGAATTCTGCTCTCTGCAAAGGACCTCATGAAACCGCGCATATTTATTATCGGGATGTTCGTTTCCGTCATCGCTTGGGGCATGGAATCCGTCTCCCTTTATATAGTAATGAAGGGATTCGAGCTTCCAGGAACATTGTCTGAAGCAAACTTCGTCTACTGCTTCTCAACTATACTAGGCGCAATCTCCATGCTTCCCGGAGGAATAGGAGGGACTGAAGCGGCGATGATGGCGCTGTTCAATTATTTGGGAATATCATATTCTAACGGATTGCCGGCGGTTTTGCTCATAAGGGTCTGCACGCTATGGTACGCCATAGCTGTTGGGGTTTTAGTCAGTGTTTACCTCCTTTCTTTCAGAAAGAAAAGACTGCCTTCAGGATGTACACCATAGTGAACTATTCCAATCTGCACTAAGCTCTTGCATGTGTTGACTGAGCCCCGTTATATCTGCTATTGTCTTCATATTCCAATGATGGTCACTTATTATCTCTGATTACAATGCAGAACAACCTTTAGGGCGAGATACCTCGGGGGCGGTAATTATTGCCCGGATTCCGAACTAATTCCAAACCATTCCCCTATTGTGGGAAGGCAATTCTATTTTTGTAGGAGCGGACCAGATGAGTGACGAATACGATGTTGAACTAACTGAAGAACATATAATGCTGCGCGACATGGTGCGAAAATTTGCAGCCAATGAAATCGCTCCGGTTGTGGAAAATGACGAAAATGATCACCGGTTTCAAAGGGAACTGGTGTCCAAAATGGCCGAACTTGGCCTTTTCGGTTGCCCCGTTCCGGAAGAATATGGTGGAAACGGAATGGGATATCTTGCTCACGCAATAGTAACCGAAGAGATCGGCAGAGCCTCTGGGTCACTCAGGGTGGCCTTCAACATGCAGACTATGGGCACTGCCATGTCAATCCTGAAGTGGGGAAGCGAAGATCTCAAGAAAAAGTATATTCCCGCATTGATGTCTGCCGAGATCCTAGGATGCTTTGGTATAACGGAACCTGACTCAGGTTCAGACACTGCTTCAATGGCTACAACTGCGGTTCGTGACGGGAATGAATACATCTTGAACGGACAGAAAATGTGGATAACATGGTCCCCCGTCGCAGACATGTCAATAATCTTCGCCATGACAGACAAGAAGGCCAAGCATAAAGGGATGAGCGTATTTTTGATGGACATGGACACTCCGGGTGTCTCAACGAAAGCCATCAAGGAAAAACTGGGCATATGGGCATGCCCTACCGGTGAAATCAGCATGGAAGACGTCCGCATTCCTTCGTCGAATCTGCTTGGAGAAGAGGGCAAAGGATTTGGATACCTTATGAAAGAACTAATCAGCACGAGGCTCTCCGCTGCCGCTGGAGCAGTAGGGACATGCCAGGCGGCGCTGGATGAAGCTATAAAATACGCCAACGAGAGGCGCCAATTTGGCAAGTCCATAGGCGAATTCCAGATGGTACAGGAAGTCATCGCCAGAATGGTTGTAGAGACTGAGGCGGCAAGGGCTTTGGTATGGCGATGCGCAATTCAGAAAGATAAAGGCTTGGTCAATAACATGCGAGAAACGGTGGTTGCAAAATTTTACGCTTGCCGCGCTGCGGATGAGGTTCCTAACCTTGCTCTGGAAGTCCTCAGCGCCTACGGATATTCCAACGAGTATCCAATTGCACGTATATTGAGGGATGGAAAAGTCTACAAAATCCTAGAAGGCGCCTCCAACATTATGAAAATGATAATTGCAACCGACGCTTTGGGATTGAAGAAAGCGAACAGATAAATAGAATGATCCCGTCGATTGGCTATTTTCCATCACTAAACAAATAAAATTGGCCAAGGATTGTGGTAAGTCGGATGAAATATCCAGTTTCCTCAATCCTTTTTTGTTCTTGAACGCACAAAAACCTAAAAAGTTAGCTGTCGGAATGAGCGCGGAATTATGGAGAACCTTAACGGAGAGATTTCAGGCCTTGGTTTCACAGGAAGTCAGGTATTGATGGGGTCACTTCGTTAGAAACTCATGTATTTGAAGGCTGGTTGGTATAATTCATGGCTTTTAGTTTTTCGATCACCCATTGCGACGCCGGCTCAAATGCCAGAACCGGAGTATTGAAACTTTCCCACGGAGAAGTTGAGACTCCCGCTTTCATGCCGGTAGGAACACTTGGATCAATCAAGGCAATATCTCCTGAAACAGCGTGGGATATCGGCTACAGGCTCATCCTCGCCAACGCTTACCATCTTTACCTAAGACCGGGCCACGAATTGATCTCCAAATGTGGAGGCTTGCACGGATTCATGAACTGGCCCGGAGGGATACTCACGGACAGTGGTGGTTTTCAGGTCTTTAGTCTCGCCAAGCTGAGGAAGATAGACGACCAAGGGGTCGTTTTCCAGTCCCATATAGACGGATCAAGGCGCCTGTTTACACCGGAATTGAGCTTATCCGTCCAAGAGGCGCTGGGAGCGGACATAATCATGTGTCTCGACGATGTCCGAGGTTATCCTGCAACAGAGTCGGAAGCAAGGGACGCTGTAAATCGAACAACTGAATGGGCCTCTAGAACTATTACGGCCAAAAAAAAAGTTGACCCTGCATTGTTTGCCATAGTACAAGGTTCGATGTTTCCTGACCTCAGGAGGATTAGCGCTGAAGGACTTCACTCTCTGGGGTTTGATGGATATGCGATCGGCGGTCTGAGTGTGGGGGAACCACACGAACTGATGGTCGAAATGATTGACGCGACTACCCCATATCTGCCCACGACCAAACCCCGGTACCTTATGGGAGTCGGCAAGCCACAAGATATACTGGAGTCGATCATCAGGGGTGTAGATTTGTTTGACTGCGTCCTGCCAACGAGAAATGCTCGAAACGCAAATCTTTTTACATCAACAGGCACGCTGAATATTCGTAACGCGAGATATCGCGAGGATCAAAGCCCGGTTGATTCAAATTGTGGATGCGCTCTTTGCCGCAATTATTCCAGGGCTTATTTGAGACATCTTTTTCAGGAGCGGGAAATATTCGGGTTCACTCTCGCCACCATACACAATCTGAACTTTTATTTCCGGCTCATATCTGATATTAAATGCGCCATCAGAGAAAACCGATTGAATTCTATGGTAAAACAATATTCATCCCAAACGGAGGAAATCAATGATTGATATGGCCTACGCCATGGGGCCGCAACCCGGTCAGGCAGGCGGTGACGGGATCCAGTCTTTAATTCAATTTCTGCCTATTGTTCTTATCTTCGTGGTTTTTTACTTCCTGCTCATCAGACCTCAGCAAAAAAAGGCGAAGGAACACAAGGCGATCCTGGAAAACCTGAAAAAAGGCGATAATGTGATTACCCAGGGCGGTGTCTACGGAAAAATCGCGGCAATTCAGGAGCAGATTGTCATTCTTGAGATTGCGGATAAGGTCAAAATTCGTGTTGCCAGGCCATACATCGCCGGCCTCGCTTCAACCCCTCCGCCCCCTTCTGAACCTAACGCCTGAGGAGACATTATAGATGATTGAAAGCCTCAAGACGCGATTCATCATAATTTTTGCTGTTCTGGCTGTCAGTCTTTTTCTGATCTACCCGTCGATAGGCCCTGTTCCAGCGATATGGTCCAAGTATTTGCCGGATAGCCCTATCAGGTTGGGTCTCGACCTCCAGGGTGGCCTCTACCTTGTCCTTGAGGTACAAGTTGAAAAAGCCGTAGAAGCCGCCGTTGATCAAACCATGCTTGAAGTTTCGGGTCTTATGAAGGATGAACGGATCAGGTACATCGACATTCTTAGAAAGAATACCGATTCCTTCGTCATTGACTTCAAGGGCGCCGATCAGGCAGCGCTTTTTGATGAAAAAATACTCGAAAAAATAGCGACATTCAAAAAAATTTCTGGTGGCCCATCTGAAAAGGGATTTGAAACTGAACTTCAACTTGACCCCAAGACAGTGGATTCTATAAAACAAAAGGCGGTAAGGCAAGCTGTAGACACCATCAGAAACCGTGTAGACGCTTTTGGTGTGGCTGAACCGGATGTGGTGATACAGGGCACAGACAGGATTGTGGTTCAATTGCCTGGATTGAAAGAAGATGTCAACAGAGCGATTGACATAATCAGGCGGACAGCTCGTTTGGAATTTCGTCTTGTCGACGAAAAGGGAGACTTGTCCGCAGCCCTCAAAGGTAACGTTCCACAAGGTTCTGAAATCCTATATCAGCTTGACAAAAACCCTCGAACAGGAGCAGTAGGCAGAACGCCATTTCTCGTAAAAAAGCAGGTTCTCCTGACTGGCGATTTGCTTACAGACGCCAGAGTTACGCCTGACCAAACGGGCCGCATGATAATAGGAATGGATTTTAATCGGCTTGGGGCCCAACAGTTCGAGAGGATAACTGGCGAACACGTTCGAGAAAGACTGGCGATTGTTCTGGATAATCGGGTTTACTCAGCGCCTGTTATAAAGGATCGAATCTCCGGCGGATCAGCGATTATAGAAGGAATGTTTTCCCCCGATGAAGCCCACGATCTGGCTTTGGTTCTGAGAGCCGGCTCGCTGCCTGCTCCAGTAAAGATTCTGGAAAATCGTTCAGTTGGCCCGTCTTTGGGAGAGGATTCGATAAGGTCGGGTAGAAACGCTATTATTTTAGGCATGCTCTTGATTGCAATAGGCATGGCCGTATATTACAGGCTGTCCGGGTTAGTAGCCAATATTGCGTTGCTTTTTAATCTCCTGCTGATTTTTGCTGTGATGGTTTCACCTGGACTGAGAGCCACACTGACCCTACCCGGACTTGCTGGGGTAGCTCTAACCATTGGTATGGCAATCGACGCAAATATCCTGATTTTCGAACGAATCAGGGAAGAATTGCGTGCGGGACGAACCCCTCGGAGCGCACTTGAGAATGGTTACGCCAAGGCCTTTTCGACAATATTTGACTCCAACCTGACTACTATACTATCGGCGCTCCCGTTGATCCAGTTCGGCACAGGGCCGATCAAGGGATTTGCAGTGACACTTTGCATTGGATTGCTAGCCTCCATGTTCACTGCGTTATTTGTGACGAGGGCCATCTTTGATTATGCTTTCCTGGTCAAACGCATTAAAACTTTTAGCGTTTGAACTGAAAGTTATTGAACTTGCTATCTTCTAGTTGAAGTAAGGATTGAGCAGTGGAACTCATACCGCCAAATACCAAAATAGATTTCATGGGTAAAAGGATTTACGCATACGCGTTTACGACCGTAATGATCGTCCTGTCTCTTCTGTCGTATCCTGTAAAAGGGTGGATCAACCTCGGAATTGATTTTACCGGGGGCGTAATGATCCAGGTAAAATTCAAGAAACCGGTAGATACGGAACATATCAGAAAGGCCCTGCAACCGATCAGCGAGAACGCCACAGTTCAGCGTTTTTCTGCGGGAGGGGAAGGGGAAGATTACATCATAAGACTGGAAGCTCCGGAAGAAGGCCAGGAGAAATTCTCTAACGAGCTACAAAGTCTTTTGGATAATTCTTTTGGCAAAGGTAATGCTGATATAAGGGGTTTCGAACTTGTTGGCCCCAAGGTGGGCCATGATTTGCAGCAGGCCGCAATTTGGGCGACGATTGTGGCTCTATCCATGTTACTGGTTTACATGGCTTTCCGCTTCACTCTTAGTATGGGCCTTGGAGCTGTTTTTTGCCTGGTTCATGATTTAATAATAATTTACGGGTTCTTTGTCTGGACAGGTAAAGAGTTTAACTTGACTATCCTGGCCGCCATGCTGACCTGCATAGGGTATGATATTAATGATACCATCGTAGTGTGCGACAGGGTTAGGGAAAATCTCAAGACAATGCGCAAACAACCTCTTGCTGAGGTTCTAAACACGTCCATAAATCAGACCCTATCCCGGACGCTTCTTACCTCTGGTTTCACGTTGCTCGTGGTTATATCGCTGTTGATTTTTGGGACTAATGTGTTAAAAGACTTTGCATGGGCCCTTCTTATAGGAATCCTTTTCGGAACCTATTCCTCGATTTTCGTGGCGTCGCCATTGATCCTTGCGATTGACAAATACATACCCGTCAAACGAGGGTAGTTCAATTTCGGAGGGCCGCTAACCGGCAACATAATTTCGTGTCCTGAATGTAATGAGACACGGAATCGTCTCCGGACAAGCGGCCTTCCACCGGGCAACAAATCATTCGGGCTTTGCATCACATAAAGTCGCTGACACAATGTTGTTGTAATATTTGTGTTCTCGTCAAATCCTTTCGTCAGAAGGGCTTGTTTAAATTCCACCAATGACTGATATTCTGGGGCACAAAAAAGTATTTGATGTTCTTGAGAAGTCAGCGACTGACAGACAAACCGCTCAATCTTATCTTTTTTCGGGCAAGGAAGGTATAGGAAAACTGCATGTAGCAATTGAGTTTGCATGCATGCTTAATTGCCCCCGCTATACTCCAACAGATCATTTAGAATGCGGAATATGTGACAGAATCAGGAAAGGGAACCATCCCGACGTTCGAATTGAAACTCCCATAAAGGGATCTATCAAAATCGATAGAGTTCGTTATCTTCAGAGCTTCTTGAAATATTCTCCTGTCGAGGCGCCTTTCCGCGTAATAATAATCGACGATGCGCACTTGATTAATCGAGCCGCCCAAAACGCCCTGCTCAAGACACTTGAGGAGCCACCCGCATACAGCCTGATGATACTTGTAACATCTAGGTCGTCCCATTTACTCCCTACAGTCCGGTCCAGGTTAAGAAAGGTCATGTTCTCTCCCCTGACTAGGTCGGTTATTACAAAAGAGCTCGTAAGAATCAAAAACATCAGTGAGGAGGAGGCCCAAACCGTTGCCGGTCTTTCGTCCGGTAGTCTGGGTCGTGCATTGGAACTTCATTCGGCAGGAGCTACTAACCTGAGAAAATCAGTAATGGATTTTTTTAATGCAGGATCCAATTTCGGTCTTGCGCCCCTTCTGGAACTATCCGCCCAGGTAAGTGTTGACCAGCGCAAATTGTTTGATGCGATTGAATTTGGTATGACCTGGATAAGAGACTTGATGACGCTTAAATTGGGCGGTCCACATTCCAGCGTCATAAACACGGACCTCATTGACATTTTAAGGCCGTCGGCCCAACATTACTCCATTGAAGAACTGCTTAGAATCAGAGATTTGATGTCCAACGGATTGGCGTTGGTCGACTCCGAGACAAACATCAACAGAAATCTTGTTTCTGACGTCATGTTTCTTCGGATACGTCAGACAATGAGCGGGAAATCTGCTTAGTCATCCTGAGGCGCAATTAGCGAGGGCTTAAAAAATGGCAGACGATAGAAACAGTCAAGAGACTTCATACATGCCTCGTTCATACGGCAGGGGGCCGGGAAGGAAACCCAGAAAACGCAATCGGTCTTTGGATAATTCAAAACGTCCTCCTCTAGCCGGGACCAAGCAGGCTCCCTCCGATGAAACGGCTGAGACAGGTCAGCCTTATGATCACCTTTTTGAATCAAATTACACCACGGCTCAGATAGGGGCCTCTGATATTGATGAAACGGTTGCGGTGGAATCACTGGAGGAACTTGAATCTCTCGAACCGTCTCTCGATCATTGCCATGTCATTGGAGATGGGACCGACAATGATCTCGGATTGTGTGTCGCCAAGATTGCGGACGATCCAGCAGGGGCCGTTCGTGTCAGGATCGCGGGCATACGGTTTGGCTATGCTTGCAAAGTCTATCATTTTGACTCAGGGGACATGGATATCGCCTATGGTGAATGGGTTGTGGTAAAAACGGAAAAGGGATTGGGATTGGGTCAGGTGGCGATTCCCCCGTTTGAAAGAGAAATCGATTCGGTTCAGTCTGAATCTCTTAGAAGGATCATACGCAAAGGAACCAAGGTTGACATTGACCAGAGGGAACGATGCTGTCAGAGAGAATCGGAAGCGTACACATACTGCATTGACAAGATTGATGAACTCCAACTTCCCATGAAACTTGTTTCTGTGGAGTGTTTTTTTGACTATTCCAAATATGTCTTTTATTTTACTTCCGAAGGAAGGGTCGATTTCAGGGAACTGGTCAAATCCCTGGTAGCAAGATTCCCTGTTCGCATAGAGATGAGACAGATAGGTGTTCGCCATGAAGCTAAAATGACCGGAGGGATTGCTTGTTGTGGACAGGAACTTTGTTGCTCACGATTTCTTACCGACTTCAGACCAGTATCAGTCAAGATGGCTAAAAACCAGAATCTCTCACTGAATCCCACTAAGATATCAGGCGTCTGTGGACGTTTGATGTGCTGTCTAAGTTATGAGCATGACGTTTACGAGGAATTTATAAAAAGCCTGCCCAAGGTTGGAAAACTTGTTTCCACTACCAGAGGTGATGGTTTTGTAGTTAAACACAATCCGCTGGAAGAAACCGTTCTGCTCAAACAGGCCGACGACAGTATCATTGAAGTCAGGAGCATTGACATACTTGGAGAGATTGATGTTGAGGATATCAGGAAGAATGCGTCTTCGAACCAACCACAGGCAAAACCCCAGAAAAAGAACAGTGGCAAAAAATCACAAAGCACAGCGGCAATAGAAGAGAAATAGTTTTCCGCAGTTTATTGAAATCCAAGGATAGTTTGTATGAAACGGATAATTCTCGGGACCGCAGGACATATCGATCATGGCAAGACCCAGCTTGTTCAGGCCCTTACCGGCATAGACACCGATAGGCTCAAGGAAGAAAAAGAGAGAGGAATAAGTATCGAACTTGGTTTTGCCTATCTTGATCTGGGCTCTGATGTTCGAGTCGGTATAGTGGACGTTCCCGGACACGAAAGATTTGTCAGACAGATGGTGGCCGGCGCCGGGGGGATAGATATAGCCGCTCTTGTTATAGCCCTAGATGAAGGCGTTATGCCGCAGACAGTTGAACATCTGGACATTTTGTCTCTGCTTGGGATCAAGCATGGCGTCGTTGTACTTACAAAACTGGACCTTGTCGACGATGAATTTGCGCTTTTGGCAGAAGAATACGCTAATGAACTTGTTCGTGGCACTTTCCTTGAGGATGCTCCTATGGTAAGGGTTTCATCCAAAACGGGTGAGGGAATTGAAGAAATTAAGAGCGTTATTTTAAGCCTCAGCGAACAAGTTGGCGACAAATCCGTGCACGGCCTTTTGAGACTACCTATAGACCGGGTATTCACGCTAAAGGGGCACGGGACCGTGGTTGCAGGGACTCTGATTTCCGGAACGATTTCAGTCGGGGATGATGTAGAAATCCTGCCACAGGGGATCCATTCTTCTGTGAGGTCTATAGAGTCGCATAATCGATTCGAACAGCGATCATTTCCAGGGGAACGAGTCGCTGTAAACCTTAGGGGAATCGAGCAGGCCGATGTCCACAGGGGTAACGTCCTGACCCACAATGGAGAATTCCGTCCTTCTTATATTGTCGACGTAAACTTCACATCGCTCAACAGGAGTCCCATCAAACTGACAAACCTCAAGAAATTGAGGCTGCATCATTACACAACAGATGTTGAAGCTACCATAGCGCTTGCAGACAGAGACGTTTTGGAACCAGGCGATGAGGTCATGGCTCAGTTGCGAACATCTTCTCCAATAGTTCCAGCGACAGGAGATCGATTTGTCGTGCGCGCCATTTCCCCTTCAGTAACCCTTGGCGGTGGGGTCATAATCAATCCGAGAGCTCCCAAACTAAGGGCCAGGTCTGTGAAGACTTTCCTGGAAACTGAGAGGGAAGACGACCCCAGTCTGATCTCGTCATTGATCAAGGGGTCTGGAGTTAATGGTGTGAACAGAAATGAACTGATGGGGATGTCATCTTTTTCGTCAACCCGACTTGACAAAACTTTGGACAAACTCAGGACCAAGAGGACAATAATTCAACTGGATTCAACGGAACGTAGACTCGTTCACAGGGATTTTCTGGATCTGGTCCAAAGGAAAATCTCGGATAAACTGGGCCGGTTTCACAATGATAATCCCCTGAAAGAAGGTATTTCAAAACAGGAGTTACGCTCGATGACTCCCGGTAGCGACCGCCTTTTCAAGATAGCCCTGGACGATTTGATTTCCTCAGGAACATTGGTGGATCAGGTAAACACGATAAGATCAGCCAAACATTCTATAAAATTGAAAGATGATGAGAGGGACATCAAGGAAAAACTTTTCGGAGCTATAAACAAGGATTTGAACGCACCTCCGGTCCTCAAGGAATTGATATCCTCGGTTGGCGCCGAACTCAAACAGGTCAAGAGCCTTCTTTCAGTGCTTGAAAAAGAAGGCAAGATTATAAAAATTAAAGAAGAGATGTATTTTTCATCTGATTTCATAAAAAATGTCAAGGGAACCCTCGTCGCTCATCTGAAGAGTCAAGGCTCCATAACCCCCTCCGGTTTTCAGGAGATAACCGGATCGTCGAGGAAATATAACATCCCTCTTCTTGAATATTTTGACCGCGAGAAAGTAACTCTCCGAGTCGGGGATCAGCGTGTGCTGAGGGGAGCCGGCAGTTCTTTAGAAAACCCCAAAGACGCGTGATATTGTTCCAGAAGATTCAGTTTTTCAAGGCAATTGTTTCTCAAATCGTCAAAACGCTTGGCGTTTGCCGGTGTCTTTTCGTTTACATATTTGCTCATGGCCCAAGCCTGTTGATCGAGACAGATATAAATTCCATTAAGCATCTTGAGCCATTTCCTGTCTCGTTCGGTTTTGGCCATACCACGCGTCAGGTTTATCTTGGATCTGATTATACGGATTCTCTTTTGAACACCTGCGACTGTGCTAATTGCAGATTCCTGGCTGAATATTCCAGAGACAAACTGGTCTCCAACCATGCCCAACAACAAAAAAGAGTCATTGGCATAGGCTGTAGCTGCCTGCGAGAACGCTTCAATGACCGCAGCCTCGTCATACCCGAGCGATAGCCCCGTCATTGCGATGACTGCAACTATTACAAATATACACTTTCGGCATGCAACCATTACTGTCAAATCAAAGTTCCCTATAATGTTTTCCGAGATTCACCTATAGAAAATATCATGACTCTAGAAAGGAGACAACCCGATTAATGAAGATACTCCTGCATGCGTGCTGCGCCCCCTGCCTTGTTTTTCCCTATGACGACCTCTCGAACCAGGGTCACGAGGTCACGGCCTTTTTCTTCAACCCCAACATTCATCCGTACAGCGAAAACCTGAGGCGACTCGACGCATTCCTGTCCTACACTGAAACTAACCATATCAGGGTTATCAATGATGAATCCGGTGTTGAAATGGACGATTGGTTTCGAGAAATAGTGTTTAGGGAAACTCAGAGGTGCAAGGTTTGCTTTAACTTCAGAATAAACTTAGTTGCGCGCCTAGCTGAAGCTAAAGGTTTCGACGCGTTTTCCACCACTCTTCTTTATAGCCGTTTCCAAAAACATGAACTTTTGAAAGAAACCTGTGAGGTTATTTCTGAGAAACACAGAATTCCGTTTATATATCACGACTGGAGAACCGGCTGGAATGAAGGGGTCAAAAAATATAGAAAACTCGGCCTTTATCGTCAGAAGTACTGCGGCTGCGTTTACAGCGAAAAAGAACGAGCGAAAAAGATCATTTGAATTCATCTTGCTCTATTAAATCGTTTAATTCTAGATTTGGCCTGTTGCCTACTAGCTACCAAGTGAGATATATATGTAGGTCTGCACCTATTTTGGTTATGGGAAACGGCCTATGTTGTTTTCACGCAAATGTCAAGGACACTTGCGGAGTTGGTACTTCAACCCCACAGTTGTCTGCTTCTTTCTGGTTATCACAGGCGTTATCTATTCGGACTGTTCAGGCGCGCAGGGAATTCTTAAAGAAGCTCCTCAGAGGCCATGGATAATGATTGGACTCTCTCCCAATGGTTGCTCGGGTGGCTGTAGACGTGTTCGTTCAGTCATCAGCGAAATCAGTGGGAATAAAAACGTAGTCACGCTGGATTTGAAAACCGCAACAATTGATACTATTTCAGACCTGAACCCGGAGTTTATCGTTTTGAGTCCTCAAGGCACCCCCTGGTGCCGATATACCGGTTCTAATGGAGTAGCGTTGCAGAATTTTTTCTGGATGATCCCACAGATTACAGAACAGCTTGATATACCAATTCTTGGAATCTGCGGAGGCCACCAGGCTATTGCATTGGCGTTTGGAGGGAAAGTGGGTCCCATACGCGCCGGAGAAGATGATTGCATGCCATATTCAAGAGATCGGCAATCGGGTGTCACTCAGCTGAGCCAACATACCCGTGATCCCATTTTTGCTGGATTGGACGACAAAATCAGTATAATTGAGAGTCATTATGATGAAGTAAAGGCGCTTCCTCCCGGATTCCTGCTACTGGCCTCTGAAAAAATCAGCGCCAACCAGATTATTCGTCACCCTTTTAAGCCGGTCTACGGAATCCAGGGACATCCCGAGAGCTTCATGGGATTCAGACCTGACGGAGGCATGCTTATCAGAAATTTTGTGCACATTGCTAAAACATATAATGAAGCTGTCAGGTCGATAAAGAATTACGAAGGAATACAAATCTCGTTGAAGAAATAGTCATGAAATAGTTTGAACACATCCAGGAAGTTCAGTTACAAAGAACTTGTTAGGATTTATCCCGACGATATTTGGTCGTCGTTTTCGATTGTAAACACGGAGGTTGCCTATGGGCGATGAAGATCAAAAGATTCTAGTCGTAGGTGGCGGGATCAGCGGAATTACAGCCGCTATCGAAGCCGCTGAAACAGGCGCTAATGTGGTCATAGTGGAGAAGAATCCTTATTTGGGTGGCCGTGTGGCTCAACTGAATCAGTACTTCCCTAAACTGTGCCCACCAACATGTGGTCTTGAGATAAACTTTCGCAGAATCAAGAACAATCCCAGGATCAGCTTTTTCACTCAATCTGAAGTCATCTCAATGACAGGCCAGCCTGGAGATTACCAAGTCAAGATACAGGTAAACCCTAGATATGTAAACGATAATTGTACGGGCTGCGGCAAATGCGCAGAGGTCTGTGAAGCAACAATTCCCAGCACTCTGAATTACGGGATGGATTCTGTTAAAGCCGCCTATCTTCCGCTAGGCATGGCCTATCCTTTCAAGTACGTAATCGCCGAGGAAATAATAGGAACAGAGCAAGCCAAGAAATGCGCTGAAGCTTGCCATTACGGGGCAATAGACCTTGAAATGAAGCCTGAGACTGTCACTTTACAAGTCGGGGCTATTATTTGGGCAACAGGATGGGACCCGTATGAAGTGGAAAAGGTGGACTATCTGGGTTTTGGCAGGTTCCCAAACGTCCTGACAAGCGTTATGTTCGAGAGACTCGCCTCTTTTAATGGCCCCACCGGAGGCAAATTCCTGAGACCTTCAGACGGAAAGGAAGTTAAAACGGTCGCATTTGTCCAGTGCGCCGGTTCAAGAGATGACAATCATCTACCTTACTGTTCCGGAGTATGCTGCCTGGCTTCCCTGAAGCATTCTACATACATCAGAGAAAGAGTGCCGGACAGTAAAGCGTTTATTTACTACATTGACGTGAGGGCTATGGGCAAGTACGAGGACTTTTACACCAAAGTCCAAAAGGACGAAAACGTCTCCCTAATTAAGGGCAAGATAGCTCGCGTCAGCGAAGACACAGATTCCGGTGGACTTCTTGTCGAGGGTGAAGATATCACGGCTGGCGCCAGAGTTAGCCAGGTCGTAGATCTGGTAGTCCTTGCGGTTGGCATGACTCCGGGGACAGCCAGAATCAAACCGGAACTCGATATGGCTTACGATGATTTTGGATTCGTTACTGGTTCTGGGCCATCAGGAATAATTCCTGCCGGATGTGTTAAGGCGCCCATGGAAGTTGCGGCGTCTGTTCAAGATTCAACTGCCGCCGCCCTCAAGGCGATTCAAGTGGCAAGGCGGAGGTAATCCCAATGGATCAAAATATTGGTGTTTATTTGTGTTCAGGCTGCGGTATTGGAGACGCGATCGACATTGAAGCTCTGCCCGCTGTCGGCGAGGAACTTGGCGTATCCAGAATTGTCAGCCATGATTGTTTTTGCGGACCGGAGGGGGCTAAAATCATCAAGGATGATCTGGCCAGTGGGGATGTTAACTGTGTCGTTCTTGGCGCCTGTTCGGGTCGCGTTAAATCCGAAGTTTTTGACTTCGACCTCATGAATACAATCGTGGAAAGGGTAAATCTCAGGGAGCATGTCGTATGGTGCCAGCCGGCCGGCAATGAAGACACTCAGGCCATGGCTGAAGACTATCTCCGGATGGGAATCATTAGGGTCCAGAAATCTACCCTACCCACTCCATACCTGGAAGCCCTTGACAAGACCATTCTAGTCGTAGGCGGCGGCGTTGCGGGTATGCAAGCAGCATTGGACGCGGCTTTAGCCGGCTACAGCGTAAAACTGGTCGAAAAGGAAACTGAACTCGGGGGCCACATGCTGAAGTGGTTCAAGAACACTCCCACTATACCCCCTTACCATGACATCGAAAACATCAACCTGTCTTCTACGGTTGATGAAATCAAAAACCACCAAAACATCGAACTGTTTACTGGAGCCGAAATAGAGAAGATCGGAGGCGCTCCAGGCATGTTTGACGTCACTTTGCAAAATGGAGCGGGAGCCTTTAAGGTCGGCTCGATAGTCCTTGCCGCCGGATGGAAACCCTACGACGCGACAAAACTCGGAAGCCTTGGATTTGGCCAATTTCCAGACGTGGTCACTAACGTTCAGATTGAAGAAATGGCTAAATCCGGGTCACTGGCCTGCCCATCCGATGGTTCAGCTCCTTCCGTGGTCGCATTCATCCAGTGCGCCGGATCGCGAGATCAGGACCACCTGCCCTATTGCAGCGCAGTATGCTGCCGGGTGTCTCTCAAACAGGCGATGTATTTCAAGGAGCAAAACGAAGAAACCAAAGTCATCATCTTCTACAAGGATATGAGGACTCCGGAACAGTCTGAGGAATTTTACAAACAAGTGCAGAAAAGCGGTGTAATTTTTGTAAAAACCGACACATCAAAGATTTCGATAACTGAAGGATCTGAACATAAACTTGCCATAGAAGCCATGGATGAGCTTCTTGGAGAACCGATACAGATGGAAGTCGACATGGCAGTCCTAGCGACTGGTATGCAGCCTGCAGTCATTGACAATCCCATACTGAATCTTGAATATCGGCAAGGACCGGCTTTACCCGAGCTCAAATACGGTTTCCCAGACTCCCATTTTGTCTGTTTCCCTTACGAAACTAGGCGAACAGGAATTTATACCGCTGGATGCGTCAGACAACCCATGACCGCAGGTAGGGCTACAAACGATGGAACAGGGGCTGCGCTAAAGGCGATACAATGCGTTGAACTTTCCTCTCAGGGGAAAGCGGTACATCCTCGTGCCGGTGACATGTCCTATCCCGAGCTGTTCATTCAGAGGTGCACCCAGTGCAAACGCTGTACCGAAGAATGTCCATTCGGCATGTACAACGAGGACATCAAAGGCACCCCGTTGCCTCATCCCACAAGATGTAGGCGTTGCGCCATCTGCATGGGGTCATGTCCTGAAAGGATCATATCGTTCAACAATTATTCGGTGGACATGATCGGGTCAATGATAAAATCGGTCAGCGTTCCGGATGAATACGAGGAAAAACCTCGCATTATTGGGATGATCTGCGAGAATGACGCATTTCCTGCGGTGGACATGGTCGGTCTCAATAAAATGCAATATCCTCCTTGGGTCCGTTTCATACCCTTGCGATGTCTAGGTTCAATCAACCTGGTATGGATCGCCGACGCCCTGTCAAAAGGCATTGACGGAATAGTCCTCTTTGGATGCAAGTTTGGGGATGACTATCAGTGCCACTTTATCCAGGGAAGTGAACTGGCCGACACAAGAATGAGCAAAATCAAGGAGACTCTTGATCGTCTTGTCTTGGAGTCAGATCGAATAAGGCTGGAACAGATCTCTATAGACGACTATTATAGAATTCCCCAAATCCTTGAGGAATTCACCGCAAGACTTGAAGAACTCGGCCCCAACCCATACAAGGGCTTCTAAACGAAGGATACACAATGGAAACAAAAATACCATTCCTTGAAGTCAGTGACGCTATAGTAATGTCAGGAGCTGAAACTCTGTACTGGTGCATGCAATGCGGACTTTGCTCGGGATCCTGTCCGTGGAGGCTGGTACCGGGAGAAGCTTCTGAACAGTTTAACATTAGATTGGTTCAACGTATGGGACAACTCGGCCTTGAGGGTTTTGAATCCGAGAATTGCCTTTTTGCCTGCACAACCTGCCGAACCTGTGTCGACAGATGTCCACGTGGGGTCGACATCATAGGTAACGTCAGAGGAATGCGAAGCATGCTCGCAGAGGTTGGGACGATCCCCGGAAGCCTGAAGCCCATTGTAGGCAGCCTGCATTCCCAGGGTAACCCGTGGTCCGGCACCCCGGAGAAACGTACAGAATGGACCGAAGGTCTCAATATACCGATATTTTCTCCAGACACGGAGTATTTTCTCTTCGTATGTTGCACATCCTGTTACGACATCCGTAGCCGGAAGATTGCAAAATCAGTGGCAAAGGCGCTTGAATCTGCAGGTGTTAGTTTTGGCATAATCGGCAATGAGGAAAGCTGCTGTGGGGAATCCATCAGAAAAGTGGGAGATGAAGCCCTCTTCCAGAAACTTGCCGAGTCGAACATCAACCTTTATAACGGCAAAGGCGTAAAAAAGATCATAGTTACTTCTCCGCACTGCCTGTACTCATTCAAGAACGAGTATCCGGAGCTTGGCGGCAATTGGGAAGTTTACCATTACACTGAAATTCTAGCCGACGCATTGAAGGCAGGCAAGATCTCACCAGTGGGAGACTCTGTGGGGCCGGTTGCTTTGCATGATCCGTGTTATTTGGGTAGACATAACGACATTTATGATCAACCTCGCCAGATAATAGAATCACTTCCCGGCGCTGAACTCAAGGAGCTTTCCCGTAACAGGAAAAACAGCCTTTGCTGCGGCGGAGGCGGCGGACGTGTATGGATGGAAACCAAGGCAGGGGAGCGTTTCGCTGAACTCAGAATTTCTGAGGCTCTGGACGCAGGAGCGGCCACCTTAGTAACAGCGTGTCCATATTGTATCACCATGCTGGAAGATTCGTGCAACGTAATGGGAAAGTCCGGAGAGTTGAAGGTTATGGATCTCTCTGAACTTTTGGTGGAAAAGCTTTAGACGTTTTCCTCTTAACATAGTTTGCTAACCGAACGTAGGGGTCGCTAACGCGGCCCCTACAATTTGTTTAATTTTCATAAAGCTCTCCTGGACATCAAATCTTTATCATTAATAATACTGCTATTTTCTTCAAAATCAACTGCGTCCGATGCGTCATCAACAGAATGAGCTTGTATTCAGATTTGTAACGTCCGGATTTCGAATAGCCCAGACGATGCTGCGCCCCCTTGAAACTTTGTCAGATTGGTTTATCATACACAGACGGCGCAAGTCTTATTTGGCGTGCGGTCCTGATCACAAAACGGAAGGGCCTTCAGTGTTCGAGATAGTCTCGGCCAATGAGTTTGGAGTCTCAATACCAACTAAATTGGAGCAGAAGGAAAAATCTCGATGGAGACAGTACAAATAAAAGAATGAAAATAGCCTTGGTAATTCCAGGAATCAGCTCTGAATCTGAAAGAAGTTTTTATGATTTTAAGTTTGGAACCAAATTTCTCCTTTCCAGAAAGCATATTTCCTATCTTCTGGCTATCCCCAGCCTTATATCGCTTACTCCGCCACAACATGAGATCAGAGTTTTCGACCAAAATATTGAAGAGATAGATTATACTTGGGAAGCTGACCTTGTAGGTATAACAGCGAGGACGATGTTTGCTAACAGAGCCTATGAGATATCTGAGGAATTCAGGGCCAGAGGAATAAAAACCGTCATGGGCGGCATACATCCTTCCATGTGCCCGGAAGACGCCCTGTTACACTGTGACAGCGTTGTCGTCGGAGAAGCTGAAGAGACATGGCACGCAGTCCTGCAGGATGCCGAAAACGGCCAACTCAAGCGGCTTTACAAAGCGGAGAAGTTTACCGATCTCAAGGCGGCCCCCATGCCTGACAGATCATCACTTTCTAAACAAAAATACCTCCTGGATATTGTTCAGACCACAAAAGGCTGCCCGTTCCACTGCGAATTTTGCTCCGTACACGCATTTGACGGCCAGAGGATTAGAAGCAAAACCGTCGAACAGGTCATCACTGAGATTCAGGGTATCAATAGTTTTCATGCCAGATACAAAAAGAAAACTTCCATATTCTTTGCCGACGACAACATCATAGCCAACAGGACATTCTCCAGGAAACTTTTTCGAGCTCTCCAGCCGTGCAACATCAACTGGATGTGTCAGGCGTCTATCAATATTTCACGGGAAGGGGAACTGCTCGAATTAATGAGGGACAGTGGTTGTGGGGCAATTTTCGTGGGCCTGGAATCAATATGCGAAGAGAACCTTTCAATGATGCATAAGGGAATTAATCAACGTTATGAATATATGGAGGCGATCAGAAAGATACAATCCTACGGAATGCTGGTTCATAGCTCATTCATCGTGGGTTACGATTTTGATTCAAAGTCTACATTTGATGAACTCATAAATTTCATTGAGGAATCGCACCTTCTCATGCCTTTGATCAATATTCTCACTCCATTGCCCGGAACCATGTTGTTCAAACGTCTTGAAGAAGAGGGAAGGATACTGAACAGAGACTGGAGCAAATATGACACTCAACATGTAGTCTTTATGCCCGCCAGGATGTCTCCAGACGATTTATTGCAGGGCTATAGGAAGGTCGTGAAATCAGTTTATTCTTTTGACTCGATATTGACAAAGCTTCATTATTACTGGGATACCGATTTCTGGAAACGTCCGAATCAGGCCGATCCTGTAAAGTTCATTTATCGGCTGCTATTTGCCGTTCGACTTGCTACTTTGCTGGTTTCCTCCAACATGGAACGCTCAGGGTTTATCATGAAAATAATGCCCCACGTGTTTGATAAACGGGTGAGAGTATCAACGATCCTTGCATTGATGAACAACAATGATTTTGCTTCTACGCTATGATCAATAAACCATTACAATGATATGCGTTAGTCCTTGAGAAAGGCTAATATATCTCTAAGACTCGCGGATGCAACCGCCACGCAACTGTCTCCGCCTCCGTAATATATTCGGAGTTCATCGCCCTGGAGAATCCAGCCGCAAGGGAAGACCACATTGCCAACGTCACCATTCTTTTCATAAGCTTCCTCGGGGCCAAATATCCACTGATCGGACCGTCTTATCACAAGGGTTGGATCTTCCTTATCCAGAAGCGCAAGCCCAAGTCGGTAAAGGCAACCTCCGACAGTCTCTCTCACGCCGTGGTACATGACCAACCAGCCTTCAGAAGTCTCAAGGGGCGGTGGCGAGAGTCCAATTTTGTTGGCGTCCCACCAGGCGCCGCTCCGCGCTGGTATTAGGACTTGATGATCTCCCCAGTGCTTAAGGTCAGGTGAAAAAGATATCCAGATATGCCTTCCAAAGCTTGGGCCCGGCACGGGCCTATGGAGCATTGCATATCTGCCCTTGAACTTGACAGGGAAAAGGGCGGCGTCTTTGTCCTCGGGAGGCATGACAGGACCAAGCCTCTCGAAGCTGACGAAATCGCTGGTTGTGGCAAGGGATACCAAAGGCCCAGCCTTTGAATAGGCAGTATAGGCGATAGCCCACAGTCCAGGGTCCTCTAGCCACGTTATTCGAGGATCTTCTATACCCCAGGTCTCTTCGGGGTATTTTTCAGACAGCGACGCAAGTGTGGGTTGCGGATCAATTTCCCAATCGGAGACTCCATTGGCGCTTTGTGCGGCGCATAAATGTGAAAATCCCCGACGATCTTCCACTCTCACCAACAGCAGGTAACGGCCATTCACCATTGCAGCGCCAGGATTGAACACCGAATTTACAGGATACGGCCAGTCTTGACAGGAAAGGATAGGGTTCGCCTCATATCTTTTGAACAGCGTATGATAACAGTTGTCAGAATCATGTTTCATGTGTCGGGTATCCTTATTTCTTCCCGTCAGAATTCAAGCGGGAGCACAACCGCCTGTCCTGACGCAATGGATTGGCGAGCCAATTCGTAAGCCTCGTTATACTGTTCGGCCACCAGGTCCCAGGAAACTACCTGGTCAAGGTATTTTTTTAGATTTTCTCCGAGCTTCAACCTTAGTTCTTCGTCACAGGCCATCCTGATAACCTGGTCCCTCAACATTTTCTTAGTGGTAAATAGCAGTCCACCTTCACTTTCCAGCGTCTGAGCGGTCAGTCCTTCCATAGGGGCTGTCGTGATATATGGCTTATTGAGCGCAATGATTCGTGCAAGGGTTCCGGATTGAGTTTCATCGGTCGAGGGCAAAACGATGAAGTCACAAACCGCCATAACTTTGTAATAAATTTCTCCACGTGGAATAAACTCGAAGTAGTGAGCCAAACCCTTTTTTTCCAGGCCCGCTAGCTGCTCCAGGTATTTTTCGTAATCCGTCAAGTGATTCGGATCTCTCATGGATCCCGCCGCCAACAGGTCCCATTCCTGGCCCGTTCGTTCCAGTATTTCCGCATGAATATCTTCCCACATCGAAGTCAAGATATCCCAACGCTTATTTGACTGTATCCATCCAACCATCCCCACGAGACGATTACGCAAGTATGGAATCTGGTCTAAAACCAATTCTTCCTTGAGGACCGGAACATCCTTAATAGCCCAACGTCGATCGGGCCTGGCCCCATGAGGCACCACCATGACGTTTCTGGGGGTTCGCCAGCCCTGTCCTACGAAATTCCAGTCCAGGCGCCATTTCTGATAATGGCACTTGAATAGCACTACCCGTGCCCGTTCACACATCTGGTAAATGAAATTGGCCTCAAAACTTGTCAGCCTACCGTGGACGGTATGCGGTTCGACAATGGTGGGAAATTCATTAATTGCGTCGAGCAAATCCAGGAATCCTTCGTTTCCATCTCCATGGCCTCTCGAGTCATAATACTCGTACAGCCCGTATTCGTGTTCCAGATGGACTGCGTAAGGATGGAATTCATGCACTTTTATCGCGACAGTTTTCCACCAGTCCCTCTTGGACATGTCAATGAGAGGAAACACGCCTTCTCCCTGGCCGTCTGTGTGGCTTATTACCAGCACTTCCCTGTCTGGATTGGCCTTCTGGATAAATTCTCTCGCTTCCTCAGCAAAGGTAGCGATTCCACACAGGCGTGGAGGATAGCTTGAAATCATGACTATAGGGTCTGAATCACTCATCGAAAGTCCTTTTCTTAACGTCCAAGACACGTTGATTCGCCCGAACGTTTGTATATATACAGGTTAGTTCTGCCAGGGGCGTCTTATGCCGGTTGCGCCTATCCTGTCCGCTCACTGGCGTTGTACCTTAACGAATCCTCTTTTGCAACCGACAAAGAAAGTGAACCTTCGTCAGAGCAATCAACAAGACAGGAGGGAAATGATTCCGATCTATTTGGGAGGCAGTATTCTTTGAGCCTTGAGTTCAGAAAGACCGAGAACTGCAAGAAGATAGCACACAACGGATTCCGCCCCCTGATTGGCGCTGATTCCGCTGGAGTCGATCCCGTCGGCCACCGAACCGTCGGCGAAATCATAGAGCGCCGTATTCAGTCTGTTTCTGCCCAGGAACCAGTCAAAAGCAAGCCGGGCGAGTTCCAGGAACTTGCTCACGTTCGTTACTTCTGAAGCAGCGACGTATGCTTCGACAAAATAAGCAGCGTCAACCGGTTGTTGTCCAAAGAGCGCTCTTTCGCCACCTTTGGGGTACCAACCTTCGTTGCCGACAAGCTCGAAATAAACTCCATTCCACTGCTCTTTGGTTAGAAAATCAAGCGATTCCAGCGCAACATCAAGGTATTCTTTATTCTGGGTTACCTGGTAACCACGCAGCAATGCCTCAGGAATTTTAGCGTTTCCGTAAGTTATTACTTCCTCGAACCACTGCCAGTCCTGACTGTGGTTCTCTTTGTATAAGCCAACAAGATCGTCAGCCAACTGGATCAGAAGCCGCTTGAACTGGCTTGCTCCCACGAATTTTTGCAGAAGATGATACATTCCTATAATGGCATCGGCTTTGGCCCTCGGCGCATCAAGTTCTAGCATTCTCGGAGCGGCCTTTGCCATCATGTTTTGGGCCAGTGCCCGTATTTGCTCTTTTGGGCCCCATCTCACAACAGTTCCCAACCCCCAAACGACTCTGCCCAAGGTCTCATCGCTTCCTTGCTCATCCAGAAATCTTCGATCATAGGACATGAAATTATGGAAATGGCCTGTTTCAGTCTGAGAGTGATTCAAGAAACTTATGTAGGTTCGGATGATAGGAAGGACCTGTTCTTCTTTCTGCTGATTATAGAAGGTCATTAGCGCAGCAAGTCCACGGCCGACATCGTCGGCGCTGTAACCATGGTCACGGTCCGGTATACCGAAGCTCGCGTGTTGCAGCAGACCTACATCGTCTGATAGCGCCATTAAGTGATCGAGATTGATATCCGGGAGAGTAATCAGGGGAAGCATCTTTTGCTTCCAGGCCGACTGCACCTCCAGGTTTTTCCGCTCGCTGAGCATTTGTAAAAACATTTCAACGTACTGACGCCCTACCTCCCTCCAAACCATTGTGCGCCCGTACTCGTAAGCCGACTTGCGAATTCTATTTCGCTGCAGCGAATCGCCGATCAGGTCGTTCAGGGCGTTGGCCATTCCATTCACATCGCTGAAATCTACCAACACTCCTCGTGAATCCGAGAGCAATTCCTCCGCATACCAATAGGGAGTGGACACCACAGCCTTTCCCATCCCCACTGCGTAGGCTAGAGTGCCGGAGGTTATTTGTTCTTTGGCCAAATAAGGAGTCAAATAAACATCACAACAGGACATATATTCAGTTAGTTCCTGCAGATCGACAAATCTGTTCTGGAACACCACATTGTCCGCTATTTTCAGATCGATGGCTTTTCGTTCAAGTGATAAGCGGTACTGTTCGCCGTATATCTTC
The DNA here is from genome assembly GCA_903952205.1 of uncultured Desulfomonile sp. GTDB lineage: Bacteria > Desulfobacterota > Desulfomonilia > Desulfomonilales > Desulfomonilaceae > CAJBEZ01. The sequence goes on along the minus strand of CAJBEZ010000105.1, from coordinate 103,197 downwards.
TTAACTTCAGGATGCGTTGCGCCGAGAATAATGTAGACAGTGTTCGGGTGTTTCTCCACAACATAAGGCAGGGCTTCAAGCGCCGTTTCAATACCCTTGTTGGGACCGATCAGCCCAAAAGTAAGGAGAACCGTTAGGCCTTCCACATTGAACTGTTCCTTATAGAAGTTGGAATCAACAAAAGGAACGTCCGGAACGCCATGGTGTATGATTGAGATCTTGTCCTGGGGAACACCATATATCTCCTCCAGCATCCTGGCCCCCTTTTGGCTCATTGTAACGAGTCGCTGAGAGCAGTTAATGACTTCCTCCATGGCTTCCCGGTAATCGCTGGGAGGATTTTCCAGGATCGTATGCAAGGTTGTTATTACGGGCTTTTTCAAATGAGACAGCAGCACTGAAAGGTACTTGCCGGCGTCGCCCCCGAAGATCCCGAATTCGTGCTGCAGACTGACTATCTGTGCCGACGAACCGTTAATATATTCGGCTGCGCGAGCATAATCACGAATCACGTTTTTTCGAATCTCAAACGTAACTTCAGGCGGGTAATCGTATCCTCCTGCCCTATCAGTAATGGCTACGACGCGATATGGCTTGTCTCCCATTTCCTGTGCGATGGACATACTCAGGTCGTTGGCGAATGTCGCAATTCCGCAAGCTTTCGGCACAAATGTCCCAACATAAACTACGTCGAGATCTGACACCAATATAGGCTTTTCCGGTTTGATTCTTCTCACACCTGCTCCCGCATACTCTGATCTCTTGATTAGAATGCCTCGCTCATCCATGATTCAATTCATTAATTAAGTAATCCTGTTGAGCTCCTGTGGCTTGAAGGTGGAATATTCTTCGAACATCGGACAGTTTTTGTCAAGCCCAGCATAGTAGTAAAAAGTCCACCACCAAATTGCGGCGGTGGCAGGGGCTTGACATTCAGCGACTTCCGGACAAATACTGAATTGCTTGAGAATAAGCGCCTTAATGTTTGTGAGAAATGTTTGTTTTCTTGTGACAAGGCAAACACACAGCGACATAATGACAAAAAGCCCTTAGAACACAGGATTTAGTATGCGTATAGCTATGTTGGCCCCGATAGCGTGGCGAACTCCCCCTCGACACTACGGACCATGGGAACAGGTTGTTTCCCTTCTCACTGAAGGTCTTGTCACAAGAGGCGTTGACGTCACACTTTTCGCCACAGCGGATTCGGCAACAAGTGGGAAAATTCATGCAATTGCTCCCAGACCTTATGAGGAAGACAAGAATCTGGTTCCAAAAGTATGGGAATCTCTCCATATTAGCGAGGTTTTCGAGAGAGTCCAGGATTTTGACTTGATACACAACCATTTTGATTTCCTGCCTCTCACATACTCCGGTCTTGTGAAAAGGCCGGTGCTCACAACGATACACGGCTTCTCCTCTGAAAAGATCCTACCGGTTTACAAAAAATACGACAAAAAAAGTTATTATGTGTCAATTAGCGACTCCGATCGGTCCCCCGAACTTACCTATATAGCAACCATTCACCATGGGATTGACCTGGAAGCTTTCAATTTCAACCCGGTCGGTGGACAATACCTCCTATTCTTCGGCAGAATTCATCCTGACAAAGGTGTCAGGGAAGCGATTCAGATTGCTCAACTGGCGGACCGGGATTTGTTGATTGCAGGAATAATTCAGGACGACCAATATTTCGAAACAGAAATTAAGCCGCACCTGAACGGCAGCCGGATAAAGTATGTGGGAAGCGTTGGCCCAGACCATCGGGACTGCATTCTTGGCGAGGCGGCGTGCCTTTTACATCCAATAAACTTTAATGAGCCTTTTGGTTTGTCCATTGTTGAGGCCAATGCGTGTGGCACGCCGGTCGTAGCTTTCTCCCGGGGCTCCATGCCGGAAATCATAACAGAGGGGGTTAATGGTTTCCTTGTATCAACCGTGTCCGAGGCGGTCGATGCCGTGGAAAGTATCCACAGCATATCCCGTCACGCTTGCAGGCAAGTCGCTGAAAAACGATTCTCGAGAGATCGCATGGTGGACGATTATCTTAAAGTGTACGACCGAATCGTGGAAGAAACAAAAACACTTGATCGCCGTCCATGGGGATATTACGAGGTCCTATCAGACCTCCCCGATCACAAGGTTAAACGTATTGTCGTCTATCCGGGAAAGAGGCTGAGTTTGCAACGCCATAGGCGTCGCAGCGAGAATTGGACCATAGTAAGCGGCCACCCTATAGTTACGCTGGACGCTGAACAGATCCAGTTAAATCCAGTGGATTCTATCCAGATTCCCAAGCTGGCGACGCACCGCATCTTCAACCCTGGTCCTGATGATGTGGTTTTCGTGGAAGTACAAACAGGCGATTACTTTGGTGAAGATGACATAGAACGTTTTGAAGACGATTTTGGCCGGGTGTAGGAGTATATTTAATGACCATTTATTCCAGGGATGCCATAGTACGACGCTTTGAAGGAAACCCCATCCTCACAAAGGATAATGTGCCATTCCCGGTTGTGACAGTCCACAATGCGGCGGCAGTCAAAACTCGGGGCGAATATATACTGGTTTTCCGTTCACATCTCAGGAATGGTCGTTCCATACTGGGATTGGCAAGAAGCCAAGACGGCTGTAATTTCTCGGTTGACCCCGAACCCTTTATGACGCCTGTGCGAGAAGGCGTTTTCGCTGAGTATGAGGAATTCGGAGTTGAGGATCCTCGTATATGTCAAATCGACAATGATTTTTTCATAACTTACAGCGCTTATTCCAGGCATGGGGTAAGAATAGGTCTCGCCAAAACATCTGATTTCAAATCTGTTGAACGAGTAGCACTGATCACTCAGCCTGATTGCCGCAATGTCGTGTTCTTTCCCTGCAAGTTTCAGGGCCGGTTTGCCCGTCTCGATCGTCCGCACACCGAAATATCTCCTTGGTCTGTCTGGATTTCATTTTCGCCTGACCTTGTTCACTGGGGCGATTCTAGAGTGATCATGAAGCCGGTCCCTTATCATTGGGACCAGATGAAAGTCGGCCCAGGAGCGACGCCTTTTCGGACATCCAGAGGCTGGCTTCATATCTATCATGGGGTCTTCCAGACCATGGATGGAGCTGTTTATAGGCTGGGCGTGGCACTGCACGATCTGAAAGATCCTTCAAAGATTCTTGGAGTAGCTGACGAGTGGATTCTCCAACCCGAGGACCCATGGGAGGTGACGGGTTATGTACACAACGTTGTTTTCACTTGTGGAGCAATCCCCGAGGACGACGGCACGGTGAAGATCTATTGGGGTGGGGCTGATACCGTAATGTGCATGGGAACGGCTGTTATAGATGATCTGGTAGGTCTATGCCTGAGCGCTCCACGTCCGCCCATTTAATCATAAGGCTTTTATAGCCGCCTGCATATCTGCCGGCAAATCAGAAGAAAACTCAAGCGCCTGTCTGGATACCGGGTGAATGATAGCCAGAAAAGCAGCGTGCAGAGCCTGTCTTTTAAGAACTAACCCTACCCTGTTGATAATCGGGTCCCTCGATTTCTGTCTCCTGCTCCTAATTCCGTAAACCCGGTCACCAAGAATCGGTAAACCGATCGAAGCCAGATGCGCCCGAATCTGGTGAGTCCTGCCGGTCTGAGGCCGAACCTCGAGTAGCGAAACTGATCCATATCTATATGTGACCATCCAGTGAGTGACGGCTGATCTGCCTTTTCTCGTAACGGTGGAGATTTTCTTCCGGTCGGTTCTGCTTCGGCCCAGTTCTTTTTCAATCGAGCCTGAATCCAGATTGGGGTTCCCTCGGACCAGCGCCAGATATACCCGCTCATTCGAATGTTTGCGAAACTGTTCAGAGAGTTCCTGATGAGCGATCGGAGTTTTGGCGACCACCATGACTCCTGTGGTATCCTTGTCAAGTCGGTGAACAATCCCCCACCGACCAGATTCCCCTATGCCTATCATCTCCGGCCTTGATTTGACAAGAAGATCCACAAGTGTGGGGGGCCTAGTTCCTGCTCCGGGATGAATGACGAGACCCGCCGGTTTATCAATTACTATGATGTCATTGTCTTCAAAAATGACATTGGGTTCAGGATCATCGAAAGAGGTTGCCTCGATATCCTGGACTTCCTCCCCGGGTTCAATTATTACCAACTGCCCTGGCCTAATGATTGTTGACGGCCTAATCCGTAGACCGTCCACAAGAACTTGCCCCTGCCTGATCATCCGTGCCAGAGAAGACCGACTTATCTGTCCGGACAGGATATCAGTCAGACATCTGTCGGCCCTTCCAGGGGAAGTGTCTTCCGGCACACTCAGACTATGAGCCTTAATCTGTTTTTCCGGATTTGTTGTTTTCGATTTGTTCATCGTTTGCCAAGGCAAAATCGACTATGAACTCTGATCCTCCCTCAAGACACGAACCTCGATTCTTGCAATTTGAGCACGTCTCCGCAACATCCGATGTCTCAATACCCTTCTCCGTAAGGTTAGGGCATCTTTTGGTGGAAAATGAAAGTCTAAACCCATAAAGTTCAGAGAACATTTTTATGCGGAGAAGGTCTATGCCCTTCCCTCCTGCGTTGAAGGAGTAAGGCCTTCGACTGGAATAGTTTTCGGTATCCTGAACAGGATAAAAACCTTCAAATATCAATTCTTTATCCTTATCCGGTATCCCTACGCCAGTGTCTTTAACTGATAGAATATACCTGGAGCCCTTGATCTTGCCGACAACTCTCACCTCACATCCATCCGGCGTCGCCTCTATCGCGTTCCGGATCAAACCCTCCATTATGGCCTGTAGGACATGTGTAGGTATGAGCAGATTCCCTGGTTCCATGTCCAAAGTTATTCCCACATCCCTCTTTTGTCCATCGGCCTTTACCCGAACAAATTGGGCAATGGAAACCCCGAATTGTTTCATGTCAATCAGATCAAGGCGGTCATGCCTTGTCGGGAAAGTCTTCTCAAGCCACTTGTGAATAACCGCCGCTGCGTTCTTGATTTCCGGAGTCCATTCCGACTGTACATCCATGAGATCCAGGGCTGACTGCAGGAAACCGGTTATGTACCTCTTTTCCCAGGAGTACCCGGTCATAATTATACTCTCAACCTGCGTTTCAAGCCGGCTCAGGCTCTGCAAATGCCGGTTCATTCTCGACATGGCGTTGTCAAAATCAGAAATTCCCTTCTCCAATAGTTTCTTTTCCATGTTGATCAGAGTACCACGGATTATGGCCAGAGGAGTTCTCAGTTCATGGGAAAGATGGTTCAGGACTTTCGACTTGACCCGGTTCATGTTTTCCAGGTCTCGATACGAATTCATCATTTCCTGAAAAAATGTTGCGTTTTCTACGGCAAGCGCCACTACACCAGCAAGGGATGTCAGCAACTGAACGTCATCCTGGGTAAAGCGACCCTCCTTCTTATTCATGACGACAAGGCATCCGATTGTTTCCTCGCGGGTGTTAAGAGGAACAATAATTTCGTTTCGTATGACAAGCCCTGTTATTTTCTCAAAAGTCTTGAAAAACAGAGGGTTGTCGTTGGGATTATTTATGAGAGCGCCTTCTCCGGTCTGGAATACCTGACCGCTGATGCTACCTTCGATTGGTAGTCTCATGTCGGACCCGGAAGGATTTATCAATCCCCTGCTGTCCTGTACTTCTCTCCAGTAGAGATCATTTCTCCGTTCATCATGAAGAAGGACTCCCCCGGCCTCTGTCTCCATCGCGTTTCTTAGATCCGTAATGATAACTTCCAGAAGGTGATCGAGGTCCATGGTTGTGGTAATAGCCATGCTCGATCTGTACAACATTTCCAGAGCATCCTTGGATTGTTTGATTTTCTTGTAGAATGTGGCGTTCTCAACCGCCAGAGCTACGCTGGAGGCCATGGAACTCAACAGAGCCTCATCCTGCTCCGTGAAATCACCACCGATCTTGTTCATTGCCATCAGCACGCCGATAGTTTTTTCTGGTGTACGAAGCGGGACCTGAAGAACTTTCCTGATCTCAAAGCCACTCTTGGCAGAAATTCCGGGGTAATAACGGGGATCTTTTGATGTGTCATTCACGATGGCCGATTTGTTGTTCTGATAAACCCAGCCTGCTATACTGCTGTCCATAGGAAATCTAAGGTCTTCCGTCTGGGGGGCCAGGATCTTCATGGAGTCTTTTACCTGCCTCCAATACAGGTCTCCCCTGTTTTCATCATATAAAAGCACACCACTACCTTCAGTGAGCAAGGACTTGTTGACTTCATCAATTACAATCAGGAGCAGTTGATCAAGGTCCGTTGTCGACACAAGGGCCTGTGATATATTGCATATAACTGCCAGATCAAAGAGTTCATGGTTTTCCTCATCCATTGCGTTATCAATGAGTTGACCTGTAAGGAGTTCCAACTCTTTAACTCGTGCCTCCAACTCTTCGTAAGTCGGTTTGGTCATCCTTCGATCTCCCAAATCGCGAAAAGACTATGTTCATACCAATATGACAAATTGCCTTCCTTCATGGCCTAAAGAGTCCCAGAGGCCCTACAAATTTCCCTGAAGTTATTAACTCCCGTGAAAAACTCTCTCATCATAACCACCCAAAGGTACAATCCTTTGGGTGTCAGTCTAAGAACTTTACCATCCCTTTGTAAAGCTCCAACAGTCTGAAAACCCAATATTTCCTTCCAAAGCGTTTTTTGAAATTTACCCTTGAAAACATTTTCAGCAATCTCAAGATCAAGCGATGAGCTGAAAAGCCCAATCATAAAATAATATCTGGCCCTCTCGAGTAGATCAAACTCTTTCTTGGCCATTAGTGGAAACTTTTCTGTTCCTATCTGGTCGATGTAGTCCGTAACAGAAAAAGTGTTCGCAAGGCACTGGCCCTTGACATAACCGAATGAGCCGCTGCCAACGCCCACGTACTCACTATAATCTACAATATATTCGTCAATCATTGACTTCTTTTTGGAAAAACACCATGCCGTGCCTATAGAGTAATCATCGCCAAGCAAATTATATATCTCTTGATAAAATTGTTTCTCCTGCCGGTAACTTATTCTTCCAAAACGTTTTGACAACTCTTTTCGGGTCATGTCCGATACCATGAGAGGATAGAATGTCGCTTGGTCAGCCCTGATCTCCTTGATTACAGCGATATCTTTCCCCAACATATCAATGGTTTGAGTTGGAAAATTGAATATCATGTCAACATTCAGGGTATCGAACCGACCCTGGACCCTGGCCAGTCTTTCCTTTATTTCATCGCCTGAACCGTATTTATGGTACCGACTCATTTGCTTCAACATTGAATCATCGAAACTCTGAACACCCACGGATAGGCGATTCACACCGGAGTCGACCAGAATCTGAACTATGTCGTCAGTCAGGTGATTTGGATTGGTCTCAAGGGAAATTTCTTTTATGCCAAAATTTCTGGTAAGCTTATTCAACAATAAAGCAATTTCCCCAGGAATAACGGTCGGGGTCCCTCCCCCTACATACACGGACTTAAAATCATAGCCCAATCTCCTGTACATTTCAATTTCCGCATCCAAAGCCTTGAAGTATCTTTTAGCAAGAGTTTCCTCAAAAACATATCGGTTGAATGAGCAGTAGGGGCACAGTTCTTCACAGAAGGGAATATGAACATATATAAGATAGTCAGTGTCGTTATTGGGGGCAGGAGGATCTACGTCTTCAAATTCGTTGAAGCTCAGGCTACTTGCGAAATTACGTTTTAGATAAATGGTTAGAAGCGACTCGAGCAACATCCTACAATCTTCCTTTTTCAGCTCCATCTGAAGAAACAGAAAGAAGTTTCCAGCAGGCGATCATCTTTATGTTCAGTATAACAACAAAAGATCACACGAACAAAGGCCCTGTGAGGATGTCCCCATGGAACAACTTGTGGAGGGATTGTCGTCACTCAAACCTGGCGCAAGCGTTTACCCTGCATGCGCATGACGGCGGTTTCCGTTAAAAAACATGCCATTTACAGTCTAGATAGCATTTCCCGTCTTCAATTACTAATTTTTCTTGAGACGAGGAGTCGACAACGCCAAAATTGGACCTATGATTTGTTCAAAGGCTCTTGAACTTGGAGAGTTAGGAAACTCTGTTACGAAAGGTTTTCCGTCATCAGACGATGAAACGATTTGTGGGTCGATAGGAATACTTCCGAGAAATCGGTAACCTGTTTCCCTCGCCAGGTTTTCTCCGCCTCCCGTCTTGAAAAGTTGATGGGTCACGCCACAGGATGGACAGACAAAACCGCTCATATTCTCAATTATTCCAAATATCGGCATTTCAAGACTCTTGCAGAAATTTATCGATTTTCTTACGTCCCTAATAGCAACTTTCTGTGGGGTGGTTACAATAAGGGCCTGCGATCTCGGCGGGGCCATCTGACAAATCGAGAGAGGTTCATCACCCGTTCCGGGAGGGGCGTCTACAATGAGGAAATCGAGGTTTCCCCAGTCAACTTCTGAGAGGAATTCATGAATCATCCGATGTTTCATGGGACCACGCCAGATGACTGCCTGGTCTTTGTTTTCCCTCATAACGAATTCCATTGACATCACCTTAAGATTCTTGGAGACCTTAATTGGTTCCAGGCCTCCTCCAAGTCCGTGCTTGACTTCCGCCCCTTCAAGTTTTAATAGCGTTGGCACGCTGGGACCGTGGATATCAATGTCAAGCAGGCCAACTTCCATGTCCGAAGCGGCGAGCGCCGCAGCGAGGTTTACAGCTACGGTGCTCTTGCCGACGCCGCCTTTCCCTGACAGCACCAGCAAAGTGTTTTCGATCCTGGCAAGAGTATCAGCCAGCTTGAGGTCTTCGCGAAGTTCCTCGATCTGTTCTTTAGTTAAAGGTGGTTTTCTTTTTTCCGTCATCTCAACTTCCCGTTTCTAAATCAGGAGATCCCAATGCTCTCGAGCAATTTCTTCGATTTTACCCTGTGAACATCAAGACCCACTTCTTTTGGAGTCATTCCCATAGACAACCCCACAAGCTGTGTAAGGTAGAATATGGGAATCTTTGATTGATCCTTGAATTTTCTGGATAGCGCTATCTGCCCCATATCAAACTGCTCAAAACACGATGGGCAAATTACGGAGAGCGCATCTATATGTCTTTCCCGAATGTGCCCCAGTTTTTCTTTGACTATGGCGTAACCGGCGTCCTGGTCGGCGTTCGCTCCAAGCGGGGAACCACAACAAAGAAATTTTCTTGAATACTCTGTAGGTTCCATACCTATGATTGATAGTAGATGATCCATTTTGACCGGAACGTATGACTCGGAATCAGACAATTCATCCGGATACATGATTTTGGGAGGCCTAAAATAATGGCATCCATAGTGGCATCCAATCTTCATCGGTAATTCCAGAGACATTTCCTTTATAAGCTTCTCAACAACACTGTCCTGGTAAAGGACATCCAGGATGTGTGTGACTTCAATCGTCCCTTTATAATGATGGTTCTGGTCTTCAAGTATCCGGTTTATTTTGCGCCTCTTTGAATCACTCTTTTTGAGGGTATGATTGGCTTCTTTAAGCGTGTTGACGCACCCGGAACACAGAGTTAAAAGATCAAGTCCGGCTTCTTCGGCGCGACATAGATTCAGGGCCGCCAGCGCTAGCCAGGAATCATGATGCACCATTTTGAGACTCGTAGGGGGCGGACAGCACGCAAAAGGCATGTCGACAAGTTCTATTCCCAGCCGTTCGCAAACCCTACGGGTTGCAGCCTCGAACCCAGGATATTTGATTGGGATGGCGCATCCCAAAAACAGAGCGTATTTCATGGTATCCTTGCAATACAAAGGGTTATATTATCCACACGGATATTAAAATTCTATGACATCATCAAGTTTAGTCTTTTTCAAAACTTCACGTACCTCGTCAATTGGAACAGGCATTAAGGGGGCCAGACCGTGATGGGCTCTCATTTCATCAAGCTGATGAACTATCATCGACCTGCCCGTTTTTGCCAGCAGTTCGATAGCTATTTGGAGTTTGTCCGGGATATTGCCGCGTCTTGCGGCTGAGTTTCTCAAAGCGACCAGCAAATCCGAGATGGGTATTTTCTGCGGACATCGATCTTCACAAACATTGCACGTGCAACAAACCCAAAGTCTCTCATCTTCCACAACTTCGTCGTGTCCAAGGTTAAGGCACTTGAGAATAGTTTCCCGAGGCCCTAGCGCCTCCGCTACCTCAAGAGCCGGACATGAACCGGTGCATCGAGCGCATTGGTAACATTCATACAGTGCTTCCCTTGGGAAGAAATTCCATAATTTTACCGTCATACCGGCTCTCCCTTTCTGGGCACGCGTTTGGCCAGTTTCTGTTTGGTTTCAAGGACTTGATCAGGGGTAAGTTCTCTCAGTCCCTGTTCCATTTCCTTAATCACTTTGGCGAACTGCGCGCCTTCAGCAGCGGAAACCCATGCCAGTCGGAGCCTATCCTTATTCAGACCCAGTTTATCCAGTCGTTTCCAGAACTTTTCAACACGTCGAGCTGTGTTCTGATTAGCATTATTATAATGGCAGTCCGATGGATGACATCCGGAAACCAACACAGCTCCCGCCCCCATGGAAAAAGCCAGTTCTATCCATTCAGGAGCCACCCTTGCAGAACACATGGTCCTGATAATTCTAACGTTATCTGGATACTGAATCCTGGAAACTCCTGCGAAGTCAGCTCCGGCGTAAGAACACCAGTTACAAGCAAACGCAATGATCTTGCGCTCCGGCTCATTGGCCAGCGCTTCATGTATCTGGCTCACTATCTGTGCGTCAGAAAAGTGAGCCTGATCAAGAGCGCCAAACTTGCATTCCGGAACACACGCGCCGCATCCCTGGCACATTGCCTCAACGACCCTGTAATATCCGAGTTCTTTGCTCCCTTCGATCGCATGGTAAGGACAAACTTTCGCGCACAAACCACAGGCCACGCACTTGTCAGTATTGATCCTGGCCGTTACAGCGGGAATCTTGACTTCACCCTTGCTCATGAGGATGTTGGCTCTTGATGCCGCTGCGGAGGCTTGAGTCACAGAATCCTTGATATCTTTCGGACCTTCCGCCGCGCCCGCCAGAAAGACTCCACCAGTAGTGGTGTCTACCGGTCTTAGTTTGGGGTGAGCTTCCATATAAAAACCGTCTGTGTCCGTAGACAGATTGAGAAGCCTTTGAACTATTGGCGCGTCACTTCTGGGTTTTATCCCCACAGATAGAATCACCATCTCCATGGTGTACCGATATTGAGTCCCGAGGAGAGTATTCTCGCCCAAAAGGGTGAGATTTCCATTGCTTATGTCTTCAATGATCTCGCCCGGTATTCCCCGGATAAATGTTACCCCTTCCCTTCTCGCTCGTTGAAAAAGGTCTTCGAATCCTTTTCCGAATGCCCTGATATCTATATAAAAAACAAATACTTCTGTTTCAGGCCAGTGTTCCTTTATGAGCAGAGCGTCCTTGATAGTATTCATACAGCATACGTTACTGCAATAGGGATTGCTGCGTTTGCTCCTGGAGCCTATACACTGCAGAAAAGCTATGTTCTTAGGCCTTTTTCTATCAGAGGGCCGTATAAGTTCACCGGAGGAAGGTCCGCCTGCGTTGATCAGTCTCTCAAATTCCAATGTGGTGATGACATTTGGGAAACGTCCATATCCAAGTTCGGTGAGGGCTGTCGGATCATAGACATCGACACCGGTTGCAACCACTATAGTGCCAACCTCGATTTCTACAATCTTGTCCTGATCGGCGAAATCAATACATTTCCTCGTGCATGCCTGAAAGCATCTATCACAAGCCACAATTCCCTGATTATTGAGGCAAAGGCCCATGTCAACGAGGTACCTTGAAGGAACAGCCTGAGCGAATGGTATATATATAGCCCTCCTTATGGACAGGCCTGCGTTGAATTCGTCTGGCGCCAGTTGGGGGCAGGCCTGAATACAATCGCCACATGCCGTGCACCCATCTGTCACATAACGGGCCTTTTTGAGAATCTTCACCTTGAAATTTCCGATATGGCCTGTTACCTCTTTGATTTCTGAAAGAGTGAGCATTTGAATATTGGGATGGCGACCCACCTCGCTCATTTTAGGAGCAAGGATACAAATAGAGCAATCCATTGTAGGGAATGTTTTGTCTATCTGCGCCATCCTACCGCCAATGCTGCCGCTTTTTTCCACCAGGTAAACCTGGTAGCCGGCGTCAGCCATGTCCAGCGCAGCCTGGATGCCGGCGACTCCGCCTCCAATTACCAGTGACGAACGTTTTACAGGCACTGAAAGTTCAAACTGCGGCTCAAGCCTCACCGCTCTGGCGACAGCCATGGCTACCAAATCTTTGGCTTTGGATGTAGCCGCTTCTCTTTCATGGAGGTGAACCCAGGAGCAGTGCTCCCGGATATTTGCCATTTCAAGCAGGTACGGGTTCAAGCCTGCGCTCTCACAGGCGGCCCTGAACGTAGGTTCATGAAGCCTTGGAGTGCAGGAAGCCACCACTACTCGGTTAAGTTTCTGTTCGCGGATATCAGTCTTAATCTGCTCTTGACCTGGTTCGGAACAGGTATATAGGGAATCCTTCGCCAGGGTGACATGTGGAAGTGTGCTTGCGAATTGGGCCACGGCTTCACAATCAACCGTACTGCCGATGTTCTTCCCGCAGTGGCAAACATAAACCCCTACACGCAGATCCGCCGGGGAATTTGCCTTTTTATCCATATCGTCCAGCGCCTGTTTCAATTCAGATGTCTCCTCGCGGCGATTTCAGACTTAATGTTTCAGATATCAATTTTTGCCCAGTAATGACTGTCCGTATTCAAAGCCTTTGTCAAACGCTGTAAGGTTAAAATCTTCCGTGCCTTTCGGAATTGAAGCCAAAACGGCCTGCTTCAGGGATTCGTATTCCACAACCTCACCTAGGGCCGCCAATGATCCAAGAATCACTATGTTAGCCACGATGCGGCGACCGAGCCCTTCAGCGATTCTTGTTGCCGGCACTCTGTAAACCTTCAATCCTTTAGGATCTTCTTCAATCTTGACAAGGTCCTCGTCGAGAATCAGTACTCCTCCACTCTTAACCACACCCCCGTAGGAGCCCCATGCGCCCTGACTCATAAGAACCAGGACATCCGGTTCCACAACCTTAGGATAATGAATTGCGCATTCTGATATTACAACGTCTGCGCTGCAGGACCCTCCTCTGGCCTCAGGACCGTAACTCTGAGTGAATACTGCATTCTTGCCTTCATGAATAGCCGCCGCCTTGCCCAATATTTGGCCGGACAAAATGATGCCCTGTCCTCCAAATCCCGCCAGCCTTATTTCTTTCTTTGCCATCAGGCGGCTCTCCCCTTACCTGGTTTGTCGCCTTTTGCTAAAACCTTGGAAACAACATTAGTCTGGTAGTTTTGAAGAAAATCAGGGCGTTCCACATCCGAAAAAGTCCCAACTACAATTTTACCTCTGAGTTTTATCTCAGCGAGGCCCGGATCAATTCCGTTCCTGATTTCAGAGTTTTCCCTGTAAAATATCATTTCTTCAAGGCCGCTACCTAGTTTGTTTGGCCTCCCATAGCCTGTTGGACAAGGGGCGATAGCCTCGATAAACGTGAAGCCTTTTTTGTCCAGGCTTTGTGAAATTGAGTGAACGAGCTGTCGAGGATGAAAGGTGGTCCATCTCGCAACATATACGGCTCCAGCGGCGTGGGCTACGGCGGGAAGGTTGAACGGCGCTTCCGCATTACCCGTTGGGGTTGTGGATGTTTTCGCTTCTAATGGTGTTGTTGGCGCTACCTGCCCTCCGGTCATGCCAAAATTGAAATTGTTTACGCAAATCACCTTGATATTGACATTTCTACGCGCTGCATGGATCAAATGGTTGCCGCCTATCGCAAACAGGTCACCATCACCTGAGAAAACAGTCACACATGTGTCGGGTTTTGCAAGAGCCAGGCCGGTGGCAAATGGAATAGCCCTTCCATGGGTTGTATGATAGGTGTCCATGTCAAGATAGCCCGCAACCCTTCCCGTACAGCCAATTCCGGAGACAACAGCGCATTTGTCGATCGGCAAACCTTTCCTGCGTATTGCTTCAATGAATGTGGTCAGCACAACCCCCAGCCCACATCCAGGACACCAAATGTGAGGAATTCTCCCCGGTTTAAGATACTTGTCATCCGGATGAAGACCATGATCTTTCTGAATCACGTCATCCGCGGCTTCCTTATTGAATGGCTGAAGTTTCCTGCAACGTACTCTCATCATTGTTCCTAGTGATTTTTAGAATATCCTGTCTTTAGATGTTAAACTTGACGTGACTTAGCGCTTACAAAAACTCCGCTACCCCTTCTTCGATCTCTTCGGGTGAATGAATTGAACCTCCCATGAGAGCCAGCAACAGAACCTCCGCTGCTCCACCTGCAGTTCTCTCCACCTCGTAAGCGATCTGTCCATAATTGATTTCCGGTACGACAAACGCCTTTACTCTACCGGCTATTGATCGAATCAGCGATGAGGGGAACGGCCAAATGGTGATCAATCTCAAAAGTCCAACTTTGTGGCCTCTTTCCCTCAAGTTCTCCACGGCTTGCCTGGCCACACGCGCAGTACAGCCATAAGCAACCACTACAACCGTTGCGTCCTCTATCCCAACCGTTTCTACACGTATGATTTTCTGGGCGTTTTTCCTGATCTTGTCGACAAGGTGGCGAACATTTCTCTCCTGAACGGTATCTGTTATGACAGGGTAGCCCCGCTCGTCGTGGGTCAGGCCTGTGACATGGACGTGATAACCCTGGCCTGTTATCGCCATAGGCGCAGGCATGTCGGATGAACTTTCGAAAGGGAGATATTGATCCTTTCCTACCTTGGGCTGTGGGCGATCTACTATTACAATATCCGCTTTCTTTGGGATAACCACCCTTTCACTCATGTGCCCAATCATCTCATCGGCGAGGACAAACACTGGAAGACGGTATATCTCGGAGAAATTGAAGGCCGCCACGGTCAGATCAAAACATTCTTGAGGCGATGACGGAGCAAGCGCAATGCAGCCATAGTCGCCATGAGATCCCCATCTCGCCTGCATAACGTCCGCCTGGCCGACAAGTGTTGGGAGACCCGTGGATGGTCCACCTCTCTGAACGTTTATGACCACACATGGCGTTTCCGTCATCATGCCAAGGCCTATATTTTCCATCATCAACGAGAATCCAGGTCCTGAAGTGGCGGTCATCGATTTCACACCACCCCAGGATGCCCCAAGGATGGCTGCCATCGACGCAATTTCATCTTCCATCTGGATGTAAATTCCGCCCACTTCAGGTAGCCTTCGGGCCATGCGCTCAGCCACTTCGGTAGCCGGTGTTATCGGATATCCCGCAAAAAATCGACATCCAGCCGCAATTCCGCCCTCCGCGCAAGCGGCGTCACCATGAATGAAGTGTTCTCCGGTCAAGACCTCTTTGCCCATTTATACGTGTCCTTATACTAATAACCCTTCTCAGAAACTTGAGAAGGGTCCCATAAAAGCTGTGCAAGTGGGGAAAAGCCAAATTCTTCGAATGGTTCAAAACAAGAATGTTCAGACGATCCGAAAACGAATCCGTTAGTTAACTTTTCACATACCTTTTATCTTTACGGGAATATCTCGTGGATACTTTGAGAATGTCGTTTTCTGTTATTTTCTTAGCCTCGTCGAGTTCTGTAAAAATAGCGAACTCAGGACAAATCAAGCTGCAAAGTCCGCAATCGGCGCAATCTTCAGCATGAGAAACAACTTCCGGGGGATGGTATCCCTTTGGGTTAAAACGTTTGCTCTGCTTAAGACAACCGTTAGGACAGAACTCAATGCAAAAGCCGCATCCCTTGCAACGGTTTTCGATAATGCGCACTGTGCCGTGCGGGATTGAATGAGCCTCCGAGTCGAGTGGTAGCCGCCAGAATTTCATAAGGGGTTGGCTCCAGTAAACAGTATAACCTGCTTATTATAATTTTTTTTCGTCAAGAGTCAACTTAAGCGCCTTCGAAGGAATCATGATTCTTTATCATCCGGCTGAGATGACTTGACCGTCAGAACAGGGCACTTGGCTGTCCTCACCACATTCTCCGCCGTGCTTCCCAGTATCAGAAGCCTGAAACCTGTCCAACCGTGGGTTCCCATAACTATAAGATCAATTGCGTTTTCTTCAGCGAATCGCGTAATCTCAGCAGCGGGGACACCAACTCTGGAGGTAGTGGTGATCTCCTTAAGTTGGTCTTTGTACTCCGACTTGATTTCCTCAAAAGCTGCCTGAACTGATTCCTCTATATTCAGTAAAACGGACTGAAGGTCAAAAGGAACCCCTGCCTCAAACGCAGGATAACCAAGACGCGACGAATTCACAACATGGAGGATGTGCAGGCTCGCATCGAACGCCTTTGCAAAATCAACAGCGTAATTTCTCGCAAGAAGCGAGTTACCCGAAAAATCCGTACAGAAAAGAATTTTTTTAGGTACCATTGGGGTTTCTCCTTGAATCACCGGTTTTTCATGATCCACTCAGATTCTGAGCATCTCACAGATCAAACGCAAGATCAAAATGTTCTTTTTTCCTTAAAAGAGTTCGGTTTGTGTGTTCCAAAAAAAATAGAATGCTATTACAATGCCATGAAAAGTTAACAAGCTGGAAAGAATTTTGGGTTTCTATCAAGACTAAAGCAGTATCTAATTGTACGGAGTTCTAATTATGGATCAATGGACGTTCGGTATGACCATGACTTTGGTCGGGGTTACAGGTACATTTATAACGATGGCGAGTCTAATTCTTTCAATGAATGTACTCAAGCGGGTTTTTCCCCTAAAACACGTTGAGCAATCCAACATCCCAGTCAAGAAAGCATAGGAGGTGATAAAATGTTGGAAAGCCTCGTAAGCGGTCTGTCAGGATTGACACTTGGGGCACGGTATATCGTCACATCTGGTGGCCCCAACATCATAATGCTCATCATTGCGGCAATATTGCTGTATCTGGCCATAAAAAAGGGCGTTGAGCCTCTGCTTTTGGTTCCCATCGCATTCGGTTGCATACTCGTGAATATGCCTCTCAGTGAGCTGATGCACGAGGGGGGCATAATAAAGTTCTTCTATGATATTGGAATAATAACGGAAGTATTTCCACTCATCATATTCATCGGTATTGGAGCAATGACCGATTTTAGCCCACTTCTTGAAAATCCAAAGATTCTCCTCTTTGGGGCCGCAGGCCAATTGGGCATATTCCTTACTCTACTCTTGGCCCTGGCGTTGGGTTTCACACAACTTGAATCCGTCTGCATAGGTGTCATCGGGGCTTGCGACGGTCCAACGGCAATTTACGTCACATCCCAGTATGCGCCTCACCTGCTCGGAGCGGTTTCGGTAGCCGCATATTCCTATATGGCCCTCGTCCCAATAATTCAGCCACCACTGATGAGACTTCTGGTAACAAAGAAAGAAGCGTCGGTTAAAATGGACGTCGCTAAATCTAATGTTTCGTCACAAACCAAACTGCTCTTCCCTATAATAGTGACGGTGATCACCGGTTTGATTGCGCCGAAAGGTCTTCCGCTAATGGGAATGATCATGTTTGGCAATTTCATGAAAGAAAGCGGAGTTGTTCAGAGACTCACCGGCGCGTCAGAGAATGAACTCGCGAACATTGTGACCCTTTTTCTTGGCCTGGCAATTGGCGGGACGATGGAGGGGCACGCTTTTCTGAAACCGCAAACCATTGCCATCTTCGGACTGGGATTCCTTGCAATATGCCTGGATACAGTAGCGGGCGTGCTCTTTGGGAAGCTCATGTATGTTATGTCAGGCAAGAAAATAAATCCGTTGCTTGGAGCGGCGGGAATCTCGGCTTATCCAATGGCTGCTAGAGTGGTTCAGACAGTTGGCCGTGAATACGACAAGAGAAATTACCTCCTCATGCATGCCATGGGCGCTAACACCGGCGGCCAAATAGGGTCCGTAATGGCTGCGTCGGTAATGCTGTCTGTCCTGAAGGGTATGGGGCTGATCTGATCAAATGGAACTTACGTCTATTCGCTGGGAAGCTGGCGCTTAATTTGCCTTGCGCGTTCCTGTAAATCCACAACCTTATCCGTCTCATCAACTATCTCATCACCAAGGAGGGTCTCTATGAGATCCTCCAGGGTGACCAAACCAGCAACGCCCCCATACTCATCCACCACAATCGCTATGTGTCTTCTATTTTTTAGAAATCTTGTAAGCAGGGCCAGAGAATTCGTCGTTTCCGGTACAAATGAAATTGGTTTAGCCAATGTCTTTATGGGAGCAGTCGGGTTGGAATGGCTTTTTACCGATACGAGATCATGAATCATGATGTAACCTATAATGTTCTCCCTGTCGGTTTCGTAGACCGGGATCCTGGTAAACCCTTTCTGATCCATGGCTCTTGTCGCCTGCTCTATGGTCATTCCACCGTCCAGAGAAAACATGACCGTTCGCGGGGTCATAATCTCGCGAATGGCTTTATTTTCAAGGTTGATTATATTGTGGACAAGAGCGCTTTCACCGGCGGTGATTTCACCCTCATGAACTCCTCTACGAACCACTGCAAGTATCTCGTCTTCTGTAACTGTGGGAGATATGTGACCTCGGGTCAGAATATTTGTAAAAAACTTAATAGCTCTTACCATCGGATACATTATAAATGTAAGCCAGCTTACAGGCCACACGACGAACTGCCACAAATTTCTCCAGTAAAGAGCTCCCAAAGTCTTTGGCCCAATCTCCCCAATGAACAATATGGCAATCATCATAAGGCCTGAGAATAACGGCATTGCGGCCGGGCCCAACACCTCATTCGCGTAATACCCGGACAGAACAGCTCCCGCAGTATTAACTCCCGAGCCAAGAATTAATATTGAAGAAAGGGGTTCCGCTATTGATTTCTTCATCGCGATGAACTTCTGGGCCGAATTGGAACCACTGGCCGTGGTTGAGGCAACCTCAAGCGTCCCAAGCCTGGTCGAGTAAAGCACCGCCTCAAGCAGAGAAGCAAAAGCTATAATGAAAATGGTAAGAAAAACTACTGTGATTAGGATAGTCATTCAAAGCCCCCTGGAAGACAATTCATCAAGAACCGGCAAGTGAAATAACTCGATCGATGCGGGCTTCTGATTGGCAATTGCTTCAGCCTCACATCCAAAAACGAAACGCGGCGGAATCCGGTTTTCCGTCGCGTCAAAGAAATTTCCGTAGAAAGCGCCTCACACTTTGCAAGTAGAGAAATTCCGTCTTGTTTTGACCTCGCCAATAGAAAGGATCATGTTAGTGTGCGTGGGCAAAGCTTTTCCATCTTCATGCTGAGATTGGGATCGACAACACGCCTGTCGGCGGGTTTCAGCCGTACAACACCATATCCTTTCTGCCGATAACGCTCGTCGTCATGCATTACTATGGCCTTAGGGATAAACTTTAACTGGTAACCTGCGTCAAAGAGTCTTCGAGAAAAAGATACATCCTCTCCCTGATAGAAACCAAGGTCATCATTCCAGGAATGTTCATCAAAAATGTAGTCCTTATAAATTCCGTACCCGCCGGTAACATATTGACACTTGTCAAAAGTCTGGTCATAGGTCCTCAGAAAAGTATAATTTTCAATTATGTTCACCCAATCGCAATACCTGGAGATATCAGGGTTCAAGATAATCCCTGTGGCTACATCAAAATTTCCCTTCACGTCGTTGACGGATTCAGCCCAATTCGGATGCAGGAGAAAGTCGTCGTCCAAACAGACAAACTTGTTAAATCTGGCCGACTCGGCCAACACGTTTCTCATTGCGCCTAGTCTCCCTTGATGGGCGGCGTCCTCCATGGGAAACGCCCTGATCCCATCTGAACCATTCAGATCAGATGTGCATCCAGCCACCATGATCTCATAATAGTCCGGATACAATTTCTGGAATTTTATCGAATCAATTAACTTGGCCAACTTTTCAGGTCGCATGCCGTTAGTAATTATCCCGAAACTAAAACCCTGGGGTTTGTGCGATCTTCTGGTTCTACCGGGAACCGTAGGCGGCAGGGCTTTCCCGAATGCGCCGAGGAGATCCATTCTCGAAGAGAGCGTCAGGATTTCAAGCCTGTGTATCGCTGCGATGTTGTCTTGCATTTCATTCCTGAGGATCTCTATTTCCTGCTTCAGCAATTCCATGTCGCCATTGCCGTTGCCGTTGCCACTCATGATCTTGTGAAAAAAGGACTGAACTTTTCCGAATCCATTTTTTAACAACATTCTGTTCGCTCCAAAGTCATTCAAACAAGGAATTTAAACATATTTCCTAAACTACTCTATTGACCAGTGCAATAAAAGTATGTTCCAAAAAACAATCATTTGAAAGCTTGTGAAATGTCTTCAAGGACCCTGTTTCTCAAAAATGGTCTATCATAAAGATCCACGTCATATTTGTCGAAAAACTTTTCTACGGTCTGCAACGCTAGTTCCGGCGCTCGATGCGAAACTTTGGGCAATTGAAACTCCCAATAAAGAGAACGAATGTCGATTAAGTCGCGCTCATCAAGGTCGGGATTGCAGTGTTTTAGGTTTCTGTCGCTGATCCATATGGCCGCGTTTAGCTGGTCCTCATAATTTTTTATCGACGATTGACTTCCATTTGCATTCATCCTGTAGCGGTACAGATAGTCTGGAATAATTGTGCTGTTATTCTTTTTTGAGATCCTTGACCACAAATCATAATCCTGTGCGAACCTAAGAAAAACGTCGTACATGCCGGCATTTATAACCGCTAATTTTCTGAACAGCATAGTTCCGTGACCATAGTTGTTATGGAACATTAACCTCCACAACCTATAGACAGGGTCTCTAATTAATTCCTTTTTCTGGACCAAATTTTCGCATTCGTCAATAACATCGAAGAAAGTTCCTACAAAATCCAGTTCCTGGTTTTTGGAAAACACTTCGAATTGTAATTCCAGCCTTTCGGGAAGGCTTATATCATCTGCGTCCATCCTGGCTATAAACGGAGATCTAGCCAGGTTGAGTCCTTTGTTGAGCGACTTTGTGAGGCCGCAGTTCTCTTGTCTCACGAGTCTAATTCTATCATCTTGGTAATCGAGGATGATCTCACTAACAGGTTCCGACGAACCATCGTCAATGATCAGGAATTCAAAATCTGAAAGAGTCTGATTTAGTATGCTTTCAACAGAAGGTCGGAGATGGTCTGAACCGTTGAAAACCGACATCAGTACGGTGACTTTGGGACTTGGCATTGGTTTAACGTAAGATCACGAGAAGACAATTTTGTTAGAAACAGGTTCAAGTCTACTGTCGAGCGGTTTAAGCATGCAGAGCCCGCCCCCGTTCAGAGATCTCAGAAATTGATGGTATCTCAAGATCTGCGATGACATCAAGGGAGAAATTCCGCTCCACGAACTTCCTTGCATTCGAGGCGATGTGTTCAGCCAGTACGCTATCACTAATCACCATCGTTATGGTCGTTTTTAAACTCTTGGCATCAGTAGAACACAACAGTCCATTGTTTCCATGACTTATAATTTCTCGAATGCCCGGAGAATCACATCCTATTACAGGAATACCGCAGGCCATTGCCTCTATCAGGGATTTGGGATGACCTTCATAGAGTGAGGGCAGTACAAATATACCGGAGCGATTCATAAGTTCTGGAAGCTCAGAGTTTGGAACTCCACCTTCCCATGTAAGTTTCGACGCGAGATCCGTGAACTTATCCTGAAGTGCAGGTCTCAACTTTCCTTCCCCTACGATTGTCAAGGTCACGTCCAGATCGCGTATCGCTTCAATCAGAGAAACGAGGTTTTTCTCCGGAGCTATTCTGCCGACAAAAACAATTGAGGTGCGCTTCTTGGGAACATCCATAGGACGAAAAAGGCTTATGTCTACATAATTGGGGATTACGACCAATTTCTCTTTAGCCTCTGGAATCCTTGAAACAACGTCATATCTCATAGCAGCCGTGGTGACTATTATCCTATCTGCTCCAGAGAAAACCTTTTCTTCAACTCGGAAGGCTTCTCTTGCAATTGCTGAGTCGGCTCCATGCTCACGAACAGCATTTTGAGACCACATGTATCCGCAACGAACAACCAGAGGTTTCCCAAATCTATTCGCGACGTCTAAAGCCAATTCAGCTCCATAACTCTGGTTCGTCTTAATAACATCCAAGCGCTCAAGAGTTTTTTCATGAATTATTGGCAAAACGGACTCATAATCTTCAAGGCTAAGATCATCTTTGTTGGGGCAAATTCCAATATCCTTCAACTGTTCGAGATATTTCGGATCTCCATCGTCTCCATAAGTGAAAAAAGTGACCTTATTCCCTCCATCGACCATTCTTCTGTAGATCGCAATTTCCCGGTCAAGATTTCCGACCATGTCCCAGGTCTTCAGTGAAACCCCTCTTGTGAAAAAGAGTCCCAAGTGAAAATTCATGACGCTATTTCTCTAGCTATTTGAATGTACTTTGCGGCTACATCCTCCAGCTTTGAAACTGATATCAGATTTTGGAAGGTTTCGTAGTTTTCAACCATGTCGTCAAGTCGGGGCAGAATTTCTTCTCCCGTGCGGAACGCAAGTCCGCCGGCCTTAACAAGTTCAGGATGTCCTCCGTCTTCGTAATATATGGCAGGAAGTCCGCAAGAAAGAGCTTCGATGAGCGCATTGGAACAAGGATCATTTTTGCTGGCTGTAATATAAATGTCGTGGTTGCGCAGCAAACCCGCTAATTGCTCTGAAGGGACCGGCGGGACATGTTTTATTTGTTCGAACTTCTCGGAAACATTTCCAACAAAAGTATATTCGAACCGGCTCCAGTCCAGATTATTTTCGATCCATTTATAAAGCGGCCCGCCTTTTCTCGGGTTATTCGACCAACTTGTCGAGATGAGTTTGATTTTACGGTTTCGGCTAAAGTCTATTCGGCCATTTGGATGGAAAATGTCACCGTCAACCGCATTGTTAATTATCACCGGCTGGATCGGTTTGTATCCCATGTCTACGATTCGCTGATAAGTCCAAGTTGACTGCAACACAGTAGATGAAGCGAATTTCTGATTCAGTTCAAAGCAAAGTTCATCCTTTTCCCGGTCATATCCCCGGATCAGATGAATCGGTCCGTCGATTCTGTGAACTACGTTCAACCTGTTTTTCTTGCTAAATTCGAGAAACCTGTCGACATCAAAATGGATGGAGTTGAGGATGTATGCGTCTATTCTTTCGTCAAGCTCATTTTCTCGCACATTGACGCCAAGTTTCAAAAAGGCCTTTTTAAGGGCCAGCATGAACTGATTGCCGCCTCCATAAGGGGGCTTAAAAAAGCTGTGCCAGAGACACACTGTAAAATCTGAATTAGGTTTCAATTTACCTGCTTCCGTTTTCGGGAAGACATCCCCGACACCTTTTGACACAGATTGATTCGCTGTATTTTTAGAGCCAACCAATGCTTTGTTTATTCGTGCGTATATCCCGGTAAAGTCATTAACGACTGAATCCGGAGAATGCCTGTCCAGAATCCTTTCGTAAAGGCCACTCACCATTTCAGAGAGAGAACTCTCTCTAATGTCATCATCAATGATGTTGGCCGCCTCAATCGGGTCTTTGTAGATACATGCCGGTTCCAGAGCATCCGGCGCAAGTCCCACTTTTGAACTTATGACTTTACACTTTGAGGCGCCTGCCTCAAGAATTGAATGCGGTCCTCCTTCGGACCTGCTGCTTACCACATACAGGTCTAGAAGGTTGTATAAAATATTGAGGGTTTCCCGTGAAAGTGAGTTCAGATTCATGTCATCGGCTTGCGTCTCTTGTCCCACGTAAGTAAAGGGGATCTGACGTGACCGAAGCTGCCCGATCAACCATTGACGCCTTGGCCCTGCCAGCAAGACGTGAAAGTTCAGTCCTCTTCTCTTGAGGATTGTAAGAATTTCCAGTAAGATATCAGGTCCCTTGACTATTTTAGGTGACTTTAGATCGCTGCCCTCCGTGTCTCTTTGAAAAGATCCTATAAGATAGGAATCTGTGGGTATAGCGTAGTCATTTCTTAGTTGTGCCAATGCGGGATCACTTGGCGATATGGGTCGAAATAAATTCGTATCTATAACGTATGGGACCGTCTCGCTTTTGATTCCAACCGAGGCAAGCTGGTTCCTGGCCTGAGAACTGCGGGAGATCCATGTGGACACTAGAGGAACAATATGGCGATGAGCTGGAACAGACAAATATCGGAAAGGTTCCCCAGGAACGTGACAGACGATCCATTTTCCAGCCACTTTTTCCCGAGGGATTAGATTCAACCCTTCCCACCAAACTGTATGAATTATTTGACAGTCTTCCAGACCGACGAGATCAACGACTCCTTTAATCGCATTAGAGACAAGTCTGAGGTCTTCGTCCAGCGCCCAGCCGATGTCGTCGCCTCCTGTCAAAAAAACTTTTACCTTGTTCACAGCTTGCAAGCTCTGACTCCAAATCCTGTAGTGTATCCAATCAAGTTCTCTTGACTGGTTTTTTTGTTTCGCCCGTCACTATTTATAGCTCCTTGCTTCAGCATGCCGAGAAGCCTACCTATAGCCTCGAGTGTCCTGGCCCTTTCCTCTCCCCACATTTTAGTTCGTGAATAAGTATAGTAACGAATCATATCAACTAAAACACTCCAGAACCCGCCCTGATTCTCGATCAGAATTTGTCCAAAACCCTGCGAACCCATTACCTCGTTCCAGTAGAAACCGGTGTAACGGCCATAGTCGCTGGGATCCGCATGTATCGGAAAACTGAATGGAACGCATATCAGGGCCTCTCCAGACTTCTTGAGCACACGGCGGATTTCGCAGATCACTCTTACGGGGTCTGGAACATGCTCCAGAAGCTCCGAACAAATTACACAATCAAAAATGCTTTCTTGAAAAGGAAGCGCCGTAGCGTCAGACTGCACATCAGGCTTTTTCGTGAGTGACAGGTTGGCGTAAGTTATCACGAGTCCAAATCTGTCCAGGTCAAATGTTCCTCTTTTTCCCAGTCGATTGCCCCCCAGGTCTAGAACCACGGAACCTGGTTCAAGCATAGCAACCTGCCTTCGATAAAACTCGTCAACGTAATAACGTCTCAAGGAATACGAGATGTCTCTAGCTTGATATTTACCTATCAGACTATTCATTACCGTATGATAGACCCTGACGAAAGCAATTAGTTTCCTGAGATTCCTGAAACAGCCGCTGGGTTAGACGCTGGCCCAATCAAGGAATTGTAGATGAGATCCAGCCAAGCGCTGAGTGAAACCCCAGAGGTATGATCTCCTGTTGATTTTCGTACACCTCGGCCTAAATGCAGGAAGATTATATTCCCTTCTTCATCAAACGCCCGGTCCACTTTAAACCCTTTTAGCGGCGAAGTATTCGGTATTTGATTGTCGAGTTCTGGCTTCCATAATGTGTTCCGGCATGAAAACACTTCATATCCCGCTTCCCTGAGCAGGATTGTAACCTTGTCCCCAACGTCCATTCTGGGAAGCTCTGGAAAAAAATCCAGCTTCATTTTCCTGAACATCTGGAAATCTACCATGTACCCCAGAACATGAAGCACGCCTTCAGTGTCCCTTGCCCTATCCAGGCGAACTCCGGCAGCTTTAACCCGACCATCGATCTTTGAAC
Organism: uncultured Desulfomonile sp.; assembly: GCA_903952205.1. Classification (GTDB taxonomy): domain Bacteria; phylum Desulfobacterota; class Desulfomonilia; order Desulfomonilales; family Desulfomonilaceae; genus CAJBEZ01. The sequence continues at coordinate 77,496 of CAJBEZ010000105.1, read as the reverse complement.
TCAGGAAAGACAGCCAGTTACTATTGCAGGGAAAGGTGTCCATGTGCATTGTCATGACATATCGGCAGTGCTGGTCAATAAGCCTGATCCCAATTTCCAGTCCAATAGCGTTGGCGTAACTGCCCCATTGTTTCTGGTCATCCGTATTCGGAAATCCTGATTCGAGGACATCCGGAGGAAAGGGTTCCACCCGATTCAGAGCGAGGTTGATATCATCTCTCTCAAACAACCAATTGAGATTCTCCCTTGGGGAATTGTTATCCACCACCCAGACTTCGTGGGGGTCTTTGGTGAAATGCCGCACCCCATCCAGGCAGGCCCGAAGAATGTCCCTCCCTGCATCGTTGATCATGTGAGAAATTATGATGAGACGCGGAGCATCCGGACGCTCATTCTTTCTTCGTATTACCTCAACCGCATAACCCCTCCCGTCAATTATCAGTTCTACCAGTTCGGTGGACAGGGGCATTCAGTTTTTCTCCGCGGAAATCTCTTCTCCGGGCCGCTTGGCGCCCACAATAATTATGCTATCGCACCAGTCTATTCTAAATTCCTGGCAAACTGTTTCCACAATCCAGCGTTTCAATGGATCAGTTGTGAGGGGATGCTTGTTGTAACGGCCCATATCTTCAATTTCGAAACCGACGCACTTGAGGAGACTGTAAAGATCATTGGTGGCCCAGGGAGTTACGTGGGAAATGTCCCTTTGCCTCACTGGGTGTGCGGCGTTGGGAACCGTGACAAGTAGTTTTCCACCGTTTGATAGCTTCAAGAAGGTTTGTTCGACAAGATCGAGAGCGTCTGGAACAGCCACATGTTCCAAAACCTGATTGGCAATCGCCAAATCAAAACTCATTCCTACCGGAATTTCCGAAAAAGATCGAAAATCAAATGTCCCATCCGGGTCTGTGTCCAGACAATAATAAAATGATGTAACAGACATTACTGCCTTTTGAAACGGTTTGTGAGCCCCTGCTCCTATATCAAGGACCCTGCTTCCAGGGCGAAGTAACGACAGTATCTCCTCTTGAGGGTTCTTGAGTGGAAGATTCTGCACTGCGCCAAATCGTGAGAAGCATTCTCCTCTCCATTTCATTAAACGGCTCCATGATTGTACAAGCGATTCAGCCAGTGGTCGATTCCTCCACACGGGACTCAGGACATAAATCCAGGCCAGTAGAATTTACTTTCACTTCATCAAAAGGAATCAAACGCCAATCGACTTTCCCTCTGACTATTCCTCTGGACCTCTCTGGTCCAGTCACGGAAAAACTTACTATACCGGCTATTCTTTCGAGGGTTTCAAAGGAGGCTGCGTCCCTGGCTGCAAAGTGGGCCTCGTAAGCCCCTGTGGACAACCTGTTTTCTGGATACCACGCACGCAGTATGTAATGATTTTGGGGACCGGGGCCGACAAGACCATCCTCTTTAGATACGTTCCACTTGCAAAGAATCCCTGCAGCGTTGAGGATGCCCAATGAAAACATGGGGTGATCCAGATCTCTGTTTATCTGAAGGTCGACTTCTATGCCGAAAGGCCTACCGGCCGAGACCTCAGTAATGGTATCCCCTTTCTCATCAAACAGCCTTGCTCCAAAAATATTTACGTCTTCACTGGTTATACGGCTCCTGACCCTATGCTCCAATCTCTTCTGTTCCGAATGAAACACCAGCGTTTCATACGCATTGATGGCCTTTAAGGCTGATCCGTTGAAAAGAAGAGAGCCGTTTTCGAGTAATATTCCGCTTTTTGCAACGAACTGGAGTGTTTCAAGGCTATGACTTACGAGTAAAATCGTAGCTCCACTTTCCCGCATTTCTTTTACCTTGGCGAAACTCTTGTTCTGAAACTTCAGGTCCCCTACAGCGAAAGTCTCATCAATGAGCACCACGTCGCTCTTGATGTTCACAGCGACACCAAAACCCAGGCGACTCAACATTCCGCTAGAATACATTCGCACTGGCTGATCAAACCAGTCGCCAAGTTCAGTGAAGTCTTCGACATCCGGCAATATTCGCTCTACCTCTGAACTCGAAAGGCCCATAATAGCTCCTAGTAGTCTAACATTTTCCCGCCCGGTCAATTCCGTGTTCAGACCAGCGTTCAATTCTATCATAGGGAAAATGCGGCCGATAATTTCCACCCTACCCTTGGTTGGAGCGGTCACACCTGCCAGGACTTTAAGCAGTGTGCTCTTGCCTGCCCCGTTGCGGCCCACTATACCCAGGGTCTCTCCTCTTCTCACTTCTAGATTAATATCCTTGAGGGCCCACCGGTCATCATCTTCACAAGCAAATCCACGACCCTTGATCAGGTTCAGGCCCTTACGCAGAAAACGCGGGAAGGGTAATCCGTATCTCTTCCATAAACCATCTATTCTGATCGTCACATCATTTGACATTTAGAGGTCACAACACATCTGCGAAGTAATCCGAAAGCTTTCGGAAAAGGGGCCAGGAAATGCTCAAGATGACAATCATCATTAGAGCCGAAAATATTAAGGGTTGCAGTTCAGGAGACTGACCTTTGATAAGGACTGCCCGAAAGCCTTCGATCACCCCGACCATAGGGTTCAACATGTATATTGATCTCCACTCTTCGGGTACACTGCTTAATGGATAGATTACAGGGGTTATAAACAGCCACGCCTGTGTCAGAAAAGGAGTTGCGAAGATGAAATCCTTCCTAAATGTTCCAAGTCCGGCAAGCAGGATTCCGATGGCAAACGCTGTCCCAACCATCAGAAGGGCAAGGAAGGGAATCCATAAAATGGATACTCCTATCGAAACCTTGTAATAAATCATGAGAATAGCCAATACGATCGCGGACATTGCGAGATCGAAAAGAGTCGCAACAACGGCGGCGAGCGGGAAAACTTCCTTGGGCATCGATATCTTCTTTATTATTTCAGCGTTCTGTATGATGCTTGGGCCACATGCGGAAACAGCATTGGTAAAAAATGTCCAGGGAACAAGGCCAACATAACTGAAAAGAAGGTAAGGCACACCATCGCTAGGAATATCAACGAAGCCTCTCAGCATAGTGAAAAGCAACATAAGCACCAATGGCTGAATGAATGCCCACCACATTCCCAGAGACGAGCGCCTGTACCGGCTCGTCACGTCACGCACGACAAGGGCCCTCAAAAGGCTGGAAAACCTTTTGAACCTGCTGCCTGACGATGAGGCGTTTATATAAAGGCCACCGCTTCTAGAAATAGTGGACGCCAAGAAACAATCCTTCTGAAATGTTGATCAGTCTTCGGTCGTATCTGTTTCCGTCTCTTCTAATTGAGCTTCACGTTCCCGTTTTTTCTCCATGAAACGCAGGGCAATTATCCCTGTCTCATAGAACAGCAAAAGGGGAATTGCCATTAGAGACTGATTAATCACGTCTGGAGTAGGAGTCAAAATCGCGCCTATTATAAAGGCAAGCACAACAAAGTAACGCCGTCCTTTCTTCAGGTATGCGCTATCAACTACCCCAAGCAAGCCCAAAAATACAATAATAATAGGTGTTTCAAAAACCAAACCAAACGACAGCATCAACAGCATTACCAGTGATATGTATTCCCTGATCGCAATCATTGGTTTGAGTTCCGGCGTTGAATACCCCAAAAAGAAATTAAAAGCCGCAGGAAAAACAATGAAATAAGCAAAGGCAGCGCCTAGATAAAACAGGAAAGTAGCTGTGAAGACAAAAGGCACGGCCAATTTGCGCTCTTTCTCCAACAGGCCGGGGGAAATAAATAGCCAGACCTGATACAAAACAAATGGCAGCGCAATAAAAAGGGCCGTGATAAAATCAACCTTGAGATATACAAAGAATGGATCAGGCAGACCAGTAAAGACCAGAGATGAATCCTTGGGAAGAAGTCTGATTACCGGGGCAGCCCAGAAACTGAACAAATATTCAGAGAAAGCCAGGCAAATTACAAAAGCGATAGCAATCGCAATAACTCCTCGGATCAGTCTCTTCCTGAGTTCTTCGAGATGATCGAGAAAAGACATCTTTCCTTCGTCTTCGGTCAACTTCCTTCTCTCCTGCTGCACTACATACGAAAACCAAGGATAGGTTTGCGTATTAAAGCTGGTCAAATCCGACGTATATTAGAATGAGCCGGTTCAAAACGCAAGACACAAACCCGAGCCGTCAAATCTTCGTTAAGGCCAACTGTTCTAGAGTAATGTTACTTCCGCTGGCAAATGGGGATAGCTGATTCTGCCTCTATGCCTCTATTGCTCGAAAGAGAAGATACGTTTCCAGTCGTCCTTCATACTGATGATTATCCAGCCTTGCTTTTTCGCCTCATCGTATAGCGCCTGGGTAAAGGCGCCGACCTTGGTATCGGGGAACCCTTGGGCTGGGCCATAAGCATACTCCCGCCTGGCGTCGTCGTGAAGCACAATCATTGACAGCCGCGCCCCCTCGCCGGTCTTCGTGTACTCCAGCATTTGTCTGTCGCCGGTCGAGTTGCCAAACGCAGCGTAGGGCCTGCGCCCGATCATCAGGTGAATCCCCTCGGGCTTTCCGGCGTTGTTGTCGTTGAGCAGAAGCTTGGGCTCCTTGGTCAGGAACGGCTTGCCGGTTTTGTCGTAGCCGAACTTCGTAACACCAGCGGTGCCGACAACCTGCTCGGGCGGAATGCCATAAACCCGCTCAGCGTAAACGCGCACAAAATCCTGGCAGCCGCCTGTCACTATGTAGGTCTTGTAGTCGTTGGAGCGCAGGTAACCTAGAACCTCCAGCATCGGCTGGTAAACAAGCTCGGTATAGGGTCTTTTCCATCGCGAATCCTTGGCGTTTTCGATCCACTTCTTCACTTCACCGTTGAACTCGTCCACCGTCATCCCGGTGAGCGTGGCAGCGAGGATCTTCTCGATGTCCTCCATCGAAAGCTTCGCTATCGCCCCATGATTGCCAGATAACACGGTTTTGAAAGGCTCGACATTCTTCAGTTCCGGCTTCGCTTTCACGACCGCCGGGACCCGCTCCAGGCAGTACATTACCTGCGTGTACATAGGATGCTCAACCCATAACGTGCCATCCTGGTCGAATGTGGCAATTCGTTCTTCGGGCGGCACGAACTTCGGGCTGGCCTGGTCGGTGGTTTCCTTCACGAACTGGATGATCGCCTGCTTGGCTGGTCCATCGTTCCAGGAAGGGAGAGGATCAATTCCTGCATGCGCCGGAGCGGCCAAGGCGAACAGCACGACCAGAGCCAATACAATATAGCAATTCACTCGACGAGAAATGACAAAAGATTTCATAGTGTCCTCATTTCACTTCTTTTCCAAATCTGGATGAACAGCTTTCAGGGCGTCAAGGCGAGACTTCATTCGAACCTTGTAATGGTCAGGAATACTCGCGACGGCCAATCCTTTACTGTACACGCCTTCGGCTTGCGCTTTCTTTTCCTGTTTTTCATAGATGGCGCCAAGAAGAACGTAAGCGTCGGCATAAGCCGGATACTCGTTAATGAGGCCGTCCAGTACACTTGCAGCGCCGACGAGGTCACCCTGTTGTTGCTGGTAAAAGGCCAGAGTAAAAGCATACCTTGGAGCGTCGGATCGCGCTTCCACTGCCTTCCTGCAGAAGTCCACAGCCTCGTCGAGACGGTCCTTCGAGAGAATTACGCACAGGTTATACGCCGCTTGAGCCATCTGAGGATCGGCTTTGAGGACTGCTCTAAGGTGCTTCTCCGCTGTGACGAGATCATTCTCTTCGGCCTTGAGGAGGCCCATGTTAAAGTTTGCGGCAGCGTTATCGGGGGCTACTTTCAATGCCTTTTGCAAGGCGTCATTGGCCTTTTGGTTTTCTCCCATGCGGGCATAAGCCATCGCTTCGTTGACCATGGCCAGCACCCCGCCTGGCTCAATCTTGAGCGCCTGCTCATACGAATCAACCGCCTGCTTGAAATCACGGCGATCGAGATGGTAGTTGCCCAGATTGTAATGGGAATCCCATTGGTCCGGCCTCGACAGGATTGAATTCAGATATTCCTTGTTTGCAGCCTCGATTTTTTTGTTATCCGTATCCGTCAGAGGGAGATTGTTGTGACCAGCTAGCGACGCGGCCGCTCGAACTCGCACAAGGCGGTAGTCATCTCCGACAGCCTCCACTAGCGCTAAAAGGGATTCTTCAGTCAAGGCGTTTTGCAGGGCTGTGGCAGCCGCAGAACGTATTAGCGGCGACGGGTCCTTGATCGCCTTGAGCAACGCCGGCGCCACTCGTGGATCCCCGGAAGTCTGAACTAATCGTATGAGTGACGCTGCAAAGATTTCATCCCGATCTTTGCTAGTAATGTAGTCCAGCGTCTCCTGTATCTTGCTCCAGTCACGCTTACACGCGGCTTCGACAAGAGACGCTCTCCTGATCAAAGGCGCCTGGTAATCCCGGACTCGCCATTTGCGGACCCATTCGTCAGCCCACTGAGGTGTTTGTTCCTTGTGGCAGAGATTACAAGCGTTTGGCGAGTTGAAGGCTATGGTAGCCGCTGGAGTGGGAGGCAGCGTTGAGTGATCGGTTCTACGCATGCGCGCGAATTCGGTTGTGGGCATGTGACAAGCGATGCACTTGTTTCCCAAGCTGTTGGTCTTGTGGCGCGTGTGCTCCGTAGAATTGTCGACCTTGTCTTTATGACAGGGCATACAAGCATGGTTGGCCTTGTCCTCAGCCTTGAACTTGTACCGACCACTGGAAGTGTGGCAATGGAGACAATCGAGTTTTCCCGACTTTACGCAGGGGCTCATTAGCCAGGATGTGTATGTGTAATTCTCTCCCAGATCACGTCCATCCGGGTAGTAGTCGGGATTTTCAAGAGTGACCAGACCAAAATGATCGAAGAATCTGTCCCCAGGCTGGAAGGTATCAGTGAGCGCAACGGCCTTGGCATGACAACTGGAGCACATCGCGTTGTTCTGCTCCTTGGAAAAGTCACGCCCACCGCGTGTTAGTTTCAGGTCCTTGGGGATGGTTCCCTTCGGGGCCGCCTCACAGACGCGAATATGCTCATCAGCGGGGCCGTGGCACGCTTCGCAGTTTATGCCAGGCTCTTTCCAGACCGTGCGGTATGTGTCCGTCTTCAGGTCATAGTTCGTGGAGACCTGACTCACATGGCATCCATAACACGCTGTGTTGAACGTGTACTGCCAGTCCTTCCAGTTTATCGGTTCGTCCGTATGACCCGGAAAGTGCCGCACACCGCTCGCCGCCATGTCGAACCATTCCTTCGTGTTCACGTCGAATGCAACCGGCAGAGTCTGGAGACGACCACGATCCATAGAGGTGAGAAAGTAATATACGTTCTTACCGCCCATCACGTGGTCTATACGGTACTTCTTCTCACCTTCAGGACCTCGTTCAACAACCCACCCCGTCTCTCCTCCGATTTCAGAGCGATAGAGGGTGTCCCCAATAACGATTTCCTCGGTTTGGGGAGACAGCTTGGCGCCGGCCAATTCAGAGGTATACGGCTGCATTGCCAATCCGTGATGCGAAGGCGCCCATAGCTGATAAAATTTTTCATGGCACTTGCGGCAACTAACCGAGCCGGTATAAGAGCCGGTCGGAGAAATCTTACCGGGATCGGTAGGAGGATCCAAGCTCAAGCATACGCCCCAATTTAGAATAACTAAAGTAATCCCCGCCAATAGCGCAAAGAAAACTAATGGCAATCGAACTGAGATCATAGATCCCTCTCATTTCATGCTTTTCAGCAAATCAATTAGAGCGCTGTCGGTGTGTTCGATCTGAATTAACCCCAGGCGAGGGTATTCGAGATCCAAAATAACATAAATCGTGGCCGCGGTGATGGCTGAGAAACCGATTATGTGTATCCAACTATGCGACTTCCCTCCTGTCATGCCGTAACCGGCAACCAAAGCGCTTGTCAGTGCCAGTATGGTGAGCATGGCGAAGATGATTGAAGGAGGGTGCCATTGTCTTGCCATATTTCGAGTGGCTCGGATGTCTATCATCTGGTTCAAGGCAGGCAAGAGAAGCATGGTCGCTGGTTGAGAGTTTTGCTCTCGACAGGCGGTGACAGCCCGATTCCAGATTTTCCCCTGGATTGCAGTGGCCTCTTCCAGTTTGTGTTTAAACGCCTCGACATCTGGAAACTTTCGAATCGCTTCCAGACTAGTCTCCACATAACGCCTAAAATCTTTACGAAGCTGATCAGCAGCCTGTCCATCCAGCAGGTCGATTCGGAGATAGGCCGTCCCTATGGCGTTGGCGTCGTCGACAATCAATTGCCGGCGAGTTTCCAATCTGGACGCGGCCCCTGAAAATGTGAACGCTATAAGTAGACCCAGGAGAGCAAAAACCGCCCCTTCTATGGCCCCCACTCCCGCACAAGCGCCTTCAGGGTCAACAGCATTGCGCCGGATTCCTATCCACCGGCCGACCTCCATTAAAAGCAACATCCCCAAAAACAAGCATAAAGCAAACAAAAAAACTTTGATTGTGTAACTCATGTTTGATTCTCTTCGTCTGCGTAGGTAGTGTTGGGCCAAATTTCGCAGCCCTTCATCTCGGCTGTTCGACCCCTGATCTTAGAAAGGAGTTATTGCTCTGCCTCAAGAGCTCAGCGAACTATGGGTTATATGGAGAGTTGTTTCTACTCGAATGCGAAACCGCTCATTTTCATGCGATACTGAATCTTTTTTTAGGTCCTGAAATCACGATCCCCCTAATATGTCCCGACGGCTAAAGATTTATCATTACGTTCTCAATCATTGCCGGAGGAAGTCGCTATAAATATCTTCTTGACTCCATGAAGACTTGTCTTATTCAGAAAGTTCATGCTCCAACTGGTCAAGAGAAGGTAGGATAGATGCTATGCTCTTTCTTATATCTGGAAGTTCATTTTCCACTATTCCCCATACTTCATCCACGCTTACGCCCTCGTACTGATGAATGAGCACATCTCTTAAACTTGTCAGTCCCTTCCAGGGAATCATCGGAGTTGCTTCACGGTATTCAACAGGGATTCGTTTCGCCGCTTCACCAATCACTTCAAAATTCCGAATTACAGCGTCCTGGACAACGAGATCATGAAAAAAGGCATCTTTACCCTTATCGGTAAACATTACAATACGATCGATCCTCTCAAGAATCTGCGCCAAGTAAACGCGAGGATCCTTTTTCATAGAGGTTTAGCCTCCTTCAAGATTCGTCTGCGTAACAGCCAGTAGAGTCCCTTTTCACTGACTACGTCCACTCTTCGACCCATAAGCTCCCGCAAGTCGGTAAGTAGAGCCCCCAGGTCAAGGAGACTACGGTTAGGTTCCATCTCAACCAGAAAGTCAATATCACTTGACTCATCAGCGTCGCCACGTGCGACAGACCCGAAAATTCGTACATTCCTTGCCCCGTGGCTCGCTGCAATCCTTAGAATTTCTTCTCGCTTTTCGTTGATTTGTTCATTTATTAGCATGACAAGATGTCCTTGCCTTATTGCATTGGCCGCCACGGTCTTCTTGATTATCGGTATCGTAATCTGATTCCGATACTTGTCAAGCTGAGGGGTCCATTATTTACCCTTCAGACGTCCAATATAAGATTGCAAAACATCCGACCCGACCATTTCATGGATAGAATGATCAATCTCTTACAGCCTCTCCCTTGAGAAAATACGATGAATGAAATGGCTCGTCAAGTTTCAAACCTATTGATACATCAGCCCGATGTTCTGACTTTAAAAATCTGGGGCTCACAGCGCCGCCTTTGTTTGGGGGCCGAAGGCGGCGCTATGTAAATTCAAAAGAGTAAAATATGAACAATTTGAAAGTATAAATTTAATCTTCCAGGAACCCCGTCCAATTAACCCGCGACACTACCTCGAAACCGGCTTCGGGGTAGTATCGCAGCCAATCTTTGGGAACCTTTACCCCTGATTTGGGCGACCACTTGCACTCAAATCCGATGAGCCGCCCATCCAGATCCTCCACAAGATCAATCTCGTGTTGATCATACGTCCGCCAGAAGTAGAATCCGGTAAAGCGGCGGTGGTTATTGGCCAGCTTGATTCGCTCCATCACGAACCAGTTTTCGAAAAGCTCTCCCACGTCGTTACGTACCAAGAGCGGGACAAAGGAACGAATGAGCGCATTACGAACGCCAACATCTACAAAGTAATAGCGGGAGGTTTTGGTAACCTCCTTGCGAAGGTTGCGTATTTTATCAAATAAAGTAATGAAACGTCAGATGATTTTAAGATACTAGGCTGGTTAGCTCCATGACTCGATGATTGATATCCAGGGGGACGGAGAACATTGGGGACTGTTGGCCGAACGCTAACAACTTATTGACGGAGCCCGCTCCCCTCTCTTTTCGGAACAATTTTTCGAACGACTTCTTGCGTTAATTATCAGTAATCCTGAGAGCTTGTTTTGGCGTGCGCCTTTTTGTCAAATAACAGTAAAGTGGCTATCGCAGGGGCCGTATATGCAGCAAACTTCCCGCATTTTTTGAGAAACTCCCTCCGCTCATCTGACACTTCTGACGGATTAATTTCCACTTCACTTCCTGGTGTCTTTTTTTCATCTATCATCGCATTTGTCTCCCATCTGTTAATTAGCGGTAAGCATGATCATCATGGTAATTCTGCAATTGCGCCAAGAATATTATTTTTTGTTTAACACATATTTCCTAACTAGGTAAAGCAAATATTTCAGCCGATCTTTGTTCAAATCCTCTACCCCACCCGAATAACCGGACAGTATTTTCAGCCTCTCGATAGTCAGATTTCGTTTCACTATTTGACATAATCTTACAGGATCTGTGCACACCCAGGACAGGCCCTGTAAACGATTTGATCCATAAACCAGGAAACGCCTCTTAAGGTGAATTTTACTGCCAATTGTAAAGCCGAAGGCGCAAGGAACCCTGGCATTGAGCAAAGAAACAGCCATGTAAAGATAAGACCTATAAATGCGCCTGATACCGTGTTCTTCCATTCTATCTTCTATTGATTTCCAATCGATAGCATGTGACTGACGATTGGATATGACAGCAAAATCCAGCAACTGTCTGAGTGACAGCTTTCCGGAATAAAAATGCAGGTGATGCACTTCAATGTGGAGTATGTTGTGAATAATGAAATGGGGAAGAGATAAAACCTTATAAGACAAACATTTTGTCTTGATTGTCGCAGCCTCTTTGAAGCAATCTGCCGCTGTCAGGACCACTATGCGATCATGCCAGTCGAAGAGTTGCGTGTGCAGTTCTATGGCCGCGGGGTCACTGTCACGTATCATTGCGGGCAAATGATGGCTCCGCTCGTCAACCCGCTCATTAGGATCACAGGCTCTATATCCAAGGGTCGAAAGTGTTTTCCATGACTGCTTAACATCTTTCCCCAATACCATGATGTCGAGATCTTCCATAATGCGGGTTCCAGAATCAGTGAAAGCATTTGTAAACAGGAGGGCTGCCCCTTTGAGCAATATCGGCTCAATTCCAATCTCGTTAAGGCTTCTTATAATCTCTTCCGCTTGTTGTTTGATCAGGATGTTTCTCTGAAGGTTCAGGTTGTGTAACCCTGACAAATAACACTTAAGCTCATCAGGTAAATCCTCATCAAGGCCTTTATTCATAAGTGAGACCCAGAGAGCCGGGCTCACAAGCTGTTGGTTGGCGATTTTAACTATAGATTCCCAATCGACAGCGTCAATCTTGATCTCATGACGTATTCTTTCAATAGTTTCCGTGCCTTGGTTCACAGCAAGGAATTGACACAGAACTAAAAAACTCTGGAGACTTGCATTCAATCCAGAAGCCTCCTAACGATGGATGTAGCCTCAGACAAAGAACAGATACTCATTTCATAACAATCAACATCCTTGATCCAGTCCAACAGTTCAACAACCTTTGCTCTGTTCAGGCATGCGCCGACATCATAACCACATTCCTGAAGACGATGGACTGCATCTAACCTGGAAATGGGCTGAATGGAGGTTCTTGATTCGGGAGAATATTCTGGAAATACCAGAGCCTTGACAAAGTTGCCTACTACCATACCTTGGGCAAAACTACCTTCAGGTGGCGCAAGGTATCTAATTTTACGACCATCACTGGAACCATGAACAGTGACAGATAGAGATTGCTGGAACATTTCTTCAACTGTTTCCCACGAGCCCTCTTTAATTCTCAAGCATACCGGAACCGCTACGATACTACGTGTTTTACGATCAAGAATAGCCGTGTCGTCAGTGAAATATTTGAATCCTGCCTTGATCAAGGCAGCCGAAAGAGTTGTCTTGCCAACTCCGCAATTACCAGGGAACACCACGCAACCATTCCCAAGACTCAAAGCGGCAGCGTGGATAGCTATAAGGAAATCGATCTTCCGGTAAGCTGAATCAACCACATGATAACTCAACCTTGGCGTAATTTCCGCTGGGTTTGAGAATACATCAATAATTAAGCCGTCATTAACTATCAAGAACTGATTGTCTATCTTGACTACATCGAAGATTACTGGCTGGTTAGTCAAGGAACATTCCAGATGGGCAAAAACTGGCGTTACTAATTGCTCAATCTCTTGATGAGAAAAACGCATAAGAAAATCGAAGCCGGCAAGACGCAGGCAAAAACTTTTGTAAGGGGCCATCTTTAGGTCATAGCACTGGCCCACCAGTGGGTTATTTTCTGATGCCTCTGTTTCCTGTATAACCAGAGGGACAATTTCCTCGCCCAGTCCTTTTTCAAGAAGTTCCATCGACATCCACCGACTGACAACTGCATTCAAGTCGGATTCAGCCGTCATGGCGCTGACGCTAAACGTTTCACACATTTCTCTCGTTATGTCAGTTAGGGCCATTCCTTTTTCACAACAAAGCCAAATGAACGCTGCCGAAGGATTAAGTTCAAAAATGGTCTGGCTCCGTTCGGAAAATACGAGCAATTGGTCTTCAAAGATGTGTGAACTGACCCATGGTGAAATAGTGACAGGATCAGCGAGACAGCGTGTGATCTCAAAATAGTCAGGCAATAGCAAATTCCTTCACCAGTTAAATTTGCTCTGAGTCAGAATGAAAGTGTCATAATTTCGAACTTTACCAGATCTGTTAAACTCAGATGCTAGCTTATGAACCCAAACTTGTCTACGATGTTTTAATTGACCGAATCCAACTCATAAACTGTCCGGTTTATGTACAGCTTGTATTCCAGAGCGAATGAGCGTGGCCTGACCGTAAAATTCCACTTCTTCTCTCGGCTGTTTGCGTAACTTGATAGCGATATTGACCTGGAGTTCAATATTATCTTTTGCTGAATCAATAAGCCTTGCGGCCGGGATCGTAGTTGGTCGGTTGCAGTATGATAAAAGGCTCTGTTTCAACGTATCTCATACTTACATGAAGGCAGGAAAAACTGGGCAACAAATGGCAAAATTAGGATCCGAGAAGAAACCGATAATTGTTAGGGTTCATTCCGATCTTTGCCCGTGTGATAGCGGAAAGAAATTCAAGAAGTGCTTTGGAGCCGAGGATGGGAGTTGAACCCACGGCCTGATGATTACGAATCATCTGCTCTACCACTGAGCTACCCCGGCACCGATGGAGAGTTAGGACACTACTCTCCGCAGCGTCAGAAAAAATAGAACAAAGAGATGTATCCTGTCAACCTTTCCGGAACTCTTGGTATGTTTGCGCTTGGACGGGATCACTTAATCTGCAGCCTGTCGCCCACACCTGTGCTATCTCCCAAACTCCTCATTTTTTTCTCGTCGGCTTTTCAGACTTACCCACGTATGGGTAGTCAAAAAGCTGTCCCTCCACTTTTCGACCATATTCTTGAACATTTCATAGGGAAGACTTAAGGAAAGTTCATCGTGGCCAAGGTATTTTCTTTCAGATGGGTCCCATCCGCCGAGTACCGCCTTGAGTTTTCCTTCAGCCGCATATTTGATCGGCCAGGTTACTATTGCGGTACACCCCGCGCCAAAGGGAGTCTTAACAGCCTCAAAGTCGTCTGTGACAAAAGTGGCGATCGTGAATAAGCCTGACATAACCTCGGGCCGAACAAAAAATATGACCAACTCAGGATCTTCATTTTCCTGAAATAAAGAAATCGGTTTGAACACACAATATTTGGCCGGAGCGGGTCTCGGGTTCAAAGTATCAAAAAATTGCCTTGTGACTTGGGGAGATGCCAGATATTTCTCCCCTTCCATCTGTCCGGGGACACCCGAGGAAACATAATGGGCAATGGAATCTAACTGGGATTCCATGTATCCAAGGTAAAAGGCCCCACCCAGGCAGCCAAAATGCTCCCTGTCAAAATATGCGACACCTCTTTTCTTACGGGCGCGCCAGATTAATCCGATCACGCAGGACCGCGCGCTGTTAAGAGCAGGCCAGTCGACTTTGCCGCTCTTTTCATCTTCACGAGTGGGTAACGCCGCCGACTTGGGGTGTATCCCGTCGTCCGGCTCTACGTCGGAGTACATCATTCCGAATGGTTCTTCGGTCGCGCCTAAAGCCGACAAAAATCCTTTGAGTTCAGAAGTGTCAAACATCGCATCCTCCATGAAAGAGAACAGTCCGTCCGTGGTAACTTTCAGGAACTGAACTATTCAAGACCACCTACCCTCTGCAATTATACACTTACCCTCAAGGAACAATGAAAATTTTATGCGTGCCCTGCTGCCTGCGACTTGCCCAGCCGTTCAACAATCCCCAGGGATAGATCTGAAACCGCCTTTATAGCAGCCATCCCATCAGGAGATTCAAGACACTTCTTTATCAAAGCGCTTCCGACTATGACTCCATCAGCGACTTTGGAAAGAGAGGCGGCCTGATCCGGGTTTGACACGCCAAAACCTACCGCTACAGGCAGCGATGAAATTCTTTTGACATTGGCAATGGTGTCGAGTAACTCCTGCCCGACCACTAATGAGCTTCCCGTGACGCCCGTCATGGAAACCACATAGACAAAACCCTTAGATAAGTTGACGATGCTCTCCAGTCTCGTCGCTGTGGTCGTCGGGGCCACCATGAAGATGGTGTCAATTCCATAGGTCTCCGCAATCTCAATCCACTGTCCGGCCTCTTCCGGAGGCAAGTCAGGAATGATGACCCCCGAGACATTCGAAGCCTTTGTTTCACTGCCAAACTTCTCTATTCCCATCCTGAGTATCGGGTTCCAGTAGCTCATTAGAACCAAAGGCGCACGTAGAGGCAAATCCTCCTCGCGAAGCGTTTGAATTATATTCACAAGATTAGCGCCTTGTTCTAGCGCTATCTGTCCAGCCTTCTGTATCGTTGGTCCATCAGCAAGTGGGTCGGAAAACGGGATGCCTACCTCTATGATATCCGCTCCACCATCATCCAGGGTTTTAAGCAAACTCACAAATGTTCCCTTGTTCGGGAATCCCCCCATTATGAAAGGAATGTAGGCCGCCCTGTTTGCTTTCGAAGCCTTTTCAAAACCTGAAGTAATTTTCGAAACCATAACCACTACTCCTGCCCCCTGATAAAACTGATCAGGAGGTTGATATATCTGTTAATTAACTTGATTTATTTCCAAATAATCCGAAACTTGAGACACATCCTTGTCTCCACGGCCTGAAAGACAAACCAGAATAGTCTCTTCTCTGGTCATGGTCCCTGCGAATTTCCCCAGATAAGCTATGGCGTGAGCGCTTTCAAGCGCAGGAATGATCCCTTCCATCCTCGCAAGATCCATAAAGCCCTTAACCGCCTCCCTATCCGTTACTGAAACGTAAGTGACTCTGTTCGTGTCCTTCAACATTCCGTGTTCAGGGCCCACGCCGGGATAATCGAGGCCCGCAGCTATTGAATGGGCTTCGGTGATTTGCCCGTTTTCATCCTGCAATAGGTATAGCATCGCTCCGTGAAGGACTCCGGGACTTCCCTCGCACAAACTGGCCGCATGACGTCCGGTGTCAAGACCGTAACCAGCCGCTTCGACCCCGATCAGACGAACCGGATCATCCAGAAACGCGTGAAAGAGACCAATAGCGTTACTCCCCGCTCCCACGCACGCCATAGCGACATCGGGAAGCTTCTTGGCCTGTTCCAGCATCTGCTTCCGGGCTTCTTTGCCTATAACGGATTGAAAGTCCCTCACAATAAGAGGATAAGGATGTGGTCCGATTACTGACCCGATTATATAGTGTGTATTCTTGACATTCGTGACCCAGTCGCGTATGGCAGCGTTTACCGAATCTTTCAGCGAACAGCTACCGTCATTGACCGGCACAACCGTGGCCCCGAGCATCTTCATGCGCGTCACGTTGAGGGCCTGCCTCTCAATATCGAGACTACCCATATAGACGACACATTCCAAACCCATGAGCGCTGCGGCTGTAGCGGTCGCCACGCCATGCTGTCCTGCGCCTGTTTCGGCGATTATTCGGGTTTTCCCCATCTTCAACGCCAACAGGACCTGACCAAGAGCATTGTTGATCTTATGCGCTCCTGTGTGTGTGAGGTCTTCACGTTTTAGGAAAATCCGTGCCCCTCCAAGGCTTTCGGAAAGACGCCGCGCGTAGTACAAAGGGGTCTCCCTGCCTGCGTAGTTTTTCAGGAGATCATTCAACTCCGAATGGAAGGTTTTATCTTCTTTTATCCTGTCATAAACCTCTGTAAGCTCCTCCAGCGCCGGCATCAAGGTTTCCGGGACGAAACGTCCTCCAAACCTTCCGAAATAACCCCTGTTGTCAGGCATCAAAACCTGCTGTTTTTGCTCTTTGTATAAAACACTTAATTTTCTCATGATCTTTCCTGCCCGGTTTTATTTCGACTCCAGTAGAAACATCCACTGCGTAGGGTCTGACTTTGGTAATTGCGTCAACTACATTCTCGGGAGTGAGTCCTCCCGCAAGAATTACGGGTCTCGAAACAGCGGCTTTAGCCGCCAGTCCCCAGTCGAAGGTCGTGCCCGTTCCTCCCTTTAATCCCCTGCATGAAGTATCAAAAAGTATCGTTGCGGACTCATGCTCATCAAGAACTGGCTCAGTCCCATTGGTCACGTGCACCGACTTGATCACGCGTGGCCCGATCGCTCTAACATAATCGTTATCTTCATTGCCACTCAATTGAATCAGATCAAGTTTCAAGTGGTTTCGAAAAAAGATAACTTCCTCAATTTCACTATCTGCAAAAACACCTACCGTCTGTACAAAAGGAGGCAGGAGCCTTATGATCTCAAAAGCCTGATCAAGAGAAACCTTCCTCGGACTTGGGGCAAAAACAAAACCGAGGGCATCGGCGCCTGCGGTAAAAGCGCACAGAGCGTCCTCCTTATTGGTGATTCCACAAATCTTCACACGTACCATCATGCCCTCCCTGTGTTGACAAAAGAAAGAAGCGTCGCTCCGGGATCAGATGACTTCATGAGGCTTGTTCCGACAAGAAAGCCATCAATACCCGCTTCCAGGAGTCTCTTGATATCAGCGCTAGTTGAAACCCCGCTCTCCGCCACAACCGTAACATCCTTGGGAATCTTCCGTCTAAGCGCCTCTGAAACCTTTAAATCAACCTGTAGTGTCTTCAGGTTACGGTTGTTGATTCCTATGATCTCAGGATTTAAACAAAGAGCTCTGTTTAACTCCTTTTCGTCATGAACTTCCAAAAGAGGGGTCATGCCCAATTCTCTTGAAGCATTGTAAAGATCGCTCAACTCCCCTTCATCCAGAGCGGCTACAATGAGAAGAACAGCGTCAGATCCAGCCGCCCTGGCCTGGCACAGTTGTTCAACACTCATCATAAAATCTTTTCTCAAGACAGGAATGGCGACTTCAGAACTAACCGACGCAAGGTCTTCCATACAGCCTCCAAAAAAGGTCATATCCGTTAGGACTGAGATTGCCGCAGCGCCATTAGCTTGATATGTTTTCGCCAAGCCCACAACATCAACTTCCTTACGCAATGTTCCCCACGAAGGCGCCGCTTTCTTAATTTCCGCAATTATCGGAGTTCGGGCCTTGGTCCTAACGCTGGAGAGAAAATCTTTGGGACACGTAGCCGCTTCCGCGAGTTCTCGTAGTTTCTTGAGCCCAATACACTTGAGATCGTTTATTTCCTTGCGTTTATATTGAACCACCCGGTCCAGAAAACATTCTGTCGATGTTTCCAATTTAGTGCCCTCCGTCCTTGAGCAGGCGGGCGAATTTGATAAGATGTTCCAATTTTCTCCTGGCTGCCCCTGAATCGATTGAATAGGCTGCGAGAGACATGCCCTCTATGAATGTCGCCGCCCTTTCAGCGGCTACCAGAGCGGCAGCGGCGTTAACAAGCGACATGTCTCTGTGCTCACCAGGATCTCCGTTGAGAACGGACCTGGTCAGCTCCGCATTTTCTTTTGCGTTGCCGCCTGCAATCCCAAAGGAAGGTCTGGCTTGGACTCCAAAATCTGAAGGATCCATGTAGCTGAAGGAGACCTCGCCGTCCTGGGCCGTCCCCATACGAGTTGGACCGCTTAGGCTTATTTCATCGAGTCCCCCGTGGCCATGCACTACAAAAGCTTTCTTAACACCCAGGCGGGCAATCACATGAGTAAGTGGTTCTACCATCTGATCGTCATAGACCCCCATGACCTGAACCTGAGCCCCGGCTGGGTTAGTCAGAGGTCCCAGGAGATTAAAAATTGTGCGTAACCCAATTTCCCGACGCGGTCCTATAGCATGCTTCATCGCTTTGTGCATCACGGGGGCGAACAAAAAACCTATACCAACCTCCTGTATACACAGGGCGACCTGTTCAGGCGTCAGATCCAAAGGCAACCCAAGCGCTTCCATCAGGTCTGCGCTCCCGCACTTGCTCGAGACCGACCTATTTCCATGCTTTGCGATCTTTACTCCAGCTCCTGCAGCCACAAACGCCGCCGTAGTGGACACGTTGAATGTGTTTGAACAGTCCCCCCCGGTTCCGCAGGTGTCTATAAGAAATTCTCCATCCTTGAGGATGTAAGGAATCTGAGCGCTCTTGGATCGCATTACCCGTGCAGCGCCGGTTATCTCGTCCACGGTCTCACCCTTCATTCGTAACGCTACCAGTAGAGCGCCAATCTGGGCTTGAGTCGCCTTTCCTTCCATGATCTCTTCCATAGTCTCAATCATTTGGGCCTCAGGGATATTTATTCCCGATACCGCCTTTTCAATAGATTCCTGAATCATTTTTGCCTCCATTCTTTAATTTCATAAAATAAAAAGGCCGTGAATCATGTGGAATTTCGATTCACGGCCTTCTGTAGTCTTATTGTTTCGGTCTTTGAGTCAGACGTCCGGATGCCGCGAATCTCCTCCCATGTCGCGCCACCAACCCCAAAAGCGATCTTCGGAAAGTTTTCCATCATTCGAGCAGGTTTGGGCTACTTCATCTATTAAATTTAAAAGTCCTGATTTATCTCGATTGGACACAAAAGCGGCCAGTTCACTAAAATTGTTCCGAAAAACTTCAAGTGTCTCGGGGACAAACCCGTTTTCGATTGCAAGATCAGCATAGAGCTCCGCCGGTTGTAGAGATTGATGCCGTAACATTTCAAGCAACCTACCAAACCATGGCCCCGCAAGAACTGTGGCAATCTCAGGTTCAACATTGATATCGATAAGAGTTCTTCCAAGAGCCGTCAGCATCAAATGTCTCAAGGTCTGAAAACACGCCATTAGTCTGTCGTGCTTTTCTCCTTTAATTTCCACTACTTTGGCCCCGCCGGCCTCCAGGAAAGCACAAACAGGCTCCATCCACAGGCTCGTCCTTACTGGGCATAAGAATACCGTCTGGCCGTCAAGGGATTTGGCGGAAGGACCGAACAGGGGGTGAGAACCTATCACTTCGCTTCGGGAATGCTTGAGCATAGAACTCAATGGCTTGATCTTGATGGATGTAATGTCCATAACTACCGAATCAGGCCGTAAGTATCCACCAATTGAGGCCATGACATCTTCCACCGCGCCGATTGGCACAGCCAGAAAAATGATGTCAAATGATTTAAGGACCTTTTCCGACACAGGGAAATCTTCGAGATCCAAAACCACCGGCTTCATGCCCGCTTCTCTGAAACGGGCTTCAAACCAACGGCCCATACGGCCTTTTCCGCCGATAACACAGATATTGGATTTCTCGAAAACTCTTGAACTCATCATTGTTAACAAATACTTTCTCAGTAACTGACTAGGAATCAGTTGATTCAACATTACCAACGGGATATGACCCAAGTATTTTCAGGAACTCCACATCCGATCTCAAACTTTCAATAGCTTCCCTTACGATGGAAGATTCCTGGTGACCTTCCACATCAAGAAAGAAAAAGTACTCCCAATTCCTGTCTTTTCGCGGTCGAGATTCGATACGGGTCAGATTAACAGATCTCTTTGCAAAATGTTCAAGGGCCGAGTGCAAAGATCCCGGCTTGTGCGCCGCAGAAAAAAGTAGGGATGTTTTATCGGAAACGGTCGGAGCGCTCTTGTTTTTTCCGAGAAGCAGGAAACGCGTGGTATTGCTGACGCTGTCCTGAATGTCATTCGCGAGTATTTTTAGGCCATTACGTGTGGCTGTAATTTCATTTCCCACAGAAGCCGCCCCTGGAATGGACAAGGCTATTCTAGCGGCCTCAGCCGTGCTGGACTCTGGAACCAGAGAAACTGATGGAAGATTGGTTCGCAACCACTGCCTGCACTGGTTAAGAGCCTGCGGATGAGAATATACAACAGACACAGTCTCCAGCGATGGTTCCGTGGACATCAATACGTGGCGTATTCTTGAAAAGATCTCTCCGCATATGTTGATGTCTGAATCTATAAACCGGTCCATTGTCGCTGTCACAGAGCCTTCGGTAGAGTTTTCGACCGGTGCGATTCCAACGTCGGCAGCGCCTTTTTCAATCTCATCAAATATGTCATCAATAGAGAATTGAGAAATGTACTTAGCGGAATTACCGAATCTCCGTAGGGCCGCAAGATGACTGAATGTTCCCTCCGGCCCCAAGAAAGCGACCCTAAGAGGGCGCTTGGCGCTTCTGCAGGCTGATATTATTTCAGAAAATACATTTGCTACAGCGGACTTTGACAGAGGTCCCATATTTGATTCACATATCGCCTTTATAATAGTAAGTTCCCTGTCCGGTGAGAAATTCGTAACATTGGCTGAGTTCCTCAATTCGGCTATTCTCAGAGCGTGAAACGCCCTTTCATTAACAAGCCTCAGCAAATCCATGTCGATTTTATCAATTTTTTCCCGGATTCCTTGAATCGAGGCGTCAGGCATCAAATTCGAATCACTATTAGCCTCGTTATTTTTCTGGGATTCAGATAATCGCATCAATTCCTCTTTCCAGATTCCAGTTGCGGAGTGTTCACTTAATCAAGACAGGAGGGTCATGGCTTTCCCCATGACCGCCAGATCCCTCATAAGATGGGAAAAATCTTCAGGACGGAGAGATTGATCACCGTCACAAAGAGCTGTTTCAGGCGAGCAGTGAACCTCAACCATGACTCCATCGGCTCCAACCGCCACCGCAGCTCGCGCCAGGGGTTGCACAAAACGTCTCAAGCCAACAGCATGACTGGGGTCCACAATGACCGGTAAATGAGTCCTCTCCTTCAAGACACACACAGCGCTCAAATCCAGAGTGTTTCTGGTCGCCGTCTCAAAAGTCCTTATCCCACGTTCACATAGGACCACTTCGGGGTTTCCAGCCGCCATAATGTATTCGGCGGAGGACAGGAACTCGTCTATCGTCGTCATAAGGCCCCTTTTCAGGATTATGGGCTTTTGGCACCTGCCGACTTTCTTCAGCAAAGAGAAGTTTTGCACGTTCCTGGCGCCTACCTGGAGCATATCGGCATAATCTTCAACAAGCTCAACATCAGCAGTGTCCATGACTTCAGTCACTACAGGAAGACCGGTAATTTCTCTGGCGAGAGACAGGAGTTTCAGCCCTTCTTCGCCCAATCCCTGAAAACTGTAAGGACTGGTACGAGGCTTGAAAGCCCCTCCGCGAAGTATCACAGCCCCGGATTCCTTGACTGCGAAAGCCGTGTCAACAAGTTGCTGAAGTGTTTCTACCGAGCACGGACCGGCTATAACGGCGAACGATCCTCCGCCTATTACGGCTTCTCCTACACGGATGATCGAGTCTTCCGCCTTAAAATCGCGGCTTGTGAAACCGTTTCTCGTGGGTGGCCTAAGACAACTCAACGTTGTTGGCGCAACGGGAGAAACCGCCTTGATCATCGGTATGCTTGTCTGAATCATCTGAAACGCTCCTTTCACAAACGAAGAGGGCCTCGGGTTTTACGCCCAAGGCCCAAAATAAAAAAGGCCATGGGCGGATTCGCTGTCTACCCATGGCCTTGTTGCTTTCTGTCTAAATTCTTTTAGTCTCTATAGCCCTCCGGCAACGGGTAGACAGACGAATAATAATATCGCCAAAAATAAAAATACACGCCGTTATTAAACTCGACGTTGATCTTAGCGGTATTATTAATCTGAGAACCCATAAACCATTCCTTGCATAAAGTTAAAACATTCTTACAGCAGAAGCAGAGTGTTGTCAAGAAATTATTCGTTCACTTTCCCGGCTGACTTCAATTATCATTAATCTCTACGATATTTTCCAAACCAGAGGACCGCCAGACAGTATGACCGCCACCCAAATCCGGCAATGAGACCATTACACACATCTGAGAGGAGAGAATCCTTCCTGAACGACTCCCGTCCATTCGGATTCGTTAAATGGACCTCCAGAACGGGAACGGCACAACACAGGACTGCGTCCCTGATGGCCACACTCGTGTGCGTGTAGGCCGCAGCGTTCAACACAATCCCGTCGGATTCATCACTCGCCGCCTGTATCAAAGAAACTATCTCGCCTTCGATATTGGACTGAAAGCACCTGATCTCAATTCCCAGTTCGGATCCAAGTTGCATGAGTTCAACTTCTATTTCCTTCAGCGTCTTTTTACCATAGAGTTCAGGCTCTCTTGTTCCCAGCCTGTTCAGATTCGGTCCGTTGATCACATATAATTTCATGAACATATTCCTTGAAAAACTCTATTGAAGAGCCATGCGTCAGCAAGTGTGATAGCCGCCATAGATTCCGCTACTGGCGCAATCCTTGGGCACAGGCAGGGATCGTGCCTCCCTTTGACGGAAATTCTACACGCCTTTCCGGCGGTATCTAACGTTTGCTGTTCAATTGAGATGGATGCCGTAGGTTTAACAGCAAGTCGCATAACTATTGGTTGACCGGTAGATATCCCTCCGAGTATTCCGCCCGCATGATTGGACAGAAATCCTTCTGATCCCATTTGATCATTGTTTTCGGACCCGCGCAATTGAGCCGCCCGGAATCCTTCTCCAAATTCAATCCCCTTGACTCCACCTATCGACAACATGGACGCCGCCAGCATTGCGTCAAGTTTATCGAAGACAGGATCTCCGAGACCCGGCGGCACGCCATCCGCAATCACTTCAACAATGCCTCCGATGGAATCACCATCCGAAATTGCATTAGCAATCTCAGACTGCATCTGTTCCGCTTTATCCGGGTCCGCACACCGTAGCGGGTCCTCCATGGCAAAACCGATTTCCACCTTTTGAGCCCTGACACTTCCAATTCTCACTGTGTAGGCGGTCAGACTGACTCCAATCTTGGCCAGAATCATCTTTGCCAACGCCCCTGCAGCCACCCTGGCAACCGTCTCCCGCCCGGATGAGCGGCCACCGCCCGGTTGAGGCGCGACCCCGTATTTTCTAAAATAGGTGTAGTCCGCATGCCCTGGCCGGAACATATCCGCAATGGACTCATAATCTTTGGACCTGGAGTCCATGTTCCTGACAACCATGCAAATTGGCGACCCCAGTGTCTTTCCATTCCCATCAACGCCGGAAAGTATCTCAACGGCGTCTGACTCCCGCCGCTGCGAAACGAATTTGCCTGTCCCTGGTTTACGTTTGTCCAATTCATATTGAATGACTTGGTTATCCAACTCCAACCCCGGTGGAACACCGTCTACGATTACACCGACCGCTAAACCATGAGATTCCCCAAAAGTCGATACCTTGAAGCATCTGCCGTAAACGCTACCCATTGAGTAAACCTCTTACTACATGGATTGCCTGAGTAAGTTCGTCAGGCTGAACGTCTTCCACAAACACAGGAGACCCCAACCCCTCAAGTAATACAAAACCTATCCTACCTCTACGATTTTTCTTGTCATTCATCATTATGTCCCACGCATCATGAGCGTTAGGCAGGCTGACTTTTCCCCGGATAAATCTCTTCAGAGTCATTTGTGTCCTTGAGGATATTTCCTCGTCCAGGAATCCACGGTTCTCAGAGAGCGAAACGGCGACTATCATGCCAACAGCCACAGCCATTCCGTGTCTTATCTTATAGTCATTGAAGCTTTCAACCGCGTGTCCGTAAGTATGACCAAAGTTGAGAATCCGTCTAAGGCCTTTCTCCGTAAAATCCTGGTTAACGATTCCCACTTTTGCCGAAGCGGACAGTTTGACGACCATGGCCAACAGAAGCGCATCACCGAGCATGAGGTTATCCAGGTTCTTTTCAATAATCTTAGCCAAGTTCGGGTTGACAGCCAGCCCTGTCTTGTAAGCCTCTACCAGGCCCTCCGATCTGCATGATAAAGGAAGAGTGGATAATGCGCGCAGATCAAGCATCACTGACGATGGCAAGCTGAAGCATCCCACCGGGTTCTTAACCTGGTTCAGGTCCACAGCGGCCTTCCCACCTATCGCTGCATCCACACAACCTACCAGGGAGGTTGAAACAAGAACAAAGGGGATGCCCCTTTTGTACGTCGACGCCACGAACGCGCAGAGGTCAGTGACCACGCCTCCTCCGATAGCTATGAGAATGCCGTCCCGACCTATGTGGCACTTGAGCATGGATTCATAAAGTCGTCTAGCGTTGTTAAGGCTCTTGCTGCGTTCGCCCACGGGCAATGTAAAAACCGTAGATCCACACATGAATGGAATGTATCGGCTGAGATGCAGTTTTTCCACCTTGCGGTCAGTGACTGCAAAAACCTTTCGTTCTCCAATGAGGGCTGGAAGCTCCTCAGGAACTCTCCATGAAATGCTGAGGCTGTGGATGGAGGAACCCAACTTAACATCCATGGATTCATTATCATGAAGCCGTTCACAGATTTCCCAGACGCAATCACCCGGTAGCTTGCTGGAAACATCGATTGTGTAATCACAGTCCTCGTACATCGGAGCCCGTTGATTATACAAGGCCTCGACTGAATCCCTGTCCGTCCACTTTGGTCTGGACAGATTCGATCCATTTCCCATCCGCCTAAAATAATCGTCTAGCGGCATGTCCAGATGGATAACCTTACCAGAGGAGCGCATGATAGCCCTATTCTCAGGATTTACAGGAAGCCCGCCTCCTGTCGCAACGACAAGCCTCTCGTTCGAAGCAATATCTTTCAACAGTTCGGTTTCAGCCCTTCTAAATCTTTCTTCCCCTAATTGTTTAAAATAAGACCTGATAGACAATCCACTACTCCTAGAAATTGCTTTATCCATATCTATCAGGGGTCGTTTCAATAATTTTGACAGGGCCTTTCCAACTGTGGACTTGCCGACTCCCATAAAACCTGTGATGTAAATGTTGCCATTCATTTACAAACCCAGCGGCCTGAGATAGTCATCTATAGGAACTGTTTGACCTGTCCACAATTCGTAGCTCCTTCTCCCCTGAGCCGCCAGCATGTACAGTCCATCAAGGAAACGCGCCTTGTTCAAAGCCGCCATATCGGACCAAATGTTTGTGTCTCTTCCATAATTTATATCAATGATCAGTTTCAATCTTCTTAATCTGTCCGTCACTATGCCCATTATGCCAGTCATGCCTGAAGCTTCCTGAAAACTTGACACATTCGTGGTATTTACCAGAAGATCTACATCGTGTAACACATCCGAGGTATGTTCAAGAGAAATAGGGATTCCTCCAAGTTTTTGAGTTAAGACCAGGCATTTTTCGTAAGTGCGGTTAGCTACAAATACTTTGTATGAGCCCCGACCAATTAGAGAACTTAGAACAGCCCTTGTAGCGCCGCCTGCGCCCAGAATCAGGATATTGGACCCCTCACTGCAAAAATTGGCAAACTCCAGCAAATCGTTAAATCCGCCAACATCCGTATTGTGTCCGATCAGCGTATCGCCGTCAGGAACAATTGTGTTTACAGCTCCTATGGTTTCAGCTTCACTGGATAACCCGTCAACAAAATGAACGATCGCTTCTTTATGTGGGACAGTTACATTGGCGCCGGCAATTCCGAATGCCTTGATCCCATTGACAGCTTGCCTCAAATTACGTTGATCGACACTGAAGGTCACATACTTTGAATCAGGGAAGCGTTCCGCAAAAACAGAATTATGCATTCGGGGAGATTGAGAATTTACCACTCGATTATCGCCAATTACGCAATACACTCTCATTGGCGTAATTCTCCGAGAATAGTCAGGAAATTTGGGAATGACACAGCAATACACCCAATGTCCTCGATGTTTATGGCTGTGTTCGCAACCATACAGGCAATTGCAAGCGTCATCGCAATTCTGTGGTCTCCAAAACCCTGCAAATCACGAGCGGGTTTCAAAGGAGTAGGGCCATAAATCAAGAGGTCGTCGTCCTTGATTTCGAGTCTGGCCCCCATCTTACCCAATTCCGAAACCAGAGCGGCTACTCGGTCCGATTCCTTGATCCTCAATTCTCCGATTTGATTAAAAACAGAAACACCCTCGGACTGTGTCGCCAGCAAGGCCAGTATAGGAATTTCATCAATAAGCTGAGGCAGTTCATCTGCAGTAACTTCGCACGCGGAAAGTCTTTGGGAGTAAACGAGTCTAACGGCGCCCCAGGGTTCCGGGTAATCCCCCTGAGGTTCAACCTTGATTTCAGCGCCCATACTGGTCAATTTGTCCAGGAATTTTGAACGGGTGACATTCAGCAAGATCCTTTCAGCCACGATGTCGCTCCCCGGTAACATGGCTGCGGCGCATATAAGAAACGCAGCGGAAGAAGGATCACCAGGGACATCAAAGAATTCCGGCAGTTCTAAATCCGACTTCCTTACAACCCATGCGCCATCTTCCCAAAAGATATCGCCCCCAAATTGCCTGAGCATAAGTTCAGTATGGTCTCGACTCTTGACTTGCTCGGTAACCCTGGTCACCCCATCCGCCTGTAAACCGGCAAGTAGTATTGCGCTCTTTAGTTGGGCGCTCGCAACCGGCATCAAATAGTCTATGCCCACAAGGTCGCCCCCTGTTACTTTTACAGGGGGGGTCCCTCCTTCGTTCCAACAAATTTGCGCTCCCATTTCCACCAAGGGTTTTGCAATTCTTGCCATGGGCCGCTTCATCAAAGAATCGTCGCCGGTTAGGACATATGGACCTTTCGAACCGGCCAGAATTCCCATGAGTAGCCGCATGGTGGTTCCAGAATTTTGACAGTCAATGTCGGCTCGGTCCACCAAACGTCCTTTGGAACCTACCAGCTTCAATTTCCCGCCACTAAAACCAACTGAACCGCCAAGCAGTTTGACTGACCTCACAGAAGTCATGCAGTCTTCCGCTGTAGAGTAATTTCGAACTTCGCACCCGCCTCTTGCAAGAAGCGACAGCAGGGCTACACGATGTGAAATCGACTTGTCACCCGGAGGCGCAAAGGAACCTCGCAGTCTCATATCTTATTTCCCTTTGCGAGATGAGTAGCCAGAAAGTTCTGGAACAGCTTGGCGCCATGCTCGGTCGCTATCGACTCAGGATGAAACTGAACTCCTTCAATTTTCATTTCCAGACTCCTGAGTCCCATCACCTCGCCTTCTGAGGTTTCCGCAGTAACAGCAAGTGGTTCTGTTATCGTGGCACGCTGAACGATCAAAGAATGGTACCTGGTTGCAGGAAAGGGATTTGGTAAATCAGCAAACATTCCTGAAGAATCATGAAAAATCTTGGAAACTTTTCCATGAACTGGGCGCTTGGCACGGGTCACGGTTGCGCCAAAAACATGACCTATCGCCTGATGTCCCAGACAGATCCCAAGGATTGGAATCTTACCAGCGTAAACTCTTATCGCCTCACAGGTAATCCCTGAGTCTTCAGGCCTGCCCGGCCCCGGAGATATTACTATGGCTTCAGGGGAAAAGTCTTCGATCTCCTCGACAGCAAGGTGATTATTTCTCACAACCTTGACTTCCTTGCCGAGTGTTCCCAACGCGTGAGCTACGTTAAATGTGAACGAATCGTAATTATCAATTATCAGAATCATTGCGAAACTCCCGCCGCAGTCTTGATAGAAGCTATGCCATGCGCCGCCTTTCTCATTATCTCTTCGTATTCGAACACTGGAGACGAATCAGCGACAATACCTGCGCCAGCCTGCAAGACAAACCTGTTCTTGTAAAATCGGATCATGCGTATGGCTATGCAGGTGTCCATTAAGAGACCAGGACCCCAGTAGCCTACAGCCCCTCCATAAGGTCCCCTTGGCTCAACTTCCAGGTCATCAATAATTTCCATTGCTCTGATTTTTGGCGCTCCCGAAACGGTGCCCGCTGGGAAACCGGCCCTAAAAGCGTCCCATGCGTCCAGACCTTCCAGCAAATCGCCAGTAACCTGGGAAACAATATGCATAACATGACTGTAGCGTTCCACAATCATGAATGGATCAACATGAACCGAACCATAACGGCAAACTCGGCCTGCATCGTTTCTGGCCAAGTCAACCAGCATTACATGTTCCGCGCACTCTTTTTCCGATTCCAGGAGTTCCTTCTCCAAAGCCCTATCTTCGACCGGGTCGGATGACCGCCCCCTTGTCCCAGCAATGGGCCTGATCAGCACTTTGCCCTTCTCCAACTTGACCAAAGTCTCTGGAGAAGCCCCTGCGAGTCTAAGATCTCCGAATTTTAGAAAAAACATATATGGAGACGAACTGTTAATTCGCATCCACCTATAGACCTCAAAAGGATTAAAATCGATCTCACCTGTGATTTGATCTGAAAGAACAACCTGAAATATATCGCCGGCGATTATATGCTCTTTTGCTTTCATCACTGATTTCATGAAGCGATCTTCTGCGGGACAAGTTACCGAGAACTTTCCCCCTCCGACATCAAGAGAAAGTTTTTGATCGAGTCTCTTTCGAGTATCAGCGAGTTTCAACTCGCATTCAGTATCGTTCTCTCCAATTGCGCAAATTGTCATGGTTCTCAACAGGTGATCGAATATTACGAATCTTGCCGGATAGCACAGTTGCGCAGTTGGGAGTTCGGTGGGGATGGCTTTGGGCAGTTTCTCGATCAACCTTACGGCGTCATAACCAATGTATCCTGCAAATGCTCCTACAAAAGGAAGCCCGGGCAAATCGGCGCAATTGATCGTGCGTAGAATATCACGCGCGGTTGGAAAGAAATCATCCGTTGGGAATAAGGAAGTTTGGCCAAAAGATGTGACCTCGGTTCCATTTCCAGACAACGACACAGAGACTAGAGGATCCCATGCGATGATCGAGTACCGCCCAATAGTTTCAACATTTTCACTGCTTTCAAACAAGAAAGACACTTCCTCGCATGCGCAAAGTTTTAGATATGCTGAGACAGGAGTTTCGAGGTCTGACAGTAATTCTTTTGACATTGCTTTGAGAACTTTCACAGCTTGATCCCTTTCTCCAAAAACAAAAAACCCACCGTCTCATGAAGGTGGGTCTTGTTTTCTGTATACGAAAAACAGTTAACCTGAAAAATCCAGGGCAGACCACACCGTTATCGGTGAGTGGCGCCACCAATAAAAAAGAAAACCCGACTCAGTCTTATTCCCGGCGTTTAAAACGCCTTTTTGCCCTACAAGCATATTTTTTGATTCAGCGTAAATATTTTTCATGTGGCCTATCGTCTCTGTAACTAACTGTAACCTAACATTAAAAACCTGTCAATAATGAAGAAAATGAACTAGAAAATTGTAATAGGGGTAGGCACAAATGTGAGAATAAACAGCGCAATGGCGGTCCATGCCAGCGCCCTCCCCTGAGCGGATGGCGGAGTATAACTGTCAATTGGTGGTGGATGTTTCAAACCGATAATAAGTGTTAGCGCTGCAAACATTATCCATCCAGGCCATGTAAAATAACCTAGAGGCAGCAGAACTCCAAATACACCATAACTGACATATCTGGCAGCCTTGGGACCAAACAGAGCGTAGACTACGTGGCCACCATCGAGTTGCCCCATAGGAAGCAGATTCATCGCAGTTACAAAAAGGCCAAACCAGGCGGCTATAGCAATAGGATGAAGAATTATCACCGACTCGAAAGAAAATTTTCCAAACCAGATCAAGCAAGCCAATTCTAGTATGATCGAAGTTCCAAAGGAAAGACCACTACCATCAGGCTGCGGTCCCATACGAAAATCAGACAGGCAGATACCTGCAAACAACAAAGGAATGGCTAAGATCGCCCCACAAACCGGCCCAGCGGCTCCAACTTCTATCAGCGCCTGGCGATCAGGAATAAGAGACCTGATCTTTATAAACGCTCCGAAAGTTCCTACTGGTGGTATAGCCGGGATAAAATAAGGCGGCGTCACATCTAAATGGCGACGTCTACCCGCCAGGAAATGTCCCATCTCATGAACCAGAAGAATTGACATCAGAGGAACGGAGAACATTAGTCCATTCAAAAAGAAAGAAGCCCAGGAAATAAACTCCTGGTTGGCATAAAGCGTGCCTGCAACCGTTGTCGTACACAATGTCACTACAAACAACGCAATATTTACGATCCAAGAGCGTTGGATAGAATCATCCTCCTTGGGCTACAATTTTCTTCAAAGTTGAGGATGCGCTGAATTTAGGAGCTTTTCCACCAGGTATTTTTATCTTTGCGCCTGTTTTTGGGTTAGTACCCATCCTTTCCTTCCTCTCTAAAACCTTGAATGTACCCAGATCAGGTATGCGGATCACGCCATCCTTTGTCTTCAGAGAATCCTGTATTGCCTTTACCACCGTCTTAATGGCTACAGAAGCAGCCTTCTTGGTTATGCAGGCTTCTTGAGCCACCAAATCTACTACCTCGGATGTCCTCACCAAATCACCTCCAAACAAATTAGAATCTATTCAATATGTTACAAAGAACACGGATGCAGCCATGTTATAGACAATCATAGGAATTGTCAAGATCGGTACGTTCCCGAGCGGAGCGTTACGCTATAAGAGTCTCAGCCTTGACAAAGATCCACCGGCCACCAAGAATGATGGAGGATTCAAACCCTTCCGAAGAATCCTTTATACGGTAAAATTATGAACGAAATTGGCGTCATAAACCCGAAGACAGATCCCTCGCGAATTCATGTGTTGGCCAAGCCGACTGGTTCGGCTTGCAACCTAAATTGCTCCTATTGTTTCTATCTCAAGAAAGAACTTCTCTACCCCGGTAGTAATTTTCGCATGAGCGATGAGGTGTTGGAGAACTACATACGCCAGCTAATTGAATCCCATCGCTCCGATAAGGTCACGGTCGCCTGGCAGGGCGGCGAGCCGACCCTCATGGGCGTCGACTTCTACCGACGGGCCATCGAGCTACAGGAAAAGTACCGCAGGCCTGGCATGACTTTCAAAAACACTCTTCAAACGAATGGTATCCTACTGAACGACGAATGGTGCAAGTTCTTCAACGAGAACGACTTCCTCATCGGAATCAGCATCGACGGTCCACGGGAACTCCACGATGCGCACCGGGTGGACAAGAGAGGGGGGCCAACCTTTGACAGAGTAATGAAAGGACTGCGGCTATTACAGAAGCATAGGGTCGAATACAACGTTTTGGTCACCATCAATCATGTAAACGCAAACCATCCTCTCGATGTCTACCGGTTTTTACGTGACGAGGCCGGCGCAACTTGGATGCAATTCATTCCGGCAATTGAGCGCCTGACCGAAGGATCCGTTACCATGTACCAGCAGGGGACAACCGTCTCAGATCGCTCGGTAGAGTCTCGCCAGTGGGGAAGTTTCCTGATTGCCGTCTTCGACGAATGGGTTCGGCGAGATGTCGGCAAGATATTCGTGCAAACCTTCGAAGCCGCTGTTCGCAACTGGGTGGGTATGGGTTCATCCGGCATGTGCGTTTTCGATCCCGTGTGCGGTCACGGGCTGGTCCTCGAGCATAACGGTGATCTTTACTCCTGTGACCACTTTGTCGAGCCACCGTATTTGCTGGGCAACATACTTGGGCAGCACATGATCGACCTAGTTGGCTCGAAGCGGCAAAGAAAGTTCGGACGAGATAAATTCGACACGCTGCCGCTTTCCTGTCGACAATGCGAGGTACGTTTTGCCTGCCATGGGGAATGTCCTAAGAACCGATTTCTAACCACACCGAATGGGGAGTTCGGACTGAATTACCTTTGCCATGGCTACAAAGCGTTTTTTCAACATATCGACAAACCGGCGCAGATCATGGCCCAGTTGATTCGTAGCGGGTCTCCGGCTGCGCAGGTCATGCAGGTCCTGGATCAGGAATATGCAAACCAGGCCGAGGCTTTCTCCAAAGTCGGCCGCAATGAACCATGCCCATGCGGTAGTGGTCTCAAGTATAAGAAATGCCACGGCCGTTGATCTTGGATCTACTCGGCCCGCCTTCGCTCCCAAGCTCGCTGAGGTGATGACCAAAGCCACGCCAATGAACGCGAACGTCATTCTTATTGCGCTTACTCTTTGACGCTCCAATCATTCTCCTTAGTTCTTGCGCCTGACTTGCCGATGACGCTAAAAATCTGGCGAACCTGGCGCTGCGGCTATCTTGATCATAGTTGGGAATTCCTGGGGCATAGGCCACCTATTGAGCGGCCCATCCCGAAAGCCGGCATAGCGCGCAATGTCGGACTCGCTCCGTTTATCGCGGATCTGTGGGATCAACGGCAAAACTTTATACATTTTTCTGAAAGGAAAGATTAGCGGCTTGTTGGAATCTCACGGCAACTCTCGCTACAACCGATAGTGAAACAAATTGTCGCTCTTGCGCCGCTGGTTGTTGGGATTTTTGCTTGACAACAGTTCAAATTCAACCTAATCGGGTAAAATCCTAATCAAGGTCTTGGATTATCAGTATGAATGATTCCGACGTGTTGTCAAAGCTTGAAGATCTGGCTGATCGTCTGGGAGTAAAAATACGTTATGAAAATCTGGCCAAGGGGCCGTTCAGATCCAGTGGGGGGTACTGCAGATTGGACAAAGATCATCTCATTCTGATAGACAAAAATGACTCCAAGAAAAGAAAAATCAAGTTGCTGGCTACTTCCCTAGGACGCTTTGATTTAGAAGCCATCTTTGTTCCCCCCGCTCTTCGACGTATAATATATTCATCGCACTGGTAAAACTTCATCAGCCCTTTACTGGAACGACAAAATTATTTCAGATTTATTTCGCAAGTTGTCACGTTGTTACACGAGTAAAAGAATTGGGTTTCAAATTTGACTTTCAAACCGCGCAAGCTTGAATACACTTTGGACACACGACTTAATAATTGTCTTGCGCTTGTAAACAAAATCGCCGTTACTAACGAGTTATTGCAAGCCTATGAGATGAAAAAACATTTGCGTCCCGACTTTCCAATTTTCATTTGCATAATAGGGGGAACAGGGGCGGGAAAGAGCCTCCTTTTCAATTCGCTTGTTGGCTCAAAATTCAGTGAAGTGGGTGTCAGGAGACCTTGCACTCGAGGCGCTGTAATATCTTCCCCGCCAACATCCGTCAACATTTTAAGGGAATTGGGAAAGGAATGGGCTGTTGATGGGACCACCAGGATAGTGACTTCCGACCGTGAGTATCTAGCAAACATCATACTGGTGGATACTCCTGATTTTGATAGCGTTGAAAAAGACAACGTCATCATTTCAGACAGATTCTTCATTTTGTCGGATGTGATTATATTTGTCGCGTCTGAGGAGAAATATGCCGATTTGTTGGGTCGCAACGTCATTAGGAGATCATTGGAGTGGGGAAAGAAAGTTGAAATTGTCCTCAACAAGTCATTGACGGAAACCGCTTTTAACGATTTTTCCAAGGGTCTCAACAATGAATTTGGTGAGCTTGAAGTAGTGAAGATCGGCCGGATCCCCGGAATTCCGGAGATATTGGATAGCAGCGCTCAGATTGAACCACTGGTCTCGCTGTTTTCCAGGTTTAAATCTTCAGACGAAACTTCCAAACTGCGAACCATCGAGTTGCATCGATTAAGATCGAGCTTGATACAGTCTATAAACGGGACTGCAACAGAGCTTCAACTACTCCGGGATAGGGTAGCGAACGCTATCGTCCAAATACAGGATGCGTTGACTCAGGTTACAGAAGAAATGGAAGCA
Source organism: uncultured Desulfomonile sp. (assembly GCA_903952205.1). Classification (GTDB taxonomy): domain Bacteria; phylum Desulfobacterota; class Desulfomonilia; order Desulfomonilales; family Desulfomonilaceae; genus CAJBEZ01. The sequence goes on along the minus strand of CAJBEZ010000105.1, from coordinate 43,132 downwards.
AGACTTCAGGTTTCACCGTCTCACGAGGTGGAACAAAAGATTCAAATTCGCCTCGGCGATATTCTGCGCAAGTATGATATTCTTTACGTACCTAGAGCGGCATTGAGGAGTGCTGTTGAAAAGATAGTTTCGACGGTTCGATCGTCGATATTTTCTTCCCGGATGGAAAGCGACACCGGTCAATCGGACACCATGCGTCTTGTCGGAAAGTTTGCTCAGAACGATTGTGGGGCGCCTTTACCTCAGCTTGACGCATCCATCGCAAAACTCAACCTCAGAGTTGCCGAAATTCTTTTATCAACAGAAGAGTTTTCTGATTTCAGGCGAATAGTGTCAGACTCGTGCCATCGGTTCACCTCCGAACAGATCGAAACATTCTACCAAAATGCCTTTCCGGAAGTTGAACATTTGCTTGAGGCCGAGTTCGAGAAATTCAAGGACGGCCTTTCCACATTTGATGAAATCAAATTATATGGTTCTTACACTTTGTGGTCACTGTTCCTGATCACAGCGGAGATTACCATCGGTGGAGGCCTGACTCTCCTTGACGTAGTCCTGAACACGGTAATTGTTCCGTTCATTCCCAAGTGGTTATTGAAACTAAAGATAATCGACATACTCCGAGATATTGCTCAACGGATTGATGATCAGCGCCGTGAGGCGCTTCGAAACATTCTCAGACAGCAGGCTTATATATATATAAAAATTATAATAGACCTGGCTCCCAGTGAAGAAGCTATTCTTGACCTGGTGAGACTGAAGAATGATCTGGAGAATTTCTCCAAGATTGCCTAATCGACCGTACAATTAATGTTGCACTCCAAGTCGTTTCTCAGAAACGAAATCGTTTTGTCCGTGTCATTAGATAATGTCGGTAAAATCTCAAAGCTGACCCGAACTTGTACATATCCTGAAAGGGGATTCGAATGATTCACGATTCAAAGCGCTTATTAATTGTTTCGATTCTTTTATTTGTTTTATTAGTAGCATTTTCTGCTAGAAATGTTGATGCCAAGGAGGAAAAGTTGACGCGTCACACGTTACCAAATGGTCTGGAAGTATTAATCCAGGAGGATCACGCAAAGAAAGTGGCCACGGCCCAATTGTGGATTATGGTGGGCAGTGCGGACGAGGATTCCACGGAGAGAGGAATCAGCCACCTGATTGAACACATGGCATTCAAGGGTACCGCCAAGAGAGGATTGGGACAGATAGCGTCCGAGGTTGAGGCCCTTGGCGGAGAAATTAACGCATACACGAGCTGGGATGAAACCGTATTTCATATCACTGGGCCATCGACAGCCATTGGTCAATCTTTAGAAATCCTTACAGATGCTGTGCTTCACCCGACATTAGACCCTCAAGAGCTTTCAAAGGAAAAACAGGTTGTGTTGGAAGAAATACTCGAATCGGCGGAAAGGCCTGAAAGAAAATCCTCACAACTTCTTTTTGATACGGCCTATGTGTCCAGCCCTTATAAATATCCGGTTATCGGATACAAGGATGTTGTGGAGAAACTTTCCAGAGATGACATATTGGCATTCCGAAAGAAATGGTATGTGCCTGAAAACATGTTCTTCCTGGTGGTAGGAGATGTTGATACACCTTCGGTACTAAGAGAAATTAATAAACTGACAGATGACCTCAAACCCCTTGGATTTTTCAGGCCACCCAGGGCGATTGAACCTACTCAAAAGAACATCCGAACATCCTACCTAGCTGACAGAAATTCACGCGAAACCAGAATGCATTTGGTTTTCCATGTTCCGGCCGGAATATCTGTAGATGTTAATCCTCTCGATCTGGCAGCGGACGTTCTTGGAGGCCGGGAAAGTTCCCGTTTGGTGAAGTCATTGAAAAAGGAAAAAGGATTGGTTCATTCGATCTCAGCTTATGCGATGACGCCAAAGGATCCTGGTGTAATGGTGGTTTCCGCTACATTGGACCTTGCCAATATAAATGTGGTCACTGAAGGCATAATGGAAGAAATAACCAGACTCGCCAAAGAACCTCCTTCGGTCTCAGAACTGGATCGAGCCAAAGTCAACTTGGAATCCCAGCATGTTTATTCGCTGGAAACGGTACAGGGAGTTGCAAGGAGTATTGGAAGCTCCAGGGCTGATGTTGGAGACCCCAATTACGAAGAAAAGTATCTCATTCTCAACAGGGCAGTCACTCCTGAAGAAGTATCCGAAGTGGTAAGGATGTACATGAAGCCATCAAACGCCACCATCTCTGTTCTTTCACCTGAAGATGGCTCCAAGGACTTCAAGATAGACACTCAGGCAAAGATCATAGGCTCATTTGAGCCTGAAAAAAGATCGATCCTCGGCCAGAAGGCCGAAGACAAAAAGCCGATTTTTACAAAATTGTCAAACGGAATTCGGGTAACGCTTGTGCCAGACGATTCAAACCCCGTTATCTCAGTAAAAATTGCCCACTTGGGCGGTAAGAGATATGAAACCACAGAAACAGAGGGAATAATGAATTTTGTGGCACAGATGTTGCCGAAGGGCGCCGGGGACCTTTCAGAGTTCGAAATCTCTCGAAGAATTGAAGATATGGGAGGTCGATTGTCCGGGTTTTCCGGATATGATTCTTTTGGACTTTCGACTAGCTTTTTCAGTCGTTATCTCGAAGATGGATTAAAGCTCCTCGAAACAATCTATAAAAAACCGGCGTTTTCTCCGGAAATAATGGAAAGGGAGCGCCAACTCATTATCAATAGGATCAAGACCGAACCGGATCGACCTGTGCAATTTGCCATAAATTGCTTGAACCGGGCCCTCTTTGAGAAACACCCTTACGGTTTTGACAAAGAAGGCACTCTCGACTCAGTCGCCAAATTTTCCAATAAGGATCTAATCGAATGTTATCGAAAGTATTCGAATCCATCTAACACTGTAATTTCAATAGTCGGAGATATAGATCCAGAAAAGACACTCAAGATCCTTGATAATCTTTTTGGAGTGGAGCCGGCTACACCATTCGACGCGCCCGATGTACCTGAGGAAACTCCGATTGAGAAACCACGTGACAAAACTATTTCAATTCCTCGAGCCAAGGCGCATATAGCGATAGGCTTTAAGGCCGTAAGTATGACGGATCCGGACAGATATCCTCTTGAAGTGTTGAGCAATCTGCTTTCCGGGCAAGGAGGCATACTATTCCTTGAATTAAGAGATAAGGAGTCACTGGCATATACAGTAGCGTCTTTCGTCAGACCAAATTTGCAGCCCGGCGTATTCGGATTTTATATTGCGTGCGACGCTCCAAAAGTCGACAAAGCCCTATCGGGATTATTAAGTGAAATTGACAAAATAAGATCCGACACCATCTCGGAGAAAGATGTCAAAAACGCTGTCACCAATCTGATAGGAAATCATGAGATTGCCCTTCAAAGCTCCTGGGCCAGGGCCGAAAACTATGGTCTCAACACATTATACGGGCTAGGCTGGAATTACGAGGACGAATATATCAAAAAGATCTCCGAAGTCAGGCCCGAGGATGTTTTGAGAGTGGCCAAGAAATATCTTGATCCACAGAAACGGGTAGTTATGAAGATTCTTCCCGAAGACAACGCTAAATAGATTTTATGGGTTGGGTCCTAGGACAGTAAGATTGGTTGACTGAATACTGAAACATTTGGGACATCCCATGTCAAAGTCAGCATTCAAACAACTGGATTCCATTGATTGGTCGGCGTTGCATGATATGGACGCCGACATTCGGGTTGGAGGATTATTTGAGCTTCATTTCAGGGTCCACGCTCGGTTTAAAGCCGTCGCAGGTAACCAGGCTCGAGAAATTTGCAAAGCGGCGTGTTCCAGCAAATATGGTAATTACTCATGAACTCGCAAGGAGTCTAACTGATCTGTCTTTCGAGATCAACCGTCAACTCGGTTTGTTAATAGATCGAAAGGGACGGCTTGAGAGAATCATAGTTGGCGATGCCCGATCAATTCTAATTCCCAAACTTTCCGGGTGGCGCGTAGGAGCGGGAAGACTGAGGGGCCTCCGGCTCATCCATACGCACCTAAAGGATGAACCTTTGTCCTCTGAGGATCTGTCGGATCTGGCTTTACTAAGGTTCGATCTTGTCTCCACGATTGGGGTCGATCAATATGGTCTTCCAACTCTGATGAGGATCGCCTATCTCCTGCCACCGAATCCCAAGAATCAAGTATGGGAATTCCTGGAACCGGCGCCACCCTCCCAATTGGACCTGGAATTTCTTGTTTTTGTAAAATCTCTCGAGGATGAAATTTCACGAACACTAAAAGGTAAACGTATCGGCGCTGAAAACGAAAGAGCCTATTTGATCGGCAGAGTAATCGGCAACGAATGGGACAAAAATGAATCACTTGATGAACTTGTCGAACTTGTCAACTCTTGTGGACTGGATGTTGTGGCAACATGCATACAAAACAGGGAATCTGCGGATCCTCGTTATTTGGTTGGAAGAGGCAAACTTAAGGAGATTGTTATTGACGCTCTTCAAAAAGGCGCTGATGTGCTAGTATTTGACACCGAATTGACAGCGGCACAAGTAAAGGCTATTTCCGAATTTACTGAAATAAAAGTCTTGGACAGGTCTCAGATAATTCTTGATATTTTTGCGCAGAGGGCAAAATCCAGCGAGGGAAAATTACAGGTTGAACTTGCTCAATTGCGTTACGCTCTTCCTAAACTTTCTGAAAAAGATGACGCTTTGTCGAGACTCACTGGAGGCATTGGGGGCAGAGGCCCGGGGGAAACTCGTCTCGAAATTGATCGGCGTAGAATTCGTAGCCGGATTGGCTTTCTTGAGCGACAGATAGTCCAGGTAGGAAAAGCAAGACTGATTCGGCGCAGCCTGCGCTCTAGGAGAAAAGTCCCGATCGTTTCTATTGTTGGTTATACTAACGCTGGAAAGTCCACATTGATGAATAACCTGACCAGATCTAAAGTCCTAGTGGAGGACAAACTCTTCGCAACGCTGGATCCGACAAGTCGAAGATTGCGATTCCCTCGTGAGACTCAAGTGATAATTACCGATACCGTTGGTTTCATAAAAGACTTGCCGGAAACCCTGGTCAAAGCCTTTGCGGCGACACTGGATGAATTGGCGGACGCAGATCTTTTACTACACGTCATCGACAGCGCAAACCCCAACGTTGAGAATCAACTTGAAGCTGTTGAGAGTCTTCTCGATAGACTGAGTCTTTCTGACAAGACGATTATAAGGGTTTTTAACAAGATTGACTTGGCGGACGCAGAGGTGGTATCCAACTTATGCGCATCATACGAGGGTTTGGCATTATCCGCATTAGATTCAAGAACATTCCACAGGCTGATTGAACGCGTGGAAGATGAAATTCTCAAGCGTTTAGAATTGGAGCTAGATAACAAGGATGCCGAAACCGTGGCCTCAGGAGCCTGATCGATGAAAGAACTTGATCCGAATGACAGGAAAAGACTCCAGGTAGCGGTTGGATCTTTGGTAGTTATTGCTCTAATTATAACTTACCTCGCGATATCAGGGCATCTGGCTTCATTGTGTTCACAAATGATGAAGGTCTTTGAAAATAGGGACACACTACGGAGTTATGTGGAGAGTTGGGGGACTTTAGCTCCCTTGGCGTTTCTAATGATTCAGATCCTGCAGGTTCTAATAGCTCCGATACCTGGAGAATTTACAGGAGCGGTAGGCGGATTCATCTTCGGAGTATGGCCGAATGTGATTTATTCTACAATAGGCCTGACCATTGGATCCATATTGGCGTTCACTGCGTCAAAGATTATCGGAATGCCCTTAGTAAAATTCTTTGTGAGCGAAGAACATCTAAATAAGTTCCATTTTCTGACTGAACGTAAGGGCGCTATAATTTCTTTGGTTTTGTTCACCATTCCCGGTGTGCCCAAAGATATACTCTCTTATATTTTGGGTCTGAGCCCTATGGGATTTCTGACTTTTTTCTGGGTCAGTTTTCTAGGAAGAATTCCGGGGACGATAATGTTGAGTTTAGGCGGATCCGCAATTTATGATGGTGACTGGAAGTCCGTTTTACTATTATCATTGGCTTGCGCTATTATATTTACATTTGTGTTCTACCAACGTGATCGTATTGGAGAATGGATCAGGCGAAAACATTCAGAAAGTCGATAGTATTTGCCGTTTTTTTTGCTTAGGACTATCGCCCTTGACCATGTGGGATTATTGTGGATTAATCTATACTGGCCACCATTTGCATGGCCAGTATGGCCGAACACTATTCTGTTAATCGATTATTACTCGGAGGATTAATGGAAACGGGGCCAGAATCAATAGAGCCTGACAATCCAAGAAAACAACTTTTCGATGCTTTCATAGAACATTTCTGTTCTGTCAACAGTCATGAAGGTGTTTTTCCCAAAAAATGCAGGACTTGTGGTAAGGAATACGAAAGTCTGCATCACTACATTTGCGATACTGAAGCTAAGGCCCAGACGATGGAAGACGTTGGTGAGATCATGGGCAAATCGTTTACAATGGTTTACAGAAATTGCTCCTGTGGAAATACGCTGGTAGTTACCATTACAGAAGAAATAATGCCACAGATCACCGAATTCTGGGATTCTTTAAAACTGGAAGCTGAAATTTCCGGACATTCACTGAAACATATCGTTACATCATTTGTAGAAGAATGGGAAAACGACATTCATTCTCAATTCAGCTGTATTAAGAAAAATAGACGATTCTGATATACACCATTTTACAAGTCTTTTTTGTGACTTTGGTGAATCCTGATGTTGATTACAGATGTAATTTTTGATTTGGGGAAAGTGCTTGTCCCGTTTGATTGGGGGATCGCACTTCGAATGCTTGAGAGGCAATTTCCGGAGGGATTTGGTAAAAACAGGCAAAATGATCCTCAAGCGTTCTTATCGGTTATAGGAGATCTCGTAGATCTTCTGGAAATAGGAGCAATAAATTTCCGTCAATTTCATGGCCTTGTGACTTCTCGAACTGGATTGAACATTTCTGAGCATAGTTTTCGTAAGACTTGGAGCGAAATTTTCAGACTCGACGCGAATGTCGTCGAGTTGGGGAAGAAACTAGCGATACACTATAATGTCTGGTTAGCCTCCAACACTAATGAAGCCCATTACACTTATATAGTTGAACATTTTCCCGAGATTCTTTTTTTTAGGAAGGCTGCCTTGTCCTACGAGTTGGGGTCCAAAAAACCTGAAACAGTTTTTTTTACCAAGGCAATTGAGTTATTCGGTATAAGACCGGAGCAGGCAGTATTCATTGATGACCTGGAAGAAAATGTCACGGCGGCCAAGGGTATCGGTATAAACGCTATTCAGTTCACTGATTTTGATTCATTGTTAGATGAGTTGACCCAATTGGGTTTATTTACCAGATCTATCTCAAGGAGACAATCAGTTGAGTAATGGTGGTTTTGAAATCGAGGGTTTCAGGTTTTCTGCTGTCAGCGCAGGCATAAAACGACCTGACTTGGTAAGGCCGGATTTTGCGTTAATTTTCTCGGATCATGCCGCCGTAACTGTAGGCGTCACTACAACGAATCTGGTTTGCGCTGCTCCAGTCACAGTCACAAGACAGCGACTCCTCGGGGGCCTTTCGCAGGCAGTCTTGATTAATTCCGGAAACGCCAATGCGTACACTGGGGAGTCAGGAATCAGAGATTCTTTGGCGTTGGCCTCTGGCGTCGCCACTTTGCTTTCTATAAACGAAGAGTTAGTCATACCCATGTCCACAGGAGTTATAGGCCAACCTCTCCCGTTGGGGCGTATGCAGGAAAAACTTCCCGAATTGGTCAAGTCATTGCACTCGTCCAAGTTTGAACGCGTAGCCTCGGCAATTATGACAACGGACACCAAACCCAAAATAGCCTCTTCAGAAAAAACACTCAGCAACGGCCCTATGAAAATCATTGGCATGGCCAAGGGCGCAGGAATGATAGCGCCGAACATGGCTACAATGCTGGCAGTAATACTTGTCGACGTGCTTGTCGAAAGATCGGTCCTTCAAAAAGCATTTATTGACGCCAACCGGTTAACGTTCAACAGAGTCACCATAGATGGAGACACCAGCACAAATGATACCGCTTTGGTCTTGTCCGGTGGACTGGCCTTCCCTAGGGAGTTGAAGACCGACATATCGGATCTGGAGATTTTTTCTGAAGCTTTGTTTGATGTTTGTTCAAGTCTGGCAAACCAAATAGTCAAAGATGGAGAAGGGGCCACTAAGGTAGTAAATATCAAAGTCAGGGGAACCTACGATGAGGCCGCCGCCGAAAAAGTGGCCAGGAGAATAGCAGAATCACCATTAGTCAAGACTGCGTTTCATGGTGAAGATCCGAATTGGGGCAGGATAGTCTGCGCCGCGGGTTCGGCCGGGATATCCTTCGATCCATCAAGAATAGACCTCTGGATAGGGGCTGTACAAATAGTCCGATCAGGCAGATTAATAGACGGAGATTGGGAAACACAATCCAAACGGGAAATGGCTAAACCAGAATTCTCTGTGACAATAGACCTTAAGGAGGGGCACTACGAAGCCTCCATTCTTACTTGTGATCTTTCTGAAGAATATGTGGAAATAAATGCTGATTATCGTTCATAGAATGATTTGAGTCAGGAATGTAGAAGTTTCAATGGCGCTATTAGGACTTCTTGGCGGCTATATTGGGTTTGCTCTTAGCTTTTTGTTTTAATCCGTTGGTTTTCGATACAACTTTCTTGGCTGTGGCAATTCTTGGAACATTGATCTTTGCTCCCCATTTGATTCTTCGGGATAGATTAACATCAGGGTTAAGTTGAGCCAACATCTCTTTTGAAACCCCGTATTTCTTGGTTATTTTAATCAAAGTGTCGCCTTTTTTAACCACATGAACAATGTGGTTTTGGGGCGATTCTTCCTCGATCTTTTCGAGTCCCGCAAGTAGGACATCCTTTTTTCCTATCGGGACCCTAAGTGAATAGGTCGTACCTTCCGGTGGGGTGATTCCTCTGACCAAGGCAGGATTAATTTCCAAGAGTTCAGGATAAGAAATATTTAAGATCCGGGCTAATTTGTCCAATGAATAACTTCCCCGGACCGGGACGACTTCCACTCTTGAGTCGTTACGGTTAGCAGACATGGGCATAAAGCCATAAGCCTTGGGGTTCTTGGCAATTATCGAAATAGCCTGGAAACGAGGCAGAAACTCTTTGGTTTCGCGTTTTAGCATTCGACTCGAGCAAATATCTTCGTATTCGTTCGCGTCTTCTTTACAAAGAACTCTGTCCAGCTTGTTTTCTCCCGAATTATATGCGCTCAGAGCAAGTCTCCAGCAGCCAAACATACCGTACAAATCTTTCAGATAAATTAGAGCTGCGTTGGTAGATTTGTCGGGATCAAGCCGTTCATCAACATAACTGTCTACGCGTAGCCCATAACTCCTGGCGGTAGCGGGCATAAACTGCCACATACCCAGGGCGTTTGCAGGGGACCTTGCGTCAGGGTTCGCTCCGGATTCAAGGAGAAAAAGATAGGCCAGTTCCTGGGGTAACCCATGCTTGCGGGTCTGCTCGATAACCATTGGTAAATACTTTTCTGACTGAGCCAAATAGCTTCGGGTTGTGTTTCGCCTCTCATAGCCGTATTCCCTGAGGAATTTTCTTACTCTCGGCTCGTTCGCTTCCAAAGGTATGGGAGGGTAGTTACCGGGCTTACTTGACTGAATTTGGGATTTTTCCTGACCAAGGTTGAGGGCTCTGGCGAAGGCGTTAGAAAATGGTAAGGATTTGAAGCTGTCCTTCTTGACCAAGCTGGATGAAGTTCCGCAACCGCATAAATTGACTAGCATAAACCCCACAAAACCAATCTTAAAGAATGCAGACACAAAAAGCGACTTCCATTCCAAAAAACCGTTTTCACGGATGCAAGGGTAGCGCAATGATGTCTCCATATTTGATACGACCTTCTTAAAAATGAAAGGCGTAGGCAGTGACAGGGATGACAGAACTCCTTCTAATTCTAAACTTTTCAAATTTTAACACAATTATGCGCTTGGGTGAAGTTCAGGCTGGCGTATTAGACAAGAATCTAATTATTTCCGCTGTAATCTCAGAGATATATATCCCGTGTTAATTTCCATTTTGCCGTTTGATTTGCTGGCCAGCAATTCGGAGGCCTTTAGCCCCACAAATAAAGTTGCGGGTAGACCCTGTTGCCAATCCATCTCTTCGAGTGTTCCCTGGTCCCATTTAACAAGCAGCAAATCTTTCCCTTCAACTGATGATAAAATGGCCTGAATTTTCCTCGAAAATTTTAAACCGTTGTGTCTATGCCTAATATCCAGAGCCTCAACTCTGTTTCGGGCAAATACCAAACACTGCGCCACCATTAGATCAAGCAATATGGACTCTAAATTCACGGGATGAAACTCTCCCTGAATGTCGAAGTCAAAGTCTATCCCTCGGGAAATAAATTGCTGCCTCAGCAACCCCCCAATGGTCCTGAGAGAATTCTCCATGTTGCCTGGGGTCGAATCATCTACTGGAGAAACATATCTTCTAACCCCATGAACAGTTTCAGTTGCTCTCAAGACTTGATTCTTTATGTTTTCAAGTTTATCGCCAAAAAATTTCGCGTCATTCTGACTAAGTTCCAGCCTATCCACCTTTAATCTCAACACTTCACATATCAATGACAAAGCATTTAGGGGCTGGGCGACTTCGTGAGCCAACCCTCCGATAAGCTCTGGAAAAGTTGTCAACATCAGCAACTCTTCGTCAAGTAACGTCTGACATTCAATCATTAATCAACCTTAGGCATGAAATCTTCAGACTCGTCCATTTTGTCACCAAACGACGTGGTGAACTAAATCATACAAATCCGCGCTATTTCTTTTCCTTCAAAAAACCTTCATCTTCCTATTTCGATCACATATCAGCTTCGACATAGAGCAAATTTTGAGATATCAACTATCGGGCGTATTCTACCGCGCGACTTTCCCGAATCACTACTATCTTGATCTGCCCCGGGTACGACAATTCCTTCTCTATCTTCTTTCGTATATCTCTTGCAAGCAACGTCAACTGTTCGTCTCGGATGTTTGAATTCTCTACTATGATCCTGATTTCTCGACCAGCCTGAATAGCAAAAGACTTACTCACCCCCTTAAAAGAGTCAGCGATTCTTTCAAGATCTTCAAGCCGCTTGACGTAGTTCTCCAGCATTTCACGCCGTGCGCCTGGTCGCGCAGCCGACAGTGTGTCCGCCGCCTGCACAAGAACTGCAATGGCGCTAGTGGGATCCTCATCTCCATGATGGGAAGCGATAGCGTTTACAATGAGGGGAGATTCCCCGAAACGTCTAGCAATATCCGACCCAATTATAGCGTGGGCTCCCTCAACTTCGTGATCGATGGCCTTACCAATGTCGTGGAGCAAACCAGCCCTTTTGGCTTTCTTCTGATTTAACCCCAACTCGGCCGCCATTATTCCGCAAAGAAACGCTACTTCTATTGAATGCTGATAAACGTTTTGGGCAAATGAAGTTCTGTACTTAAGTTTTCCGATCAATTTAATAAGTTCAGGATTAATGCCGTGAACTCCAACATCGAAACTGGCTTGTTCTCCAGCTTCGACAATTGCTTCTTCCATCTCCTGAGTAACTTTCTTCACAATTTCTTCTATACGGGCAGGATGGATTCTTCCATCATTTACAAGTCTTTCCAGAGCAATACGTGCTATCTCACGCCGAATAGAATTATAACCGGAGAGGATAACCGCTTCCGGAGTGTCATCAATTATCAGGTCTACTCCAGTAGCGGCCTCAATGGCCCTAATGTTGCGGCCTTCCCTACCTATGATCCTCCCCTTCATCTCCTCGTTGGGGAGACTGACAACCGACACGGTTCTCTCTGCCACAAAATCTGCCGCATATCGGCCAATGGCGGTCGAAACTATCTCTTTGGCCTTCTTGTCAGACTGGGCAATAGTGTCTTCTTCTATTTGCCTTATTATACGGGCGCTTTCGATACGAGTTTCATCTTCAACTTTCTTTAGCAGCATATCACGAGCCTCTGCGTTAGATAGTCCTGCCAGCGCTTCGAGTTTTTCATGCTGCTTTTTTACAAGTCCATCCGCTTCACGTTCCTTGTCTTTGGCCCTTTTCTGGCCAGAATCAATCTCTCTCTCATGCTTTGCCAGTTGAGCCTCTTTCTGCTCCAGTTGAACAGATTTTCTTTCAAGATTTTCGTCTTTCTTGAGTAGTCGCGCCTCTCGTGCAGAGAGTTCCGACCTTCTTTCTCTTATTTCATTTTCCAACTCCGCCCTAGCCTGGAACAGTTGATCCTTGGTCTGGAGCAGAGCCTCCTTTTTTATTGTTTCCGCTTCCTTTTGGGCATCCTTGACAATCTGTTCAGCACTAGATTTAGACGAGTCAATTCGTCTGTTGTCAAGAACTCTAGCAACCGCATACCCGGCCCCCAATCCCAAAATAGTTGCAAAAAGAGCGTAAATTAAAAAGGGAATCGATCCCACAACCCCCTCCGTATCATTTTATTTAGCGGGACGTTTCAGGCTTAGAAACCAAACGGATGAGGGACAATGATTCATTGTCCGCGGGCTACAGTGACAAGCTGACAATTAAGACAATTCCAACTCTATATATTCATCCCCGAATTGCCATCCAGAGGCTTCGTCGCACATCCCGGTTATCGGGTTAAAATAAGTGCCTGATGTTTAGGTTGGCTCCCCCGCAATCGGCCGTGGAAATAGAACTTTTGAACCTGGTTTCCCAGGTGGGATCCAATACGACTGTTTAAGGCTTCCTGCTTCAATGGCAGGCTTGCTCACCACAATCGAGGACGGTTCCCAATTTTCGAGTGTTGGCTCAAAAATTTTCTACCCCTCACGAGCCGCGCAGGGGAGCCTCACAATCGATCTCTCTCAGATCACTGGGCTCCAAGAGACCGCTGTTTTTTTCCTCAACTTTCTCGATTCCTTCTTGAATCGCAAGCCGACATTCAAAAAGTTCATCCGTTACATTGAGCAAAGTGAGAATTGCCAAATCCAGAGTAGTTACAACCTGTGTCTTTTCTTTGATCTTTAAAACTCGGGCATTTATGAACTCTACAAGGCTATCTATGTATTCTTTCGACCCTTGACCTCGAACGCTGTATTGTCGTCCAAATAGAGTCACATTAATAGTTAGAGCGTCCGGCCTGTTTTCTGTCTTCAGGACTCTTGAACTTACTCTGTGACCTTCTTTCAGATCAAAGCCTCCAGTTCATTTGTAATGCGGTCTGTTTATTCGTCTACTAAATTTCTATGTAGTTGAAACAATCGTAAAAATTTATCTAACTCTCCTGCTTTGGTAATTCTCTATCTACATTTACAAGCTTATCTCTCGCCTTGAACCTTAATAGAATCCTTTGCTGATAACCTATCTTGAACTGTCCATGATTAACAACAAATTAATCAGATGGTCTAAGATACTCCTGAAAATTTGCCTAACAAGTGTAATTATATTTTATTGGGCTAAGGTGTCAAGATATATCTGCTGCCACCAGTTATAGTCCCAAAACCTAACCAATTATAATTAAATGACTTTCCTCTGGATCACCGTTTCCTAATCAATCTACAATCGTATGTTATCGGCGAACAAAAAAGGAGGGGGAGTCGAATTCCAGTTCTTTCCACAACCATAAACTGGGAAGTAATAAAGGAATAATCATTTCTGAAATCAAGAATCCGATTCAATTCCCAGCATCTCGAAAGACTCCTTGAGCTTTAGAACTTTGCGATGGAATGTATTTCTACTCAAACCAAGACTTTTTGCAGCTTTCAGTTTATTACCGCGGCTTCTTTCCAGAACCTTTATGATAAGCCTTTTCTCCACTTCGCCCATTATGAGCGGATGAATCCCCTCAACATTGTTGTCTACCAGATATTCTACAAGAGAATCCAATGAATCACCAATATTGTATTTAGAAATTGTTCCAGGGCTACTGTCTTCGATAACTACCCCCTCACCATCTGCCCCCAGATTGGTGTTTCCTCGCTCCGATTTCATGGAACAACGACCTTTCCGAAGAAATTGTTTATGGAAACCACTACCCGTTTAGGATCATTCTCTGTAAACACGCTTGACCTAAATTCGGACGCCCCCGCAAACCCCCGAGAGTACCATCCCAAGTGTTTCCTCATTTTCCGTATTCCTTGTAAGACACCCGAACAACTCAACTGATCTTCAAAATGTGATCTCACTATGCCCCCTAAAGAACAACCCGTATTATAAACCGGAAATCCAAAAATCGATTCCAAGACTTTTCGTGGAAACCATGGTCGTCCCAAAACGCCTCTGCCGACCATTATTCCTCGACATCCGGTTTCCTGAAACATGTTAACCGCTGTCGTAATGTCCGAAACGCCTCCATTACCAATCACAGGAATGGAAACTGTTTCGCAAACCTGCCTGATCAATTCCAACGAGACTGGTCCAGAATGGACTGCGCTACGACACCTTCCGTGGACAACGATGGCGTCTGCGCCCTCCTTCTCAACTATGCCGGCTACTTCAGGCGCATTAAGCCTTTTTTCATCCCAACCAGCCCGCATCTTAACGGTTAAGGGGATGGAGACAGCCCTTCTTACCTCTCTTACAACGTGTTTAACGAGACCAGGGTCACACATAAGAGCTGCGCCTCCACCGGCGCCAACCACCTGTCTTGCTGGACAACCCATGTTGATGTCAATAGCAGCGGCTCCGAAACCTTCAACAATCCGGGCGCACTCAGCCATGATTTCGGGATCTTTGCCTATAACTTGAAAGATGACTGGAAGTCTGTGGTTCGCAATATCCATAGTAGGAAGAACTTTATGCGCCTTTACGACTGCGTGCGAACTGATCATTTCCGTCCATAGAGCTGAAACTCCAAATTCTTGAACCACCCTTCTATATGGGGGGTCAGTTATACCCGCCATCGGCGCCATAAAAACAGCGCCGTCGAGCTCCAGATTACCTATCTTCATTCTTGGTAGCCAAGCCTTGTCCAAAACGAAGGGGGAAGACCTTTTGCTTAGACCTGGCAACTGCCAGAGAATTCTTCGGAACATCCTTTGTTATGGTGCTACCGGCTCCAATTACACTGCCTGAACCAACCCTTACAGGCGCCACAAACTGGACATCCGATCCAACAAAGCACCTGTCTTCGATTATTGTCGGGTGCTTGGTCTTTCCATCATAGTTACATGTGATTGTCCCACAGCCTATGTTTACGTTCTCACCTATCTGGCTGTCTCCAAGATAAGTCAGATGGGAAGCCTTTGAACCAACCCCAACTATGCTCTTTTTTATTTCTACAAAGTTGCCGATTTTTACTCTACGACCAATCTTCGTTTCAGGACGCAAATGAGCCATAGGTCCTATGAAGACATCACTGTCCACTTCGACTTTATCAAGCTTTGACCCAGACAGTATCCTAACTCGATTTCCAATCGTGGAGTCATTTATAACACACCCAGGTTCTATATAACATTCTTCTCCAATTGATGAGCTTCCGGAAATCATGACATTCGGACAAATAGTGGTGTCAAATCCAATAGTGACATCACCGTCCGGGTAAAATGTCCCAGGATCCAAAAGCGTCACTCCTTCAGACATGAGCCGGTTTCGTATACTATTCCACATCAGGGAGTTAACTTTTGCCAGGTCATTGCGGCTGTTTACCCCAACGACCACCGTATCCTGCTCGGTATGAAACGCTAGTGGTCTTACATTTGCTCCATGGGCCTCTGAAATCAGGTCTGTGAGATAATATTCGTTCTGGTCATTGTCATTCTTAAGATTTTCGAGCAAGTCAAAAAGAAGTTGGGATTGAACGAGATAAATACCGGTATTTATTTCTTTGATTAATTTCTCAATCTGGTCG
Source organism: uncultured Desulfomonile sp. (assembly GCA_903952205.1). GTDB lineage: Bacteria > Desulfobacterota > Desulfomonilia > Desulfomonilales > Desulfomonilaceae > CAJBEZ01. Next base: position 27,215 of record CAJBEZ010000105.1, on the reverse strand, counting down.
GAGTCCCTTTCTTCAACTATCCGCAATACTATTCCATGATCATCCACGTCGACTCGTCCATAACCGAATGGATTTTCAAGCCGGGTCGTCAACACAGTAAGTTTGCTGGAGCGGCTTTCGTGGAAACTTATGAAATCGGACAGTAATTGAGGTGTTACGAGAGGTGTGTCACCACACATGATTAGAACGTGGCCACTGAATCCCTGAAACAGCTTGGAACATTGCTTGACAGCATGCCCGGTTCCCATCTGAGGTTCTTGAATTACAAAATTCAGATCGGAGGAATCGAAGCGATGAACAACATCGTCGGCCTGATGACCAACCACTACACAAATTTTTTCGAGCCGCAAATTTCTCACAGCGTCAAGGACATAGCCGAGCATAGGCCTCCCAGCCACAGCATGAAGCACTTTGCAATAGTTGGACTTCATACGCGTCCCTTTGCCGGCGGCAAGGATTACTGCGCCATATCGTTCCATATTTTATGATATCCAATCTGAGAATGAGTCAGCGAAAAAACTATATTCTTTGTCTATGAAGTGTCAAGGTTAATTGACAGGCTCAACTATTATACTCATTCAAATCTAAGCGACTACTTAAGTCTGCGCTAGCTCCGAAAACTCTTGCGTTACTTACCGCCACTGGGTCAGTTTTGCTTTTGGGCGTTCTCTGCACGCCGAGATGGATCAAGATTTGATTGTGTTGATTTAAGTCTTTTTCAGGCTATGATCATCTCATTGTCATAAAATTTGGAGGTTGATCAATTGATCGCACATGCCCTAAAATTTGCTGTTCTTGGTTCAGCGCGTGAAGCTGATAATTCTCCAGTCGCACAACTGGCGTTTGAACTTGGCCAAGAGATTGGATCAATCGGAGGAATACTCCTGACAGGAGGATGTCCAGGCCTGCCTCACATGGCGGCGTCAGGGGCAAGAGCAAGTAACGGCCTTACTGTGGCGGTCTCCCCAGGCGCCAGTAGAATAGAGCATACCCAAAGGTATGGTTATCCGGTTGACAGTGATGTGATGATTTTTACCGGCATGGGAAATAAAGGACGAAACGTAATACTGGTCCAAAGCGCCGACATTTGCATCTTTATCGGGGGTGGCATAGGGACCCTAAATGAATTCACCATTGCTTTTGATGAATTATCTGAAAACAACATTATTGGAATCCTTTCTAAATCCGGAGGACTCTCGAATACATTTCAAGATCTTGCCAGCCTAACCAATCGGATGCCCAAAGCGCCCATCGTAACAGATGAAGCCCCTCGTGTCTTGGTGCAAAAATCTCTTTCCGAGTATTATCTGAAAGGAAAAATTGCAGGCCGATGAAGGCTCCCGGGCTAGATAAAACGAAATTCAACCGCGACCGACCCCTTTCTGGATCCATTCAGTTAGATCTGAATAGTCTGGTTGGCTTACCTGGCGTTAAACTGGTCGAAAACAATGTCATAATTTCCTCAACCAAAACATTTACGACAATCATCAAGCCGAATTGTCAAGATCTCTCGCTTTACAATAGATTAAGCCTGTCCATGCAAAACCTGTCAGACGTACCTCTCCTTGTGGGAGTTACCATAAGGCACGGGAGCAACGGCTCGCCGGAACACAAAATCGCAACCTCCTTTTCTGGGGGCAGAGAACCCCTTCCCCCTTTCTTACCCGCTCATCTCGAATTTCCCATCGAGTGTTTCGGTATTTACGGCAGACCAAATGGGTGGAAACACATAATCGATGTCAGTATCAGTATTTCAACCGAGAAATTCTTCACCGGCGCCAAATTTTTTAGTGTGGCGTTCCGTAACGCGGAATTTCGGAGAAGCTCCAGGCCAAATGGGCCAAGACTAACTTCCTTTGGCCTGGAAAGCTTGATGTCAGGACCAGTGGGTGAAAACTCAATCCTCTCAAGAACCACAAATTTGCACGATCTGAATTCAGCGCCGCGCCATTCCAACAAAGGTCTTGTGACTCCTTTTTCCGAAAATGATCCTGGCTTAAGCATTCCTGCGCCTCATAGCTATCCTGTGGAAAACGCCCAAGAGATCATGGACGGGACAATCATGGGGCAGAGCGTTTCATGCAAAATCCCATGGGACGCTAACCCATTGGGGGAACTAGAGTGGACGCATTTTCTGAATCGACATCACTTCTTAAGGACCCTAATTCGTGAATATGCTCGAAACAGAGATATGGCGCTGATGGACAAGGTCTCCTCGATAGTCACCAGTTGGATTCGGGAGTGCCCAGCGCCTGTCGATTCAAATGGAGGAGCAGGACCCACATGGGAAACCTTGACCGTTGCCTGGAGGTTGAGAGAGTGGTTCTGGATCAAGGGAATACTGTGGCCGACCGGTCTTTTTCCTGACGATGCCGTAAAGTTGATGCTTAGGTCGGTATGGGAACACGCCAGAAGCCTGGTGGACCACCAGGGACACCCGAACAACTGGATCATTGTAGAATCAGCGGCACTGGCGATCACAGGCGCTTTGTTTCCGGAATTCCGTGAATCAGTCGAGTGGTGGGAAACCGGAATAAACCGAATTCAAAAAGCCTTTTGTTTACAATTCTTCCGCGACGGAAGCCATTTTGAAATGTCACCTCTTTATCAATCAATTTGCTTAAACGCTATTCTAGAGGTTCAGCATGTAGCTTACGCCAATGAATTGGCTCTTCCCAAAACATTTGTTGAGACTCTTGACAAAGGCATTAAATACTTGATGGAAATTATGAGACCCGATTTTACTTGGCCATCGATAAATGATTCAGGAAGCATTGCGAGAGATTACAGCCAGCTTTTTCAAAAGATATATATTCTGAACAAAAGACCCGAATATATGTGGATCGCTTCAAAAGGCAAACACGGAAAACCTCTCCGGAGCGGAGTTCGGGTATTTAAAGACTCAGGTATATCCGTAATCAGAAGAACTGAAACCTGCAACGGTCAATGGGCTATGTTAAGAGCTGGGCCACCAGGCGCATTCCACATTCACAGTGATCTGTTGTCAGTTGAACTTTTTGATAACAACACAAAATGGCTGGTGGACCCCGGAATCTCCGCGTATGCTCCCGCAGCGATGACCGACTATTACAGAACTGCCGGTTCCCACAACATATTTGTCGTGGACGGGGTTGAACCGGATAGATCTCAGCTACCCACTTCCGAAAAGATCAAATCAGCCAGAAAGAGAGTAAGAAAGCTTCAACATCTTGATTTAGTGGGGGTAACCGGCGAATCAAAAGAATTTGTCGATGGGGACTCCAATAGGCTTTTCTGTAGAAGGACACTGTTGCTATTGAAGAACTCATTCTGGGCGCTGCTTGACCACATAGATGGTTCAGGCATCCATGATGTCACTCATCGTTGGCAATTCTCTACCGAAGTTGAGAAGGTACAATCTCATGACAAGCAATCAGTCGTAGCGTCGAGTCATTCCGGAAAGATGATGATTCAGAAGATGCTGCCAGGCGCTACGTCGGACATCGAGTATTTTTTCGGATCCATTAAACCACATTCGGGATGGGTTTCCTGGAGTGGAGTGGACCGTCCTGCTTATTCTGTGAAATTTAATACCAGAGTCGAACTGCCAACGACTTTCTGTTGGATAATGCGTAGCATACGAAATGATAGTGAGCAGATTCCTTCATTGTACCTTGGGGAACACTCATCGGGGAAAATATCTCTGATCATTCATCATAAAACAGGACTATCGGAAACTATTCACATTCCAGACGAGAATCATATCAACTTGTTAATTAAAAAGCGCAAGAGAAAACAACCGGCCTACGAGAAGCATGGCAACGGCAAGAATTAAGATTATCATGGCCAATAACGGGGCCAGGATCGCCAGGACCGATCTTCCTGTACTTATTTTGAATCCCTCCCTGAGGCCTATTACAAGAATGACAAATTCCCATATTCCTGCTAACACGGATCCATAGAATGGCAGTATGTTGAGCAGCCCAGGTCCACTTGAGTAACAGCTAATCCTGAATGTCGCCTCCAACGAAGAATTTCTAACCCCCAAGACGAGTAAACAAATAAATAGAATGACAGGCTTTATAAAAATTTCTAGTGTGACGACAAGCAATACATAAATGAGACTACCAATTCCTGGTCCCGCAAAAAGCATCCCCTGAGGCACGGACATCGGCATACTGCTCGAGTCGGCGATAGCAGTGGCAAAATAAGCGGCTACAATTGACATGGTGTAAATTATGAGAGCGTAAAGAAAAGGCAACTTGTATCCACCATGTAAAGGGATGCGTCTGAAAAAATTCGTTGGATGAAATAACGACTGTCTAAAGGTTAGAAAAAGTCCCCGAAAGAAACCGATTTGTTGTTCATCTTCCCATGGACTATATTCATCGCTAGTTTCCTCAGAACCGGGCAGAAAAGATACAGATTGATCGTATGCAATGTCACTCTCATTCCGTAAAGAACTCTGAGAGCATTCAGAGCATAGTTCAGTCATGTTGGACGCTAGGTCAAAATCTTTTCCGCATTTACGACAAATCACAGGTCATCCTCGATCGGCTAACTTTAGAATCAGAAAGATTGATAAGTTCCTTTAAGATGAACGTCTAGAAAACGTCAGCTGAGAAAATGAAAACCTCTGTTTCCGGATCTTTCCAGGTTTCACGAGAGAGCCCAGCCTTTCTGCAGGTCTCTTCTAGAAACGTGACCCTATCCCAACTGCGGTCAGCCGCTACCTGAGGAAGTAGCAATCCGGAACGTCCTCCATTGCGCAAGAGTAATCCGTGAGTTCCAACCTGGATTTCGTTTATATCTAGAACCTTCTGAAAAGGAGTCAATACAGATATTTCGTATTCAAGGAAGTCGAGTTCATCCGTCGAAACAGGCCTGAACCTGGGATCCTTGAAGGCTGCCGCCTCCGCCATGTTCGTAACAGTTTTATAAAGGGGTTCACTGGCTTGAAGCCATCCTATACATCCACGAAGCATCTCTCTTTTATGGATAGTAACAAAAACTCCCCTCTTTTCGTTAAGCTTTTCCGAAACTGGCTCAAACTTGGGCGGTTTCAGCCCTCTTACTTTGGATTCGACCGTGGTCTTGACTAGATCAAGAAGCTCTCTCTTTTCGTCGTCGGTCAACCCCATGTCTACGCCAACTTCTTTCTTCCTAAGACTCATGTCGATCACCTTACAATTGCTGTGATAGGCTAATTACAAATCAACGTTTTAGGGAAAGAGTGAAAGGCCAGTCAAGGCCAACGTTTCTTCAAGATTAAACATGATGTTCATGTTTTGCACCGCACACCCGGACGCCCCTTTGACAAGGTTGTCAATGGCTACCATTATTATGCCGTAGTCTGTCCTCGCGTCTATTTCAAAGGAAATGTGAGCAAAGTTGGAACCTCTAACCTTGACAGTATCAGGAAACACACCGCCGTCCAGAACCCTTACGAATGGTTCATTCCTGTAAAAGTCTCTATACGCTTGCCTTAACATCTCGGGTTGAACTCCAGACCGGGTCCTTACATAAATTGTGCTCACCATGCCTCGGCTGATAGGAATTAGATGCGGAGTAAATCTTACCTTGACACTTCTCCCTGCCAAAAGGGAGAGTTCTTGCTCCATCTCAGGAATGTGCCTATGTCCAACGACACCATACGGTTTGAATCCTTCTCCCGCTTCACAGAAGCTGGTATTAAGTTTTGCCCCTCTCCCTGCGCCCGATATCCCGGACTTTGAATCGGCAATTACGCATGTTGTTTCAAATTCCGGCAAATTTATTATAGGCGCAAGTCCCAAAACTACTGTAGATGGATAACAACCAGGATTGGCCACTAGCTCCGCTTTCTTAATCTCCTGCCTGTGTATCTCAGGTAGACCGTATACGGCGCTGGCTAGTAAATCTGGGTCCTTGTGATTTCCATACCATGATTCGTAAGTTCCTAGATCCTTCAACCTAAAATCCGCCGATAGGTCTATGACCTTTATTCCCTTTTCAAGTAGGCGACGCGCTACCGACGCTGAATCTCCATGCGGCAAAGCCAAAAAGGCCAAATCAGCTTCTCTGGTTTGAATTAGCTCATCAATGCCAACAAGAGGAAAGTCTTTGTCCTGAGGAAGATAAACTAGAACCTCGCTCGCTTTCGTATTGGCCCACGTCCGCGAACTGCCTCCAATGACGCAAACATCAGGATGACCTGAAAGTATTCTAATCAGCTCTAATCCGGTGTATCCCGTTGCTCCAAATATTATCGCCCTTATCATTTCAGATTGGAATCCCCTCTAAGACTCCCGCCTATAGTTGGGAGCTTCTTTGGTAATTACCACATCGTGCACATGGGACTCTTTGAGACCGGCGGATGTGACCTTCACGAATTTTGCCTTGACTCTGAGTTCACTAAGGGTGCTCGCTCCCAGGTATCCCATCCCGGCCTTGAGTCCTCCGATAAGCTGGGTTATTGAATCGGCAACCGGACCTTTGGCTGGGACCATACCCACTATACCTTCCGGTACCAACTTGTGTTCCGCCACTCCTTCATGCTGACCATATCTATCGCGAGAGCCTTCCCTCATTGCTTCAAGGGACCCCATCCCACGGTAAGACTTGTAAGATCGCCCCTGATACAGCACCGTCTCCCCGGGACTCTCGTCCGTTCCAGCCAGAAGACCTCCAACCATGATCGTGTCCGCTCCTGCAGCCAGAGCCTTGGTAACATCTCCAGAAAACTTGATTCCTCCGTCTGCGATTATTGGGATACCCAACTCTGCAGCAACCTTGGAGCATTCTAGTATGGCGGAAATTTGAGGGACTCCGACGCCTGCTACAATCCTCGTAGTACAGATCGAACCAGGGCCAACCCCGAGCTTAACCCCGTCCGCTCCAGCTCTAACAAGGTCACGGACGGCTTCAGAGGTAGCAATGTTTCCGCCTATGACTTGACAATTCTCATAATTGGTCTTTATTTCCCGTATAGTATCCATGACGTTTTTCGAATGTCCATGTGAAGTATCCACGACAATGACGTCTACGCCCCTCCTGATCAGGGCTTCGACTCTCTCTTCCCTGTCAGCGCCAACACCAACGCCCGCCCCAACCCGCAGACGGCCGAACGCATCCTTTGCCGAATTTGGATACATTATCGCTTTTTGAATATCCTTGATTGTTATCAGACCTTTCACTCGGTTTTCCTTGTCTACAACGACCAATTTCTCAATTCTATGCTTGTGAAGTAATGCCTTGGATTCTTCTATCCCTATTTTTTCGTCGACAGTGACAAGGTTGTCCTTCGTCATGACCTCTTCCACTCTTAAATCCAGGTCTTCAACAAAACGAAGGTCCCGATTCGTCAGTATTCCCTTTAGATAACCGTTGACCGTAACTGGAACTCCGGAAATATGATATTTTTTCATTATCTGGAGGGCGTCCAGAATCTTTTGATCGGGATGAATTGTGATAGGATCCACAATCATTCCTGACTCCGACCTCTTCACACGGTCAACTTCTCGCACCTGGTCGGGGATACTAAGATTACGATGAATTATGCCTATCCCTCCCTGGCGCGCCAGACTTATAGCCATCTCAGATTCAGTGACCGTGTCCATAGCTGCGCTTACAATCGGAATCTTCAAACTGATCGTGTTGGTCAGCCTAGTTTGGACGTCGACTTCTGAGGGCAATAACTCAGAATAGCAGGGAACCAGGAAAACATCATCAAAGGTTAGCGATTCTTGAACGACCATTAAAAACTCTCCATAAAATATTTAGCGTCAATTCATTCTTTTCTATGGATTCACGCCTCACTTCGAGTCACAAAAGTATGACAAGACGATTCAAGAAATATTCTTATACAACCATGAAAAAAAAAGCTTTAGCGAGGAACAGGCGCTCCGTCTTGGACTCTCCCCACGTATTCCAATCCTTTAACAACATGACGGGACGCCGACTCCATAAATACATCCATATAGCTGTTCCATTTCTTCCTGGGATATTCAAACTGTGGTTCACCTCTGATTTCACCCAGACGGGCAGCCAAGCTTGCAGCGTCATAGAAATTGCCCATTGCGTCAACCAGTCCGAATTCCTTGGCTGTGCTTCCGGTAAAAAATCTACCATCAGCTATTTGCCTTAGTTTGTCTTCCTCAATTTTTCCTTTCCGACCCGCAAGGACATCTGCAATAAACTGCTCATGTACCTCGGTCGCAAAGTTTTGAAGTATTTCACGTTCCTGGTCATTCAGGGGCTTTACTCCTGTTCCGATATCTTTGAAAACTCCAGCTTTGATGACATTAACATTGACCCCTATTTTTTCAATCACCTTGTGAAGATCCGGCAACATCATTATCACACCAATGCTCCCGGTTATAGACCCCTTAGAGCAAACAATACTGTCTGTGCTTGAGGCGATGTAATAAGCGGCGGAGGCTCCCACCGTTTCGATCGAAGCGACAACAGGCTTAATCTTCCTTATTTTTTCGATCTCACGATAAATTTCCTGGGCTGGCGCTACAGTCCCCCCTGGAGAATTTATCCTGAGAACGATTGCGCGAATTGAGGATTTCTTGCTAAACTTTCTTAGATCCTTAAGGGTCTCGTCAGAACTAATTATTGTTCCTTCGATTGGTATAACTCCGATTTTGTTCCCATAATCCAGGAATTCAACCATTCGGGACGATCGTTCATCATTGTCAAAGAATCTGGAAAACGTGAACACCATGCCCACAAAAATGACCATTAAAATTATTAGAAATAATATGGAAACGCCAAGCCTGGACTTTTTCATAATAACCTTACCCGTCTAAATCACATATTTAGGTACCTTCAGCAACAACTCACAAAGAGGTGAGAGTCAAAACTTATCAAAAAATAAAGGGGTCTCAATATAAGACATGTGGGGAGATTAGTCCAGCAAGCTCGCCTGTTTCAAAATGACTCACCAATCCATTCTGGCTTTGAGAATTTCCAGAAGCTTTCGGTTTGAATCAAAAACATTGGCAGACTCCAAAGAATTCATCCCTGCTCCTCTTAGAACCATTTCGGCGTTTTCGCTAGTTGCAAGGTTTTCCGGAATATGAGTGTCCGTACTGATGACCATTTGGGCACCACAGTCAGAAGCCATTTTATAAACGTGCCCATTGGTAAAACTATGGCCTGATCGACAGGTTATTTCTAGAAACACGTGTTTCTCTCTCGCAGATACTGTGTCCTCCCTGGATATCAGACCCGGATGAGCCAATATGTCAGCTCCTGAGATTATTGCGGCATGGTTAGTTCCCGACATAACAGGTTCCACTGGAGACTCTCCGTGAACTACCACCAGAACTATGCCAATGTTTCTGGCTTCCAGAACCAATTCTTCAATCTGAGAGGGAGGAGCGTGTGTGATTTCAACGCCAGGAATTACGAACACGTCCTGGTGCTTGTTCAATTCACGTGCAACTCTAATGATTCGAGGCGCGACGAATTCTAAGTTTGACGCGTCCACATGATCGGTCAATCCAATAGCCGTGTATCCAATCACATGGGCTCTTCTCACCAACTCGCTGGGGACTAGAACTCCGTCGCTGAAAATAGTATGGGTATGAAAATCTATCAATGATGAACACTCCTTTCGAAGTCAGAGTTTAGGGCAAGTCGCAACAACATATTTCCTGAAACCGCCATGAGTCAGGACGAAAATATCCTGGGAGGCGCGTAGTAGCTCTTGAGGTTAAGATGAGATCACCGTTGAATTTCTCACCGGCTATCATAGCAGACTAAAATACCGGAGACAAAACGCAAATGCTCATAACTGTTCATTTGGATGAAGATCAGTTCCAATAACTTTTACACTTTTCCAGGCTTTAATGTCTCGCCGATTCCGAAGGACTAGCCTTTTTCCTTCTAATTCTGTTAACTAAACCATGCCAATTTATATGGTCTGTAGAAATTGATATTTCTCTGGAGGCAAAGATAATGTGCGGAATAGCTGGCTTTCTCAGCAATGAAATGTGGAAAGTCGACGTTGAATCAGAATGGATTGAAGAAATTCACAACTCGATCTTGAGAATTGTCAACGAACGGGAAGATTTCTCCAAGTTGCGAGATCCTGTAAACAGGCTGACCATGAAGTTTGACGAGTTGATGAGGTTCTCTTTTCATTTTCAACTTTGTTCGGATTCCAACTTTTTTGCCCTAGTTGAAAACCTTGCCATTCTAATGCAAAAAGCGGTCAGTTTAATTTCCGATGAACCAGCCTCCGAAGCTAATGAATCTCTTCGTCAGGAACTGATGGATTTTATATGGCAAATCAGGGCTGAAATTCTCGACAACGTTACAAGAACTAATCATCTTATCACCCCTCATCTAACGACCATGAAAGTAAATCGCTCTCAATTGTTCGTAGCATGGTCGATTGAAAAAATTCTCGAGAATATTGACAGATTGGAGGTCCGGGGTCGCGACTCTGCTGGAATTTCCATTCAGTGCCTGGTAGATCGCGAGCCTTTGGTTCCTGCCATAATGGAAGCGGACCTGGAATGGGCCCTGGAAAAACGTTCAAGAACAGAAGATGGCGTTAAAATTAGCTATCGTGGAATTGATCTCCATTCCAGAGGGCTGGTTGTAACCTTTGTTTACAAGGTTGCGAATCTGGTCGGTCATCTAGGTGACAACACGCGACTCTTGCGGTCCGCCATAAGAAACGATCGAGAGTTGTGGAAGATCGCTGGTTTCACTCAGGAATTAAATATAATAGCCCATACGAGATGGGCCTCCAATGGAATCATCAGTCTCGCAAACTGTCACCCTGTGGATGGTGAATTGTTTGAAAATGAAGAAAATGAATCAATCTATGACAAAGAATGTCAATTCGTGTTGAATGGTGATGTCGACAATTATCATGATCTCGTTGAAAATAAAGTCCATGCTCGAGGCTACCGAATAGACCCTTCAGTCACAACTGACGCAAAAATACTTCCAGTGTTCTATCGCTTGGGAACCAGCCTCTCCCAGCCACACTTGAGTCGATTTGCCGAATTGATGAATAGTTGCGAAGGCTCACTAGCTATAGTCATGCAAAACCCACAGTCTCCAGATGAACTGATAATGGGTCAGAAGGGTAGTGGCCAAAGTCTTTTCGTGGGAACTCCCACAGATGGTTTCATCTTTGCCTCAGAAGTTTATGGGCTCGCTGCATGGACAAGAAGTTGCCTGGCTCTATCCGGCCTGGAAAAAGGTGGGACTGAAGTGGCAATTTCCTCCTGTGAAGGAGGAACACTTAAGTCCTATTTTCTTGAGAATGGGGAAACCTACGACATAAAGAGAGAACCGATTTATATTCACTCTCGCGACATTTTTAGAGGCGATTTTGCATACTATTTTGAAAAAGAAATTCATGAGGCGCCCTTGAGTATATCTAAAACCATCAAGGGAAAATATTATAAACAGGGCAAGATTATAAAATTTGTTGACGTAGGGCCAAGCACATTTACGACATTAGTTGGAAGGTTAAGAGACTCAAGTCAGAAACCGATTCGAAGAATCACAGTCATAGGACAAGGGACCGCTGCGGTTGCCGCTAAAGGCGTGGCTTATCTCATTGAAAAAGCCCTCGAAGGCAAAGGCGTAGCTATAACGTCTTGCCAATCGTCTGAATTATCGGGTTTTTTACCGGATCAGTCTCTCGACGACATGCTACTGATAGCCATTTCCCAAAGCGGCACAACGACTGACACAAATAGAACTGTAGATGTTGCGAGCGCTCAGGGCGCATGGGCGCACGCTATAGTAAACCGCCGCAACTCGCCGTTGGTGGCAAAATCCAATTCACATTTTTACACCAGCGATGGTCGGGATGTTGAAATGGCGGTTGCTTCAACAAAAGCGTTTTATTCTCAGATAGCCGCTGGAAAACTTACCGCCATTGTCTTAGGAAGAGAATTTGGCAACCTCTCAGATGATCAATTCTACGACGAAATTTGTTGCCTGGAGGAACTGCCGGAGCTTATTGGGGCTGTTCTAAAGAAAGGACCCTCAATAAGACTCATGGCTGAACTTTATGGTCCCGGCAGCAGAAACTGGGCTGTAGTGGGCAATGGCCCCAACAAGATCGCCGCCGACGAAATTCGAATCAAACTCAGCGAACTCTGCTACAAGTCCATACCTTGCGATATCACCGAGGACAAGAAACATATCGATCTTTCAACAGAACCACTCACGCTGGTAATCGCAAATGACCTCCCCGATCAAATAGTTCAGGACACGGCCAAGGAAGTCGCCATATTTAAGGCTCATTCAGGAAAACCTCTGGTTTTTTGCTCCGAGGGAGAAAAACGATTTGATGACCATGCGCAAAGCATTCTCGAATTACCAATTTCCGGCGGTGGCCTTGGATTCGTTCTGGCGACAGTAGCGGGTCATCTATGGGGATTTTACACGGCTAAGGCAATTGACGAACAGGCCAATGGGTTGAGAGAAATTCGCTCCACACTCACAACGTTCCTAGAGGATCCACAGGCATGGGATCGTTTGCAACTCCAAAACACTCTGGACTCAACTCTGAAATCGATAGCGGATGGTGATATGAACGCTGCCTTGCCGGCTTCAACAGCAGCGACCATTGCGCTTTATGCCGGTAAATTGGCTTTGAGCGCAGAAACAGCGGAAGACCGTGAACTGCTTGTTAAGGAAGGAATAGTAATCCTCAGCAAGGCTATAGAAGAAATGACTCGGCCCATAGACTCGATAAGACATCAAGCTAAAACAGTTACAGTAGGTATTTCGCGTCCCCAGGACTCGTTACCTTCACTCCTATCAAAAGCGATAGAACTTCTCGGAGCTCATCCCGGATGGATAAAAGAACAGGACAAGCGCGTCCTCAAGGTCATCGCTCAAGTTATGCATGAGGTGAAAGGCGGCATGCTTTACAGTGTTGGGACTGTTTCAAAACCAACCGCTCTAACCAGAGAATTCCTTCCCATTCAGGTCGTGGCTCGATTCGGTTTTTCTGAAGGGAAACCCTCTCGGTATGATCAACCCAACACTGTGGGCGGCAGCAAAAGAACGGCGTTAAGACTGCGTAGAGCCGTCTGGAGTTCTGGAAAAGGTGGAAAAGAAAGTTTATTAGTCTTGCCCATGTTTAGCGACGATTCTGGTGAATGCCGCTATCTGGCTCTGTTCCATGTAGATTTCGTCCCAGAGGCTACAATCTCCCAGAAAACGAACACACTGAGAGCTCTCGGGGGCCGATTTCATGACGTTGTGGAAAAACTCCAGGAACAAAACAGTTCATGCTCAATGGCGGATTTTATTGCGCGAGTCACACCCAGAGAACTCGTGCTATCGCCTATAGAATCTTTAGTACTTTCAATGTCCTGCTAGCGTCTTGTTTCAGATATTTGGCGCGGGCATAATTGTCCCGCGCCTTCGATCATCAACATTGTCATGATCCAATGCCCCTGAGACTCGCATCCCACTTCACCTACACCGCAAGCAATGACCTTGACTCAACTAATTTTTAAATATATAATCAATTTGTTATTCAATTTAAGTTAATTTATAATTTAACTTATTAACCCAATTATTTATATTTAAAAGATTTTATATTATGAATGTAAAATTGTCACAATTAATCTTCCGGCCCCTCAAACATGACGCGATTTCCCGGGAAACAGGTCTGAATTCTTCGAAAAAGAAGATTAGGTTGTGCTTTATTTCCTGCTGTCTGATGTCTTGTATATTGCCGTTCCTGTTTCAATTTGTTTCCCAATTCCAAAACAACAATGGTTCCAGACTCCCCGTAAACACTCTTTCGCCAATCCAACTTTTCTCTGGGCCGTCTGTTAATGTCAGGGATAACAGCGTGCCTGGACGCCACATCTTTTGTGAGGCAGATTTGACAAGAATGCAACCTGAAAACCATGAATTTCAGAATGGTCAACTATGGGGCAAGATAGTTGATTCACCTTTAGCCCCAAAAGAGTTGTTCAGAATCAGGGATCTTGTATATATAAGATGTTGCAAAGAAAAGCATGAATTTGTGAGAGAAGGCGACCGCTTCGAAATCTTGGCCCATACTTCATTACATTCTCAACTGAACATTAATCAAGACCCTCCAGATCCAGAATCAAAGATTGTCGGAGAAATTGAAATTACCTCTGTCGGGTCGGATCTTGTCTTGGGAATAATAGTCGATTGTCGTGCCGAAATTCTTAAGGGGTACAGGATAGTGAGATTTTCCACGATTGGCATTGAGCGGCAACATTCTCTGGATGGCGGTCGATTAAATATTCTAGACAGGGTTGACAAAGCTGAAGTGTTTCATTCCTAAACATGTCAAATAGATGCCATCGATCGATCAAGCGCTCCCGCTGACATATCAAAATGAAAGGAAGAATTGCCTGGCGTGACTCTAAAATAAGCATAAATAGAAAATATCTGGATCCTGTTTCTGCTGTCCCGTTGTGAACTTCGCAAATCGGAAACATTTCTCAGACTGCGCTCATTTAGAATACAACAACAAATCGTAAGAGGGGGAATTCACAAGTGATTGAAACAACATCCGTATCCAATAATAATGTCCGAGACTGGTTGACGCTGGAAAGGATACCATTAGTTGGGCCGCTCACCATTGCGAAACTTATTGAAGCTTTCGGCTGCCCGGAGAAAATCCTAAAGGCAAACGCACGTTCCATTCGTGAGAGGTCAGGAATTTCTGAACGTCTGTCAAATTCCATTTCCTGTTTCAATCCCGTAGCCTCTGAGATCGAAAAAGATCTCACAACTCTTGAAAGATTAAAAGTTCGTATCGTTACACGATGGGATGAGGGTTATCCCGAAAACCTAAAAGACATCTATGACCCCCCTGCTCTATTGTTTGTAAGGGGCTCGCTTTTACCCAAAGACTCCCGGGCAGTCGCCATGGTCGGAACTAGGAATCCGACTGGGTATGGTGTCGAGTTTGCAAAATCCATAACCAGCGATCTCGTTCGATCCGATTTCACTATAATCAGCGGGTTGGCCAGAGGAATCGACACTACATGCCATCAGTCGGCGCTTAAAGCAGGAGGCAGAACAATTGCCGTTCTTGGATGTGGGTTGGACATATCATATCCCAAGGAAAACGACAGCCTGGTACAACGTATCGTAGAGTCCGGAGCCGTCATCAGTGAGTTCAGGCCTGGCATTGCCCCTCTGAAAACCAATTTCTTCAGAAGGAACAGAATCGTCTCCGGACTATCAAGGGCTGTGGTTGTTGTGCAGGCCTCCAAAAAGAGCGGTTCATTGATTACCGCATCTCACGCGTTGGACCAAAACCGTGATGTGTTCGCTGTCCCAGGGAATATTACTAACGAAAGATCTCGCGGGCCGCACTATCTTATCAAGCAGGGAGCCGGCTTGGTTGAATCTGCGGACGATATTTTAGCTTCGTTAATTACTTCTGAAGTGGGAAACGTTAGCGGTTGCTGTTCATCATTCCAAGATGCCCGCCGTGACGAAGAAGTGTCCGAAACAGCTCAGCTTATTCTCGACTTCCTTGATCTTGATCCGACACCAATTGATTTAATGTGCGAAAGCATTAAAATAGAACCTGGGAGGCTGTTGGGTTCCTTACTTGAACTCGAATTGCTTGGGTTGGTGAAACAGAGTCCAGGGAAAATGTTTTCCAGAGTTCGTGTGTGATTTGTTTCTTTAAGTTTGCCGAATCAGGGTGTACGTTGACAGTTACAACATGATAACAATGGATTGCAAACAATTTCATTCAGGATGTTGGACTTCATCGAATGAATTTAGTTGACACTTCGGGTGATTGAACTTAAGTCTTTTTCGTTTAAGGATCCTTTTTAGGCGGTAGAATGAAAGATACAGCGGATAAAACATTGTTGGTCGTTGAATCGCCGGCGAAAGCTAAAACGATAAAAAAATATTTGGGCCCCAATTTCGAGGTGAAAGCATCAATTGGGCATGTAAAGGACCTTCCCCAGACTGCGACTAAATCAAAAGAAAAACCAGACGGTCAAGTCAAGTGGAACGGCCCGGTTCTGGGCGTGGATGTGACAGCCGGATTCAAACCCTATTACCAAATAATACCAGGAAAAGAGAAGGTTATTACTGAACTCAGAAACATAGCTCAAAAAGTGTCGCGCGTGTTGTTGGCTACAGACCCTGACAGAGAAGGCGAAGCAATTGCGTGGCACCTGAGCGAGGAACTGGGGAAACCCCAAAAATCGATTTTTAGAGTTCGTTTCAACGAACTCACAGAAAAAGCCATCAAAAAGGCTGTGGCTAATCCGTCCCAACTCGACGCAAACAGGTACAACGCACAACAAACCCGAAGAATTCTAGACAGAATAGTTGGATATCAGATAAGTCCGTTGTTGTGGGACAAGGTTCAATATGGTTTAAGCGCTGGTCGTGTCCAATCAGTTGCTTTAAGACTAATTGTTGACCGAAACCTGGAAATAGAAACATTCGTGCCAGCCGAATTCTGGACTGTCTCGGCCCAACTGGCTAGGTCCGATTCGGCGCCTTTCGAAGCCAAACTAGTCCAAATGGATAAGAGTAAGGTCGAGATCCCGAATTGGGTCAGAGCTAATGAAATTACGCAACACGCCTCGAAGCAGATATTTACTGTCAGTGAGGTAAAGCGCAAGGAGAGAAATCGAAGGCCTCTTCCCCCTTTCATAACTTCGACTCTCCAGCAAGAGGCTTCGAGAAAACTTCGCATCTCTCCCAACAGAGCAATGCGGATCGCACAACAACTCTACGAAGGAATTGAACTTGGCCAGCACGGCTCAATTGGACTCATAACCTACATGAGAACTGATGATCCACGGGTAGCTCCAGAGGCCATTGAAGCAGCCAGAAAATTTATTTCAGAAAGTTATGGACCACAGTATGTCCCGGTAAAACCAAACTTGTATAAGAGCAAGAAGGGCGCACAGGAGGCTCATGAGGCGATAAGGCCAACATCTTTGGAATTTACACCCGAACGCGTGACCCCTTTCCTGGATAAACAGCAAAAGGATCTGTACACTCTTATTTGGAATCGTTTCCTGGCAAGCCAGGCGGCTCCGGCATTATTTTATATGACTACCGCCAATATAGTTGCTGGTGACCTTTTGTTTCGAGTATCAGGTTCTGTCATGAAGTTCGACGGATTCACACGAATCTACGCTGTTTCGTCGGAAGAGGATTCTGGAAATGGGCAGGACGAAAAAGACAATCCAGGTATGATTCTCCCTGATTTTAAAGAGGGTGACCTGCTGCTCCTAAAGCAGCTTCTGCCTCGCCAGAGATTCACTCAACCCCTCCCAGCTTTCAATGAAGCTTCATTGATAAAAGAACTCGAAGACCGGGGAATTGGCCGGCCTTCAACATACGCTGAGATCGTTACCACCATTCAAAAAAGAAAATACGTTGAAATAGTTGACAAGAAATTTCAACCCACAGTTCTTGGGAGGATCATCGCCTCATTACTGGTGGAAAGTTTTCCGGACCTTGTTAACCCACAGTTCACGGCGGAAATGGAATCTTCTCTCGATCTTATCGAGGAAGGCTCTGAAACCATGCCACAAGCCCTCGATAAATTCTACGAACCTTTCAACTCTGCTTTTGTTGAGGCAAAAAAAAGCATGAAAAGCATCAAGAGGGATGGCATACAAACCAAGGAACATTGCCCTTTATGCGGAAAATCAGTAATGATAAGAGCAGGTAGGTATGGGCTGTTCTTGGGTTGTTCATCTTATCCGGAATGTTCTTATACTCAAAAATTGTCTTCAGAAGCCTCCTCTGATTCGACGCCGGTTCCTACCGACAAGGTTTGTTCATGTGGAGCTCCCATGGTCCTAAGAAAAGGGAGGTCCGGTCCTTTTCTAGCATGTTCAAGATATCCGGAATGCAAGAGTTCCAGCCCGATTTCTACGGGAGTTCTATGCCCTAAGTGCGGCAAGGGGGATGTTATTCAGAAAAGAACCAAAAGAGGAAGGATGTTTTACGGATGTAGCAGTTATCCTGAATGCGATTTCTCAATGTGGAGCAAGCCTGTGGCAACTGAATGTCCTAACCCTGATTGCGACTCTTTGATCATGGAAGAGAAAGTATCAAAAAACGAAGGATCTTTTCTGCAATGTCCAAAATGTAAAACGAAGAAGACCTAAGAAGGCTACTTTACGAAAAAATTCCGCTTTCATCTATTCTGGGTGTTCTTTTGCTCAACTGGAGGCGCTGGTGGAATTTCCCGCCAATTAAGAGAATCAAAAGGATTATAGACTCGCCCAGGCGCTGCGGCGGGCACAGCTTTTGGCTGTTGGACGGAGCTGATTCTCCTGGAAATATAGGATTCAATCTTGTCAATCGGATAGCTAATGACCTTGCCCAGGATCCAGAACACGTAAAGTTGATCCCTGGGAGCTGGGTCAGCGTATTGCGTGTCATAATTCATCCCTGAAGGAACATTTTGCTCGCTTGAGGGGGCCTCGATTGTTGGGGGTTTCACGGGTATTAGTTGGGCTCTCTTGTTCTCGGCTCCTGAGTTTCCAACGACCACAAGAACCAACATTAGAGTCAAAAGCAGATAAAAAGCCTTTTTCATAGGCGTCTCCCAGTTGAAGATTTGTTTTCCTCTATCACATTTTGTATTAAAATCCAGTATTTTTTGCATCGTTAAATTGATTCATTTTCTCCTCAAACGCTACTAGAAATTAATTTACGTCTTTTCCAAATTTGTTTTTACTCATATCAACTCAAGTCCATTGCTTCTTTTTCCCCTTGTTGTCACGTTCAAGCGAAGGACTATCACTCTCCTCGAGATCCTGGCGCTTGAACGGCCCCTTCAAAACGGTGTCCGTGATTGAAATACCTAAAGATCCTGGCGGCACATTCACTGAATATTCATAACCATCTCTGACAAATTTAATCGTAGCCCTTTTTCGTTCTTTTTTGGTTTTAGCTGTAGCAGCAATCAATCGGCCGGAATTCAAATCTGTGAGGCCATCATACTCGATAATTACATCACCTTTGAGAAATCCCGATTTTTTTGCGTCGGATTTAGGTGTGAAATCCATTATCAAGACGCCGGAAGTTACAATTTCAGGTGGAGCGCTTTTCTTCAAGTTTTTGGGCTTGTCGTCCAGTCTGGCGGTCCGCTCCTTCTCATTGGCGACAGCCTTGGCCACCTCCCTTTGATCCGGATTGGGAACCCATTCCTGTGTAAGAAAGTTCTCACTGAAATGATAAGGGCGCTGGGTTGAAGAAGCATCCACTATGACCCTGAAACCGCCGTTGTAGAGAGCGAGATCCGGACGAGCCCATCCCCTGAACGCGCATCTGAGGCCAACTGGACCTGATGTCCAATCACCACCCTTCATCACCCTGTTTTCGCCCTGCCCTGGTCCTTCCGGGTCAATCTCAGGCGAGAACCTATAATAATCCTCTACGTAATAATCTCTTACCCACTGAAGCACATTGCCCGCCATATCATAAAGCCCGTAGCCATTGGGCTCATAGCTTCCCACAGTGGCTACGAATTTGTGCCCATCATCAGAGTCTCTGTCACGCCATTCAAATTCGGTATTTTTATCGGCGTAATTTGCCCTTCTACCATCAACCAGCTGATCACCCCAGGGAAATTGGCCCATAGGAATTCCTCCCCTGGCCGCGTATTCCCATTGGGCTTCAGTGGGTAATTTATAAGGCATGCGCTCCTTGGCTGTTAGCCATTCGCAGAACGCCGACGCATCATGGTATGTAATCATGGTAACTGGCTGATTAGGTTCTGTTTGCCATCCGGGGTTACGCCATGAACTTCCATCTTTCTTAACAAATCTATTGTTTTTGATGTCAAAAACCTCTCCTCCTTTTTCTTCCTCCGCGTCTGTCACATACCCGGTTTCGTCAACAAAAGCTTTGAACTGGGCCACTGTCACAGGGGTTTGCGAGATGAAAAACGGCCTAGAGATTCTAACCTTGTGAAATGGATATTCGTTTTCTAACGAAACCGGCTGACCTGCCGCAAGCACATTCATGGCCCACGCTATGTCGGCTTCGGAACTACCCATGACGAATGATCCTTCGGGGATTCTCGACATCTTCATGCCTAACGAGTTGGTGAACTGTTCCGAAGTTTTGTTTGCGCTCTGATCTATGAGATTCTCTAGGACATTTTTTACAAAACCTGTTGAGTCCTCGAGACATTTTTTCTCAGGGGTCTGTTGATCC
This sequence comes from uncultured Desulfomonile sp., assembly GCA_903952205.1. GTDB lineage: Bacteria > Desulfobacterota > Desulfomonilia > Desulfomonilales > Desulfomonilaceae > CAJBEZ01. The sequence continues at coordinate 7,046 of CAJBEZ010000105.1, read as the reverse complement.
GATACTCTGTTAACAAAACTCCTAGCTTGCAGCCTCTTACCCGATTCAACCATTTCTTTTACTCTTCTAAACAGGGCTGTCACATGTTCATCGCTAAGAGGCGCAATGGGTCTGACCTCGGTATCAGAAGCTTGCTGGTTCCTGTCTCCGGGTTCACTGCTTCTGACTACCCTAAAACCACTCACGTCTACGCATAGCTTGGGATCTACTCCGAAACGAAACGCATTTCGAGCCTCGCAAGCGTCAAAAGCCCAGCTGCCGCCACGGACCACCTTGGTCTTGCTATTCTTCGGGCCGGTAGGATCAAGCGTGCGTCCGTTATCCCGTCTTTTATATTCTTTGGGGTCGAAATAGTCTGAACACATCTGCCAAGTGTTGCCGGCCATGTCATAAAGCTTGAAATCGTTTGGCTCGTAATTCCCCACTGGCGCAGTAAAGACGTGAAGGTCAACTACAGATCTATCTGCCCACGGTAAATCTGAACTCCGATCGGCAAAATTCATTTTCTTGCCATCAGGGTAATCATTTCCCCATGGATAAGTCAGGCTTTCCCTTCCCCCTCTTGCCGCATATTCCCACTGGGCCTCGGTTGGAAGTGTATACTTGTGTCCCTCCCGTTTACTCATCCAGCTACAAAAGGCCTCTGCGTCCACATGGCATACCATCGTGACTGGATAATCGTCAGAAACCTGATATCCCGGGGTCATCCATGATAGGCCGGTTTTTTTCGACCAGTGCTTTTTTGAACTGTCATATCCCCATCCCCATCCCTGGACTTCAGCTACCGTCTTGTATCCGGTTTCATTAACAAACTGCTTGAATTCGCCTACCGTGACGCCATACTTCCCAATTAGGAACGGCCTCGACAATTCCACCGAATGCGCTGGAGTTTCCGAATCCGCCAAATTTTCGGGGATGTTCCAGGTGGCCCTCACTCTACGGACCTCCGCCGTCGAGCTTCCCATCTTAAAAGTTCCCCCTGGCAGCAATACCATTTTCATCCCAATCGAGTTATTATTTTCAGATGTGTAGGTCTCCTCGAGTTGTCCCCGTTCAGCCACGCCTCGTTTGAGGTCTTCCAGCCTTTCCTTCAAGGACTTCATCTTGTCGTCATGGGTTGAGCCAGCAATCTTGAAAGCCCTATTGAGAGATATTGAAGCCAGTTCAAATTCCCCCCGTTGGGTCCGGCGTCTCGACAGATTTAAGTCAGACTCTATCATCTCCGATTTGTCAGATTTACTTATAACAATCCTATTGGGATCACGGTTTTGTTTGTGAGGCTTATTATCGCTGGCCCCAGACTTCGACCTAGAACGATGAATTCCCTCCAGATATCCGGAAACAGCTTCATAAAGTTTCTCTGGGCTCACATGAATCCTATCTGAAGATTGCTCCTTAGAATCGGATTTTTCATCTCCATTCGCTGCCTTACAATTCTTGGAAATTCCTGGAGAAAGGACAAGTAACACCATGGTGAATAACCAGAGCAATAAACGTAGACAGAAACCCCGGGATAAAAGAGGCTTCAGTCCTGGACAATCATTATGCGATCCTACCAACATTGTCATAAACGCTACTGACATATTTTCAAGGCCACCATTCAAAAAAGATTTGATTAATCCACTGCCGGTCTATGGCAGGCAGGCAAGACATTAACACCCCAAATTTGTTCAAGAACGAAGTGTTGCGCTCTTTTCAGAGTCCTTTCCCCCAGGAAAGAGTCTGACATAGATAGTCTTATTTTATCACGACTGGAATCTTTGTTTTAAGATCCTCCGTGACCTTTTTATGGAGCTCAGAGTTTCTTTCGTTTTCTAATCTACTCTTAATCATACTTCTGACCTGAACAAAGCTTGGCGGCTCAGGTTGGCGACGGTCGTCCACTTTCAGAATGTGCCACCCAAACTGAGATTTGACTGGTCCTCCTGTTTGGCCTTTAGAAATCTTAAAAAGAACATGCTCAAAAGATTTCTCAAAAGACCCTCTTGGCAGCCAGTCCTTGCCATCCATGAGTTCCAGCTTACCACCTTTCTGGGCCGCCGGATCTATGGATTTCTTTTTGGCAAGCTCTGCGAAATCAGTTCCATTCTTCAATTCTTCAAGTATCTTGTTAGCCTCAACCTCGGTCTTCACCAGAATATGACGTGCTTGAATCTCTTCAGGCGGGGTAAATTCATTTACGTGACTCTTGTAGAAATCTTTTATCGCATCCTCAGGTATTGGCGCTTGGCGCGCCTGCATTCGCCTGAAATATTCTCTGGCCAGATATTGTGCCTCTTCATATTGCAGCCTCGTTTTAATGGCGGGCTCACCCTCAATTTTTGAATCCTTGGCAGCTTGAGCGAACAATTCGAAATTGACCACTTCGTCTAGAATTTTCTTTCGTCCATCCGGAGTCAGAAATGGTACTCTGTTTTCCTCGGGAATTGTCGCAATTATGTTGTCCAGCATTTCACGGGTTATTTTTTGATTACCTACCGTAGCCAATAAATCTCCACCTTTTTCGTCTACCGTGGGTTGGGCCATTGCATACCCTTGAGTTAAAACAACGATTGACACCACTACCCATAGAAACTTGCGCATTTTGAACCCTCGCGAACCTAAAACAAAAATTTAAGCGTATTGTTCAACGCATAAAATAGCGGTGATCAAATCGCCCAATGTCTAAACCTATACTAGAAGACGCAAAAAATAAAATCAAGGAAGTGGACATCCTAAGCTGAGGAGGTCTGTTCCCTGCTTTTAAATCTCAAACCCGATCTCACCGGTTATCATGCGAGGTTCCACATGACTCGCAAGTTCCACATGACTCACAGGATAACCTCGCAAATGCGTTTACATCCGTAGAAAATGCAGTTCCATGTTCTGTTATCCGACCAGAGGCGCATACTGGACAAGCCTTTGGAGCATTCTGCTCGTCCACAAATATTTTTGAGAATTTGTTTCCGCAATCAGAGCATATATAGTTTAGAATTGGCATTTTCCCTCCACAGTCCTTTTGTTGTAGCTCGGTTAGACTTGGTTGTCTTCTGAATGAGACTCCACGAAACCTTTACAGGAGTCTACATGTTTCAAAGCCTCTCTAACTTCCAGTTCGTGCCTGGCAGTCAACTTGAGTCTTTTCTTCCATTTCGGCTCAAGGTCGTCAACCTCTATTGAACTTGCGAAATCGAGTAATTCTTGCTCCGTCGGCTTGCCAAACTTTTCCCACAATGCCAGATTGATAAACTCCCATACCTTTACGCCTGCCTGCATGGACTTTTCCTCAGCAAAGGCCAACAAATATGGATTCATCGTGAGTTTCACAGAGATTACACCTTCCGGCCATTGTTTCGATTCGTCCGTCGTTGTAAGGGAACACGTTGTCATAAATCTCTCCTTGGTGTTTAACGTAATCAATAAGTGTAGACTCCTATCTAGGGATTTTGATTCATCTCCAGAATGTTTTTCCATAATGACGGTAAATCTGACTGTTCACATCGCTTTTGGCGTCAGGCTATAAGCTCTGATTCGGAAACAAAACTCAAACTTGACAGTCATGACCTCTTTGCGTAACGTAAGTTTTCAGTTGAATATCCAACCACCGGCGCTAATAACAAGAGGTAATCAATGAATATACTGGTTTTGGGCTCACTAGCTTACGATAGAATTATGGATTTTCCTGATAAATTCTCGAATCATATATTACCCGACAAGATTCACATTCTCAACGTATGCTTTATGGTTAATGGGCTCAGGGAACTGTTTGGAGGCACAGCGGGAAACATAGCTTATAATTTGGCCCTGTTGGAAGAACGTCCGCTGATACTGGCGAGCGCCGGTAAGGATTTCGATTCCTACGAAAAGTGGCTGAGAAGTCTTGGTCTTCCAATGGAGTCCATCCGCCGGGTTCCCCACGAATTTACCGCAGGGGCGTACATTACCACGGACCTGTCCGACAACCAAATCACCGGTTTCAATCCCGGCGCCATGAAAGAACCATGCAATCAGGACATAGAGAGGTTCGACCCAAGTGACACCATTGCCATAGTTGCGCCAGGGAACCTGGATGATATGTCCAATTATCCTGAACTCTTCCGTGCGAGGGGAATACCCTTTATTTTCGATCCGGGACAGTCCATTCCAGCCTTGGGACCGGAAAGGATACTACAAGGACTTCGTGGTTCAAGGATTTTCATATCGAATGACTACGAACTTGAAATGGTAACAAGGGCGATTGGCGTCACCAAGCAAAACATGCTTGAAGAAACTTCCGCAATTATCACAACCTTGGGGGAAAATGGATCAGTGGTAACTACGCTTGAGGGAGAATATGTTATTCCCGCAGTGATTCCCGACAAGGTGAGCGATCCAACTGGGGCAGGCGACGCCTTTCGGGCTGGGTTGATCAAGGGGCTGGTTACTGGAAAAACACTCGTAGAAGCCGCTCGTATGGGTACTGTATCAGCCAGCTTCGGAGTCGAGTGCCAGGGAACTCAATGTCACAAATTCACTGTACAGGATTTTTGGAAACGCCACCATCGGACATTTGGAAACGTTCAATAATGATGAACTCACTTCATTTGGGCAATAAAATGACTCCCTCTCAAGCATTGGAATCGATCAGACACAGATTCAACGAATTGGGCATCAACCGTCGGGACCTCAATGTTGAACTTGGTGGAGATTGCTATCGTATGACTTTGAATTCAGAGTGTTTTGTGGTGTACCGGATTAATCATTGCAAGGGACATAAGCATCACGTTCCGGGTTGGCCGGTATGTTTCGTCACAAGAGAAGCCATTTTCGAGGAATGTTCCGATTTGAATCCAAGACCAGACCATTGCGCTTGCGGAATTACCATAGACCAATGGTTGGAAATCGCCGCCAAAAGCTGTCAGAATCAATTATAAACAGCCTGGGGCTAAAGATTGGTTAAAATGACCGTGTCAATCCGTTAATCGTAAATCGATCAACTGTATTGAAACACTGGCTGAGGTGAAAGAACACGTGCGAAAAACTGAGTCCAACCAAACTATCGATATTGATTTCAGCCAACAACTCTTGGCTTAGGTTTGCAGGTCTATTTGTTTCTTTTATTCTGGAGGATTCGACCATGCCAGATAAGGTCAGGATACTTTTCCTGTGCACGGGTAATTCATGCAGAAGCCAGATGGCTGAAGCTTGGACACGAGAGCTTAAAGGGGAAACATTTGATCCATATTCGGCGGGCGTAGAAGCTCGCGGGGTTGATCCATTTGCCATCCGGGTAATGATGGAGGTAGGCGTAAACATCTCCGGACAGGAGTCAAAAAACCTTGACACGCTTCAGGACATGCAATTTGACTATGTGGTGACCCTGTGCAGTCATGCTCAGGACGCCTGTCCTTTTTTCCCCGCAAGGACATCGTTAATTCATGTGGCCTTCGATGATCCACCAACGCTCGCTGCTCACGAAACCACGCAGGAAGACTCATTGAAGCACTACCGCAGGGTGCGTGATGAGATAAGAACTTTTGTCCGTGGTTTTCCGGTGACTCTTCAGACCCCGCCAAGATAAATTACAAATCTCATTTGTAACGCACACTTTTTGTAAGGCGGAACCAAAGCTTCTTAATTATTATAGACTCATATACCTTAAGCAATTTCCGCTATTACTCGATTTTTTCCCCTTGTTAAGTCAGTTCCGCCTGGAAAAGCTTTTCTAGAAATTTACATTTTCAGGTCCTTTGAGTTTTAGAATACGTCTTGCGTCTAAGGGTGTCGCAACGTCTCTGTGTAGAATATCAGCCAGACCGACCACCTTCTCCACCAACTCGGCGTTACTCTTGGCAAGAACACCTTTTCTAATGTAAATGTTGTCTTCTAACCCAACCCTGACGTGACCACCCATGTGAATGGCCATAGTCGAAAGGTTTATTTCAGCAGCTCCGACTCCAATAACCGACCAAGTAAAATGTTCTTTCCCGAATAGAATCGTAGCTTTAGTTACCAAATATGTCAGGTCTTCGGGAGTCCCCCTTATCGCCCCAAGAACCCCCATTACAAACTGCATATGCGCCGGCAATTTCATAAGTTTCTCGGAAACAAGATAATCCAGATTGTATAGATGCCCAACATCGTAGATTTCAAGTTCTGGCTTGGTATTGTTGGCCGAGGTAACATCGCATAAATATTCAAAATCTTTGAACGTGTTCTTAAAGACGAAATCCTTGCTCATCTCAAGGTACTGTTTTTCCCAAGGATATTTAAATTCTTTGATACTTCTTAAAGCTGGGTGTAAAGCAAAATTTATTGAACCCATATTAAAAGAACACATTTCCGGCTTGAAAAGAGGCACTACAGCGGCCCTCTCCTCAACCGTCATCATCGCTGAACCGCCAGTAGTAATACATATAACAACATCTGACTTTTCTCTTATCCTGGTCAATATTTCCCTAAAATGTTCGGGATCCGATGAAGGAAAACCATCCTCCGGCCTGCGAGCGTGGACATGGACTACGGCTGCGCCCGCACTTGCCGCTTCAATGGCTGAGTCCGCAATCTGTTTGGGTGTTATAGGAAGATAGGGAGTGAGAGAGGGTACTGTTGCAGCCCCAGAAATTGCCGCAGTAATAATGAGTTTATCCATAATGTTCTCCTAATAATTGCTCCTTGAGAACGAGCCCTTTCCTCGGCTCAGAGCGTCAAAAAATACAATTTATAGTCAAGATTTCATTGGACAGTGTGAATTTCTTCTCCACGACGCTAATTGTTTAACCAAAAGTCTTTCCCACAAGAGACGGTTCATGTCCGGGTAGCAAGAACTCCGGTCCTCTCAAGGTAGACTTGATCCTATAAATCGATCTGAACCATGCGTAGTGATCGTAGACAAGGCTTGAGGGAACCGCCGGCCCCCAGCTTGATGGGGCAGGAGTAATGGCAAGACTATAGTGATACGCAATGAAACTAGGTCCTAAGCGAAAGATTCCAGGACGCTTCTCAATGATGCGGGATTGCCCTGAAATCGGTTGAATCTTCTGAAAAGTCTTTCTTTGAGTTCACTCAAGGTTTTAAAGAACCGATTG
>CAJBEZ010000104.1 GCA_903952205.1 uncultured Desulfomonile sp. | reverse complement strand
CTGAAGTGTTGAGTTGGCCTTATAAGACCGACTGTTGCGGCGGTTCATTGGCTCTGACAAAAACCGAGATGGTTGTGAAGCTATCCCGCAAGCTTATAGATATGGCTCTCACAGTGGGAGCGGACGTAATGGTAACCATGTGCCCGATGTGCCAGGCCAACCTTGACACCAGGCAGGCCGATATATCAAAAGCCTCGGGTAAGGTGTACCACATGCCAGTCATGTATCTGACAGAATTGATCGGCGTCGCTTTCAATGATCCCAAGACAAAAAGCTGGTTCGAAAGACACATCGTCTCTCCAGTTCCGGCATTGGCCAAGCGTGGCCTGGCCTGATTTTCATTTTTTATTTCAGATCTTGTAACCTTTGTTGCGCTGATCCGGACGCCTTTTCAATAAGTTCGGATCAGGTCCCGCAGGGTCTATTTATCTTGACGAAACAGCCCGTTGTGTGATTAAATCCGGCATAGGTAAGCAATTTCACCTGATTGAAGGGCCGTATGGTCAAAAGCCCGTTCAAAAAGGCTACTTTATGTATATTTCTAGTCCTTGCGTTGGTGGCTCTGGATCAGAGTCATTCCAAAGCTCAAGGTATGGATTTCGGTTTTGGTTCACTCCTCCCTCTAAAATCTATTGAATCATTTTTTGGACCACTCTTGCCGGCTAACGGCATTGGTGACACATTCCGGAGCGAATTCGGGATCGGCCTTACTACCCCTATTTTTCAAAAGATTGTACTTAACGTCGAAGGTACCTCGTACGATCTTCTGATTAACAAGGCTAGCAACGAAAACTCCTCTCTTGATTATCGTTCTATTGACGGCGGCCCGATGGTGTATGATTTTTTTGCCAAATTTCGGGCCTGGCGTTTTGCCGCAAAAGCCGATTATCAGATATTTGAAGCACGCAGTCGCCGCGCTGATCGTGGAGGATTCTTCTTTAATTCGGTTATCTTATCCGGTGACGTGGACATTATTCAGGGGCCGTGGTTTGCCGCCGGGGTCAGGGCCAAATTCTTTTTGAGCAGTCCTTATTTCAAGTTTAACGGACTCAACACGGCCAATTTAAGCGTGGATTTGCACGCACCCTCTCCATGGACTATTGGCCCCTATATCCGATACGTTCCTCCTGAGATTATAGGTATCCCTGTGCATTTTGAGGCGTGGATTGATTTTCCTTTGAAGGGATCGTCATACACGAGTTACGCTGGGGCTTTGGTGTTCCGTCCGCAGATATACCGCTTCGATCTTTTTACCAGGCTAAAGTTCGAGCGCACAACATTCATACTCAGCGGCGACGACAGCGTGACTAATAAACCCTGGGATTTGAACCTTGTCTGGAACCTTTATGGGGCAGAATTCGGTATCTATTTCTAATCTTTTTCGATGATGATGGTCAGATGAGGGGGAATGTTTTGACGCTCTTTTGGCTAACGATCAGAACGAGGATTCGCTTCACCTTCTGTTCCCCGCCAATCCAGTTGTAACATCTGTTTTGTGAATCGTTGCTGATGCCGTCAGAAGATAAATTCAGTCGCTGCGGTTATGGAGAGCTGGTCCGACCAGACCCTGGCGCCATCAAAGGAGAAATCTATGTTGAAGACGCTGTTCGTGAGTTGATGGCCGCCATCGGTTATGATTCGTTTGAAATCGGCGCTCAGCAGGCCTTTAATATTGCGTCGGGCGTAAAATGACGCCGTCGCCTCGGCGTGCCAGCAGTGGCCGCTGGTGTTCTCATTGGTTATTCGACGGCCGGACCGTAAAAGATGCAAGTCCTCGTTTCTTGCTGTTGCCAGGCCGTAATCCACGCTCACCTTAAAGTCCATTGATGGAACAGACCTGAATACGCCTGATGTGTTCAGCTTGGTATTGACTTCCATACCAAGATACCCGTGATAGAAAGTCTGGTCGAAGTTGATGCCGTCACCCGGTAAATCGATTGAATGTCCGTCCAGACCGACCTGGGAACCATCATGGGTGGTGAACGAAAAACTCTGGTACCGCAAACCGCCTATGGGAAGCAGGGTCCTGAAGATGGACCATTCCGGCTTTAATACAAGCTTGAGATCAAAGAGCCATCCACTATTCAGCCTGCACTTGGATTCACTGAATACGGTCTTCTGAAATGGCTGATTTTCGTTGTCCCAATCGCTGTCCTGCATCATGGTTCTGGATTCCTCGTTCAGGTTCATCCAACTCTGGAACTCTAGAGACCAGTTCCTCTCTATATAATCGTATTCTCCCCCTAGGAACCATTGATCAATTGGAAATTCAAGGCGACTCAGGGGATCCTGATTTGGAGGAAAAGGATTCGGGAACTGGTAGGAAGTATAGCTGTTAACAAATTTCTTGATCCCCATATCATATTGCCAGTTCTTGGCCCCAACACCTGAAACAAGGTCTGAAGTTGTGTCCAGAACCTCGTCGAACGTCGCCACCGCTGTTGGAGGCAGTAAGACCGAGCATAGATATATTAGGGCGGTCGCCAGCACGACGACACCAATTCGGCAAACCATACCTATCCTTCAACAAGCGGCGATGACTGATTTCTACTAGTACCTTGGGGGTATCGAGAGGCCGGTTGTCAGCCTTTCAGGATATAGTAATAGAAAACAGCTTGCTGCTTAATTAAATTAAACCAGTATCCGATAACTAATCTAGAAAACTACGATAACTATTTCAATACAGACGGAATATAAACACAATAACATAAGGGCCATGACAAGTCAATGACGAACAGGCGTTACCTATTGTAATCACTATACTTTATGTATTGGATATAAAGTGTTGCTTTGACAATGTAATATTCTATCATTTTGTTGGAAGCGCTCTTGGGTGGACGTCAAAAAGTTGGAGCGGATTCTTCGATCTTGGCGTATATTTAGCGCGACCCAGTCAAGGCCGGATAACCTTTGAGCCTGAATTGGCCGAAATGATCTATCCGCGTGGTTATTTGTGGGCTCAAAAAAAGGACAATCACAACATGAGGTTTATCTTTTCTACGCATGACAGAGCGGAACAGATTCAGAGAATAAGGGAAGCTGTAAACATTTACCGTGACAACGGGAGGACAGCCACTCAAGGGTTTGAAATGAACCCTGTGTACGATGAATTGTTATGTCAACTCTGTGACCACTTTCTGGGTCACTGGAAAGACGAGATAGCGCTCCTTGGAATGGGTGGCTATGGCCGCATGGAAATGAGCCCGTATTCAGATATAGATCTACTCTTTTTACGCCCTGAGAATGCCCCTGAGGGCATATATCGCGGCATAAGAAGCATCCTCTACCTTCTTTGGGACGCGAGAATAGAACTCGGCCACTCTGTAAGGACCGTAAAGGAATGCAGACAGGAGGCCGACAAGGACCTTGCGGTGCTGACGTCTCTGATGGACATGCGGAGGGTGTGGGGAAGACCAGAAATCTTCAGGGACCTTGTGGCTCAGCGGGAACGCCTTATAATAGAGTCGGATCCACTCGATCTGTATTTGAGAATTGAAGCGGAGATAAGAAAGTCTCGGGAGAAATTCGGCCATACGATCTATCTGCTCGAACCTCACCTGAAAGAAGGGCCGGGTTCCCTGCGATACATACAACTACTGACATGGCTTGTCAGAATGATTTTTGGATGCGCGACACTTGATGATCTTGCTGTGGTTGGATTGTGCTCTAAAAAGTCGGTCCTGGAAATTAAGGAAGGAGTCAATTTCCTCGCCGAAATCCGGACCCGCCTGCATTTCATCGAAGGAAGGCGGGATGACCGCCTCAAATTCGATTGCCAGGCTGTAATCGCTAAGGACATGGGATTCCTCGAATCACCCGAAAGACCTGCCGTCGAGAATTTTATGAGGGAATATTACAAGCACGCCGCCACAATGGATTTTTTTGGACGCCAAATTCTTGCGAGGGCCAGACTGTTTTTGAGACCCAAGATGGTCTCAAGCGTCAAGCGACTTCAACTAGAATCATCCTTTTACATCGGAGCGGGAGGGATAAATTATCTTGTCCCGGAAGATTTCGGGAAAGATCCCAAGGAGTTGTTTCAGGCTTTCAAACTCATCGCAATGACTGGATGTGATATGGATATCCGGTTGGTGGATCTGATTCGCCTAAAGCTTTCAGATCTCGAAACTGAGATGATATCTGGTCCTGCGGAGAACCGGCTGTTTCTGGAAATACTTGAATGTGGACGCAACGTGGCCAAGGCCTTAAACACCATGATGAAGGTTGGTTTTCTGGAGTTGTTCATATGCGATTTCGCAAGAATAAGGTTCCTTCCTCAATATGATGTTTATCATCAGTATACGGTTGATCTCCACACGATAGCGGTCCTGGAAAACTTGGACGCTCTGGAAAAGGCCAATGGCATGGAAGACGAGTCTTTGCTCAGGACGATATTCTCAAAACTGGACAAGCCTTGTGTATTGAGACTTGCGGCGCTATTTCACGACATAGCCAAGGGAAGCGGTTCCGGGCACGACATACGTGGTGAAAAGATTGCCGGACCTATTCTCGAACGGCTTTGCCTTCCAAGAGAAGATATTGATGACGTGCTCTTTCTCATCAGGAACCATCTCGCAATGACTCATGTAGCATTCAAGAAGGACATCCACGACGAATCCCTCATTAGCCGCTTTGCGGAGAACGTGATGTCGAAGCGCCGGTTGGACATGTTGCTGCTTCTAACCTACGCTGATCTGAAAGCAGTTGGTCCCACAGCCATAAATTCCTGGAAGAAAATGCTGCTTGAGGAACTGTATTACAGGACTCTTGATGTTATTGAAGGCGAAGAAGTGGGGGGACAGGATCTCTCCGATTGGGTGAAACAGATCAAGGCCGTAGTTTGGGACCTTATACCGGAGGAAAACAGGGGCAGGCGACTTGAAGAATTCCTAGCCAGAGCAACTCCACGTTATTGTCTCGACTTTTATCCAGGGGTAATTGCGGATCATTTCATGGAGGTTGAGAAACGATTGGCCGAAAGCGGAGAAGACGCGCTTTCCCTTAGTGATCTGATAGCCGGCAAAACAGACCACAGAAAACCCGGTTATAGTTCGATTACACTCATACTCCGAGACCAACCAGGTCTTTTCTACAAGATTGCAGGGACACTTTCATCGAACAAGATAAATATCCTTAGTTCTTGGACTCACATCAATGGTCCCCTGGCCATCTCAACCCTGCACGTGAATGATATCCCTGAAGGGCCATTGGATGATCCCGAGAGGTGGGAAAGTTTCCAGAATGATTTCAAGAAAGTCATATCTGGAGAAACAGACGTTGACACACTGGTTGCAACAAGAAGACAGTCGAGGGGTGTATTTACGAGAACATCCAACCCACGTTTTCCCATCAAAGTTGAAATCGACAATTCTACATCTGATAGCGCAACCATAATAGAGGTTTACGCACATGATCGGCCTGGTCTTCTATACGATATCACCAGAAGACTATGGGCGATTAATCTGAACATCGTCCTTTCAAAAATTTCAACTGAGGTTGATCAGGCTGCTGATATCTTTTATGTCCAAAACGAGACAGGGAACAAAATAATTGATTTTGACGAACTCGATTCAATCAAAGAGAAATTGACGACACATCTTACTGACATGGAAAAAATTTCGTCGGACAGGTTGACTCCAAGTTAAATGTCATTCTGAATCACCTCATTCTTTGGTCCAGAGGAAATAGAATGTTCAATCCGTGAGAAAGAAGGATACATTGTCCGACTTCGATGACATTGAAACCGCTATAACTGGTTTTTTAGACCACACCCTCGTCAATCGCGGCCTGGCTCACCTTACAGTGGAGTCATATTCTTCCGACCTCAAGGACTTTTCTATGTTTCTCAAATCGAGAAACATCACGGAACCGCGCGCTATCGAGAAGGAACATATCCTGCTTTTTTTCGACCTACTTAATCGACAGCGACTATCAACACGGACCAGGGCCCGACGATTATCCTGCTTGAGGGGATTGTTCCGATTTCTCATGGAGACCGGCGAGATCAAGGAGAATCCGTGTGAACACATAGAAACGCCCCGAATGGCAAAGACCATACCTCGTTATCTGGAACAGGCGGAGGTAGAGCGGCTTATCGCTGCGGCTGACATCTCATGCCCCGAAGGCGTCAGGGACAACGCTATGATTGAGTTACTGTACGCCACAGGATTAAGGGTTTCGGAACTGGTGGGGTTGGAGACATACCGGCTGGATTTCGAAATGGGTTGTGTCACTGTGATGGGAAAGGGATCTAAGGAGAGGGTCGTTCCTTTTGGGTTGATGGCGTCAAAAAAACTAATCGATTATTATGAAAAAGTGAGACCCCTCATTTTAGGGCCCAGGAGGAGCGAACATCTTTTTGTGACTAGAAAAGGACAGAAGATGACCCGCCAGGCTTTTTGGAAAATTATCAAGAAGATTGCCAGGAAAGCTGATATCACAAAAGAAATTTCTCCACACACTTTGAGACATTCATTTGCCACCCATCTGGTCCAAAACGACGCGGATCTACGCTCTGTGCAGTTAATGCTTGGTCATTCAGACATATCCTCCACGGAAATCTATACACACGTAGCGAAAACAAGACTCAAAGAATTGCACAAGAGGACTCATCCGAGAGGATAATTGTTCCAACCAAAGAAAAAGCCTGCCAACGCAAGGTCTGACAGGCCTATACCAAAAAAAGGTAATGTTTCTTTAATCTGTAACGTATTCTAGGGATGGAGCCCTACGTTACAAACCCAACCATACGGGTCAGGTTTCTTTGAAACCTGTATACCGGTTATTTCATCGAAAAGATCTCTCGCCACGGCCCCTGTTTTGCCGTCAGCGACCATGTAGTCCTGTTCCTTATATCTGAAATGACTCACAGGAGAAACAACGGCCGCCGTTCCGGAGCCGAATATCTCCTGAAGTTTATCCGACTGGGCTGCGGACACCACGTCATTGATTGAGATGACTTTTTCCGAAACCTTCATTCCCTTGTCACGGCAAAGTCGCAGAACCGAGTCTCGTGTAACACCGGGCAGGATGGTTCCCCCAAGTTTAGGCGTGATAATCTCATCGTTAATCCTGAAAAAAATGTTCATTGTGCCGACTTCTTCAATCGATGACTTGTCCACGGCGTTAAGCCACAAGACCTGCGTAAAACCTTCCCGATGCGCTGCTTCGGCAGCATACAACGACGCCGCGTAATTGGCGGCGGTCTTTGCCTCCCCTACTCCTCCGATCACCGCCCGAACGTACTTGTCGGTTACCATTATTTTCACTGGTTCAAAGCCTTCAGGGTAATAGGCCCCCACAGGAGACATTATGATGTAGAACAAGTATGTCTTTGATGGCCTTACGCCTAAATGTGAGTCAATGGCAATAACGGTGGGTCTTATGTAAAGAGAAGTTCCCGCAGCCCTGGGAATCCAGTCTCGATCCTTTCGGAGAAGTTCAGCCATCCGGGCCATGAATATTTTTGGATCCATTGTAGGAATACACATGCGTTCACAGGATTTGTTGAATCGCGCTATGTTCATGTCCGGCCTGAACAGTAAAATATCTTCATCCTCTGGTCCGGCAAATGCTTTCAAACCTTCAAAAACCTGCTGTCCGTAATGAAGGATCATTGCTCCTGGATGCAAAGACAGGTTTTCTGTCTTAACTATCTGAGGCGTCTCCCACCCTCCATCTGTCGCAGAATATTTTATCGTAAGCATGTGCTCTGTGAAGATATCTCCAAAACCTAATTTGGCTTCATCATACTGTTGGACCCCGGTTTTGTTTCTTGGCAGTGTTCCCATACATCCTCCGGAACCACATAAAGTGGCGCATACGGTATTACAAACAAAAGGCCAGGCGCTTTCCCGTCAATATCCATAGAAGGATCCACCCAGCCTGATTCAAAATATAATAACAAGTGTCAGATGAATTTTTCCACTGAAATGTGATCGATTTAAGAAGCCTTTCACCAATAATCTTCGGAGCCAGTCGCCTGCTCTATAAATCTCGTTCGTGAATAGGCCGTACATTCCATACATGAAAAATCAGACCAGCGACATTTTAGCGCTATGTTTAAACATTCGCTATAATTGTCACAATCGACTCTTCTGTACGGTCTGTCCGACTCCCTGTTTCCTTTAACAAGTGCTGGACTAGGTTCCATAACAGCGCTCCTGCCTCCCATCCGATTTCAAAATTGCCTACTGAATGGCTTCTTCAATCCGACATTCATTCTTTTGCACCCCTCTAAAATTAGGTTTCATTAAACTCATATATTTTGTTTGTCAAGTGACTCGATTTTGTTTCGATCGAGGCAAAGAGCCATCGCCTCGACAGTTTGACATCCAGACCTCTTTTTGTACTATTCAAAAAGGAGTTCACATGACGGTTTCTGTTAAAATTTTCACCGGTGGTTCCATTGTCGCCACAGTGACATACAAACCGGGTTTCTTGGTAGATGTCAAGGTTACAAGGCCTTTTCTTAATAATAAGATTATCTATAGGGTGTCTCATCCAAAGAATGGTCAGATTGCAGGGGAGTTGTCGGAAGTGTTGGACAAATATTTCAATGAGTGGATTTTTGAAAGTCGGAGTGACCTTTTACCGGAAATTCCGCCTCGGGTAGGAACAGCCAGGGAACATAAAAGCCTTTTTCTTGCCGCTGCGAGGATTCTTCAAAAGGATTTCACCGCCTATGGTTACGATGTTCGGGTATCCTTCGAATGAAACAGGCGCGTTATATTTTTTTGGAACGAACAAATATTAAAGAACCATTCCTTGTAAATAATGGGTTGAGGCCCTTAACGGGCCTCAGCGTGTTGATATCAATTTTTTCGATTACGAACTCAATTGCTTACGGTCTGCGCCTTAACATACTCCTACCGATGTTTTCACCTCCACTGGCAACTCAGGCGCATCTTCTTTCCCTGTTATCCTAGTGTTCCGGCCAGAAAGATCTTTGCTGATCCTCTTTGAATCATCAAACGGATGACTTTATTCTTTTTGGCTGTAGAGACCGCCATTTTGAATTCGTCCATACCGGATACCGCCGTTCCATCGATCTCGAGGATAACATCACCGGCCCTTAGCCCTATTTTGGCCCCTGCTCCATCGGAAGCGATATCTTTCACCAACAATCCCTCGCCGTCCTTCAATCCCATCTTGGACGAGACGGACGCCGGCACTTTTTCGATCTGTATACCAAGATCATTGGACGTTTCACCTGGTGAATCTGTCGCCCCGCTTGAAGCAAGCGCCTTTTGTGTTCTTTCAGCTATCTTTACTGGTATTTCAAGTGTCTTGTTATCCCTGTAAACGCTCATATTAGCTGATGCTCCCGGCTTTTCCTTACCAACCAGATTTTTGAGATGAGCGGCGCCCTTGACGACATTATCATTGAATTTCAATATGATATCTCCCGCCTTGACCCCAGCTTTCTCAGCCGGACTACCTTCCACAACCTGAGAAACCAAGGCGCCCTCAGAATCTTTTCTGCCGAAAGATTTGGACAGGGCTTCATTCATATCCTGAATGTTGACACCAAGCAGTCCACGTTTGACTTTTCCTTCCTTGACCAGATCATCCATTATCAATTTCGCTGAACTTGACGGAATAGCGAAACCGATTCCCTGGTAACCACCGCTTCTGGACGCTATGGCGGTATTGATACCAATGACTTCACCATCTATATTAACTAGGGGGCCACCTGAATTTCCAGGATTTATGGCCGCGTCGGTCTGTATGAAATCCTCGTAGTCGATTATTCCGACATTTGTTCTACCTGTTGCGCTTACAATTCCGGAGGTGACCGTTCGATTCAACCCGAATGGATTCCCAATCGCAAAGACTATTTCACCCACCTGAAGCTTGCCGGAATCACCGAGAGTCGCTATGGGCAATCCCGTGGCGTCAATTTTGACAACCGCTATGTCACTTTCTACGTCTATGCCCACGACCTTGGCGTCATAAGACCTTTTATCTGAAACTGTTACCTTAATTTCATCGGCGTCCTTGACCACGTGAGCGTTTGTGAGGATCAGTCCTTCAGGGGATACTATTACACCTGACCCCATACCGTGGGGCTGAATTCCTTTACCTTCCCCTGGGCCTTTCTTGAAACGCTTGAAGAACTCTTCTCCAAAAAACTCCTTGAATGGGTGATTCTTGAAAAAAGGATCCATTTCTTGGGAACCATCAGGGGAGCTAACGACTTCTTTCTTAGTTGAACTTATATTTACCACGGCAGGTTTAACCTTTTCCGCTACCTGGATAAACGCGTCGTCCAATTGTTTAAGAACGGCTGGAGCAGCAGCGTGCGACGCGAAAGGAAAAACAAGACTGAATGAAAGTATTGCTAAAAGAGGGAGAAATAGTAGATATCTCGCCCTGGATAGGCACTTAGTCATATGAAACTCCTTCTAAAAAACACTTTTTACGCTAACCCTGTACAGGAATTGCGCTTTAATGAACAGAGACATTTTCGGATAAGCTACGTTCCCAAAAAAATTTATTTCTTTGGTCTCGTCGACAAATTAGGCGCCAAAATTGCTTAACATGATGGCACGCTAGATTCCCTTCAATCTTAAAATAAGCTTGGCGTTGATACTGACCATCCGGACAATTTGAATCGGCGAAGTTCCGTAAGGCGGGGAATTCGTGCAGATTCGGGAATTGTTTTAATAATTTATTTCCTAAAGTTTTCCGCAATAACCACCTGAAAATTACCGGGGAAAGATTCAACATCCGGCTTGGTTTTGTCGGGATGCGTGTTGATCACCATCCAGCGCCAAGTCCCAGTGGCGTCAGGGGTAAACTCAAATGATGTCCTGCCTCTAGGGACCTTGAGCAAAACGTAAGTTCCTGACGGTCTTATAAAAACGACATAAAATCCTTCTCCCAAGGGTAGGCTGTGATCGCAAACCCACTTGAACTCACCCGGGTTGCCCAACTCAATTGCAGAAACTTCCACTAACTCAGGTTTACAGATCTCTCCAGCGCCTTGTTCCTGACAAAACGCACATGCGGCTCGAAGCATAACGCATAACGCTACCAGGGTAAAAGAGGATCGGGTCGACCTGCTCCTGAAACTAATAGTCATCTTCATCCAACTAACATCAAGCCTTATACAAAAACCTAAACTAATGATTGTTAATTTGCAACAATAATAAGGGTTCTTGAGTTAATAGTCAGTGCGAATCTCTTTAAGTCTAGCCCTTATTGATTTTATATCGTGATTCTTATAAAAGCATAATAGTCTTTGGATTCTTCGTCTCCGGCAAATGACTCTTTTCAATAATATTAGCGACACAGTCTCACCGAGAGAACACCAGTTTGAGGTCCCAAAGTTCAAACATTTTTGACGCAACAATGTCTTTTCTTATTAATTGGAAGTGACAAATGGAATTAGGCCTATTTCGGATGATGTTTAAAAAATTGCTGGACGCTCTCATGATCAACAAACCACCAGAAAGCTTTTCTCACATAGATCCTTTGACTTCTCGAAAGGTTGAGTCATTTTCAGTGGTTTCCGACGGAATAGAATTACGAGGTAAAATCTTTTTCCCCGCCGCCAGGCCGAACATGATGTACCCGGTGATTGTGATATGTCATGGCATTCCCGGCAGTGGAGCCCCTAGACCATCCAGTGATCCGGGCTATGAGGGGCTGGCGCAACTATTTACTTCCCTGGGTCTTGCCGCAGTCATATTCAATTTCAGGGGTTGTGGAGATTCTGGAGGCGATTTTGACATGATGGGATGGACCAGAGATCTAAGAGTGGTCCTAGATAAGACTGTAAACACCCCTTTTCTCGATCCCTCAAGAATCATCTTGCTGGGTTTCAGCGGCGGTGGCGCCGCTGCAATAAATGTTTCAGCGGATAATTCAAATGTCTACGGTCTTGCGGTGGTGGGAACGCCTTCCAACTTCGAGATATTCAGGAAGGAGACTTCGACCATAATCAAAGATTTTCGGGAAAGAGGAATAATCAGAAATCCTGACTTTCCTAAAGATCCTGAGAAATGGGCGCAAGGTTTTGTTGAAATTGAACCGAAAAAGTGGATAACCTTTTTTAAAGGCAAGAATATTTTGATAATGCATGGATCTGGTGACGAACTGATACCTGTTGAACAGGCTAAAGAACTTTTCAGACACGCCCCGTCAGGTATTGCAAGTCTTGAAATAATACCAGGAGGGGTCCATCGATTGAGACTGGATGAACGTTGTCTTAGTGGGCTCAAGACATGGACACTGAAATTATTGGGTTGGAAACTTTGAGACATCCCAACTTTTTTTGTCCGGCAACGTATAGTGTTACCATCCAAATCTCCAAGGTAGTTTCGATAAGTGATCATGTAACCGCGACTGATTCTCACAACCATTATTAGGCGTTGCCATGGTTAACGAAAAAATCCGACGCCGGCGCAAAGTGGCGCACTAAAGGATATTTACTGGCAAGATGACTCGTTCAAAGAAATTGCTGTTAGGAGCGCCGGCGGTATGCATAGTCATACTTGTGGGTCTATTGCTGACGGTCAGGTTCCTTCCGGAAAGTGATTTCGTCCGACAGACCATTGAATCAAAGATTGGGGAAGTGACAGGTCGTCAGGTATCTTTAGGAAAAGTTGAAATAAGGATTGGTTTTCCCTCTCTAATCAATGTTGTGGTGGACAACATATTCGTTTCAGACAATAACGGGCAAAATTTATTTTCTGTTGGAGAAATAAGGCTAAATCTAGGGTTCTGGAGTATTCTTACCGGCAACCCAGCCATTGAAAATCTCAAGATTTCCGAGGCTACAGTTGTGATGTATCGGGACTCCTCCGGTCACATTGAAAGCCTGCTATCCAGAAAACCTGAAACAACCTCGGAATCTGCGATCAGACCAGGAGAGCGCCAATCGTATTTAACTGAAGAAACGCCTCCACAAAAAGAGATCCCTCTCGAGAAAAAATCCGAACCAATATCTGAAAAACGTCAATTTTCTTGGCCTATCAAATACGTCCTGATAGAATCGTCCAAAGTGATAATGGAGACTACTTCCGCCACTTCGGATAGACCAGTAAGATTGTCTCTTGAAAAAATAAACGGTCAGATCAACAGGGACGGGGCCTCTATCAGTTTCAACGTGGTAGGGAGTCCAGGTATTCCAGGTATTAAAAGCACTGAATTGGTTACCAAAGGATCATTGCTGTTCAGCAATGATTTCACTATCCTGGAGACTGCGCAAATATCATGCGCTCTAGAATCTGCGAAACTATCCGATCTATCCTTCCTACCAAATCAAGTGGCTTCATGGTTCAATAGGCTGGAAATCCAAAAACTGGACCTAAAAACTAAAATTGAACGGGGCAAACATCCAACTATTGTTTTTTCCTCGGGTCTTTTCCCAAATGAGCATTCGGCTTCAGCTCTAAAGATTACCGGATCAGGGGAGCTAACCCCTGATTTTGCCCAGGTCGAGAAGATTGAATTTCATGGCGCTTCAGAGGACATACCGCTCAACCAGATGGGAGGGATAGTCCCTGACAAGTTTCTCGATCAAATTGGTCATGAAGGGTCGGTTAGTTCAGATTTTGCCGGTTTGTGGACTAGACCCGACGGTTGGGCTGTGGATGGATCGGCCAAACTGAAGAATGTTCAAACCCCGCCAAAATTTCGTTTCCTGGGAACTCGTCTTAACACCTCAATTTCATTCAGAATTACCTCGGACTCATTCTCGATTACTGATTTCGAACTACACAATGAAAGTTCGGAAAAGATCTTGAACCTTAAAGGACTGATCAGTAACCCTTTTTCAGAAACAAGATCGTTAAAACTTGATTCCACTTTTGGTCTCAGAGGCGAGTGGATTGGGCGCCTGGGGATAAAACTGCCCAAGGATATCCTGATCCAAGGGCCGGTGGCTGCCAGGATTCATGTTGAAGGTCCGCTTAACAAGTTGCGGGTTGTCCTCGTTGGAGATATGACAGGAACGAAATTCTATGTGAAATCTTTTTTGGAAAAGGAAGCGGGTGTGAAGGCTATTTTAAGAGCCCACACAGGGATTCCGCTGGATTTGACGAGATCTTCTTCGATTCTTCAAGATCCTGTGGATATAGGGATTAAGATTGAAGACGCGACCGTAAAGCTTGGTCAGGAAGTTCAACCTGTTCATGCCTGCCCTCTCTTTTTGACCGCGGATATATCATCTTCCAGAGGCGAACTTAACATCAAACAGTTTCATCTCAGGATATTGCTGCCCGATAGAAATGTGGCGCTACTGTCTGCTAAAGGACATATCAACAAATTTAATTCGAGTTCTCCCGATCTCGGGATCGAAGGGGATGTAGCGCTAAACAGAGAGGTTATAGGTCTTCTGGGAATAACGATGAAAACGCCAGTTGATTTGAAGGGTTTGACGAGTTTGAACTTCAGAGTCAACGGATCTCCCAATTCTTTCAAATGGTTTATCGGCGCGTCGCTCAAGCATGTAAGCGTCTCAATTGGAGAGTGGTTTCTCAAAAAAGGGGGCGTAGACATGGAAATATCCTCCTCCGGATTATATTCTCCTGAAGAGATTCATATAAGCCAAGCGCGTTTCAAAGGCCCGGGGCTAATGGCCACGGGCGCTGGAAAGATTGATCTTAAGACTTCAAAATCCACTTCTATCAAGCTCGAAATAGTAGAAGCCGAACTCGGCGCCTTGGCCGGCCTTTTTCCAAATTCGGGACAATCCGGTTTGTCGGGTCCCATTCGAGGAACCCTGGTCCTAGGTGGTGGCGCCACCCAAAACGAACCACAAATCAATGGGACAATTCATCTGGTTAACCTCAATTACAAACCTCACAACAGCCCACTTACATTCGAGAAGATAAACGGGGCGGTTCAGGTAACGGGAACACGCATTGAGAGTAAACAAATCAAAGGACTTGTTAAAGGAACTGTTGACGCCCCTGTAAAAGCTTCCATCAACCTATCCGGCTTAGAAAATCTCGGAACACTAAGAGGCGGAGTATCGGTCTCCGCTGGTCCTGGGAAACTTTCTGCGGGACGTTTGAGATCCATCCTTGCCGGCGCTCAAACATTCATCGAGCCTCTTTTGAATCAGGACAAAAAAAACATGAGTTTTAATCCGTTTGAATTGGAATCTTTGACCGCTGATCTTCAAATCGATGACGGAGTAGTCAAGACGGAAAATCTGAAATTAAAGACGTCAGAACTCACCATGGGCGCTATCGCAAAAGCCAACCTGAAGTCCCAGCAATTTGAGGCTCTTAGTTACATAAAAGCTTCTACTGCCCCTCTTTCGGCCATTGGATCTCTTCCCATGGTTAAAGACATAATTAAGAAGAACGAGGGATTTCTAAAGGCTACCGGACTAGACAAGGAACTCAGGAAATTGGGGATTGATGCGTCAAAAGACCCGGCAAACGATGCTCCGGAACAACCTAAAAAGGAAAACACCTTAAATTTGATAATCAAGATCGCCGGTCTTTGGGCCGAACCTACGATTTCACCTTTAATGGAGAACGCTCTTCAGCGAAGCCAGCTAAATCAGCTAAAAAGCCTAGTCAACTAATTGGTAGCTATGGGATTGAGTTCAAGGAAAATCATTGATCATTTGGCATATTGCTGGAATCTGGAGATTGAATTTAAAGAGGTAATGTTTTCCTTAATTAAAACCATCTTAGCGAATTAAGGGCTAAATACTAATAGAACATTATTTCATTAGACTGAAGATGTGTATCCAGATTATTCCAACATTTGGAGCGGGTTATCTGGCCTGATTTTATCTTGACACGATCAGGCTAATTCAGTATTTCTTTATAATGAAGCAGCTTTCCCGACCGGTTATTTTCTAACAAAATACTGTCGCATGTCTTGAGGAGGCCCCTGATGTATAAAAAGTATTGGGATGAAAAGTTCGAAACCATGAACGACGAGGAGATGAAAACGTTTCAGTTGGAAAAACTGAAGGAGACCGTCAAATGGGTTTATGATAGTATCCCGTTCTATAAAAAGGCCTTTGATGCAGTAGGGGTTAAGCCTTCGGATCTTCAACGCCTTGAAGATATTTCCAAATTTCCTTTCACGATGAAAACCGACCTGCGCGACAATTATCCTTTTGGGCTGTGCGCAGTGCCTATGTCTGACGTAGTTCGAATTCACGCTTCATCAGGCACTACCGGTAAGCCGATAACAGGGCCATATACGGCTGAGGATTTGGACCAGTGGACTGAGTGCATGGCGAGAGGACTTTGGGCTCAAGAAGTGAGGCCGGACAGTGTCCTGCAAAACGCCTATGGAATGGGGCTTTTCACGGGAGGTCTCGGGTTTCTCCAGGGAGCCATAAGGGTTGGATGCGCAGTTGTACCCTCTGGGGCTGGAATGACCGAAAGGCAGATCATGCTCATCCAGGACTTTGGAACCACAGCGCTCTGCTGCACACCATCCTATTGCCTTACGATAATAGAAAAAGCTGAAAAGATGGGAATTGATTTCAAGAAAACATCGCTGCGCACTGGTCATTTCGGAGCTGAACCCTGGAGTGTCGAGATGCGAAGTGACATTGAAAACAGGGGCGGAATTCACGCATATGAGCACTATGGGCTCACGGAGTTAATGGGGCCTGGAGTCTCCTTCACATGTGAATATTATCAAATTCATATAAACGAGGATCATGTTTACCCTGAAATAGTCGATCCTGGGACCCTTGAACCGGTAGCGGAAGGAGAAGAAGGAGAACTCGTTTTCACGGCCCTTCAAAGAAGAGCCATGCCTATGATTCGCTACAGGACCAGGGATATATGCGCATTAAAGAAGGAAAAATGTCAGTGTGGCCGAACTCTGATCACAATGGACAAGATTCTCGGTCGGTCCGATGACATGATGATAATCAGCGGAGTCAACGTTTTCCCTTCTCAGGTGGAAACGGTTCTGATGGAATTTGCAGAGGTTGAACCCCAATATCAGATAAGGCTCACTAAGAAGGGCTACATAGACCACATCTCAGTAGAGACTGAGCTAAAAAAACATCTGTATGAACAGAGCAAGGAAAATATAGACAACATTTCCAGGCGTATCTCCGATCGAATCCACCAGATAATAGGAATAAACGTTCCTGTGACCATAGTTCCCGCTGAAACCATAGAACGTAGTATAGGAAAGGCAAAACGAATTATCGACGAACGTTAATTTTAAGGGTTTCTGATCCGGCATGGGAAAACCAGAGCGAGACTCCCTTTTAACTCTGGTTTGGAATCGCCTATAATTGGATGAGGGAACATGAAAAACCATGTTCCCTTTTTCTCTTTTCAGCGATTCACAAAGACCCTGGCTCTCCATGAATCCTGCCGAGCCTTTTCCTGATCGCCCAAAGCAAGGTAACATTGAGACCTCAAGGTATACAACTCTCCACTGTACGGATTTACCTTTACAGCAGAGTCCAGATCATCCAGAGCCTTAGGAAAATCTCTCAGTTCTACATAAAGCCTTGCTCTCTTGAGTCCGGCGTCAAAATTATTCGGATCAATCTTCAAAGCGCGTGAATACGCTTCTACTGCTTGATCATAGTTAAGATCGGATTTTTGTATGTCACCGATGGTAACATGGGCGGGTATATATGATGGGTCTTTTTCAAGTGCAATAGTAGCGTGCTCAATCGCTGATTTTCGATCGCCCTTTCGGAGCAACGCCTCAGCCAAAAGTTGATGAGCCGACGCATCGTCAGGGGTCTGGTCGATAGCTTGTGTGAGGTCCAGTATTGATCGGTCGAGTTGATATTCGTTGTAGTATAGGCTTCCTCTGAGCAATAGCGCCTGGTGATTCTTGGGGTCGTGTTCTAGAGCTGTGTCCAGGTCTGATATGGCTTTATCACCGCGAGCCATTAGCTTGAATATATATGCGCGACGTATGAGTAGTTGCGAATCGTCTTCTCTTAGATCGATCGCTTTATTGAGGTCACCCAAGGCTGCAAAAAGGTTTCCTGTGTCAAAATGAAGCACAGCCCTGTTAATGAAAGGAAGTGGATTCTCCGGGTCCAGAACTATGGAACGCGTTAGATTTTCAAGAGCCTCGTTGTACTCCCCCATTGCCATCAACACTGTTCCCTGATTTAGGAACAGTATTGGATCGTTCGGGTCGGCGGCTTCGGCCTTTTTATAATCCTCCAGAGCTTGCTGCGGCATTCCCAAAACCCTGTTTGTTTCTGCCCTGTACCAATAAATTTCCTTGAGTTCCGGGTCATATTCAAGAGCTTTATTAAAATCGGTCAGAGCCTTTTGAGGCTCAGAGGCTTTGAGATACGCAAACCCTCTACGGAACAATGCCTGGGGATCCTTGGGGTGAAACTTCAACAGGCTGTCAAGTTCCTGAATTGCCGCTTGAAAATTCTTTTCCTCGATTTCAATGGCCGCTCGTCCAAAATAAACGCCTTCATGTTTTTCATCCAATTTTTGGCTTTCATCAAAAAACCTTCTAGCCTCGGCAAAATCCTTCTTGAAAAAATGAACTAGTCCCAGAGAGGACAACAAATACGGAGTTTTGACGCCTAACAGAAAGGCCTTGTTCAGGTCTTCGAGCGCGCCGTCGTAATCTCTCAACCTTATCTTTAAACGCCCCCTCGCCTCCAATGCCTCAACTAAGTCCTGATCCCTATTCAAAGCTTCGCTGTAATCTTCCAAAGCTTGGTCCCATTCGTCAGACCGTTCCCGTGCCCTACCCCTAAGCAAAAAAGCCTCTTTGTTGTCTGGCTCTTTCTTCAGTACCGCCTCAACCATTTTTATTGTCTTGTCCAATTCACCACCGTTGAGCAGTTTCCGGGCTTCGCCAACACTGAAGTCGTTATAACTTGAGCACCCCCCTATGGTCAGGGAAAAAACCACCACAATTGATAAAAAGGTCTTGATCGTTTTTCCCGAAATCAAATCCTTATGCCTCCAATCGCCAAAACTTTTTGGGAAATGACGCTTCATTATAACAGCAACATCTTTCAAGTCCAAAAACGCTTGAATGTATTGTCAATCTAATGTCACTAAAGCAAGAAACCGGCAAACCTGTTTTAGCGGTATTCATTAAATTATTAGGATCAATATCATATTATTATATTGTTTATATTATAATTTACATTGACTATTATTGATTATATACTAATATTGTCCATTAATATTTATAGACATCTATCAAGATGTCAGATAGGCGCACAAAGCACGCACCGCACAAAAGTGTCACAATAGGAACCTACAAATGCCTACATTCTGGGAAATTTTCTCTCAATTACAGGTCTTCTTTCAATTGAACTTTCTGTTATCTGGGCTGGAGTTATCTTCCGGATGGGTTTTTCTTATCAGGTCGTTTGTCTTTCTGACATGTCTTATTGGCTTTGTGTGGGGATTTCTCAGAATCGCTCTTAAAATTCTTGATGTAACGCAGGCTGTCGTTACCGCGCTAGGTCCCCTTCCCAAATCCTTCTACCTGTTGTTATTATTGATCATTCCTCTACCGGACTACAGTTTGGGTGGTAAATGGATCGGATACATTCTTTTAACTTTCTCCACGATGGTATTCTCAGTCGCAGCCGTGTTGACCGTTGTAATGTGGAAGTATGGTGTTGATCAAGCATTACGGGTCATTAACATTTTTAGATCAAGGCATAGGGCCCATGACGAACTTAACCTTTCGGAACAGTGTTTTAGCGAAAACATCAAATCTACCCTTTAGCGGCGCCTCTGTAGAGCAGTCGTTATCGTGGAGATAAGAAAAGCCTAATTCCAGAGGCTTGGATAAAACATACGTTAATTTTCCACCTTGACCAGAAATGGGATTTCTATCTCTGATTCATAAGGGTGGTCCGTTTTGAGTCTGATTCTTCCCGCGTAAAAAGACCTGTTTGGATCAGGCTTCAGTTTTAAAAGTAAGTTTAGATGGGAAGTCTTAGTGGGTTGGAGGATCAACCCTGATGGATCAAGTTCAACTTGAGCCTCACCCTCCGTTGTAAACGCCTGAATTATTTTGTAACTCTTATTGGCTGAATCCGTTATATCAAGGGGAAAAACAACAGGCTGATCTACGGATGAAACCTTCCTGTTAAGCGATATGGGAGAGACATTTAACTCTTTGACCACATCAGCGAGCAAAATGAGTTTAACTACAGGATTGACCGAATCATTTGATCTGACAAAAATGGTCTTTTGCTTTCTCCCTGCCTTCAATCCTAAGGTATCAAACTCAGCGATGATCTTGCCAGCGCCACTGGGTGAAATTTCTTTGCTTCCTTCTACCGCCTTAGTACAGCCGCAACTTGAGGTCAGGCCCTCGATTTTAAGGACTCCGTCACCGTCGTTTGAGAATTCGAATTCCGCAGATACAGTCTGTCCCGAAAAGACCTTGCCATAGTCGTGGCTGAGTCTTTGGAATTTTATCCTTGGACCGGCGGCCAAACATGTGTTGGATATTCCCAATGCTATACAAAAAGTTATGACCAAATTGACGTAGTATGACATCTTAATCTCCTCCTTGGCCCCACTGGCGAGTTCACGCATATATGGATAGCGATTTCAATTTCCTTGTGCCCAAGATAACGGCATTCCCCAGTGGTGTGCCTACAAGACGTCTCCAGCATCTGGAAACTATTGACTAGCCCATACATCAAATAGAGGGATCTTTCAATAAATCCGTGAAAGTCATTTATGATAGTCATAGGCGCCTATCATTGTAACCATTGAAAATTTTACAAATGAGCATTAATATTCGGGGAAGAAAACGCCTTTCATGACTCAAGTCATCGAACGGCCCCAGAATTGGTCGTAATTAGCCTGTCTTTTGCTGATATATATCTTTCGGGAATAAAGGGTTTGAGAACTACACATTTATTAAGGGCTGATAGGAAAGGGTAGTCTTGTGTTTGGAATTTCCATGTATGAACTTGGCCTTATAGCGCTGGTGGGCCTCATCTTTTTGGGTCCGCGCCAATTGGCTGAAACAGCCAAGGTTGTGGGAAGGATGATACGGGAACTCCAGAAAATGGCTACTGATGTTCAAAGATCCATAAACCTGGATCTCGATCCTCCGACGACCTCACGTCCGACCTACAATCAGGATATATCTCTCAATACTGTCTCTTCAGAAGCTCTCGGCAAACTGGACAAGGATCTGATTCTTCCCGAGGGAGAGAAATCGGGCCCCGATTTCTACGCCGAACTCCTTGCGAGTTCAGCAGAGGCCGAACAAAAGGAAAGAGATGATTCAACGGCAATTGAGGAAAAATCCGGGGAAGAGAAACCAGGGGAAAAACACAAAGAAAGTAACGTTTAGATCTCCCGATGATTTCAAACCACGTTGGAATACAAGTCGAGAAAACCTATGGCCGCTATCATAATTCCACAGTTTATCTTTCCATCCCTGATAAAGTTTCTTAATTCCCCTACGGGCGCCAAGACGGTTTCAATTTCCTCTGTTTCATCCGGATGAATTTTTCCCGATGGTTCCGCGTTTTCAGCCAGATAGACATGGAAGCTGTTTGTAAATATGGCAGGAAAAGGGTACATGGATCCGAGAAGCTTCATTTCGGGGGCTGTGAAACCCGTTTCTTCCTCAAGTTCCTCGGCTGCGCTTTTGAGTGGAGTCTGTCCCGGTTTTACCAAACCACCTGGAAGTTCAAGCGATAAATCTCTTATGCCGTGTCTGAATTGGTTGACCAGGACTACTTCTTTTTCTTTGGTAATAGCTATGACAGCTACCCAATCCGTCGATCTGAGCACCTGAAACTGATGCGGCAATCCTGTCCGAGGAGACCTGCATGTGTTGATCTCTACAGAAAACAGATTGTATTCTCTATCCTCTCTGACGTTCAGGAGGTCCCAACAAAGTCTTTCGTTCGGTTGTTTGATCATGCTATTGACTCAGCGGTCCGCCTTCCTAAAGTGAATTTTGTTCCCTGTTTTTCCTTTTTCGAGTCCCGCCCCAAGGGCAGGCTTTGACGCAGACCCCACAGATGGGACTTTCTATGAAAGTTCTTTGAGAATTTTCTAGAACTCTTTCCAAACACCTTTGAAAATGTAGAGCCTCTTCCCTGTCCGCGTAATGCGAACTGGTGTTAACATTTTTGATGGCTCCAACCGGACAAGCTTCAGAACAATATGAACATCGTCCACATCGGTTTTTTATTGGGCTGTCCGCTTTGATTGGCGCATCAGTCAATATCGTAACAAGCCTGATTCTCGGTCCAAAATCAGCATTTACAACCAGAAGGCTCTTTCCCTGCCAACCTACCCCGGCAGCGACGGCAACAGCCTTGTGGGAAATGTACGAAGTCCAGTCTTCTTTGTTCAGGACTTGTGACGCTGGTATAGGAAGTGCTTTGGCGCCTCGCTCCTGCAGATATCGGCAAATTTGAAGAGCGATATCATCCAGCAAAGCGTTAACTTTCAAATAGTGCTGCTGGTAGAGTGGCGTAGGCCTGCCCTCGATGGCGTCAATAACGCCATCAGCCAGCCTGATTGCAACACTCACGGCCCGACTATATCCCTGCAACAGATCAGTAGGATTTGTAGGTAGTCCCTGAAGATTATCCAGATCGGCCACACCGACAACGTCGGCCCCACACTGATGAGTATAGTCCTTCAAATGGCGGCTGTCCAAAATTCCTCCAAAACTTTTGAATGGACACGGGGAAAAACTCGTTCCTTCTGAATATCTCTTCACAATTTCGAGAACCACCCATAGATGACAATCAAATCACTCGAGATAAAATATCAATTAAATTGTCATGAATCAGAGAGTTTGTAGCGACAATGCTTTGGCCCCAAAGGCTCATGGCTTCTCCATTTCTGTCCGTGACTTTACCTTTAGCCTCTTCTACAATAACAATTCCCGCTGAGAAATCCCATGGTTTGAGTTTTAATTCCCAGAAACCGTCCAGACGACCACAAGCGACCCAAGCCAGGTCAAGGGCGGCTGAACCCGATCGTCGGATACCCTGCGCTAGAAGGATCGCCTTGCAGAACTCCTTGAGGTTGTTGACATGGGATTGAGCCTTGTCATACGGAAAACCTGTGCCTAAAATGCATTTGAAAAGTTCGCCGTTGTCGGAAACATGGATCCTGGCTCCGTTTAGAAAAGCTCCGCCACCCTTTGAAGCCCAGAACTTCTCCTGTCTGATAGGATCAAAAATCACCCCGGCAATTATCTCACTGTCCTCCATAAGGGCAATTGAAATTCCAAACTGTGGATAAGAGTGGGCAAAATTTACCGTGCCATCTAATGGGTCAATAATCCAAAGGTATTTAGACCCGGTGCTTTTGGTTCGCGTTTCCTCCGTGAGGATATCATGGGACGGAAAATTTTCACCGATTTGGTCCATGATGAACTTCTCGGAAGCCCTATCAGCGTCGGTTACTATGTCTATTCCGTGAGGAGCGCTGCCTTTTGACTCGATCTTGAACCGGCCCTGAAAGTAGGACGCCACTAGCGCCCCTGCGTCGGAAGCAAGTTCTTTCATGAATTCGACTATTACTTTTGGGTCCACCGATGTGGTCATTTAGTCTTCATCCCTATTCCCACAATTCTTAGTCTTTGTTAGTCTTGCTGGTGTTTGTTACTACTGAGATTATTTCGCCATCAGACACCAACGTCCTAATTTCTTCGCCTTGGATGACTGCCTGCGCTTCATTCACCAACGATCCATCTGCGACTTTGAACGTAATGGAATATCCTCTCAGCATCACCTTGAGGGGGCTAAGAGTCTCCAACTGCGTTACCATGCCTGAAAGACGGTTTCTGAAATCCTCCAGTGATAGCCGTATCGATCGACTCATCCTCCCATTAAGCTGCATCAGATCGTCCGACGCAATATTATGGGTTCGTGTTAAAATATCCGGTCTTAAACGAACCAACATCGCATCCAGGTCCTTACGGGCCAAAGCCACCATCCTGAGGGCATTCTTTTTTATCCTGTCCGACAAATCTTGTAACCTCAAACGCTCATCCTGAATTCTACGCAGAGGCTGCAGGAACGTTCGAGTAATTTCGTCCAGGGTTTGTACATTTCGGCTAAGACAATTGAACATACCGTTCTTGAGTCGCGCAAAAAGATGGGAAACCGTGTCCCAAGTCTCCCGATCATCAGGAACCACAAGTTCAGCAGCCGCTGAGGGCGTCGAAGCTCTCACATCCGCCGCAAAATCTGAAAGTGTGAAATCTGTCTCGTGACCTACAGCGCTTATTATTGGCATTGGACACATTGCTACAGATCTAACCACGGTTTCATCGTTAAACGCCCAAAGATCTTCTATAGAACCCCCACCCCGTCCAATGATGATGACATCAGGTAAATTGGAAACTACAAGTCTATTGAGAGCGTCAATTATTTCGCCTGGCGCTTTGTCACCCTGAACGGACGTGGGGCTTACCACTACGTTGACTCCAGGGGACCTTCTCTGAATTATCCGGATGATGTCACGAACCGCCGCCCCCGTCGCAGAGGTTACTACTCCAACAGTATGGGGTTTCCTGGGCAAACTTTTTTTTCGAGAAACTTCAAAAAGACCCTCTGCGCTCAGTTTGGCCTTGAGCTGTTCTAAGGCAAGCATCAGACTACCCAAGCCGACTGGCTCCAAGGTCTCCACTACAAGCTGGTATTCACCCCTAGGGCTGTACACGCTGACTCGTCCCCACCCTAGCACCTTCAATCCATCTTCGAGCTTGAACTTGAGAAACCTGCTCTGCCCCTTAAACATGACACTTTTTACTTGTGAGTTGTCATCTTTCAAAGTGAAATAGGAATGACCGGATGGCGCGCGTTTGTAATTGGATATCTCGCCTTGCACCCAAACTGAAGAAAATCCCCCTTCAAGAATTTTTCTGATTTCCTCAGTCAACTCCGTGACCGTTAGAATCTTCCGCTTTGTGTATTCCAATTTTGACAGACCTTCTTATTATTTGGCCGTTTTGACAATTTCCTCAATTTCTTTTTTCCACTTTTGGACCGCATCAATTGCTCTGACAGCAACCTCAGGTTTTTTCGATTTTCCAGACCTGCCACTAGCTCCCTCAATCATACCAAAGTTGACATTCATTGGCTCATATTTTCGTGAAGCGCCAGGCGGCCGCCGAGTATGCATCATTAGCCCCCCGATAGCCGACTCTACAGGAGGTAAAGGAGGTCTGGAGATTCCCCTTAAAATCAGACCGGACATCAATCCTACAACTAAACCGGAGGCGGCTGATTCAACATAACCTTCAACTCCAGTGATCTGGCCGGCAAAGAAATTGTTTGGGCATTTCTTCGCCCTGCAAAACTCATCCAGAAGAAGAGGAGCGTCCAAATAGGTATTTCGATGAGATGATCCAAGTCTTGCAAATTGAGCGTTTTGAAGCCCTGGGATCATCCTAAACACCCGTTCCTGTTCGGAATAGGTCATTTTGGTCTGGAAGCCAACGAGATTGTAGAGCGTTCTGTCACTATTTTCAGCCCTAAGCTGAACCACAGCGTGAGATCTTACTCCTGTTTTGGGGTCCACAAGTCCTACCGGCTTCATTGGTCCAAAAGCCAACGTTTCTTCCCCGCGGGACGCAAGCTCCTCAACTGGTAAACAACCTTCAAAGTGACTCATTTTCTCGAACGGATGAGGTTCAACTTTCCGTGCGGCCCTGATTTCAGAGACAAAATGATGATAAAGATCCCTGTCCATTGGAGCGTTGAGATAATCCCCCTCGCCCGTCTCATATCGGGATGCCCTGAAGAGCTTGCTCATGTCTAGGCTCTCAGCGTAGACTATCGGCGCAATGGCGTCATAAAAATAGAGTCCAGACGATCCAAGCCTATCGGAGATGTCTTTTGCCAGCCTGTCCGATGTCAGTGGCCCCGTAGCTATTATGACAGTGTCATCACTGTCGCATGGCAATTTATCAGCCTCTTTTCTTTCTATGGTGATTAGAGGGGAGTTTTCAATAACCTTGGTAATGAGTTCGGAAAATTCTTTCCGATCTACAGCCAGAGCCTTTCCAGCGGGAACAGATGCAATATCCGCCGCATACATCGCAACAGAACCAAGCAGACGTAGCTCTTGCTTTAGAAGTCCTACCGCAGAATTTAGGGACGCTGATCTTAGGGAATTTGAGCAGACCAGTTCCGCAAAATTTGATGAGCTGTGAGCAGGAGAAAAGCGAGCGGGTTTCATTTCAATGAGACGAACCGAAATACCCAGACCGGAGAGAGCCAAGGCTGCTTCGCAACCTGCCAGCCCCGCTCCCACAATTGAAACATCCACTTTGGTTCTCGCTTTTTAAAAGATTTGACGCGGAGCAAGTTTATTGCAGTAAAAGGCATTTTGCAACCCCAGCAGTTGCCCGGCGGCATCGCGGCTTTTTTAGGGTCGGCTTTAGTTTTTTAGCAGTGCGAGGAAACCTCTAGGGTTAGCCGTATAGTGAGGATTGGGGAATATAGGAGGCTTAGATGAAGGAATATCTCTCAGGGTTTTCTTTGCCATGGCAAGGTTTGTTGGGTTTGCGATTACTTCCAGCCTTACAGGAACAGTTCCGGGACTGATCATGCCTAATTCCTTGGCCCCTGCGAGAGACATATCTATAACCCTCGCGCCGATGAAAGGACCTCGATCATTAATTCTTACTATTACTTCCTTTTTGTTGCTTAGGTTTGTCACTCTCAGTACGGTATTAAGAGGTAATTCACTGTGAGCGGCGGTCATTGTATTCATGTCATAAATTTCACCCGAGGCGGTTTTTTTGCCGTGGAACCCCGGACCGTACCAGGACGCCACACCTTTTTGTTTGTATCCAACCTTCACTGTCTTCATTGGCTGGTATGATTTTCCGTTTATCACGTACATTTTCGACCTGTCGGACTTAACAAAGCTCGAGTTACCGGCGCAGCCGAAAAGAGACAGGGTAAACAGAATGAAAATAGAAATACGCAAAGACATTTGAGTGTTTTCTTATTAATTACAGGATATTAAGTTATTTCAAATGCAATTCACGATATCATATACATTATATTATGTCAATAACATATTGTAAATACAGGTATATTGTTTTTTTATTGCTGCACATTCGTGTTAAATGCTGGTCTTGGAATGAAACTCATGCCTGAAACCTTTCCGGGACAACTTTCTTTTACGCACCCACTAGAAAGGCTGTTTGACGATATGAGATGAGTTTGATAAGCTTTGCTATGAGGCAAAACTTCGATCGGATTAATCGAAAAATTAGAGTTTGTCTGGGAAAACCGATTTGCCAGAAGGTTCCATCAACAAAACCAATTTTAAAATAGCTATCTTTGTTGTAGTAACGATAATAATATTTGCGGGAGGGGCCGTATATTACTATCTTAACATGGATAGTGTGTCCACCGATGACGCATTCGTCGACGGTCACATGTTCTCTGTTACGCCTAGGATCTCCGGCTATGTAGTATCTGTAAATGTAGATGACAATCGGGAAGTTCAGCAAGGTAGCCTATTGATGACTCTCGATCGGACAGAATACGAGGTCGCTGTGGCTGAGGCGATGGCAAATCTTGCAGAATCCAGATCAACATTAACCTCTCTGGAACTTGGGGTCCCTTTGGAGCTTTCCCAGACTGAGCAGAAGGTCCGGGGCGCTGAATCCGAACTCAACACATTGTCCAAAAACCTGGAGATCAAGACCAAAGATCAAGAGGCCGCGGCCCAGGATTTGGAAAAGGCCTCCGCTGAACACGATAAAGCTATAATTGATTTCAGAAGGATGAACGAATTAATCAAGAGTCACGCTATTTCCCAGGCCACCATGGATGAAGTCGAAACCAGAGTCCAGACTACTTTGGCTCAAGTTAGAGCCGGCCAGGCTCGGCTTGACGCCGTCAAGAAACAAAAGGCGGCCCTACTTTCGGACAGGGATAGATTGGAAGCCAATATTCGCTTGGCCACCACAGGGGAAGATCAGGCGAAAATAAGGGCCCGACAAGTTGAAGCCCAGGAGGCCCGGGTTACGCTTGCCGAGGCCAGACTTCGGCAGTCTCAGTTAAATCTTGATTACACTAACATAATGTCCCCCTCACATGGTTTTGTTACAAGGAAGAAAGTTGAGCCCGGGCAAATGGTTTCTCGCGGTCAACCCGTAATGGCCATTGTACCATTGAACCCGGACGTGATCTGGGTAACAGCCAATTTCAAAGAAACGCAGTTGCATTTGGTCAGACCGGGTCAACCTGTGAACATGAAAGTGGATATGTTTCCAGGGGTAACTTTCAGTGGAAAAGTTGACTCCATAATGTCAGGAACAGGGGCTGCTTTTTCCCTTTTTCCTCCTGAGAATGCAACCGGTAACTACGTAAAGATAGTTCAAAGGATACCAGTCAAAATTCTTTTCGACACAAAGCAGCCAAATCCATTCCCTACGCTAAGAATAGGAATGAGTGTAATCCCAACAATCTACACAAATTAGCAATATCGGCATGCCAGGAACGCAAACCAATAAGTTCCTAATTACTTTGGCGGTCATGATCCCGACCCTTATCGAGATCCTGGACACAAGCGTAGCCAATGTTTCTTTGACACATATTCAGGGGAGTCTATCTGCGGGACAGGAGGAGGTCACGTGGGTTCTCACCTCATATATGGTGGCAAATGCCGTTGTAATCCCTATGAGTGGCTGGTTGGCCAGATTTATGGGAAGAAAACGGTATCTACTTTTATCCCTGATAGTTTTCACGATTAGTTCAATGCTTTGTGGGGCTGCCACCAGCCTAGAACAGTTGATTTTGTTCAGAATCATACAGGGCATCGGTGGTGGAGGCCTGCAACCAATGTCTCAAGCCATTCTACTCGAAACATACCCACCAAGCCAGAGAGGACTTGCCATGGGAATTTTTGGGATGGGAGTTGTTGTAGGGCCGATATTGGGACCTCTTCTAGGTGGGTATCTTACTGACAATTATTCGTGGCGATGGATTTTTTATATAAACGTCCCAATAGGAGCGTTGGCTCTTTATATGATAACAAGTTTCGTTTTTGACCCGTCTTTTCAGGAAAGGCGAGCCAAAGGTGAAAAGATTGATTACGTTGGGTTGGCCTTACTTGCAATTGGCTTGGGGAGTCTCCAAATCGTATTGGACAAAGGGGAGCTGAAAGACTGGTTTAGTTCAGGTCAAATAGTGATCCTCACTGCAACCGCAGCTATCGCGTTAGTGGCGCTCGTCTTCTGGGAACTTAACCATGAACGCCCTATTGTGGACCTGAGAATTTTTAAAGACCGAAGTTTTGCAACCGGGAATTTTGTGATGTTCCTGGCATTCTTTGCCTTCTTTGGTTCGATTGTATTGTTGCCTTTGTACTTGCAAACATTGATGGGGTACTCGGCATACCTCGCCGGTTGGGTTTTGGGTCCGGGCGGCGCTATTGCCCTGTTCATGCTTCCTTTTGTCGGGAAAACTACTGAACGCGTTGACGCACGAGTTTTACTTGGTTTAGGACTATTGATAAATGCCTATAGTTTATACTACATGGCCGGGTTTAATCTCAGAATCGATATAGAAACAGCTACATTTTCGCGACTGATTCAGGGAGTCGGCATGCCATTCATTTTTGTTTCCTGCTCCTTTGTTGCTATGGCCTATGTGTCAAAGGAACAGATGAACAACGCCTCGGCCATCTTCAACTTGCTGAGAAATCTTGGGGGGTCTTTTGGTATAGCATTTGTTACAACTTTACTGGCGCGGCGAACCCAGTTCCATCACTCCAGATTGATTGAGAATTTCTACCTCTACAATCCCGGATTCTCATACAGACTCGATGAGTTGAAATTCATGTTCCAGGGAGGGCTTGGATCCTTTAGTGATAATAGCAACCTAGCATTGGGGCATATTTATAACTCGCTGCAAAAACAAACTGCGATGCTAGCTTATTGTGATGTATTTTACGCGCTGGCCTTAATCTTTGTCTTCTTGACAGGTTTCTTGTGGATAATTAGAAAGCCCCCCTCAGGACAAAAGTTTGAAATGCCCGCCGAATGACACATCTTTCCATAACCGTTATTTCTACGCCAAGTTGATATTAGCTCACTCACTCATCTCGCATGAAGAAAGTTAAGTCGTGGGAAAATTGAATTCAATAACAATGTCAATATACTTGAATCGATTTCCAATAACCTGATCTGAACCTTAGCCAAAAAATTGTCCCAATTCCTATAACATATAGCAACAGACAGAACCACGCGGCAAAGACGCCAAATTCAAAATATGTAACTATCACATAAACAGGAGGAACAAAGAAAACCCACGCCACTATAACTTGGGCCCACATTGCGAATCGTGTATCCCCCGCGCCTTTTAAAGCTCCGTTAAATATTATGAAAATGGTGTCAAAGAGTGTGTACACTGCGATTATCCGCACAAGCACAACCCCTCTCGTCATCAATGGCTCAAAATCGGCTTGCGTCTCCTGATAAGGTTTGAAAAGTTTTAACAGATATTCAGGAGCCACCCAGAAGAAAGTAGCCATAGTACCTGTATAAAGTAGCGCAATACCTATTGCGCACCATACCCGTTGTTCAGCGATGTCCACCTTCCCGCTTCCAATGTACTTGCCTACTATGGCGCATGTCGCTGTGGACAGACCGACCATGGGTAGAAAAGATAGGGTTTCAATGCTTAGAGCTATATTGGTGACTGCAAGATCTGTCTCACTTATCTTGCCAACTATTAGCACAAAAGCTGTAAATGCCCCAATATCAAGAAAAAACTGCGCGCCTGATGGTAACCCGAACCTTAATAGGGTAAGGAAACTTGCCTTGTCAAGACGGACCTCTTGCCTGGTTCTGAATTCCCTTTGGAAGCGTTTTCCCAAGAACAGAAAAGCCCAGTAGACGGTTGGGAAAAAATTTGTAGCGGCTGTTGCTATCGCCGCCCCTTTGATTCCCATTTCCGGAAATCCAAGATTACCGAATATGAGCAGGTAGTCGAGCACGATATTGCCGATGTTTCCGATCAAATTCCCTACCAGAACCGGCATTGTTCGGCCTCGACCCGAAAAAAATGAAGAAAGCGCGGCGTTAAGTGGTAACGCAACACTGCTGTACATAAGTATCCTGAAATACTCCTTTTCTAGTTCTATCAGACCTGGAGCGTGGCCGGTATTTCCCAAAACCCAGCATCCCAAAGGTATCGAAGCCATCAGAAAAGGAAAAGAAATCAGCGAAAACCAGATACCTTGCCAAACAACTCTCGAACATCCGATTTTGTCACCGGCGCCGTGCCTCAACGCTACCAAGGCATTAGTGTATTGAGCTGTTCCCTGAAAAAAACAACATATTGTAAAATAAGTTATACCCCCGGGAGTGACTGCAGCCACATCAGCAATTCCATGCCAGGAAAGCATCAACCGGTCTACAAATAAGGTCAGTGTCAAAGATGAAGTCGACAGAATCAGAGGAAGAGCGACTCGAAGAAGTTCGGGATAACCATCGCGGACATTTGTGAAAAACCTGGAAAAAGAATGATTTTTTGTGTGAAAAATCTGTAGGTCCCTAGTGGCGCTAGTAGAATCGATCAGGTCCATACATTCACCCGAAAGCATATCGTGCTACATCAACTAATTATATAGCACACAGGGCCTGACAATCAACAACGTATTGCTCCCTTGATTGAAAAATCCTTTGGAAACATAATAAATTTTAGTAAAATGCTGATCTATTCCTGAGAAACACCGTGCTGTGAACATCCTTGGGAACAGACCAGCTGTACAGACAGGCAAAAAATGTTGTGAAAGATTTTAGGCGGGAATATTTACTGATTTTTTGAGGACCGGAGAATATTTCCAGGTGACGACTTTTCGCGCGTCAAGGATTAATTCTTCTCCAGTTTGCGGATTTCTACCTCTTCGAGAATTCTTGTCCTTGACTGTCCACTTCCCAAAACCGGAAATCATCACATCTTCCCCATCAATAAGGCAATCCTTTATGATATCGAGAAGTTTCTCCACGATCTCCGTTGCCTCTCCCTTCATGAAACCACAATCGTCGGCTATTTTTTTCGCTATATCAGCCTTGGTTAGCGTCATATACACCCTCCCAAATAGTTAACAAAAATAAGTAATCGGACTAATAGATTAAAACAGGATTTACCCAAAAGGCAAGACATTTCTGAAAAAAACATCATGTTTAAAGATAGATGGCCATCTTTACCTCAAAAGTAAACCAGTGGCTATCAGTCAAGGGCGGTTAGGAGATGAATTGTTATGAGACCAGTCTTCCCGCATAGGATTGTCTTAGAAGAGCTTTTCTAATCAATCCCGCTGTATCCGGATGCTTGAATATAAATCTGATTCCGGACTTAATTCCTATGACATTTCCTAATCTCATGTATTTCCAATATGGTTCTCTAAGACGGAAAAAACGGCACACAGAAGTTATTGTCCGAGAATAGGAGAGTACTCGCTCATCAAACCCCAAATATATCTCGGGACATATTGAAGCGGATTGGGACATTTGCGATACGGCTTCGTCCAGGTCGAGTCGCTCAGACACATACCACAAAGGCTCTAGTGGATTTGAGGAGCTATTTATAAAACCCTCCTCCTGGGCGATTTTCCACAAAGCGGTTCCAGGATAAAGACGAATCCCTATGAAGAATTGCGCTACATGTGTTACAGCGCGTCCCTTTTTCTGAAGATTGTTCAACACAAAATCCAGAGACTCCTGCAAAGTCTCGTTGGTCTCTCCGGGCCCACCAACCATAAAAAACCACCAAACAGCAAATTTTGACTTGTTAAGAGATTCCGCAGCCCGATAAACCTCTTCGCTACCAAAACCCTTGTTATAATTCGTCAACATTTTTTCAGAGGCTGATTCAGGAGTAATCATCAGAGATCGGAAACCCGCCCGCCACATCAAATCTAAATATTCTTTGTCCAGACCTCGAGGATGAACGCCCATAGCAGTAAATGTCGCATTCCAGGGTCGTCTGACTATTTCTTCAAGTATTGCTCTGGAATGGTCCAATGGATCGTTGAACACCGAGTCTACGAATTCGAAGGTGTGGTGCCCGTATTTCTCAAGGGCTTCTTCGATTTCTGATACAACTTCGTAGGGATCTCTCAAACGCAATCTGGCCCCTTCTAGAGACTGATTATACGTGCAGTAAACGCAGTGGCGCCTGCATCCTCTCTTGGTCTGAACATTGTATGCGGCGCCAATTTTCCTGTAAGGAGACATTTCGACCCATCTACCCACATCCGGTTTTTGATTTCCGAATTCCACCAGCTTGGGCAGCGTGAAATGAAATGAATCATTTATGAGTAAACCAACTCCTGGAATTTCCGACACATCTTTCTTATTTTCAAGAGCTTCCAAAAGTTCACGGAATGGGGCCTCACCATCAGAAACTACTATGTAATCAGCCTTCAGAAGCCTGATTACGGCCTCTGGAGCCAAGCTCACCGCTGATCCACCCAAAACCACTTTGCAATTGGTCAATTTCCTTATCTCGTCTATCAGTTCAAGAACTTCCGGAAGATATGAAATTGAGTGCAACATGTTCACATTGTCGATGTTCCTTACTGAAACTCCTATCACGTCAGGCTTGAATGAACCAACAACCCGCTTCAGCTCTCTTGAAACCCTATTACCCAAGAAACAAAGATCCAGAGTCCGAACCATGTGCCCTGCGGCTTCTGTGGCTGTAGCGACGTAACAAAGACCTATTGGCGCCGCAGCGAGCATGTCGTGTTTTCTGTTACTGTTTATTAGTAAAACTCTCATAGATTACGGACTGCTTCATACGAACAAATTCTTTGTGAAGGACCTTAATCAGATGTGGGCTTCTGTTTTGTCGACACAGAGTTCCACAGGAAACCATCTCCATGTTATTTGGCAATGGTCTAACACAAACTCAAGATTCTTGTTCCCCAGCGGCTTTCAAATTCTTTCAGAGAAAACACGCTGCTCATAAAATGTCGTTCGAAAGAAACGCTTTTCTCGGAATTTATCAGCGCATCTTTGATATCCATCTCATTGTGACGCCTTTGGCGTACATTACCACCATGCCGTTCTGGTCTATTCCCAAGGCATCCCATTTCACCCCTTGTTCATCCCCGCTCTCTTTTCTAGCTTGTAAAAGGATTTTTTCCCCGTTGGAAATCTTCCTGAAACATTGAAGTTCATCAATCCCAAATGGAATCAAAATTCTTTTTTCGTTATCATCTCTCATCGCAAGATAAAAGTTTATAACGTGCATGAAGGCTTCAAACAGATATGGAGAAAATTGATATTTGGTATGCAAAGGTTTGGAGAAATCATCTGACCGCTCATATACAAATTCTCCAATGATACAATCTGGGCCCGTTCCGCACAGTCTCTCCATGACTCTATAACGTCCTTTAAGATCGGAACGATCAGCGTACCAAGCATCCACCTCAGCATTTTCCATTGGCCTAGAATCCAATTCATCATTCTGAATCGGGAAGCCTCGAAAGGACTCCGCTGGTTGAGGTAACCTGCTCGCTAGAATTATTAGAGCCTTAAATTTCGTATGAGGCTTTTTGTCATCCCTGTCAGCCTCCTCTTTCACGGTAAATAGAGTTGCCTCACAGATCTTTTCGGAGAAACTTTCAGAAACTTTCCTGACCTGAATTTGACTACTAACCTGCTTGTTCGAAGGACATTCCATCATGTCAAGGAAACGGGCTTCCTTCACACCAACCACGGTCAGATATGGAAATAATAGCTTAGCTCCCTCCATAAAAGTTTCGAGAGCCATGATCGCCGAAACTATGGGATGCTTCAGGAATTTGAAGGGCTTATGGTCGTTAACCCACAAATCCTTGTTTTGGTCAAAGATCCTCGACGCCTTCAATAACCCATCATCCATATTGAAGTCGGTTACTGAATCTATCATAGGAAACCAGGACTTCTTACAAACTACAGGGCCTGCATAAAAGTTACCTGAACCGACGGCTGGAACTTTTGTATCCAGAGGCGCAGTGCTTAAGATGGGAAGATTCTTCATGAAGAGGGACCAGACGTCAGCCTTGGGAGCGATGAGTAACTCTCTGAGGAACATACCGGACAATTCTCCCAGAGTTATGTAGGATGCGTTCATGCGTTTCATAAGCTCGCGTATCTCTACATCTTCCGCCATACCAGCGCCCTCTATTGGAGGCAGAATGAGAGCTTTGACGTTGATCTTAGGGTAAAACGTTTTTAATCTTTTTAAATATGAAGACATTAGTCTGTTCCCCGCGGCATAATTTACCTGGCCGGGATTACCCTGGATGGCGGCAGCAGATGACAAACCCACTAGGAATTTAACTGCGCCTTTATCCAAAGATTGAACAATATTAAGAGCGCCCAGAAACTTGACTCTTACCACTTCCGAAAAGTCTTCCGGAGTCATTCTCTTCATAAAATTGTCTCTCAGCAGACCAGCTCCATGGATCACGCCCGTTATGCTTCCATGAGAACGCTCGATGGTCTCAATTACTGAATTCACTTCATTGGGATCTGTAATGTCCATTTGGAAATAGTGAGCGTCGATTCCCTTTGATCTCATCTGTTCAAGAACTTTTTTGGTCAAAAACGCCTTTTCTCTCTCCGCTTCGTGACCTGGTCGCTCCTCAATCGACGTTCTTCCGACGAATACCAATTTGCAACCAAAAGGCGCCAAGGCCTCACCCAGGAAAGCGCAAATTCCTGAAAGCCCTCCAGAGATTAGGATTACGTCTTTCTCCCCGAGTTGAAGCGCTGCGGGTTCGTCCTCAAAGGATATGGGACAAACTCTACCTTCAAGGGCAAGAAGTTCTCCACTCCGGCAAATCAACTGGGTGGGCTTCTTGCTTTTGTCCATCGCGCTACGAATAGCCATCCTCAATTCCGTAGTATAATCAAGAAACATGGTCCTGAAATGAACGGAACCAAACTCAATGGCCAAACTTAAGAACATCCCCGTGGCCCCTTCCATAAAAAGGCTGGGGGATTCGGTTCCAATTTGCAAGAATAGCGCCATCTTCTTTGTGTGCTTTTCTACGAATTCTTGTAGAATCCTGAACAATACCAGCAAACATTCCGACAATAACGGAGAGTCGGCAATTCGTGATTCAAAGGTTTCATCCGTTATGAAAACCACTCCCGCCAATGACTCAGAACTTTGAATCAGGTCCCTTATTTCGGCCAGTCCTCCCTCGGACAACAAATCTGTGTTGGATTCTTTTTCTCCTACACTATAGATAATGTGTTTAATGTTTACACCGTAATCGCGACGGAAAACATCTCCGGAGTTTCTGCATAGTTCTGCGGACGTAGCCGGTCCAATGATGATGATCGAGTCGAGCGGACTTAGTTCAAGAGGCTGAAATGATTCGTTCTGAACCAGAGTTTCCGTGAAAATTAGTCGCTTGATTTGTTCTCCCGGTGGATGAACTACTGTAGCGGTATTAGTTTGTTCATCTTGAGAAGAAACCACTTGGGAAGGAGTCTTTCTGGAAAGCACTAACTCGAGCCGATCTGACAAATCTTTGATAGTTCTCACATCCATAAAGTCTTCAAGTTCCACTTTTATGCCGAAACGGCTCTCCACCGAGTCCATGATTACAGGGAGTCGACTCGAGCGTATCGAAAGGTCTTCCCTCAAATCCATATGAGGCTCTATCTCGTCCCTTTCATATCCAGTCACTTCCATAATTATTTG
This sequence comes from uncultured Desulfomonile sp., assembly GCA_903952205.1. GTDB lineage: Bacteria > Desulfobacterota > Desulfomonilia > Desulfomonilales > Desulfomonilaceae > CAJBEZ01. Next base: position 79,522 of record CAJBEZ010000104.1, on the reverse strand, counting down.
GATAATTGTTTCTGTAGTATCTGGCTCAGACGGCGCCGTTTCCGGCAGGGAAGGCTCAGGACTACCGGAAGAAATAAACCTTGGAGACTCTATATTCCTAAGAGGTGGTACACTGGTCGTAGAAACCAACCCAATTCCAAACAAATCTAGCATTTCCCTGTCCAGATCATTTTCACTGAAACGCTCTCCTTTTAGTTGACGCACTCGCGTCAATACCGCCGGTTTTATGAACTTCCCGAAGGTTTCAATAATAAATGTATTGATTTCACTCTGTATTATTTCTCGCAAATCATTTTGGGACGATTGTAAATTCTTAAAGACGGGTTCCACAAATAATTCCTGTTCCCTCTTCATGGGGCCATTTTCTCCACCCCCAGTTGATTGGCCGGTCAACTCTTTTGCCTGGCTCACATTCAACGCTCCTTTGGCATAGAGTTGGGCCATCGCCGTTTTGAACATCAACGATTCCGCTGACGGTAGACAGGTCTGGATACAGGCGGCTTCTTCAATGGTATCTTGGATCATGTTTGTAAGTATCTCCCGCGGACCAACTTCCACAAATAGCCTTACTCCAAACTCATTCCACAAGGTATGGACATTCTGTAACCATTGGACAGGCGATTCCAGATGGGCCATTACAGTAGTTTTTATTTCTTCCGTATCCTGTGGGAAAGGACGCATAGTAGTGTTGGATATGACAGGAATCTCGGGAGGGTAAAAATCTATTCCGTCTATGAACTCCTTGAGTTCGTCATGAATGCACCTCATTATCGGCGAGTGGAATGCCATGCTAACCCTTAGAACAGTGCTTCTGTAGCCCATTTCCTTGAGCTTTGAAGCAACCGTTTTGGATTCCTCTGTATTGCCGCCAATTACAATCTGTCTCGGAGAATTTATGTTGGTCACGAACAGACCATCTGAGGCCTTGATAAGTTCGTTTATTACATCGAGCGGAGCGTCACAGGCCACCATGACACCCGGATCCACATTCATTTTGCATGCTTTGTCCATGCAAACAGCACGCTTATTCACAATTCTGAACGCATCTTCAAAGGAGTATACCCCAGCAAGACACAGGGCTGTGAGTTCGCCAAGACTGTGCCCCGCCAGCGCAGACGGACGCACACCTAGTGACACGAGATACTGCGCCATTGCAAACTCTAGTGTAAACAAAGCAGGCTGCTGCCATCTAGTTTTCTGGAGATCTTCTTCTTTGTCGAAAAACAGTAATTTCAACAGATCAAATTCCGCTACATCCGCGGCTTTGTCCATCCACTTCCGGATCACCGGGAAATTGTTGTACAACTCGTTTCCCATTCCCGCATAGTGTGAGCCTTGTCCAGGAAAGACGAAAGCCATTTTGGGAACAGCGTCATCAATCACCCCAAGGTAAATGCCCTGTCGTGCAAGAGTCTTGAGGCGTTTATCTCCTATAGAGGTCTCGCAAGAATCAAAATCCTCTTTCTTGATTTTCTTGATAGCTGAACTTTCAGAATCCGCGATAACGGAAATACGACATTCAGTATCGGCTATCTTTCCATTGAAGAAATAAATCCCTTCCGGCAAAGAAGCTGCAGTGCGTCCAACTTTCGGTATTTTGTTCTCTTCAGGGAATGTAACCAATCTCGTAGCCTCCTCATCTCTTGACTCTTCAATTTGAACCACATAATTGGATCCACCGAAACCAAACGCATTTACCTGCATCCTTCGTGGATCACCATTGCGAGACGCCCAGTCGTCAGGCTCGGCAAGAACTCTAAATCCATCTGATTCCAAATTAATTTCGGGATCTGGTTTTGAATAATTTTTTGTAGGAGGCAATGTCTTTTCCCTCATCGCCATTATGCCTCTTATCATACTGTTGAGCCCAGAAGCCCCCAATGTATGACCGATTTGCGACTTGAAGGAAGCAAGAACCGGTGGTCTTCCATTTGTGAAGATGGATTTCAATCCCTGCGCCTCTTCCATATCCCCCTGTTTGGTGCTGGTCGCATGACATTCAACTAGGTCGACAGATTCCGGACCATACCTTGAATCCGTAAACGAGGCCTTAATGGCCAACTCTTGCGTCTCCCTTGAAGATTCAACCATGCCCTGGTTGTTGTTGCTTGCTCCCATCGACGTTATTAGCGCAAATATGCTCGCTCCTCTACTTCTTGCGACTGATTCTCGCTCGATGACTATCATGGCGCCGCCTTCACCAAGAACCATTCCGTCCCGGTCCAAATCAAAAGGACGACTGGATTCAGAGGGCTCTCTATTGATTCCCGACAGCCCAGCTAGAGCTCCAAGGGCCGAAAACTCGAGAAAATGCATTGGAGTCAGAAGCTCTTCGCCTCCACCCACCACCGCTGCGTCGATGACACCATTCCTGATCATCTGGTATGCGCTGTAAAGCGCCACTAGAGATGTAGCGCAGGCAGCCGACAATGAGAAGCTTGGTCCCATGAATCCGTATTTGTTGCAAATGAAACCGCCTGCTGAACAATTGAGCCTTCCCAATAAAGTTGTGTCATCTACAGCCAGCCTTTTCTTTCTAATCTCTTCATTTATGGCCAATTCCTGATCAGCATTAAGGTTTATGACGTTCTTAATGTCCGAGAGTATTTTTTGGGAACACCCGCGAATAATCATCTCTTCCAGTGTAGACGCCGCCTCGCCTGAATTCTGTGAAATTAGCACTCCTATTCTTTCCATAGGCACATTTGATTCAAGGATACCGGATTCAAGGATGGCGTTTCGTGCGAGCCACATCGTAACTTTGGTCGATTCAGCCATAGTCCTGAAGTCCTGGGGAGGGATTCCCAATTCCTTTCTTGATATCTCAAGGTCCTGGAAAGCTCCGAAGCGGCAATATGTCTTTTCTGGAGCCCGTACCCGAGAGTTGAAAAAAGATTCGTGATTCCACTTTGAAGATGGAACCGGAACGATTCCACTCTTTAAGTCCAGACTGGCGCGAATAATGGACGCAGGGCTGTTTCCAAGAGAGTTGACTATACTCATCGCAGTAATTGCGATTCGCTCCGAACCGATAGGCTGGCTGCTCAAAGTAGTTTTCCCAATTGTTTGGCGGCTTTTTGTTAAGGAGAAATCCCTGCATGAATCGTTGGGCTCACGAGTTGATCCATAGAGACTTTCCGTCAATGTGAAAGGTTCATTCTCCAGACCTACGGCAAGATTTTCATGAATCTGTATGAGAGACACCGGCTGATTTAGCATTCCAGCGCATGCGCCACTCATAAACTGCCCCTGTTCAAGTATCGCCGATTCATTTAGGGGCTTTCCATCCGGCCTGTCCATGCCCCTGGCTGCGACAAAAAGGCTTCCAGCGCTCAAGGCCTCAATTTCTTTTCGAAAAGAACTTTCATCTTGAGATCCTGACACAAAATCGCGTTCCAAAGAACAGATGGCCTCAATTTTGGCTGACTTCAAAGATCTGACACGTAGCCCCGAACTTTCTCCTGTAACGATAGTTTCGCCTGGAGGGGATTCAAGAATTCTTTTTTGGTAAATGGGATGTAAAGCTCCTGTTTTGACGATTTCCCTTGAACTTAAGTAAACGGTTCCCATCTGTAGTCCGTCAACTCCGATGATTGAGGCAATAACCGCTGTCAAACGGTTGAAGAACCCCCCTGCCAAGATCATCCTCGTGTCTTTAAATAAGGCAGGCTGACGATCTTTTAGTTCTAGAGCTATCTGGGCAAGGGTTATAGAACTGTGGGTCCCGACGTGGCCTCCGGCTTCATGACCTTCCAGCACCACAAATTTGATTCCATTTTCTAACGCCAACCTAAGAAGTTCTTCATTAGGAGCAATATAAATAGCTTCTATTCCCTCTGAAGTGAGTGACTTGGCATGCGATGGCTCTCCGGCGGCTATTACTACAAATCTGGGTTTTTTGGACTTTACCCATTCAATTTGCTCTTCACGGTAAGGATTCTCAGCCAGAGTTATTATGTTTACAGCGTATGGCCTTTCGCCCATTAATCCGTCCAGACCGGAAAATTTTTGCTCGAGCGTTCTGGAATCCATCAAGCCTAGAGCCAAAGTGGGTAAAGCCCCGGCTTTTGAAACCTCCAAAGAAAATTCAGGACAATCTGTAATCCACGACATCGCTCCCTGGATAAATGGGTAATGGGTTCCCATTTCTCTGGCGGCATCGCTATCAGCAAATGAGGAGCTTTGTTTTACGGCTGATCTCAGCAACATTTCAATATGATCTTTGAATTTACTCAACGCGGTTTCCGTAGAATCTCCGTACCTACGGACAAAAGAAAGTGCGAAAGCGGCCTCCACTCCCAAAGGGATTAATTCATCTCTCGCAAAGTCGCTATCCCTAGGGTGTTGAAACTTATCCGAAACGTGTTTAACAAAGAAGGTTCGTTGTTCGTCTCTTACCTCCGCTCCACATAAAGATCCGACAAAGGATTTAAGTTCTTTTACCGATTTGGAATTCCCCTTGTTGTACAATCTGAGAAATACTCCAAGGGCGCCGCCCACGAGTTCAGTGTGATCGGCTCTTAAGTTGGCTATCCGTTTCTTGCATTCTCCATCTATGTTCATGAGATCGGTCAGCCAATGAAGACTTTCAAAGACTATTCCTTTTGCGCCACACGCCACAAATGCTGCGGCTACCTCTGGATATGAGATTCCTCCCCATATCAAAATTTCCTTTTCAGAGCCTTTTTGTATCTTAATAGTCGAAGCTAAGGAAAACAGGGTAAGTAGCGTTTCCGAACCAACGAAACCGGAAGCTTCATTTCCTTTGATGGCAAAAGAACCTATCTCAGGAAAACCCTCGATGATTTTAAGTATCAGATCAGCATCGCTCACAATTGGAATTACGTTGAAATAATTGCTTATTGAAGTTATCTGATTTAGCAAAGCGTCTATATCATCCTGAACAAAGGCTGGTTCAAGTTCAACCCAGAGCCTTGCAACATCTATTTCCCGCAATATTGAAATGAGTCCGGGATCGGAGAGAAGCGCTGGAGAGATCTTGAGATCCACTGTGTCCTTGGAAGCGTCTGAAACAAGAAGTTTTCCCTGATAGACCGCTGGGCTTGCTGATCCGAGATCGAAGGCAACGCGTACACCTATATTTCTCGCCGTGTTTATCAGTGATGATGAAATATCGTTGGGTTTGCAGAGAAAAGTGAGGGAAACAGGATCGTTTATGTGGGACATCCGAACACCCTTGCTTGAAGTAATTAAATTAAACTTATAGTATATCTCATTAGGCTTGCCATGTAATCAAAAAACTCCTGGATAAGTCAACCTCCGAGGCAAATCATAGCTAAAGGAAACCACGTGTCGTCGGTAATATAGTTCCATCGTAGAGCGGATAATATTGGAGTTCTACCCAGTTCATTCTCCACCGATTTTAATTTGTAATTTTTTCCACTAATGAGTTAAACTGTTAAGTTAAACTGGATTTTCATCTCAGGCGCTTGAAGCCTGCGGAGGATACATGCCCGATTCTATGAATGTTCTTCTTACAGGGGGAACGGGATTCCTAGGAGAGTATCTATTGGCGAATTTGTTGGAGCGCGGCCACAACGTCTGGGCGCATTACAGAAATGAATCGCGAAAATTGGATACGGTGCGTTTACTTAGTAGCATGGGACTTCCGCTGAGCGCAGGATCTCTTAAATGGTTCAAGGGAGATATACTGGAAGCGGACGAACAATGGGAACGATGGTGCAGCGAATACCCTGGACTCGAAGATGTTGACACCTTACTTCATAGCGCAGCCCGCCATTACTGCGGATTATGTAGACAAAATAATTGATTACGCCGTTGAGAAAGATTGGGGCCAATCAGTGGATTGACTTCCAATGTCTTTTCCAACAATCTGGTGACAAACCCATTGTAACCAGAACGTCGTATCTGTAACCCATGTTGCTAATTACTGAGACCAGAGAGGTTTCCAATGGTTCCTGAAGTCGATCGCAATCTATTCCGAGAAGTTAGTTACGGTATTTATTTAGTCTCATCGTTTGACGGCAATAGGAAAAATGGCCAGATAGTCAACACTGTTATTCAGGTGACATCTGATCCTCCTTGTTTCGCTGTCATAATCAATCAAAAGAATTTCACTCACGAACTCATCTCTTCCAGCAAACGCTTTGGCGTATCCGTGCTAAAAGATTCCACCCCGTTCCCATTTATAGGGCTTTTTGGTTTCAAGTCCGGCAGGGACGTCAACAAATTCGAAAACGTTGGACATATAGAGGGCGCTTCAGGATGCCCATTGGTAACGGATCACTCGCTAGGCGTGATGGAAATCAATGTCACTCATACCCTAGATGTTGTTACTCATACAGTTTTTGTCGGGGAAGTGGTTTTCTCAAAGACATTAGATGATGGCCGACCTTTGACTTACGAGTATTATCATGTTTTTCTGAAGGGTAAGACTTCAAAGAACGCCCCTACTTACAATAAGGAAACCTGATTGGACAGAGCGGCAACTAGAGCCCTATTTTCTTACCTTCATATCAAACCACTAGTTATAGAAACTTCATTTAACTAGGTTCAGCCTGATCGGTGATTTCAGTATCACGTAAGACCCGTTTTCTGATTCCTTACGGTCGGCGATTCCTACTCGATCCTTGATTATGCAGGCTACTTTTCTAGCGTCATCAGAAATCATTCGGACACAACCATGGGACTGATTTCGACCGATGCTTCGAGGAGCGCTAGTGCCGTGGAATCTGTAACCGTAGTCTTCGAGTTTAACAGGCCCTTCTATACGATCCTCTTCTGACAGATCTTTCTTCTTGGGGGAGACATTTTTTTTCTTTAGCAAAGGCGCCATGGTGCCTCCATATACTCTTTTGCTCGGTGAGTCCCCCGCCGCCCAAGCTCTGTTTGGTGGCGGTATCCACCACGGATCGTCATCATAAATGTGTGTGACGTAATATACTCCGACCGGCGTCGGAAATGCCGGGGCCCCAAGACCAATTTTGCACTCGTAAAGCAAATGGGCGGATGAATCTTTGCCATGCGCCAAGAGACGAAAAATGTGAGTTGAATGGCTGACTAGGATTTCCATTCTTTCAAATTGCTTTTTCTCAACAGTGAAATCAAATTTTGGAATGCTTCCAAGTCTTTTTAGAAAATCACCTGGCGCAGAGAGGCTTTGGCCTTTTTGGGGATCGATCGGCGAAGACGGCGCCGATGATGATTTTAGAAGCTGAGATTGGGTTTCAATGCTGGAACGAGGGTCACCGGGCACTCTTATCTCAAAAATAGACCTGCCGCCAGGAAGAGTTGATGATCCATTTCCAACTCTCAACAAATTGTTGGAATCGATATCATTTGCAGGAGGATAATCTGTTTGATCCTTGCGCTGTACTTCTTTTTTGCGCCGAGGGTTGGAAGAGTGCGCCGCAGCAAGCTTGGATCGAGCGTTGTCAACACTTCCTCCGATCTGTCGATATTTCTTAGGGGTTGAAGTTGGATTAAATTGTACTAAGACAGGATTGTTCTCATGAACGTTGGCCGGAAATACAAATTCCCCTCTGGCCGATGAGAACAGACAAAAATTCACGCTTAAAATCAGGGCCAGTATTCTGATCATTAAGAATCTCTCAAAATATACTGTTGTGATGACGCAATTTGTTCACATTATTAACATTTTTTTTTAGATAAATCAATAATAATGCAGAGGAGTTTTAACGCTTAAGAAGTTGCAACGATTATATGTGGTGGGTTCCGGACTGAACACTATTTCACTTTACTGAACGACCAGGAAAATCGTTATATTACTATATTGAACACATAGTTACATTATAACGGCATGTTATTTGTCTGATACTCGATCCGGCGCTTGACGTGAATTGTCACCTGTATGAAAATATTGACAGACTGTTGAGGTAATACTAGGATGATCTCTCAAATCATCTTGGCGCAACAAGGTCGGCAGATTGCATACTTTTGATTATTACGCCGGCAGTCGATGAAAGTTTTCCATCTGTAATGTGGTCCAGCTTCTATTTAGCCTGGATCCTGGAAATTAACGAAAGGTGAAGTGACTGTGAAAGAGCTATTATCAGGAAATGAGGCAATAGCGCGAGGGGCTTACGAGTATGGGGTCAGGTTAGCCTCAGCTTATCCGGGAACACCCAGTACAGAGATTCTAGAATATATTGGGGAACGGTACCCGGAAATTATCGCTGGGTGGGCCCCAAACGAAAAGGTGGCGCTTGAAGTGGTGGCCGGCGCATCTTATGGCGGTTCAAGGACACTTGCGGCAATGAAACATGTTGGGCTTAACGTGGCCGCCGACCCATTCATGACACTCTCCTACACGGGAATTAACGGGGGATTGGTCATTGTGGTTTGTGATGACCCGGAAATGCATTCATCTCAAAATGAACAGGACACGAGAAATTACGCCAAATTTGGTAAAGTGCCTTGTCTGGAGCCGTCAGACAGCCAGGAAGCCAAAGACATGATCGGGGAAGCTCTAGAGATTAGTGAACAGTTTGATACTCCTGTCATATTCAGGAGTTCAACCCGAATTTCACATTCAATGTCACTGGTTGAACTGGCAGAACGCAAGGAAGGCAAGAGAGAGTTAGGGCTCAAGAAAGATCCTGTTAAATATGTGATGCTTCCCGCCATGGCCAGAAAAAAACACCCCTTGGTAGAACAGAGATTAAAAGATGTAGCCGCATTTGCCGAATCCTTTCCTTACAATAAAGTCATCATGGGTGACACATCGGTTGGAATAATTTCGTCCGGGGTTGCATTTCAGTATGCTTACGAAGTCATGCCTAAAGCGTCTTTCTTGAAACTTGGAATGGTCTGGCCACTTCCCGAAAAGATGATTCGCGACTTCTCTTCAAAAGTGGACAAGCTGTTAGTTATCGAGGAACTTGATCCATTTCTTGAAGAGGCTATTCGATTGATGGGAATATCTGTCGAAGGGAAAAACCTAACCGGTCGGTGTGGAGAGTTGTCTCCGGAAAAGTTGGAAATTGCCATCACCGGCAAATCTTCGGCAAAAAGTATCGGTTCGATAGACATAGAACTTCCTATGAGACCTCCCAACATGTGCCCGGGATGTCCTCACCGAGCTACTTTTACCGCGCTAAAGAAAAACAAGGTTTACGTGGCTGGTGACATTGGATGTTACACATTGGGGGCCCTTCCCCCTCTTGGTATGCTCGATAACTGCCTATGCATGGGAGCGGGCATAGGAATAGCGTCTGGTCTTGCCAGAACACTCAAAGACGTAGCCGGGGGAAAAGCGGTCGCAGTTATTGGTGATTCGACTTTATTTCACTCAGGAATGACACCACTACTTGAGTTGGCGTACAACGGTGGCCATTCTACGGTTTTAATTTTAGACAACAGAATCACCGCCATGACCGGAGCCCAGCATCATCCAGGCACAGGATTTACCTTACGCGAGGAACCGTCCGTAAACGTAAGCGTTGAAAAACTTTGTGAGTCATTTGGACTGAAACGAGTTAAGATAGTAAATCCGTATAAAATTAAGGAACTGGAAAAGACTATTAAAGAAGAGCTAGAAGTATCTGAGCCTTCGGTTATAATCGCAAGGGCCCCCTGCGCGTTACTTAAAACGGGTCGAGTATTGCCGGACAAACCTTTTAGAATAAAACAGGACGTTTGCACCGGATGCAAAAGTTGTATAAACACCGGTTGCCCAGCCCTGGAATTTGTCAAGATAGATGTTCCGGAAAAGGGCAAGAAACGAAAAGGCTTCTCGAGAATCAACGCCGCGCTCTGCGTCGGATGCGGCACATGCCAAGAGGTTTGCAAATTTGATGCTATTGAGGAGGCGTCATGAGCCAGGACCGTGTTTACAATGTGCTGATCGTGGGTGTTGGTGGGCAGGGCATAATCCTGGCGAGCGACGTATTGGGAAAAGTCGCCGCCAAACATGGATATGATGTCAAGAAGAATGAAATACACGGAATGGCTCAGAGAGGTGGGTCTGTGTCGAGTCACGTTCGCTTCGGAAAAACAGTAAGATCTCCCATAATAAAAATGGGAGAAGCCGACATACTCCTATCTTTCGAACAGATTGAAACTCTCAGATATTTCCCTTTCCTATCTGTAAAAGGGCAAGTCGTAGTTAATAATCAGAAAATCTTACCTCCGTCGGTATTCACCGGCCAACAGGAATACCCGCAGGATGTTCTGGAACGAATCAAGACAAAAGCTCCTAGCGCCATTGTTGTTGATGGGGAGTCTGTAGCTGCAAAAATTGGAAATTTAAGGGTGCTCAATGTCATCTTTCTCGGTGTCTTGTCCAAGTTCCTAGATATTCCCGCTGAAACTTATGAAAAGACCTTGAAGGAATCTTTGAAACCAAAGTTGGTGGATATTAATTTGAAAGCCTTTAATGAAGGCCGTTCCATGGCGCCGGCTTAGTCGGTTCACTTGATTCCACCTACCATTTTAAGACAATTTCAGATTGACAAAGTGGGGTCACGCTTTGGTTGAGCGTTTGACGATAAAGGAGGTTAAATTGAACGACGAAACATGGAATGCCCAAAGAGTGAGACAGGAAGTCTATGATTCTCGAACCAAGCTCTTTGTCGTGGCCAAAGTCCTCGAAACGGGATCGGTGAATATGAGGGACCAGCAGGAATGGGCCCTTGTGGTCAGGCCATTGTTAAAAGATATCCTAACTTATGTTGACAAGATCCAGAATTCGCTAGAAGATACGCCATCCTAACTTCTATGGCGCCCCTGCTTTCCAAAAAGGAAACCTTTTTGGCCATTTCGGGGTCTAACCCGAAATGGCCCTTCTTTTCCAACACCGTTTATATCTTTTTACGTAAACCAGAAATACAAAACATACCTTATTGAACTTTTCCCCACTGAAACTTCTTTCCCTCCCCGGCGCCGGAACTTTGTGCATTTTGCTGTGAAAGCTGGGTTGAACCCTGACTTGATTCACTTCTTCCAGGTTCTGCTCCAATCATGGCTGGTTTCCCCTGCATTCCCCATTTGAAAGAGGGTTTGGGCTGAAGAGATTGTTGTTCGCCGGCGCTGGAATCTTCTTTCCCCCATTTTAAGTCTGAAGGCGGCGGTGGTGGTGAAGCTAAAGAGGCCTTGTTCTGCTGTCTAACAACGTTTGATCTGGTTCTATTGGATTTTTGTTCTTGGTTCAGATTCGAGAATGGTCTGATTTGTCTTTCGGCGTTGTCGGCCCCTGCGGCAGGCACGCGCGTATTTACGGTCCGGCTTGGTCTGCTCTCAGTTGGAGCAGCGGATGACTCCTGTCGATCAGATTCTCGACCATCCCAATAGATCTCACGGCCATAAAGAGGCCCATTTTCTGCGTCCGGATCGCTACGAACCGCAACGGGCTGAGTGGAGCGGGCCGTGGCGCCTCGCCTCGATGGTGTCACTATTCTAGTCGATTCTCTAACCTCCGGCGAGCCGCTCCTGTTCCTAGGCTGGGCCAGACGGGATCTCAGTGTGGGGTCATTCGACTGCGTCTGGGGGTAACCCGACGGCAAACCGTAGCTTCCTGAACCGACAGGCGCATTGTCGTACCGTCCGTAACCCGGCATACCGGGATATTGGTCATAACCATACTGCGCCTGATTACCCTGGGGCGCAGATTGTTCGGAGTATCCGTAAGGGGAACCGTAACCATAAGAAGACCCCTGGCCTGAGGCTGGATCATAGCCGGAGGAGTAACCGTAACCTCCGGAGTTTTGCCCCTGGTATGGATAATAACCACTGTATGAGTCTTGTCCGATGGCCATCCCGGACATTGAAAAACAGACAAATACAGTAAAACATAGACGTAATATTGGTTTCATGAACACGCTCCTTTAAAAGGGATAATAGCATGAAGGATTCAGCCGGAAAAGAACCGACATTTTAGAAAAATACCATATAGTTTTATTCAATGATTCTAATTAATTTGAACCAATTAATCAACTTAAAACTTGAATAAATAGTTTGGCGCCATTTGCACGGAACAACAGGCAAATACTCTATTGACCATCGATACATCCATAGCTATTGTCCTGTTTCATGAAAATAGCTCACTTATCTGATCTCCATTTCGGAAAAATGATCTCGACAGAGAAGTTGAACGCTCTCAAGGAAGACCTGTTTTTCCATAAATTGGATTTGGTCATCGTCACCGGAGATATCACTGACAGGGGGAAAATTGCTGAATTTCAGCAAGCGAGAGAGTTTCTCGATTCACTCTGTTGTGAATATTTAACGATACCGGGAAATAGGGAGGTATCTCTTTTCGCTCCATGGGAATACATCATTCCTTCGTTGGCTATGAGAAGATATCGATCCTATTTTGGAAAAAGCGACCAGGTCCTGCATAAATCTGAAGAACACAGAGCTATCATGTTTGGATTGAACTCAGTCAGCCAACTTCCGTCCTGGCCTGGATCGATTTCCAGGGACAGTCGATACTGGTTCCGGGAAGAGGCCGGCAACCACAAGTCATACTTCAAGGTCCTTTTTTTGCATCATCCGATTCTACCGGTTTTGCGCGCTTCTTCTTTTTGGGCTCACCAACTTTCAGACGCAAGCGCTATATTGACCATCTGCGCGCAACTTGGAGTGCGACTGATTCTCCAGGGTCATAAACACAGGGCTTCCGTGGTCGAACTTCGTATCCCTGAAACCGAATCTTCCCTGGTATTTTCTTCCTGCGGGTCTCCCTTGCTAGACCGTTGGGACAGCTCATATCATTTAATTGAAATCGAAAGCGACGCCATTCGGATTAACCCCAGGGAGTTCTCCAAAGGCGCATTTGGAGGAGACACCAATTACTCCTTTTTTCCATGACAACGATAAAGATTGTTTGTCACTCCGTTGTTATTTTGGTCCTTTTTTTGTTACCGTCCATTCGTCAAAAACTCGCGCTCCAAATTTGATGAATTGTTAAGTTGGCCAACTTTTATACATTTCCCGACATGTTGGAAATCACCTTTTCTTTCTTCTCTTCAGCGTCCGATCTTCTTACATATAAAGGTGTAAGCGTTTGGGGGTCATCGAACAATCCGTTTTGGAGTCGTTTTTCAGCAAGATTACCTAGAGCCCCTGGAGAAATGTGATCAATTACCTTCCGTTCAAATCTGTTGTCTTCGCCTATTATATTCAACAATTCCTTAGAACCGCACAGGGTTGATCTTCTGAGTCCTGTAACCGACAATAGGTTTTCGATTTCTTCTATATTCAGAAGAAGGGGACCCTGGATAACATGAATATCCTTTTCAAATTTGTCGAATACTCCGGCATAAATATCGCCCCTTCCCGCATCGATTAAAGGGACCACCAAACATCCTTTGTTAACTGCTTGCCAAGCCAGAATCTCGAGAGTGGACAGGGCTATTACCCTTTTATTCAACGCAAGAGCCATTCCTTTGATCACCGAAAGACCGACCCTGATCCCGGAGAAAGATCCTGGACCTTTGGCTATACCGAAGCCATCAAGATCTTGTAGTTTGTTGTTCGTGACCTTTAGTGTCTGATGAATGGCGTCTGGTAAGTTTTCAAGATGCTGTCCGCCAGGTTGTAGAATTTTCTCCACTAGAATTTGGCCGTCTTTGACAACAGCTACCCCCAACGATGCCGTGGCCGTGTGAACGGACAGAATGAGCAAATGCCTATCCTTTTTAGAATCTAATCGACAAACACCTGGAACATAGGAAATTTTTGTCCTCTGTCACGGAGAAAGCGCCCAACCTTTTGTTACTATTCTGTAAATATCGTTGAAAAACACCAGACCGATCAGGAAGACTATAATCAGTAGTCCTAACTGTACGGCGACTTCCCGTATTTTTCCGGTCACCGGTTTTCTTATTATTGCTTCAATGATGAAAAAGAAAATGTGTCCGCCATCAAGGACCGGGATGGGTAACAGGTTGATGACGGCCAAGTTGATACTTATGTAACTCATTAGAAATATGAAACTGAATGCCCCCAACTTCAGGCTTTCTCCAGAGGCCTGAGCTATTGTAATGGGACCACTTAAGGCTTTCACCCCTATGTCACCGCGTACCAGCTTTACAAGCGTAGTTACTACCAGTTTGGTCAAATAAACCGACAGGCGGATTCCCTCATTGATTGCCGCCAAGAATCCCAATTCCGCCTTCTTGCCTGACGGAGCGATACCAATTCTACCTTTTAACTCTCCAAACATGTCCTTCTGGTCGGACAAGGCTGGAATGACTGAGATTTGGGATGTTGCGCCATTTCGCTCTACAATAAAAGTCAGTTTGCGATCAGCCGAATCTTCTATGAGATTCCTTACATCATCCCAACGCCAAACTGGTTGGCCATCTATAGACTTTATAACGTCACCGGAATGAAATCCGGCTTCCAAAGCTGGGCTGTCAGGTAGGACCTTGCCTACCTCGGAAGCCAAAACAGGAAACCCTGCTACAAACCCTGAACACAAAAGTAGTACGGCAAAAACAAAGTTAAAAATAGGGCCTGCGGCCACAATCGCAATTCTTGCCCACACTGGTTTACCTGTAAAGGTTCTGTTAGTGTCTTCGGGAGGAATTTCTTCTTCAGAGTTGGGTTCTTCGCCAAATAGTTTTACATATCCCCCTAAAGGAATCCAACTGATCATGTATTCTGTTTCGCCCCATTTTCTTTTGATCATGACAGGGGAAAAACCCAGAGAGAATTTCAGAACCTTGACACCCAACATTTTTGCCACAATGAAATGCCCAAATTCATGAACAAATATTAGAACGCCCAGCAGGACTATAAAGCCAAGTATATATTCCAAATTTTGGTCCTCCAGCGGAGAAATCCCTGATCATAAGTGATTTGACTGGATTCCTCTTTTCAATTTACACAATTAAATATAAAATCTTGCTACAATAAAACAAGCCATTTGTTCAACATACGAGATTGGATTGAAAATCGGAATCCTTGGCGGCACATTCAACCCTCCCCATTTAGGACACTTGAGACTTGCCGAAGAAGTTTCAGAGGTTTTTGGTCTTTCCAAAATCATATTCGTACCTTGTCATCAACCTCCGCACAAAACCGAAACCAATATTTCAAGCTCCATAGACCGATTTAACATGACCGCACTGGCATGCGAAGGAAATGAAAAATTTGAGGTTTCCGACATGGAACTCAAATTCCCGGCCCCTTCTTATACGGTTAATACTTTAAGACACTTAAAAAGTAAAACCACTGATGAACTATATTTCATAATGGGGTCCGATTCCTTGAGTGAAATAGGGACGTGGAAAGATTTTGAGAACTTGTTTAGTCTGGCTAATTACATAATTGTCGAACGTCCCGGTCTCAAATTCAAGAAAGCTTGGGAGAGCATGCCTGTGACGCTTCAAGAACAATTTACTCCAACCGGGAGCCAATTTATCCACTCCAACAAAATGCTTTTGATACCTTCTAACATCACAGGCCTTAATATTTCCTCGACTCATATTAGAAAATTACTTAGACAGGGATTGACAGCAAGATATCTGACTCCGGAATCCGTCTTGGATTACATCAGGGAAAAAAATCTTTACTCCGTGCAGGGATCCAATCACTAATGAAAAAAACTTCTAAAAACTTAACAATCGCACATTCCAGAGAAAAAGCGCAAAGGTTTCTTAATGCGGCTTTATCAAAGAAAGCTACGCGCCCTATTCTTCTCAGACTGAATCAGTTGACGGCGATTGCGGACTATTTTCTGATTGTTTCAGGAAGATCTGCGAGACATGTTACCGCCATAGCAGACGGAATCATCGCTGATGCGCGTACAGATGGCGCCCGGATCTATTCCGTTGAGGGCTTAACTCAGGGCAACTGGGTCCTGCTGGATTTTGGAGAGGTCGTAGTTCACATTTTTCAAGATTCAGCCCGAGAATTTTATGACCTGGAAGGTCTCTGGCGTGATGCGCCTAAAGAAGAATTGCCTCCTGAGATTCTTAAAGAAATTCAAGCAGTGGAAGACTCTTTTCTGGATGATGATTCGTTCGACTTTTAAGTCACATGATTCTGAGCAGCGCCTGAAGTTTTCAAGGGGAATATTCTCCTTAGCGGTTTTAACCTAAAGACAATATTCTATTTCTTGAAGAGAGCCTCCAGCTTTTTTTTTGCTTCTTCAGCTTTGTCCTTTGATTTCCCCGAGGTTTGCTTGGGGGACAAGTCAAAATAGTCGCAGAAATTTCTACGGTCCTTAACTGAAATTCTCTCAGATTGCGGCTCTATACAATTGTTAGAGGCCGTCTCATCATATTCCGAGCAATTGAGACAGCAGTAAATGTCCGACCCACACTTAGGACAGGTGTCATTACGAAAAACCTTATCATCGAATTCCAGGGATTGGCCGCAATGATGACAAAAACCTCTTTTCATATAACGCCTCCCGCGGTAAGAGTTTGTCTTTAGTTTATCTTACAATTGCAGGGCCTTCACGTCCATTGATTACAAAAGAATTTCTTAAGGAGAAAAATATGGAATTGAATTTTTTGGCCAGGCTCCCCAAGGGAGAAGACATCTTGAAGGCTATAACCGACGAATTTCTATCAAGATCAATTAAAACCGGATCATTTGTTTTGATCGGGGCGCTAACGAAAGTGGTCATCGGCTTTTATGACCCAATCGATCGTCGATATAGTTTTAGAGAGTTTCACGGCGCCTATGAAATTGTCTCCTGTGTGGGAAACATTTCAGAAAAAGATGGACAGATATTCGCTCATGCCCACATCGTTGTGTCAGATCAAAATTTTCAGTGCTTGGGAGGACACCTTGGAGAAGGTTCACTTATATTCGCAGCGGAACTCTATGGAACGGAATCCAGCGGACCTATCATGGTCAGACAATACGACGAGGCCACGGGGTTGATGTTATGGACAAAGACCTCGGTAGACTAGCTCTCCTGAATTCGACAATATCCTGTTCTGATTTAGTCACGGTCTAACATGGGCGTGGCAAACCAATTGGAGATCAAGTAGTGAGGTTAAATGACCTTATTCTCCTGATTGTAATATTCGTGTCCGCAGGATTAGCCATTTTCCTACCAGATCTGTGCGCTCCTTTTAGACCGTACCCCCTTTATTTTATGATGTTTCTGATGTTCTTGAGCTTTTCCAGGATCAAGTTTGATTCCCTCCTGGATACATCCTCAACGGCTCTTAAACGTCTGGTCGTATTGGTTTCATTCAAGCTGATCCTTTTGCCTGCGATCCTTTATTGGATCACGAATTGGCTCTTTCCGGATTTTGCAATCCCTGTGCTTCTTTTATCGGGGATTTCTACTGGAGTAGTGGCCCCGTTCATGGCTAATCTACTGGAAACGGAAGTGGCGCCGGTTCTACGTATGGTTATTGTAACCTCCTTGATTGCTCCTTTCTCGTTGCCGGCTCTTCTAAAGATTCTAGCCGGAGCGGAAGTTCATATTCCTCTCGATTCAATGGTGAGATTACTGGCAATGGTGGTTTTTGTGCCCATGTTTGGGGTGCTTTTGGCAAGACGGTTTTGCATGGACTTCCTGGACCGAATCCTTGTATTTCATTTTCCTGTTTCGCTGATTATTTTCGCTGCGATCAATTTGGGTGTATTCTCCAAATATTCCCATTTTTTCTTCCAGAGTCCCAGCGTCATTGTGTCCTGTGTAATCGTTGCATACGTTCTATCAGCAATTTATTATTTGGTGGGTTTCGCTCTTATCAACAAAGGGGGGCACAAAGAAAAACTCGCATCCGGAATAAGTTTTGCGATCATGAATAATGTTCTTGTTATTGTTTTTTCTTCATATTTTTTTGGGCCGTTGTCTCCAACGCTTGCGGCAGTTTATATGTTTCCTTTTTTCACTATGATAATTCCAATAAAAATACTTTTCTCGAGATCCACATGCGCTTCAGACAAAATTTGAACAGTTTTAGGCGACGTATGTCAATTGCATTCTTACTCAGTATCTCAACTATTTTTTTCGTCGTTTCGTGTTCTGAAAAAAGCTCGAATTCCAGTTTGAAAGTCGGCAGAATACTCATGGGGACACTTGTCGAAGTCAATGTAATCGGGCGCCAGAATCAACTGAAAGAATCTGCCGAGGCAGCGTTAACAGAAATTAAACGTGTCGAAGATTTGACCTCTTTTCATAAAGAATCAGACCTGAACCGAATCAACAATAATGCCGGGCATTCTCCAACAAAGGTAGATCCGGAACTTGTCTCACTCATTCAAAGAAGCCTAGAAATCTCTGAACTTACTGGCGGGGCCTTTGACCCTACCATTGGAGCCCTATCGAGACTCTGGAACTTCAGTGGACCTGAAGGGCCCCGTTTACCAGATGAATCTGAAATAAAAGAGGCTAGAAAAAAAGTTAATTGGCGGAAAGTTGAGATAATACCCGACAAGAATGAAGTTTTCTTGCCGGAGGAAGGAATGGCCCTGGATCTTGGAGGCATAGCAAAAGGCTATGCTCTTAACAGGGCTGAAGAAATTCTCAAGGCCAAGGGTGTTATGGCGGCTTTGTTGAACGCCGGTGGAGATATAATGGCGTTTGGGGGAAAGGGGGACGGAACACCCTGGAAAATCGGTATTCAGGACCCTGGGGACAAAGGTCGGATAGAAGCGGTGGTAAATATAGAAAGCAGCGCGGTGTTTACCTCAGGCGATTATGAAAGAGTTCTTGAAAAAGATGGTAAACAATATCATCACATTTTAGATCCCTCAACCGGATATCCAGCCTCCGGATTCAAATCCGTAACCATAGTCGCTCCCGATGGTTTTCGAGCCGATGGTTTCTCGGCCGCGGTTTTCGTGCTCGGACCAGACAAGGCCAAACTTTTCCTGGGGAAACATCCAAATATTTCATGCCTTATGGTGGACCAAGCAGGGAAAACCGAGATTTATCCAGAGAGTCCTTCCGTTTTTCATTTGCGAGATTAAGTGTGCAGATTGAATAAAGACTTTTTTGATTAGCGCCGTCAAATGCTGCAATAATTAGGAATGGGAGAAAGATTACATTTTTGCCTTGATCAAAACAACTTTAAAGGTTAAAATAGTTTTATAATTTTAGTGTGCGATGACATGAAGAGAATTATAACAAATTTTTTGATCATATTACTATTAATGAACATATTGTGGCTTTCAGGCTGCGTAAGTTGCCTACCCCAATATGTCGCGCCACCCAACGGGCCGGTATCCTCCTGTTATCCCATGGGACACGATCCCTACATTCCCGCTGATCACAATCCCACGCCAGTCAATCCGTATGATCTTATTGGATCAATCGCCAGTCCTTTTATGTATGGTCCTCCAAGATAATCATAACTCTCGAAACTGTGGTTTTGGGGTGACTATATTTTAATTCTAACAAGTGGGAATAGCTATTTCAAAGAAGTTATAGTTACCAGCATTGGAGCGTCGCGATAAGCGCGATACAATTTGAGGTAGCGGTTCTTGATTTTTTCTCTAGTTGCCAGCACCGCTAGGGCGTATCTCCTTGAAGCGTAAGGGTGATCGCTGTTATATGCGCTTAAGGCTTGGACAACATTACCGTATAAATTTAGGTAATATTTGAAGACCTGGATACCACATTCAGCGTTGGTTTCAAGATTCAAAAGATCCGCGTACCTAATGCCGAATTTCGACGCCCATGATGGCGCATGAACCTGAAACATTCCTCTACAGTTTTCATAATTAACTATGTTGTTTCTAAATCCACTTTCAACGAATACTATTGCCATATATAACCACATATCCCCGCAGGTAATCCTGCCAAAGTGCCTGTTACCTGCATTGGCTATGGCGGTGGCCATTTCCTGGGACTGTCTCAACGAGACTCTCCCCTCGGTCATGTCATTTATTATTACCGAACAAATCGCTATGCCATTGGAATGAATTTTGCCATCAGCTCTTGCGAACATTGGAAACAGAACCAAACATAGGGCGCCAAATACGCACACCATGACCCTCGCCATCAAACACCCTCCAAATTGGCGCCTAATTTGGACCGTTTGTGATCCAATGCTTAAGCGCCGAACTCCTCAAACCCCTCTTTTGAAATAACTCGTCTCCGTTTCGGCGACTAAGGTTTTTGTGGAGACGGAATATCTAAATGTCTATTATGCTTAGGCTTGTAAATCTTGTTCTCCACATAGTTGAAGGGATAGTTCAACGGTTTCAAAACGACATCCGTGCACATCTTGACAACATCCAGACAAGGATTGAAAAGACTGAATGTCGACTTAAGGCATTGGTTAAGAATTCCTTCTGTCTTATCCAAGACTCGCGCTCCCCCGTCATAGACTTTGGCGGGGACGCTTGATATGTTTGAGTCTCTGCCGGCTTTGGCCAGAACAAGAGCAGGACAGGAAATAACCACTACGAGCGCTAGGCAGACGCCCATTTTCAGTATTCTATCCATCCCAGGACCTCCAAAATATATTAAACCGTTTAATTATTTCATACTTTGGATTATTATGTCAAACCAATTCAAAGGGAATCAAACTCCATCTTGGTCAATAACCGGCTAGTGTGTTAATATGCCAAGTGAAATTTCGGGGTTTACCCGTCAGAGATATACGGAAGGAATCAGTTTTGGCTAAATCTGGCGAGATTGTCACAGTGGGGATTGAAGAAGAGATCCAGAAATCTTACCTGGATTACGCAATGAGTGTAATCGTAGGGCGTGCCCTGCCCGATCTGCGTGATGGCCTTAAACCGGTACACCGGCGCATACTGTATGCCTTGCACAGAGCCGGCAACTTCTGGAACCGTCCATACCGGAAGGCCGCCAGGGGGGTTGGAGATGTGATAGGTCAGTACCATCCGCACGGCGACACGGCGGTTTATGATTCAATGGTAAGAATGGCCCAGCCTTTTTCAATGAGATATCCTCTCATTGACGGTCAGGGAAACTTTGGAAGTGTAGATGGGGACGCTGCGGCGGCGATGCGTTACACAGAAGTGCGAATGGCCAAGATTTGTCAGGCGGTCCTTGAAGATCTGGACAAGGAAACAGTTAACTTTATTCCAAACTACGATAATACACAGCAGGAACCGGTCGTCCTTCCAGCTCGATTCCCGGCCCTACTCGTGAATGGTTCGCAAGGAATCGCAGTAGGAATGGCTACCAATATTCCGCCTCACAATCTTACTGAGACCATCAACGCAACCATTCACCTTATCGAAAATCCAGAAGCTTCGATAAGAGAACTGATGCGTTTCATGCCGGGTCCTGATTTTCCAACCCAGGGATTCATAATTGGATCGAAAGGAATTACCGAAGCATACCACACAGGTAGAGGCTCTGTCCGCATGAGGGCAAGAACGCAAATCGAGGATGCCGGCAAGGGTTATCAACGAATTGCAGTTACGGAAATCCCTTATATGGTCAATAAAGCGAGGATGGTGGAGAACGTTGCGGAACTCGTCAAAGACAAGAAGATACCTGGCATTAGAGACATCAGGGATGAGTCGGACCGTCACGGCATGCGAGTCGTTTTTGAACTGAAGAGAGATGAAAATCCTGAAGTCGTTTTAAATCAACTGCTTAAGCATACCCAATTACAGACTAACTTCGGGATACAACTGCTGTGTGTCAACAATGGGCGCCCGCGAACCCTCAATCTCAAGGAAATACTGCAGGGTTTTATCGATTTTAGACGAGAAGTGGTTATCAGAAGGACCAGGTTTGAATTGGCCAGGGCCAGGGAGCGCGCACACATACTCGATGGTCTCAGGATAGCTCTTGATAACCTTGATGTAGTCATTAGGACAATCAGGGAATCTCCGGATCCCCAAAACGCTCGCGAAGCCTTGATGGCTAATTTTGGTCTAACCCAGATTCAGGCTCAGGCTATATTGGATATGAGGCTTCAGAGACTTACCGGGTTGGAAAGAGATAAAATTCTCCAGGAACTCAAAGAAATCCTTGCAAAGATCAATGAACTCGAATCCCTACTGGCGTCGGACGATAAGATCCTTGAGGTAGTGGTTTCCGAGTTGACAGAAGTTAGAGATCAATTTGGCGACGATCGCCTCACCGAAATACTCGAGGATGAGGACTCTGATGTCTTGGATGAGGACCTTATTCCAAGAGAAGATGTTGTGGTTACATTCTCCAGCAAAGGTTATGTGAAACGAGTTCCCGCGTCCGTTTACAAGTCACAGAAACCGGGTGGAAAAGGTCGTATTGGAGCAAAAACAGCCAGTGAGGATGTTGTTAATCAAATTCTTTTCACTTCATCCCATGATGTTCTTCTTTGTTTCTCAACTCGTGGACGAGTTCATTGGCTCCGGGTGTTTCAACTTCCAGAGGAAAGCCCTTACAGTCGAGGTCGGGCGATAGTGAATCTATTGAAACTCGACGAAACTGAAACCATAAAGAAAGTGCTGTCTATTCCGGAACTAAGCCAGGAAGGCTTCGTCACCATGGTCTCTGCAAAAGGCAAGATCAAGAAGACTTCTATCGCTGAATTCTCAAGACCGAGGTCCACGGGTGTAATTGCCCTGACAATTGATCAGGATGACCAGCTTATCGATGTTAACCTGACCTGCGGGCATGATCACATACTCCTTGTCTCTCGTAAGGGCAAGGCAATAAGGTTCCAGGAAGATCAAATCAGACCTATGGGCCGCCAGGCCAGAGGTGTGACAGGAATACGCATGCGCCAGGGGGACGCGGTAATTGCAATGGGAGTTATCTCAGATGAGTCCAGGACTCTACTCACTATTACCGCAAACGGTTTGGGTAAGCGAACATCATTAAAAGAATATCCACCTATCAACAGGGGCGGACAAGGCGTCATTACCATAAGGACAACACCGAAAAGTGGAGACGTTGTTGCAGTAAGGGTTGTCGAAGATTCCGACCACATCCTGATTCTGACGACGGGGGCAAAAATTATCAGGTTGAGGATGGAGGAAATCTCCGTTATAGGAAGGATCACCCAGGGAAGAACTCTGGTGAGAATGGACCCGGGAGAACAAGTTGTGGACATAGCTCGGGCTGACTCAACTGAAGAAGACGACAGGACTTTTCAAGAGGATGATGTAACGCCTGAGTAAAATCCAGAATATTTAGTGGGGGGAAGATGAGCGATAGGCTATCATGGATTATTTTAAGGCGCGCGATTTCCGGAATCGTGATTGTCATTTCACTCATTTTAGTCGTTTCTTTCTATTTTTCATACTTGCACTGGATAAGCATAAAGACCTGTTCTACGGGGTGGATTGGCTCGGTGCACAAACTTGACGCCGCGCTCGGATATGTTCCCATTCCTTGTTCAAATGGAATGACGATCCTCTCCAAGGATGTCAAAATTCCAGTTTATTACGACTGCAATGGATTTCGTATTGCCTCTGTAGGCTCGCCTGGCCAATTAGGCTCCCCCAGAAGTCATGTGGACAGTCTTCTAGCGCTAGGTTGCAGTTTCACTTTCGGTTTTGGCGTTCCATCCGAACATACATATTGCAGTCAATTGGCCAAAAAAATGGGAGTGAGCCCATTGAACGCCGGGCGATGCAGTTACGGTCTTGCAGAGATGGTGACTCTGGCAAGACAGATTATTCCGGCATTTAAGCCAAAAACTGTTCTAGTACAGTATTCGCCATGGCTTGTTGATCGATCCAGGCTTCGTTACGCTCCAAGTTTTTTTGGGCTACTTCCCCATCCATACTTCGTTTCCGGCCCAGAAGGCAGTATCAAAATTCACAGGCCCGATTTTATGAGCGCTATTTTCGATCTGGACTTTGAAGTTTTCCGCCATTCTCATCACACATTTGGCGACTTCTTGAATTTCAGCCTAAGCCGAAAGTTTCCATCGATTGCGCATGACCTTTTGCACTCAAGTCTTGTCCGGTTGAAAGAATCCCTGGCGCTCGTGCCAACACCTGAACAGGATACTGAAAAGATAGTCCGGTCGGCATATCTAGAGATTGAATCTATATGTTCCCGACACGGCTCCAATATGGTTATCGTAGTCCTGGGGATGGACAACACTTTAACCATCGTGCCTGAATCTTTCAAGAAACTGAAAAGTAAAATGGTTGATTCCCAGGCAGTCTTGATAGATCGACTTAAAACCAGTTCAATGGAGGAATATGCGAAAGCCTATTATCATTGGGGAAAAAATCCATCAGTTATTATTGACAGGCATCCTAATATTCATGCGCATGAGATAATTGCAGAAAGCGTCCTGTCGGAAACCTCTTTCTAATTAAAGGAATAAACGGAGCCAGGCACGTTAGATTGTTAGTTCAAGTGAGTTATCAACTCTTTACATGATTGCCCCCTCGCTGTATAATCGCCGATGTTTCTTTGAAAAGAATCCCACTCAAAGAGCCGAATATAAAGGGGTGGGTTAAAAACGGGGAGCAATGGGGACAGTGATGTCCAAACACTCAAATTATGTCATTAGGAACTGAAAAAACCTTTTATTCTTATGTCTCTCCAGCTTTGTTTCTGGTTCTGGTGTGGGGCTTTATCATCTGGTTCATCGGTCCCTCCGGCGAGTTTATGATTAATGACGATTGGTCATTTATCAAAGCCCTCCAAATAGTCACCTGCGATGGATGCGTGCCGGCGACCGGTTGGGGAGATGGTGGCCCGTCTTTACTCACACATTTAATCTGGGGTTTCGCTTTCACAAAAATTTTTGGCTTTTCTGTGACAGTGCTCCGTGTGTCCGTGCTCGTCATGGCGGTATTAGGTTCTGTTGCGTTGATGGTCTTCTTGAAGAGGACCGGCGCTTCCAGTAGTCTTGCATTTTGGGGTGCGCTGACTTTAATCGCCAATCCTCTGTTTCTGTCGCAATCCTTTACGTTTATGACCGACGTGACTCTAGTCGGCATAATGATATTTTCTGCGCTGTTCATTACTGAAGGGATAGAACGACAGAGTAGAATTCTAGTCGCCGTCGGACTTGTAGTCGCCTTGGCGGCTTTACTGACACGACAGATTGCCATCGCCATACCTGTCACTCTGATCTTGTTTACGTTCATTCACCCAAAAGCCAGACAAATGGGGAAATTTCAGATCTTCATGATGACGGTTTTGATTGCGATCATACCGTGGGTCGGATTCGAAATTGCCCTGAAAAAATTCGGGAGCACATCGTTAACCGACCATGAAGTCATTCATAGAATGATTAGCGATCCATTGGCGCTGGGCGTTTATGGATACCTGAGATTGCTCTCTGAGAGGTTGGCCTTTGGCATTGGTTATGTAAGTGTTCTTGTTTCTCCGGTCGTTGCCTTAAGTCTGAAGGAGCTGTACTCAAGGAAAGTTTTTCGAACTTACTTCAAAGTCTTAACTGTCTTTTTCATATTGCTGCAAACCGGTATACTGACAGGAATGTTTCACCCGTCTGTAGTATTCTTTCGCAACATCATAATTGACTTTGGTATTGGTCCGCTACTTTTGAAGGACACTTACCTGATGAACATACCACGGGTATGGCAAATCCCCCCTACACTGTATTACTGCCTGGCTTACCTTGCCGCAATGAGTGCGTTCGCCATAGCCATCATGGCTTATTCCTCGATCTCTAACATTCTATTTCCAGCCAGAAAATGTGATATTGACACGCCCATTACGGCGTCTACATTCTCTCTCGCTCTTACGATGATTTATTCCGGGACAATTTTGTTTACGGGTTATCATGACCGGTATCTTATCCCTGTTTTCGTTTTTATTATCATTTGGATTGTAAGCGAAAAGGCCAAATCCCTTAATCTTGTTTTTTGGAAAAAATCACTTATTCCCGCTTTTATCGTTATGATTATTATGGGGCTTTTCTCTGTTGGCGGAGTTCATGATTTAGTCAGGACAAAATTGGCGCTGAAACAGGCTCAGGACTATGTCGTCAATGATCTAGCCGTGCCACCCTGTTCACTGGATGGAGGATTCGAATTTAATGGCTACAATTGCTACAACAAAGGTTATGTACAAAAACCAGGACTTAGTTGGTGGTGGGTCGATAGAGAAGATTTCCTTTTGACTTTAGGTCCCCTCCCCGGTTACACGGTCGAGAAAATTTTCCCCTTTCAAAGAGTATTTCCAAAGGATGGCGCAGTTTACGTATTGAAAAATGATAATCAAACTTCCCCACATGGCTCAGGATTGACCACTGACAAGTCATATTGATTCGCGTTTAAAAAAGTAACCGGCAACAGGTCTTATGGCAAAACACAATCTTCCTGTTTCAGTTAATTTGCTGCTACTACTTGGGCTTATAGTCACGTCCTTTTTTGTTAACGCCTTCAACGCAGAAATATTCCTGCGGTTAAACTCCTTACATTCCAATCTTTCAGATCTATTCTGGATATCCATGACGACCCTTGGGGATGGCTTACTATTGGGTATCATTTTGGGTATGTTTATCCTTGTCAATCCAAGGATCACCGCCTTTGGGCTAGCTATGTTAATTGGCGCGTCCATTGCAGTTAACCTCATTAAAGTAATAATCCCGGTATTGAGGCCAACAGAAGCCTTAGGGACGATTCATTTCCTGGGACCTGTATTGCGGTCTGGATCATTTCCGTCAGGTCACAGCGCCGCCGCTTTCGCCACATCCCTTGCGCTAGCCCATTTTAGTCCTTCTCGAATGTTCAAGTTTATTTTACTGTTTTTTGGTAGTCTTGTAGGATTATCCAGGATTTTTGTCGGCGCTCACTTCCCAAACGATGTCCTGTGGGGAATCATATTGTCGTTGCTGGTTTATGAACTCCTGGTGGTTTGGGTATGGCCCAAAATAGAGTGTTATGTCCCGGAAACGCCGCCTTTTGAGAATCGATTTTTTCAGGCTCTGGTTTCTGTTCAAATCGTGATGTCATTGTTCTGTCTAGTAATTTATTCTTGGTATTTTGCGGAATACCCGCCTGCAGCAATCGCCATCTCGTCAGGAGTTCTGACTTTCTTTATGGCGGCGGTATTAAAGTCTTTCAAAAATTAGTTAATTTTTCGATGAAATGATTTGTCACTTGAGGAGAATGATGTATTGGATCCATCTTCTGTCTCGCTATTTCAAATGAGAAAGTTTCATCTTCTGCGACATTTTGCCAGGACTTTATCAAATATGGCGGCTACTGTTGACAACCTTTCCCTGCGAACCCTGTCTATCAAGTATACGCTGAAAACAATAAAAAACAGTGCGGGAGCGGGGACTGCAATTTCCGGAATGATCAAATAGGAGCGAGCGGCTCTCTCAGCGGCCAGTGTCAACGCATAATACCCAAAAATCGCCACAAGTCCCAGCGAGACATTATTGAGTCTGCCTTTGCCAAAGTTTACAAGACCAATGGGAAAAGAGATGAAAGCTAGCGCTATACAGGAAAAAGGGTAAACGAACCTTTGAAGAATCAGTATACGAGCGAATATGTCCGCCCTTCGCTTAAAAGCCCTTGATTGATCCGTGCCGTCGCCGGTTTCCCTGGTTATTGTTTGGATCCTCTCTCGAATTTCTGATATTGACAATTCCTCAAGAGATTTCTGTTCCTTTTCAAGGTTAATCTGAGCCAATGGATACTTGAAAACATAGCTCTCAAAAGCAAGATTGCCTGTGGAATCCCCGCGAGAGTCTTCCTTCAGAACAACTCCATCTCTTAAATCCATTATAAATGACTTACCTTCAGGGTCAGTAGCCACCTTTCCTTTCTTGGCCAGGATTGTTGTCACATCATCCGGCTTCGATGATTCCCTGATAAATATCCTGCTCATAAGGCCTGAAGAAGAATCAATCTGCTCGACATACATAATCATGTTCTTCAAAGAATCAAAAAAGACCCGCTCCTCGATCCCCGCATCTATCCGTTTCGTTAAAGCCTCATACATAAGCCTTTTGCCCTCTGAGATGCCCTTTGGTATAAGAACCAAAGTGCACATAAGGCTAAGGCAAAAACCAAGGAAACCAAGGGTCAAAACAGGAGGAAGCAGTCGAGTTATAGAAATTCCGCTGGACTTGATAGCGGAAATTTCATTGTCGGAAGCCATCCTACCCAGGCCAAGCAATATTCCGACTGCTATAGACAGAGGGGCGACTGTGACAAGAGTGCCGGGGAGAGCGTTTGCCAAAGCCTGAAACAATATGATCGTCAACTCCAGTCCAGACTCCATTCCCTTTTGCAGAATCGGAAGAAAGCCTGCTATAACCCCGGTAACCAGAAAAATAGCAAAACAGAAAAGGAACGAAACACTTATTTCACGGAATACATATTTATCTATGAGTTTCAAGTATTAAACTTTTTTGGACAAAATTTTTATTCTCTCGATATTTAATCGGAAACTATCTGAGCACCCTGGCGATCCATCTCAGAAATCCTTTTTGAAAGTTGATCAGAATGAACATTGACGCTAACACGGAGGGCTCTCAACCCTTGTTGAATACCCTCGAGTTCATTCAACTCTACGTATTCAAGATCATCCATCAGGTAATGGTTGTCCTGAAGATAAGAAATATGTCTTTTCATTTCAGTAGCTTCTTCCGGCCGAGAGTACACGATCGCTATTTTGTCAGGTTGGGAGAGTTTGTCATTATCGATTTTTGTCGTTGCTCCGCCAACAAGGGACCTGATTATTTCATGACCAATGTATGGGGAGCTTTCGACATCAAATCTCTTCTGATCAAATCGAAACCGTATGCAAATTGGACTATGACTCACCAACACCACGTGACTCACTTCAAGTGGCGTCTTTAGCCTCGGGCGAATCGCTGAATTATGCCATGCCATCCCGCAGCAAACGATCAACTGCCAGAGCCTAAGATTCTTAACATAGACTTCATTGAACTTGAGTTTTTCGACCATTGATTCTCCAAGATACATCACGTAGTCCACCCCGTCCGTCTTACGTTTGTCAAAGAAGTGGGGGAAAATGGACTGAGCGTGCCCCTGTTCCTTTTCCAGATAATTAGACAGAGTGGTACTTAGAAGGGCTATACTTTCTTCAAGATCTCGCCTCTCATGGAAAACTGTGCGGGTCTTTGGATCAAGTGAATTCTCATATTCGTCGATCGCCTTGGCCAATTCCGGCCCGAGAGTTCTCAAAAACGGGAAAAGTGGTTCAATTTCAGCTTGAATAAGATCTATGATTGGTTGTTCATCACCGGTTGTTACACCTTCGGATATTTTTCTAAGACGCCCTCGAATCTGATGACTCGCCTCATCGAGAATTGGAAACGCCTTCTTGGAAACAGCGGCGGAGACTATTTCCAGAGCAAGATTTAGCTGTTTGGCAAGATCTGTCTGAATACTTCTATTCCTACCGATTGACGCCCCCCTAATATCGGCTGTCGCATATAGAGCATGAACATCCTTGAAAATAACTGGACCGAATTCCTCAAAGAAACCTTTCCGGGAATTTTCCAGGCTGTCCATAGCCACCTGTCGAAAACGCCACAGAATTGACCTGTGCACAGCGCTGCAATTTTCCAGGATAGATCTATCAATCACTGCATTGCGCTCATCAATTTCATTTTTTAAGACTAGAGAGAGAATTGGGACAATCTTATTTATCAACCCTGAATGTTGAAATTGGAACTCCATCGGATGCCCTGAAGTAAGGCAAAGAAGCCCTATAGATTTTTGGCCATATTTTAGAGGAGTGACAAGTAACGATTTTGCGTCTTTTTCCAGCAAATCAATATCCGGTTGCAGTTTTAACGGGTCGATTGACAGATCAGAAACAACTATTGTTTCACCGTCTTTAAGAACAGTTTGGAAATGCGTTCCATCAAACGCCGAAAGATGAAAACGTATAGGAGACAGAAACATATTTTCCCTGTTTCCTAAACCCGCGTCTTTGAAAATGAAACCCTGATCCCCATCAATGGCCATGACCCCAACCTTCAAATCAGGCACTCCCAATAAGGTTCTTAGCTGCGTTTTCAGGAGAGCTAGTCCGGTTGTATTTTTTAAGGAGTAACATTCTACAGCTTCTTTCTCCAAATTGGATATTACGGCCTCAGAGGTAACGTCTTCCGCATAAACGACTGAGAATCCCTGAAATTCAAATTTTTCAATTGGGATGATGCGGCTCAAAACATTTATATCCGAAAGGTTATCCTGAATTTCCCGCCTGTCGGACTCGGTCAACTCAGGGGGATCGGAGAGACTATTGGATATTACGAACTTGTCCTGAATCAAAAGGTTGAAGTACTTGTCCAAGCCTGTGTCGTTGTCCGGGATGATAATGGTCAACGCTGATCCGAGGTCGCTGTCGATCTCATAGAACTTTTTCAGGATGATCAAATAGGCACGCAATAGTAGTTTTTCGTTGTAGGTTTCCTGATCAGGAAAGGGGTTGCCCTTGAGAGACCCGTCACTACCTACAATCTTTTTTCTCAAAAGAGGTGACACGAAAAAAGGTCTTAGTTGGAACGGTAGGAACGCGCCGGCAAGCTGAGTTTCCCAGGAAGCTCTCGGAAATACCGCCGACATTAAGGTCTTTATAAGTCCTTGATGCCTTTCCAGAGCTGAAAAATCAGTTATAGGATCTAGAAGTTCTATAGCCTCATCCAGTTTGGAGACTAATTCTTCCTGAGATAATCCCCAAGAGGCTTCAGGTGAGTTAACTGTCCTGTTCCAGAAATCAATTAGAGGCCTCAAGCTTAGCACAGTTTTGAAAGGGAACATGTTTTTTTCCTTCATCTTGACCCTCCTCCGGACCTCTCTGGTTTTGTGGACTTTCTTCTTGTTCCTGATTATCGGCATTTATACACAAGCTCCATACATGGTCAAGAAATCCTTGTTTTGTGGTAGGTTGTTATTGTCACACTTCGAGGCAATTTTGAGACTATCAGCATTTCATAACTCAAAGAGGATCCGGATATTTTTCTGGATTTTTGCCATTGTAATTGGAGGAATAAACGCTTATTCAAGCCGTTTTTTTATCAACAATGACGCTATAGCGTACATTGAGATTGGCGAGGCTATAAAACAGTTTAACTGGAGTGATTCGGCAAATTTTACTTTCAGCCCTTTGTACAGCTTGCTTTTTGTTATTTTCCAAAGTGCGCTCCAACTCAATCCATTCAACGAGATTATATGTGCTAAAGGTCTTAATTATTTAGTATTTATTGCTACCCTTGGAGCGCTGGAAATATTCTTACGTTTTTTGAAACGTGAACATACGGCCATTACAAATGCAGGGGAGAAACCTCTTGCCTGGATGTGGACCCAAACCATCCTGTATTCGACCTTCCTTGTCACTTCAGTAGTGTCTGTCAGATTACGACTGATCAATCCTGACATGTTGGTGTTTTGCCTGATATTGCTGACTCTATCTGTTTTGCTGTGGATAAGGAAAAATCCGACGCCCCATTTCAAATTCATTGTCCTGGGAATCTTGTTGGGACTTGGTTATCTGGCAAAAGCCTTTATGTTCCTTCTCTCTCCTTTCTTCCTTATTTTGGCTGCTTTTTCAGTGGGCGCCCTTCGCAAATCCATGACAAGGGTCGCAGTTGCTGTCCTGTGCTTTTTATTAATAACAGGCCCCTTGTTGACAGCATTGTATTTGAAAAAAGGAAGTTTTTCTTATGGAGAGGGCGGACGTCACGTGTACGCCAAATTGATCGGAGGACAAGGGGTACCTGACCATCCGGGGAAAGTTCTGCAAAATGAGCCGAGGATCGCAATTTATGATACCGGAAATATTTGCACCAGGCCCTTCACATTTGATGTCACTTACTGGACGATAGGGATAAATCCAAAATATGATCATGGCGCGCATATAGGGTTGTTTCTGAGGAATCTTATGGAAATCCCGGAACAGTCGCACTGGTTATGGGCCATCCTTGTGTGGGCCCTATTCCAGATTTGCGTCGGATCATTTATATTCGGCCGATTTTTTCCAGTGAGTCCGCAAATTTTGCTTCTATTAACAGCGTTATCAGGGATATTCTTGTTCGCTATGACATGCATGGAACCAAGATATGTGGCCCCGTTCCTTTTTGCTGGAACAGCCGGTCTTGTTTTTGGAATACGTCAGGGGGCAGTTAAGAAGGTTTGGGGGAGGTTTGGGACAAGTGAACTGCTATCCTTGGCATTGGTAATATTACTATTGGGATCTGTTTTGGAATGTAGCTTTGATGAAGCCGGGAGGGGACTGTCGTTTCAGGATGGGAAACATTCCTACCAGAGGGCATATCGCGAAGAGACAAGAGTTTGTTACTTCCTTACCAGGCATGGCATAGTTTCGGGAAATCATGTAGCTGTTGTTGGCAGCCCACCAATACAGTGGGCCAGAATGGCCGGCGTCAGAGTCACCGGTGAAATTGAGGACCCTGATAAATTTCTGGATTTATCCAGAGCAGATCGCTCAGTGTACCTGGATCTTTTGAAAAATGAGGGCATTACCGCCGTAATAGCCAAGGGAACTGAATGGCAAAAACTCATTGGTGAAGGATGGCTGAAGGCGCCAGGAACTCAAACATACTGGATATTGATCCTGTAAATGTTTAAATTGCCAAAAAGTGAGACCGAAGATGGGTTGGGCTGAGACCGTATTAAATTTTAATAACGCAGTTTCCGATCCAAACCGATGGAATACAAGAGTTCGCATTGGTTTTTGGATATTCGGCGCGTTGGCTGCTGGGATCCTGGCTTATACCACCAGGCATTATGTGAATGGTGACGCCATTGCGTATCTGGATATGGCCGAGGCTTTCCGTGAGGGATTATGGAATGAAGCCGTTCTTCTGGGATATTCCCCTGGTTATTCAATTCTGTTGGCGTTATTCGAATATATTGTTCCCACAACACCTCTCAACGAACTATATTCCGTAAAGTTTTTTAATTTTGTCATTTTCTTAGCTGCAATGGGGGCCTGTGATTTTTTTGTTCATCGGTTGACAGATGAAATCCAAGTCGATAGGGAACGCTGCCCCTTACCATCTCATATAGTTAAAGCTGTGGTTTTTTCAATCTTTCTTGTTACGTCTTTGATCTGGGTGAGGATTCAGATCGTAGCCCCGGACATACTGGTATTCATCTTTGTGCTGCTGTCTCTTACAGCTCTCCTGAACATCAAGCGATCGCCGGACAGTTTTTTGGGTTTTGCCTGTTTAGGGTTAACAACAGGGCTAGGTTACGTTTGCAAGACTTTCTTTTTCCCGTTCTCTATATTGTTGTTCGCACTTGCGGCGCTGCATTGCAGTTCTTTGAGAAAGGCGATTCCCAGAATATTACTCTCGGTAGGTGTAATGCTAATCCTGAGTTCGCCAGTGGTGATCTCCCAGTCTCTGAAGGCGGGTCATTTGTCAATTGGAGAAGTTGGAAGCTACAATTACGCTTACTATGTGGCTGGCGAAGGGAGTCCCGTTCATTTGCCAAAACTTTTGCACAGTGACCCTGACGTCTTGCTCTACGATCAGGGAACACTGTCAACTTTTCCCCATGGGGATCCAGCCTACTGGGCAATGGGCATAAAACCGGTTCTCAACTTGAGGGCCCAATTCAATGCCATCGTTAAAAATGTTGTTGATCTAATAACCCAGATTTGGGCGCCGACTTTGGTCATGCTTATCTGGTTTTTTTCCCAGTTCAGAAACGCTGAATTTCCTAATCCAAGGATTCGACCTCCGTCTGTCTTCCTGACACTCATGATGATTTGCCTGGCGGGTACAGGAATTTATTGCCTGGTTTCAATGGAAATTCGTTATGTGGCGGCATTCCTGTTTCTTGGTTTTACAGCTTTTGTCATTACTCCTGAATATAAAGTCGCAGACTTCACCAAGCTCAACGCCTTCATGATTCAGGCGGTTTTGCTGGTGGCGTTTATGATGGGGATGGTAATTGGCTTTGTCGTGGATCAAAGTCACAGGGCACTGCATTATTCAGCCGGCAAGATTTCTCATAGCGACACTTTTATGGAAATGATCGCTGTTAAAGATTTTCTGAATGATAATCATGTGGGCAAACTAGATAAAATCGCCGTGTTTTATCCAGTAAATAATAAGATTTATTGGGCCAAAATGGCTGGAGTGCGAGCGGTCGGAGAAATTACGGATGTCGAGGGCTTTCTTCAGAATGCCGCTATCAAAAGAAATGAGGCTTTAGATGCCTTAAAAACGGCAGGATTTAAGGCAGTGGTAGTAAAGCAACCTCAGCTCATGAATCTTATTGGTGAAGGTTGGAACAAAGTACCAGGAGCGTCAGATTATTTTGTGCGTTTTCTTTCTGAACCAGGGCCATGAATCAAGGAAATTCCTATTTCGGGGCAATTTAGCTCAAACGCTAATTTTAGTTTAGTGATGGGCCTGATATTCAAGAGGCCTTTCGGAGAAGGTCTTGCATAGCAAACCAAGCATGATAAAAAAAGTGGCTTACTGGATTTTGGCCTTTGTGCCTTTATTTATAATTTTAGAGGCGTCTGCGTACATTCTTCTAAAAAAAACCATCCCCAGTCGCATATCTGGAAGGGTCGGAGCAAGAAACATTGAGTTTCAATTGGACCAAAGAAAACAAACCAGCCAGAATCAACATCAAATAGTATCCGATTCCAAGACATCAACCAACAGCCATAGCGCTAAAGTTGGTGGGTTGAGGATGTTTAATCCATTATTGGGATGGGATTACCCACCTGACATAACATACCAGGATATCGATAACATAACCTACAATCATGGACCCATGGGAGAGCGGCTCACTTGCACTTCCTATAAAAACACGCCCATATCAACTTATGGAGATTCTTTTACCTATTGCGCCAACGTACAAGACGATTGCACCTGGCAGACGTTCCTGGCAAAAAGATTGAATCAGAATGTTCTCAATTTCGGAGTCGGAGGATACGGGACTGACCAAGCGGTCCTGAAACATGAACTTCAAAATCAGATTAACTCAAAGATAGTTATGTTGTGCATTCTCCCTGAAAATATTAATCGGGTTGTCAACATCTATCGTCCATTTTATACCTATAATGATCCGTTGAGACTTACCAAGCCTGTTTTTGTCAAGAAGGGCGACCAATTAGTTCTTGTCCCGAACCCGCTAAAATCTGTGGACGATATCGACAAGCTGGATGATCGGGAATTCATGATGGAACTGGCTAAGTATGACTACTGGTATCAACTGGACCAGAAACTGCCAGGTCTCTCGTTTCCCTGGACCGTTTCTCTTTTCCACTGGCATGAAGCTGTGCTTAAACAGATTGGCATATCATTACCCAGAACGGCTTATACCTTCTTGAAACCCCACTATCCCTGGAATCTATTCGATGAAGATTATCCTTTTTCGGTCATGTGTCATCTGGTCGATCGATTCGTTGCAAACGCATCAGCCCGAGGCTCGTTTCCAATAATCGTAATAATGCCTCATAAAGATTACATACAGGAGTCAATGGAACACGGAGTGAATAGAGTAGAAAGATTGGTGAAGTATTTGACTGACCAAAAATACCCTTTTATTGATGCGGTTCAAATAATGGCAAATATGGGGCCATCAGGATCTGAACTTGGAAGAATGTATCATGGGCACGCGACAGCGCAAGGGAATGAGATTTTGGCCGACGTCATCTTCAATCATCTCAAAAATCTTCCTCCTCTCAAAATGGATTAAGGAAAAACATCACCGTAGAGACTTTCAATACCAATCACATCACCTATTGACGGAAACATCTTTGATCATTTTTTGTTCTTCAAGCTTATCGGCAATTCTCTGAGCTATTAATCGACAAAGATATGGGGTGTAGTGAATCGCATCAACATAAAGAGATTTATTCAGCCCTTCTTGGACATCTGCAAGCCACAGAAAGTTATCGCCGAATTCACCGCTGGGAAAAACTTTAACCATTTCCTGGTATCCAACTTTGAGACTTGGCACATAGCCATCATAATCAAAATTGGAGAAGAAATTGTATTCATGACCACATTTGTAAACAGGAACAGGTTGCCAAACGAAAAGTGTTTTGATTTTGAAATGACTCGAAGTTGACTGGATCATTTCCATGTTAATTTTGTATCGGCGCAAGAGGTCGGTTATACTGCGTTTGGAATCATCGTCTTGGACATGCTCTGTTTTGGTGTGGGAACCAGTTATCAGTTTGAATATGGGCATCTGCGCAATACATTTTGTGAGAGGTGATTTTTCTCCTTCATCCATGAATTTGGTCAGCTCTTTGGTGTGAGCTGGTCGATCATCCTCGTGGGCCAAATCATTCAAGCCATCTATGAATACCGCTATGTCAGGGACAATATCTCTCAGTATCATTTTTTCTAGAAGTATTCTTTCCTGTACCGAAATGTACCCGCCTCGACCGAAATTATATACTTTAATTCTTCCTGGATATTTTGAACTTAACAATTCCTGCAGATAGGACGGTATGGTGTCTCCATCAGGCACGCCATAACCAAAAGTTGTAGATCCACCAAACACAAAAATATTTATAAAATCAGGATTGGGTGGCCATGGTCCCTGGTCTTTGATCGGTCTGAACCCTTGACTGTCGACATTGACAGATTTTCCAGCAAATGGCTTTTCTTTGAATTGAGTGTACGGTTCAAAGCTCTGAGAGATATGCCGTGTGTCATCCAAAAGTTCTTCAATGTCCCTCTTGGCTAAGTTTGGAAACATTTCTTTGAGTGGTTCTTCGTATTTCTTGAAACTGTAGCGAGACTTCCCACTATCAGCTTTCTTTCGCAAATAATTTTGGTAATCAATTATTCCGGAAGCTAACCAATTCATAACTAGCAATACAATGATCGTATTAAGAACAATTAAGGCTAAATTTTTATAAAAACTGGATATTCTTCCAAAAAAGCTGCCAAACTTCATCCGTGAAATACCTTTCAGTATGGTGGAATTCAAAGTGTATTGTGATCCAGATTACAATGTAAAGGTTTAACCCCACTCGATCAATTATTGTTGAAAACAGGTGTCTATAGCATCCTTCAGCGTCTCGCCCAGCACAGTAAACTCCCCGAGAAAGCAAGTTAGAGCTTTTGCGACAACTTCATGACCAAAAAATGAATAATGATCTGCAAAGACCTTATTACCCGTATCTTTTTGACTACTTGACAATGGCCCCAACATGCAGGCAAAGTTTATATTAAACTCCTGACAATAGTCCCGAACTCTCCTGATTGATTTGGATATATCCCAGTCCATCGTTTTGTGAGGACCACCCATGGCTTTCAAAGAAGCTATCGCCTCTCTTGGATCTATTTGATTCATAACTTCAATCTCGCAACCTATATATAGTACGAGGAATGTGACGCCTCTATCCTGACAAATGTCTCTTTGAGCCCTTAAATGATCAAGGGAACGACGCCAGGCGTTCTCGATAATCGGGACGTCTTCTCCTGACCACTGAAGTAATTCTGGAGATATCTTGATACGGTTTCTTTGCACATCGTCAATCCTCTTGATGATAAATGCCAGTGCAAAATATCCGTGATTGGCCACACCTCTAACCAGTGGAGTGACGCTTCCTCCACTGAGTATGGATTCTCTCTTGAGTACGGGGTCGTCATCGCAAAAGTCATTCCCAGAAAGCGTCACAATTACAAGATCCGGATCATACTTGAGCCCCTGGGTTCTCAGAACATCCAGATTTTCTCTCTGGCCGAATCCGGAATTGCCGAGCGCAATTATCTCATAACGCTTGTTGTTAAGTGTGAAACCGGACATGTTGGCGGCGTCTTCCGTAAGTTTGTGGAATGTCGATTTAAGAGGAACCTGTATAGATTCTACATAAGAATCACCTATCACAATAACTCTGTAAACATCTGCGGGTTTGATGACGCTGTAGTCGTGGTCGAAGTATCCGGTTTCATTCCATTTCACCCGATTAAGGTATCGGAAGTTTTGATTAGGGTCATATCCAAAATACACGTAGGCACGCCCAGGCTTGTGCCAAGTGATGTCGTCCGAAAAAAAACTAGGGGCCTCTGTTGATTCCGTAGAAATCTTTTCGGATTGATCAAAGATCATATCCGGCTTGAAGTCCCGGTAGTTCTGGTCCTGTTGGGGTAGTTTCACGAAGCGGCTAGCCTGTGCATAATCAGTAGGTAGTATTAACGGAAAAGCCTCTTCAAGCAGAACAAACGTGGATGAAATTGCAATTACACAAATAACCCCTAATTTAAAAGAATTCAAAAGGGTTGCGTTGGTCGCTAATTTGCCGGCGATTATCAAAAGGCAGATGTTGAAGCCCATCAACAAGAGTAGGATGAGAAGTCCCGAATCCAGATTATTGTAGAGAACAAGAAAGCCTATACTCGAAACGACCACAGGGAAAGTAAAGCCGATGAGCGTCCAAAAGACACGAACGAATTGGATTACACGTGGCAATTTAAATCAGATGCCTTTCACCAGAACAGGTTAGACAGGTTTTTCCAAATTAACGATTGTATGTCAACAACTACCATGTTTCTAGAGAACGTTCAGGTAATTCATGGGTCTCTGCAATCAATCGAGTCAAGCTAAGCGGTTTTGAATTCATTTTGGGGGATCCTTTTGTACGGCTGCTATTCCTTGGTCGCTATGACCGTAATAACACCGTAATTTCTTATTATTTTTGAGTAATTGGCTATAATTACGCCCAACGCTAGATCCAGAAAATCCAATGCGATTTGACATGTTGGGACATTTTCAAAAACCTCGGTTATCCACCTTTTGAAATGGACGCCTATAGATCTGTTCTGGAGAAGCCCTACTGACCTGTTTTCATACACTGAGCAATTCATTTCTTTCCTGCCGATCAACTGATGCCAGGTGTACCTCAGCAACCCAAAAGGATAGGACCGGTAGATTTTACCATCATGGAATATGGATCGAATTTTCATCCCGTTCTTATCAAGGTAGGATTCAACAGTCCCTGGCGTAAATAGCCACAAATGTCTGGGCACATCTTCATGACATGAATGTCTAATCCCTGGGGCGGCGACATTGGGAACAGTGAATATGAAATAGCCATCTTTTTTCATCAAGGTTGAGATTTTGTTGAAGAATAGAGAAGGGTTTCTCACATGTTCCAATACCGCCCAAGCGGTTACAACATCATACGACTCTTCCGGAATGTCCATGCAAGGGAGGTCTCCAATCCGAATTTTGAGTCCTCCATAAGTTTGACTCCAGTTTATCAAATCGACTCCCTCTGCATCCCATCCAACTTGTTCCGCGTGCTTTATGAAGTCGCCGGTTCCGCATCCAACGTCGAGCAACCTGGAATTTTCGTTGGACGGAGGCAGAAATTCAATCATCTTTTTGTACAGCGAATCCAGTAGAGGCTTCTCGAAATGATAATCTTGGCGATAAAGCAGGGGTATAGACTGTTCATCAGGCATAGGATTAACAAAAACCATGCCGCATGAACAGCCGACAACATTGAAGGTCCAGTTTGTAACTGAATCGATCTTCGAATATAGGACTTCGTGATCAACAGCTCCACATAGATCACAGGGCACGTACTCGCTTTTTATTGATTCTGCTCCCACTTGTACGTTCACTTCAATACCTTAATTGAAATTATTAAAACCGGCTTAAGACGGCGATATCTTATATATCCGGCGAAACTCCGCAGCGACTCTCCCATTACACTTCATTAACTTTCAAGCCCCACTTCTTGCCCGGCGAGGCCGGCAACCCTCATCCCGAGCCTCACCGATGCGCTCATGGTTCTGTCTTCAGGATAATATTGGGCCGAATCCGTTATGAAAAGACCATTGACTGGCGTCCGCATATCCGGGATTTTCTTTGAAAAACCTACTTTACAAACAGCCTGGGCATTTAGATCACGAAACACATACTTTTTCATTACCCAACTCTCTGAAAAATCTGGTCTGATCAATTTTAGCGCTGAAAAGCTCTCGTCCATAAGTTGTGAATCGCTCATTGACCATCTCGGATTATTTCGACTCAAGTAATAAGGTATGTATACCAGACGCCCTCCTTTCAAATCCAGCCGAGGGTTTAAGTTCGTAGTTTCCACTATTCCGTTGAATGGAATTCTCGGATCATTGACGTTTAGCCAGAAATTGTTTGAAAATGGTCGATCAATCTCAAGAAGAACACAAATCACATTGAGATAATCTATTGACGCCAGGCTGGCGCTATACTGGCCCAAGGGGTAGGCAAGCTTCAGGAATTGAGGAATTGAACAGGTGGAAATTACACAATCAGCCTCCATCAGATCTTTATCAGCGATTTCAATTCCCTTCACGTTATTGTTCTCGATCCTAATTCTTGATACTTTGGAATCAAGAACCAGGGAAAAGTTCTCGAACTGATGCAATTTTCCCAGCATTGACTCCATCAAAGTGTGACAACCCTTTTCCAGAAACCCATAACTGTTCATACCAAAAAAGCCGGCACGTGATCTGGAAACTCTGTGGATTCTATGCCAAATCCAGGCGGCGGAGATCTGGTCATGGAATTCGCCAAATTTTATTCTTAGCAATGGGTCCCAGATGGCGTCATAAGCTTTCCGACCAATTTTTCCGATCAGCCACGGTTTCGCCGCTATCCTGTCGAGACTTAGCCAGTTCTTTCGAAATTGAGATATGGCAACGTGCATCCCAAATCTGATTCTTTGTAGGAATGGAGCGGGATCAAATTTGAGAAGATCCTGAGGCGTGTTAAAGGGATAAGTCTTACCGTTTACAAAACAACTTGTCCCAGCTTCTCTCCATGTCAGTTTGTCTTCCAGACCCAGTTCATCGACAAAATTGACCAGATCATTATCTTCCCTGCATATAAAATGATAGTATCTATCGACAGGTATTCCATCCACCATTACCGAACCAGCTAGTCCGCCTACGCTCGATGAAGAGTCCACCACCGTTACGCCACAACCTTGGGAAACAAGGCGCACCGCCGCTGTAAGCCCAGTGATGCCGGCGCCTATGATAATCACCCTTTTGGCCACTTCATTTTTCATCGGTTATAAAGTCCTATCCCTTTAAGCCTTTCTGCCGTATGACACTAGAAATGAACCAAGACTGTTAGCAATGCCTAAATGGCCTAAGCAAAGATCAAACAAATTGTAAATTCCTAAAATTTTCATTCCAGTTTTTGTCCCGACGTATTTATAAGTTACACCGCTAATTCCCTTGCAAATTACATTTGAAAACCCTGCTTTTTTCAAAGCTTCACTTATTTCCTGTTTGCAAAGAAGTCTCTCATTTAAAGTCCATCCCTTCCGAGTAGAAAGTGGAGATTTAGCGCTGCGATAAACCCACATGGCTGGATTCACTCCATTGGGATCATACGCAAAGAAATCTCCACCAGGCTTCATAATTCTCATACATTCCGCAAGGGCATTGTCCATGGAAGGTAAGTGATGAAGGACTCCGCTAAAAACAACTATATCGACAGACTCATCATTTAATGGCAGTTTATCGGCGTCCCCTGAGAAAAAATAGCAACCATCCACAATTTTACTCGCCTGAGATGCGCTCTTGAAGGATATATCCACTCCCAAGGTTAAGTGATTTCCACTCTGCAAACGTTTGGTGAAAGCTCCCGTTCCGCACCCAACATCGAGCAGGATTTTGTCATCCCCACCCATAACCAGACTGTTAAACTCGGAAAGAATTCGCTGGTAACCTTTTTCATCAAAAACATCGTATTCCTTTTGCTGAACAAAGTTGTCGAAAAAATCTTTCTCAGCTCGCTTGTTCTGCATCAAAGAATCTCCTTTAGGAGAACAAATAATCTTTTGCTCTAATAACTATCGTTTTAAGATGATTAAGACTTTTAATTTCACCCAGCATTTTAAGTAATATTTTCGGCCGTAAATGAAATTCCAGAAAAGCCCTGCGCTGGAAGGCTTTAAGCTCATCCTTAGTGATTCCCACCGGAGAATACGGAGTGCGGGAATAGGACAGCTCTTCCCACTTAGGCTCAGTTATCTCACCGGATTCTATAAGTTTTCTCGTGGCTTCAGTTCCGGGAAGAGGCAGAAAGTTGCTAAAATGCGCCCTCTTCAGCGGCAGGCTCTTTGCGAAGGCCAGTGTCTTTTTCATATCTTCTTTGGTTTCCCCAGGGAAACCGATTAGGAAAAAACCGCTTGGTTCAATTCCAGCCTTAGCGATCAGACCAACCTTATCCCGAATCATTTCCAGTGTCAGTTTCTTGTTCATTGAATCCAGTATTCTTTGAGAACCGGATTCAATCCCCACTGTAAAAGCATAAGCGCCTGTCCTTTTCAGCCAGGAGAGAGATTCTTCATCGAGAGTATTGAGACGAAGGCCATTGGGGAAAGTGTAACTAATCGCCCAATCCTTGCCTCCCAATTTCCGGCAGAATTCGACTACCCTTGTTTTGGAAGCGTTGAACATGTCGTCGATAAAATGAAACTCCCGAACGCCATATTGTTCATAGAGAAATTCCATCTCAGCAAGCACGCTTCCAAGGCTACGAAAACGTAGCCTGTTACCCATGTTGACGGGCGAACCGCAGAATGCGCAGGTGTAAGGACAGCCTCTCGACGTGGCTATGGGGGCAATGGGGAAATTTTTGTAGAATGCGCCCTGAGGAGCGTCAGGATAGGATGAAGGAGGCATAAGATCCCAGGCGGGAAACCCCAGGGAGTCCAGATCCTCCACAAGGACACGGTCTGTGGCTTTTAATCCGACCCCATCATGATAAATCAGACCCGGGATTTCTTCAAAAGGTATGTCCTCCCCTTCGAGAATCCGTCGAGCAAATAATGGCAAGCCAATTTCTGACTCTCCCTGGAAACCATAGTCCGCATTGGGAAAATCTCTTAGACTGTCGGCGCCCCTGGCTGAAACATGAGGGCCACCAACAATGATTAATGAATCGGGAAGAATTTTCTTGATAATTGCAGAACATGCCCTAACCGAAGAGAAATCAGTTGAGAATACTTGAAAACCCACAATCCTGGGCGCAAGTGACTTGATTCGATCAGTTAATCTTGGAACATCCAGATTCTCCTTTATCGAATCAAGAATCCCCACGCGATCACATCCAGCCTTGCGCAAGGCCGTGGCAAGATAGCCAAGTCCAATGGGCGGCACTACGTAATGTGACTTTCCGGGAGGAACTACTAACAGCAAGTCAAGTTGCAACTGAGTATCCTCAACTTCTCGGACAACCAAACATCCAGGAAGACATGTTATGAATTCCAGATATTTTGTTACTGAATTATTTTTTTCGCAGAAAGATCAACAGCGATATATTCGGCAATCAATTTACTCATCCTGGCGCTGTAGTGAATGGCGTCGACATACAAAGGCTCTTTAAGGCTCTCCTGCATGGCTCCGAGCCATAAAAAATTGTCCCCAAACGTCCCGGCCGCACATTCCTTCGCCATCGACTCATATCCAGGTTTAAGGTATGGAAGAAACCCCCCGTAATCGAATTTTTTAAATATGTTGTAATTTTGGTCATACTTGTACGAGGATGTCGGTTGCCACACGAACAAGGTCTTGATATTGAACTCCCTGGAAATGGCTTCAATCAGTTTTTTATTTGTTTTGTACCTTGATATTGCATCTGAAACTATCTTTGAAGAATCCGCTTCCTGTTTTTCTGATTTGGATGCGCTGGACCCTAAAAAGAATTTTGTGACTGGTAACGCTTCAATTAATTTTTTGTAGGCCGGTTTTTCACCCTCGTTCATAAACTTGGTCAAATCTTTAGTAAAAGCAGGCACTCCATTATGATGAGCAAAATCATTCAATCCATCTATAAAAATGGCCAGATTGGGGATATTCCCACTCATTATAAGCTGTTCCAGCAGTACCCTTTCCTGTGTAGACATGTAGCTGCATCTGCCGAAGTTGTACACAGCTACCTTCTTGTCACTGGTTTCTCTCAGAAGTTGCTTTAAATAGCCGGCTATTGTCTCATTATCAGCTATTGCCGCCCCGAATGCAGTGGAACCACCAAAGACAAAAATATTGAAACAGTCTCGATCTATGGGCCATTTTTCCTGTCCATCTATTGATCTAAACCCTCTAGGGTCCGCATTCATAAACGTCCCTCTAAATGGGCGCTCTTTGAACTGGACATAAGGCTCATAAACCTGGGTAATTGAGAGATTCTCTCTGATCACCCTGGAGATTTCAGGTTGGCTCATCCCTGGATATACTTTTCTGAGTTCAGGATTGTCAGGTTTGAAACTGTGTGAAGCCTCCGGGTTTAGTTCCTTCTTTCTAACATATTCCCGAAGATCTATTAGTCCGGAAAAAACGAGGTTGATTAATAAGATCAGGACAAATACATTGAAAAATATAACTGAGATAGCTATATAAGTTTTTTTGGCCATCTTCCCCGTCATTTCGATTCATTTATTATTTAAAGACTGGAAAAGTTTCTTAATACTTTCAGTCCATTTTCCTGGCTCTTTTCGGGGTGGAACTGAAGCGCAAAAATGTTGTTACGGGCGATTGAGCTTGTAAAAGTCACGCCATACTCGGTTTCTGTGGCAATGTCGGCTTTCAAAGCGGGTTCCACAAAATAGGAATGCACAAAATAAAAGAAAGATCCGTTGGCTATGCCTTCAAATATGGGAACGTCCTTTTTAAAGATAACCTGATTCCATCCCATGTGAGGGATTTTTAATCCCATACTTCGACTGAACGCCTTAACCTTGCCCGGTATAACTTTCAAACCCTCATTCAAACCAAATTCCTCCGACTCGTCGAACAGTAGCTGGAGTCCCAGACATATTCCTAAAAATGGTTTGCCGGACCCCAGAAAATCGAGAATCGGCCTTACCAGTCCAAGGTGAGTCAAATTTTTCATACATTCCGGAAATGCGCCAACGCCAGGTAAAACGAGCTTGTCAGCGGATTCTATATCCTTTATGTCACGCGACACCAGCGCATTGGATCCAATTCGTTCAAAACCTTTTTGCACACTCCGCAAATTGCCCATTCCGTAATCAACGACAACAATCATGTCCGCCTCATAAAATGATACTCAATCGAGGGATCCTTTTGTTGAAGGAATGTCATCAACACGAGGATCCAGTTCCAACGCTTGCCGCAATGCTCGGGCAAATCCCTTAAAAAGAGCTTCAGCCGCATGGTGAGGGTTGGATCCTGTGATTAGGGTTGCGTGACATGTCATGCCACCCCTGT
The DNA here is from genome assembly GCA_903952205.1 of uncultured Desulfomonile sp. Classification (GTDB taxonomy): domain Bacteria; phylum Desulfobacterota; class Desulfomonilia; order Desulfomonilales; family Desulfomonilaceae; genus CAJBEZ01. The sequence continues at coordinate 34,526 of CAJBEZ010000104.1, read as the reverse complement.
CAATTAACGCCTGGAAAAACACTCTTACTAGATCCAAAGGGAAATCACCGGCTGATCTATCTTCGAGAGGGTTTACCAGAGTCAAAAGGGGTCGGCCGGAAACATCCAGAGAAACATTGACCAGAGTTTCATCCATGGGCAACGATGAAAAACCGTATCTCCTGACCCCACGCTTGTCTCCAATAGCCTCCCGGAAAACCGACCCAAGACATAACCCCACATCTTCCACCGTATGGTGAAAATCCACGTGCAGGTCACCGACCGCTTTCAGTTCCATGTCAAAAAGACCATGCATGGAGAACAGGTTGAGCATGTGATCGAAAAAGCCAATGCCGGTCTCGATTGAACAGCGTCCCTGGCCATCTATATTCAACGTTAGATGAATGTCGGTTTCTGATGTTTTTCTGGAAATTTCGGAAATTCTCATGGGTAGAACCTCTTAAAGCATTTCATCTTTTGCTCTTCTTATGTCCGCTCCAAGACTGGACAGCTTCTCTTCAATTCTCTCATAACCACGATCAAGATGATAAACCCTATGCACTTCCGTAATACCATCGGCGGCCAGCGCAGCCAGGATCAGCGAAGCGCTGGCTCGCAAATCAGTGGCCTGGACATGCGCTCCGGACAGTCTGCGAACACCACGCACCGAAGCGGTTCTACCCGAAATCCTTATGTTGGCTCCCATTCGCACCAGTTCTTGAACATGCATGAAGCGGTTCTCAAACACTTGTTCGGAAATCAGGCAAGTGGAGTCACCAAGAGCCATCAGAGCCATATATTGAGCTTGAAAATCAGTGGCAAATCCCGGATAGGGATTAGTTTCAGCGTTCCGGCTTTTGATACCTCCGTTTGAGCGCACTCTTACTGAATTCTCTTCGATTTCTATCTTTAATCCGGCCTCAGAAAGCTTTTCCAGCAAAGACTCAATATGCTCCGCCTTGCAACCTTTTACAGTAACATCGCCTCCAGTGATCGCTGCGGCCATGAGATGCGTTCCAGCCTCTATACGATCAGGCATTATTTCATGCACAATGCCGTTTAGCCGCTCCACCCCGTCTATGGTGATGATATCAGTGCCCGCTCCATCTATTTTTGCGCCCATTCGATTCAAAACATGGGCCAGTTCTGAAACTTCCGGTTCTCTTGCGCAGTTTTCCAGAACTGTGGTTCCTTTTGCAAGCGTAGCCGCCATCATAAGGTTCTCAGTTCCAGTTACCGTCTTCATGTCAAAAGATAAACTCGCTCCTCGAAGCCGATTCGCTCTAGCCTGAATGTAGCCATTGCATAATTCAATCGAGGCCCCCATCGCCTCCAGTCCTTTGAGGTGTTGGTCAATAGGACGAGCGCCAATTGCGCAACCACCGGGCAGGCTTACATCCGCCCTGCCTTCGCGAGCCATTAGAGGCCCCAGGACCAGTACCGAAGCCCTCATCGTCTTCACCAGTTCATAGGGGGCCGTGTGGTCGGTGATCTCGCGGGCTTTGATTCTGAGCGCGCCGGCTGTAAAGTCGTCGAGCTGAACACCCAGTTGCAGCAGGAGTTGCTTGGTGGTCTTTATGTCTCTTAATGCCGGCACCCGATGATAGGTCATCTCGTCCGTCGTTAGCATTGCCGCCACCATCAAAGGGAGAGCGGCGTTTTTTGCCCCGCTGACGTCAACACACCCTATCAGCGGCGATCCACCTTTAATAACCATCTTTTCCATCAAACGTATCCTTGGACTGTTTTTTGTCCGAATCCCCCCATATAACGGTAAGGGAATGTCAACAAGACTATTTACTGATCGGCCTCCACGAGGCTGTATAACACTTTAGAATTATGCCGGCAACTCGAGTTGATCGTGGCCTGGAGGGACTAAAAGGAAATAAGCTCTATCAGGTCTTCTCGTGAAAAATGTTTCAGGATGGATTTGTCGTCCTGCCTTACCACGCTTTCCATGAGACGTTTTTTCCTGGAGATTATCTGATCTATCTTCTCTTCGAGCGTGTTTCTGGTCAAAAGTTTGAAGACCTGAACACCTCGAGTCTGACCGATCCTGTGAACTCGATCCGTGGCCTGTTCTTCCCTTGCGGCATTCCACCAACGATCGTAATGTATGACAACAGAAGCCGCAGTTAGGTCTATACCAAGTCCCGACGCGCGGAGTGAGCCTGAAAAAACCATACAGTCAGGATCGGTGTTGAATCTCTTCACCGCTTCAGCCCTCTTTCTTGTATGCCCTTTGATCGTGGTGAAAGCAACCCCTGTGTCCTTGAGATAAGCCTCTATTAGTTCCAGCATTTTAACGTATTGACTGAAAACAACCACTTTTTGACCGGAGCGGATGCTTTCGTCCAGCAATTCGACAAAGAGGTCCCATTTTCCGGAAGAATACTTGGTGTAATCAGTGCTTCCCTTTTCCAGTAGGGTCGGATGATCGCAGATCTGTTTCAAATAGTTCAGGATAGCAAATATATGCATATAAGGGACCCTTTGGCCAGGGTCCTGCAATTGCTGGACGAGACTTCTTCCCTGATTCTCAACGACATCCCGGTAAAACATTACTTGTGAATCGCTAAGGTTGCAGCGACGTATATCTTCTATCTTCGGCGGCAATTCTTTAAGGACCTGCTCCTTCTTCCTCCTCAGTGTGAACGGTCTTATGAGCCTCGTAAGCCTTTCTTTGGCTTCACGGTCGGAAAACTCCTCTATAGGTACCCTGAAGTGGCTTTCAAATGACGAATCTGAAAGCAGATAGCCGGGTAACGTAATATCAAACAAAGATTTGATTTCTGTTACGCTATTTTCTATTGGAGTTCCGGTCAATCCTATTATGCAGGATGCCTGTAATGAACTTATTGCGGCATAAGTCTTTGTGGATTTGTTCTTGATTGATTGAACCTCGTCGAGGACAAGGAGTTCGAATTTGTAATTGGAGAGCATCTCCCTATCTCTTAGGGCTATGCCGTAAGAGGTTATTACCAGGTTGTGATCCTTGAACGCGTCTTCGAATAAGCGGTCGGTTCCGTGATATATATATGGATTGAGGAACGGAGCGAAATCTACGACCTTGTCAAACCAGTGGTTAAGAACCGTGGTTGGGCAGACCACCAGGAACCTTATTTCAGAAGCCGATTCAGCCGAACTTTTCAGTATCCCAGTCATAAGCCCCATGACCTGATGAGTCTTACCAAGCCCCATGTCGTCGCATAAAAGCCCGGAAAATCTGTTTTGATAAAGAAACCAGAGCCATCCATAACCGTTCTTCTGATATGATCGAAGTTTTCCCTTCATGGATGATATGGAGGGAATCCGGGTAGGTGGTTTAAGCGCCTCAAGGTTTTCAACAAGGTCCCTGATTCGTTGAGATGAATAATTCTTTTCGACTTTCTCGTTCAAAGCCAAAAAGCGAAGATACTCCGCCCGTGATAGATTTAGAGAACCTGAAGCCTGTGGTTCCTTGTCCAACCCATCAAGCCAGGAGAATTCCGGACGTCGGATATCCACCCACTTGCTGCCTCTGACTATGTATTGCCGGTTTTGGGCTTTGGCCTCCACGATGTCGCGCAATGAAATTGAGAAACCGTCATACTGGTAATTTATGTTTATGGTTACTTCCTGACTGGATATCGTCTGGTGACTAACCATCACTTTTTCGTAGAGACTTACCGTTTCACGGTTCAGCAGGCTTTCGTCAACAATTATTGAGGGTTCAGTCTTTAAAGCGTCGCCACAGATATTGAGAAAATCTGTTATCTCGTTGGATGGAATCACATTTTTCTTTTGTGGGGAGAAATATTCCTGTGGCAGTGATGGTGGAAACGCTGAGATCTTGAAAAAACCCAAATCAGGAAAAAGATAGTAAGCCCCAAAGAGTTGGCGCTCCAATTGCGTTCTGTCCAGGAAATGTTCTTCCATCGGAGCGTCCTGGTCCGGATTTTCAACCACCGGGACGATCACCAGCTCCGAGTCATCAGTCACATCAATCCGGAATCCAGTTTTCAAGGGTTCACGATTGATAAACAAATCAGCGCCTATTACGCCTTTTTTTTCGGCTCTATCTATCACGGCCCCAATCATGGGCCTGGGCGGAATGAACCTCAGGATAGCGTTCTCATCCTCATCCGTCCCTTCAACTATAAGTTGTTCCTTAAATTCCAGAAATCTGAAATTGAAATGTCCTCCATTGCGCCCGGAAACAAGAAAACCGACTTTGGCGATCTTGTTCCACATGCTATCTTCAAGATGTTGCCGGACTGATTTCAACCCCTTCCTGTTTATTTCCAGTTCGTCTTCCGAATATCTCCATGGCCTTCGCCTTAGAGAAGGCACGTTCGGGTCCTTCAGTTTCCATCCATACATTCGACGAAAAACAGAATTGTCGATATCCCGTTTGATTATGTCATAAAATTCATGCAAGAACTCTTCTACCAGTCGTTCCCCCGGCATGAAAGCAATGATTTCCCGCTGGTTTCTGTCACAAAAGCTTATCCGTATGCCCTCACCTCCATGATTCACCCCGGCTCTGAATCCCAGCGTGGAATCCCCAAAATTCTTGAAACCAAACCAACTGATTTCATTCCAGAAGCTGTCCTGAAAATCGTCACCCAGCGAACGTAATTTACCGGTTTCAGGGTCAGGTCTAAGCACGTAACGGACAAGAGACACAATGTGGTGGCAATATGTGCGTGTTGAAGAGCGAAAGCAGCCACAGGAAGCCTTAGAAAGCACCTTTGTATCAGGATCCAGCATGATGTGAACATTGAATAACTTACCATATTGATCTGATACAACGGCAAAATATGCTTCCCTACCAAAATTTATGTGCGAAATTCGCGAAGCTTCTGCTAACTTTAACCCCTGATCAAGTACTTCTGAATTAAATTGATTAGTTATCTCTGAGGGGAGCTCGCTTCTTCGACTGGCCTCTGAAGCCTTCTTCTGGAAATCTATTACTTTTCCGAACACTTAATTCTCCATCACCCAGATGGTCAACCTAGGGTCGACGAGCCGTGGATATCACAGTGATTTGGGGTTGTCAATAAAAAAATACTTAATTTGAGTCACAAATAAATGCAATCTTTTAAGATAATAATACTTAAAACATAAAATAAAAGTTTAATATCTTTACTAGACATGTATTTTTTCGCGAAATTATATATGTTTGTTCTTCTGAGGTTTGTTGTTTCCGTTGAATACAAACCTGGGCGCCGGAGAATGTTATTGTCGGTGGATTTTCATCGTGGTCTTGTAAGAAGTGCGCATAACTGCTATTGTCAATAATTTGAAGTAATTAAGTATTATAACTTCGAAGAGATGGCGTGATGATAAAGAAAATTGGGATATTAGCCGCAATTCTTTCCGTTATTGGAGCGGTATCAACCTATGTAATCCATCATCTCAAGAACCAGGTCCCCGCGGCTGGAACAGTCTTCGTAAGCGGAAATATCGAAGCTACAGAAGTGGACTTGTCTTTTAGACTCGCCGGCCAGATAAAAACCCTGCCAATTCAAGAAGGAGACCGAATCACAAAGAATCAGGTCATCGCAACCTTGGACACTGACACGCTTGAAGCGGCGCTGGGATCGGCAAGAGGAGATATTTCCGCCTTGGCGGCCGTTTTGGACCAACTCGAGGAGGGGTCAAGGAAGGAAGATATTGAAAGCGCGCGTGCGGTGGCCAAAGCCTCTCAGAGCAGACTCCAAAACGCCAGGGACGAATTCGAACGTTATTTGCCGCTTCACAAACAGGGCGCAATATCTTCTTCAACCTTTGACACCAAAGAAATGGCGTTGAAGGTGGCCCAAGAGGATTACAACAATGCGTCCCAGAGACTGGCTGAACTGGAAAAGGGGCCGAGAGATCAGGAAATTACCGCCGCGCGAGGGAGACTGGAGAGAGCTAAATTCGACCTGAAGCGGATCGAACTTGATATAGACCATTCAACTCTCAGGTCCCAAGGGTCTGGAGCGGTATTGGTCAAAGCCAACGAATTGGGAGAAGTTGTGTTACCCGGAGCTACAGTCGCCACAGTGGCGGAGATAGATGAAGTATGGCTTAAAGGCTACATTGGTGAGAGGGACCTGGGGCTGGTTAAATTGGGCCAAAAAGCCCAAATAACCACTGACTCTTTTCCTGGAAAGCAGTATGAAGGAGTTGTCACGTTTATCTCTTCAAGAGCCGAATTCACCCCTAAGAACGTTCAGACGAAAGAAGAACGTGTCAAACAGGTTTACCGGGTTAAAATTACTATTCCAAACAAGGATCAGGAACTGAAAATTGGCATGCCGGCGGAAGGTTACATTCTGGTCGGCGATAACTCCCCAAAAGTGGTCAAGTGAAAGGCCATGCCGGAATCTCAAGGACAAGAAACCGCCCCGCCTACCATCCTGATCGAGGGGCTTTGTAAAGATTTTGACCGGGTCAAGGCGGTCAGGAGTTTGAACCTCCGAGTCGAAAAAGGTGAACTCTTCGGTTTGGTCGGCCCCGATGGCGCCGGTAAAACGACTACAATGAGAATGCTCGCCGGAATCCTGGATCCAACGTCGGGCAATGCGTTCATAGACGGCATATCTGTTAGGGAAAATCCGGACAAGGTGAAAGAACATCTGGCGTACATGCCTCAAAGATTTGGGCTCTATCAGGACCTCACTGTATTAGAAAATCTGCTGTTCTACGCTGATCTTTTCGGGGTCCCGAAGAAATCCCGGCCACAGAGGATTGAAGAGCTTTTTGCTTTCAGTCGACTCGGTCCTTTCTCCGGTAGGCTGGCGGGAGCTCTTTCAGGTGGAATGAAACAGAAACTGGGACTCGCATGCGCACTAATACACAGTCCCCATGTGCTCTTGCTCGACGAACCCACGAACGGAGTTGACCCCGTATCAAGAAGAGACTTCTGGAAGATCCTTCAAGAGCTTTTGATGGAAGGCATAACCATACTTGTTTCCACCGCGTATTTGGATGAAGCCGAACGAACAACCAGGACTGCTTTTATGCGAGAGGGAACAATAATAAAACTGGGAACGCCCAAGGATCTAAAGGCGGCTGTGACCGGGGCCATGATAGAGATCATCCCGTCAGATGTTAGAAAAGCAAAGATGGCTTTGAAGATCAGTGATAACATATTCGATGTCAATGTTTTCGGGGACAGTCTCCACGTCAGGATGGGAGAATGGAATGACGAATCTGTGGTTAGGGGACAGCTTGATGAGGCCGGCGTAGGGATCAAGTCGTTGAGGAGAATAGCCCCTGCCATGGAAGACGTGTTCTTATCAGTCATTTCCAAACAGATATAATGAACAAGGATCTCATTTCAACAGCTCGGATGGACTCCTCGATGGACCATATTGCAGTTGTTTCAAAAGACTTGACTCGCATCTTTGGCGACTTCGTTGCTGTCGACCATGTGACTTTTGAAGTCGAACAGGGGGAAATATTTGGTTTCCTCGGACCAAATGGAGCGGGAAAAACGACCACCATAAAGATTCTGTGTGGCTTGCTGACTCCTTCATCAGGAACAGGAACAGTTGCCGGTTTTGATGTCTCAACTCAGAGTGAAGACATAAAAAAAAACATCGGATACATGTCGCAGAAATTTTCGCTCTACGAAGATCTCAAAGTCTCTGAGAATCTGGATTTCTTTGGAGGGATTTATGGTCTGGACAGAGAGACCAAGAGAAGACGCAGCTCCTGGGTCCTGGAAATGGCCGGGCTAACTGACCAAACAGAAACAATTACCAGATCACTTCCCCTGGGATGGAAACAGAGACTCGCTCTAGGTTGCGCAATCCTTCATGAGCCGCCCGTCATTTTCCTTGATGAACCGACATCGGGCGTTGATCCACTCTCCAGAAGGAATTTCTGGGAGCTTATCAACGACCTGGCTTCGCAAGGGGTTACCGTTTTTGTGACTACTCACTACATGGAAGAAGCCGAATATTGCAATCGACTCGCATTGATGAGTTCAGGGAAAATTGTGGCGCTTGGCACACCTTCAGATCTTAAAACAAACTGGATGCCGGAAACTGTTATTGACCTTGAATGTGACCAAGTGACGCGTGTGTCCGAATTGCTCAAGAAAGAATCCATATTTTCTGAAGCGGCTGTGTTCGGTAGCTCAATCCACCTGGTCACACAAAATCCAGAGGAAGCCAAGGAGAAAACCAGGGAGATATTGGCTAAAGAAGGAATAATCGTTGAAAGGTTGGAAATTGTTGTTCCCAGCCTCGAAGACGTTTTTGTGACTCTAACTTCTCCAGCAAAAAAATGAGAGTTCCCTGCGTGCCTTTTGTTATTGCCTTGAAATGAAGAATCGGGAAAACCGTATACATGAATATTACCAGAACACTGGCGGTAGCCAAAAAAGAAGGCAGACAAATAATCAGGGACAGCAGGTCCCTGTATTTAGCTCTCGGTATCCCGGTAATGCTCATGATCCTGTTCGGATTTGCGCTGTCTCTGGATGTTGATGACATTCCAATAGCTGTTTGGGATCAAAACAAGAGTCCAGAGTCTCGGGATTTTATAGATCGTATGACCAAATCCACTTATTTCCGCTCAATCATTCAAACAGATAACTACAATGAAATTGTCAATAATCTTAATAACAACCACATCACAGTGGGGATCGTTATTCCTTTTGATTTTAGTCGCAAGCTGAAGAAAGGAGACTCGGCCCATCTTCAGGCGATTGTAGACGGGTCAGATTCCAGCCGCGCTAACCTGGCCATCGTATATCTGGAAACAATAGCCTCGACCTTTGATAGCGATTTTAAGATGGAATCCCTTACACGACAGGCTGTACAAAGCCGCGTCACCCCACCTGTGGATCCCAGAATTCGTATCGTCTACAATCCTGAACTCAAAAGCCGTAACAACATTATTCCCGGCTTGATACCGGTAATAATGATGATTATATCGGCCCTGCTGACTTCCTTGACCATAGTAAGAGAGAGAGAGACCGGTACAATGGAACAATTGATGTCAACTCCTCTTAAACCTATTGAATTAGTGGTGGGGAAGTTAATACCATATTTTACACTAGGCTATATAGACTTGCTGATGGTGTACCTGATGGGACGGTATGTTTTTCAGGTGCCTTTTAAGGGAAGTCTGTTGATTATGTTTTTTATTTCCAGTGTTTTCCTTGTTTGCGCCATGTCAATAGGCTTTCTTGTTTCAGTAATAGCGTCAAATCAATTCTTTGCGACTCAGCTTGCTCTCTTGGGGACAGTTCTCCCGACCTTTCTTTTGTCTGGTTTTGTCTTCCCAATAGCGAATATGCCTCAGTCGCTCCAGTATTTCACATACATAATTCCAGCAAGACACTATATAACTATACTCCGGGCAATTTACCTCAAGGGTGTCGGCTGGAACGCTATAATTTGGCCATCTCTCGCCCTTTTCGTGTTTGCGTTTGTAGTGACCGCTCTAGTCGCACGCAAGTTGGGGAAAAATGCCCTATGACAGACTTGTTCATCCAAAGACCTGAAACCAAAGTCGGTGGGGCGGCATTTAAATCTCCTGGAGCATTTCAGTTGGAGGATAAATCCCGTGGAAAGCCCTTTCAACAGAGATTTCTGGAGAGTTTGCGCCGGGTCGGATGGCTCGTCAAAAAAGAATTCATTCAAATTATTAGAAATAGACAGAACTTCATGATGTTACTTATCGCTCCGTTCCTGCAATTGATGATTTTTGGCTCGGCCAGTCGCCTGGACGTGAATAATGTTTCGACCGTAGTGGTCGACTTGGACCAGAGCCAGCTAAGTCGTGACATCATAGAGGGTTTCTCTAAATCAGGCTACTTCACGATCGTCGCATACGAAAATCAGTATGGAGATGTTGATCGATACCTTGAACGAAACAAAGCTTCCATGGCTATCTTAATCCCGCCGGACTTTGAGAGGCGTGTCCAGGGAAGACGAAAAGCGGAGATAGGAATCCTTGTAGATGGAGTTGACACTGTTACGGCAGGCACTGTTTCAGGTTACGCGCAATCCATATTGCAACGTTTCTCAAATGACATCCTGGCTTCACGAATCAACAGCATGCAGGGCCTTATGTACGATTCCACAACGCCAAGGCTTGTAATTCCGGAATTTGCAGAAGCGTCGCGAGCCTGGTTCAATCCCAACCTCAATTCAAAGGACTTTTTTGTGCCGGGGGTTGTGGTCCTCTTGTTGCTGGCTCTTGCCATAATCCTTACTTCCTCGGTCATTGTGAGAGAACGTGAAATTGGGACCATTGAACAACTTATGGTGGCGCCGATTTCGCGATTGGAACTTATACTCGGCAAAACAATTCCATGCTTTATGATTGAAATAGTAACACTCTTGACTATTACACCAATGGCTCTGCTAATTTATGACGTGCCTTTAAGAGGTTCGCTCTGGTTCTTTTTTGCGTCCTTCTTGCTGTTCCTAATCACCGCTTCCGGAATAGGGATGACAATCTCAGCCTTCTGCTCTACGCAACAACAGGCTGTTCTTACATCCTTCATGTTCCTCCAGCCCTCGATATTGTTATCTGGATACGCTTTTCCAATAGAAAATATGCCGTTGGTCATTCAATATGTCACCTATCTCAATCCTGTAAGATATTTCATTACAATTGTGAGAGGAGTATTCCTTAAGGGAACTGGGTGGGAAGTGTTATGGCCACAGTTGGTTCCAATTTTTGTTATGGCTGTTGTGTACATAGCATGCGCTTCCGCTTTGTTTAAAAGAAGAATAGACTGACAACGCTGTTTGATTTTCCCTTTGGTCCGGACCTTGGAATGGCGGACTGATAACATTAGGGTAGAGGATGGGTAACATTTCGGAGCGCCGGTTGTTCCAAATAACGATTTACCGGCTTCGCGTCATCAGTGGAGAGGGGCCTCCGTAACTTGCGTGGGTTTACCAACGTTACATATTCAAAAGAAAATCGGTATGATTGGATTTAAGGGAGCAGGTCATGAGTCATCTTGACACGAGCCTGGAGAGTCTGAACTTGCAGATCGCCTTTATGAGGCAAGAGTTGGATCATCTTCGCTCTCTACAGAAACAACTTGGAGCAGAGGCAAGGGTCTGTTTCGAAAATTCCGCGAAACTTGAAGCCATTTTGCGAGCATTTGACGGATTCATTTATGTCTGCTCGTCGAACTACGAAATCGAGTATATCAATGAAAAACTTATAGAAAGGACTGGTTACGACCCTACCGGTCATAAATGCTATGAGGCTCTGCACGAAAGAGACAGCGTCTGCGACTGGTGCGTTCATGACAGGATCTCAAAAGGTGAAACCGTTAGATGGGAAGTCAAGAGCCCCAAAGATAATCGTTACTACTACGTTATGAATACTCCACTTTACTACCCTGACGGGTCTATATCAAAGATGTCAATGATCCAGGATGTAACAGATCAGAAAGAGGCCGAGATAGAGAGAGAAAATCTGATAGCTCAGTTGAAGGCGAAAAACGCCGACCTTGAAGTATTCGGTCACGCTATTTCTCACGATCTGAGAGGTCCGATAATCACTATCAAAGGACTACTGAGATGGATCGAAAAAGATGCGAAAAGTGGTCAATTTGAAAGACTTGAGAAAAATATCTCTACCGTCTTTCGGTCTGCGGACAGGATTGAAGAACTTATTACGGACCTTTTGAAACTCTCCAGGATAGCGACAATGGAAGATGAAATACAGGAGCTGGCTTTTGGAGAAATAGCCAGGGAAGCTTCCGACCTACTTGCGGCGAGGATATTGCAAAACAAAGTCCAGATTGAGATCCAAAATGACCTTCCAGTTGTGAAATTCTGTCGTAGCAAACTGTTGACCGTTCTTCAGAACTTGTTGGAAAACGCTGTAAAGTATATGGGAGGGCAAACTCAACCGCATGTAAGGGTTGGCTACCGCGACGAAGGCGGTAACCTTGTCTTCTTCGTGGAAGACAATGGCATGGGAATCAAAGAGGAGGATCACGCCAAGATTTTCCAATTGTTTGTTAAACTTGACGAGAGATCCGAAGGTTCAGGCATTGGGCTCGCCATGCTTAAACGCATCCTGGAAGGGAATCGGGGCCGCATCTGGGTTGAATCTGAGGGTCTTGGCCACGGTTCCAGGTTCTGTTTCACTCTATATTAACAAAGATTGAATCCGATTTTAACTTCCAGCATCTATATGACCAATAAAGGAAACGTCCCGTTAAACGGAGGACATATACAATGAGCGCAAGAGATGAATTTGTTGATTATATAAACGAGGGATTTGAGGAAAGGGTGGAAGCCCAGGGGAATCGTCCCGCAGTTGAAGTTTGGCCGGATGAGGATGGCTTTGGCAGATGGGTAGCGTCACATAGGGACAGTTTGAGATCTGTAATTTGCAACGCTCCCGAATTTGCCTCTTCCCCATTTTGTGGCCGAGGAATTCATTAGTAAATAAATTAATTGATGCGACACTTAATTGATAACTGGTTCACCTTGTTGTGAAAGGGAACAATTGATATTAAATTTGTTCACGATTTGATGAACCAATTGATAATGAAAAGACAAACCCGCTTCAGAGAGGCGTTACGCAGATATAGACGCTAAACTGAAGCGGGTTTGTCTTTCAAGTTTCCAGTCGTTTTCTTTCTTCGCTTCTTATTTCTTTCCTTAGCAGCTTACCAACTTTTGACTTTGGCAACATGTCCCTGAATTCTATATATTGAGGAATCTTGTAAGCCGGGAGTCGGTCTCGGCAAAATTTTGTCAGTTCATAACCCGCCACACCTTTGACATCTTTTTTGAGAACTACAAAAGCTTTGATTCTTTCTCCAACTTTTTTATCCGGAATGCCTACAACGCATGATTCGATTACAGCAGGGTGTTCTTGAAGGACGGCCTCAACTTCAGATGCGGAAACACGGTAGCCCTTGTGCTTTATAGCGTCCACGGTTCGATCGACGAAGTAAACGAACCCATTCTCATCCTGCCTGACTATGTCGCCTGTCCGGTACCAGAGCTTTCCATCTATAGTCACAAAGGAAGTTTCGGTCTCCTCCGGTTTGTTAAGATAGGCTGACACCATTAGTTCCGAATGTACCAGCAGTTCTCCGGGGTCTCCCAGAAAAACTTCGTCCACACCCTCCTGCTCAGTCACTCTGATTTCTTTGCTTGGAACGCTAAGTCCCATGGCCATCGGAGGACTTTCCCGATCAGTCGGACACATTATAACCCCACCGCACGTTTCAGTAGCTCCGTAGCCCTGAAAAACCGGCATGTTGAACTTGTCCGTCCATCTTCTCGCAACATCCTGAGGCAAAACATCCGCGGCCGAAAAACAGTAACTCAAGGATGAAAGGTCATATTGATCGACACGATCGTGTTCCAGGATCATGCGATAAAAAGCCGGAACCCCGACAAGGCTCTTAGCTTTTAGTTTCTCGATCGCGTCAAAAAAAGCGTCCAGATTTACCTTGGGGAACACGATCATCGTCCCGCCGCCCACAACTATCGTGGCCAGAGAACACGTCTGCCCCGCTATGTGGAACAATGGCGAGCCTGCAAGGATCACATCCTCGTGTTTTGGAAAAAGGGGATTTCGAACATCAAGTTGTTCTTCCGATGAGACCAGAAACAACCCATGGCTCATTGGAACACCCTTGGGGTGCTTAGTAGTGCCACCGGTATACATGATCTGGGCTATATCCCGATCACATAAATCAGGATTAGGGGCCGGCTTGGCGCCCCGTTTGATCACGTCCCTCATGGAAAACACGTGGGGGCCTTTTTCCACCTTACCTTTGGGCGCTTTATCAGCAAAGAGGTCAAAGACCTTTTTCCACCAGGGCAGTAACTCAATCAAGCCTGTAAATATGACCTGCTGAAGCTGAGTGTCCGGCATAGCCTGTTTAACGTATCCGTAGTTACGATCAGAACAGATGACGGCTTTCGCCCCTGTGTCGTTGGCCATGTATTTTAGGTCAAAGGCGGTGTAGATGGGACTAATTGGAACTGCTACCGCCCCAAGTCTTTGAATCCCAAGCCAGGAAACAATGAACTGAATGGAGTTAGGAATGTACATCAGGATGCGATCGCCTTTTCGTATCCCTATTTCATATAAGCCCGACGCGAATTTCTCGGACAGATCCAAAACATTTTTGTATGAATAGGAGGACCCGAGAAAGTATACCGCCGTCTTTTGAGGATATTTCGCGGCCATCGCGGAAAAAGCCCCGTATATTGTCTGATAGTCTAACACGGACATGTTTTAAACACTTCCCGACATAACTGGTTGTGAATCAGACACCAAAATAGGCTCCCTTGACCTCTGGATTTTCCATAAGTTCGAGACCGGTTCCATCAAGTGTCATCATACCATTCTCAATTATATATCCATGATCTATCATGGGGAGTATGGGTCTTGCGAATTGCTCGGATATGACGATTGTCAGGCCCGTCTCAAGGCTGATTTTCTTGATCGCGTCCACCAGCGTCGTTTGCATCATGGGACTCAAACCAAGTAACGGTTCATCGAGAAGCAACAGAGTCGGTTTCACAACAAGCGCCATGCCTATGGTCAGCATCTGTTGTTCACCGCCACTCAGAAACCCCGCTTTGCGACTCTTAAGCCTTACCAGAGTTGGAAAAAGCTCAAACACATAATCTATCGCTTTTCTGATTTCCGGCTTCTTTCGCAAGTAGCCGGCGATCCATAGATTTTCCAGGAGATCGGATTCCGGAAATATCGGGTGACGTTCACGGCATAGGACCATGCCCCTTTTGACTCGTTCACTGGGATATAGGTCTGTTATGTCTTCACCATTAAAAACTATTTTCCCGTATATGGTAATCCTTTCCCCACCTTTACGCTGCTCTTTGAGCTTGGTATCGATGATCAAGCCTGACAACGTGTTCATAAGCGTTGTCTTACCCGCGCTGTTAGAGCCGATGACAGCAACGATACCGCCGGACTGAACGGTCATGCTGAAATCGTTCAACGCTACGGCGTTTTCGTAGAAAACCATAAGATTAGAGATTTCCAGCATTTATTCTGAACCCAAATAGGCCTTTCTGACTTCTGGTCTTTCCATTACTTCAGAAGGTATACCTTCAGCGATCACACTGCCATAATTCAACACAACGACCCGGTCAGCAATCCGAAAAAGTTCTCGTAACCGGTGCTCTATCATAATCACGGTCTTTCCTTCTGAAATAAGTTTTTCAATTATGGGCACAATACTTGCCAATTCAGCTATGCTTAGTCCCGAGAACAACTCGTCAAGTATAATCAGATCCGCGCGGAGAGCTAGGCACTTGGCCAATTCCAATCGCTTCAGGTACCCATGAGGCAAACTGCCGGCGGATTTGTATGTTACGGCGGATTCCCGTTCAAAGCCCACTTCTTCCAGGTAATCTTTCGCCACAGCGTCAAGATCGCCATATTTACCTCCGGAAAGCGCCTTGACTCGGGGCGAATACAAGGGAATGATCAGGTTTTTGAATGAAGGCAGTTCGGCAAAGGGTCGAATCATCTGAAAGGTCCTGGCTATTCCGATCCTGGCTATTCGATACGGCGCCCAACCGTTAATCTCTTTGCCTTTGTACACTATCTTGCCCTGATCCGGCTTTAAGAACCCCGTTATGAGATTTACAAGAGTCGTTTTTCCTGATCCGTTTGGGCCGATTACGCCTAGCAATTGCCCTTCATAAAGATCAAAACTTACACTAACGACCGCTTTAACGCCTCCAAAGCTTTTGCTGAGGTTTTCGACTCGCAAAATGAGGCCTGCGTCTTTTTGATGGTTATTCTGATCACTCATTTGTCAACTTCAACCCATCTTTCGAATTGCTGATACTTCCGCTGAATGTAGTGGAAAATACCTTCCGGCAAAGCGACAATGAAGAACACAAGGAAAAATGAATACAACACTATTCTCAAGCCCCCTATACCTCGAAGCGCTTCAGACAACGGGACGAGAATAAACGCTCCCACAAAGGAGCCTGCAAATGTTCCCATACCACCAACTACAGCCGAAGATAGAGGCAGGATTGAATAGTCAAGAGCAAAAGAAGGCATGCCGACAAACCCGTAAACATGCGTTAGAAAAGCCCCGCAAAAAGAGCCTACGCAACCTGCTATGAACAGGGCCTGGGCCTTCATCCAATAAATGTTGATTCCCACGCTCATAACAGCCCTGTCATTGTCCTTTATAGCTTTAAGGACAAGACCGTAATCTGTTGTGACCAGACGTCGAAAAGCGAATAGGGCAAAAAGCGTCACGAAAACAATGACGTATGATTCAACAAACGGATTTTGAAACGCCTTGATACCCGTTATTCCTTCTGTACCTCCAAATATGCCCGCAGCCTCTACGATACGTTCCAGCATTAACGGTAAAACGAGGGTCACCATGGAAAAGTAGACACCTCGCAATCTTAGCACCGGAGTCAACAGGACCGTGCATATAAATCCTCCCAGAACTGTCGCCAGTGGGAGATCGATCCAAATAGGCAATCCGAGGATTTTGTTGGAAACCCCTGCGATATATGCTCCAACTCCAAAAAACAGAGCCTGCCCCAACGACACCATACCAACACCGACGAGGAAGTCCCAACTCATGGCAAGTAACGCAAAAACACACGTAGATATCAAGACCTTCTGCCAGTAGGAAGGCAGGACCAGAGGCAAAAGTATCAGCAGAAGGACCGGAGCAAGTGGTGGAACAGCAACGTAAAGCATTTCCCGAAACGAGTTCAGTGAGAACACGTCGTCGGATCTAGCTTTGATCCCTCTGTCTATTCTTTCCTTTCTCTTTTGTTTCACCTAAGCGCCACTCTCACAGGATAATTAGTTCTACGTACATGAAAATTCTATATTCGTTCTTCCAGTTCCTTCTGTTTTCCAAGAAGACCGGAAGGCTTGACTACAAGTATGACGAGAATCGCTACAAGAGATATGATCATTTTCCAATGTGGGCCGGACAATATGTCGGTCATGATCTGGGCATAGCCAATGAGAAATGAAGCCAAAACAACGCCAACAGAGCTTCCCAGCCCACCAATAATGCAGACCGCCATAGCGTTTATAAGCACGTCGTATCCATCGTTTACCGCAATCGTTCCACGGGGGAGAATCAGTATCGCGGCTATAGCGGCCAGACCTGACCCAAAAGCTACGCTCAATCCTGCAATGCGGTCTGAATTAATACCAAGAGACAGCGCTGTATGCTCATCCTGAGCGATGCCCCTGAAGGCAAGGCCAATCTTTGTATAGTGAGTAAAGAGATAAAGGCCTATGGCCAACACTATGCCGACTCCAACTATCCAGATTCGCTGATAATCCACGTAGGTGTTCCCGATCAGGAGGCTGCCATCACTAAAGACAGGAAGAGTGTATTCAAAGCCAGAGAATCCAAGATAACGGAAAAGCTCCAGAATTATCAGACCGACCCCGAAAGTGGCTATAACCTCAGATATCACAAGGCCACGAACCCGGAGCAAAACGAAGCGATACATCGCAGCTCCCAGACCAGCCGTCAAAATTACCGCTATTGCAGCGGACAGGAAAAATGGAAGCGCCAGTTTGTTTAACAACAGCCAGGATGCGAACCCTGCGAAAATGTACATCGCTCCATAGGCAAAATTAGACACGCCGCTTATACCAAAGGTTAAGCTGAATCCGAGGGCCGTTAGAGCGAGTATTACACTATTGATAAAGCCATAGATTAATGCGACTTCCCACATAACCTCGCTCCTTGATGACGTTAATTTTTCACTATTTTACACACTGAGCGCTGTTTGATGCTCTCAGTGCGTATTCAATCCCGGCTCGACATAACAATCGCATGTGGAACCTATTTCTTGATAGCGCTCATCCATTCCGGAAGAAAAACTTTTCCCTCCGCTATGGATTTAGGAAACACGATTACCCTTTTCCCATCATCCGTCCACTGAGAGACACAACCAGCGGCGGTCTCTTTGGGATCGGCTCCGTAAATTACCTGATTACCTTCGTTGAATTTTATTCTTCCAATGACTCCTACTCGATCCGTTTTCTTGATTTCATCGGCTACCTTGTCAGGATCAAGTGAACCGGCCCGTTCAACCGCCTCGGCAAAGATATAAACGGAGTCGTAGGAAGGAGCCGGCCCATGTCCAGCTTCCATAGGAATTCCAACCTTTTGTTGGTAATCATTGTAAAATTTCGTTGCTGGAGGATATTTTTCGACAGGGATGGCGCTACCTAATTCAAAATTGGAGTTGATCAGACCACCGATTTTACCTTCAAAAATCTTCCAGGCCCCCGGACCGGCCATGGGTGAGATGAATCCGCAAAGCATCGAGGGTATCTTTTGTGATTTCCATTGCTTGAGCAGGATTCCACTCTGGGGCATATCAAATACCGGCATTATGACTTGAGCGTTTTTCATCTTGGCCTTCATCAAACCGGGTGCAAAATCCGAAGCCCCAGTCGGATAAGTTTCCGACCCCACAAGTTCAATGCCCATTTTTGAAGAGGCGACTTTAGCCGCTCCTTCGCCGGTCCCCTTTGCCCACAGCACATCCTGAGTCATAACATAGAGCTTTTCGAATCCGAATTCCTCTTTCATGAACCCCAAAGTCTGAGCCAGATATTCAACCAGAGACTGTGAGTTGAGACAAACCCGGAAACAATGTTTGTATTTGACCGGATCTTCCTTGATCTTTTCTTCAAATTTTGTCGACATGGCTATGGTCGCCAGGAGTGGCACCTTATATTTCGATATAATGTCCATACCCGCCAGTAGTGATTCCGACCTGAACGGCCCTATAATGATGGCGTTGACCTTTTTCTCGGTTATGATTTTCTCCAGACCCAGGAGAGCTTCAGATACAGGCACTCCAGCCGATGAATCACGCAAGTCTGAAACTACTATTTCCAGGAGCCTCTTGTCAGAACCTACCTTTATTCCACCCTTGGCGTTGATCTCATTAACCGCCATCTGAACTGCCTTTATGGATTCTCTTCCCTCAAGCGAAGTTTCCGCAGTAGGTAGGCCAATCAATATGGGGTCCCCAGCATACGATGTGGATCCTAAAATAATTGCCAAGATTCCAACAATCAGGTTAGCCAACAAGAAGAATCTCTTCATTCCGACAACTCCTTTCGACTTGAAACACATGGGTCAGAAAAAATTACAGTTCGTTATCTGGTTTGCCAAAACCACCTGAAAATGGCCTCTGTCTACCAAATGCAACAAGGTCCTGTTTATTTATTTTGAAGAAACAGCATTATGAATTATTGATAAATTTCCAACTGAAGTTTTCATCAACTACAGCCAGACTAAAAATCGGAGAAAAATATTAGGATGTTAAGACATCAAACCATAACCTGATGGCATGCCAACTATACTATGACCTTACAATAATGCAATAACCAATTTCGAGATTCCTTTTATTTTTTTCAATGAAACTACCAGAGAGGTTTCACCATAATGCACAGTCCGGCCGGCACGTCTCCTAAGTGGCAAACGCCTCGATCACCCTGATTGTTTCATTGCCAAAAACATCCACCACCTGAACAGCAATTTTGCGAATCCCAGGACTGTCATATTTCCAGAAAGGAGTTGATAACTCGATAGATCTTTTCTTTGGCGTCCTGAATGAGTGCCACACGCTTGTAAAAACAGGCTTGTCCTCGGGACTACCCGAATTGTCTCCTGAAGGGGAACTAATTTGTTTGGCGCTGCCATAATTAAAGTCTACAGACCAATAGTCTATCCAGTCACTCCATGTACCGGTCAGAATGTGAATCTGCGTTTCACCATGTCGCGTACTAATGGATCTCACCAGTCTTCCGAGGCTGTCTACAAATATTCTCGACGATTTTGTCTTTCCATTTTCAGTTGAAACTTCCTGATCCATTCCCACACAATACAAACCAAAATCCAACAGTGTAATTTGAACTGATAACTTCTCCACGTTCATTTGCGCATTGAAATAGGCAAGAATTTCTGACCCCCGGTCGTCAGACCCTGGCTTGGAGTTCGATTGGAATTCTCGGGTAGCTTTCTTGAGACAAATACCCACTGATAAGTTTGCAGCTTTTTCCAAGATCCACGGTTCTACGGAATTGTCGTAATCAAAGCCAATGACATCAAGCTTCTTGACCCCTGTATTTGAGCAAATATCAAGGAGTTCCTGTATCATAGGAGCGTTTATGGAAATATGCCGAGGGGCGAGGAAGGTGGCGGAATCCCCGTTTAAAGAATGAGAAATCATTTTGGTAATATCGGCAGGCTGCAGCTTCCGGGGATCTGCGCCATACTCAAAATCAAAGATAGTTGTCTGGAGATACCCGTCCGAATTGACATCACTTTCATGGAACCCAAAAGATTTTGGATTGCTTGCGCTAAGTGGGTCTGCGGTTTCCAGAACATCAAAGGCCCCACTGGCTCCTATTAGATCACTGTCTTTCTTAATAAAGTTTATCATGCGTTTTCGACATGTGTGAGTCGCGATTTTACCGATGTCGCATCCTATCCATTTCCTCTCCAACTTCTGGGCTGCCTCCAGAACCGTTCCTGAACCACAGAAGAAATCGGCGACCAGGTCTCCCTCGTTTGTCGCTGTCAGAATAATACGTTCCACGAGTCTGACAGGTTTTTGGGTCGGATAGCCCCACATTTCGGGGTGAGCATGGAGAAGAGGAATCTTCCACACATTGTCTGCGGTACGCTCTTCACGAGTGACATAAATGCATTTGCCGTCGTCCCCCTTGGGATAAACTTTTTTCCCTTCTATCTTCTTCATCCTGGAGACCTTGATGGGCTTGTCCCGTTTTTCGAATTGCCAGTTGAAGACGCTTTTGGACGACTTCGCATAATAGAAGATTGTGTCAGTGGCATTAGTGTACTGACGCTTACGAGTGTCGGGAATCTTGTTGGTGTAATACCAGATGATCTCATTCCTGAATGCGTCCGCCCCAAATATTTCATCTAGTAAAGCTCTTATCATGAAGTTCGCTTTCCAGTCGCAATGGACCCACAGGCTACCATCATCGGCGAGAAGGCTACGAATTATTTTCAGTCTCTGGTACATCATGTTCAGGTATGAGCCGGGACCCTTTTTCCAAGAGTCGCAATACGCAAATTCCTGAAACACATTGACCTTCTCAGAACGGCGCTCTCCAACGAGGATACTCATGTTATAATCAGTTCCAACAAGGAATGGCGGGTCGATATAGACTAATTTGATACCCCCTGCGGCATGAATTTCATCCTTTAACTTGCCGTGGAGTAGGGCATTCATTACGGGACGATTGTCACCACTGATAATTTTGTTGGTCCAGGAAGAAGGAGAATGGGAAGATCTGATGGACTCGACGGAGAGTTCAGGAGAGATGCGGACGCGTTCTATCGTGCGTAAATCCGCAACTTCCTGTTTTTCGAGTTGTCGCTTTCCACGCCATACAAGCTCAACATCAGACAAAACCGGTTCAAATTCGCAAGATTCAAATTCATTGAATACCTTGGTGGGTTCCAGTTTTTTCTTCGAATTTTTCCCTACCGACTTGTCCGAACCCATGTGTCAGGATGTTGTCCTTTCCTGATCGTTAATTGCCAGAGTTTGTCATTACGCCTAATCAATCTCCAGAGCAAGACCGGCCCAATATTTTTCTGATCTCGGATAGCAGCTCATTAAATATGTAAGGTTTACCGACAAACCCGCTAGCCCCTGCTCTTGAAGCGTCTTTAGCCGCTCCATTGGCTGAATAGCCGCTACATATCAGTGATTTCACAGATGGGTTGATTTTTAGAAGCTCTTCGAGGCATTCCTTACCTCCCATTTCAGGCATCATGAGATCTAGAATTACCAGGTCTATGTTGTCTCTTTCCACCTCATATACTAACAGCGCCTCTTTGCCGCCTTCTGCCGTAATTACCCTATATCCGAAATCCTCCAGGAGTTCCTTACCGACTTCCCTGACAATTTCTTCGTCATCTACCAGGAGAATCGTCTCGTTCCCTGTCCCTATTTCTCTGATCTCTGTTTTATCATGCGAGACTGTTTCCGAGAAAAGTGCGGGAAAATAAATTTTGAACGCTGTCCCAGCGCCTATTTCACTGTAACAAGTGACATGGCCCCCATGCTGTTTTACAATTCCGTACACCATGGCCAAACCTAGACCTGTTCCTTTTCCCGAAGCCTTTGTAGTAAAAAATGGTTCAAAGATTCTTTCCATTGTTTTCCGGTCCATGCCAGTCCCGGTATCGGACACCAAAAGGAGTACAGATGGCCCGGGAGTAGCTTCGATATGCTTTGCGCAATATTCGGAGTCTAATGTCGTGTTACTCGTTTCGATAACAAGAAGGCCTCCCTCCGGCATCGCATCCCGGGCATTCACCGCAAGATTCATTATGATCTGCTCAATTTGAGCGGCGTCTGCATTTATAGGACCTATTTCATCTGAAAGATGAAGTTCTATTTCAATCATCTTGGAAATTGTTCTATCAAGAAGTCTCTTTGTCTGCATTATTTCATGATTCAAATCGAGAGGTTTTTGTCTCGTCTCAGTTTTCCGGCTAAATGTAAGTATCCTCTTGACGAGATCAGCCCCATTTACTGACGCTTTATTTATTGATTTGACGCTTTTCCTCAATTTGTCGGTCAGGTTCCTATCCATCAATATTAATTCAGAGTATCCAATGATTACCTGCAGGAGGTTATTAAAATCGTGCGCTATCCCTCCAGCCAGGGTCCCGATCGCTTCCATTTTCTGAGCTTGCATAAGTTGAGCGCGAAGATTTCTGTTTTCCGACACGTCCATGATGAAAGCCAATACTGCAATTTGATTATCGTACTCTACTGTTTTCGGCCAGATCACCATTTCGAATAATTCGCCTGATTTCTTGATCCCTTCGAGTTGGTAAGACTGTCTAGTCGGCTTCCCGTCAAGGAACCTCCTGTATCTTTCCATAAAAAGATGTTGATGCCCGGGAGCGATGAATTCAGTCAAAGATCGTCCCTCGATCTCAGCGCTGTCTTCACAATTGAACATTGCCATCAATTCTGGGTTGGCGTAAAAATATTTACCATCCTGAAATATTGCGATACCAATAGGGGCCTGCTCTATTAATGACCGCATCTTCTTCTCTGAATCCGCCAACCGTTTCTCATAGAGCTTTCGATCAGTTATGTCGGTAGCTGTAGCAAGGCTGCCTTTGAATACGCCCTCAGAATCAAAAATGGATCTCGATGAAACGAGCGTATGTATAATTTCACCATTCATCTTAACCCACGTAAGTTCATAGGATTCTGATAGTCTGACGTTCCGTTGCGACATCTGAACAGCAAGAGTTTTCTTGCTTGATTCGTGAAGAAACTTTTCCACTTTATGACCTACCAAATCACTTTCTGCGCAGCCCAGCATCTGACAGGCTCTTTTGTTGGCATAGGTTAGAGTTCCTTCCGGGTCTACTATTCCGATAGCTTCAGTCATAGTCTCAATAAGGTTACGATATTGTTCTTCACTTTCCCGTAACGCTTCTTCGTTTTTGACTCGTTCGGACACATCAGTAACAACAGCGACAATTGTGTCGTTTTGACTGTCGAATTCAGCTAACCTTGCTATTCGTATTGTGGCGTCGAAACTTGATCCATCCTGCCGTTTCAATTTTGAATCAACCTCGGCTACATCACCCTTGCCAAGTTTTGAATAAAGAACAAGTCCTACTCTCTCATACTCTTCTTCCGACTCATAGATTATCCTGGCGCTTTTCTCTATGAAGTCCGGCTCATCTTTGAATCCGAACATCTTGTTCCATGCTTCATTGGCCCATTTTATGGTCCTGTTCTCCGCCAGGTGTATGCCGACCGGCGATGTCGCAAGGATTATTTTGAGCAAATGTTCCTTGTCCTCCAGGGCCTTCTCTATCCTCTGCCTCTCTGAGACATCTATCCCTGTTCCGATGACACATTTTGTATTATCAATTTCAATCGTTCGTCCTGTAAAAAAGTAGGGAATTGTCTCCCCTGTCTTGGTGAGGTAGTGGGCTTGCATTGACGTATCGACATTATCAAGAGCTTTCTCGAATACGTCCATCACCATTTTTTTATCAGCGTCGGCAATCAGATTCAAAGGTTTCAAATTTGACATTTCAGAACTCGAATAACCTGTAACCTTTTCAGCGTTACGGTTCCATCTCAACAATTTGCCTTGTTTATCGAACAGATAGAAAATACCGGGCAGGCTATCAATGAGTGCGTCGGAGAAGTGTTTCTCCCGCTGTAACTGCTCGTGAGAAACCTTGCGTTCGTTTTCGCGTTCCTGAAGTGACGCCGCCATTTGGTCAAATGCGCTTCCCAACAATCCAATCTCTCCGTTTCGTTCATCCAGACCGGTGCGTGCGCTAAGGTCACCTTTCCTGATTTTCTCCGTGGAGTCCAACAGTGTGTTCAGGTGACGTATCACCATGACATAAGACAGACCCGATACCACAACCATTCCCGCTAAAGCAGCCAATCCCAACCAAAAGAATCTGGTGAGCAAAAGACGGTCGGCTCCGCTGGTAACATGAGCAACAGGTATACCGACATACACATAGGGACTCCTGGAGAAACTGCCCAGTTGTTTGAAACCATAAATTTTCCTAACCCCGTCAATCCCGACAGCTTCCCTTACCCCTTCCTTTTGACCCAGAATCTCTTTTACAACTTCGGAGGAAGATCCAGATTGTCCGATCCATTGTGTGACATCGGGATGACGGGCCATGACCGTACCCGTACTGTCTATGACCGTTAGACTGGCATTAGGAGGAATTGTCTCCTGTTTAGCGAGCATATCGAAAATTCCCATGTCGAGAACTGCAAATACGACTCCTTTCAACTTTCCTTCGGAATCAAGGATTGGATATCCGAAACCAATTTCAGCGGCGCCTGAGACGGGGTTATTCTGAAAAAGCCCCATTGAGAACCGCATGGACGTTGAAGTTTCATTAAAGTAGAACTGGCCTGCAAAATCTTTCAGGCCGGAATCCTGTATTACACTGCATACCAGTTTTCCCGACGAATCAATCACCCCCAAATCAGTGTAAAAAGGAAACGTCTTTTTAAAAAAACCTGCCTTAAAAAGACCTGAACAGGACTTGGCGTCCAATTCCCTGATATTCGGTTCCTCTGCCAGGGCCTTCAGAACCTGTCTGGTTTCTTCCACAACAAAGTTAAAATGTTTTTGAAAATGGTCAGCTACTACCAGGGCTTGTTCTTGAGCCCTGACAACAGCTTTTTTGCGCCATTCAAGATTGTTGAACAGTGTAAGTAGAACGAGTGGAACGAGTCCAAGGATTACCAGAAATATCAGTTTGCACTTTAGACTCTTGCGAAAACCTGCCATAATGGAAGTCTCCGGTATTCTCACAGATAGAAACATGGCGCCGGGACGTTGGTAATGGAAGCGTCAATCCAGGATAATCAAATGAAGTGTCCTTGCGTGGCGCTATTTTATTCGATTATACTCCTCAATTGAGAGTATCATCCGACTAGATTAATCGCGAGAAATAATTGCGTCAATTGTATATATTTTTAACCGTCCTCCACGTCGCTTCAAAAGGGGAAAATAATTGGATAGTAGCCTGAAGAGCATTCTATCAAAGATTTGGAAATGGATTCTCCTGATCATTTTGATCGCATTGGTGATCTACAAGGTTAAGTTTTCACCTGTGCCGGTATCAACATCGGTGGCGCTAAACGGCGAGGTTGTAGAGGAAGTTATGGGAACAGGAACTCTTGAAGCCCATTACCAGACAAGTGTGAGTTCAAAGATTCAGGGTTTGATAGTTGAACTTTTGGCTGATCAGAACGACTGGGTCGAAAGCGGGCAGCTTTTAGCCCGACTCGACGATTCAGACCTGGCCAGAGAGGTCAGCACTCAGGAGGCCATAGTAAACGCCGACGAAGCCACGGTCGAACGCGTGAAGGCTGACCAGGCAAGATCCAAGGCGATATTTGATCAAGCGCAAAAAGATTATGATCGTTATGCCGGATTGTTGGTTTCTAAAAGCATCTCTCAGGAAGTTATGGATAAGACGGTTCAGGGCCTCGCAGTAGCTGAAGCGGACGTTGCTCGTTCTATCGCCGCTATCAGGGAAGCGGACCGTCAGGTCCTGGCGGCCAAAGAGAGGCTTCGTTTTCAACAGGCTCGACTTGGTGATACGAGAATTTACAGCCCGTTTTCAGGCCTTATAGTCAGAAGGGACCGTGATGTAGGAGACATAGTGGTCCCAGGCGCAACTATTTTCCGTTTGGTGTCAACCAGAGAAATGTGGGTGTCCGCCTGGATTGATGAAACATCCATGGCTGGACTTAAAGCGGGACAAAAAGCTCGAGTCATATTCCGGTCCGAAACTAAACAGGCGTTTAACGGCAAGGTAGTGCGTGTCGGACGTGAGGTGGACAGGGAGACCAGAGAGTTCAAAGTGGATGTTGGCCTGGAAAGCCTGCCTCAAAACTGGGCCGTTGGGCAAAGGGCGGAAGTTTACATAGAGACGGCAAGGAAAAACGATGTCATAAATATTCCGCTTCAAGCTCTTGTTTGGAGGAAAACCACACCCGGGGTTTACCTGGCCAATGAAGGAAGGGCTCATTGGAGAGAGGTTTCTCTAGGATCAAGGGGCATTGACAGGGTTGAAATTCTGAAGGGACTTTCACTTAACGACTCCATAATTACGGGTCCTGACCCATATCAGTTGACAGACGGCCTGAGAGTTTACAGTAGATGAATCTCGCTCTGAAAGATATCCGTCATAACCTGTCAAGATTTTCCCTTACCGCATTAGGTATTGGAATGCTTCTCATGGTTGTCATGGGAATGGGAGGAATATACCAGGGGTTGATACAGGAAGCTACTTTGCTGGTAGACAACATAGGGGCCGACCTCTGGATCGTTCAACATGGCACAAGAGGTCCATTCGCCGAAATCTCCAGGATTCCCAGAAACATTGAAGACAGGTTGCAGGCCTTATCAGGGATAGCCGGCGCCCGATCTTTCGTCACATTCGCCGTACAGCGGGAATACAACAATAACCCTCTTCGAATGCAGGTTCAGGGACTTTCTTGGCCGGAAGATAAGGGGCAATGGCTTCCTGTTGTAGCGGGTCGTAATTTAGGGGCGGCGCATTTCGAAATGATCGCTGATCAGATTCTGGGGTTACAACTCGGGGACGAAGTTCCACTTGGCAAGAACCATTACAAAGTTGTAGGGATTACAAAAGGAATGACCAGCATGAGTGGAGATGGACTCGCCTTTTTTAGTCTTCTGGACGCTCTTGAAATTCAGTATGATTACTCTGGAGAAGCCATTCGGCTTGAGAGACAAGCGAGACAATCAAGGCTCACCAGACAGGACATAGGATGGACTCAACCGTCTCTCGTGGAGAGGGCCGGATTACCATCGTCGAAGTTACCGGCCCTTCCAAATCCTTATGTAAGCGCAGTCTTGGTTCGATTAGCGCCCGGCGCCAGCATTGAGTCCGTGGTGGCGAAACTTTCAGGTTGGGCCGATGTAACGGCCTTCACAAGAAGAGAACAAGACGAACTTCTTCTTAGAGGGGTTGTAGACAGGGCCAGAAGACAACTTGGACTTTTCAAAGCGCTGTTGATTGTCATTTCGGCCATCATCATGGCTCTCATACTATATACGCTGACACTTGAAAAGATCCATGACATTGCGATGCTCAAGCTTATCGGAGCGAGAAACACGGTGATTCTGGCCCTGATTCTCGAGCAGGCCCTTTTGCTTGGTTTCCTGGGTTTTGTGTTTGCGTTTTATGCCGGCAAATGGGTGTTCCCAATGTTCCCCAGGAAAGTAGTAATCAATAACGACGATCTCTTATCCCTGGCCGCAATCGTGTTGCTGATCTCAGTGTTGTCGGCGGGGTTGGGTATATGGAAGGCCATGAAGGTCGAGCCCAATGAGGTCCTGTCATGACTGTAGACAGTCCGGCTATCCGAGCCATAAATCTATCCAAGATTTATGGGAGCGGACAAGCGGAAGTCGTGGCAATGAAGGATGTTTCTTTTACCATGTCAAATGGTGAGGTAGTAGCTCTTCTTGGGCCAAGCGGCGCTGGAAAGTCAACCTTGCTAACTATTGTAGGGCTCGTAAATTCGCCAACATCTGGTAAGCTCATCATAGGGGAAGATCTAATTACAGACGGGCCCATTCCTAAAGTAAACCTACGGTCCTATCGGCGCAGGTTTATAGGTTATGTCCTGCAAAAAGCCAATCTGATCCCTTTTCTTAACGCTGTGGAAAATGTTCAGCTTGCACTGGAGATCAATGATATTTCAGGAAAGGGCGCAAAACTCAGGGCTATGCAACTTCTTGAAAGCCTCGATGTCGGACATAGGGCCGATAATCTGCCTCACATGCTCTCAGGAGGCGAGCAACAGAGAGTGGCCGTGGCCAGGGCGTTAGCCAACAGGCCTCGCCTCGTTCTGGCCGATGAACCCACCGCAGCTCTTGACAGTGTTCGTGGCAGGCAGGTAATGCAATTGTTTCGCGATGTTGCGCACAAGTATGGCACAACGGTGTTGGTGACCACGCATGATCATCGCAGCCTGGATATATTCGACAGAATATTGGAGATGGAAGACGGCCGGTTAAAAGACGAAAATTCCGGTAATATTCTCAAGGCGGTTTGAAGACAACAGCAGAATTGGTATCAAATGTTCATAGGCGCAACTTTCGGAACTAAAGACATGCCGAAATCTGATGTCAATCAGAGTCAAGTTGACGGCCCGCGTATTAGTTCCCTTCAGGAAAACGACTTCAGATCCAACTACAGGGTAATGCTTGCAGCGGTGATCGTAGGCGTAATCCTGATGGGGATGAAATTTTATGGCTACTGGATCACCGGGTCTTCCGCACTTTTGTCAGACGCTCTGGAATCAATCATAAACGTTGTAGCGAGTGTTTTTGGCCTCGGGAGTGTTTTGATTTCCGCCAAACCGGCGGATGAAAGCCACCCCTATGGGCATGGATCAATTGAATTTTTTTCCGCGGGTTTTGAAGGGTCGCTAATTTTGATAGCGGCCCTGGGAATATTTTTTGAAGGTATGAAACAGGCGTTAAATCCCGTATCCCTGCCAAACCTTCAACAGGGTATGTTCTACCTGATGATGTCAGGGGTTGGAAACCTGGTTCTTGGATTAGTCCTTCTCCGTGTCGGTAGACGAACAAAATCCATTGTTCTGGAAGCTGACGGGAGACACCTATTGACTGATGTCTACACGTCAGTGGCGGTAATCATGGGATTGGGGTTAGTTTTCTGGACTGGGTGGTACAGAGTCGACGGAATAATCGCATGCGCAGCGGGCCTCAATATTGTCTATTGGGGAACAGGACTTGTTCGGAGGGCTTTCGGAGGCCTCATGCACGCCTCCGATCCGCAATTACTCGATGAAATAACCGAATTGCTGAAGCTTCATAAAAAGGAAATTTGGATTGATATTCATAAACTGAGAGTATGGCAGTCGGGCAGGAGAGTACATGTGGATTTCCATCTCTGCGTTCCGGTAGACATGTCGATAGTGGATGGTCATCGTGAGGTAAAGGATTTGGAATCATTATTTTCTGAGCATTTTAGAGGAATGTCTGACATATTGATCCATCTCGATCCCTGTAAGCAAACCGAATGCTCTTTTTGCGAGGTCGACCCATGTGATGAACGCAAGGAAACTGCAAATCACAAAAACTCCTGGGATCGTCAAACTCTAACTAGAGACACACAAACCTGACAATTTTTGACGGCCGATCTGTACATTTGACACGGCGTGTCCAATGACTTACGATAATAAATCGGTAAGATCGTTGATCAAGGCTGCTCAGACCAGTCGTATTAAAAAAGACCACATTGTTGAGTTCCGCTGAGAATTGTCTTGCGGAAGGTCATACTCGTTTATAGGAGTTTCAAATGGGCATTCCAGGACCTACAGAATTAATTCTAATCCTTGCTGTTGTGCTCTTGATTTTTGGAGCAAAACGAATTCCGGAAATCATGGGCGGAGTCGGACAAGGCATAAAATCGCTTAAAAAAAGCCTTGAACAAGAAGAACCCTCTAAACCGGTTCAAACCCAATCGACTGCTATTCCGTCACCGGGGGGCAAACCAGTTGAACCCAGTTGAAGCCGGCACTACCCGGATATAAGAGAAAACAGCCGGAAACGATTACGTAAAATTGAGTCAAGTGTAGGTTGTGAATAAGTTCCATAGCCTACATTTCTCAAGTAGAATGGCCATATTTTGAGTGTAACATTTTTACATAGAACCTTTGGGCCGATTTTACCCATAAAGACCTGTCCGAGTTTGACGGCAATTTTGATTCGAGGCCTGTTCAGTAGCGATCCTTAGTTTATGGAACTCAGACCAACTAAATCCTCCGGCCTGTTTGATTGTCCGAAGCCCCCAATTTTTCTGGGCTTAATTGTTTCTTTTGTCATGTTTCATCTCAATTACATATAGAGAATATTTCCTAAATAAGAGGCTTAGACTTGACACAGCGCCAATCGCATCGTTCGCCTGAAGACGAATTTGAACTCTTCAGAAAAGTATGGAAGGAGAGAGGTATCAAGATTACTCCTCAGCGGTTAGAAATTTTTCGGTTAGGAATAGTTACTACCTAGTATGACTTACCGTCTTACGGTAACGAACCACGATTATCAATACAAAGGAGGTTTGACATGGCGGACGATAAGAAACTAACCAACAACGCTGGAGCGCCGGTCGCCGACAATCAGAACACTATGACGGCAGGACCGCGAGGCCCGGTATTGTTGCAGGATGTCTGGTATCTGGAGAAGCTCGCCCATTTTGATCGGGAAGTGATCCCTGAGCGCCGCATGCACGCCAAAGGTTCCGGCGCCTACGGGACCTTCACTGTCACCCATGATATTACCAGCTATACTAGGGCTAGCGTCTTCTCTGAAGTCGGGAAGAAAACAGAGTTGTTTGCAAGATTTTCCACGGTCGCCGGCGAACGTGGAGCGGCCGACGCAGAACGTGACATCCGTGGCTTTGCGATCAAGTTTTATACCGAGGAAGGGAACTGGGACCTCGTTGGGAACAACACACCGGTATTTTTCCTGCGTGATCCGCTCAAGTTCCCCGATCTCAACCACGCCGTCAAGAGAGACCCTCGGACCAACATGCGCAGCGCACGCAACAACTGGGACTTCTGGACGTCGCTCCCGGAGGCGCTGCACCAGATTACCGTGGTTATGAGTGACCGTGGCATCCCATTTTCGTATCGGCACATGCACGGCTTCGGCAGCCACACATTCAGTCTTATAAACGCAAAGAATGAACGATACTGGGTCAAGTTTCACTTCCAGACCCAGCAAGGTATCAAGAACTTGACCGATGAAGAGGCCGAGGCGATCGTAGGCAAGGATAGGGAAAGCCATCAGCGTGACCTGTACGAAAGCATAGAGAGTGGCGACTTTCCCCGTTGGACAATGTTCATTCAGGTAATGCCGGAAAAGGATGCGGCCACCTGCCCCTACAACCCTTTCGACCTCACCAAGGTGTGGTTCCATAAGGATTATCCCCTGATTGAGGTGGGCGTCTTTGAATTGAACAGAAACCCTGAGAACTATTTTGCGGAGGTTGAGCAGGCGGCCTTCAACCCGGCCAATATCGTTCCAGGTATAGGTTTCTCACCGGACAAAATGCTTCAAGGGCGGCTTTTTTCCTACGGCGACGCACAACGATACAGACTGGGCGTAAACCACCACCTGATCCCGGTCAACGCTTCGCTCTGCCCATTCAACAGCTACCACCGCGATGGGGCGATGCGGGTAGACGGCAATTATGGCAGCGCCCTCGGTTACCAGCCTAACAGTTACGGTGTATGGAGCGAGCAGCCGGAATTCGCCGAACCACCCCTTGCTTTAGATGGCGCGGCGGACCACTGGAATCATCGCACGGACGACGACTACTTCTCGCAGCCAGGGAAGCTGTTTCGCCTGATGAGCGACGACCAGAGGAAAGCCCTGTTCGGAAACACCGCCCGTGCCTTGGGAGACGCCCCTAAAGAGATCAAAATCCGCCACATCGGAAACTGCCTCAAGGCGGACCCGGCATACGGCAAAGGGGTGGCCGACGCTCTAGGCATACCTCTGGATTAACTATGGGGAGCCTCTAAGCCTTTATGAGCACAAATAGGCGCCGGAAGACTTTGTTTTAAAATAGATAAATTCGGGTTTATTAAAAGATTGGATAATGTAAGCCTGATTTGGTTTTCCGGCCCTTACCCTCATCAGCCCTGACTTATCACCAAATGCGAAAGTTGAGATATTAATGTCTTATCTCTCCTGAATCTCAAGGAGACCACACCTGACAGAACGCCAACTGCTATATACCTTAAAAAAACATTTTAGATCGGCTTAATTATTCTGTTGCTAACTTATTCCCTATAAATTAAAATAGCTTAGCTTAGCTTAGCTTAGCTTAGCTTACTGCTTAATTTCACGATATAAAGCCACTGTCTGAGCCAGAAAAAACGTAAGCCGTCAATCGGGAACGACGTCCACATTTCAACCACTCAAACCAACGTTTTTCCTCCTCCTAAACCGTATAAAACAGGGGGCCGTATCTGCTCATTTAAGTCAGCCCATTCCTCCAGGAGAACATCATGCCCCTCAAAAAGATTGACGATAAAAAGTCTAAAGCGTCCCCCGATTCAAAAGGGAAAGACGAGCAGGAAATCAGCCTTCCGATAATCGGTATAGGCGCTTCAGCCGGAGGTCTGGAAGCCTTTGAACAATTCTTTCGTCATACGCAGCCTGACACTGGAATGGCCTTTGTGCTGATACCCCACCTTGATCCGGGTCATGCGAGCATGCTGACAGAGATCCTTCAGCGCACCACCACGATGCCGGTGATGGAGGCCAAGGACCAGATGCCGTTAGCGCCGAACAACGTCTACGTGATCCCGCCTAATCGCGACATGACGATATTTCATGGGGTCCTACAGCTAAGTCTGCCAGAAAACCCTCGTGGACAACGGATGCTGATAGATTCATTCTTTCGCTCCCTTGCTGAAGACCAGGGAGAAAGGGCGATCTGCGTGATCCTCTCAGGCAGCGGAAGCGACGGAACGCTCGGGCTAAGGGCAATTCACGGCGCAGGGGGCGTATCTTTCGTGCAGGACCCCACCACCGCCAAATATGACGGCATGCCCGGCAGCGCAGCGCAAAGTGGTCTGTCGACGTATATTATGCCCGTTGAAAAAATGCCCGAACAGTTGACAACCTACGTTAAGACACTCTTCGAAAAAGGGATAAAACCGGAACTCCCTTCACCCCCTGTTACAAGCGCTCTCAACAAGATCGTGTCAGTCCTTAGAGCCCGAACCGGCCATGACTTTTCACTCTATAAACAAAACACTATCAGACGTCGCATAGAACGCAGGATGATAGCTCATGGCATAACCGACACCGCCTCTTATTCCCGTTACCTTCAGGAGCATGCTGAGGAAGTGAGCCTGCTGTTCAAGGAACTTCTAATTAACGTAACGAGCTTTTTCAGAGACTCAGAAGCCTTTGCAACTCTAAAAACGGAAATCCTGCCTAAACTCTTCGACCACAAACCGGAGAATTATGTCTTCAGGATCTGGGTAGCAGGATGCGCCACCGGTGAAGAAGCCTACTCGATCGCCATAACCTTCAGGGAATACATGGATGAAACAAAGCAGGAATTCAAGGTCCAGATATACAGCACGGACATTGACGATGACGCGATTGCCGTAGCACGTTCCGGATCCTATCCGCCCAACATCTCCATAGATGTTACCCCTGAAAGATTACGAAGATTTTTCATAAAGGAAGAGTCGGGTTACCGGGTGAAGAAGGAAATCCGTGAAATGATCGTCTTTGCCATACAGAATGTGATCAAGGACCCGCCTTTTACCAAACTTGACCTTCTCAGTTGCAGGAACCTGCTCATATACCTTGAGCCCGCACTTCAGAACCGGCTTATCCCAACCTTTCATTATGCGTTAAAACCCGGCGCTTTCCTGTTCCTGAGCCCTTCGGAAAGTATTGGGAATCAGCCTGACATCTTTGCGCCGGTCAACAGAAAATGGAAGTTCTATATGGCGAAACAATCGATGGATTCCGCCCGCAGAATTATGGCGGAAAATCTATCCTGGACCCGTGACCACATCTCAACAGGTATGGACGAGGCATTGAAGAAGGGCAAAGACATCAACTTCGCTGAACTCGCCAAGAGGGCTCTGCTCCATCATTACGCCCCGCCCTCGGTGATAACCGACGAAAAGGGTGACATTCTTTTTGTCAACGGCGAAACCGGCAACTTCCTGCGTCCTGCCCCCGGCCGGGCGAACCTCAATGTTGTGGAAATGGCGCGTGAAGGGCTGCAGATGGAACTGAGAACAGCCATTTTAACGGCCGCCGCTCAAAAGAAACCGGTGATCTACCCCGACCTTCCGGTCAAGACAGATGGTGGTATACGTGGCGTTAAACTAACGGTAAGACCACTGGCTGATCAAGGCGGGCCGGTGGGGTCCCTGATCGTGTCATTCGAGGAT
>CAJBEZ010000103.1 GCA_903952205.1 uncultured Desulfomonile sp. | reverse complement strand
GGACCACATAGCGGCAAAAAGCGACAATCTGAACTCGGCAGAGGGCGAGACTGGATGCAGGACTACCTTGAAGAGTTGTCTGCCTCCACCAGAAAATCGAATTACAAAACCCAACTGGACTAAATTGGCGCCACATTTCCTGTTTCCATTACGCGAGACAATCATTTCCGCGATCTAGCTACCAAGGAACACACGTTAATGAATACCACCGAGGATAACTCTACAGCTCTGATAAAGGCGCTGAGAAAGGTCGCATTGAAATAGTTAAGTTGCTCCTCGATAGGGGAGCCGTTTCTTTACATAGATTGTGAAAAAAACACAGGTCCTGTACGATTGAAATTGCTATTCTTAAACAATCTGCAAGAGGCGGCTTATGCAACTTCCACAGATTAGACATGCTTACATCTTTTCTTTTTCTTGCTGTCTAAAAAGGTAAGATATGGTAACCTTGTGACAAGATGTTTGACCATACCAAGGGGAATATCCTGTGACCGGTCTATCATCACGCCGTGTTTCAATTTCCAGAACCTTCTTCTGCATATATCTTGTTGTTCTTTATCTAGTTTTATCGGCTGCGCCTGAACTTGGCAATGCTAATGAAGGCCAATACAAAGCTCAAAGATGGGGTGTGCTCGCCCAAGCTTCCGCTACCTCAGAGCTTCAGGTGGGTGATCTGTATGCTGTAGTGGTTGGTGTCTCCAAGTACAAGGATGCTAGAATCCCCGCCCTCAGCGTGTCAGACAAGGACGCCCGTAGTATAGCCGAATTACTCAAGACTCAGAAAAACCTGTTCAAGGACATTCATGTTTCATTGCTGGTCAATGAAGACGCCACTGAGGAAGCGCTAAAAGACGAATTTATTTACAAGCTCAGAAAGGCGGGCAAGGACGATACCGTAATCATTTTTCTCAGTGGTCATGGAGTAGATGATCCAAAGAGCCCAGGTGAGTTCTTTTTTCTCCCGTATGACGCCAATTCCGAAAAAGTCGCGCTCCGGGGTATACACATGAACCGGCAATGGTTCACGGACAGGTACGATTCCAAACGAGTGTTGATCATTGCTGACGCTTGTCACGCTGGTGGTTTTGCCGGGCGCGGAGCGAAACGATTACCACCATCGCTGGATAAGTTGATGAGCCAGTTCAAGGAATCCGAAGGCAGAGTTTTCATATCATCCTCCCGTGCGGATGAATTATCCAATGAGTCGCCTGAGTTCGGCCACAGCCTGTTTACTCATTTTTTACTGGAGGGACTGTCTGGCAAAGCGGCGGACCAGGAAGGCGTTGTCAGCCTAAAAGCCCTTTACGACTACGTTTACAAGACCACCAAGAAAGCCTCTGATGGTTTTCAGAGTCCCCAAATGGAACCCAAGCAGGTTGGAAAGTTTCCGCTGGCCCTGGTTTATGCAAGTATAGATCCGGTTCCACCGGCGGTCCATCAGCAGCCATCTCCGAGCGCAACGGCACAACCTTCCCTTCAAACGCTTGGCGTACACACACCAGATTATTACGAAATAGAATCGTCTATCCGTTCCAGCGACGACACGGAAAAGGCTCTCCAGAAATATGAAGAGGCCCTCGGCGCTTTAGGGACGGGGGAATCGGAAAAGGAAAAAACAATTACGCTGAACAACATCGGGAGAATCTATCTCTTTCGGGGTCAGTATGCCAAGGCCTTGCAATACTTTGAAAAGTCTCAAGCTATCAGGCAAGATATCGGTGATGTCGCGGGTGAAGGAATCACTCTTAACAATCTGGATGACTCAGAGGCGCTGAATTGGTTTAAGAAAGACGCGGACGGAGGTAACGCATTTGCGCAAATCTCGCTAGGTTTCATGTACGCAGAGGGCCGTGGAGTAAGCAAAGATTACTCCGAAGCGGTAAAGTGGTATCAAAAAGCGGCGGACCAAGGACACGCAACTGCTCAGAATAACCTGGGAATACTCTATGCCAATGGACAAGGTGTTGAGAAGGACGACGCTGAGGCTGTGAAGTTGTACAAAAAAGCGGCGGAACAGGGATATGCCGGCGCCCAGGCAAACTTAGGGTTTATGTATACCAAAGGAAGAGGCGTGGCCAAGAACGCCAGGGAGGCGGTTAAGTGGTACAGAAAGGCGGCAGACCAGGGCATTGTTAGCGCACAATTAAATTTGGGCCATTGTTACAGAAAAGGCGAAGGAGTGCCCAAAGATCCTGGCGAAGCCGTTAATTGGTACAAAAAGGTCTCAGACCAGGGTGACGTCAACGCTCAATATCTATTGGGGGTAATGTATAGAATTGGCAGCGGAGTTTCGAAAGACGATCAAGAAGCTGCAACCTGGTTTAGCAGAGCTGCTGAACAGGGCCACGCTGTTGCTCAGAATGATTTAGGGTTTTGCTATGCCACCGGCTATGGCGTAACAAAGGATGATCAAGAGGCTCTCAAATGGTATAAGAAATCTGCGGAGCAAGGTTACGCTACCGCTCAGGCCAATCTCGGATTGCGATATCTAAACGGCCAGGGCGTTTCCAAGGATGAATCGGAGGCATATAAGTGGATAAGAAAATCTGCTGATCAGGACAATCTTGCTGGTCAAAATGGGCTTGGACTCTTGTACGAAAATGGCAAGGGAGTTATTAAGGACCACTCCGAGGCGGTAGGGTGGTATCGAAAAGCTGCTGAAAACGGTAATACTGCGGCTATGACTAATCTTGGCAACATGCATCTGTGGGGCCATGGCGTCCCAAAAAACCGTTACGAAGGTATAAAATGGCTTAAGAAGGCCGCTGAAAAAGGTGATAAAAAGGCTAAAGACAAGTTGCGAGAACTCGGAGTGAACTCCTAAATGGCACGCATGAACTCGGTAATTTCAAATCAACCAATTAAGTGGAGAATGTTGAGATATTGCTAATTAAGGCACTGAAAAGAGTATTTCCAGCGTAACGAGGATTGATATGTTCCGACGATTCTGGTGGGCGTTAGCCGCATTAACAATATTACTCATCATGATTCGGCCGGTAGAGCTTTGTAGCGCTTGGTCCTCCGAGGAGGATAAGGAGAGGGAATACCACCGAAAAAAATTTGAGAAATATGGACCTAGAGGGACGGGGTGGCCTGACCGTCTCATTCCTGACTTACCGCAGACCAAGATCCCAGATAAACCCAGCGTGCGGAAAACGGCCCCAGTTGACTACACAAACTTCACAAATGCGACAGACTTCAACGAATCCCTGAGTGATGTTGGAAGGACATTGGT
The DNA here is from genome assembly GCA_903952205.1 of uncultured Desulfomonile sp. Classification (GTDB taxonomy): domain Bacteria; phylum Desulfobacterota; class Desulfomonilia; order Desulfomonilales; family Desulfomonilaceae; genus CAJBEZ01. The sequence continues at coordinate 3,872 of CAJBEZ010000103.1, read as the reverse complement.
GGAATTGGAGTCAAATTACCGCTTTGAGCGCTAAGGCCCTTTAATGCGGACTTGCCGCCAGGGTATACAACTCAGGAATCGATTTGCAAGCCAGGACGTTTGTACGGGTGATCATTACAGAAAAATCAGTCAATAAATACATGGTCGAGGATTACAACCTTGATAGCGAGTGTTTAATTTCTTGAGAATTAGGATACACAATACCGAAATACGTTCATACTACTGACTCTCTGAACCGCAGAGTCGATGTTGTATTTGTTAACAAAGGGGGCTTTTATTCATGCGATTTCCAAGTTGCTGGTGGTAACTTGAAATACAGATTCGTATTTATGACCTTGGTCCTGTTTGCGCTTATTCATCATCCGTTAACGGGCTATGCCCAATCGGACCAGCAGGGCGTCGCTCTACTGAAACAGGCCAACGAGTTTCAGGAAAGAGCACGATCCAAAGAAGACATGGAAAATGCGCTCAATAAATACAAAGAAGCTCTTAGAATTTTTGAGAAAACTGGTAGGGATATAGAAATCGGGGCCACGTTGAATAACATCGGCGTGGTGTATAATATGTGGGGGCAGTATGCCAAAGCGCTTGAATACTATGAAAAATCTCTAGCTGTGAGACGCAAGGCTGGCGATCTCAGGGGTGAGGCGATCAACCTGAACAACATGGGACTGATTTCAGATTCGTCAGGTCAATATGCCAATGCCCTTGAATATTATGAGAGATCCCTCTCTATTACAAGGAAGATTGGGGATGAACCTCAGGAAGCCGCCACGCTCAATAACATGGCGTCGGTTTACGACTCATGGGGACAATATTCAAAGGCTTTGGAATACTTCGAAAAGTCGCTGGCCATAATGATGAAGATTGGCGACTCAACAGGGGAGGGATTTACGCTAAATGATATTGGCAAGGTTTATAACTCGCGGGGCCAATATGCGAAGGCTCTGGAATACTATGAGAAGTCCTTGGCTATAATGCGGAAAAACAGTAACGCCAACGGTGAAGCCAACACCCTCGCGAGTATGGGCAAACTGAATGCCCAGACAGGAAAATACAAGGACGCTGAAAAGGCCATGAAACAAGCGCTGGAAATTCTTCAGCGAATGGGCGTTCCCACATCGGCGATCCAGGATGACCTTGCGAACCTTTATCTTGAAACAGGCGATTTATCAAAAGCTGAGGCTCTTTTCAAAGAGACCAATGACAACTCATCACTCGGCAGGCTCGCCCTAATGAAATCGGATTATCCATCCGCCCTCAAGTTTTATGAAAACGCAGTTACCTCGTCTGAGAAAACAGGCGAGGCAGAAGCTCTTTTCAGAAGCTACACCGGATTGGCCAGGTCGTATGAGGGCATGGAAGATTATTCTAGGGCCGAAGAATATTATGAAAAAGCCATGAATCTGACAGAGAAGATCAGAGCCGGTCTTCGTCCTTCGGAACGGAAAAATTTTTTTGAATTCAAGATTGGGGGATTCAGTCGATCGGAACCACCCAAGGATCTTGCCCGAATCCGCATGAAACTTAACCGCCACGATGGAGCGATCCAGACACTGGAAATGACAAAAGCAAGAGCGTTTGCCGATCATCTGTCGGAGACCTCGGCTTCCGGAGCTTCAGGAGCACCGAGACAAATTCTGGAAAAGGAGCAGTCACTTGTAAACAGGTTGGCCTCGCTTAAAAAGGAGCTCGCAAAAATTGACCGGGCAAAACAATCAGGCAGGTACGAGATCCTGTCGAAAGAAACCCGGGATGCGGACGCCGATCTGAGTTCCTTTGTGGAGAGTCTTTGGAAAAATAATCCTGAATACGCAGCAGTGAAGTATCCGCGGCCGATTGGAATCAAGGACTCAGCGTTGGCGCCGAACGAGTGTGTGGTCATGTTCGACGTGTCAGGTTCGGGGGTGCTGATAAAGCTTATTCGTAACCAAAATGAGACTGAAAGTTTTTTCAAGAAGTGGAATGTTGATGACCTTGAGAAGCAAGTCAAGAAATTCAGGGAGCCTTTTGAAAATCAACATTTAAGAGAATTTGATCCGAAACTGGCGGGAATGCTCTATCGGCAACTCTTACAGGCTGTGCTGCTTGATGTGCCAAAAGGGACACCTTTGATCATCATTCCAGACGGGATTCTGGCTATATTGCCGTTTGAAGCTCTGGTAACAGGAGGAAAGGCCAACTGGCGACAAATTGACGACGAGAACTGGCCCAGAGATCACACAGATTATCCACAAGGAATAACGTATTTAGGGGATGAATATCCAATCAGCTACTATCAATCTTTGTCAGCCCTTACGTTGGTCAGAAAAATAGGCGCCAAAACAATAAATAAGGACAGCATGCTTGTAATTGCGGATCCTGTCTTTGAGATGAATGACCAACGGACGCGACTGGACATTTACCCAACGCTGTCCGAAAACGAACCCGAATCCAACGGCAAACGAATGGTGGCTCTTGAGGGCAACGCAGGTTCAGTGTTTCCAGAACTCCACGAGACGAGGATTTTGGCCGACAGTCTCGTGAATATGTATGGCGAAAATTGTCTGGCCCTTACCGGCTTCAACGCTGACAAATCTTATTTTCTTCGAAAAGTGGCGCCAAATATTGGCCAATACGGAAGTGTTGTGTTTGCAACACATGGAGTGCTTGCAAATGAAGTTCCTGGAATCATGGAACCGTTCCTGGCTCTGACTATGGTACCGCCCGGAACGGATGGCGCCCTGACAATGTCGGACATTCTTGCGCTCAAAATGAATGCGGACGTAGTAGCGCTCACAGCGTGTCAAACAGGTTTGGGCGAGGCCATTTCCGGCGAGGGAGTAATGAGTATGGGGCGCGCTTTTCAATACGCAGGCGCTAAATCAGTTCTAATGACATTGTGGGCCGTGGCTGAAGATTCTTCAGTAAAGCTGACAGGGAATTTCTTCAAACATCGCAAGTCGGGCAAGTCCAAGCTCGAATCACTGAAACTTGCCCGCGATGAAATTCGCAAGCAGGGATTTGAGCATCCCTTCTTCTGGGCGGCGTTCATAATGGTTGGGGAAGTTAATTGACTTGGATTCCATACACAATCTTCCAGTGAGCTTCGACCATGGCGAAGTTGATGGCTCGATAGACGTTGGAACGGGCAGTCTGGAGTATTTGGGAAACGGAACTGTAAAATTCTGTCCTCATACCAGACGCTTCAGGCGCATCCGTCTTATTGCCGCCAGCAGATTTTTCGCCTACGTGTTTCATCTCAAACTCTTCGTTGTCGGTTTCTTAGTTCTAGCGCAAACCTCGATCAACCTGGATTGATAACCAAATTCACCCCGTATAACACCTGGCGCTAAATCTGTTAGTTATCAGTCTGTGTAATATTGCGCACGATCAGTTTTTTGGCCACCACTTTATGGTGTTGACATCCATGCAGCGTCTGAACAATTATAACAGCGTATCATCAAGTCTTCATCCATTATATATTTTGCCGCGTTCATACTGGTTGGGGAAGCGAATCAGTTTCGATCCCCTACCCTTTCAATGCTCTGCCCCACAATGGTTTTTCAGACCTAATAGCATGTCTGAGCGGCTCAATGATTTATGTTTACCTTTGCAGGATAAAATTGAAAGATATAGTGAATTTTTTGTCAGATTCCTCTTCCTCTGTCGAAGGTTAATAGTATAATTCGGTTGTAGACCTGATCCGCTGACATTGTGGCGCTCAACAGGCGCCCTGGTCACAATTGATATTGTAATGGAATTTTGAGGAGCGACGGAGCGCAGGGTTACTTCTAACACCAAAAACAACTGAAGCCCCCCTAGTGGGGAAATACTCTGTGCGTTATTTTCCTCCTCATTAAAAATGATCCATTGGCGATTGATACTACAGC
>CAJBEZ010000102.1 GCA_903952205.1 uncultured Desulfomonile sp. | reverse complement strand
CCTGGAAAATAAGGAAAGTAGACATGAAGCGGATTCCTTTGACAAAATAGCGCCAAGGGGGAATGAACATATCCTGCTGGTGGATGATGAACCCGCTGTAGTAGAAATGTTGAAGATCCAGTTAAAACGATTGGGGTACAAAGTTACCTGTTCGCTCAAACCGGAGGATGCCCTGGAATTATTTCGACAGGACCCTCACAGATTCGACGTGGTCATCACCGATTTGACGATGCCTAAAATGAACGGGCTGGAGCTTGCTGAGAAACTAAGTTTTATTAGACTGGGCCTACCCATAATTCTCTGCACCGGTATGAATCAGGTTGTTTCAACACCTGACGTCAAAGAGGCGGGGATCAGCCTGGTGATCCAGAAACCCGCCTCCAGAAGCGAGATGGCGCAAGCCGTCAGGAAGGTCCTGGAATGGAAACTTTGATAGCGGACATTGACACACGCCCGACGCAGGTAATTGGCGCCGACAGTATCTACTCCCGAGGAGTTAGCTAATGACAGAGCAGGGGAGAATGGAAGAGCAGCTTTCTTACGAGAACCTTCTAAATGCTTTTAAGGAGTCCGAGCAACGCTACAGAGCCATGTTTGAAAACATGAAGAGCGGGGTAGCCACATATCAACCCGTGGACAACGGGCGGGACTTCGTGTTCAAAGACCTCAACAGCGCCGCTGAGCGAATCAGCCATATCCGCAAGGAAGATGCTATAGGCAGGAGACTTCTGGAAATATTGCCAAATATGGACAAAGTCCGTCTTCTTGCATGCTTGAGGCGAGTATGGCAGACAGGGAGGCCGGAGCGCATCCCTGTTTTTCACTACGAGGATGAACAGCGAAAAGGCTGGAGGGATTACTCTGTTTACAAGCTGCCCAGCGGAGAGATCGCAGCGATTTACGACGACGTTACCGGGCGAAAAGACATCGAAGAAGAACTGGCGGCGAGCAACGAAAGATACCAATCACTGTACCGGATGATCCGCCTGATGTGCGACAACGTTCCGGATCTGATCTGGGCCAAAGACATGGACAAACGGTTTATTTTTACTAACAGGACGACGCGAGAAAAGTTGCTCAATGCGCGAGATACCGAAGAGCCTATCGGTAAGAATGACTTGTTCTTTGCGCAAAGAGAAAGAGCAGAGCATCCTGATTGCCCTGATTGGCATACCTTTGGAGAAATCTGTAGGGACTCTGACACCATTGTAATGTCCAGCAGGCGCCCGGATCGATTCGATGAATCTGGAAACGTCAGGGGGGAATTTTTATATCTGGATGTTCACAAAGCGCCGTTTTTTGACGAACAGGGTGAAATGATTGGAACAGTAGGATGCGGTCGCGATGTTACCCGGGGAAAACAATTGGCGGAAGAGCGTAAGCGTGCGCAGGAAGCGTTCAGCCACAGTGAGCAACTCTGGAAATTTGCGCTCGAAGGCGCGCGTGACGGGGTTTGGGATTGGAACACCCAGACCAACGAGGTGTTTTTTTCCAGCCAATGGAAGACCATGCTTGGTTACGAGGAACATGAAATCGGGAATACTCTGGATGAATGGGACGGAAGAGTGCATCCGGATGACAAGGCGCAATGTTACGCAGACCTCAAAAGACATTTAAGTGGCGAGACCCCTTTCTATGAAAATCAGCATCGCATGCAGTGTAAGGACGGAACATACAAATGGATATTGGATAGAGGCAAGGTCACTGAATGGTCAGAAGAGGGTAAACCTCTGAGAGTTGTTGGCACTCATACTGACATCTCTGCACAAAAGCGCCTTGAGGCGGAGCTATCTGAAAAAACACTTTTGTTGGAAGGTCTGCTGGACTCAATACCAGACATTGTCTTTTTTAAAGACATGGATGGCGTTTATCTTGGTTGCAATCCCGAGTTCGCCCGTTTTGTCGGCAGAGACAAAGCGAAGATCGTCGGCCATACCGACTACGACCTGTTTGACAAGCAAGTAGCCGATGATTTTCGCCGGAACGATCGACTCATGATGGACCAGGGCATGGCAAGGCATAACGAGGAGTGGATCGACTATCCCGATGGGGATCGAGCGCTGATCGACACATTCAAGGCCCCACTCCTGTCAATCAACGGAGAGATCATCGGGGTCCTCGGTATTTCCCGCGATATCACCGAGCGCAAACGGATGGAAGAAAGTTTACGGGAGAGTGAAGGGCGATTTCGAGGGATGTTCGAAAGTCACAGCGCCGTCATGCTTCTGATCGACCCTGTGACTGGGGAAATAGTCGATGCGAACAAGGCGGCGGAGTTGTTGTACGGTTACACAGCATCTCAGTTGCGGTCGATGTCTATCCAGGACATTAATATCTTGCCGCCGGACGAGGTCGAACGCGAGTTCAATTTGGCCATACAAGAACGTCGCAATTACTTTATTTTTCCGCACCGACTTGCCAGTGGGGAAGTCAGAACGGTGGAAGTTCACTCCTCTCCAATTGAGCAGCATGGCGATAAATACCTGTTTTCAATCATTCATGACATTACTAAGCGCGAGCGTCTGGAAGGAGAGGTCAAACAAGCTGCGGAGAAGTTCCGGACAGTAGCCGACTTTACCTATGACTGGGAATACTGGATTGCTCCCGACGGCAGCATAATCTATATTTCTCCTGCTTGCGAGAGAATAACCGGATACTGTGCGGATGAATTTACCAACAATTCTGGCCTTATTCAGGAAATCATACATCCGGAAGACAGGGCATTCGTTGCCGACCACGTGGCCTCAATCGATTCTGGACCTCCCCACCAGTCTGAGTTTCGCATTGTTACTCGTTCAGGGGAAACCCATTGGATTGGGCACGTTTG
>CAJBEZ010000101.1 GCA_903952205.1 uncultured Desulfomonile sp. | reverse complement strand
CCTGGAAAATAAGGAAAGTAGACATGAAGCGGATTCCTTTGACAAAATAGCGCCAAGGGGGAATGAACATATCCTGCTGGTGGATGATGAACCCGCTGTAGTAGAAATGTTGAAGATCCAGTTAAAACGATTGGGGTACAAGGTTACCTGTTCGCTCAAACCGGAGGATGCCCTGGAATTATTTCGACAGGACCCTCACAGATTCGACGTGGTCATCACCGATTTGACTATGCCTCAAATGACCGGGCTGGAGCTTGCTGAGAAGCTAAGTTTAATTAGACCGGGCCTACCCATAATTCTCTGCACCGGGATGAACCAGGCTGTTTCAAAACCTGACGTCAAAGGGTCGGGGATCAGCCTGGTAATCCAGAAACCCGCCTCCAGAAGCGAGATGGCGCAAGCCGTCAGGAAGGTCCTGGAATGGAAACTTTGATAGCGGACATTGACACACGCCCGACGCAGGTAATTGGCGCCGACAGGATCTACTCCCGAGGAGTCAGCTAATGATAGATCAGGGAAAAATGGAAGAGCAGCTTTCTTACGAGCACATCCTAAATGCCCTTAAGGAGTCCGAGCAACGCTACAGAGCCATGTTTGAAAACATGCAGAGCGGGGTAGCCACATATCAACCCGTGGACAACGGGCGGGACTTCGTGTTCAAAGACCTCAACAGCGCCGCTGAGCGAATCAGCCATATCCGCAAGGAAGATGCGATAGGCAGGAGACTCCTGGAAATATTGCCAAATATGGACAAAGTCGGTCTTCTTACATGCTTGAGGCGAGTTTGGCAGACAGGGAGGCCGGAGCGCATCCCTGTTTTTCACTACGAGGATGAACAGAGAGAAGGCTGGCTGGATTACTTTATTTACAAGCTGCCCAGCGGAGAGATCGTAGCGATTTACGACGACATTACTGGGCGAAAAGACATCGAAGAAGAGCTGGCGGCGAGCAACGAAAGATACCAATCACTGTACCGGATGATCCGCCTGATGTGCGACAACGTTCCGGATCTGATCTGGGCCAAAGACATGGATAAAAGGTATATTTTTACTAACAGGACGATGCGCGAAAAATTACTCAATGCGCGAGATACCGAAGAGCCTATCGGTAAGAATGACTTGTTCTTTGCGCAAAGAGAAAGAGCCGAGCATCCTGATTGCGCTGATTGGCATACGTTTGGAGAAATCTGCAGGGACTCCGACACCATTGTAATGTCCAGCAGGCGCCCGGATCGATTCGATGAATTTGGAAACGTCAAGAAAGAATTTCTATATCTGGATGTTCACAAAGCCCCGTTTTTTGATGAACAGGGTGAAATGATTGGAACAGTAGGATGCGGTCGCGATGTTACCCGGGAAAAACAATTGGAGGAAGAGCGTAAGCGTGCGCAGGAAGCGCTGATCCACAGTGAGCAACTTTGGAAATTTGCGCTCGAAGGCGCGCGTGACGGGGTTTGGGATTGGAACGCCGAGACCAACGAGGTGTTTTTTTCCAGGCAATGGAAGGCCATGCTTGGTTACGAGGAGCATGAAATTGGGAATACTCTCGATGAATGGGACAAGAGAGTCCATCCTGATGACAGGGAGATATGTTACGAAGAACTGGAAAAACATTTCAGCGCTCAAGTCCCATTCTATGAAAATCAGCATCGCATGCTATGTAAGGACGGAACATACAAATGGATATTGGATAGAGGCAAGGTCACTGAATGGTCAAAAGAGGGTAAACCTCTGAGAGTTATTGGCACTCATACCGACATCTCTGAACAAAAAAGCCTTGAGGCGCAGCTATCTGAAAAAACACTTTTGTTGGAAGGTCTGCTGGACTCAATACCAGATATCGTCTTTTTTAAGGACATGGATGGCGTTTATCTTGGTTGCAATCCCGAATTCGCCCGTTTTGTCGGCAGAGACAAAGCGAAGATCGTCGGCCATACCGACTACGATCTGTTTGACAAGCAAGTAGCCGATGATTTTCGCAAGAACGATCGATTCATGTTGGACCAGGGCATGGCAAGGCATAATGAGGAGTGGATCGACTATCCCGATGGGGATCGAGCGCTGATCGACACATTCAAGGCCCCACTCCGGTCAATCAACGGGGACACCATTGGAGTCCTGGGTGTTTCCCGCGATATAACCGAACGAACTCAGAATGAGATATTGTTAAGGGAGACCAATGCGTTTCTCGAATCTCTTATGAACGCTATTCCCATCCCAATATTCTACAAGGATACTGACGGTTTTTACATTGGTTTCAATAAGGCATTTGAGGAGTTCTTCGGCAAAACCAGACAGGAACTAATCGGCAAGAGCGTGTTCGATATTTACCAGGAAGAGCAGGCAAGAGATTATCATGCAAAGGATGACGAACTTCTTCATAATCCAGGTGTTCAGGTCTACCCCGCCAGCATGATGGATGGACGTGGCTCTGTTCACGATATAACTTTTCACAAGTCCACGTACTCAGATACTCAAGGCAATGTTCAGGGACTAGTCGGGGTAATTCTCGACATCACGGAGGCCAAGCGAGCCGAGGAGGTGCTAAAAGCCAGCGAAGAAAGGTTCCGCAATATGTTCGATTCGCACAGCGCCGTTATGCTTCTGATCGAACCCGTGACTGGTGAAATAGTCGATGCGAATAAGGCGGCGGAGTGGTTCTACGGTTACACAGCGTCTCAGTTGCGGTCGATGTCTATCCAGGACATTAATATCTTGCCACCGGACGAGGTCGAACGCGAGTTCAATTTGGCCATACAAGATCTTCGCAATTACTTCGTTTTTCCGCACCGACTCGCTAATGGAGAGGAAAGAACGGTGGAAGTTCACTCGTCTCCAATTGAGCAGAATGGAGAAAATATTCTTTTTTCAATCATCCACGATATCACTTCCCGCAAGAGGGCGGAGGAGTTACTCAGGATTGCGAGCGCATATAATCGGACCTTGATTGAAACCAGTCCAGACGCATTGGTAACGATCAGCGCTGAAGGGAAGATAACCGACGTGAACACAGGTACGGAAAGATTTACCGGCTGTTCACGCGACGAACTAATCGGTACGGATTTTTCAGACTATTTTACTGACCCTGAGAAAGCTCACGCTGGATACCGGAAGGTCTTCAGAGATGGTTCGGTGAAGGATTATGAATTGCAGATCCGGCATAAGAACGGATCGGCAGCCGTAGTCTTGTACAATGCATCGGTTTACTGTGACGAGTCTGGAAAGATCGATGGAATCTTCGCTGCGGCCCGTGACATAACGAATGTCAAGGAAGCCGAACTAAAGCTTCGAGAATTGAATGAAAGGTTGGAGGAAAAAGTCACAGAGCGATCTGCGGAACTCGTCGCGGTTAACAGACAGCTCCTATCGGAAATTCAGGAGCATGCCGATACAGCCTCATCTCTCAGAGATTCGGAGAAGAGCGTGAGGATGATCATTGAATCATCGCCGATAGGCATTTTTGTGCTTCAAGACGAAAAATACAGTTTCGTGAATCAGGCATTCATGAAGATTTTCGGTTTAACCGATTATTCTGAAGTGATAGGGAAACATCCTGAAACGCCGTACGGGGATGATTCAAGGGAGAGGATTCGTTCAATTTTACGGCAATGCGTCGACAGATCATCGATGATAAACGTAACCGATCTCATGGCGCTGACTCAGGATCAGCGGGAGCGTCATTTGAATATCTGGCTCCAGCCCACGCAATTCTGGGGTTCACCCGCTGTCATAGGGTTCATGATAGATGTTTCAGAGGAGCTTGAATTACGCTCACATTTAAACCAGGCCCAGAAGATGGAGGCGCTGGGATCACTAGCCGGCGGGATAGCTCATGATTTTAACAATGTCCTGTTTGCGATTACCGGCTATACTGAACTGGCTCTAAGCTCAGCGCCCGCAGGATCCAAATTAAACGGACAACTTCAGCAGGTTCTTGGAGCCGCAGGGCGAGCCGCTGAACTGGTT
>CAJBEZ010000100.1 GCA_903952205.1 uncultured Desulfomonile sp. | reverse complement strand
CTCGAACAGGCTTATCGTACAGGAGGTCCAAGAATCATGCTCAATGCACAACAGATGAAATCGTTGCCCGACTTCTTTGCCGATATTCCTGACCCGCGCCGTGCCCAAGGACGACGCCATCGACTCTCCACTGTATTAGCCCTTGCCGCCGGTGCTACCCTGTGTGGGATGCGCGGCTATCTGGCGATCTCGGATTGGGCCAAAAGTCTTGGACCAAAGGCCCGAGCCCGTTTCCGTTGCCGATACCAAGACAATCGCTACATTGTGCCGAGTTTGTCCATCATCCGTGATGTACTGATCAGCGTCGATCCAGTGCATCTCGACCATGCACTACAGCGTTGGAACCAAGCCTATGGTCGGCAGGAGGAAAGTCTGGCCATTGACGGAAAAACTATGTGCAATGCAATCAACGACGAAGGCTATCAGGCATGTCAACAGAACTCAAAAGACTGATTGTCACAGGGGATCATGCGTTAGACAGGTTTCTCTACGTTGAAGGGATCAAAGACGAGCCTCCAAACTTGATGGATGCCTGGATAGGAGCCAACCGCTTCTGGACTGAACTGCTCAAAGGTCGGGCGGGTTCCGTAATAGAGTGCCTGGTGGCCCTGGGCTATGACGCTATTGATCCCTTCGATCAACCGGATGAGATCGCAGAATCCGTATACATTCTGACGAGACAGGGCACCCCGGATGAACGTAAATGGCGCATAGGCCAAGCAATAGTAGTGGGAGAGAGCGACGTGCCGTGCCGCCAAATTGAACCTCTGTCCAAGGATCAATATCCATCGTCAATTCCTGCCATCTTCGTCGATTTCAATCAGGGATGCCTTAAAGAAAATGCTGAGCGGATTTTAGGTTTTATGGAGGGACGACGCTACATAATACGGACACCCGACCCCAGAAAACACGCATGGGCAGCGCTGAGAAAACGTGGATTGCAGCCGGGAATATGGTTCTCTCCACTGCAGGATATGTTTGACGGAGCGCTATCTTTCGCAGGGAACTGGGAACACATCCAAGAGCGGCTTCTCAGGTATCTGCGTGCAGACCCTACATTGTGGTCGGACGGAGCTTGGCGCCATCATCTCGTCATTCAAATCCATTCTGATGGAGCGCTGGTGTTGGGACCGGGCCAAGACGATCAGGATGGTACCCTTTTTATCTTTGCCGGTGACCAGCCAGGCTCTTTTTCCCGGAAGGGGTATGGCGCAGTCATTGGGGGAGGAACGGTATTTCTCGCCTCTTTGGCGAAGGCGCTCTATGACCCCGACTGTCTCCTGGATTCTACCCAGCAAGGGCTGTCTCTTCTCAGAAGAATAACGGAGCAAGGCTACATTGGACCGGATTCAGGAGTTGGCGCCTGGAAACTACAGGGTAAAACAAATCTGCCGATCGACTTCTCCGACAAATCTGGCAAGGAAAAAATCATAAAATACACTCGAAAGGCGCCTGAAGCGGATTGGGACGCTATTCGGAGAGTGGTGTGCGGCGATGACAACGACATGAAGTCCGTCACAGTGCTAAACATGGGCAATCTCACCACTTCGTCTCCTGATTACGCTCAAACCCTGTTACGTTTTGAAAGTCGCCTCAAGAGTCATGTCAGCTCAGGTAAGGGTATTCTGTCTTTCACCATTTTTGGAGGTCCTGGTTCTGGGAAATCATTCGTGGCAGAGGAACTGGCAAAGGCGGTAAATCCTAAGGGAGACTTGTTCCAGATCCAGATCTATAACATATCCCAGTTTGGAGACCCCAGCCGGCTTTTAGATGCTTTCGACAATATTCAAACCATCGGTCTTCAGGGCAAGATTCCTTTTGTGTTGTGGGACGAGTTTGACTCTTCGTATCAAGGGGCACAGGGTGGCTGGCTTCCTTATTTCCTGATGCCGATGCAGGACGCGAAATTTTTTGATGGCTCCCATGAGAGGGCTTTGGGCAAATGCATATTTGTCTTCATAGGTGGGACTTTCAACGGAGAGAATGACTTCAGAGAGTGGGCGCTTAATTCCAGGGAAGGCAAATACCTGAAGGGCATAGACTTTCACAGCCGTCTGGATAGCTGCCTCAATGTCCCATCAGTCGATATCGGGAAAAATGATGTTAGCGACTGGCGCACCGCTTCACCTACCAAGATGGTTAGAGCTCTTATGATACGAACTTTCCTTAAGAAACAGAAAAAGGTAAAAGCCATTGATCGAGATCTTCTGACATATCTCATTCACGTTCCCCTCCAACACGGCGTCAGAAGCCTTCAGCGTATAATTCTGGCAAGTGAACTGGATAGGACACCGGTTTTCGAACGCTACCATCTGCCTCCAATTGATGTTTTGCAACTACATGTCAAAGGTTTGGACATTGACACGGTAGATCCTGTCAGTGAGTTTGTTGACAAACTGGAGGGGTATGATGTTTCTGCTGAACCAGAGCCAATTGAGCTAAAATGGAAGAACAAGAATTGGGGATGAAATCAAGTCGAACAATTGGATAATGAAACTATCGAACGCCTGGCTGCCGCGGCTCATGAAGTGTGAATGGCTTTTAAGCTTAGGGATGGTTGGAAATACGGACCAACCAATGTCAAGGAAAAGAAAATTCATAGCTGCTTAATTCCGTACGATCAGCTTGGAGAATCTGACAAACAGTCGGACAGAGACTTTGTCCGCCACCGCTTCATCAATAGGCACACGTGTGATTTTCTCGTAAGTTCCTTCAGGTCCGCGAAACGTCACGTGAGTTGCCCCCTCTTTTGGCGAGGCTAATTTGAATAAGGTTTTGACAGACACGCCTTTCCAGACGCCATGATTGGCGAAAAAGCCCGGACAAATTAATAGAACGGACCTCTCTATGGAATCCAAAGCCAATAACTCCTCGTAGGTAATTCTAATATCTCTTTCAAAATGGCCATCCACAATAAATCTCCAATCACCCATTTGCGGGCTGTAGTCTTCCAGTCCCATTGTTCCGAAATCATTTAATGAGGTTATCTCAAGATTGTTCACATCCACATCTTTGGGATTCCGGTTTTTCAAGTTGGAATAATCGACGTCTTTGGAGGCCATTTGCCTCTCACTTTGAGCATTGCTTTCTCGAACAAGAAAGCCTGATGAACCTAAGAGCCCTAGTCCAGCGATCCACTTGCTGATTGATTTTATAAAATCTCTCCTGTTATCTCCAATAAGACTCATTCTACCGCAGCCTCTTTGACACAACCTGTGATTCCCGAAATCGCTCGCAAACAAACTCGTGTGGTTCGGTTTCAGTTTTCTGGAATGTCAGTTTAAGGCCAACTGGATTGTTCTCCATATAATTCCACAAAAGATACTTTTGCAAGCAATACCGTTTACCTACCGTCCAACGTCCACAGGTCATGTGGATAACTCGTGATTTAGGCTGTTGATAGAATTGCTAACCTACCAGTTTTTAAGAGAGCCAAGCAGATTGCGCACTTTTGGGGCTCCAGAAAAACCTAATGATATCAATCAAAGGAGTAACCTGCCGTAATCATACAGATAGCAAAATAGCCCTTTATTGTAGGTGGCCTAGTTATAAACACCTGTTGATAAACGCATTTCAGAGTGGAACGGGAAAAGCCATAAATATCGCCGTCTCAGGACTGTCTCTGAGAAAAATTCTCCTGTTTCCCTCCATTCTACCGATTCCCCGTTTCCTCAAAACCCCAACGCCAACTGCACCGGATATTCACTCACCTCGGATTTCGGGATAACCCTACTCGCAGTGGGCGGTTTGGAATATGTCTTAATTCTCGGAATTTTGATCACATAGCCCAATAGCTTCACCAAACTTCCGCAAAGGCCAACCAGAGCCTTATCCATGATAATGGATATAGCTAGGCCTGTGGGTCCCTGACGCTGAAGTCTGCCTTCAAGTGTTAATACCTCACTGGTAAGTATAATTTTTGCGAAGCTGTCCTGAATATTCGGAAAAACCACAATGTCAGGCAGTCCTAGATTCTTCTGATTTTTTCTCACCAATTCCTCGACAGTAACTCGGCAGTTCACCTGAAATTCCAGTTTCACCTCCAAAGTTATTGTCCCATCATAACCTGTGCTCATCAGCGAAGCCACTATTGCTCTAAAATCGAGAGTGCCATCCCCTATCGGAAGATGCAAATCGTCATCTTGCGATTGGCCACCCCAGTTGTCATGCAAATGAACGTGACGGATCCGTTTCACAAACTTCTCAATGATCGCAATTGCTGTAGTTGGACTCTATGACAGTCTGAAAAACATGATGTACTTCAGTCAGAGCGTTTCGGCTTTGCTCCCTAAATAAATTTTGAATTGAATCTCTTGACACAGGTTTCAATCCATGACCTCAACCCTCAATGGCCAGATCGAACGGATTACCTTTCATAACGAAGAAACTGGCTTTACGATTTTACGCTTGAAGGTTGGTGGGTATAGGGACCTGGTAACCGCCGTCGGGAGTCTAATGGCTCCTACGCCTGGTCAAGTTATCAAAGCCACAGGCGAAAGGATTAACCATCCCCAATACGGAGAACAATTTAGCATACTTCAATATACCACCCTGGTTCCCGCTACTGTGACTGGTATCGAAAAGTATCTTGGCTCGGGTCTGATCAAAGGGATTGGTCCTGTTATGGCCAAGAGGATTGTTAAGCTTTTTGATAAAGACGCCCTGGATATTATTGAGGAGTCTGTTCATCGACTTTCTGAAGTTGAAGGAATTGGACAGAAACGTGTTGAGCTTATCCGTAAGGCATGGACGGACCAGAAGAGGATCAGGGAGGTCATGGTCTTTTAACAAGGCCATGGGGTCAGCTCTACCTACGCCACGAAGATATTCAAGCAATACGGGGACGATTCAATTCAGGTCGTTAAGGAAAATCCTTATCGACTGGCCATGGATATCTTCGGCATAGGTTTTATAGCCGCAAACCGGATTGCTGACAGTCTCGGATTTGAGCAGAATTCACTGGTTCGTGCAGAGGCTGGGATCATCTACGTCCTCCACCAGATATCAGAGGACGGACACGTGTACTATCCGCAAAACCTGCTTATAGAAAAATCAATTGAAATGTTGGGGGTCGACAAGGATGTCGTCCTACAGGCTCTTAAAAAACTGGAGACCACGAGAGCAATTGTTATTGACGAAATAGGTTCGTATCCCACCGCTGATAGCCTTGAAACATCCGCGGTGTATCTTTTTAAATTCCATGTGAGTGAAAACGGAGTAGCCTCTAAACTCAAGGTTCTGATGAGGAGACCCCACGCAAGGAGGACAATCGACGCACCGAAAGCAGTGACTTGGCCCTAGAAGGCCCCGTTAACATGAAACTAACAGTAGGAAAAGTAAATCAATGAATTCGGATGCATTTACGAGTAATTTTCACCACTCGAAAGAGTTGGAGAGCGGGTTAGGAATGAAACATTATGTTTTTTCTTTACATCTTTTGAGTTACTTTCCTGGTTACCATTGTCCTATCATGTTAATGGATAGGGTTCGTGAATAATCACTTCCCAACGGCAAGCTGCAAGCCGGACAACCGGGGAGAGGACAAGTCAAATGAAAAAATCTGGGACGGAACTGCGATTAGCCCGGGCCTCGGCTGTCGTGGCGCAACGGGTTCCTGCAGCCAGCGCTGATTGGTTCATGGAATGGCAACAGGGCGTCGCCGGTGCTGCTGAAGCTTTTGGCGGCTTTCGTGGCGCTGATGTCTACCCACCGACCAGCAACCAGCGGGATGAGTGGGTAGTGGTGGTTCATTTCGAAAATGAGAAGTCACTGCAGGAGTGGCTGGATTCTGATGTTCAGGCGCAATGGGTAGATAAACTTCACGCCAGGTTCGGGAACTTTGAACTCAGGCCGCTGTCGGTCGGCTTCGATTCATGGTTCCCCTGCCTCGGCGACAGTCCGCCTCCCTCGTGGAAGGTGGCTTTGGCCGTCCTGCTTGGCATCTATCCCACGGTAATGGCGCTCACGTTGATTTCTGGACCATACACACAACCGCTGGGAATGGCGGTAGGAATGCTGATCGGCAACGTTCTGGGAATTACCATTCTCCAGTGGGCCGTGATGCCGGCGCTGAACTCCCTGCTCGCCCCCTGGCTCAAGGCAAATTCAGAAGAACAAAGGGTTTTCTCTATCGGAGGACTTTTCCTGATTCTTGCCCTGTTGGTGGGCCTGGCCCTCCTGTTTCGCCAGGTGACGGGATAGACGAATATAAAGTGGGCTATCCATCATGATGAC
The DNA here is from genome assembly GCA_903952205.1 of uncultured Desulfomonile sp. Taxonomy (GTDB): domain Bacteria; phylum Desulfobacterota; class Desulfomonilia; order Desulfomonilales; family Desulfomonilaceae; genus CAJBEZ01. The sequence continues at coordinate 7,482 of CAJBEZ010000100.1, read as the reverse complement.
CGGTTAATCGGCAGCAACTATTCCGAATTGGTTGCGACTTTGGCACTGTATAAGGGCACAATTTCTTCAAATCATCTTCTTGGACAATTCATGGACCATACTCAGGAGGGGGCTCACACGGCAATGCTACTCACGAGTGAAATCACTTAGAAAGTGAGTAATCAATAGACATGGTGTTTCCCCGACAATTGTAAATGTGTCAAGTAGCAAACCTCTCTACTATGAAAGAGGGGCAGGTGAGGTAATAGTGTGTGTCGATGCAAACTGGCAAGACTGATATCTCATAGTATGCTAAGTCATCACATATAGGCCGTAATCGGCTTGGTAATTTTACCATGGGTGACAAAAATAGCGCCGGTTGGGCAATAGATTGTGCACATGCTGCAGACCTGACAGTCCTCCGGGTAGGCTATTACCGTTTTCTTGGCCTTTTCATCCAGTCGAAAAACATCACATGGGCAGGTAAGCACACAACTACCACAACCGATACAATTTTCAATTTGCTTGAGTTCTACTGCCATCTGTCAATTCCCTGCCTTCGTTCGAAGAAATTCCAGCTCATTGGGAAACCGTCGCTGGTAGCGGCTTTCATAAGGTTGAGTCAAATCGCCTTGCCACTCGATCGGTATGGCTTGTTTGCGCAGCTCCATTTTACCATCACTGTCGCGGTTTATTATCACCCAGGCCAGCCACTCTCGATCATCACGCGCGGGAAAATCCTCTCTGTAATGATTACCACGGCTTTCTTCGCGAAACAGACACGCCCGCAGTTTCATTTCAGCATTTAGAACTAGATTTTTGGCTTCGTGGGCAAGTCGCAGTTCGTGCCTGTCCTGAGCAAGAATTCGTGGAACGATATGTTCCTGGATAAATTCAATTTGTATCAAAGCGCTTTCCAGTCGCCTCTTCTCCATGATAAGCAAAATATAGTAGGGCTGCATTGTGTTTAGAAGTAGCTGGTTGACCCAGCGTGGATTAAATCCGCGATCAGCGTTTAACGGAGCCATGGTGTCGTGACTTATTCGGTTGAGCGTAGCCTGCGAGACAGGCTCCTTTCCTGCTCGGGCCGCAAATTCCGCAGCAGCTTCTCCAGCGCGATAGCCCTGAACAGCCGAACCGGCCAACCCCATGCCCGTGGTAGGATAGCTAGCGCCGCAAATCATTGACGCCAAGGCGTCACCAGCGGCAAACAGACCGGGAATGCCGGAAAAACATTCTTTGTTTGCCGGCCAAATTCCCTCCGATTTATGTACGCCCAAACCGGTTGCTGCCCCCATCACGATATTTCCGTTAGGCATTTTTGGCATCAGGCTTTTACCCTGGCTGCGATGATCAACTGGATCCGGTGGAGCCAAATCCTCAGGCATAAATTCTTTCAATGGTGGACCTTCAGCCTGAATTTTAAATATGGGATCAATCCCGATTCCCAAACCATTTACAGTTGGCCCTTTTGTAGGATAGATGCGATTGACAAAGACTTCCTCTTGCATGGCGAAAACATCCCAAGGGTTAATATCGCCGGTAAAATGAAAGTCCATAAAATCTTTGCCGGAAATGCTAGCCCCGACACGATAAGCCATTGCATCGCCATCAAAAGTCGAGCCGTGGATGGGAAACCCGGGGGCTTTATAACCGCCGGCGCCGGCACAAATAACGGTAGCCTTAGCATGAAAAGCTATCATTTCATTTTTATCCATGTGAAAGCCCATAGCGCCAAGTACACACCCATCATTTTGCAAAAGCTCCGTTACCATCACCCGCTGTATCATCGTCACACCAGCTTTTTTTAAGACTTTGGGCAGGAGCAGACGACGGTCATGGCCGGCCAAATATTTACGTGAAGGGATAGCGCTTTCTCGATCCCATTCCGGCCTGGTATCGACAATGCCCCATTGGAGCAATTGACTATAGCGGGGCAAGGAATCCTCAATCAGCATGGAAAAATAATCGAGATTAACCAAATATTCACCCTTGGCTTGAACTCCTTTAATCCAGTCATCGGCACTATCGCCTTGTGACTTGTCAAAAATGCAAAAAGTGTTGGCCCACGGAGTGAATCCCGAACGCCCAACAGTACCTTTGTCCACCATCACCACTTTTTGGCCCTTCTCCACAGCCCTGATGGCTGCAAAAAATCCTGCCATTCCACCACCAATGACTAAAACATCGACTGTTAGCTCAGTGATCGGACTATGGTTGTTAGACCCCATGTTTGTCTCCCTGACTCCATTATGCTTCTGAATGCGACGAATTCGATTTTTGTTTCCATACCAACAGACCGAAAAATGCCTATGATTCTCCAATGTATCCGTTCAGTTAAGCGGGGGCAAGAGTGAAATAGAATCTCTTGAATTTAATTTTATGAATCATGCCATTAGCTCCGCAAATGTCACTGTAGGGGTTGTCAGGTATGCGGTAATATTACGATTGCACATGTATTGGTCGCTGGTGAGGAAATCTCCATCCCTGGATTCGGCAAATTCTCGGTCGCGACAAGAAAAGCCCGAACAGGCATGAATCCTCAGACCAAAAAGAAAATCAAGATCCCGGAAACTAAAGTCCCAAAGTTTACATCAGCCAAGGCCCTGAAAGAATCAGTAAAGTTATTCCAGTCTTTTGATTAGCTGGCGGGGAGCTATGGTCAGACAAATATTTTTTAACTGGGCATTGACATGTGTCAACGCTCCTGATAGTTAACGTTCCCACAGGTGACTCTCCCTACAGGATGAGACCCTTAGCCTTGGCATCCCCCCCGCTGGGGTTTTTCTTTTTTGGGCCTTTGTCCTGACCTTCATCAACATGGCTGAATGCTTGGAATACCGACGACACGTGTCTAAATCTGGATTTGAACGAGATTATGAAAACAACCAATTTCCTCGACGCAGCAGACTTCACATACCTGAATTCAATGTCTGTGGCCGTTTGTCCCTCATTTTAGAAAGCGTCGGCAATTCCTTGATAGTTTCTCCAGACTTGCTCTCGGCCAAGCGTAAATCATAGAGCTTTTGCAAATTCATCCAGAATTCTGGGCTTGTTCCAAAAAAATGCCCAAGACGCAAAGCCGTATCACCAGTTATGGAACGACGCCCTTTCAGGATTTCCGTCACACGGTTGGTGGGGACCTGGAGCTGGCGGGCAAGCTCAGCAGCGCTTATACCAAGCTCTTCAATCTGTTCGCCGAGATGTTCTCCCGGATGTATAAGACTTCTTCCCATTGTGCACCTCAATGATAATCCACAATCTCAACATTGACCGGCCCCGGAGATCCTTTAGGCCACTCAAAGCAAATTCGCCATTGATCATTAATGTGGATGCTATATTGGCCCTTGCGATTCCCTTTGAGTGCTTCGAGGCGGTTGCCGGGCAAATTCAGATCGAGTAGCGATGTTGCAGCGTCAAGCTGGTCAATCTTCATTTCCGCCTTGCGCTCGAAACCAGCGAAAGCATTGAATCGAGTTCCCGTTGCAAACTCACGAGTTCGCTTGTCACGACAGCTCACGATCATAATCATAATTTATTTCAAATTATGCGTTACGTCAAGCATAACATCTTGGACTGTAACATCTTGGACACACGTTTGTGGGTGTCTTCAAGTGTACTGTTTCAATTATAAATAGCGTTTTTGCGAACTGGATTGAAATCATACATCGCAAAAGCAATACAACAAGGTCATCCCCGAAAGCGCCCTAAAACTAAGACATGTAGGGTACGGCGAGTTGCAGATGTTTCGCACTAATGCCTTTTCTCTTCGTTATTGCGTTTTGCCCAACCCGGGACCGATGCGTCAGGAACGCAATCAGCGCCAGGTCTGTACGGCTTGAGATCAATTATGGGTGTGCCATCAAAGGCGTCTATATCATCAACTGTGATTATACAATCATCGATGGATTTTATTTTGCAAACCGTTAATCCGATAAGATTTGGTCGACACGGCGAACGTGTGGCAAAAACTCCGGTAATGGGGTTTTCTTTGTTTCCTCGCGGATGAACCCTCAGTATGGCTCTTTTTGCCGGCGAGTCGTTCCGCTCGAACCAATAGAAAACAAGAACATGAGAAAACTCATTTAATCCTAGTAAAGCGTCTTTGTACTGAGATAAAATTTCGAGCTTAACCTTCCCGGCGTTCTTGACCACATGTCCTATAGGTTGGATCTTGTAAACTTGAGCGTCAGACTGCAAAGTCAATTCCATCGCAAAAACCAGAGCTAGAGTTACATAACCAAGCCATCTCATTTTTTGTCGAGCCCATTCTCCAATTTCTGTTGAACGGTGACTCAATATTATACCCGAAGGATTTCATAAACAATCGTAATCACCTGAGAGAAATTAACTGGAATTCTTTTTATTCTTAGCGCGGGTTATCCGTTTGTCATCGGTAATAATAAACAGTGCCGGTATAAAACGGGGCCGCCCCAGCCTCCGTAAGCATGCGCTCTACAGGAGGCCTATCCTGTTCTAAATCCATACTTTTTGTTAGCCTAACCTCAGGTTCCAGAAACATCCTCAAGTTACCAGCGCACGAGCATGTGAAATTTCCCTTTTAGTCAATAAAGAATGCCACGCGATTTTATCTTCTGAACTGCGAACCATTTTTTGAAAAACCTCAAAACCTTCTACTGGCCAAACTTTTTACAGACGCGCCAATTTCATTGATAACATCCGCCAGTTGGGGAGTCTTCATTGAGGCGTAGAATCAAGAATAACTCAAAACAGCCCCTTGCGCTCGCCGCATTTCTGGCCAATACTTTAATGATCTAACTAAGAGGATAAAACAATGGTTCTTGAGAAAAGGAAACTTGGATCTACGAGACAAGAAGTTACACTCATCGGGCTGGGAGGGGAAGGATTGCTCAGGACTTTTGGTCATGACAAAGACGCTGTCCAATTAATCAATCATGCGATAGACTTGGGCGTTAACTACTTTGAATCAGCTAGGGCCTATTCTGGAAGCGAGAATTATTATGGAAAAGCCCTCCTAGATCGCCGTAAAGAGATTTTCCTCACAAGCAAGTCACACGCACGAGATAAACGGGGCGCATTGACACATTTGGCTGAGACTCTTTCAAACATGAACACCGACTACCTGGACTTATGGCAGGTTCACGACGTGCGTACACCAGACGATTTGGAGGCCATATTTGGTCCTGGCGGATCTATTGAGGCATTCTATGAAGCAAAGGTGAAGGGACTGGTCCGATTCATCGGTGTGACCGGTCATCACGACCCCACCATACTAAAAAAGTGCATGGAACTTTTTGACTTTGACACTGTCCTGCTGCCGGTAAATCCGGCCGAACCCTGTTACAACAGTTTTATCCAAAGCGTCATTCCAGTGGCGCAGAGTAAAGGTATGGGAATTATAGGAATGAAGGTCTATTTTAGGGGCATTGCGACCCAATTGCCCTGGTATGAATCTATGAAGCCGTTTCTTTACTATGCGCTTTCACAACCTATCAGCACTGTGGTGATTGGTTGCGACAACTTGAGCCAGCTCGAAGAAAACGTTGCCCTCGCCTCCAGATTTCGACCAATGACTGCGGAGGAGCTAAATAGCCTAACGAAAAAGGTGAATCCTTTCGCTCGTTCGCTGATGTATTATAAGCCATAAAAGACATTGGAAACGTCTCGCACCTTAAGGTGACAATGAGACGACCCTAAAAACGAAAATAGGAATGCACGAAATATGCGCCGATTTTAGGAAATCTCACTCTGCCTTGAGGTCGCGGAAACTCGTTAACTGAAGAGTGAAGACACAAATCTCTGGTTATCCGTAAATCAATCCCAAACGAACCTCTGGATCTCATTCAGCAATTGGTGTTATCTATCAGGCCTCATTTCGTGGAGGGGACACAATGGCTGACCCTTCCGCTACCACTTCCGCTTTTTGATTTTGCCACGTGAGGCTTATTCGTACCCACCTTTTTGTCGGAATCTTCTCAACCACTTCACCGGTTACTGTGATGGTGTCGCCAATATAAACAGGGGCCTTAAATCGAGTCGTAATTTCTACTGCGATTGCCCCAAGCCCTGGCAGCTTCATACCCAGGAGCGGAGCAGCCAAAGACTGGGTCAAGGGGCCGTGAGCTACACGAGCCCCAAAAGGCGATGTTTTGGCATATTGTTCATTCACGTGCAATGGATTAAAATCACCAGAGATTCCAGCAAAGAGATACACATCCGTCTCCGATATTGTTTTGGAGAAAGAAGACTTCTCTCCGATTTGCAGTTCTTCATACGATTTACCACGTTCGAATTCCATTATGATCTCCTCTGCCGTTTTTACGATTTTCATCACCCCTTCTGTTTTGGATTTTTTCTCAATGCTGGCGTGTCTAGCGGCTGGTCCGCTGATTCATAGCATAGCGAATCCGGGGAGTGATTATTTTCACAGACTGGACTGTGTGTCATGATTTTTCCTCGGAATTAAAAACAAAACACTGGGAGGTATTGAGATACCCTATTGTGCCAGGATACAATACGTCAAGTTTTTGATTGATATGCATTTTCACGGATGATTAGTGTGGTGGTGTCAAAAGCTATAAAGGGCCCGATCTATAGCCAGCCTAACTTACTCCAATCGATATCCACTCTTCAACGCCTCTTTCGGACAACTAAACTCCTAAGCGCAGCTCGGTCAACTGTAACGCCCACCTTCAGGCATACGAAAAACCTTCGATTTTAGCCTGCCATGATACATTACTTTGGATCAGTTCTCTTTGGTATTCTCCGTCCTTTGACGCCTTTTGTCTTCTGAATTTCCACGGAGGAATCGGATTCGGATGAGACCACAAACCTTTCTTTGACGACCTGGCGTCATTTTCAGGCGTCCTTGAGATCAGCATCCTTCGGGGCGTATCGTTTGTACCACGATGCGAATCCTTCAGCCACAATCATCTGGTTCAAATATTTTCCATCGATGTAAATCTTGGCGACCAGTCTCTCATATCTATCTTTCTCGATTGGGACCACTTCAACTGTCTTCCCGAAGACCTTATCCGAAGTAAACTGCTTGGCTCTAGTCCCGAAATCCTGATCGTGTTCCGGGCAATCGATCCCGTAAAGCCGTATATGAACCGGCGCCTTATCCTTCAGAACTTCGATCGTGTCCCCGTCAAGCACTCCGATGACTTTGCCCCGGAATGTGGATGTGTCAGACGATAATGCAATCGCATTAAACAGAAACAGAATTAAAAAAGCTGCTCGAAATAACATCATGGCTCCTTTTAACAAGCTGAGATCCATTGTCCGAACATTGGGATTAAATATCATGGTTGAAATTGTAGTTCCAACCTGTGTCAAATAAGGACAGATGTTATGAATTTATTTTGGCAGGTATTCTAGAAACGAAAATATGTGGGATTCAAATTACAATATTCTTCGAGCCGAATTGGACAACACTCTCAAATTTGACCCACTGGGTCCGCAAGCTTATAAACGGACGCGAACCAAATCTAATCCTGTTCACCTGAACAAGTTGAGGCG
>CAJBEZ010000099.1 GCA_903952205.1 uncultured Desulfomonile sp. | reverse complement strand
AGCCCTGGAAGGGCGGCGTCAGAATAGACCATAGCACCGCTATGGGTATCTTTCGGCCGGGTTGGTTTTCTCTCTCCGTTCGAAACGATAAATCACAATACAGGGCGCACACATGGGTACGCCCCTACGTAGGGGTAGACCTGCGTGTCTACCCTCTTCCCACGGTGGAACCGTGGGCTCATGAACTTTGCCCCATCATGAGGGGCAAATCGGATCACTCTTAAGAGAATTCCCCTTTGGGCCGTTCCTGCGGTACAACACATCACAATACAGGGCGCACACATGGGTACGGCCCTACGTAGGGGTAGACCCGCGTGTCTACCCTCTTGGTTATTGCATTTTTCTTTTTGCGCCCGCATGTCTTTGCCATCGGGATTTGGATCGTGTATTTGGTTTTTATTCGTAATCTTACGGGTTCAGAATCCTGAACCCCTACCGTGCAATCGGAATTTAGATCAATGATTTCACCCAATAAAACAATCGCCCATAATATTCTTTCAGCGCCACCTCAGAATAATACAGCCCTGCCCCACTCGGCATCAAAAGCTGATGCGTCGGAGGCCGCCTCGTGGTCCTGAAATCACACGGACAGGGAATCGGATTTGTTCCCGCCTCTCTGAACTGCTGGAGCGCCCGAGGTATATGGAACGCCGATGTCACAAGAGCGAACGGTTCTTTGCCCACAAGTTTGGATATAGAATGCGCTTCACTGGCGGTATCCATGGCGCTTGTCTCTAAAATCATGGCCTCCTTGGGAATACCAAACCTGACAGCAAGCGCCTCCATCGATTTAGAGGAACTTCCCGGCCCGCCGGACATCACCAGCATTGCGCCAGGAACAGCGTGCCACAACCTGACAGACTCCAGGAACCTTGGATTGACGCTTTCCCAACTATCAGGAGGGAACAGATCATCATAGATTCCGGTCCCTCCCAACACGACAATGTATTTTATCCCTGCCTGCTCCAGATGAGATGGATCGGCATAAGGACCAGCCTCATTCTCGAGCGACTTGAGCAGCGCATATCCGGACCACCCCATCGAGAAAATCAATAACACCATGGTTGCGACTATTATGAGAAAGGTTCCTGCTCTCTTTCGCTTTTTGACAAGCAGTGTCAGCCCTGCGAACAGTAGCAGTAAAGCGGTGCCAGTTGGGTAAACTAAAACTGATATGATCTTTTTCAAAACATATAAAGCGTAATCCATTAATCCGTATCCCTGTTTTTCTATGTTCCAAAACATTTATGATGTTCGTAAACCAATGCCTCTATAATTGAGTAAGACCCATTTTTCAATGAATTTTAAGGATCCATAATTGCGGTTCAAAATCTTGAACCTCTTTGTAAACAAATCATGCATTACTTCAAACAATGCAACGAGCACATAGCTCACCCTTTCCACTTCAGAGATGGTTTAGAAACCGAAACCTTTCGATAATACTGACGAATTACTCTTCACGGAGTTTAGTCACTGATGCGGACATTGGAGCTAACCACGTGACATTGGATCAAGGAAGCTACCGAAAGCGCATTTATGAAAAATACGCTTCAAAATTTCACGATGCTGGACAAAACTTCGACCCAGTTGCAGCCGTACGATTGGGAAAGGGTTATGACTACTACTTTCGTAATTGGCTTTCTGCATCAAGAGACGCTTCTATTTTAGATTTGGCTTGCGGAGGAGGAAATCTCCTTTACTATTTCAAGGAGCGGGGGTATGCCTGCCTTACTGGCGTTGATATTAGCTCCGAACAGGTCCAGTTAGCTCGCCAGGTTACGCCTAATGTTTTTGAAGGAAATGTTCTCGATTTCTTGAGAATTCACCCCAATGCATTTGATTGTCTCTTAGGTGTCGATATTATAGAACACCTTTACAAAACCGAAGTCTTAAATTTTTTAGATTTATGCTTCTCGGCTTTGCGACCAGGCGGTCGGCTTATCCTGCAAACACCTAACGCTGACAGTCCTTGGGGAACAATGCTTCGTTACGGTGACTTTACCCATGAAGTAATCTTCAATTCCAAGTCGCTGCTATACTTGCTCGCTCTTAGTGGTTTCAAAGAATCAGAGGCGAGAGAATTAGGACCGGTTCCATGGGGCTACAGTATGGCATCGACCGGCAGATACGTTGCATGGCAATTTATTCGTGTAATGCTCAAACTCTGGAACCTTGCAGAAACAGGAAAGTCCGGTAGCGGTATCTTTTCGAGAGTCTTTCTAGTTTCAGGATGCAAACGTAGAGACGCTAATGTAATGTCTCCGTAATAGATTTCCAGAGTAAGCCGGTTGTATTTGTACAATTGGTTCATGAGAACAACAGCTGAACTATTGCGGATGAGAGATGAACAAAGAAAGCAGTTGGAGGCTTGGTTGAGTGCCGGGATTACTCCTCAGTGGGTTGTCTTTAGATCCCGAATTTGTCTGTTGGCCGTAGAGGGTAATTCCAACATGGACATCGCTAAGCAAATGCAGACGAGTCGTCCGACGTTCTTGCTGAGGATGAAGCGTTTCCAACAACTGGGACCGGAGGGGCTGACTAAAGACGCCACAAAAGACCCAAGATCCAGAAGGCTTAGGTCCAACCCAATTAGGGCCATTGTGGAAGCTACACTCACCACTACCCCTGATAACGCTATTCACTGGAGCACGCGAGCAATGGAAGAAAAAACCGGAGAGTAAGCCGTAGTAAAGTGGCGCGAATTTGGAAGTCGTATAATCTCAAGCCTCACAGGATCAGGACTTTCAAGCTTTCAAAAGACAAAAGGTTCGTGGAAAAGCTTACTGACGTAGTGGGAATTTGTCTTGACCCTCCGAACTTACTATGGAGACACCTCACTAGAATTAATATCGAGATGTGAATCGGGAAAACCTTACAACCCTATACCTCTGAACGATTTGTTGTGCCATCCAACAAAGGCTTTCATCGATGAAATCGAAACTAGACCCTCCTGCTCCACAGTCAAACCTTGCCAATCTGCTGCTGCGACTCTGGCGTCACCTCTATCCTCGTCGACATAGACAGTCAATCCTACTGTCAATATTGATGCTGGTCAGCGCATTTTTCGAAATGATCAGTTTAGGCGCTGTAGTTCCATTTATCGGAGCTTTGGTCTCGCCCGATAAAGTATTTAATCAGCCGCTGGTCAGACGGGTTGCCGAGACTTTTGGGGTATCGTATCCGGATCAACTTGTAATACCACTGACCATAGCGTTCATCGTGGCGGCGTTTACGTCAGCGGCGATTCGATTACTCCTAACATGGGTAAGTACAAAGTTTTCAAATGCCATCGGAGCGGATTTCAGTATCGAGATGTACAGACGCACTCTTCACCAGCCATACAGAGTGCATCTGGAGAGGAACAGTAGCGAAGTGATTAGCGGCATTACTACCAAGTCGTGGATATGTGTGTCGGTGCTCCAATATTTCTTGGGTCTAATAAGCTCTACTGTACTATTCATTACTTTGCTATTCACCCTTATAGCTATTGATCCACTCGCTACGGGGATAGCTGTTTTCTTTTTTGGCGTGAGTTACGGATTGATTACGTTGGCATGTCGTCGCAGACTCCGAATTTACAGTGAACAAATGGCTCGTGAAAGCACACGGGTTGTCAAAGCTTTGCAAGAAGGCCTTGGAGGTATTCGAGATGTTTTGTTGAGTGGTTCACAGGCTGTATACTGCGATATCTACCGCCAAGCCGACTTGCCATATCGCGAAGCAAATGGCAGTATTGGATTTATTGCGGCTAGCCCTCGTTTCGTGATGGAAGCGTTTGGCATGGCTCTTATCGCAGGGTTAGCTTGTGGACTCAGCCGTGGAACAGGTGGTATCGCAAACACCTTGCCGGTTCTTGGAGCGCTTGCGATTGGCGCCCAGCGTCTCCTGCCAACCCTCCAGCAGATCTATGGGACATGGACATCGATCGTTGCTCACCAGAGTTCTCTGAGCCAGGCAATTGATCTGCTAGATCAACCACTACCAGTGCATGCGCTGGCCCCTGAACCGGAACCGATGGAATTCAAGGACACCATACGACTAAGATCAGTGAGTTTCCGTTACCTAAAAGATGGACCATGTGTGCTGGACGGTCTCAATCTGACGATTCCAAAGGGGGATAGGGTTGGTTTTGTAGGCGTGACTGGTAGCGGAAAAAGCACCTTACTCGATCTTATTATGGGTCTGTTGGAGCCGATAGAAGGGGAAATACTTGTGGATGGTTTGCCAATAACAGACGAATATCGGCGATCTTGGCAAAGAACTATAGCTCATGTGCCACAAAGTGTGTTTTTAGCCGACATCAGTGTAGCCGAGAACATCGCCTTTGGAATTCCGCGACACGCCATTGATATGGAACGAGTTCGAAATGCGGCGCAACAGGCTCAAATATCTGGATTCATAGAAAGTTGTCGTGACGGCTACAATGCTTATGTAGGTGAACGCGGTATTAGACTATCCGGAGGGCAACGACAGAGAATAGGAATCGCACGCGCCCTATACAAACAAGTGTCGGTCCTTGTGTTTGACGAGGCTACTAGTTCCTTGGACAACGCCACAGAACAGGCAGTAATGGATTCTATAGAAAATCTCAATCGGGACTTGACCATATTTATCGTGGCTCACAGACTCACCACGGTGCGACGTTGCGACAATATAGTAGAATTAGCTCATGGTAGAGTGGTGGCTCAAGGTTCCTATGAACAACTTCTCGAACGAAGTCCTAGCTTTCGGCGTATGGCTTTGGTTGTGGCTTGATAGCGCCTTAGAACTGACGAACCGGATTTAAGTGCTCAGAGGTGTTTTTTTATGAAAATCTTGCTTGTAGTTTATGACAACGAATCCTATATACACTATTTTCCGGTTGGACTAGCTTACATCGCCGCAGTACTGAAGAGAGAAGGTCATCAGGTTGACATCTACAACCAGGACAAAGAACACTATCCAGATGATCATCTAACCTATTTCCTCGACCATAATCATTATGATGTAGTTGGCGTTTCTGTGATAGGTGGATATTACCAATATCGTAGACTCATGGGACTTTCCAGAGCAATAAATAATTCCAAGGATCGCCCCTTTTTCCTAATAGGCGGCCATGGGCCATCGCCGGAACCCGAATATTTTTTGAAGAAAACTCAAGCCGACGCAATAGTCATGGGAGAGGGAGAAGTTACTGTTGTTGAGCTTGTAAAGGCTGTTGCCGGAAAAAACTGTCTCAGTGGCCTGCAAGGAGTGGCGTTTCGTGAAGGGGACAAGGTAACCATCAACGAGAGAAGATCTCTTATTCAGGATATCGATTCAATTCCATGGCCAGCGTATGAGTTGTTTCCTATCGAATACTATCGTTTAATTAGAGACGCACATACATCGGCCACTGATTTTGTGATGCCACTGCTGTCAGGCCGCGGGTGTATTTTCAAATGCAACTTCTGTTATCGAATGGACGAAGGTTTTAGACCTCGATCAAGCTATGCTATAATAGAAGAGATCAAATTTCTTCAGAATAAATATAGGATCACTTACATTGATTTCGCTGACGAACTCTTGATGTCATCAATAAAAAGGACCATGGAATTGTGCAATGCTTTTCTGGAAGCAGGCTTGAAATTCAAATGGCGCTGCAACGGTCGCCTAAATTTTGCAAAACCCGAAGTAATTAAAATGATGAAACAAGCTGGTTGCGTATTCATCAATTACGGCATTGAGGCAATGGATAATCAAATTCTGAAAAACATGAATAAGTCCTTGACCGTCGCAATTATCAGGGAGGGCATAGAGGCCACCCTAAATGAAGGCATTAGTCCGGGATTTAATATTATTTTTGGGAATATTGGTGAAAACAGAGAAACGCTTGAGAAAGGTGTCGAATTCCTATTAAAATATGATGATGGCTCTCAACGTAGAACTATTCGACCTGTAACCCCGTACCCCGGATCACCTCTATATTATCATGCAATGGAAAAAGGATTGCTAAGGGACTGCTCGGATTTTTATGAAAACAAACATACCAATTCTGACTTGTTAAGCGTTAATTTCACTAATTTAACTGATGATGAATTTCATCAGGCGCTTCTGGATGCCAATACCCGCCTATTGCGGAATTATTATGAGAAGCAACTTGAGGACGTTTTACGGCAAACTCACGACTTGTACGTAAATAAGGACGCCACATTCAGGGGATTTAGACAAATTTAATCGAGACAAAGTCACTACTTTCCCTAAATATTAAAGAATACAGCTTAACAGTTTTTTGCCTGTGGGTAACCATGATCATAGAGAAGAACATTAAAGCATATTCTATTTGCTCCGAGGAATCCTTGTGGACAGCGCTTGAAAGAATTGGCTCGAACAAGAGAGGGTTTCTTTTCTGTTTAGATACGTCAGGGGTTCTCGAAGGAGTAATTACAGATGGCGATATTCGGCGCTGGTTCTTAACGCAGCGGCAGATAAGTTTGGACCAAACAATAATAGACGAAATCTTTAACCGTCAGTTCATAAGCGCACTGATTACAGACGACCGTGAGCGCATAGAAAAGCTTTTTTCAGAAGAGATTAAATTTGTTCCGTTAGTAGACGACAAATATCGTCTGGTTGGAATGGCGCGTCGGCGCGAACAGAAAGAAATGATGAGCCTTGGGAATTATGTGATCAGCGAAACAGAGCCTATTTTTATCATAGCCGAGATAGGTAACAATCACAATGGTAACTTGGAATTGGCTCGTCGCATGGTAGATGAAGCGATTTCTGCAGGAGCTGATTGTGTGAAGTTTCAGATGAGAGATCTCAAGGCTCTTTATATTAACAAAGGCAAAGCTGATGACGTTAAAGAGGATCTGGGGTCGCAATATACTCTAAATCTATTGAACCGATTCCAACTACGCAGAGAAGAATTATATGATATTTTTGATTATTGTGTAAGTCAGAAAATATTACCGCTTTGCACACCATGGGACATCTCAAGTTTAGAGGCTTTGGAATCTTATGGCATGCAAGCCTACAAGAGCGCCTCTGCAGACTTGACCAACCATGACCTGTTGGGGGCTATAGCGAAGACGGGAAAGCCAATAATCTGCTCGACCGGGATGAGTACTGACTCAGAAATCAGTGAATCTGTAAATTTATTTCGGCGACTTGGCGCCCAGTTTGCGCTACTACACTGCAATTCCACGTATCCATCGCCTTTAAAGGACATCAATTTAAAATTTATCGCGAAATTGAGGAGTTTAGGTCAATGTCCGGTGGGATATTCCAGCCACGATCGTGGAATCTATGTGCCATTGGCGGCTGTCTCTATGGGAGCAAATATAATAGAGAAGCACTTCACACTTGACCGAAACATGGAAGGTAATGATCATCGAGTCAGCCTCCTACCATCTGAATTTGCTGAAATGGTTTATGCAATAAGGCAAATTGAAATGGCCATGGGTGAGGGTCGCGTACGATCGATGAGTCAGGGCGAAATTATAAATAGGGAATCTTTAGGCAAGAGTCTATTCATTAATTGCGCACTCAGACCTGGAGAAGTCATTGAAAGTCACATGGTGGAAGTCAGGAGTCCTGGGCGCGGCCTTTCACCCAATCGAAAAAATCGAATTGTGGGTAAGGTAACTAGACGTACGCTGTTGCCTGGAGATATTCTTTATCCCTCGGATTTGGAAGGAGACACTGCGAAACCCCGCCAATACAAATTTAGCCGACCATTTGGTATACCAGTACGATATCATGATTTCAAAACTTTAGGATGCAAATCTAACTTTGATTTGTTGGAATTCCATCTAAGTTTCAAGGACATGGAGCAAAATGTCACTGAATATTTAGATTCGCGCTGGGAAACCGATCTGGTAGTACATGCGCCAGAACTATTTGGAGGAGACCACATAATGGATCTGAGTTCGGCAGACCCCGAATATCGGTCTCGGTCCATCTTTGAACTTAATCGTGTTGTCGAAATCACTCATCGTTTGACAGAGTGGTTTTCTCCTATTGAAAAAACAAGAATCATAATCAACGCAGGTGGCTTCACTGAATGCAGGCCACTTGAAACTAAATTTCGCCTTCACCTCTACGAATTGATTGCTGATGCTTTGACGCATATATGCATGGACGGTGTGGAAATTATTCCACAAACCATGCCACCCTTCCCTTGGCATTTTGGTGGACAGCGATTTCACAATTTGTTTGTAGATCCGGATGAAATACGATCTTACTGTGAAACATATGGTTACAGAGTTTGTTTCGACACATCTCATTCCAAACTGGCTTGCAACCACAACAAATCATCCTTCAGTGAATTCATTGAGAAAATAGGCCCTGTGAGCGCACATTTGCATATTGCTGACGCTAGTGGCGTAGACGGCGAAGGCTTACAGATCGGCCAAGGCGAAGTTGATGTCAGAAACATGTGTAAAGATTTGAATTCATTTGCCGGCGGTGTATCCTTTATCCCGGAGATTTGGCAGGGACACAAAAACAGTGGAGAGGGTTTCTGGCAGGCTCTATCAAATCTTGAGGGCCTCCTTTGAAAATTGCTCTAGATTGCGAAATGGAGTGAACATTCAAAATGATACCAGGTATAATTACAGTTCGGACTTCTTCAAGTCGCCTCCCGGGAAAATGCCTTTTACCTTTCGGTGAATGCAATGTCATTCAACATATTATACGTCGTGCTCGGCATTATTCTTTGGATCCAATTATTTGCACTAGTACAGATTCATCCGACGACATCCTGGAACAAATTGCACGTCAAGAAAATTGCGTTTTTTATAGAGGGTCTCTAATTAATAAACTCCGAAGGTGGGCCGACTGCGCAGCGCATTTTGGATTAGAAGCTTTCCACACAGTTGATGCTGATGACCCTTTTTTTGATGGGCAAGAAATATGTGAAAGCTTTGAATTGCTTCATCACCAGAATTTGGACATGGTATGTCCCACCAAGTCTTCATCCTATGGTGGCGCTAGCGTTGGGTATTCCCTCACTACAAGCATCGTTATCAAAGCTGCCGATGGACTGGCAGAAGACGCTGACACTGAAATGATGTGGTATTATGTGGACATGGTTCCGAATCTGAAAAAAGAAGTCCTTCCCGAAATCAAGTCTAGGCCAATAGCACGTCTGACTTTGGATTACGTCGAGGATTACTGGCTTCTGGAGTCTGTCAGAAAAATAGTTGGAAACTTCGCTGACAGGGATGAGGTAGACAAATTATTTTTTAAAAATCCCGATCTTCACAAAATTAATTGGTTCCGTAATGACGAGTGGCGTGCAAAACAACTGGCAAAATCGCCTGACAATCTTGCGATATAACAATGACACTGTTGGTTTTTAAGGGGATTTGAAGATGTTTGATATTAATTTTTACATGAAAGTTCATAATATTTCGAAGAAACTTCAAAATGACGCGCCACTTGAGAGCCAAGCCACATTTGAAATGTTCGAGCAGTTTCGAAGCAGACAACCAATAATTTACAATATAGAAACAACTAATGCCTGCAACATGAAATGTGAAATGTGTCCAAGAACTACCATGATGACACGCAAGGTCGAAACAATTGACAAAAACACCTTCATAAAAGTTATAGACCAAATTACGCCGCACGCGCAAAATGATTGGGAAGAGTGGGCAGCTTTTGTAAAACGTGAATACGGAATTCTTCCAGAAACCATGGGGGAAAACCACTTCTTTCTGTATGTGATCCCTAGAGTTCTGCAACTTCATGGCTATGGTGATCCTTTATTAGACAAAAACATGCCAGATTATGTTGCAAAACTCTCCGAAAAAAAAATCCCGTCATATTTTAGTTGTAATCCTGCTAACATTGATTTTGAGAAGACACTAGAACTGTTTGAAAATGGTTTAACCTACATAAAATATTCAATAGAAAGTGTAGACGATTTTATTCACAAGAAAATTAGAGGCAAGGCTTCAGATTTCTCCAATAGTTATAAGAAAATTTTAAAATTGTTGGAGGCCAAGAAGAAATGGGGATTAACAACAACAATAGTAATTACAATGTTGGATTTAAACAGATCCCAGCAGGCAAAAGAGTTTGAGCTGCTTAAACAAGCTTTTTCAGGGTATGATGTCTATATTTACCTAAAAAGTGAAGATCAACAATGGTACCGTAAGGATTTTCATGGGACTAAATCAATACACTGGTCCGAATTTTGTAAGCATCCCTGGATGTCAATGACAATCAAGTCGAATGGTGAGGCCACGATGTGTATGGAAGATTTCAACAACGAAATAATTCTCGGTGATGCGAGAAAAGAATCACTCTCCGACATCTGGAATGGCGAAAAGTATAGGAAATTCCGGAAAGATCATTTTAATCTAACCGAAGGGATAAAATGTACTAATCAATGCGACATGAAACTAATTGGACATTTTGTTAATTGAGTCATGTCGTCCAATATATGAAACGGAGAGAAAATGGCCAATATTAATAATCCTTCTAAATATCTGGGTAATGAGATTGATTACCTGGGGAAAGTACTCGAGGGGGAATCGTGGTCATCAACTGGAGGGGGTTGGGTCTGGACACTGGAGCAGAAATTCGCCGAGAAGTTTGGTATCAGGTACGCTGTTGCCTTAAACTCTGGGACATCGACACTCCATGCAGCTCTGGAAGCAGCAGGGGTCGGCCCAGGTGATGAAGTTATTTCGCCAGCATTGACTGTTATTATGGACACGACAGCAACTATTCATTCAAACGCCGTTCCTGTCTATGCGGACATTGACCCAAAGACGTTTACAATTGATCCAACAGATGTTGCTCGTAAGGTCTCACCACGAACCAAAGCGATTATTCCGGTTTCGTTGTACGGGCTGCCGCCGGATATGGCCCCCCTTATGGAACTCGCTGAACGACACGGCCTAGTCGTGATTGAAGACAATGCGCAGTGTATGCTGAGCCGTTACAAAGGCCGCTTGACTGGTACAATTGGTCATATGGCGAGCTACAGTTTTGAGACCACAAAGCATCTATCGTGCGGTGAGGGTGGAATTATTTTAACAAATAACGAAAACTACGCAGAAAACGTACGCAAGCTAGGTGGTCACGGATTCAAAAACCTCCGGGCGGATGAAGGTAGAATTCGCCTTAACCAGGATGTATTTCAGAACCCAAATTACAAACGCCACGATTGTCTTGGTTGGAACTATCGCCTGTCAGAATTTGGCGCTGCCGTGGCTTTAGCGCAATTGGAACGGATTGAATATCTTGTTGATCTTCGAATTAAAAGTGCGGAAATTTTTCTGGATGTTATGTCATCCTGTGATTACCTCATCCCGCAATGGACTCCTGACGGATACACGCACTCCTATTACACGCTGGGCGTTGTTTACGAAGGACAAGAGCAGATAGGGGTCTCTTGGGAAGAATTCAGGAAGGCATGCATTCAGGAAGGTGGGGATGGCATTTACGGTGCATGGAGTGTTCCTTATCTCGAACCAGTAATATTAGAACGCCGTTTCATAAAGAGATGTCCCTGGGTATATGAAAAGCTGCAGTATGATAAAGGACTCTGTCCCAACGCCGAGGAAATTCAGCCTAAGCTGATGCAGTTCAAAACTAACTACAGAGATTTGGATCTCGCCAAGGACAAAGCCTTGGCTTTAAAGCGCACGATAAGGCGGCTCAACAGAGGCTAGGACCAAATGAATCCTTGTTATCTTTGTGGGAGTACATCGAATGCACAACGGCGAGGGATTGTCCGTGATGCGCCAGAATTGAGGGTCCTTCAGTGTAATGACTGTGGATTGGTTTTTCTTTCATCATTTGAACATATCCAAGATTGTCACTACGAGCATTCTGGAATGCACGGAGATGAGTTGCCTGAAATTACAGCGTGGTTACTCGAATCAGAATCGGATGATGTTCGTCGTATCAACTTTTTGAAACCTAAACTTGTCGGCAAGAGGTTGCTAGATTTTGGCTGTGGCCCGGGCGGATTTCTTGACAAGGCTAGAAGTGTTGCAGTACGTGTTACTGGGGTTGAGCCGGCGTTGAGACTTCAAAATTATTTCAGATCAGAGGGGTTACAAGTATTTCCTTCAATCGGTGAAGTTCTCGCCTCAGGTTTAAAGTTTGACTTGATCACGGCATTCCATGTGGTTGAACACCTGCCCAATTCAAGGTTAGTCATAATCCAGCTAGCTGGATTATTGAATCCTGGAGATGAACTGATCATTGAAGTGCCCAATTCAGAAGACGCATTGTTAACGTTATTCAAATGCGAGCCTTTCATGAGTTTTACTTACTGGAGTCAGCACTTATTCTTGTTTAATCAGCGAACCTTATCAAAGCTTGTAGAACAAGAGGGGCTTAACATATTATGGATTAAGCAACTGCAGAGATACACATTGTCTAACCATTTGTACTGGTTGGCTTGTGGCAAACCCGGTGGTCACAAAAAATGGGCATTCATAGATAGTCTCTCTCTGCAGGAATCCTATAGCTCACAACTTGCTGCGTTGGGCATGTGTGACACACTTTTAGCAGGGATAACCGCTGAGTAGTTTCGCATGAACAACCTAATGGCTCACTTGGAAAACCCCATCTGCGTGATGCAAGGGAGGCTTCTTCATAAATATTTACTGTACCAAAGTCAGATCGTCGGGATTTGTCAAGAGGATTTTGCAAGGCCGCTGTTCACGATACTTGGCTGCGGATGGAGGAAGAAGCGAGTCATAGCCGCTGTTTCATTTGCAACAATACTATCTCGGCCTAAATCCAGGCGCTTGTGACGGTAACTGCAGGGAAAGGCAGTTGCATGGAACGCCAAATTGTATTTCTGATGCCAGGACCGATCCATTTGTTTTGGACCTCAGGGGTATTCTATGCTTGGGAACTTGGCAAAAGGTATCAAGTCGTGTTGCTGGTTAATTCAAGTTATGAGAAGAATGAGCGATTCAAGAAGCTGACAAATTCTTCTTTCATAGAACATATTGTTTACCTGTCTCCCCGAAAATTTACTATGCACTACTATTATCCTAAAAAATTCCTAGTCCTCTTAAAAAAGTACTCCCCCAAAGCTATTTTTCTTTACGATCATGTATTGCCGGACTGTCAGTATTTGTTACATTGTTGCGAAGAATATGCGCCGAATTGTCTCAGATTTGTTTTTCTGGCTGGCCGTACGGAGGTTTCTCATTCCGATGATTACAAAGCGCGACATGCGTTTGGCATAGATCAAATTCAAAAGACTTGGTCGTTTATCGTGCGCTGGTCGTGGTTGGCTAGGTTTGTTTATTTTACAAGAAACAAAATTAAGTTTTGGTTTGTTTTTACGCTTATGCCACTTTTATTCATTAGGCACAGGCTCAAGCCAGCGATGAATTTTTATACCGGGGAATATGATCTAGTGGTTCTAGAACATCTTAATCAATCAAGGAAGTATTTCTGGTTGGCTTATTTAGAGACAGAAATTAAGATTCTCCAGGATAGAGAGGTCAACGCATGGTTTAGAATAGATCATCCGATGAAACAATGTTGGCAGGAAGTCTTTGAGTTCTTTTTCGGTAAATTCAATGTCAAGGAACAGATTATAATGCTACCAACTATTGGCCTTGAATCAAGACTTTTTACAGAAGGTCTTTGCAAAAAAGATGTTGTTTCCAACATTTCTGGCAAATGGTGTGAAGCAATCGACGCATTACGAGTCCAATACCCTTATTATACATATGCGATGAAATTGCATCCGAGTGCAAAAGGGAACGCCCTATGGGAGTCAATATTGGATGAAATTGGTGCTCGATTTTCCGATATCGATTTTCTGCCAACCACCGAGATCGCGGAATGGCACATTGTTCAAAGTAAAATCATTGTCTCAGACGTGTCGACAGTGTTGTGGTGGGCTACGTTAATGGGTGGAAAGATAGTAATCAGTTTAGATCTTTTTGATTATCCTGCTGGTGACGAAATGAGACTTTTGGATAAGGTAATATACATTAACTCCATCGACCAGTTCAGGAAACTAAGCGAAATAACCAGTTCAGATTATGAATCTTTTTTGAGTCCTTCTCCGTTACTTGATTTTGTGGAAAAGACGCTTAATGAATGCTGAACCACGAGACCATCGCTCCAGGAGCAATTTTAGACAATTGAAATTAATTCGACTGTAGGTACGTTATCTTGAAGGCCGAAATTCAGGACAAAATAGAACGCATTCTTTGGGATGGGATACCTTTATGCTATCTCATTAGATCCGAACTTGTACCAACGGAAACAACTTTCCTTACGCCCCCCGAATGGAAACAACAGGTTGGATACGTTGTTTATTGCGCTGGGGGTGAAATTGCGCGTCATGTTCACAGATCAATAGAGCGGAAGCTAATTGGGACATCTGAGGTCTTGGTCGTAAAGAAAGGTCATTGTTTAATAGATATCTACAATGACAATCACAAACTGGTTGCCACTCGAGACCTATTTCCCGGTGACATCATGCTGATGGTAGGCGGTGGACATGGATTTAGAATGCTGGAAGATACAGTTCTTTTAGAAATCAAACAGGGACCATACACTGGTTTGGATGAAAAAGAGCGATTTTAAAGTTTGAAATTAATTCTCGGAGGAAATTCCAAATAAACATGACTGTTTTTGGACAATACGCATCATTTTATGATTTTCTTTATCAGGATAAAGCTTACGAAGCAGAATGTGATTTCTTAGAATTTATTTTCACACGTTACGCTTCTAAGCGGTTGAAAACAATACTGGACCTCGGTTGTGGTACTGGAGGTCATGCAATTATTTTGGCACGCCGTGGCTATTCAGTAGTCGGTGTAGACCGTTCCATAGAAATGTTACGCTTAGCCCAGAAAAAGGAAAGCGCAGGGAAAGTAATTTTTCATGAGGCAGACATATGTGATCTGAGATTGGATAAGAAATTTGACGCTATTATTTCTATGTTTGCTGTCATGAACTATATGACCAGAAATGAGGATCTGTTGAGCGCTTTTTATACAGCTCGTCACCATTTAAATCCGAAAGGACTGTTTGTATTTGATAGCTGGTTTGGACCAGGCGTTTTTCATGAACCTCCAATTTTTCGGCGAAAAGAACTGGTAGCAGAGGAAAAACGTGTTGTCCGAAACGCAACTCCTACTTTCGATCTTGTAAACCAAGTAATAGATATAAGATTTGATGTCTTGGAAACGTTCGGTCATCAGAAAATTAGTGAGGTGACTGAGCACCATTTCATGCGACCACTTTTTGTTCAGGAAGTGAAACACTTGGCAACGCTCAACAACCTAGAATTGTTGACAGTGTTTCCATGGATGGACATTGATCGGAATGTTCAACTAACTGACTGGCTATGTTGCTTTATTTTGCGTGCGATTTAAAATGGATATTACGCTTGGTCTGGTTTTGATCAAGGCCGTTCAGGAAAAGTGAAGGCTCCACCGCCTGTAAGGCGGTGGCTTCCCGTTTGTCGACTGTAAGTCGACTTCAGGCGTTGTCGCCTATCGCGAAGTCGTCATCACGGGCTCGCTCCATTTTGTCTTGCATCGCGATGTATTGCGCTATTATGTCATCTGTGACGTTGCCGCTGCTTGCTACAAAATATCCGCGAGCCCATAGATGACGTCCCCAAAATTCCCGGGAGAGACTTCGATATTCGCTTAATAGCTTGCGAGACGTTTTTCCCTTGAAGCTTTGCATCAGTTTTGAAACCGCCAAATTGGCTGGAGAAGACACCAAGATATGCAAATGGTCTTTTGAAACATGACCTTTTATGATTTCAACATCCAAAGACTTACAAATCTCGCGGATCAAATCCCGAAGCCGAATCGCCACATCGCCATGAAGAACCGGCTTGCGGTATTTTGTGATCCATACCAGATTCAGCTTGATGTCATAAACCGCGTGCGATGTCTTGCGATAGTGTTGCATAATACCCCAAGCCTACTGAAGTCTTCGCCTAAAGGCGAGGGTTTTTCTCCCATTCCCCGAGGGGGACAATAATAAAACATTTAACATACAGGATTTACTAAATATTACGTCAATGAACATAGCATTTTTGTGCCCATTGAACACCATGGCTTACTTGCCTTGCTCTTACAATTTGATCAACATGCTAGCATCTGCGGGCCACCGTGTAGATGTATTCACCGTAGCTAGCACCAACACGGTGGTACGTTTTCAGGACAACCGAATATCTGTATTTGAAATGAATCGCAAGTTTGAGAGTTGTTTGAGAAGATGGATTCCGAATTTCCTGGCGTTCCTAAATTGGGTTCTGACGTCAACCAAGCATAGCTATGATGTTTGTATTGGCGTAGATCCACCGGGTTTAGTCTCGGGTTACCTGTTTTCAAAATTCAAACACGTCCCATTCTTGGTTTATGAATCCCTTGAGTTGATGCTCTCGTATGACAAAACTAGAATATGGTACCCCCAATATGTGTGGATGGAAAAGAGACTTATCCTCAAAGCTGCTTTCGTTATAACGCAAGATCATATAAGAGCCGAGCTGATGGCCGCTGATAGCCGAATTCCGCTGAGTAAGATTCTTACTTTCCCGAATGCACCTATAGGACCTCCTAGGTTAAGACGATCCAATTACCTCAAGGAAAAATTCCAATTGGCAGAAACCGACTTCATTTTATTATATGCTGGGTCTTTAGGCGAGTGGGCTTGGTCAAGTCAACTAGTGGAAGCAAGTCGCTACTGGCCCACAAACCATAAATTAATCATGCATGTTAGAGGCAGTTTTGCACAGGTAAGAGCGTTTTTTAATAATTCATTGCCACAAAACGTCTTGGTCTCAAATGCTGACTTGCCTAACGATCTGCTCGATGATGTTATAGATTCCTGCGATATTGGGCTTGTGTTTTACGACCATGAGTCGCCCAACATAAAATATGTTGGGCATGCTTCAGGAAAGCTTTGTCATTTTCTCCGCTGTGGGAAACCAGTAATTAGTAATATGCTACCGCTGATTTCTGATCAGTTAATTGCTTTTTCGTCTGGGTTTTCAGTGACAGCGCCCAATAAAATTATGAATGCAGCCAATTTTATTATTTCTAATTACCCTCGTTTTCAAAAGGGGGCTTTACGACATTTTGAGACTGAGTTATTATTAGAAAAACATTTTTCCCCTATAAATACTTTTCTGGAAACTTTGGTTACCCGTAATGCAATGCCGGCATAACATTTTGAAAATATTATGAAGACAACTCTGAAAAAAATGGCTGGTTTTGCCGGGTTCCAACCTATTTGGGAACGTCTATTCAGAACTGCATTGAGCGGTATGAACATTGGAGAAGGTGGGGGTGTCGTCTGTAGTGGTGAGTCGTTTGTTCTGGATGTCCTATTTGCGAATTTGAACAGCCAGCCCCCTTTCATAATTTTCGATGTCGGAGCAAATGTTGGAGATTACGCGGAACAAGTCATCTCAAAGCTGTCCAATAAAGTGGAACTTTACTGTTTCGAACCGGCGGCTTCCTCATACTCAAGATTGGAAAGTCGATTAGCTGGACGTGAGGGTGTTCATCTCTCAAACATCGCGATGGGTGAAAAGGATGATTCTCTGATACTTTACTCCAACGCTCCCGAAAGCGGTATAGCCAGTTTCTACAAACGAAGATTAGACCATTTCGGAATCACTATGGAAATTCCAGAAACTGTAAAAGTGTCCACAATTGATATCTTTTGCCAGGAACATGGGATAGATTTTATTCATTTTTTGAAGTTGGATGTTGAAGGCCACGAATTGGAAGTTCTAAAAGGAGCCGAACTGCTGCTTGCCAAAGACGGGGTCGGAGCCATCCAGTTTGAATTTGGCGGATGCAATATAGACTCACGGACATTTTTTCAAGATTTCTATTATTTATTAAATGGCAGGTTCAAGTTGTTTCGGGTGCTCAAAAAGGGATTGTTTCCAATAGAAAACTATAAGGAAACCTATGAAATATTTATCACCACTAATTTCTTGGCCTTGTCACGTGAGTAGATGATCTCTGATTCGATCCATATTCCAATTCTCGTAGTTTCATGTGACAATTATTCTGATATCTGGCGGCCTTTCTTCGAGATTTTTCGTAAGAAGTGGCCTGATTGTCCGTACAATGTGTATTTGGGATCCAATTACGAGAAGTACGATGGCGACGACGTGACCACAATATGTGTTGGGGCAGATGTGGATTGGGCATCCAATCTGCATCATATGCTCGACAAGATTGATTCTGATAGAGTGATAATGTTTCTTGAGGATTTCTTGCTTATTCGTAACGTTGACACGGTCGACGTCCAGGGAATGGTAAATATAGCGGTACATAATGATGTGGATTGCTTGCGTTTGAAGCCATCGCCACCCCCCCCGTCTAGAAGATGCCAGGAGTTCAATAACTTAGGAGTGATCTCGGCCGGTGAAGATTACAGGATTTCAACCCAGGTCGCGATCTGGAAAACGGACTTGTTGCGTAAAATTGCAATGCCCGGATTTTCGGCATGGGATTTTGAAGTTTACGGGTCGCTACTGAGCGAGAGGCTCCCTGGGAAATATTGGGGAGTATATGAGCCCATAATAGATTACAGGCATTGTTTGGAGAGAGGGCGCTGGTTAGAAGAAGGCTTGACTATATGTAGGCAATCGAGAGTCAACGTTGATTTAAATCATCGCGATATTTTGACAAAAACCCAAAAACTGTTCTTGCGTCAACAGGAGTCAACTAGATGGCGTTCAATTTTAAAAAGGTTGATGCCTGGTGTCGTTTCACGTCGCCTTCACCGATGGTATAGAAACAAAAAACTTGCGGATATTATTAAGACCAGAACAGTGCATTGAAAAACGTAATGAACCAACACTTGTGTCTCCACAAAAAAAAAGTCAGCCCAAATATGATGTCGCTGAAGTTAATGTTGTTGCTCAGCTTTTTAATGATCCTGTGCTACGTGGTGACGGGTGTCTCGGGAAATATAGAGACCATAGAATTGGCGAACGGTTTTCTCCCGATGCTTCTTATTGTTGGTTGCGGTCTGACGGTATTGGGAGCCATTAGGGATGATCCGGTGTTTATTCTTGGAGCTGTGTCATGGTTCATCTTTGCGTGTGGCGTTTGTTTTGGGGGCGGACCTCTTATTTACTTTTATGGAAATGCTGATTCCGTGCGGCATTTAGATTCGCTTTTCCATGTTAGAGATGAACTTTTGCTTCGCACTAATCTGCTGAACGCTGTTGGCATTTTCATGGTGTGTCTAGGCTATGTTATGATGTCCCGTAATTATTTGTCAAACATGTCCAACAAGAACGAACAATATATTTTCGATTACCGCGCCGTATCGAGATTTACAATTGTCATTTTGGCCTTTTCCGTTCCCGTAAGATGTCTTGTACTGTTGAATAGTTATCTGGATGCAGGCTGGGCTATTCCATCCTCTTTGGCTCAGACTGGGAGATTGACCTTAGTATGTTTGTTTTTGGTCTCTTACCTATATTTCAAGGCTATGAAATCTCTTCGGATCCTTGCTTTCTCTTTACTGATATTCGAAATGGGATTAGCATTGCCTACTTATTCAAAGTCTGGCGTTCTGGTGCCTTTAGTGGTCTGCTTATTGGCAGCGTTTCTGGCCACAAGAAAAAAAACCATATTGTTAGTTGGCGCTGCAGTCGTTGTACTTTTTTTTTCATGGTATAAACCGTTATCAGACTTGGGCCGATCCAAAAATTTCGACACGTTCGGAGATTCAATCAGTTTTGTTTGGGACTATATGGTGTTTGATTCGAACGATAGCATTGATTATTCGGATCGTACTACTCAGGCATTGTGGACCCGTTTGTCGTTTTCAAATGTTCAAGGTTACATCATGAGCGAATATGATTCAGGAGCGGGTTTAGGCAGCATGGACCGATTGGCTATAGTTTTTGTTCCCAGAATCCTATGGAAAGACAAACCCTCCACTACCAATGTGGGTCTTGATCTATACAAGCGCAAAACTGGAAATGAAGGTAGCTCGTTAGCTCCAACTGTTTTCGGAGACTTATATGGGTCTGGGGGATGGCTTCTGGTTATTAGCGCAAGCCTTTTTATTGGAGTCGTTTTGGCTATCCTTTCACACAAAACCTATTACTATTGGCGAAACAATGACATCAGGTATTTACCCATAATATTCCTTGGCATAGGATACGGATCTTCAGTAGAATCTCCATTTGTTCCGACCTTTGTGGGTAGTTTGCCTTTAATGGCCGGAACTTGGTATTTAATAAAGACTTTCGTTCCCCTACCCCTCAAATTGGCCAAATCTGTCCAGGATGGACAAGTGAGCAACACTATACACCATTTCTGTCACACGGACGTCGATTCACACTCCATTTCACTCCCGCATACGCCTCCTGGTTAAGTCAGGTGGAAATCTGGTTCAATATCTTACACGCGATGTTCTCAAAAGTGGAATCTGGCATCCCGGAGAGGAACTTACAAAACAGATCAGGCATTACATCAAACAATACGACTATCGTGATACGCAATGAAACTGGGTCCTAAGCGAAAGATTCAAGCACGCTTCTCAACGACGCAGGATTTCCCTGAAATCGGTTGAATCTTCTGAACAGTCTCTGCTTGAGTTCACTCAAGGTTTTGAAGAACCGGTTGTGAGTGGTCTTTCTTCTGGTTTCTTTCCAGATATATTCGACCGTATTGAATTTTGGCGAGTATGGGGGCAGATAGTGGAGTTCAATGCGATCCTCCTTACCATTGAGCCACTTCGTTACTTTGGGACCCTTGTGATACTTGGCGTTGTCCAGGATCAAGTGTATCTTTTTATTCTTGTATCTGGAGATAAGTTGGTCAAGAAAGCTCAGAAAAGGCTTGGTGTTGAACCAGTTGACGAATCGGAAGTGAAATTTGGGATCATTACAGACTGTTACCGCTCCCTCACCTTCAAGGATTTCCTTGTGGGCGGAGTCTTCACCACACATCCAATGCCCTTCAAGGCCCAATGTCGAAAAATAGAACCCGCTTGTTTGAAACTTACTTCATCTTGATACATCAGGATGCCATTGTCCTTTTGGACTTTCTTTTAATGTCAGGCAGTTCATCCTCAAGCCATGTGGCCTGAAGTTTCCCATCGGCTTTTGAGAGCTCTTGTCTAGGATATTGAAGTGAAAAACCCACCTCGTGAAGAACCCTGCGAATCTGAGATGGGCTATATGAGATTCCGAAACGCCGTTTGACCAAGTCTGCAATGATTGGGGACGTCCAGACCCCAGTATCAAACCCACTGTCTTCAGGACCTTGTCGAACCATCATGGCAAGTTCCCTCTTCTGGTCCAGACTTAACCTCGGCTTTTTGCCTTGGTACGGTCCTCGCACAAGCAAGCCCGTTACGCCTAAATCCCTATACCTCTTTATCCATCGCTCTACCGTACTCCGAGCTACTTCAAGAATTTGACCAACTTGTCCAAGAGTATTGCCTTCATGAACCAGCAAAATAGATCTCAGACGAACCCTTGAATCAAGATCTTTCCTCTTCTTGGCAAGATAGCGGTGCTCGACGATCTGATTGTAATCCTCCGTATTAAGTCTCAGACCACTCTTAGGCATTCATCTTCACTCCCTTCATCTGTTGGAAGGGACATATCAAATTTCTGGACAAATGTCGCGTCTTTTGTCAAGCCTATTGCCACTGAGCGGCACTATAGCATAGGGCTCGCCCGTTCAAATGGATCTATACCCGAAAAGCCATGGTGGGCCTAATATGCAAATTCTTAGGGAACGTCACACTGGGCAGAAATAATTTTTGCGAGTCGTGGCCAACATGAACAGGTAGGGTTGTTATGATAGAGAACACGGATCGATTGCGAACAGCACTAAGAGGTATCTTGCCTCAAAGTGTTTATCAAAAAGGAGCGGACGCCCTAGATTCGTTCCAAGTAGTTAGAAAAGAGGGTTGTGAAACATGGCAACGTCTACGAGAAGCTAGTCGGAAAGATGTTCGCGCTGGAGGGGACCTTATATCCCTTAGTTTGCGTTGCCTAGAACACCCCTTCTTTATAAGGCAGGGAACTCCAGACGCTCATCACGTGATATCTTGCATAATACGCGGAGAATATGGAAGACTTCCGCTTATGACTGAACCGAAATGGATGATTGATGCAGGTGCTTACATTGGGGACACATCTGTCTATTTTTTGAATCGGTTCCGCGATTTGCGAGTCATAGCTATCGAAGCAAACCCACAAAATTATAAAATTGCACGACAGAATCTGGCACCTTATGCTTCGAGGTGTACACTTTTACAGAAAGGAGTTTGGAAATCAAACTCAAAACTCCGGTTGAAGAATGATCTGAATTTTACTTACGTAGAGGAAGTGCCTCGTGAGCAAGCCGAGTTCGATTTGGAAGGCATACAGATTGATACCATCATGAGTGAGCACCAGATCCCTCGTATTAGCATTTTAAAAATGGATATTGAAGGGGCAGAGGCGCATGTGTTCTCGAGTCCAGATCAAAATTGGCTTTCCAAAACTGATTTGCTAATCATCGAAATCCATAATGCGGAGGCGTTCTCAGCGGTAGAGAAGGCTCTATCAAAACTTCAATTCCGAATGATTAAGTGGCGATCGGTTTTTTATTGCTATAAATAGAGCCGGTTATGGTTTCCAAATACTCTCGTTAGACAAGATTTAATACAAGACAGGTCCAGCCATATGAATTATACTTCAACTCAAGGAAAAACATTCATGCCAGTTACTCCACGCCTGAGTTTCTTTGTATCGCATCCTACCCAATTTGAGGGTCCGTTATACCCAAAGATTGCTTCCAACGCTAACATCGAATTAGAGGTCTATTTCTGGCGTACCCAAATAACTAGTAATTTCCTTGTGGATCGTGAAACTGGATTAACGCCTGAATGGGATTGTTTGCCTCAAACTGAGGGATACGTGCATTTTCTTCTTCCGCCGCAGATATCTGAATGCTGGAGGTTCATCAACGATAGGGCGTTGGATCCAAGAGAGAAAAGGGTGGCACTAATAAACGGCTGGAACAGCAAAGCGGCGCTTTTGGCTCTTTTTGCCGCCTGGCGAAAAAAGATACCGGTAATTTTTCGACTCGACACAGTGGACATCTATCCTGTATCTAGATTGGTTAGCTTGAGGCGTGCGCTTGTGCGTTCTCTTTTATACCGTGTTCCGGCCGCATTTATGGTCACCAGCTCTCTAACGCGGAATCATCTTAGGCAAAATGGGATATCGGAAGAGCGCATCTTCATGTTTCCATATGCCATCGACAATCAATTTGTATCCGAAATGGCAAACCATCATCGTCAGCGCCGCGCTGAGTTGCGCAAGGACCTAGGAATAGACTGTGAAGATATAGTAATTATGAGCGCCCTAAAATTTGTTCCCCGCGAAGGAGCCTTAAATCTCTTGAGAGCATTTATTCGGTTGCCACCAAAGGATCTATCCCCCACATTACTATTGGTCGGAGATGGGCCACAAAACGCAGAATTAAAGGACTGGGCTTCTCAAAGTAAAAGGAAAGTGATATTCCCAGGATGGGTTTCTTACTCGCGATTGATCGAACTCTATGCAATTAGTGACTTGTTTGTTCACCCCGGACTTAGAGAGCCATGGGGTTGTTCGGTACAGGAGGCTGCCGTTTGCCGGCTGCCGATTGTGGCGTCCGATCTCGTTGGAGCAAGCCACGATATTTTGCAGCACAATGTTAATGGTTTAATCTACGACGGTCTGGATGAAAAAGCTTTGATAGTCGCCATTTCTACTATGCTTGCTAAAATAGGAAGTTGGAAGCAAATGGGTGAGCAATCATATCTTATTGCGCAAGATTGGGGTCATGATAAGGTAATTAGCGAACTTAAGAAAGCCGTAGAATATGCTTTAACCAAGTCTGGGACTGCCTGAGGATGTAACGATTGATTCTTATGGCTAGAATACTTGTAGAAATATTTGACTTTCTAGACACATACACCATGATGCCGTAATGACACCGCAAACTCTAAAGATACTCTATGTAGGCACTACGTTCTTCGGTACTTGTGGATCGAGACGTGAGGCACTCGAAAGATTAGGCTACGTAGTAATACCATTGAACATTATCGATTATTTGCCACGTAGATCTTTTTTAACGAGATTACAGAGCAAATTTTCTTGGGGCCCATCGATAGCCAACCTTAACCACGACTTGATTCAACTCGCAGACAGTTGTTCCCCGGATTGGGTATGGATTGACAAGGGAATATATATTTTTACCGAGACCGTTAGACATCTCAGATTTCAAGGCGTTTTCGTAGTTCACCACTTAACTGATGATTTTATGTATAATAAGCGGCAGTTCAGGCATTACCTGTCTGGAGCAAAGTATTACAACGCCCATCTTTCGATACATCCGTTCCATAAACATGAGCTCCGATCGCTCAAAGCTAGTAATTGGGTAAGGACACATTTAGGTTTTGATCCTTCTATTTGTTGTCCGCCTTTTATTTTGAAATCCGCGCCTAAATATTCGACGGATGTTATTTTTGTGGGTCACTGGGAAGAACATACGGAAGAACATGTTAGTTTCTTGATAGATCAGGGTGTCAATATTAAGGTCTGGGGTATGAATTGGAAAAAATGTCGTTACAAGAGACACCTAAGTGATCACTACCGGATGGAATGGATACCGGATAGTGAATATGCCCAGGCAATTTCGAGTTCAAAAATAGCTTTATGTTTTCTTTCTAAATGCAATCGGAACCAGGAGACGGGCCGATCGTATGAGATCCCTGCTATTGGAACTTTCATGCTGGGAGAAAGGACTGAAGATCATCTTCGCCTATATGAAGAAGGTCATGAAGCCGAATTTTTTGAATCCTCAGATGAACTTTTAGAGAAAATTCAGTTCTACTTAGCCAATGAAACCGATCGTGAGCGCATAGCAACTTTTGGGAAAAGAAGGGCTTTGACATCAGGATACACATATTTCGATAGAATCAAGGCGGATTTGGCTAATCTGTTGCCACTTTATAGTAGTTTTAGGGATAGCCATTTATAATACAACCAAGGATAGTCCAATTTTTCGGCACGCTATGAGAGTTACCTATTACCATCGCAAGCCTGTTCCCGGTAATTATAGCATTGAGAGGCTTTTTGATGATGTGCGACAAGCATTGGATCACCGGATCGAACAGAAAGTTTCGATGGCACCGTTTCGTAGTTATGGAATATTTCGTCGTCTCTATAATGCTTTTTATGCCGCAAGAAGACAATCTGATGTAAACCACATCACTGGAGATATTCACTATGTAGCTTGTTTTCTCAAAAAACGGAAGACCTTACTAACTATACATGATTGTGTCACTCTGGAACGACTGCGAGGTATCCAAAAGATGATTTTCTTTTTTTTCTGGTACTGGCTTCCAGAAAAACGGTCGGAGTTGATTACAGTTGTGTCCGAATCTACTAAGCAAGAATTGTTAAAATACGTTCGTTGTCGGCCAAATAAGATTCGGGTTGTACCCAACTGCGCATCCCCATTTTTCAAGCCTACTCCTTACTCCTTCAACTTCTCAATGCCAGTCATTCTTCAAGTAGGGACTGCAAAAAATAAAAATCTCATCAGACTAGCTCAAGCTCTAAAAGGTATTTCTTGCCATTTAGACATAGTCGGAAGACTTTCCGACCAACAAATCGAGATGTTACAGCGAAACAGAATCCGATATTCATCTGTTGCTGATATTACCGACAATGCGATCGTCAGAAAGTACCGTGATTGTGATATGGTTGTTTTCTGTTCTACCTATGAAGGCTTTGGTTTACCCATAGTTGAGGCTAACGCCATGGGGAGACCTGTGGTTACTAGCAATATACTTTCCATGCCCGAAGTTGCAGGTGATGCAGCCTGCTTGATAGACCCCTTTGACATCCAGAGCATTCGTGCAGGGGTTCTCCGGGTAATTGAGGATAGGGATTACCGAGATCATCTAATCAAAAATGGTTTCCGAAATGTGTTGCGATTTGAGCCTGAAGCGGTTGCGGCGCAATATGCGGCGATATATAAAGAACTGGTTGTTTCTTAAACATAAATTTGCCTTGTTTGAAAAATACAGTAGAATCGACTCATTGCTTTTTTATTGACAAAAGCCATGCTTCTCTCCTAACTGTTTCAAAAACTTGAAACGCTAATATATGGCTAATTCATCCATTAGAATATTGCATGTTGTCGGCAGTCTGAATAAGAGTTCGGGCGGGCCATCACGCTCGGTGTCGGGGCTCTGCGAGGCTTTGGGGGCGCTCGGGGCAACGGTCCATATTCTGTCTCAACAAGAATCGTCACATCTAGGTTCCAGAATCATTCCTAATCCCAAGTATGTGAATACCCATTTGGTTAGACTTCTCTTAGCTAATAAGCGGTGGCGATTGTACTATGCGCCGACTTTCAAAAGGACGGTAGAGGATATTTGCAGACAGCATTGCATACAGATTGTTCACGATAATGGGATATGGCTTCCATACAACCATGCTGCCGTTACTGCCGCCCGTGGCCTTAGAATCCCTTTGGTGATACAGCCACGAGGGACACTCAAAGCTTGGACCCTAAATTATCACGCGTGGAAAAAAAAAGTGGCGTGGAATCTCTATCAAAAACGTGACCTATCGAGAGCCTCTCTTCTTGTAGCCACATCCGATCAAGAGGCTGTATTCATTCGCGATCTCGGATTCCGACAGCCAATTGCAGTCATACCTAACGGAGTAAGCATCCCGACTTGGACGGATCGCCTCACTTTAGAAAAAGAAATCCGTTATGCGCTGTTCCTGTCACGTATTCATCCTGTTAAAGGTCTAATGAACCTTGTTGCGGCCTGGGATCAAATTCGTCCAAAAGGATGGCAAATGATAGTAGCTGGATCTGATGAGGCTGGGCACTTACGTGAAGTGCAAAAAGCAGCTACGCTGGCCGGATTGGATCGGGATTTCAAATTTGTCGGGACGGTAGAAGGCGAAGTCAAAGAGCAACTGTATCGAGACGCGGACTTGTTTATCCTTCCGACGTTCAGTGAAAACTTTGGAGTGGCGGTCGCCGAAGCGCTCAGCTATGGATTACCGGTGATCACTACAACAGGCGCTCCATGGAAAGAGATAGTAACCAATCGGAGTGGATGGTGGGTCGAACCAGCCGTCGAGCCTATTGCCAATGCCATTCGAGAAGCAGTATCTCTCTCCGATCTCGAACGCCATGAAATGGGACAACGTGGACGATGTATGGTTGAACGAGAGTTTTCGTGGTACAAAATCGGTGGAGAAATGCTTCGTGTCTATCAATGGATGACCGGTCTGGGCCCCAAACCGGATTGTGTCTTGGTGACCTGAAATGAGTTGTACGTTTCGGAAGATTTCGTATTAAAACTGTGACCGTCAGTCGTCTGGCCGGTCAGGGACGAGGTCGAGAGAAATTAATGTTCAGCGTCAAAACAAAGAACGTAAACGGAGATAAAAATACAAAACAAAATATCGCAGGAAAAAGATGCGAATTATGCCCCGTTTGTTCCAGTCGAACTTATTTGTGGAAGACCAAAGAGACTCATAAATTTGGCAAGTTCAATATCGATAGATGCTCAAAATGTGGTTACGCATTTGTTAATCCCAGGCCTTTTCCGGGATTCTTGAGAGAATTTTATTCAGTGAGTGGCCACAATAGTGATGGTGGAGAGAAATTTTCGACCCTTGCTGAAGTCCTGGAACAAGAAAGGATTTATCCAAACTCGACTGTTGACGCCGAGCGAATCGTTAGTACAGTTATCTCTCTAAATCCAGATTGTAATACCTTTCTTGACGTAGGAAGTGGATACGGCTTTTTTCTTCGAGAAGCCTTGCTTAATAAATTAGATGTGACTGCAATTGAAGTGGCCGGCAGTGAAAATGAGATTTGTGAACAACTGACAAAAGTCAAAGCCTTTACTGTTTCATTTGAAGATTTTCAATACGAGAAAAATTATTTTTCAATCATCCTGATGAGCCAAATTTTAGAACACGCTTACGATGTGAACCAGTGGATTTTGAAAGCAAGAAGATTACTCAAACCTGACGGAGTCTTGGCCATAGCCCTACCCAATTTCAACAGTATTTTCCGTCTTGTGATGCAGGAAAATGAGTCTTATATCTGCCCACCGGCTCACTTGAATTTTTTCACTGAAAGGAGCCTCGCCAATTTACTTAGAAAGCATGGGCTTAACGTATGCAAAGTTCAATATGTGTCAAGGGTCCCCTACTCGGCCTTAGAGCGAAGATTGGCTGGCTCAGGAATAGGTAGTTGTTTTGCAAAAACACTCCATAGAATGATGATTGGCGCTCTGAAAGCAGTTGACATGTATCATCTCGGAATGATGTTGAACGTTTATGCCAAGAAGACTAAAGCATAAAAAAACCGAAGGATTTTTTGCAAACATTTGAATAAGTTCAATAATATTATGGGGTATTAAATTAAGTGCTCAGTCGGCGAACAAAATGGGTCTTTTATACCCTTGCTGGTCCATTTATGTCTGTAAATGGTTGGTTTTTTCGATGGTTACGAGCCCCACTATCGGGTCGGGTGAAAGTTCATTTGGGGCCCGGGCAAAAAAGATATTTGGATGGATGGCTAAATCTTGACGCAAACATGTTTACTGCGAAATGTGATGTTTGGGTAGACCTGAGAAATCGATTACCATTCAACAACAATTCCGTGGATTCCTTCTATTCTCATCACGTTATCGAACATTTACCCAACTTGGATTTCCATTTCAAGGATGTTTTCAGATGTCTGAAACCGGGGGGGGTGTACAGGGTGGGGGTGCCAAATGGGGATTCCGCAATCAGTAAATTCATAGATGGTGACAAGCTATGGTTCGGAGACTGGCCCGTCAATAGGAAAAGTATCGGAGGAAGATTTGAGAATTTTGTTTTTTGTAAAGGAGAACATCTTACGATCGTGACCTACTCGTTCGTCCAAGAACTCATGGAGAACGAAGGGTTTGTATATATAAGCAAATGCTTACCAAGCAAAGACACCGGTTTCCCAGAGTTTTTTGCAGATTGTCTGGATAAGGAAAACGAATCAGATTTTATCACCCCACATACATTGATTGTGGAGGGACAAAAGAGCCGGCATTGAGACCGTCCGAGATTGTGGAATGTCTAAACTACCAATAACAATTATAATGCTCACTCTCAACGAGGCATACCATATTGGGGAAGCGATTGAGAATGTGCAACCGTGGGCTTCGGAGATATTTATATTAGACAGTTGCAGCACCGACCATACCGTAGATATAGCTCTAGAACATGGTGTTAATATTGCTCAACGAAGATTTACAAATTTTGGCGATCAATGGAATTTCGCTATTGAAAATTGCCCTGTAACCACTCCCTGGACTATGAAAATCGATCCGGATGAGCGGGTCACTCCCGAGCTTGTTGAGGAAATGGCTCGTGTGGTCTCGTTACCCGAGTCGTGTGATGGTTACTGGATATCTCGGCGGCTA
This sequence comes from uncultured Desulfomonile sp., assembly GCA_903952205.1. Classification (GTDB taxonomy): domain Bacteria; phylum Desulfobacterota; class Desulfomonilia; order Desulfomonilales; family Desulfomonilaceae; genus CAJBEZ01. The sequence goes on along the minus strand of CAJBEZ010000099.1, from coordinate 106,566 downwards.
TGGTTTATGGGAAAACCGCTACATATGAAAAATGATGTGCTACGACTCTGGAAGACAGGCAAATGCCGGTTCTCAGATGTGCTTGTAAATGAACATCCCCTTATTGACGGCCAGATAGGACGATTGAGGAGCTTTCTCGAACACCATGACAGCCCTGATCTGAACCATTGGCTGGATAAACAGAACCGCTATTCAACTTTGGAAGCCATCATGAAAATCAGGACTGATTCACTAGCGGGTAAGCCCAGGTTCTTCGGAAACAAATTAGAACGTAGAATGTTTTTCAAAAAACATTTTGACTCTGTTCCGTTACGCTTTCTTCTTTATTGGCTTTACTTGATGGTCACTTCAGGCGCGTTTCGTGATGGCGCCATAGGCTTGGCATGGATGCACCTACGTGTGGAAGTAATGAGAATGAGAGAGTATAAGGCGCTTGAGATGCAAAACACTCGAAGAATTTCGGAAATACCAAGGGCTTCACATGGAGATTTCGACCCTCGCGTGCTTTCGTCTCCCCTTCAAAAACAAATAATGCTTTCTCCGAATTGGGACAGGTCTTAACTTAAATGTGCGGCATAAGTGGATTCCAGGGCGATTTTGATCCAGGTTTATTGGACAGAATGAACTCTATTCTGGCTCATCGCGGCCCGGATGATGCAGGCGCATACTATGACCCAACAAGCCGCACGGGATTGGCTCATAGGAGACTCTCCATAATTGATCTTTCGTCAGCAGGCGCACAGCCTATGTGGGACGCGACACATACCTGCGCAATTACATTTAACGGGGAAATCTACAATTATCGTGAGTTACGCCAGGGCTTGGTTGAAGATGGTTTCCAATTCCATAGTCAGACCGACACTGAAATCCTGCTAAGTTTGTATCTGCGTGACGGTCACGAAATGCTGAAAGTCCTGAACGGAATTTTCGCATTTGCAATCTTTGACACTCGGGATAAATCGCTTTTACTGGCCAGAGATGGTTTTGGGGTGAAGCCTGTGTATTACACCCAAACTCCAAAGGGTTTTCTATTTGCGAGTGAACTCAAGGCGCTCCTCTTGGAACCAACGGTTAGCCGTGATCTCAGCGCAAAGGCTATCCATTACTACTTGAGTTATCTGTGGGCACCTGCTCCATGGACTATGCTCGAGCATGTAAAGAAACTGGAACCTGGCCATGCGATGGTTGTCAGGGACGGAGCAATTACAAGAACATGGAAGTTCTATGATATTCCTTGCCTCAGCGGCGATGACGCTATTTCCGAAACGGAGGCTGTGATTGAAGTTCGCAGGACCCTGGATAAGGCGGTTGAGAGACAGATGGTGGCTGATGTCCCTGTCGGGGCTTTCCTTTCAGGTGGTTTGGATTCAAGTTCGATCTGCGCTATTGCTCGAAAGTATACTACCGAAGGACAAAAACTTCAGTGTTTTACCATTGATCCGCAAGGCACCTCAGATGAAGGTTTTGCCAGTGACCTCCCATACTCGAGGCAGATGGCGGATTATTTGGGGGTAGATCTTCATGTAATAAATGTTGCTTTGGATTTAATCGACAATTTGAAGAAAATGATCTATCACCTGGATGAACCTCAAGCTGATCCAGCGGCGATAAATGTTCTGTTCATCTCATCGTTGGCCCGTGATCATGGCATCAAGGTATTACTGTCCGGGACCGGGAGCGATGATATTTTTGCGGGTTATCGTCGCCACTACGCCCTTGTGCTTGAACATTACTGGGCATGGTTACCGTTAAGTGTAAGACGAGCCATTCGCTATTATTCCGCAAAGCTGGATGCCCGCTTGCCAGGTCTGAGAAGACTTTCCAAAGCGTTCAAGTTTGCGGATATGGATAAGGAGGCTCGCATAGCGGGTTATTTCCATTGGCTTGATCCTGCAATCCAGAATGGCCTTTACAGCGCATCGATGAAAGAAAGTTTGCGTGACGAACCTTTCTCTGAGCCATTGATGAAATCACTTAGCGAACTCGGGCCGGATACACCCAGTTTACATCAAATGCTGTATTTGGACGCAAAACACTTCCTGGTAGACCATAACCTGAATTATACCGACAAGATGAGTATGGCCGTCGGCGTTGAAACCAGAGTGCCGTTTCTGGACCCGGACCTTGTCGCCTTGGCTGCCAAGCTCCCGCCACGTATGAAACAACACGGTCGGATTGGTAAATATATTCTAAGAAAAGCAATGGCCAATGACCTCCCTCCAGCTATCCTAAAAAGGCCCAAGACTGGATTTGGGGTCCCGTTACGTGGTTGGATGGGGCATGGTTTACATGAGCTTGTCAATGATACCCTTAACAAAGAAAGTCTTAAGAGACGAGGCCTGTTTGATCCTAATAGTGTGTGGCGACTGATTGAAATGAACCGGGCCGGGAGGATCGACGCCGCTTACTCGATTTTTTCGCTCATTTGTATTGAGATGTGGTGCAGAATCTTTATTGATGGGCCTATTGGGGTGGTGTGACACCAAAACCAACAATACAGGGCGCACACATCAACAGACAAAGAGGGCGCACACATGGGTGCGCCCCTACATGTAGGGGTAGACCCACAAAGACAGGGCGAACACATGGGTTCGCCCCTACGTAGGGGTAGACCCGCGTGTCTACCCTGATTCCCGTAATATGTGTCTACCCGATTGATCGATCCAATGAATCGAATATCAGGGCGCACACGCGGGTGCGCCCCTACCAACCACGATCGATGCGCCGGGCGTCTCTACCGGTATATTTGCATTGCGCCCTACAATAAATGACATTTGATCCAGATATTCATAGAAGGCGATCAATCCGTTTGGAGGGGCACGATTATTCCCGGCCAGGCCTATATTTTGTGACGATTTGTGTCCAGAGTCGGTTATGCCTTTTGGGCTCAATCGTTGACAACCAGTCGCTTCTGAATTCGGCAGGAAACATGATTGATCGTTGGTGGAACAAATTGTCCCTAAAATTTACGAATGTTCAATTGGACAAATACATCGTGATGCCGAATCATTTTCACGGGATCATAGAAATTAAGAATCCCGCAGGACCAGACCAGCGAAATCAATGCGAAAACACATATCAAATAGAGGGCGAATACGCCATTGAAAAACAGACCGAACACGATCAAGACAAAGAGGGCGCACACATGGGTGCGCCCCTACATGTAGGGGTAGACCCGCGTGTCTACCCTGATTCCCCGTATTCGCCCCTACCGCAACATCCCGTGGTTCCCTACCGTAGGGGTAGACCCGCAAATGCCGGGCGGACACATGGGTCCGCCCCTACCGTAGGGGTAGACCCGCGTGTCTACCCTCTTATTCCGCGTTCGTTTCTACCCTCCTCGCCGTCTGCGTGTCTACCCAATTATCCTGATGCCTGTCTGCCATCCCAATCACACGAACAGAACCAAACGTGGGCGGACACATGGGTTCGCCCCTACGATACGGGTAAACCCGCCCGCCTACACAAAATGATGCAATGGTTCAAAACCATGACGACGAATGAATACATCCGTAATGAAAGGCTAAACGGGTGGCAAGCATTCGACAGGAAATTGTGGCAACGCAACTATTATGAACACATCACCCGGGATGATGAATCATTGAATAAAATCCGTGAATATATTGTCAACAACCCCAAGAATTGGAAGGATGATGAGATGTTTCCGGGAATTACCGGAACGTTGTTGGACAAATATGATCAAAATGGGACGGAAACACCATAAAGAAGGCGCATCAATGCAAAATCAGGGCGCACACGCCGGTGCGCCTCTACGGCACATCCGATTGTTTCCAGCCGTGGGTGTAGACCCGCAAATTCTGGGCGCACACATGGGTGCGCCCCTACGTAGGGGTAGACCCGCGTGTCTGCCCTCTTACCTTTATTCGTGTCCACCCTGTTGTCCGTGTTTCTGTTTACCTCTCAATCTGTATTCATGTCTACCCTGTCCCCGTAATCCAAACCCAAAACAGGAAACAATTGCGCCAAATAATCCAAAACATCCGAAACGGTAAACTAAGCGTGGCCACGGTTCCTGAACCGATGGTTCAACCCGGACATGTGCTGATCGCCAACGCTGTGTCGGTCATTTCCGCGGGCACGGAAAAGATGACAATGGACCTTGCTCGTAAATCGCTGCTGGGCAAGGCTCGAGAACGGCCTGATCAGGTGCGGCGAGTCCTCGAAAAGCTCAAAAACGAAGGTTTTTTTCAGACACTCAGCCAAGTCCGTGAGAAGCTCGATGAGCCCATGACCATGGGATATTCCTCCGCGGGCGTTGTTCTGGCGTGTGGCGCTGGTGTTCAAGAATTCAAGCCTGGGGATAGGGTTGCGTCCAATGGGCCACATGCTGGGGTTGTGTGCGTCCCAAAGCATTTATGCGCCCATGCGCCAGACAACGTGCCATTTGATCATGCGGCATTCGGTGTGCTGGGCGCAATTGCAATGCAGGGCGTACGGCTATCGAAGGTTACAATTGGCGAAACAGCGATGGTGATCGGGCTTGGGCTGATTGGCCAGATTACTGTGGCCCTGCTGAAAGCTGCGGGTGTTCGAGTAATAGGCACAGACCTTGACACTGCTAAGTGTGCGCTTGCGGCGGGAAAAATGGGCGCAGATATCGCACGGCCAAGCCTGACCGCTAGTGATGTAATGGAGTTGACACGAGGACTCGGCGCTGACGCCGTGCTCATCACCGCTTCTACTAAATCCCAGGGGCCTATCAGTCTTGCGGCCAATGCTGTCCGGCAAAAGGGGCGGGTTGTCCTTGTCGGTGTAGTGGGGCTGGAACTCGATCGCCGACCATTCTATTTCAAGGAAGCTGAATTCGTTGTGTCATGCTCGTATGGGCCGGGTCGCTATGATCCCTCGTATGAAGATCGTGGACATGATTATCCACCTGCGTATGTTCGATGGACCGAGCAGCGCAATATTCAGGCGGTCCTGGATCTCATGGGCGCGGGCAAGCTCGATGTTTCCCCATTAATTAGTCATTGTTTTCCTATCGAACAAGCTGAAGACGCATATAATCTAATCGAAACAGGGAAAGAACCCTACCTTGGTGTGCTGCTTACCTATCCTGAGATAACGACTGACCAGCCGCTGGATCGTAAAGTCGTGTTGAAGCCCGGCGTTCAAGCGTCTGCAGGAAAGATCGCTTATGGGTTTATTGGCGTCGGCAATTTCGCGCGAATGGTTCTCGCTCCGACCGTGAGCAAGATCCCGCAATTTTATCCGAAACTGATATGCTCGGCTGGCGGGTTAAGCGCAACAACCACTGGGACAAAGCTTGGATTTGAGTCTGCGGTTACTGATGAAGACGCCATATTTAACGATCCTGATGTCAAAGCGGTCTTTGTAGTGACTCGGCATGATCAGCACGCAACACAGGTTCTCAAGGCAATTAGAGCTGGCAAACATGTTTTCGTAGAAAAGCCGTTAGCGCTGAGTTTGGAAGAAATAGACGAAATTCAAACTGCTCTCGCTGAATCGGACTCTGCGCCAATTGTGATGGTCGGGTTTAACCGCAGATTCTCCCCTGCCGCCCAGAGACTCAAGGAATTCTTCTCGTCGATTGGGGCCCCAAAAACAGTGTCTGTGCGTTTTAATGCAGGCGAAATACCTGCTGAACACTGGACACAGGACCTCGAAGTTGGCGGCGGCAGAATCATTGGTGAAGCGTGCCACGGCATAGACCTTGCCACATATCTGGTTGGCAGCCCGCCTGTTCGCGTGTTCGCTGAATCGGTTGGTGGCCCGACATCCCCTGCTATAACTGACGATCAGTGCTTTATTACGTTGCGGCATGCTGACGGATCAGTGTCCAACATAGCGTATTTATCCGGCGGGGACAAATCCTTCCCCAAGGAACGTGTTGAGATGTTCGGCGGTGGCGCTGTCGGAATCATAGATGATTTTCGGGAGGTCATCCTGTGCCGCAATGGCAAAACCCAGCGGCAGAAATATCGAGGACAGGATAAGGGGCACTCAGCCGAAATTGAAGCCTTTGCGCTGGCCGTCACAAATGGCGGTGACTGGCCAATATCGTGGGAGGATCTGCGGGCGGTCTCGATTGCCTCGATCCTTGCTGTGAGGAGTATAAGGGAAGGCGTCGCGTTTGAGGTTGGGTAGTTCGTATTTGTCATCACGACAGAGCATTCTCCCGGCTGTCATCTCGACAGAGCCTTGCGACGAGAGATCTAATCAAGCAGCGTTTGCATATATGGTCGGTTATAAATGTATTTCGTAACGGGTTAGATTTCTCTCTTCGTTCGAAATGACATTGGTGTTGATTGTGCAGACATTGCGGTACGGGAAACAATGGCTGTTGTCTTCTCTATAGCGCTTTCTGAAGGGGTTCATCTCGAGTGAGCGAAGCGACGGCTGTCATCTCGACAGAGCTTTGCGACGAGAGATCTAACCAAGCAACTATTTGGCTATATGGTCGGTAATGAACGTATTTCGTAACAGGATAGATTTCTCTCTTCGTTCGAAATGACATACACGTTGGTCTGAATCACATGCCTATAGACCGTAAGTACTATGTCTATATACTCACAAACTGGAATAATAACGTCCTGTACGTCGGCGTAACCAGCGACATTGGACGTAGGCTTTACGAGCATAAAAACAAAATTCATAAAGGCTTCACCCAGAAATACAACCTAAACAAGTTAGTGTACTTTCAGGAAACCACCGATATCCTGGCTGCAATAACACGTGAAAAAGAAATCAAAAAGTGGGGCCGAGCCAAAAAAAGTCGTCTTGTTTCAAGCATTAATCCTGCATGGCAAGATCTCAGTGATTCATGGTGATTAGATTTCTCACTTCGTTCGAAATGACATGGGTGTTGATTGTTCGCATTGCAGTATCAACGAGGCCTGTCATCTCGCGTGAGGTTATAAATGGCTGTCATTTCGAGTGAGCCTTGCGACGAGAAATCCAACCAAGCAGCGTTTGGCAATATGGTCGGTAAATTATATACACCGAAACGGGATGGATTTCTCCCTCCGGTCGAAATGACGTTGCCCCAAAGTTCATAACACACACCATGCCCACATCCCGCGCCCAATACCTCAAACGAATATTCACATCCTACATCTTCAGCCGGAATAGCAACCTCACGTTCTGGCATGAGACACCAACGGCCAATCCCGAAACTAGTTTTGACAAGCTTGGCCCATATTATATGACGTTTGAGGAAAAGGCGCTCTATCCCGGACCGTTTGATGATAATGGCATTCCATTACTCGATTACCACGGCACGATAGGCAAACAGTATTATTCAATTGCAATATCGCAGTATGCTCTGGGCAATTACAATCTGTTCAAGAAGACCGCTAACAGTGACTGTTTTGGCAAGTTCGTGACAAACGCCCAATGGCTGCTCGACAATTTGAAACCTACCGGGTATGGGACATACTTGTGGTCTCATTTATTTGACTTCGAATATTTTCGGACGTTAAAGACGCCGTGGCATTCTGGCCTGGCTCAAGGACAGGGTTTGTCGGTTCTCGTTAGGGCTTATGCGGAAACCGGCGAATCAAGGTTAGGGAGAGCCGCTGATCAAGTTTACGAAACTTTAAAGTTACCAATCGCTGAGGGTGGTGTCATATACCGAGACGACGAAGGTCATGAGTGGATAGAGGAATATTTGGTTGACCCACCGACTCATATTCTTAACGGCTTTATATGGGCATTGTGGGGAATTTACGACTATTATTTGCTCACGAAAAAGGAAGAAGCGTTCAAGCTTTTCGACTCGTATGTCGCTACTATCGTCAAGAATCTCCCGCACTACGATTCAGGCTTCTGGTCATACTATGAGCTAACGCCGCAGAGAATAAAAAGCATTGCAAGCAATTTCTACCATCGGTTACACATCGTTCAATTGCGCATTATGCATCAGATGACAGGCCACCCTGATTTTCTGATGTATGCTGACAAATGGTCTCGATATCTCGATAATCCTGTTTATAGAAACTTGGCGTTGGCGTATAAGGTAGGATTTAAGCTCGCGTATTATTAGCGGTTGTCATGTTGGCAGCGCATTCTCCTGGCTGTCATCTCGACAGAGCCTTGCGACGAGAGATCTAATCAAACAGCTTTCAGCTAAATGGTCGGGGAATTACATACACCGCAACGGGTTAGATTTCTCACTACGTTCGAAATGACATGCGGGCACAACCAACCCACGGCACAGCCATGGGTAATCTGGGTTGTGCTGTCATCTCGACAGAGCCTTGCGACGAGAGATCTAATCAATCAGCTTTTCGCGATATGGTCGGGGAATTACATACACAGTAACGGGTTAGATTTCTCACTGCGTTCGAAATGACATCGGTATTAACCGCAATCACAAAACACCGGGCAAGGACGCCCGTCACGCGATAACATCCATGCGAATCCTCATCCTAACTGACCGATTCATCCCGGAAATATCAGCGCCGTCGTTCCGCCTGATGGACCATGCTAAATGCTGGCGTGAAGCGGGCCATGATGTGACGGTAGTCACGTGCGCTCCAAATGCGCCACGAGGTCGGATTTTTCCCGGATATACCAATAAACTGTATCAGGCAGAATGGATAGAAGGTGTTCATGTTATCAGACTTTGGTCATATATTACCGCAAACGCTGGCTTTGCCAAGCGCATATTAGATCTGGCCAGCTTCACGGCATCGAGCGTAATGCAATCGTGGCGTTTTCCGAAGTTCGATGTGATCCTTGCAAGTTCACCTCCTCTGTTTGTTGCAATGGCAGGATACATGATTTCACGTATGTGGCGACGTCCGTGGATTTTCGAGCTTCGAGACCTGTGGCCGGCTAGCATCGAGGCCGTTGGCCTTGGCAACAAGACACCTATGCGCATCCTGGAAAAAGTCGAAATGTTCCTGTATCGAAAGGCTGATCGAATAATCTCGCTCACTGAAGCATTCAGAGACAACCTTACCAGTCGTGGAATATCCCCTGCCAAAATTGACATTGCCACCAATGGCGTTGACACGGAAATGTTCAATCCTCAAAACGTGAAAGTGGACGCCCGAGAATCTTTGGGCATTGCTCGTGACGACTTTCTTGTCGCCTACTTCGGCACAACAGGCATGGCGCATGGCCTGGAAACCATGTTGGAGGCCGCTCAACGATGCCGGGAGAATAGCCGGATAAAGTTCCTGATCATGGGGGATGGCGCTGAACGTAAAACATTAGAACTCAGGAGCTGTGAGATGGGGAATGGCAACGTCTTGTTCAGAGATTCCGTGCCTCATGACCAAATGCCCGATTATTTTTCGGCGCTGGACATGTTCCTGGTTCACCTGAAACCTCACCCTGTTTTTAAGACAGTAATACCATCGAAGATATTCGAAGCCATGGCTATGGGAACGCCAATCCTGTGCGCTCTTGAAGGGGAAGGAGCGAGAGTTGTGGCCGAGTCAGGGGCGGGCGTATGTATACCTCCGGGTGATCCAGTAAGAATGGCCGACGAGATATTGAGGCTCAGTAATCAGCCTGATGAGTTAGAGCAAATAGGAAGGAATGGAAGGACAGCCGCAATTGAAAAATATAGCCGGCAGTTAAAGGCGGAAGAATGTTTGAGGTCTTTTGAGAAGGTTTTGGGAAAATGACATGGCGGACCCAGCACAAATCCCAACACCGGGGACCAAATATACCCCTGGCGTTGCCATGGGCTCATGAACTTTGCCCCATCAAGAGGGGCAAATATGATCGCTCTCAAAATCACATCCCCAAAAGCCCTGGACGGGCGGCGTCAAAATAGCCCATAGCAGCGCTGTGGGTTTTTTGGTTCAGAGATGTTATTCGGGAGAGCCCAGGGCTCAAGATCTTGAGCCCCTACCGTGCCCTGCATTGGACGTATGCTGTCATCTCGACAGAGCCTTGCGCCGAGAGATCTGACGGGGAACAGAGAATACCGGGCAGACACAAATTCATAAGAGGGCGCACACGCAGGAGCGCCCCTACGCAGAACCGAACACAAACCCCGAAATCACCGACAATCCACCCACGGCACAGCCATGGGATAACGATAGCCGCAATCGCAATATACCCACGGCGATGCCATGGGCTATTCTGACGCTGCCCCTCCGGGACGCATATGGATTGTTCTTGAGAGAACATCCCATTAACCCTGGATGGGTTACATATGTTAGCCCATAGCAGCGCTGTGGGTGGGGTGGGGGTGTGTAGAAGCGGCATCCTGCCGCTTGTTCTTGGGTTGCGTTGGCTGTCATCTCGACAGAGCCTTGCGACGAGAGATCCAACCAAGCAGCGTCCGGCAATATGGTCGGGTATGTATGTGTTACAGGCCGGGTTGGATTTCTCCCAAAGGTCGAAATGACAGGAGGGAACCAAATACACCCATGGCCATGCCATGGGCTCATGAACGCTGCCCCATCAAGAGGGGCAAATAGGAACACTCTTGAGAGACTTCCCATTAACCCTGAAAGGGTTACATATGTTAGCCCATTGCAACGCTGTGGGTGGGGTGTGGGTTGATCTAAATTGCATTAATCAAAATTCAGCGGGTTTGAACCCGGGTTCGTTCATCACATCCATCAATTCATTACCCACGGCTAAAATCATTATTCCTTTGCGGGAAGCGAATTTTACCAGGCTCTTGTCAGCGTATAATGTGGCGAGGGAACCAATAATTTTTCGGTCTGTATATTCTGGGAAGTATTCACGAACATCTTTGATTGTATACATAAGTTTATCGATATCCGTAGGCGAAAGGTTGCTCTTGGTTTCATTTACCAGAACGTAATCACCACAATCGGCTATGACATCAAATTCTTTGGTCATGCTCCGGTTGTTAGGATTGATTCGCCGTGCTCTTACCAGCAGACCACAACCAAGGTTTGGTGGGCAATCTAGCACTTCCTGAAGTATCCGGCAAATGCTTGGAGCGACCAGGTCTTCGGTCATACGACCCTGCTTGTTAGCGATCTCGCCGAGTTGTTTGTTTAAATTTCGATGTTCCTGACGTGTTTCATCCTTAAAGACGCGCATCTCTTCTATGAACTTGGCCGTATCTCTTTCCATCCGGTCATTGGATGCACGTACCTCGATTGATGTTTGCTCCACTGTGGCGATCAGATCGGCCATCATTTCTTCCAGGGTTCTTACTCGGGATTCCATTAGTGTATTTTTCATGAGTTATCTCCTTGCCCCCTTGATTTACGGCTATTAGTATTAATTATTTTGAAATGAGCGTCAAGATTTGTCCCAACGGTCGAAATGATATTCACGGATCGGCGTCTCTGCCGATCATTCATGGTAGTGACAGACGTCCCTGCCTGTACATCCCGAACATGAACTTTAAAACCGGGAACGAAATATACCCACGGCACAGCCGGACACAAATACCAATATCGCCGACAAATTCACCCACAGCGTTGCTATGGGCTATTCTGACGCTGCCCCGTACGGGGCGCATGTGGATTGCTCTTAAGAGAACGTCTCATTAACCCTGGAAGGGTTACACATAATAGCCCATAGCAACGCTGTGGGTGGGGTGGGGTTTGGGTTGTCGGCTGTCATCTCGACAGAGCTTTGCGACGAGAGATCCAACCAAGCTGCGTTTGGCAATATGGGCGGGTATGTACGTGTTACAGGCCGGGTTGGATTTCTCCCAAAGGTCGAAATGACAGGAGGGGACCAAATAACCCCACGGCATAGCCATGGGCTCATGAACGTTGCCCCATCAAGAGGGGCAAATAGGAGCACTCTTGAGAGACTTCCCATTAACCCTGAAAGGGTTACATATGTTAGCCCATTGCAACGCTGTGGGTTCTTCAGGTCGGGGATGTTATTCGGGAAAGGCCCAGGGCTCAAGATCTTGAGCCCCTACCCTGCATTGGGTCGACTTTTGGGCCGCTCCTGCGGTCCAACACAGGGCGCCTCCATGTGAATTAATCCGCCGAAACTAGAAACGCCTCCAATGGAATGTCTTTGAATGAATGAATAATTTCCGGGCTAAGCCCACTCGCGCGCGACAAGATTTCCGGGACCTTTTTCCTGAATTCCATCACACGTTGAATATCTTTTTGACTCAACCCCAGTTGGTCAAGCCTGTATTCGAGGAGAGCAAGAGGGTCCGGCGGGTCAATATGGTAGTGTTTTTTTTCATAGGCGCCGGCTATCGCAATCAGTATGTCAAGCTCGTCGCCTTCTGGTGTCCCGAGGTCACTTCCCCACAGTTCATCTATCCTGGCCATCGCGGCTTTGTAATCTGCTTCGGTCCTAATCGGTTCAATTATCATGCTAACACCACCGACGAAAATTCTAGATCACTCTGGCGTTGAACTTTTTTGCGCCCTCGTATTTCCATGCTGACATAAACATATCATATCTGATTCATGGGTAGGACGATTACCGTAGGGACACATCGCCCATCGTGGGCTCTTTTGGTCGAAAGGACAGACCACCCCCGCTCCAATCGGCTATTGTCTGGTATTGTTGATCATAGTAATATACTTGTCAGTCTCTCTCAACGAGGTTAGGATTTATTCGTGAGCGAAACCTTTCAGCGGATCGTAGAGTTAATTCAAAACAACGAGTTACTGATATCCAGTCACGGTTATGATGAACTGAGTGATGAGAGCATTTTTGTGCGGGATGCATTGGGAAGCCTTGGCGAGGCCACGGTGGTTGAGGACTATCCTGATTATTGGAAAGGACCCTGCGTCTTGACACTTCAGAAGGATCCCGCCGGCAATCCGATTCACGTTGTGTGGGGGATTCCCAAAGGCAGATCATTTCCAGCAGTCTTGATCACAGCATATAGGCCGGATCCGCGAAGGTGGTCCGAGGATTTTCTCAGGAGGCGTAGATGAGAAGGAAGCGAGAAAGAAAACTTATCCATGAAGGTGGATACGTAGCCGAAGTTCCGGTTGATCTGATCTATATGGAAGAAGGTTGGTCTCCTTATTTATCACTCGAAGACGCCGGTAAATTGGACGATGTTCGGGAGGCTTTGCGTCGAGGCGATCTGAATGAAGCCGCACGGCATGGCCAGGTGTTTACGCTGACGCCGGTCGCCCTGTAAAATGACACCATATAGAGGTCGAAAGGACAGGCAAGAGGGCGGACGTATATAAAACAAGACAGGGCGCACACGATCAAGATGAAGAGAGCATGCGTGTCTACCCACCTATGAATACCCCACACCGCAACGCATCCCCCCCGGTGTTACCGGGGGCTGAATTATGTATCCCCTTACGGGGAATAGAATAATACGCAAATCCCCAAAACCCAGGGCAATATACCCATGGCGATGCCATGGGCTATTCTGACGCTGCCCCTCCGGGGCGCATATGGATTGCTCTTGAGAGAACGTCTCATTAACCCTGTAAGGGTTACATATGTTAGCCCATTGCAGCGCTGTGGGTTCTTTGGACCGCAATTACACACACCGCAACGCCTCCCCCCGGAGTTTTCGGGGGCTAAATTATGTATCCCCTGACGGGGAATAGAGAAGACCGAAATCACAATCCACCGGGCGGACACAAATTCATTAAGAGGGCGCACACGCAGGAGCGCCTCTACCGTTGCATCGAATAATTGACCTTTTTTCGGTGAACTCTCTACCAACGATTGCAATTTGATACTGAATATAATACTATTAGTGTTAGGAGAGAATGTCGAAAACAGAAAAACGGGTTCAATTGTGGTTAAAGAATGCCCCGACAGAGTCTCCCACAGATCATGTCATTGCAATCCTTGAACGGTATTTCCCTGATGGCATAGTGACTAAAGGTGGTTCACATATTACCGTGAAGGACAAGAGATTAGCAGGAATGAAAGAATTTGGTCCTCTAGGTCACCTCGAGATCCCAGTAAAGGGTGGACAACATGTAAAAAGAGAATATTTAAAGAAAATTGCCGGCGCTGTCGAAATCATAGAGAGTCGGGAGGACAAAGGACATGAAAAAGGATCTTAATTACTACATGAGCCTGCCCTATATAGTCGAACTAAAGCCTATCCCTGCGGAAGATGGCGGAGGATTTTCGGCCAGCATACCGCAATTGGGGAGATGCTCTCTGCTCGCTGACGGGGAAACAATAGAAGAAGCGGTTAAGAACCTGGAACAAATAAAGCGTGAGAGATTTTCCGAATATATTCAAGAGGGATTGATTATTCCGGAACCGGAAAAAGACGAACAAGCTTATAGCGGCAAATTTGTGGTTAGACTACCCAAATACCTGCACCGGGAATTGGTCCTGACAGCTAAGCACAACGACGTGAGTCTTAACCAGTTCATTGTTTCTGTGCTGGCCGGCAGCGTCGAAAGTCATCACGCGTGAACCAATCCCCCCGGCGTTTCCGGGGTCTAAATTATGTATCCCCTGACGGGGAACAGAAAATAGAGGGTAGATGCAAATGGATAAAGAGGGCGCACACCCAGGAGCGCCCCTACGCAGAACCGAACACAAACCCCGAAATCACCGACAATCCACCCATGGTAGAACGGCCACAATTGATGGACACGGTCCAACGGGAACGAAACACACCCACGGCATAGCCGAACACAAATCCAAAAACCCGGACAATATCCCCATGGCACAGCCATGGGCTCATGAACGTTGCCCCATCAAGAGGGGCAAATATGATTACTCTTGAGAGAACATCCCATTAACCCTGGAAGGGTTACATATGTTAGCCCATAGCAGCGCTGTGGGTTCTTTGGGTTTGCGATTTTGTTTTCATGTCATCTCGACAGAGCCTTGCGACGAGAGATCTAATCAAGCAGCGTTTGGCAATATGGATGGTTATGTACGTAATCCGTAACGGCTTAGATTTCTCTCTGCGTTCGAAATGACATTCATATTTTGGATTATGCGGGCTCCCTACAGCAGAAACTTCCAGATAGGGACATAGCGGATCAGGTATCCATTGATTGTTTCTTCCGCCTCCAGGTCTTCCGTGACGATCAGCCCTTCCTTCATGTTGAAAAAGGCCATGGAGCGAAGAAGGGCCCTGACCTCCCGATTTTTAGTTTTTGCCTCCGACACATCAAAGGAGACCTGGAGGACATCCCTGATTTTCCCCTGTTTCATGGTTACAAAATCAACTTCGTAGCCCTGAGCGTCCTTCCAATAAAAGACATCGGCTCCCTCATGCAGGAATTTCATAAAAACAAGGTTTTCCAAAAGCTTACCCAGGTCTTCAGTAAATCGGAACGACACGGCGTTCCGCATGCCAGTGTCGACGCAGTATACCTTTCTGGGATTTTTTTCCTGCTCCTTCAGTGAATATGAAAAACGCCTTACGAAAAAGAAAAGAAAGGCCTGATTCAAATAGTCAGACCATCTTTCGACGGTATCGACCGGAATATTCAAGAAACCTTTGATACTATTGTAGGATATCAGCGACGCGGCATTGGTCATATAATATTTGTAAAGCGTCCGTAGATTATCCACCTTGGCAATACTGTAACGCTCGACAATATCGCGTGTGAGAATATCACGGGCATAAGCCAAAAGAATCTCCTGTTTATTTTGCCCAAGAACTACAGCGGGGAATCCGCCCCACTGCATGAACTCCCGGATTTTTCCATGGATCTCGTCTTGTCTGCCGATCATATCGAGCCGATCGCCATAGACTATCCCATTAAAAGATAGAAATTCGCCGAAATTCAGAGGATAGATCTCAGCATCAAGATGACGTCCCGTCAAGAGAGTGCCCAACTCCCGGCTCAGCAGTTTTGACGAAGACCCTGTGATAAATATCTGTCGCCCGCCTTTATCGATCACCTGGCGAACAAACCGCTCCCATGAGCGCACATTCTGAACCTCGTCCAGAAAGATATAGGTTTTTCCTTCCGGTTTAAGGAATGTCAAATAGGCGCTTAACAGACGGTTCATGAATTCCGGGGTGAGTTCGCCAAAGAAACGGGGATCTTCAAAGTTGATGAAAAGCGTATTCTTTCGGGGGACACCTTGAGCGATCAGACGCTGGATCAATTGGTTCATGATCGTCGATTTCCCGCTCCGCCTTGGCCCAACAAGCGTTACGGCGAGACCATCCTGAGCGAGTTGGAAAATCCTCTCCAGGTATGGCCCTCGTTCAACGCCGCAGAAACGGTCCTCCTGCCAGAAATTAACATCGAGCAGGATTTCGATGATTTTATCTTGTGAGAGATTCAGCATTGTACCAGCCATATCGGTTATTAATTATATTTAATACCAGATATCTCGGTTATTCCGCAAATCTTTTTTAGTTGAAACAACATAGGCATAATACCAGACAATTACCAAAAACCGCGACAAATACACCCACGGCACAGCCATGGGATAACGATAGGCGCAATCGCAATATACCCATGGCGATGCCATGGGCTATTCTGACGCTGCCCCTCCGGGACGCATATGGATTGTTCTTGAGAGAACATCCCATTAACCCTGGAGGGGTTACATATGTTAGCCCATAGCAGCGCTGTGGGTCCTCTTTGGGCCGCAAAGACATACATCGCAACGCAATCCCCCCCGGCGTTTCCCTGACCATGCCCCACATCTCATGGCTGGACACCGTAGTGGACAGGTAACATCATGAATTTATTATGGCCACAAAGTCACGACCGCCACAAGAATTCTTCAAAAGCAAATTGTCAGCATAAACATTTTCAGATAGTTACCTCTACAGACTGTTCGGCTCCCGGTGTCCAGCGGGACACTTATGGGGCATGCTCAGGGGCGTTTCCGGGGGCTGAATTATGTATCCCCTGACGGGGAATAGAAAAGACAGAGCGCACACGCAGGAGCGCCCGTACGAAGAACCGAACATAAATCCCGAAACCGGGAACGAAATACCCATAGCAGCGCTGTGGGTTCTTTGGTTCGGAGATGTTATTCGGGAGAGAGCCTAGGGCTCAAGATCTTGAGCCCCTATCCGTGCCGCGCATTGGGCCGTCTTTTGGGATGCCATAAGTTTCAATTAACGAACTTTCATGTTACAATCATATTAATTAATACAATGACCGGAATTAATTGGGGGACGATTTGGATCAATATTACAAATACATAGCCATTTTGGTCGGCTTCGGTTTCATCGTTACTTATCTATTAATACCTGCGATGAAGAGACTAGCGGTAGCGTATGGCTTTCTGTCCTACCCGGGTGGCCGGAAATTACATGGGAACGCAATCCCTGTCCTGGGTGGTGTGGCAATTTTTGCGCCGCATCTTGTATTGTTTTCAGGTTATCTGTACCTGGTTGGCGTTGGCTCTGCGCTGATCGATCATGATACGGTTCCGCAGTTCATTTCGGTGTTTGCAGGAACCCTGTGGGTCCTCTTTGTCGGGCTGATCGACGACAGGGCCAACCTTGGGTGGCGCAAGAAGTTGGCGGGTCAGATATTTGGGGTCATGATAGTTCTGATAGGCGGCAATTCCATCGGAAAGATCGTTATCCCATTTTACGGGCTTATCGATACTGGGGCTCTGGGCTACCCGATACTGGGCTTCATAATATTGCTCGTGATGAACGCCATTAACCTGATTGACGGCATGGATGGACTTGCGGGTGGGATTTGTTTTTTTGCTTCGTTGACCTGCGGCATACTTGCGTTCGCCAAGGGAAACCTGCTGGTCACCGCTATATGTTTCACATTGGCGGGCAGCCTGGTAGCTTTTCTGAGGTTCAATTTTCCGCCGGCTTCCATTTTCATGGGTGATTCCGGGAGCCTCTCCATGGGGTTTATGCTGAGTATTTTCGCGACCAGCGATATAGTCAAGGGGTCCGGTTCACGATACACAACCCTGACCACGCTCCTGGCTTTGCTTCTGCCTTTCGCCATCGCATTGATTGACGTGGCCCTTGCTATCGCACGCCGATGGATCAGTGGAAGGAAGATCTTCCTACCTGACGCGGATCATATACACCACCGGTTCATGGAAATGTTCCAGAGACCAAGGCTGGTCATTGGAATATTTTATATTTTCAGCGCCCTTTTCTGTTCTGTCACGCTTTTGATCAATCTCAATCCCGGATCGTCTTTACCCTGGATAATCGCAGGGGTCTCGATTATAGGGCTTGTGGCGATCATGGCTCTAGTGCTTCACGTCAATAGAATAGACCGCCTTACCAAAGCGATAAAGAATCGCCAGGACTGCCAGTTCCTGTCGACCTTCAATTCATACATGGAGGCAAGGCTGCGTCGGGTAAAATCGCACGATGAACTTGTTTTACTAATGGAGGTAGGTGTCCGGGACCTTGATTTGCTCAAGGTCGAAGTCAACCTGAACGGATATCAGCCACATGTGTGGAATAACCCACGGGACATTCATCCGGATTCCCCGAAAAAGACTGGGCTCCGGAACTTTAAGGATTCTGATTTGTTGGTGAAATGGGTCGTCCCAACACATGATGACCCGTCGTATCAGAAATACCTGGAATTGGTGTGGTGGCGTTTTCTGAGCGCAGTTGAGGAGAAGAACCGTTTGTTGGAACGATGTGAACGGCGACATGAATGACTGATCAAGAGAAAGCAGCCGGCGCATGCCGGACAAATCCGATGATTCGGGATGATGCGCCCATGGTTGAACCGAACACAAATCCCGAAACCGGGAACCAAATATACCCATAGCGTTGCTATGGGCTATTCTGACGCTGCCCCGTACGGGGCGCATATGGATTGCTCTTAAGAGAACATCCCATTAACCCTTTAAGGGTTACATATGTTAGCCCATAGCAACGCTGTGGGTTCTTTGGGTTTGCTGGCTTGGTTTTGTCAGCCACGGGCTCAAGATCTTGAGCCCCTACCGTGTGCAGTGAGATATTTCGTTGGTTGGGTTTTATTTTTTGTGTTGCCATCGGCTGGGTTGGGTTGGTAGAAATGACGACCAGTTATTGACGATCAGATATCGAAATGTTAACCTATACGAAGTATTATCGATTCTTGGGACTTTATAAGCAATGATCAATACTCTAAAAATTTTCAATGACCTGAAACAGACGATGGACCCCACGGCCGCCGAGAAAATTGTGGACGTGATCACGTCTGTTTACGAAGAACTCCAGAATTCAGTTATTAAGGTTGAGTTCAATGAACTAAAAGAAATTGTTAAGGATCTTGCCGGACAAGTAAGTAATCTCACCAAGCGCATGGATGAACTCACTCAGCGTGTAGACACATTGACCAAGCGTATGGATGAGCTGACTCAGCGTGTAGACACATTGACCAAGCGTATGGATGAGCTGACTCAACGTGTTGACACCTTGACCAAGCGCATGGATGAACTGACGGTAAATGTCTCCCGTCTCGAACGTAAGGTTGAAGACCTTGTTGGAGAGATGAAAGGCATAAAGGTGACCATCCAGGATATGAGGCAAGAAATAGGGGGGCTGTCCCACACCGTAGGCTACAGACTGGAAGACGAAGCCATGAAGTCGCTGCCCCGGCTATTGAAGCGGGACTTGTTTATTGAAACGCAGGGCACGCTCATCAGGGACTACGTGGAGATTGGTCCCAAGAAGTATGTGGAACTCAACATTTGGGGTCATGGACTTCGCGACGGTCAACCAGTCGAAATTATTGGTGAGGCAAAGAGCCAACTTAAAAAGAGAGATGTTGACAAATTCCTACAAACCTTGAAAATCCTGGAACCTATCATAAGCAAGCCGATTGTCCCCCTCCTTGTGACGTATCAAACGTCCCTTGACGTCAGACGTTACATTCAGGGCAAGAATATTGCACTGTATTTTTCGTACCAATTGTAAAAATATCTGTGGAGGCGCCGACGGATGTCATCTGGACAGAGCGGCAGCGACGAGAGCTAACGGGGAACAGAAGAGACCGGTTAGACACAAATTCATTAAGAGGGCGCACACGCAGGAGCGCCCCTACAACTACCCGACACAGAACCGAACACAAATCCCAACACCCAGGACAAATACGCCTACGGCATAGCCATGGGCTCATGAACTTTGCCCCATCAAGGGGGGCAAAGGGGATCACTCTCAAGAGAATTCATCACATTATTATTGTATATTCTCGTAAATCATGTTAACATATCCAACATAATCAATTAATGGTTCGCATAGTAATCCCAGGCGGGGGGAAGCATGAAGACCAATCCAGGTGGATTCACAGGCGCTGAATCGAATGATTCGAAGGCGACGGCGCACGATCATGGCGCAATAATCAGAAGAATGATATGGCTCGCGGGAATTTTAATCCTGTGGGCCATAATTATTTTGGGGTTTACATGGTGGTTCTCGCGCAATCAACATAGCGCAACAGCAAGGATCGAGATACTGGGCAGCCACGACCTTTTCGATCCTAGAATCTGGTTTCAGGACAAATTCTCCCCTACCCTAACCAGTAGCGTCCAGGAACACGCCGAAGCCTTCAAATCGCGCGACCTCGCCCGGTCGGTCGTTGCGGCGCTGCCTAACGAGAGCTTCCAGGAACTGCAACTCGCTTTGTTAAGAAAGCCGACCAGCGATCGGGGCGTATCGGCGATGGCAAAGTCTTTTGCGTCTTTTCGCGAATATCACACTGAGGCGCCGGCGTGTGAACCTACCGATCATATTTGTGAGCGTCTATCCGTGGCGCCTGTGTCAGGCTGCAACATGCTTGACATTACAATTGAGGCCCCGACCCAGCCTCTTGCTGTTCAGTTACTCAAGGAATATTTGAGAATATTCTCGGCCAGAAACCTCGAAAAACGGCGTCTTCAAACAAAGGCGTCCACTGATAATCTTAATGAAGGAGTAGCAGAAACCTTAAAACACCTCAAGGAGGCAGAGGCCACCTTATTGGATTTCGTGGTTGAAAACGGTTTCTCGGCAACGGAAGGCAGCGGGCTCGGGAGTGTGTTCAGGCTCATTAACCGCCACATCGAGGGATCACGGTCTATTGTACAAACTGCTGACCAGAAAACCGACTTCAATGAATTGACGCATCGAATGTCTCTGGACCTGGGAAAGCTTGAGGCTGAACAGTCAGGCCTGGCTTCAACGCTGGGTATGAACCATCCTAAAATGATTGCCCTGAACGGCAAAATCGATTTCCTGCGTGACCGGATTGATTATTTCCGCAGGAACTCATCGCTGGATTCATCTCAGGCAGATGATTTCTCTACCAGGACGGCAGCGGCCTCGCACGATGGACCGGAAAAACCCCGGACATCACTTAACAAGGCCAAGTCACTCGAAGAACAATACTCTGAACTGAAACGGGATCTAGACAGCAAGGCGGATTTTCATAATCTTGTCCGAAAGGAGGCCCATCAATGGAATATCAAGACCAGAACAATCAGCAACAATATTGTTGTGATCGATGGGCCGCGTGTCGGAGCGCCGCCTTGGTGGAAACATTTCTGGATTCCTTGGTTTTTTTAAAAATTGCAGCATGACTGTGGCTCTATTCTGATAAAGTGGATTGATCCCGAGGATATTTAACCGTCATGGGGAACAGTCCGCAGGTGAGGGCCTCCAGGTACGGCCTCCAGGTACGGCCTCCAGGTACGGCCTTGCCATAAAATCCTTAATGTTATAGTCTAAAAGTGTGATATAATTTAAAAAGGTTTTGGTTTACTGTCAATTGGCGCTCCTTAAATTTACAGGAGTCAGGTCTAATGAGTATCGACAAACTTGTTCCCAGAAATAATCCCGGAGGAGACCAGCCGCCTGCGAGTCAACCGCTTTCTCCGGCTGGCCACCCAGCGAGTCCTTATGTTCTTCAGCATCAGTTGGGATATCCGCCTAATGCCGGAGACGACGGGTTTGCTGACTCAAACAGATCACTTAAAGATTATCTTGATATTATACTCCGCCGACGCGTTGCGGTAATCATATTTCTTGCCTTGTCTGTGTGTATTTCAGTCGCTTATGCCTTTCTGGCGACACCACTATACACATCAAACGCCCGCCTCGAAGTTTTAGACAAAAAAGAAAAGTCCGAAAAACGCCTGTCTGCTGAAGAAGCTATTGATACCAAGCCCTTCATGATGACCCAGATCGAAATCCTAAAATCAAGACCCCTTGCCGAAGCTGTAGTCGATCGTATGAAGCTTTTGGAAAAAGACGCTGACCAGTCAAAGAGTCTACCCCTGCTACAGGTTCCAGCTTACTTGTGGCGAACAGTTTTAAGTGGTTTTAAGGATGATCCGTCAGATTTGCCGGATGACACAAAAGCTTTGAATAGAGCTATCATGGCGGATTCTCTGGCGGGCAGCCTGGTCGCAAAACCTGTGAAGACCAGTAATTTGCTTGAGGTTTCAATCCCGGCGAAGTCTCCCAAAATGGCTAATGAACTTTTGACAACCTATCTGGACACTTACCTTAACAGAAACCTCGAAAAAAGACGAAGCGAGAGTATCCAGGCAGCGGAATGGCTCACTGAGGAGTCGGGTAAAGTAGGAAAAAAATTAAGGGAAGCTGAGTCTAAACTACTCGATTTTTCTTTTGAACACGGCCTTGTAGTATCCACAGAAGGAGCGCTGGGGCAGGTTATGGCTCTCCTGAATAAAAAGGTTGAGGGCCAGGTGCGTTCGGAAGAAACCAAATTGAGGGCGCAAGTCGGGAAGGAAACCAAGTATGCGGATGTTGAAAATAAGTCGAGTGACGCGAACCAAACATACATAAACAAACTGAAGGAAGATCTGGCAAAGCAGGAAGCCGAATACACCCAAATGCAGGGAGTATATTCGGCCAATTACCCAAAAATGGTGTTACAGGCGCGGAAGATAAAGTTTCTGGAAAACAGGATCGCAGAGATTGAGAGAAACCTGGCGACAGGCGCAGTAGAATCTGCTGAAAAGGTCGACGCAGCGCTTAAGGGAAGTGTTGAAAAAACCAAGCAGGAGGTATCACGCGTCAAGGGGCTTGAAGCTGAATATTCCATTCTCAAGAAAGAAGTTGAAACAAACCAGGAATTTCTGAAGTTGATCATGAAAGAAACCCAGGAAATGGACATCAAAGCAAGAACCATCAGCAACAACTTGGTCACAGTGGATCCTCCCACGATGCCTCGGAGCCCTTCCTGGCCCAAGAAAAAGCTCATATTGATGATTGGACTTGTGGCCGGCCTTGTTGGAGGCGTAGCGTGCGCCTTTATCTGGGAACAGATGGATGATACCGTACAGAATCCTGACGACCTCGCCAAATCCCTTCGCGTGCGACGGCTGGGTGTTGTCCCTGATCTTACTAAATCAGGGACTTACGGGAAGAACGAGCTTTCGGAAGGCGCTGTCGAGTTCCTTGCGTATCATAAGCCCCAAACCCCGATTGCGGATTCGATCCGAAACCTTCAAATGTCCATAATGTTTTCGTATCCTGGTTATGAAATAAAATGTCTGTCTATTTCCAGTTCACTGCCTTCGGAAGGCAAGACTATGCTGGCGGTTTCATTTGCGTCAGTGATGTGCTCCAACGGAAACAAGAGAGCGGTTGTTGTTGATATGGATATGCGAAAACCCAGAATTCATAAAGTTTTTGGCGTTCCGCAGACTACACCTGGCATGTCAAATTTATTGAGCGACAACGGGGACTCAACAACCCTTTCAGAAGTTCTTAGAGCGCATACAATCCCCGGATTGTTCTATATTACGGCTGGGCCGGTTCCTTCTGATTCAGTGAGCCTCTTGCATTCCCACAACCTGAAAAAGGTCGTGGATGAGTTGCGATCGACTTTTGACTATATTGTATTCGATTGTCCGCCGATTTTGGGATTTCCCGATACACCTATAGTGAGTCGGTACGCTGATGGGCTGGTTATTGTGGCCAGGCAGGGATACGTGGGGAAAAATGAAATTTCCGAAGCGATTGATCAAGTAAGCGCTGTTGATGGCGCCAACGTCTTGGGCGTGGTCTTTAATCGGGCGCATTCACCGGCATTGTACGGTTATGGTTACAAATACGGCTACCGCTATGGTGGTTATTCCTATCATCAGAGCTACAAGTATTATCAAAAGTCATAAGGGGCTATTACATCACAGCGGCCACAAAGGGCGTGCTTTTATATTGGACAGCGTTTTTCCGGCCGCATTCCTGACTTTTTCCGGTTTGTCATCCTCGCTCAATCTTTCCAGATAACCCTTAATATGATCGTTCTGAATCTGTAACCGCTCAAACGTTTCAATCACAGCAATATTGACGTCCTCGTCGGAGCTGTCAATTATGGTTTCAAGGATTGGCTTGCCTAAATTCAGCATCAGGATACGCGCCATTATCCAGCGGCTTCTGATCTGAAAATTGGTTTTGAAGTACGGTAGATCATCGGGTTCTATTTCCGGCAGCGCGATCAAGACTCTAACTGCATTGGCGGATGGAGATTGAACAAGATTCTGAGCGAAGAACGAATCTCCCGGGTACAAAGTGTTCTCCGAATAGCTCATAGAGCGTAACGCAGGAAGATCCTCTGAATTCAGAGCGTTTTTCAGGGAAGTTTCAGTAATGGCGCCTCGATTTAATTCCGCGTGAACAAGCATCCCCAGTCCGACGTTTAGGGCTAGCGCCAGGACACAAAGAACCGCAAACTTTGCTGATTTAAGTTTCAACAGCCCCGCTATTGCGGCAATTCCCATGATTACGCCCATAAACATGAGAAGGTAAACAATTTCGATTCGTCTGAATGTGACAAGGAAATAATCATTAGAAGTAACTGATTTAGGCAGGAGTGAGCGTGCAGCGTCGGACGCCATCAATGCAATTTGAGGTTGTTCACTGTTTTCAGACATCTGTTTGAGCAAAGGATAAGCAGTCGGCTCCCTCAGAGCGGAAAGTATGGCTATGACACCAATTTTTTCCGCATGAGAACCCTGTAGCCCGGCCTGAAACAATGGAATGAACGTTGCCATGTTTCCGGGTTCCCGAATGATGTTGTCCTTCATTATTTTTGTTAACGCGCTCTTGGCCGCTTCGCTGATTTGATAATTTGCCCCGATGTTCTTATCCTCAACCGATGCAGTGTCGTTGAGAAGTTTGATCATCTGTGGGACAAACTGTGGATCACTCTTTTCCTCTATCGATTTGATGGCTTCCAACCTTATGCCAGGGTCAATTGACATCAGGCGTTTCCTGGTTTCCCCGAGGCCACGTTCTTTTATCTTCAGATCGGATTCAATGATGGGTTTTGTCAAAAACGACACATCACGAAAAATCTGATTTGTTATATAATCGTAAGCTTGTGTCAGATCGGTTAGACGAGGCTTCAGAACTATTCCAGTAGCGGTAATTATCAGAAGAGCGAATACAGCGTAGATTATCGAGGAAGTTCTTGGGTTCCGCACGGAAAAAACAAATCCTGTTAGACGTGACAACTTGCCACGTCTAATTTTTCAAACCTATCAACAACAATCATTAATAACACGCATTCACGGGATTTAGATTGACCCTGAAACATGCGTATTTTTAAAACAACCCTGAAAGGATTGATTCATTATTAATGGTCTGTTGAACTGCTTCCGCTTCCGCCGCCGCCGCACGCTACTAACAGGAATGTGAGCACCGGTAACAGGATCACAAGATACGTTACGTACTTATGACAAGAAACTTCGAAACCTTCAACCTTCTCAGTTTTTGTTCCAAGAAATCTTAATAATTCTCTCATCTGCTTTAATACCCCCTTCTGTTCACTTGGTACCTTACGGCACATTAAGAAAGGCTAAGTTTAATGTTACAATTCTTCTACATACTCTATTACTGCGTATCATTATATACCGATGGTTGTTTTTTTCAATAACATTTTTCACGATTACTGAAATCAATGATCCAGTGGCATGTCGACGGATACGCTCTTGCCGTCGGCGGTAGTCATTGATCCAACGAGTTTGAAGTCATCTGTGACTCTTCCACTGAACCTGAATCCCAGATTGTCCGAGGCCTCGACAACTCCGTTGGTAACAGTTCCTCTTCCATGATGAACTTCCTGTTTACCTGACGGTGTGACAATTTTCAATGTTCCCGTTACCGTATTACCTGAAAATCTAAAAGAGGCTCTCCATTCAAGTCCCATGTAATTCCCGAAACTTGTGCCGGAAAAATCCTCCTTGCCTATTTTTGCCAGTAGTTCACGAGCCTCTGTAGCGCGATTGGATTTTTCATGACCGTCAAGTTTAGCCTGATCGTTTGAGTTGAGTTTGGCGCCGCGTTTAGATTCCGTATTGTCTGAGCTGGTAAGCTTAAAGCTTTCTGTTTTTGCAAGCTCCGCCAGAATCCCATTGATCCCGCCTTTCTTTTTCTCATATTCTGATTGAGAGGGCGATTCGGCCAGAAGAGAAACAAGCCTGTCCCTATCAGCGGGATTGGTTTCCTGATTCAGCGCCCTGTTGACAAAATCTTTTCCTGCTTCCGGTAGCCCAGCCAAGAAACAAATAATCCCCATATTATAGATGGCTTCCGGATTATTCTGATCTATTTTAAGAGCAAGCTCGAAATCGCGTATTGAGAATTCGTATTTTTCGATAGCGGCAAACGCGGCTCCTCTACCTAAATAAGCATCGATAAAAAACGGATCCAGTTCAATGGCCCTATCGTAATCAGAAATCGCCCTTTCATGATACTTCATTGAAGTTGCGGCGTCGGCGCGTGCCACATATCCTGACGGGTCTGTGGAACGCGATGCAATGACGTGGTTTAGATCCTTCAACGCCAGGTCTTTAGAACCTACAGCCTCATACGCTTTTGACCTTAGTTCGTAAGCCTCGTTGCCCGCGCCCTTGCCGATTGCTACCGAGAGGACCCTTATCGCCTTCATATACGCCCCTCTTTCGAGGTCTCTTCTACCCTCTTCAACGAAGGACTCAGCTCTGGCTTTGACTCGTAACATGCGGAAACGATCGACCGCCTCAATTGCCAGGGATTCATACGCCATTACCGACACAACCATTAACAAAATTTGGATAAATAGTAATTTTCTCATTGTTCTATTAATCTTGAGGTTCCATGAGACTTTCAAATTCAGTTACGCCATGGCGTTTATACTATCATAAGGACATTTTCAACAAAATGGACCTGAGCCAAACTTCAGAAGTTGCCTTAAAACTCATTTAAGATAAGATGATGGCCATATTTTGACTTTTCATGACACTTATTTAAATAGTGCTTGTAGATGTATGATTGATATTAATCCCTCAAAATTGGACAAACCTGAAGAGAAAAGTTCTTTCCCCGAAAAGGTCGCCTTCGCTTTTTTCTGCGCGACATCCGTGCAGTTTGCCCTTTTCAAGACATTTGTCCCAGTCATTCTGGGTGTCAAAACTGACGCGTACCTTGGCGCTGTGTCCGCTATTACTCTGTCCTGCGCCATCCTGGCCGCCGGAGCCAGAGTTCGACAGGTTCCCTGGACTGAACTGCTAATTTCCGGAGCTTTGCTTACGCTTGCTATTCTCAGTGGAATTTACAGCGCTACGCCATGGAGTTCAACGGTCTGGGCATTGACATGGGGGGCCAACGCGCTTGGCGGTTATTGGGCGGCTCGACTTTTGCTCACAACTCAGACCAGGGTTAAAGTTTTTATTTGGCTGTGCGCCGGTACTTTGGACCTACTGTTGATTCTCAGCCTGTGGGGTTATTATTTCCACGGTTTGAGCACATATTTTGTGTTCGATCTACATATGCTGGTCAACATCATACTGCTACTTTCGTTTTCCAGCCTGGCCTTGACCAAAAGCGGAAAAATTCTGGGAGTAATGTTCGGGGTCTCCCTCCTTGTTCTCTCTTACGTAGCGTTTTATGTCTGCGCTGTGGGTGGTGTGGAATCGGCTTTACTAATACCGCCTGTGATTCTGGTCCTAGGTTTGGTATTGGCTCTTTCGAGGACCAAAAGCCGATTGGCCCCTGTCATAATCGTGCTGTTCGCAGTGGCGGTTACCGCCCATTATCTATCCTGGGTTACAACTGAAGGATATTCCAACAAAACATATCAATCAGAGAGATTGGAGTTCTACAATTTTTCAGCTCATGTCGCCAAACAGTCGCCATTGGTCGGAATCGGCATAAGAACACCGCGCTACCACTATTTAGCTGATTATATAGGCTGGCACCCAAATTATTCGGAAAAGGAATTTTCAGCAAATGTAAAGACTCTTGTTACGTCCCAAAATATTTTGTTAACCTTCATGGTAGGGTTCGGTTTACCTTTTGCCGCGCTTTATCTCTTTGCTCTAGTGTTTCTCGTGATTCGATTGCTGAGGGCCACATTCAGCCCGGATCCCAATTCTCTGATCCCACCGTTAGCCCTCCTGATCCCGATCACCGGCGCAATATTACACTATATGATGATGGATATTCTCCTGACGCCGATGATCGCCTGGTTTTTTCACGTATTGCTGGCTTTGATTCCTAAACCTGCGCCTAAAGCCCAAAGAGAGCGCATTAAAATTCGTTCAGTTTTTTCGGTGGCGGGTCTGGCGATCGTTGCAGCGCTTTTAGGGACACTCGTGGGTACCCACCCAGCTTTCAAACCAGAGAACCTGCCATCCACCGACAGCATCAGGGATCGATTCAAAAAGCTGCCGTTGATTTCACCTGTGCTTGAGTCAAAATCAGTTCAGGACACGTCTGATCAACTGGATTGGGCTACACTAACAATAAACATTCAGGGTTATTTGGGCAGGCCCTCGAACTGGGATATTCTATGCATTTTGGACAATTCTACATCCATGGTCAAGATGGACGCTCCATGGAATCCGAATCGGCTTGCAGATGGGTTGGTCTTTATTGACCAGCTAGGTCAAAAGTCAGCGCCGGAGAGTAAACTGGCCATCAAAACATTTTCTGACGCGGGTCCTCTGAAACGAAGAGGTAGAGAGATCAACTTCAGAGTAAGCCGGCTGATTCTCCCCTGGATAAGCCTACCATGGCATCCGGGGCATGTTCTCCGGTTTCCACAGGATCATGCGGGTGAAAACAATCTCTGTGCGGCGGTTGAATCAGCGTTAACCAGGGATTTTGTATCTGCAAATACAAATTCCGGGGCCCGTATTCTGCTGGTAACAGACGCAACGACAGAATGCTTTCTGGATCCCGTGATTGAAAGCATTAAAAAGACCATGATTGGGGGTCGTCATCCTTTATTGGATGTGGCTTTTATGGGGGCTACAGAACCTTGGTCTAAACGACTTCTGGACGAAGCGACCGAAACTGGGGGGACCGGACTGAATCTGGTTTCTCCCCAGGATTTAAGCTCGTGCCTGGACAATTATTTAAAGATACTGAAAGAACCTTTTCTTGAACGAGTCACTGTTTCGCGGGAAGATTACGTTCAGACCGTCTTGCCTGGATCAAATCTCAAACTGAAACCCGGAACCTATGACCTTAAATTACCTGAAATTGTAGGCCTGGAAGATTCTAAACGAAATGTTAAAGGCATAAAACTCTCAGGCGGAGAAAACAGGGTGCTCAACATCCTCATTAATGACGATCAGGTCACGATCGAAAAATAGCCCGGTTTCATGATTTGTAGAGCGCTATCGGTCGAAATCCCGGCATTGTTCCGAAAGGCACGGTTTTAGTTAGCTCATGGACTTCAAGAATGATGGCCTGGCGCCCGAGAAATACACTGTGCTCAATCCGTTGGCGGAGGCGCTTGTTCTAACCACTAACTCCAAAAATAGGAACATTATCCTGGGGGCGTTGGATCTTAGGGGGCCACTCGATCTCTCGGCTTTGAGAGCCACAGTGAACAGCATTGGGGATTTTTTTCCTCAACTCAAAGCTTCTCTTACCGAGATCAAGTCAAAGGGAAGGCGCTACCTGGTATGGGATCATAGACAAAGCCTGGAAATACCCTTGGTGATCAGCAGTCTGGGGGAATCAAATAGCACGGGCTATGGATTTGAAGCTTTGCTTAAGCGAGTTGAACAGAGCTTAACTCGAGAGAGGAATCCCTTTGAGGAGCCTGCGAGTGAATTCCACTTGTTAAGATTTGGTGGCGGGGACAGGCATATCCTGGCCCTCATCCTGGGGCACCGGGCCGCCGACGCGATCACTCTGGCGGAAATAGTCAAGGTTTTCATGTCGAATTATCACGAGCTGGTCACTGGGGAAACCTCGATATTTTCTGGATATCCATCTGTGGCGTCAACTGCCTACAAACGCAAAATCCGCAAGAAAAATAGCTCCATGAGGGACTATTGGGACACTTTTGGTCAGGCAATGATTCCTTATCAAAGGTGTGCCATACCAGAGGGCAATGGCGTTCTTAATCAACCTGGAGAGCATTACGTTAAGCGATTACTTTCGGAAGATAGAACGAACAGTATTGCAATGGATTGCGCTAGAATGAGAGTCCCTTTTGTTGACTACCTGATGGCCGGCATGGCATTGGCCATAGACCGTTGGAATGACGCTCGAAATAAGGAATCTTCAACGCTTTCAGCGGCGCTTACCGTTAACATGCAGGGACGCTTCAGTGGGGCAGACGGCCCAAACAATGACAGCGTGCTGTATTTCCAATTTAGTCGCGACCAGAGAAGCAGTCTCAAAAAGCTTGCTCGCCACGTTGGCAGATCCAGAATCAGGCTGTTCAGGGACCAGATGGATATTAAATATTTCAAGGGGATGACGAAGTTAAATAACTTCTTGAGGCTTTTACCGTTCAAACTAAGGCAAAAAGCATACCTTGAAATACTTGAGAGGCATCAGACATCTTTTGCTTTGGGCTTTATGGGCGTGCTTTGGCCGGAATCTAACGGTCGTAGAATCTCTGGAGATTCCTATCTCACTTCGGCTGGTAGTCTGAATATAGTCGAAGCGCACGCCATGGCCTACAGGATTGTTTCAAGGACGCCTTTATACCTGGCCGTATATTTTTTTCGAAAAAAACTGAACCTGATGCTGTCCGCAGCGGCATGGAAATTCACGAACGAGGAAGCTAAGGCATTCATGGATCTTGTTATTGATGTCCTGGATGGTCAACCCCCTGAAGAGTTCCATTGAAAAAAATTCGGGGTTTAAATAACTTGTGGGGGAACTTGCCGGCCTAGCCGCGGGAGGGCATACCCAACTACTCCAACACCGATCACAAACAGAGATAAAACCTGGCCGGCGTTTAACCAACCCAGAGCGCCATCCCACAATCGCTCGGGCCGGGTAGTAAACTCTATCAGGAACCTGAGACACCCATATCCAATGAGAAAAAAGCTACTAAGGTCACCGGGTTTTAATGGCCGTTTCCTGAGATTCCAGAGTACCACGAACAAAAGCAGCCCCTCAAACACCGCCTCGTACAACTGCGATGGATGTCGTGGTTGCGGTCCGCCGGCCGGAAATATCATACCCCACGGAATGTTGGTGACACGTCCGAAACCCTCACAATTGATAAAGTTTCCGATCTTGACTGCGGCCAATCCCAGGGGAAGCCCCAGATAAACAGCGTCGGACAGTTCCCTCATCGGAACACCGTGTTTCCTTATGAACAGTAGCCCCCCGACAGACATGCCTATGAGCCACCCATGAGCGCTCATACCGCCGTGCCACAGAAAAAGAATCTCCCAGGGTTTTTGGATGAAAAAAGAAAGGTTGTAAAAAATACCGTATCCAAGCCTGGCTCCTATGATGCCACCCATCAGTCCGAAAAAGAGCAGTTCCGGTAATGCCTGGACCGGGATAGGCCCTTTTCTTCTATTCAGCTCATGGCGTATGACGATTAACCAAAGAATGGCGCCCAGGCAATACATGAGGCCATACCAGCTACTGGTCAACGGCCCCAGCTTAAAAAGCGCCGGATCGACAAAAGGACAGGTTAGGGTTGAGAAAGGCATTTGTTTGCGATAACCGCCGTCTTTGCTCTCAAATAAAGGCTAGAACTTTCCCCCGGCTGATTCGGCGTACCCTACCAGTTCGACATGTCCATGCCCGGAAAGCGCCTTACCAGACATTTCCCCGGCGAGATCCACCGGTCCTTCCCAATAATTGATCGTAGTGGATGTTGCGGAAACAAGTTCGTGTTCCTTTACGAGGGCTCGAATCTCCAGGGCCAGTTCCAACGATTCAATGTCGATAATCCAATGCACAGGGTAGATGGCCCCGGTTTCCAAACTGGTCCATGTATCAAGAACTTGAACTTGTAAATCTTTTGCCAGGAAGCATCTCCAACTTCCATCCGGCAGGACTAGTGTTCCCGAAGACGTTTCGGCCATGGTCCCGTCGGAATTCCGAATAAGCGAAATCATAATTTCGTGGTTATTATCAAGAATTAAGCCAAACCAGTCCCAACCTTTCAAAGACCTGGGAAGTATTGAGGTTCCAAACTCCCTGTCCATGAAACTTGCGCCGGCGACCTGATAGGCATTTCCTTTCCATTCCAGGGTTCCCTGAGTCTTTAGTGAGGCAAGAGAATAGTGATAGGAAGCCGCACCTGGTTCTCTACCCTTAATACTCAATCCTTGCTCTCCGTTGAGAATTGGCTCTTTTTCAGGCGTTAACACGAGATCTATAGCATAGTTTTCACGTTTGGCCGTCAAATGAATGAGCCCGCTCTCCTCACAAAGCTTCCATCCTTTTACCCACACTTTGAGTTGGTCATCCGAGGCTCCGGCCACGTTGAAAATCGAGGTCCCGCCGCGCTCAAAAAACGTGAAATCTTTTTCACTTATATTGGTTATTGAAAGATGGCCCACGTAACCGTCCACTCGTATACGATGGAGCTCCTGATTCTCGAGCATCTTTGCGAAGGCCCGTTTAAAAAGTCCCACATTCCTTATTGATTTTAGGCTGATGGCCAGACCTACCAGAGCTAGATGAGACCATTTTTCAAAGGCCCGTCTGAAGATCGTAAAATGATAGGCCCAATCTGGGCCCGAATCCGATTTAAGTCGTCCGGAAACGTACCACCATTCCGTTCCGAACTGATGGTGCCTCCCATGATCTCTTGGAAATTCTAAGGATATTATGTGATCGGCGCGATGAAGCATGTTTTTGTTGTTCTTACACGGATGGCGGAGAATTCGGATTCAGCGGCTTTTCTTCACAACCAACCAAGCATATTTTTATCTCAGAAGCTTTGCAGTAAATTTCGGCCGCCACACGTGCCGTGCTTTGTTGTCGATCAGGCGGTACAGGCATACCCAACAACTGTATACCAAAAAGCCCACAACATCTGTTTAATATGATTCAATGGATTTCTTGTCTTACTTTCCTGAGTCAGTATATCGAACCTTTGTGATTGGCGCAATAGCGCTTAGAATGTACTGCTTATTAAAGTTTAACCAAATGAATTAGTCTCTTGGCTGCACTCTCGATTGCAGCCATCTCCTCAGGATATAGGCCCTTTAGGACGATCAGGAGTCCAAAATAGAATATCGTTGAAATGAGGTAATTTATTAAAAGGTTGGTCTCTCGCAACGAGTAAGTCACCAATACCATCCCAATTGAAGCCAGGAATGGCTTTATGGAAAGCCGGAGCAGATTAAGCCGAAACATGTTCCTCGTTATAAACAGGACCTGGAGACTCAAAAAGGTTAGAAGTGTGCAAATACTTGCCAGCACTGCCCCGAATTCGATGAATTTTGGTATAAGAACATAATTAAGGCCAGTTGCCAGGATCGCAGCGACAACATTGATGACTAGGTCTATTCTCTGATAATTGGATGCGATAAGGGTCTGAGCCAAAATCAATATCAGGCTATAAGGTATCAGGGATGGGGCCATCAATTGCAGGATAATCGTAGACCCGCCAAATTCAGGGCCGTATATCAGAGAAATTAGCTTTTCCGCTAAAACAATTATTCCTCCCACCAGTGGAAAACAAATTATGAGCACATAGTGAATCGAAAGTTCGGTTTTGTCTCGCAGACTGTCCAACCCATGAACAAAATCTCTGGAAAAGGTCGGCAATATGGCCATAGAAAAAGCCACTGGCACAATTACAGCCAACTGGCTAATTTTTGATGCGGCGCTATAAATACCAACTGAAGAAACACCAGCAAGTTTTGAGAGAAGTATGATGTCTACATTCGTGTATATTGAAGAGAAAACGGCTATCCCCAGAAAGATGGGAGACTGTTTAAGCAGCATCGTCAGAACATTTTGTTTCGGTTCAAGTGACAAAACTCCTACAGCTTTGAAGTAGAAAATCAAAAGCAGAATGAGGCCAATCAATTTGGACAGCACTGTCATCGCTGATATCGCTACGATGCCGTACCCCAACAGAATAAAAATCGTGCAAAGGGCCACTTTTGTCAGATTTTCGAAAAATTGACCAAGAGCGGTGAACTCAGACTTTTCAACAGCCAAAAACGATGACTCCAGAAAGCGCGAACAACTAGCCGGCATGAGATAAGTTGACCCTATTATTAAAGCCAGCAACATTTCCCGATCATAGTTTAAAAATCCAATGGTTATGTCCATCACGATTATGGCTATTAGACTTGAAAATAACCCAAACAAGAGTGAGTTTACCGTCAGTATATGGATTTGCTGGGGATTACGGATGATTTCCCGGACAATCAGTCCGCCAAGCCCCATGGACGCAATGGCGCTAAATACGCTCAGATAAGACGATAAAAGCGCATACTGGCCGACTCCCTCTACCCCCAGCCTTCTCGACAAAACATAGACCAGCAATAAAGAGACAAATGGATTGACCCAGTTAGGAATTGACAGGGCAACGGTATTTTTTAGAAGACTTTTCTGCGACTTTATCGACATACACTCTCAACGAAACAATATGGTGTGTTAGATGCCCCGTGGTCTGAATCGTATCGATTTCGATAGATGGTATTGGTATAACATATTCAAGAGTAGCATTCATGACTGGGAAAAGGATCAATTAATATTGCCTGAAAGGAACGAACTCATCACCCTCGAGGCCGCCAGGGGGATTGCAGCGGTCCTGGTAGTCCTGTTTCATGCGAATCTGCTTTGCAACGCAGCCAGTTTAAGGCCATTGGATTCCCTTTTTGCTTTCGGTGATTCGGCTGTAGATTTTTTCTTTGTTCTGAGCGGCTTCATAATCACGTGGGTTCATAGATCGCATTGGGGGAAACCTAGCCAGGCGGGTTCATATCTATGGCGACGCTTTGCAAGAATATATCCGGCGTATTGGGCAGCCACGCTGATAGTGGCGCTTCCTTTTGTTTTAATCCCCTGGACTCGCTCTGTAGTATTGTCTCAGGGAACAGAATATATTGCGCAAAACATCCTGCTTGCGCCAACTCAGGGATTTCTTATTATTCCTCCGGCGTGGACCCTTCAGCACGAGGTTTTGTTCTACGTGCTATTCGGGGCGTTAATTATCAGCAGGTCAGGGGGGCTGATTGTCATCCTGGCATGGATAGCCGGAATGTTCTGGGTCAACATAGTTACAGGATGTCGAGAGTTTCCTTACACTTTTGTTTTTAGTCCATTAAATATGCAGTTTGTGATCGGTATGATATCGGCGCTACTTGTAACCCGAATAGGACGGTTGACAGGTTTAATCCTGTTGGTGTTCGGCGGTCTCTGGTTCTTCGGATTATCGATCATTCAGGTCAAGACGCATTGGCTTTCAAACGTGTTTGTCAGCTATCCCTACGGCCCAGCTTTGATGAAAGGAATTTCAGGCGCCTTCATGATTATGGGTATGGTCGCCATTGAAACTTTTTACCATTTTCGAAAATTGAAACTATTAAGTTTTATTGGAACAGCGTCATATTCGATGTATCTGGTTCATCTCCCCTGCATGGTGTCATGTCTTCTTGCGCTCATTGCAACTGGAATGATCGAACGCCTCAGTGCGGAAACCATATTTGCAGTTCTGGCTATCTATGGAATTGCCGCCGGTCTGGTCTTTCACAGGATTGCAGAGAAACCTCTACTGAACTTTGTCAGGGGTGGAAAGATCAGAGGCTTTTGAAACTACATGCTTGTCGGGAAGAAAATCGCCAATGACTTTACCGGCGTGAGATGATTGAAACGCAGAAAGGCCTTAAATATTTAGTGGTTTTATTTCAGAAACCTTCAGCCTGTATATAGATTTTGTTCGCTTCAGGATGTTGAGGAACAACTGGAGCCTTACGAGTGGCTACGTCTGGCGGGGGATTATTCGGAATGACCTTGGGGATAGGGCCACGGTCAAGTCCAAGTTGATTGGCCACCATGTCAAAGGCGTATCGCATCAAACCAAACGCGTGGGATGTATGAGGAACAGCTATTAAGGAAGCGACTATGAGGGCCACTATTCTTAACTTCATGATTACATTCTCCGGAAATTCTTCACAGTTTATGTCAACAACTCGGAATCAAATCAAATCAGACCTACTTCATTATTCTCGGCGCTACCGGCGGCCCAGGGATTGGAGCGCATGGCGGCGGCGGTCCGTATGAAACATAAGACGGCCCTATTTTGACCGGATATTGTGGCGCCACGCACGGGAAATACCAGACTCCCTGTTCTTTCATCCCCATAAGCGTGTGATCAAGCTCCGGCCCTCGTCGGTAATCGCCATAGCCACCAGCGAAGCTTAACGCAATCCCGAAACAAAAAATTATCAGCGCTGCGGTTCCTGTTAATGTGATCTTTCGTTTCATAAGCGGTCCCATTGAAAAACATTTTAATCAGGCTAAAGAATATCAGACTGTGCTCAACTAGTCAATTGATAAAGACTTGTTTGATTTTAACTCCGCAATCTTCTAAAATAGCGAAGTTTTTTAGAACAGTTTTTCTCCAGGACGGCTGGCGTCTGTTGACATATTGACGCCTCTTTTCAGAGTTAACCGTATCAATTCCCAAGTGGATTTCGAGTTATATTTTTTCAACTCTGGGGACCGATTTGATCAAACATGAATAACAAATTAAAGACGGGAATTCTTTTCCTCGGCCTGGCTCTGGTTTCCATATCCCTTTGGGCATGCGTTCCCGCATTAAAAGATGTCAAAAGCGACAACGTTTCAGAAAGTCAGGACAACAAAACCCCTGAGCCTGTAAAAGAAAAAGCAGGTGAAAAATCCCCCGAACAAAAGTCTGAACCACCAAAGGCCGCTCAAGCGGAACCCCTGAAGAATAAAATTAGCGAAGCGTGGCATACGGGGCGTCCATTACCCAACAGCAAAGATAAACTAGCGGATTCAAAATCCGCCCAGGGAAAATCGGAAAAACCCTTGTCCGAAGAAGAAAAGGTCGTGAACGTCGCCGCAGAAACAGTTAGCAGTGTGGCTTCTCCCGCCAAGTACACTGTGTGTTATGACCAGGAAAAGGCCGAGTGGTGGTTAACAATATATGATGATATTGGTTATGCTTTTGATGTGAAAAAGTTTTTTTGGAACCCTGAACTTGAAAAATTTGAACCGTTCCTTGTGCTGACTAAAATATCCAAAGGTCGCCTAAGCGATGAGATCTCGAAAAAAAGCGATACGAAGAAGTGCTCGGTTCACGACGTTAAGTCTCCAGCCAGATAAAAGCCCTCCAACTTGACACTGATTACTGTTTAATGTCGAGTCTGCGCCTCCTTTTGATTCAAGTCGTCGAAAAAGACAATATTTGTTTGATGTTCAAGCTCCAAAAACATGTTGACTCATTTACCTTATGTGATAGAAAATAGGCACTCTACGATTTTGCCTTCACCGTTTATGTTAATTATCTGTTTAGTCAGGGGGTAGATTTAAGAGTCGGAGATGTGTTTTATGTGATGTTTTAATTGACTTGGATATACAGCGTGTTATATAATTTATCTCATAAATTGGATTAGGACAAAAGGATATCCTGATGGTCCCCAAAGGTGGTAGGAGATTTGTAGCCAAACTCCTGTCCATTATATTAATTTGTAGCTTGCTGGAAGGTTGTATCGGCCTTGTGCCCTCCCCCTTCAGGCCATCTCCCGGTCCGCATAAGACGCCTCAATTTGATGACCTGGCTCAAGCCTTTGATATAGTTTGTAGAAACTATAAGATAGGACCTAAGGATGATTTGTCCATACTTTTTTCCGCGGAATGGAATATTCCGATAGGCAGTTACAAACTCGACACTCTCGATAAGTTGAAAATACGGTTCATTCTTGACCCGCAACTCAACGAAGACGCAATAGTCAGACCTGACGGCATGATTACACTGCAGGCCATTGGAGATATTAGAGCCGTAGGATTGACTCCGGAACAACTTGCCCTGGCCATTCAGGATAAATTCGTCAAAACAGGAATATTCAGCAAGGACGAAACAAAAGGTGACCTTAAAAATTACCAGATGGTCACGGTGGCGGTAGACCAGTTTTATGAAAAAATCACCAAGTTAATGCAATCGCTGATGAATATTGCTACTGGAAGCAAATCGAACATCACTGTAAAACCCGACGGCACAATTGATTTACCCTTGTTGAGAGATAGAGTCCTGTGCGCAGGCCACACAATTAATGAAGTGGAAAATACTGTCACCCGTTTATATAGGGACGGTCCGTTGAAACACGTCGTTGTGTCGATGTCTCTTGGCGCAGCGCGCTCCCGCAAGGTCTATGTAATGGGACAGGTTGCGCGTCCTGGTGGTTATGACATAGACCAACCAATTACAGCGCTCCAGGCCCTTGCCCTTGCAGGCGGAGAACTGCCTGACTTAGCGGATCTTACCAGTGTGATCCTGATTTCCCGTGACGTTTACGGCAAACCTATCGGCAGAAGGCTTGACCTCAAAAAGATCCTGGATGTCGGGGACATGAGTTCAGCGATCCTGGTTAAACCTTATGATGTAATCTTCGTGCCGAGGACCTACATCGCTGACGTGAATCTTTTCATGGTTCAATATGGAAACGTTGTAAGCGGAATTTCATGGTTCAGCCAGATGTTGTCCGGAAAAATCACTCCGGCTTCGCCCTTGTGAGAAAGAATTTGACGCCAAAAGTGGGCATTTTATCACAATTCAGAAATGGGCGCTTCTTTTTTGGTTTGCTTCTGGTTCCCCTCCTAACCCCAACTGTTTGTTTCTCCACCGACTTGGAAGGTTCCTGTTTTGCGGGCAAGGCAGAAAAAACTGGCGTGAGAGAGTGCACAATCGGTGTCGTGCAAGTTCCCATGACCCCTAGCCCCGCAAGCCGAACGAATACTAGCGCGCCGGTAATTGTCTTCCCAATTCGGAAAATGTCCAGTTATAGACAAGTTGAAGAAGCGCCATTGGCTCCAACTCCGTGCGGATTAGCGCCGGTAAGCAGATCTGAAGACGACGCTCACATCGCGGAACGATCCCGAAAGTCGGCGCCATATTTCTCCGGAGATCCGTGCCCTAAAGCCCCTATTATCTTTTCCTACCCATCCGGACTTACCGGTCGTCGGTGCGACTAAAGACCCCACCAAGATCGCCCTACCCCTCCAGACGAAATTTGAAATGTTTCTAAGATTACTTTTTTAACCGGAGACCGGTTCCCATTCGAGATTTCACCTTGCGGAAGATGTAACCGATTCAAAGGCGGTTAAAGCCTTTGCTTAAGATCAACTTATTGATAATAGTACGAAATTGAGCCAAATACGCCGTCCCAGGTAGCGTTGACATTTCCTTTGGAATCTTCGGAAAAACTCACAGAAGTGGAACGATAGCCGGCTTGGACCGAAAAAGATCCCAGCACCGTATCGGGCCATTTCAACCCACCGGATACTTGATAATCTGTGACTGAAGTGCCTCCAATGGGCCATCTTGCCCATGCTTCAGCAATAGCGGACATCCCAAATATATTCCAGGTTGGATTATAAAGACCGTGAATACCAGTTGTCCAACTGTGCTGTTGGCCAGTTACACGATTATTTATTACCGTGAAAACTGGTCCGTAAAAACTGCAATCTATATTGAATCCAACTCTTGACTTGTTTCCCAGAAATATATCGACATCAAAACCTTGACGAACCCCACTAAAATCTATTGCACGTTCTGGTCCAGGCCCATTTCCACTAAAAAACTCCCTCCACTCATAATGAGTTCTTGATGAGAAACGCCCTAACTGGAATCGGACCATAACATCTGTAAATAATGAATCAGCAACATTAATGTTGTAAAAGCTCTTCAGGTCTCGTTTCTCTTTGTTACTATCTTCAAACTCACCCTTTTGAAGGGTTGGGATAAACAAGGAAAACTTTGCTTCTCCCCGGAGCAAAGGAAACGACGCCAACGGCGAAAAAGGATTCTCAAGAGGCCACGGGTCTTGCGCGTTAACAATCACCACGAATTGCGAGCTGCTAATTAATATTAACATGGCCGAAAAGACCACTATAAGGGATTTTCTCTTACACCCGCGCTTCGATTCAGTCATAGGCATTTTACGGTTTCCGGAGATAACTCCACTATTCTTCAGACACGCGTTAGCTTATGCTTTTCCCACTATTTTTTCAAGAAAAAGGTTCTTTCATATAAAAAATGGCGCATTACACGAAATAGTAATTTACAAACGTCCCAATCATTTCGAATAACTATTGTTACGTGAATCCATTATCGTCTTGTATGCTTCGTGAAGTTCAACAAAGCGCTGGTTTGCAAACTTTACAAAGTCCTCATGTAGATTCTTCCCTGAAATAGTGTCTGGATGATACTTTTTGATCATATCCCGGAAATGGCTTTTAACCTGGTCATCCGAATCACTGACTGTGCAACCCAGAATGCTGTAGGCTTCTTTCTCTTTTTCGCCGGGGGGTTCGCTAATCGAGGTTTTGTCATACCTACCGGACTCGGCCCCATGCTTGATGAGTATTTGTTCGCATTCCTTTAGACCATACTCGCGAGCCCTATCCAGAGCGCTGTTCCCCGCGTCATCCGTTATCCCGACGTTAGCGCCGGCCCCTACAAGCAGGTCAACAACATCAAAGGCCATTTTGTTGAAGGGGCTTATCGCCAGGAACAAGGCGCTTCTTCCGGACTTGTCCGTCCTGTCCACCGCCGCTCCGCTTCGAACAAGGTGTTCGACCACTTCGAGGAATCCTCCCTCGGATGCCTTCATGAGGGCCGTCTTGCCACTGGCCTTGCTCTGAATGTCCACAATCGCCCCATGCTCCAGTAGATCCTTCACTATTTCATGATTGCCGGTTTCAGAAGCCCTTATAAGCGCTGTCTTGCCGCTGCCGCCTCCAGAGGCGTTGACGTCGCATCCATTTTTTAATAACAATTCGACAATGGCGATATGGTTTTTCTGCGCCGCAAACATCAATCCTGTCCGGCCACCTTTATGACGGCGCGCATTCACATCAATCCCGTCCTCAATCAGCTTTTTTACTTGGTTAAGATCCCCAGAACGGCAGGCGTTTACAAATCCAGCCGAATTTCCGCGATGGCTCCTGAACTTTTGCCACCAAGCATAAATTGAGAACAGTCCTCTGACCAGTCCGGACTTATTCCGCAACCGGCGGAGATCGCTTTCTGTCTTTAGCTTTCGGAACCCTCGAAAAAGCCTCTTCAGCTTGATCCATGCGGCTAAGCATCCCATGAACAAGATTGAGGCTATTCCAAGATACATAAGAAGGTCTGTTTCCATAAAATCGAGCCGATTCAGGTTGTGTTCATTAGCGTCATTTTCTCAGATCCATCGAATAGATCAAAAACATGCGTTTAGCGGAAACTTCCGCCTGCTGGTTGGGGCCGGCGCTGAAAAGGTTTCGGAGGTTGCGCCGGTCGGCAACGTTTCTTGAGTTCTGAGTCTACGGCATTGAGGGAATCTTCAGTTTCCCTGAACTCGATTTTTTCTTCGTTGGTAAGCTCTGACAACGTGCTTTGGCGCCGTCTCGCCAGTGAGTTGAATTTGCGCGACAACTGGATATGTTTTTTCTTTAATTCGTCGCAATTCACTTCGGCGAATTTTGTATCCTGCGACTTGACGGAACTCAATGCAGGGCCGGTTCTGTTAGTTGACACGGGGCAGTTCAAAAGTTCCGCCTCACCGACTCGGATCTGTTTCAGCGTTTCGTCGATTTCGCTGTTAAGTAAAGTCACCATGGGAAAATCTCTTTCCCTATGAGCGTTCTGGAGCGCAATGGCGTATTCCTTTAGCCTCGAAGTGTTTTGTTCGAGGGTTTTGACGATTTCGAGGCACCTTTCATCAGCGCTAGCCGCCGGCGAAATGCTTCCGAAAAGCAAAAGCAGGAGATGAAGGACGATCAAAAAGTGAACAATAGGAGGGTAAACCTCTATATGGATGATTTTTATCAAGGTTTGAGCCAGGCGCCTCATTTTGACCATTGAGACTAGAGTTTATTTTTGCGTAATCATTGATACTTTTATTTTACCGTATTAAACCAAAGCTGTCAAAAAATAAGGTTACTTGTGCTTACGCCCAATTCTCGAGCGTTATACTGTTTTGCGTTTAAACATGTAAATTACAAATAGCCTCACTTCTCCGTAGGCGAAACAGTATTCTTCGCCGTCGGTTGCCGTTTGGCGAACTTTGTGGCGGAGCTTAACGGCTCTTGAATTTATTATCCGTGAGTATTAGTGTTTTAAACAGTTCAGGAGATACTCAAAAAGACCTCAGGTTTTAATGATAGATTTACATTGCCATATATTGCCGGGGATTGATGACGGGGCTCAGGATCCAGAGGAGGCGCTGGAGATGTCCAGAATGGCCGTAGACGAGTGTTTTTCCGGGATCGTGGCCACTCCACATTACGGCAGCGGAAAATTTCTCAGCGACATAAATGCGGTTAATCGGTTAGTTGTGGAATTAAATCAGGAACTGGAAGCCAGGAACATTAAACTGACCATATTCCCAGGAATGGAGGTTCGTCTCACCGCTGACGTTCTGGGATCCCTATCAACAGGCAAGATCCTGTCGATCAATCAAGGGCCCTATGTTCTAATGGAATTGCCAATCGCTCTGGTCCCGGCTGGATTCGAGAATTTTGTAAGAATGGTTTTAGAATCCGGCAGAAGGTTGGTCCTTGCTCATCCTGAGAAAAATCTTGAGATTCAGAGACACCCTGAAATCATTTACAACCTGCTGACTGTTTTTGATCCTGGCGATCTGCTTATGCAAATCACAGCGGACAGTGTTACCGGGGACGCTGGCCTATCTGCTCTATCTACAGCTAAATATCTCCTCGAAAATGATTTGGCGCATATCCTTGCTACAGACGCTCATTCTGCCGTTGAACGGCCCCCGAGGATCTCCAACGCTTTAGACGTGGTGTCTTCTATAGTAGGAAATGAAAGAGCGAACAAAATGGTTAAGGACTGGCCTCGCGACATATTAGCCGGGCGTGAAGTTGATTGCGATCCCCCCAGACAAAGAACTAAAAAACGTAAGAGCTTTTGGGGATTGTTTCGAAGATAGGGTCGCAGTTCATAAAATAAAATTGGCCAGAATCGTAACCCACTGAAATCTTTGGCAGTCCCAACCGGTTTCGAACCGGTGTCTCCGCCGTGAGAGGGCGGTGTCCTAGGCCTCTAGACGATGGGACCATCAATCTCTCCTTTGTACAAATTGTTGGCCGTTCTTGTCAAGGACTTTGCCGCAAAATCCATCACAATGGCAAATTGAACAAACGTATCGCATTGTTGGTAGTTAGCAGGGCCAGATCACTCAATTCAACTCCCCTCACCTCCGCTACTTTCCTGGCTGTATGAATGATGAAAGAAGGTTCATTGTCCTTACCTCGCAAAGGCTCGGGAGACAAAAAAGGACAATCGGTTTCCAAAAGAATCCGGTCCTCCGGAATATGACTCACGATAGATCTGAGTTGATTGTTCTTCTTGTATGTGACAGTTCCGGGTATTGATATGTAGAAACCTAGATCAAGGGCGCGTTGGGCGTCCGATTCATCTCCGGAGAAACAGTGTATGACTCCTCCTGCAGGATATGGTCCTTTTTTCTCCAAAACACCAAGCCCTTCAGCATAAGCGTCCCTCAGGTGTATCACCATGGGTTTGTTTTTCTTCTTGGCCAGTTCGATCTGATCGTCGAACACACCACGTTGAACATCATGAGGTGAATGGTTCCTGAAAAAATCTAGACCAATTTCACCGTACGCCACCACTTTCGGATTATCGGCAAGTTGTTCCATGAGGCCAAGATCATCATCCCCTACTCCCTTAGCATTATGTGGGTGAATTCCAATAGAGGCGAAAACAATAGGATTGTCCCTGGCGATGTTGAGCGCCGCTCTAGCGTCATCGTAATCTATCCCAACCGTAATTATTCCTATAACGCCTGTCGCCAACGCCCTGGCTATTACTTCGGGAACCTTGTTTGAAAGCGGTTCCAACTCAATATGCGCATGCGAATCGATAAGTCTCACACCTGATTCGACTTTCATCTTGGGATCACTAGTGGCTATTGATTTCATTAAGGCGCTTTCCTTCGCGCTATTTAAATTTTGAAACGAGCAACTTGCTCTAATCCCACATTACTGTATCACTGGAAATGATACAATTCGATCAGACCATCGCATAAGTCAGTTTTTTTTCAAACAGGAGACGGTATTGAATAGGCTGCATAATCTAACGCTTATGATGATTTTGTCGGGGGTCAACTCCGCTCAGAAAAGACAGTCATGGACAATTTTCGGCTTCCTGAATAGCATTTGAAAGAAAAGGTAAGAAGTCTTTTATACCCCATGCGGGGGTCGGTTTGGCAAGGAGTCCCATAAAACGGTTAATCTTGCAGGCGCTGATGGCCGCAGTCTGAATATCTTCTCCAGAGGCGATCAGGGCAGACACAATGCCTGTGAGGCTATCGCCCGTTCCACCAATTGGTTCCATGTTCTCGATCGAGGGTTCGGAAATTTCGGCGACGATTCCATCTCTGGAAGCGACATAATCCACTTTGCCCTTTACTAAAAGATATCTTGCGGCGTTCTCATTTTGATAGGCCATATTTATTAATTCTGGTATACGCAAGCTCTCATTAAGCAGGAAACCCCGTGTGTAAAAAGGATGCGGAGCGGAATCATCGGCAAGAAAAGCCATCTCTCCCACATCGGGCGTAAAAAGATCGAATTC
The DNA here is from genome assembly GCA_903952205.1 of uncultured Desulfomonile sp. Lineage (GTDB taxonomy): Bacteria > Desulfobacterota > Desulfomonilia > Desulfomonilales > Desulfomonilaceae > CAJBEZ01. The sequence goes on along the minus strand of CAJBEZ010000099.1, from coordinate 61,735 downwards.
CGGGGCCATTCCTCCCATTTTGGCCACATACATGAAGCCGGCGTCAGCGATCATTGTGGGTCTCATCGCCAAGTCCTGAACCCTTATCATAATTCGACCCAACCATTGAACATCGGGCATGAGATAATGAAACACGATGAATTTCTGTTCTCTGTTCGAAACCGTGTCGCACAGTCTGCTGTAAACTCTCTCGCTGCCGTCGCCTTTCCCAATGTCACCAGCCAGCAAAGCTTGCGGAGGGTCGATACCAAACAACCGTGCCACCTCACACGCAAATGCTATAAGCGCAGGAGTGCCACGATTTACAGGAAACTCGTAATGGCCGATTCTTATTTGTCCGTCCCTGAGTATACATGTTCCTTCAACCACAGGAACACCCTCGGAAGGAACTGTGCCCACAATTAACAACGACATGATCGTTTCAGTTCCTCGTAAGCCAGATGCAGCGCATAGCCGCAGAGGGTCTGTCCAATCGAGATTGGCGGTGGACAATCTTCAAGCGTTTTGCCCACGAGCTGATCAGCAAGATACGGAACGTCAGGACAACCTCCGCCCGAGATATTAACTATCCTGGCGTCCGCCTTTCGGATCGTTATCTTCATGTTGGCGGCTCTAACCATTAGAAATTCGCCATAATCCTTTGTCTGAAAGAGGCTGACTGGTTCCAGGAGCACATCTTTTATAGGAATGATATTTAATGGCTCAATTCGGTGTTCTGCCAGAATGTGCGCCACCTTCAACGCCACGTTTAAATCAAACTCTATTGCAAGATCACAACCGGTACGAACAGAAGGTGGCGGCCCTTTTACAGAAATTTCCAGGTTTTCCTTTTTGAGCGCTCTCTCTGCCTTGATAACATCACTCGTGTTCGTGAACAGGAGAAGACCCCGATCGGGATCTCCATTATCACTGGATCCAAGTGCCCTAAGTTGTTTGGCTACCTTGTCGAGAAAGCGCGGTTTTTTTATCATACTTTTCTGATATGTATTTTGTATTGATCTGTTTCCTCCAACACGTTGTCGACCATCCAACCCTGACTGGTCGCTGCCCTACAGACATTCTCCTTGCTGACGTCATTGTCCACAATAACTTCGATCTCCTTGGAGTTTGTTTTTTTCAATTTTGAAATAGTAAGTAAAACTGGTTGAGGGCATGATAGGCCTCGTGCGTCCACTGTATCCTTCATCTCCATATACCCCACTGTCATGATTTTATTCTATCCATATGCGTAAAACCTATCAATAGGCATCCAAACAATCCGAAGGCGACGGCATAAGCTCCGTATGGCCCGATACCGGCTGGTGAGCTTGCAAGTCCGAAATTGTGCGAAACAGCCGCTCCGGCAATCATACCGAGCACAAACACTCCGGCGTCTCCGTCCCCTTCCCCTGACATGAAGATCTGCCTGCCCGGGCAACCTCCGGCGAGCGCAAAAGCAAGTCCAGCGACTAACATACCTGAGAAATTCCAGAAACTCTGGGTATGTGCGACTGGTTGCCCTACAAAACCAGGATGAAACTGACCCACAATCAGGTTAACGACAAAGGCCCCCAATAATAGCGCCACAAAACCTGAGAAAAGGTGTAGATGCCTAAAAAGAATGAGATCCCTGAGCGCTCCCATTGTACAGAATCTGCTTCTCTGCGCCAGGATTCCAACAACAGCTCCTATGACCAGGGAAATAAGCAAAGCAGCGTGCTGGGAACCAGGACCTTTAACGCTGTAAAAAAGTATTCCACTTTTAGGATTTCCTTCAACCTGAGGAAAAACCAATCTGAGGGCCAGAAAACCCAGCAGTACAATGGGAATAATGATTCCCGCTCCTATTCGCTGCTTTTCTGATCTCCCAAGTGTGTATCCTGATCTGAAAAACAGGGTCCCGATTCCTACTCCGACTGCAAGACCGGCGACTCCAAAAAGTGCGTTGCCATCTCCCCCGGCCAGCCGTAGTATTGCTCTCCAAGGACACCCAAGAAAAACAAGCGCTCCGATCATGGCAATCATCCCAAGTATAAACCTTGCCAACGGAGTAGACCCTCCGCGCGGTTTAAATTCCCTAAAGAGAAGAGCTGAAATAAATGCGCCGAGACCAAAACCAATTATCTCCGGTCTCAAGTATTGAACTACATCAGCCCTATGCATACCAATCGCTCCGGAGATGTCACGTTCAAAACAGGCTACGCAAATTCCCATGTTACCGGGATTTCCCCATTTTTGGAGAAGCGCCGCAAGGATTCCTATCGCAATTCCTGCAATGACTATGCCGCGGGACGACGCTAGAAAGTTGTCACGTTTGAGCATTCTTGTCTCCTTGTACGACTTCTAACCATTTGTGACAGACATGGCTGAAAACCTTGGCAGAAGTTATCATTGGCTCCTGAATCAGTTTTCGGATCCCTCTCTATCATCTATATTACCAATGGCTATCATAGGTTATTACGATATGTCAACAAGATTGCCATTCACAATTTTTTTGTGGATTTCGTCCCATTGTTGTTTCAAAATGCAAGTCGAGGAATTCAGTCATGAGGCCAAGGAAATTTCGACTTTTTCAGATCGAACCAACCACGCGGTGCAACCTTCATTGTGTAATGTGCCCGTGGAAGGATTCGCATCATCACGGGCGTGACATTGATCTCGATTTATACAGGATCTTATCCGGAGATTTTCGACATGTGGAAGAGGTCGATCTGACCGGATCGGGAGAACCCCTTATGCACGCGAATCTTGATCAAATCATTAGGATAACTAAGGAAGAAGGCTGTCGAGTAGGCTTTAGCACCAATGGTCTGCTGTGCGACGCTTCCAGAATCGAACAGCTTTTAGCCGCTGGCCTCGACTGGGTTGCTTTTTCTGTTGACGGAGCCACTGCACGGACCTATGAAAAAATAAGGATTGGATCTTCGTTTGATAAGGTAATCGACAACCTGGAACACATCCGAAAGGCTAGAGAAGAAAGAAATGACCGTCGACTGAGTTTGATGATTTTTTTTGTAATGATGAAAGAAAATTATTTTGAACTTCCGGAGATGGTGGATTTAGCTGTAGGGGTCGGCGCCGATTTTCTAGTAGCAAAAAATCTCGACGTTATTGTAAGCTCGGCCAACGACAACAGTCGCGTATTTGGACTAACCGGCGGAGATGAGTTAGCGAATGACGTTTCACTCGCAATACAGAAAGCAAAACAAAAGGCTGCAAAATCTGGCCTCAATTTTAGAGTTTATGAGTTAACATCCACGGAAAACGCCATGTGCGAACAAAATCCATTAAAAACCCTGTTCGTGACTGTTGATGGTTTTGTTTCGCCGTGTATCAGTTTGGCCTACATGAATCATCGATATTTCGATGGCAAAAAAATTGAAACACCAGTATGTCGTTTTGGCAATCTAAGTAGTCATTCTCTTCAGGAGATACTGGATTCGACTGACTATGTTGAATTTCGCAGATTGTTCGAACGTCGACTAAAGACTGATTCTTTTCGATCCATTCAGTCTCTGTTGCTTGGATCAACTGGGCTTTCTGGACTTAGAGGTTTACAGGAACCGCCGATTGGTTGCAGGACATGCTATTATCTTTATGGGATTTGATGACTGGCTCATGTGTTGTTATGATTATAGGTTTTCCGGGCTAGTTAGGGAACAACTTCACTTCGTCGGGTTTTTCGAGAACAGGTTTCTGTATTTCAATTTTATCATGGATTAAGAGGAGGTCACGAAATGTCTGAGAAGCAATCGCAGTGGTCGGCGCTAATCAGATCCGAAGACTGGCTGGCAGTGTGGTTGGGCTTTTTGATCATTATTCTGGTCATTGCTGGCCTGACAATCAAAACACCCAAATTCAAGTGGACAACGGAGGGTGAATTTAAAACCCTTATAGCTGAGGCCATCCCCAATTTGGATGTAATCGCCAAGACCGCAGGGGAAAAAGGGGAATCGGCCTTTCAAGCGCAAGCCGTAGCTCTCAAAACCGCCATGGAAAAAGGAGACAGAAAAGGCGTTGCAGATGCGGCCAAAAAATTTCAGGCAGAGACTAAACAAATCAAAGACGCTTCCTTGAAGAAAAAGGCCTCACAATTTGGAAAGGAAATAGGTGATGGCGCATCCAACCTCACGGAGAAGGTATTTGAGTCCGAGAACCTTTCAAAATCCTTGTACATCGGCGTTGGGATACTTATACTTAGCGCGATCGCCTTGGCGTTTATGTCGGTCAACATCGCTCGGTTCGCCATTGGTTTCCCGGTAGTGTTCATCCTGGCGTGGCTATCTCTGTTCATAGCCGGCAACTCTACGGTTAATTATTATGGACTCGAATATGTCCTTTGGTGTCTGGCCTTGGGACTGTTCATAAGTAACGTGATCGGTGTTCCAAATTGGTTGCTTCCGGCTGTTAGAACAGAGTTCTACATTAAAACCGGCCTTGTAATACTGGGAGCCAACATACTTTTTGGAGAGATCCTTGAGGCAGGCGCACTTGGCATGATCCAAGGCGTTTTGGTCGTTGCGGTCATCTGGTACGCATGCTACTGGATCTGCATGAAATTAAAAATAGATGAGGAATTTGCCGCAATCCTCTCAAGCGCTGTTTCCATTTGCGGGGTATCAGCGGCAATCGCAACATCAGGCGCTATAAAGGGCGACCCCAAGAAACTTAGCTACACGACATCACTGGTGCTTATTTGCGCTGTACCCATGCTGGTACTGCAGCCTATGATTTCGAAGTGGTTTGGGATACCTGACGAAGTGGCCGGCGCCTGGCTAGGCGGGACACTAGACACAAGTGGTTCAGTGGTGGCGGCCGGGGCTCTCATAAGCGACACCGCAATGAAAGTGGGAGTCATTGTAAAGATGTCCCAAAACGTTCTCATTGGAGTCGCCGCCTTCATACTTGCAGTTGTCTGGACTTTCAAGACAGCCGAAAAGAACCCGGGCGCTCAAAAACCTGGACTTATAGAAATCTGGGTAAGATTCCCGAAGTTCGTTTTAGGGTTTATGGCGGCCTCAATTCTCTTTTCGTTCATTCTGAGCCCCCAAACAGTTGGCGCAGCCAAGAGTTCTCTTGGTGGGATTCGTACAATTTGGTTTGCGCTGGCTTTTACATCGATTGGGCTGGAAACAAATTTCCGTGAAATATCCACCATGGGAGGCGGAAGACCTGCAGCGGCTTTCTTGATGGCTCAAGGGCTTAATATCATCTGGACATTGATTCTAGCTTACCTGATTTTTGGTGGTTATCTCTTCCCTGTGCCTAAATTCTAGAAAGGCTAGCGAAATCCTAAAATTGATCGTCCTAATTATATGGCCCACTTGCGGCCCCCCTTTCCTGCAAGTGGGCCATTTTCTATGTTGGCCTCTACTTTTTTTGATCGAAGAAAAACTGCTCGGGATGTATAGGCCCGGGATTCGGATAAATCCAACTCTGGAAGTCGCCCGGCGGAATATTTTTCATGTTTGGGGCGACTACGTAGTAATCCGGTGGCTGGTAAACCAACCCGATCACATAGAGGTTTTCCTCGTTGACGGCCAGAATCTTATTAAACAGCACGATTTTTTCCTGGTCGTCTGGAGTGTGGACTATTTTGTCAAAAGTCTCCATCATTGTCTTGATTTCCGCAGGAGGTTCCTCGCCACTTTTTCCTCTACTCTGATACCACTGCGCATATAATGGAGCATAGAGGCTTTCCTGGCTGTAAGGTAGATACCACCTGGGTTCAAGGAGGCACTCAAGCCCCCCGTCCCCTGACCACAGGGCTATATCATGAGCGCAGGACTGAGTTCTCTGTCGGAACAGTTCTCTGGTTTCCGATTTTACGGCGGTGTCGATCTTAATTTGTTTGAAGTCTGATCCCACTATTTCGGCAGCGTCCACCCAAGCCTGAATCGATGCCATGACGTCAAGAGACAACTGCAATTTCTGACCGTCGTGTCTCAATCTCCATCCATCCGGGCCAACCTTGAGCCCCATTTCATCCAGCATTTTATTGGCCAGTCCGGGATCATAGCTCAAATGAGCATTCTCATAGGATTCGCTGTAAAATGGGGATTCCTTTAAGGGAGCCGCTTGACGAGGCTTGCCCTTACTTCTGAACAGAATATCGTTAATTTCCGATCTTCGGATCGCATGAGAAAGGGCGATCCTGAATCTCTTGTCCCCTAAAACTTTCTTCATCTCAGGATCCGGATGATTCAGGTTCGGCGCAAGGAGCAATCCCACAGAGGCTGTCGAGATCTTCGGAACAAGCCTGAAATTCCCAGAACCAAGTTGGGCCAGAAGGAGAATGGAGTTGGACATACCGCCCAAGTGGTTGGCCTGCATGTCAATCTCTCCCGCCACGGCTTTCAACAAAACCATGTTAGCCTCATTGAGAAATTCGGTAGATATTTTATCAATATACGGAAGTTGGTTCCCTTTATGGTCGACCTTCCAATAGTAGGGATTACGTTCCATGACAAACCTCTTGCCTGGAGCGGGTTCTTTTGTAATCCAGGCCAGTATGGAAGGAATTTCCGAAGTGACAAATATCCCATGCCGGATGTTAATGAGTTCTCCAAACAATTTGTTCCAGGAGGAGGAGTTTTTCTCCTTTAACAGGGCTTCGATCTCTTCCGGCTTGGCGTACTTCTTGTGAAACTTTATCAGATAATGTTTGGGTCTCGTAACAAGAGCCATTCCGTTAGGACAGGCCAGATTTTCAAGAAAGAGTCCATACGGATTCGTGTACTCGAACTTTATTGTGAAATCGTCTATCTTCGTCACCGTCGGTTCATCGCCACCAGGCGCAAGCCAACTTGGGGCCGACGGAGCCACATCCTTGTCCAGCAGCGTGTCATTTACAGCGAAGAGGACGTCATCCGCAGTGAAAGGAACTCCATCCGACCATTTTACACCCGGTATTAACTTGAGAATATAAACTCTGCCCTCATTCTGGATATCCCAACTTACGCATAGATTTGGCTGGATTTTGAATTCCGGGCTCCATCGGACCAAGGGATCATAGACTATTTTTCGGGTTTCATTGAGGTCGGAGACACCGGTATACGCTCTTCTCCATGTGCCCCCATAACGGCCGGTAGTCTCAACAGGCTTTACTACCGCTGGATTTGGCGGAAGTCTCTTCTCCACACTCGGCAGAGTGCCCTTTTTCACCAATTCTGCAAGAGCGGGAGATTCCTGGAATGACCAGGCTGAGGATAGATAAATTTCGTCAGCCCCTGGAAAGAACTGAACAATCAACCATAATGCCAAGCCAAGTTTACATAATCTAGCCAAAGTATTTCCTCCGTCATCCTTAAATAGACATTTCACATTTTAAGAGACGTAGTAGTGTATACATTGTCTGGACGGTCGCTATCCGGAAGCGCACGATTACCCGAAATTTCCCGTCAAACCGAGGTTGACGTAACCTACAAGGCTATGCGGCGCTATAAGCGAGGCGAGTCTGAATGTTTGTTACCAATCAACCCTCGTTGATACATTACATGTGCGCCGCAATCCCGTCAACAATCAACCCTATGAACATATTACTTTTCAGGAAAGTGTCAGAGATGGGTCATTACCCTTGAGTTAACAAAAAATTCATCCGGCTTGGCATTCCTAATAGCCCAACGTCCATAGAGGAACGGTTTATGCATGAGAATGAATTAGAAATTATTGCATCGGAGAATTTTTATGTGCGTAAAAAAACACGAACTTGATTGTCAGTTCATTCTGGGCCAGAATGAGCAATTGAAGCCATACGGATGGACTATTCATGAAAATGCCCCCTGGATTCTTGCTACCCACCCTAGACTGCCTGTAGTCAATATTTTTGACAACTGTAAAGTTTTCATTGGATGGCTGATAGGTTATCCGATAACGCCCCAGGGGAAACTCCTCTCGAAAACCGTGATTCTGAGGAAAAACGAAACGGAGAATATGGATTCATTTGAAAAATGGATTCACGATCTGAGCGGCCGATTTGCATGCATGGCTTCTCTGGGTTCAATTTGCCGTTTTTACCTGGATTCTGGAGGATCTCTAGCTACGGTGTATTCTGTCGAAAATCCTGTGATCGCCTCGACGATTTCCCTGATAGACAAATCTGAAAACGACTGGGATCATGATCTCCAGAAAATCCTCGGCATGCCAGAAAGAGACTCCTGGTACCCTTCCGGGCTTACACCATGCAAATCAATCAAACGGCTTCTGCCGAATCATTACCTGGACATGAACACTTGGACCGTTCTAAGACATTGGCCAAGTCCAGAAGATCTTGCGCCGCAGAACAGTTTCAATCAAACTGTAGGCGCTACGATCTCGCATTTGAAAAAAAACATCAACGCTGTTGCGGAGCGCTACCCGCTTCAAATGTCTCTTACAGCGGGACGTGACAGCCGTATGCTTTTGGCCTGTTGCAAAGACATTCTCGATAAAATCAAGTTCACTACAGGCGTGTGGATTCCATCCGCCGTCGATTGTCAGATCGCCAAATTACTTTCTGAAAAGCTCAAGCTTAAACACGTGACTTTAAAAGTCCGATTGGCTTCTGATGACCAGTTGGAAGATTGGCAATTCAGGACCGGTTCATGTGTGAGCGGAGAGATATGGCGCATTCACCCAACTTCCCGATTAATTGACGCATACAGGGCTTTCTTGCCCGGCTGCGCAGGAGAGGTAGGTCGCGCTTATTACTGGCAAGAAGGAGATGCGAAGAGAAGGGCCTTTGATGCTCAAGAGATTCTGAAAAGGGCCAAGCTTCCACCTGTTGGACCAATTTTGGAATCTACGAGAACCTGGTTGGATGAAATTGCTCACCTCGAATGGCACACTATCCTCGATCTTATGTACATCGAACAGCGTCTCGGTTGCTGGGCTGGGCCTCTGCAGTACGGTCAGGATGGGATGCATGCTCTTAGGCTCTTTCCACTAAACGACAGGGCTATTTTCAGGGAAATACTCAGATCACCGACTAAGCCGCGCATGAAACAGATGCTCGCACATGATATCTGCCTGCGTGAATGGCCGGAATTGCTGGACGTCCCGTTTAACCAACTCACGGGAGCGGCGAGGATAGTTCAAACAGGGAGGGAATTCATGTACTTGAAAGCTCCTGAAAACGTGAGGCGTCTGTTCAATCAAATATTCGCTTGGAGATTTCAAGCCTGCTAGAAATCGTTCTTATAGGAATCGTGAGCGGCTTGTAAACTTCAACAAAACCGGAGGTCAGTTATACAGCAAGAATTCCCTAAACTTAAGAGCGCAGAATCGGCACAGGTTTATAGCTATTTGAGGGTAGATTCTCATAATCTCCTGGAATTCGTTTTGGGGCAATACCAGGGTTTCGGTCGGATCAATGACCTCGCATGTGACGTTTGGTGGAAGATTGGTAAACATTCCGACAAATCCTATGAAACCGCCCGTTTCCAACTCCAGCTTTCCCAGTCTTTCATTGCTCCTTGCCTCACGCGGCTGAAAAACTTTGACTCTTCCGGATATAATTAAATAAATTGAAGAGTTTTCCCTGCCTTCACTCACGATCTCATCACCAGACTGAAAACTCTTTAGATGGGCCACCGTGGCTATCGCGTGAAGTTCCCGGACTCCCATACCCTCAAAAATGCTGAAGTGCCTCAACTTGTTGGTAATATGCAGTATATTAGGTATCATGGCATCCTCGTTGTTCATTTTGGCCAGAGCGTAATGCGCTGTTTCCCGAACGTACTCATCGTCATCCACCTCAGATATCTGTAAAATTGGGATATAGGCCGGATCCGGAGGTAGATCTGAGATGAGGGCCGCAGCCAGAATCTTCATCAATGGGTCTTTCGCTAACGCAACGAGAGTAATCACACGCTGAGTGGAATCGGAATTTATCAAGAGAAGAAGTTCTCTACCCCTTGCGATTTTTTCGTCTAGAGGAATATCCTCAATCAATGGAATTATATATTGTGAAAGTTCCGGTCTTATTGAATTTTCAATCAACTCAATAGCCACGGCCGATTTGTCAATTTTAATCTTTTGATACAATAGCCTCATGTCCGAGTGATACACCCACAGGCCGAAAAATATCAGCCTGAGAGTATCCTCATTGCTTTCTTCCAGGAATCGGGCCAATCTCACGGCGGAAGGCAACGGCTCCAGTGTACGCAATCGGCGAATGAATATGAGATTTGTGTATATTTCTGTAAGGGCCTTTTCCAGTAAGTGAGCTGTCTCAAACTCCGATATAGTGTAGGATAGCCTTATCACCTCCAAAATTCCCTGCCTTACCCTAAGATTGGAATCGAGCAGGGAAGCTTCCAAAAACGGTAGAATAAATCTCGGATACCTCGTAAGAGCTTCAATCGCAGCGCCTCTCAGTCTGTCTTCATCACACCCCAGGAACCCTACGAGCTTTCTGACCGCCATCGGATCATGTGAATGGCCAAAATAGTGGATTGCAGACACACAAATGTCCGGATCATTTGAATCCAGACGGCTCAGCGCTACTTCAGAAGATGTTCCGGGGCCTTCCGTAGCGGATCGTAGACCAGGACGAACCCACAGTGTCTCCATGTCTTGTGCGGAGGCCTGACCAATCACTGACGAATGAAATGTCCGGTCTGGAACAATCGATGGAATTGTTGTGACATCCTCGAGAATCACCTGTTTAAGAATCCTCTTGTATTTGGATCTGAACAGAAATGTTTCTAAGAGCCATATAAGCGAAATTCCAATCCCCAGTAAAGCCAGTTCTCTGACAGTCAAAAAGGGTCTCAACCCTATCATAAGTAGCGATCCGATGACCGTGCCGATTCGGGGTACGGAGCCTCTCAGAAATGTCTTACTCCAAGTCTGGATGTTTCGTGGAATGATCCCGAAGAGGATTTTGTTCACAGGACCAGCAACAGCCCTCTGAATGAGTATTGCGAAAAATTGTCCGGCAGAAGCCACAAATACGTTAAAAAGTGGGAGAAGCATGGAAAATAAAAATGTGAAATGCAGTGGATAAACGATTGAAGCGTCAGGAATCTTTATCCTGGAATAAACTCCGCTGAACGAAAGAAGAACGACCAGGCTGGCGAAAGATGTGATTCCCCTCAGAAGACTCAGAAAATTGATCAAGGCTTGTTCAGAATTAAATGAATGGTTCACTATAACGCTAAACTGATAAAGAAATATGGGCAATACTATGTTTGGAGCAAGTCCAGTAACCAATAGGTACCGTACAATAGGGTAACGTCTGAGTAGTGATCTTAATTCATCGAATCCGAATACTCTTGATGTGGCGGACTCGACTTTGGATCCATTCCTGTTGACCCACGGAACGAAGCGTGAACCGCTTGAGAAGATGTAAAAACCTGCCAATAGGTAACAACCGGAAAACAATAGCAGGGCAGGATCTTCGCCAAATATTGAGGTGAAAGGCCGAGTTACGAAGTTGCCAAGCATCGCTCCCAACAACTGAGCGGCGGTTACCATCGGAAATATGCGTTTCCCCTGCCTTGGGTCGAACAGTTCTCCGGCTATGTTCCAGGTGTGAACAAAGAGTATCGAATCCAATACCAGGCACAATTGGTAAAGAATCGGATAAACAATCGAAATGTCGGCTTTAGTGACAATAAAACAGGCGCCTCCCGCAACAGAGAAGAATGCCACAAAGATTCCAATTACCAGTATGTCCGAATACTTGGAAAGAATCCTGTCCATCGCCCCAAAAATAAAGATCGTAAATACCGCATTAATTATCAACATGGTGGGTATGGCGTCTGTTCCATACCTTTTCAGAAATGCTGTGTCCACATAGTTTCGAAAGATCGCCGATCCGAAAAAGAGAATGAATGACAAGCCGACTATCCAAAGGAACTTCGGGGTCTCGAGGGGAAAGATCTTTATTCTCTTTTCAAGAATGTTTTTTACTTTGCCCACAATCTGCAAATCATTTCCTGAGTCATTTAAGACTTGTTTAATGTAAGGCGCTGAAAATGGTTTTTTCGAGAAATGGTTCTATCTTTCCCCAATTACGCTCATCAGTTCACCGGCCAGAGTCCCGAACAATGTCGAAAATCACTGAGACGTCTGCTTGCCGGCTGTGCAACCTATAGATGTCAGAAAAGCAGTAGATAGCCGTTGGCAAAATAGAGGAATCCCAGTAGCCCTACCATTAAGCCAACCACCCACATCAGCTTCTTTTTCATCAACGAGGCTATGGATGACATTAGTATCGCCAGTTGAAGGAAAATCACGGCTAGTCCAAACTGTTGAGAATGAACCATCGCCTGATCCCGTTCCTTTTCCAGGGATTGGGCCTGTCCCTGTATGTCGATTTTTTCCTGTTCGTAACGGCGAATTTGTTCCCCATATTTCGTTATTTTCTGTTCATATTCATTTCTGACTCCTTCATCGATGTTTGGGCTTAACTTGAGGTCTGTCTCCAGCTTCTCCTTCTGAAGTTCATATAAATATGTCTTGATGCTCTTTGCCTGATAGTAGGCCCACTGGTTTGAGGCCTGAGTTTGTTTTAATATGCCGCGGTTGGAAAATTTACCAACGCTCAAAGTAGACATCGTGGCGCCCAACGCTATAATCACTGTGGTAAGCGCCAGAAAATTCAGCCATTTGTCCCTTTTTTCTTCCATTGCGTCTCCTTGGTTCTTCCGAAAGGGTTGTCAAACACTGAGCTATTAATCATACGTCCAATTAGTGTCAAGGAATTAATAAAAAAACAACTGAATAGCGTAAAGGAGGGTTGCGGTGAGGATAATCGCCGTAACTAAATGAGGAGAGACCTCGGCCAGATGTTCCGATAAGCTGGAATTCTTTGCGCGACTGAGCCTGAATTGAATCACAATCGTTCCTAAGGAGCCTACAAGGACACAAACTTGTTGAACAAAGAGCGTCCAGGACGGGGAAACAGTTATCACCATGCGCTCAAATATACTGAAATGAAATGTCTGCCAGAGCACGATCGGAAAGTAAACACCAAGGTTGATAAGGTAATAAAGGTGAAAGGCCATGAATCCTGTCAACACAAGCGGTAGCAGCGTCAAGCCATAACGGGCGAAATTTTCCTTGGTGGTTTCGCCGGAAAACTGGGAGGAAGCCACTGCGGCGAGCAACACCAGACCATTAACGCAAAGAATGACTACTGCGAAGAATACCGTAAAAACCAATATACCAGGAGAGTTCGGCAACAGGGAGCAAAATTGATCATAAAGTGAACCTGGTTCCATCAGTTCACTCAAAAGACCTCCCAACATACTTATGACCAGAAATGAAGTCACTATTCCAACCTGGCGCATTTCCCAGATCTCTCGCCCGGGTATTCTCAGATTAAGATTGATGGCGCTGTGCGGGCAATTTTTTACACAATTTCCGCAAAGCTTGCAAAAACGATTACTCCGCAGGGAAGGAGCCATTTGCCCAAAGGGACATCCTTCGTTTTTCTCTGTGCCTACAAAGCATTCATTCGAGGAACACTGGCTTGCGCATACGTTTCTATCCGCTCTGAGTTCAAAAGGGGAAACCTTGGCCAGCACACCCATCATTCCGCCGAGGGGACAGAGGTATCTGCACCATGATTGACGCTCGAAGATGACGGAAAAAATGACAGCGAAAAGCATAATTGTGAGCAATAAGAGACCGGTATTGAAAGGGGAACTCCTAAGGTCCGTGGCAATTTCCAGCCATATTATGAACATTGCTGATATGGAGATTATCCAATCACTCTTTTGTTTTAGGAATGAAGGAAAGGGGATATCAAACGATATCACCTTCTTTGCCAAATGCCCTATGGCCCCCATCGGGCAAAGTGAACACCAGAACCGGGCCCATATAAAAGCTCCAAAGATCATGGTGGGCCAACCGATGGCCCAACTAAACAGGGACCCAACGTTTGCCGACGGATTGACCGGCCCCAGAAAAAGCAGCACAAGAAGTATGAAAAAGAAAGGGGCGGCGGCGCTCTGGAATATTACCGGAAAGAGTGGACTCTTGACGGCTCCCCGGATAGCGGGATAACGGAGGAGATTGATTTTCCCGTCAGCTTCAATTCGTCTGAGGTCAAAATATATGTCCTGTGGCCTGAGAATGCCATCTGAGGACAGAAGCACGGCTCTCTTGAGTGTCGTAGCCAGTTCCCGGTCGTTGCCCGGCCAGGAGTAGCTTACCAGTGTCTTTATGGCCTCCTTGGGCAGTTTGTTGATTTCTTTATCAAGTTCCTGCGCATATTTGTTGACATAATGCTGAATCAGCGTAGGAATTTCTTTTCGCCGCTTGCGTAGTGGAGGAACGTGAATGGAGTGCTGAAGCATCCAGTGCAGTAGAGGATGTTTTTCAGCGGATATCTCTGAAACATCCAGGTTGGTCGTGCCAATTATACGAATGTCACAACTCTGATAACCAAACGACCCGACTTTTTTGAATTTTCCCTTCTTCAGAGAAAAAAGCAGTCTGTTCTGCATCAGGAAGGTGAGGCGTTCCATCCCTCTGACTAGCAGGGTCCCTTCTTCAGTAAGCTCAAGATATCCAGGGGTTTCAACCCTTGTCTGCCCTTCCCCCCTTGATTCTGAGCCGAAAAACAGCCTCATCTGCTTCTCAGTCTGGTCCGAGCTTTCTTCCGGAATTTCACAGAAATTCTCAGAACCACCAGTCTCAGTTAATGGTCTTATAAGATCCAGAAAAAGGAAAACACGCTTGTGATGCGATGAAGACTTGTAAAGGGCGTGAGCCAGAAATTCGGTTCCAACACCAGTTTCTCCTGTTATTAGAACCGGCCACGGAGAATTAGCCAGGTCTTCCAGTTGACGACCAACTCTACGCCGAACTGTTTCGCCTACAAAATAGTCAGGAAAAAGATGTTCCTCTCTGCTGATGAGATTTTGCAGCGCCCTTTTTTTACGTGTGTTCCGGTAGACATTCTGGTCAAGTCTGACAACCTTTCGTGCCATATTTTTCATGACATCTATCATGAAATCCGGATTCGAACGTAAAACGGTTTCAAAATGCGCCGCGGGGATTTCCAGTACGCTGGAATCTTCTTCAGCAATGACTTCCGAGTTTAAGGGATTTGGCCGCCCAGTGAGATAGCTTATTTCGCCGATCAGATCTCCAGGAGCGAGTCTGTCCACAGATATTTCAGGGCCGTCCCGGTCTTGAACGACTACCTTTGCCTTGCCAGACGCGAGGAATCTTATTTTGTCCCCTGTGTCTCCAGGCGCAATAATCCTGCCACCCTTCTCAATTTCTATCAAAGAACCCTTGTCCATGAGGGCGTGCCTGATTACATCGGAACATCCCAAGAAAGGATCGTTGAGATTAGATGATATGAAATTGCCTGTTGACGTTTTCAGCATGGCCCGATTTTCTAGTCTATGCCATTACGTTACGATTGCTCATGGCATGTAAATTGGCTTGACATCTTGACTTTCTTTCCATTGGGCAATTTCTCAACTGCCTTTTATAGAAGCTTCAATCTTAATCCTGTATTTCTCAATCTTGGCTAGCAGAGTGGGTCTTGACAACCCCAGTAGTTTGGCGGCCTGAGATCGATTTCCTCCCGTATTTAAAAGGGCCTGAGTCATTAGAATCTTCGAGAACTGATCTACCATGTCCACAAACAAATTATCCCCACCCGCTGCTAAAGAAGCCTTAACCCATTCCTCAATCGAATCCGGAGGCAGATCAGGCGGCGCAACCAAGGTGTCAGTTTCAATTTTTATCGCCTGCGATATTTCTTCGGCGCATATCGGAGCGCCTCTACTAAAAATAAGCCCTTTTTGAACAGCATTTCCGAGTTCTCGCACATTGCCGGGCCAAGAATAGGATTCCATGACATCCCTGGCCTTGTCGGTCAACCCAGGGCTGTCAATCCCCATTTCGTCAGAAAACCGTTTCAGGAAATATTTGGCAAGTATAGGAATGTCACCCACACGCTCGCGAAGCGGCGGAAGATTGAGAGTCACCACCTTGAGACGATAGTAAAGATCTTCACGAAACCTGCCATCAAGCAGGGCGGTTTCCAGATCTCGGTTTGTAGCGGCTATAACTCGAACATCCACGGGAATTGGCGAACGCCCACCCAGTCGTTCTATGCTTCTCTCCTGAAGTAGACGCAATATTTTGGCCTGAATACTGAACGGCATATCACCTATCTCGTCCAGGAAAACAGTTCCTCCGTTGGCCTGTTCAATCTTCCCGATACGTCGGTTTACCGCTCCAGTGAATGCGCCCTTTTCATATCCGAATAGTTCACTCTCAAGTAAAGTTTCTGGGATGGCAACGCAGTTTATCACCAGGAAAGGCTTGTTGGCCCTTGCGCTGTGCTGATAGATAGCTCTTGCCACCAACTCCTTGCCAGTGCCCGACTCACCACGGATAAGTATTGTGGCAGCGGTGGACGCGACTCTGCCAATTTGCTTATAAACCTCCTGCATCGCCTTGCTGCGTCCAAAAATGACTTCGGTGGCCCCCCCTTCCTGCGCCGGTTCGATTTCAACTCTGGATCGCATGAATTTTGAAGCTGAAAGGGCTTTGTCAATATTTGAGAGCATTTCCGGTATGTCAAATGGCTTAAGCAAATAGTCAAACGCTCCCAGCTTGGTTGCCTCTATCGCCGTGTCTGTAGTCCCGTAGGCGGTCATAATTATGACAGGAAGTTTGGCGTCGACCTCGTGCATGGCCTTGAAGGCCTCCAGTCCTCCCATTCCTGGTAACCTGACATCCATGACAACGATCTCCGGACGGTCATTCTTGACAATTTCGAGTCCGCTCTCTCCAGTGGCCGCCATTAGCACTTTATGACCCTCGGCGGTGAGTATCTTTTCAAAACTAAGACGCAACTGGGCGTCATCATCTACAATCAGTATTTTTCCCACACCACATCTCCAGATGCTGGGAGCTTGATTCTAAATATAGCCCCTTTCCCCTCCAGTGACTCAAGCTCAACCCATCCACCGTGTTCTTCAATTATACGCTGGACAATACTAAGTCCCAAGCCTGTGCCTTCTTCCTTAGTGCTAAAAAAAGGCTGAAAAAGTTTTTCCTGAATAGAATCAGGTATTCCAGGACCATCGTCCATCATCTCGATCACCAAAACAGAGCCTTCCTGTTCAAGGACCTCTTTCCTCTCTCGAATGGTTATATGCCCACCGCTCACCATGGCTTCACATGCGTTTACAATCAGATTCACGAACACTTCCTTCAACTGGTCCGGGTCAGCCTGAATCTCGGGAAGCCTGACGTTTCGGATCAGCTCAACCCTGACATCATAAGATTCAAGCCTGTGTTTAAGAAGCTTAACAGCCATGTCTACAGAGTCTGACGGACTAATTTTATGCATTTTAAGTTTTGGAGGCCGGGAAAACTCCAGAAAATTTCCCACGATCGTGTCAATGTGACCGATTTCTTCGGAAATTACTTCCAGGTCATCCTTCTGGCTTGCGGTGAGATCCAAGGTCCTTTCCATGGAAAACAGCCGCATTTTAACTGACGTCAGTGGGTTACGGACGCTGTGAGCGACACCTGCGGCCAGTTTTCCCACAAGCGCCCATTTTTCGGCCTGTTCAAGATGCTCCTGGCTCAATTCAAGCTTTGATCTGGTCTGATCCACATCCTGCAGGAGATTCTCAAAACGTCGACTCAGCGCCTTTACTTCGTTTCCTTCAATCCCGAGGCTCTTCCTCTCGTCATAAAATGTGGCGAGTCTCCTTATTGGACCCAATACCTGATTTAAAAGGATGTAGGCCAACACTATCCCCAGAAGTAGCACCATTACAAGCCCACTGATCGCCAGTGCGTTTATGAGTCCGGCGCGATCCCTCAACGATTCCTGGACATCATTTACCCGTTCTACATAAGTTGTCTTGTACTTCCTACATGAGTCAATAATCTTGAAAAACTGATTTCTGGCGTTCTTGTGTTTTTCATATCCTTCCTGAACTTTGCCTTCCTTGTAGAGATTAACCACATCATCCCTGGACATGCTGTAACGAATATACTGAGATTCAATCTCATTGAGTATATCTCTTTCCTTTGAGGTTTCAGCGAGTTGTCGCGCTCGTTTCAGCCATGTTTCGAAGGACGTGTCATGTTTCTGGAGTTCATCAAGCCACGCAGGGTCCCTGTCCTGGAAATAGTAGGTAACATAACCCTTCTGCATGACGAGGGCATTCTCGAGTTCCTGGGACGCCTGAATCGCCTGGAGATCGGTCTCCAGAAACTTGTTCATGTACCTGTCCATGACGTACATGTGAGATATGGATATGATGGCGCCGGCTGCGGTAATTGATAAAAGGGCTCCAAGAATAATAAGTATACGCGTTTTCAGACTGACACTATGAAACATCGATTAACTTTTCCTAAATCTTTCACAGAGCGATTCTGTTAATGATGGATGACGGCGTATGAATCCAAAGGGACTCCAGCAATTCGACATCCATTTAACAGGATTTGCTTCTAAAAGAAAATAGCCCGGCTCGATTCAGTCTCGTGATCATTATATGGAAGTATCAGGGACTTCCGAGGATTCTGCCCCTGGCTAGCGAAAAGTAAATCCCAATGACGCATATTATTGCGAAAATGATGAACGATCTATTGAGACACTCGAGAAACTGAGCCATTATCTTAGGGGAAAAATCAACTGGCCCAATGTACAGCGCAAACATGACCGAGACCAGGCCCATGCTTAGCATTTGCCCCATGAGTCTCATGGAGCTTACCACGCCGGAGGCTAATCCGTAGCTGGATCTGTCAACTGAAGACATGATGGCGTTCATATTTGGGGAGGAAAACAGGGCGAAACCCAATCCCAAAACGGCAAGATTGGCTGTTATCATTGATGTCTTGGTGTTCGCGTTCAGAAATGACATAAGAAAGAGCCCTATGGCGGTAATCAGCATACCCAGCGACGCGACCCGCTGAGGTTCAATTCTGTCGGAAGCCCTGCCTGCCAATGGGGATAATATGGCCATGGCGATAGGTTGAACCATCAAAACAAGGCCGGCCTCCTTAGGGCTAAATCCCTTCACGTACTGAAGATACAGACTTAACAGAAACGATACAGCAAACGTTGCGCTGTAATTTATCAATGCGGCCAGGCCAGAAAAGGCGAACGGCCTGTTATTTAGGAACATGTCCATGCTTATCACTGGATACGGGGTCTTCAGTTCACATTTAACAAAGAGTATGAAGAATCCTATTCCACCGACTATGGACAGCGCCCCAATGACGGAGGGTAGCTTGGACAATCCTAACATGACTCCGATGATTGCAATGCCGTAGAGGATAGATCCCAGCACGTCGAATTTTTCAGCTTCCGTTTTCTTGCGTTTCCATCTGAGCTTCCACAGTGAAACGCAAGTACATAAGACACCGAGCGGAACAGTTGACGCAAACACACCCCTCCATGAAAATTGTTCCGTCAATATCCCTCCAATAAACGGCCCAACAGCCATTCCAATATACACGGCGGCCACGTTGATCCCAATGGCCCTGCCTCTTTCTCCGGGAGGAAAAACCGTGGCGAGCATGGCCATACCTGTCCCGAATATCATTGCCGATCCCATCCCCTGAAGCACCCGGAAAGTCAGTAACATCCATATATTGTATGAAACTGCCGAGAGACAGGCGGCGATGGTGAATATTATCGATCCGCACACAAAAACGTTCTTCCTGCCAACTATGTCCGCCAGTCTTCCAAAAGGCGCAAGAAACATACATGTGGAGAGGAGATAAGAGGTAGGAACCCAGCTAAGAAGAATGGTGTCGATCTGAAAATTGGACTCAATTGCGGGCAAGGCCACATTGATTGACGAGGCCATAAAGGGGGTCATAAAAGCGGCGATGGTGGCGACCAGGAATACGGCATTCTTGGTTGATTCATCTATTACAGCATCATTGTTCATACCTGTAAAGATACCCTGGAAGGAGTTGCAAGCTAAAAGGAGGCGCCGACGAATCCAGCGACAATCCACACTCCCCTGTCGAACGTTACCTCGGTCTTATATTGCGAGTTGTTGTCGGTGCCTGACAATGACAAATCTGCCATTGTCTTGGCGTTAGCGCCACTGTATTTCGAAAATGCTCCAGCCTGGAGCCAAGGAGTTATGGGAAGCGATAATCCCGCCCAGGCCTCGAGAAAATACCCGGAGTCTGATCCGTTATTAAAAGACATCTTTTTTATGCTTTCCCGGGTTTCGCGATGAAGAAGATCGCAGGGGAAAGCTGGAAGACCAATTATCCCGGCGTTAATTGTACTGCCGTGCATGAACCTCCTGGAATATTCGACACCAAAAAAGGGAATATCCGCATTAACAGTGAAATCCGCTGTATGAAACAATATTGTCCTATTTCCCACAAGATTTTCAGGTTCACTGAACTTTGTTACGAATGAGTCGTACCGAAAACCTAATACACCTGAGATTGAAGATGTAATCTGATAGGTGGCCATCGCTTGAAAGTACCACATCTGAGTGCCGGTGCGCCAACTTCTCTCTTCGCCCCCATAATCATTAGTTGTAACATAAGTCTCGGTAGACCTATTATTTGCGGAGAAAAGATAAGCTCCTCCGATCTCAAAACTCAAAGGGCTGGGAGTTCTGATCGGTATGGCTAACTCGGCCCACAGTCCCTGCAATTTGTACGACTGGGTAAGCCTCTTTATTGAATCCGCTGGTCCGCCTTTTATGTCCAGCTTCAAAGTCGTAGGCCCGGAAGGAAACATGTAACCAACACTCAGCCTGGGCGCAGGTGAAATCAAAGAAAGCGTATCCGAACCAAAAAATGATCCTTGCGACTGCACAAAGGATGGAGTCGCCAATATCAGGATAATGGACACTAAAGTGTAAAATGAGGTCTTGAGGTTCATCTCAGAGCCTACTAAAAATTCAAGCTATCAGACAGGAAAAGCTTTACCTTCGAATATGGGTGTATAGTGTTCATATTACCACGAATTGACAATATTTGGTATCAATTTATTTTATTTGTCCTGGATACCATATTGTTTATACAGGAATAATGATTGATATTGCAGTGAGGAGCGGTTTTAGCCGCAGATTCGATATTTCCAGGTTGGCGCTAAATTTTCGACCAGGAAATCACGCTGAAAATTCTTTGCTGTTCGATTGAGCTATGGCTTACAGAAAAGTCTGGAATATTCAAAGTCAGGATTCAATACATGTAAGGAGGATTCCTCGGTTTTCCGATGTTCTCCCATGTGAGTCCCAGCCGATCCCTGAAGAATGGGCCTAGACGATCAAAAAGTCTTCTCCAGTGGCTTTGACCTTGAGCCAGACCCTCAAAGATGTCCACGAGATGTTCCTGGATATTTACCAATTCCTCTTTGGGCAGGAACGAAATGGCCCCTAAACTCATAGCCCTGTTGACACTATCCGCATTTATGGAATGAGCTGTAAGCATGGCGGCGGGAAGTCTTTTGTCCCTGCATATCTCAAGTAAATCAAATCCTCTCACACCCATGATGTCCAGTAACGCCAGATCGAAGGAGGCGCTTGACAACAGTTCTTCAGCCTGTTCATAACTCTCGGAGGTTGTAATCTCACATGCTTCAAGCTGCTCCTGAACCATATCAAGCACATCAGGTTCGTCATCGACAGCAAGAATTCGTTTACCCACTAATATTTCGCTGTTTTTCATTTAATTTTCCCATTGATTATTGAAGCGCTTAACCCACACTGTTTTTCATGTTGAACCCTGATCGCAAACTTTCACGATGGGCTCTCTCCATTTCGATCATCACCTCACCGAATTCCAAGGCGTGCCTTCTCATTGCCTCCGCTGCTTCATCAGGCTTTCCGGCAATTACCGCCTCGACTATGGGACGGTGCATTCCCGCTGGATGCATGGACAACGTGTTTGGGTTTACAGCTTCAATAACTTTTTTTGTAACTCTCATAAGAGATTTCACAAGGGCTTCCAGAAAGCGATTTCCGCAGATTTCCGCAAGAACAAAATGCGCCATGGTTTTTGTTTCAATGTCATCTGCAAGGGAGTTTACCGGCGATTCCTCTTTCTCCAGTATTTCCAGCAGCTTTTCCGTGGATTCAGGCGTGATCCTCATGGCCGCCAAACGGGCAACCTCAGGTTCGATCAGGACTCTGACATGGAACATTTCGGGGATCGAAATTTTTTCGGCCAGGAAAAGATCTATGAAAGCGCTTGAGAGATTCTCGAAGGAAAGCTCGATCACATAAGTTCCACCAGTCGCGCCCTGCCGCGTTGAGACGAAACCCGAGTTCTCCAATGCGCGAAGCGCCTCGCGTATTGCCACCCTGCTGACCTGGAATTGCTCCATAAGTTCACGTTCAGCCGGGAGTTTATCGCCTGCATTGAAATCCCCGAGCAGGATACATTGCTTTATCTGCTCCGTGACTTCCTCAGAAACCCTAGTCTGTCTAATCGGCTTAAACTTCTTCATTTTCACCTTTTTTGCGCAGTTTACTTAAAAGCGATTTTTTTTCAAAGAGAAAAATTGACTATTATATAATTATTTCTTGACGCCATTTATTCACAGGGGTAAATATTAGACAATTAGTCCTTTGAAAAATCTTCCATCGCGTTACCCCTTTTAGGATCCTGCAATGAATGTCGCCAAGAACCTCGACAAGGCCGCAATCTTATTCCCGGACCGCCCCGCAATCAGTGAAAACGATTCGGAAATTCCCTATCTCGATTTCAATCGACGAGCCAATCGCGTGGCCACAGGGCTAATCAAATTGGGCATTCAACCTGGCGATATGGTTGGTCTTTGCGCCCCCAATTCCGCTGACTGGCTGGCATTCTATTTCGGCGTTCTCAAATCCGGGGGTGTGGCGGTAACATTGTCCAGTGCGCTTCAGAGCGATGAACTGGAACTTTTGCTCACCCATGCAAAACCGCGTTTGATCCTCATGGCCGATGAAAAATTGGAACAAATCGGAAGATATGCACAAACAGCCAGAATCGAAAAGATAATTTCCCCGAATGGAGATCTCCCTCTGTTGAAGCTCTTAGAACTTGGGTGTGAAAATTTCAGGTCAATTGAAAGAGACAGGAACGACACGGCCGCTGTTTTATATACCGGCGGGACGACCGGCACACCTAAGGGGGTAATGCTTACCCACGAGAACATCAATGTTAGTAGTCATAATGTTGCCTATTCAGAGCATTCTTCGGAGACGGATCGAGTTTTGTGCTGCTTGCCCCTTAATCATGTGTTCGGGCAAATACACATCATGAACGCCACCATTTTTAGTTGTGGGTGCATTGAACTCCTCCCTTCGTATGACATGGAACTGGTAACTCATCGGATGGCCTCAGGGAAGGTGACAAAATTCTATGCGGTACCGACCATTTACTCTCGCCTGCTCTCGATTCCGGATTTAAAACAAAAACTTGGAGCTGTCCGTTATTGCTTTTCTGCGGCTGCAAGCATGGCTGCGGAAATAGTTCGCCAATGGAAAGATCTGACAAATCTTACAATATACGAAGGCTATGGGATGACCGAATCAGCGTCCGCCGTCACTTACAATCATTATTATGAGCATGTTATAGGCTCCGTAGGAACTGAGGTCCCCGGCGTAGAGATTCAAATAGGAAATGAGCAGGGCGATTTTCTTCCAATAGGCCAGGAGGGCGAGATCCTCATTCGCGGTCGAAACATTATGAAGGGGTACCTCAACAATCCCGAAGACACACAGCGAGCTTTCCGAGATCACGAATGGTTTCGATCAGGGGACATCGGCGTGCTGGATGATCGTGGTTACCTGTTTATTGTGGATCGCTTGAAAGACATGATTATCACGGGAGGCGAAAACGTTTACCCCAGAGAAGTCGAAGAGGTTTTGTTTACCTGTCCTGACGTTCAGGAATGCTCAGTAGTGGGACTCCCGGATCGGGAATGGGGTGAACGGGTAACAGCGTTTGTAACACCCCACCCTGGAAAAGACATCACCCCGGAAGATCTCAAAGCCTACCTGAAACTGCGTCTCGCATCTTTCAAGGTTCCAAAGCAGTACGTAATAGTTAACGAACTGCCCAAGAACGCCACCGGCAAGATCTTGAAGAGGGAGATCATAAAACAGTTTTCAGATGAAAAGAATAAGTGAGTTTAGAACAACTCACCAGGCCGTATTCAAATTAAGGGAGAATGTGATGAAAAAGCTTGCCTCTGTTTGCGTCAGTTTTTTTGTGATTGTACTTTTCCTTTCCGGTCCATCCACTGTTCGCTCGGAAGAAAAAGTGATTAAACTTAAATACTCAAATTTTTTCCCGCCATCGCATAAGAACAGCATACTTTCCGAACAATGGGGCAAGGAAATCGAAAAACGGACCGACGGCAGGGTCAAGGTAACCTATTTCCCCGGGAACACTCTGACTCCGCCTACACAGACTTACGACAGTGTGGTCAAGGGAATAGCCGACGTAGGTCAAAGCCTTATGGGATACGCTCCGGGCCGGTTCCCATTGACGGAAGTCCTTGCGCTGCCGCTAGGATATTCAACCGGCATACAGGCGACCAATCTCACCAACGAGTTTTACAAGAAGTTCAAGCCCAAAGAGTTTGATGATTCACAGGTAATGTATTTTCACGGACATGGTCCAGGCCTATTCCATACCAAAAAAGTGATTTCCTCTATCGACGACATAAAGGGGTTGCGAATCAAGGCAAACGCCGAGAATGCGGCGATAGTGACTGCGGTAGGAGGAGCCCCTGTGAGTCTGCCAATTACGGAGACCTATGACGGCCTGCAAAAGGGCTTGATTGAGGGTGTCTTGTTACCGATTGAGCCTATAAAGGGGTGGAAGTTTTTCGAGATGATCAAGACCACCATAGAAAATTACGCCATGTCCTATACGGCGCCAATTTTCGTAGTAATGAACAAGGACAAATGGAATTCTCTTCCGAAAGACGTTCAGGAAATTATCACGCAGGTCAATCAGGAGTGGATCGCAAAACAGGGAAAGCAGTGGACTGAATTAGACGCTGAATCAAGAGAATTTTGCATTCAAAAAGGCATTAAAATGGCTAAGGCGTCTCCCGAACAAGAGGCGCAAACGACCGAAAAAATGAAACCCATCCTGGTCGAATACGTCAATTCGATGAAAACTAAGGGACTGCCTGGAGATGAAGCCCTTCAATTCTGTGTAGATTACATCAAGAATCATCCTTAATGGAGCATTAAAGAGCCTGCCGGACGCTAATTCTGTTCGGCGGCTCTCCCCAGTCTCACCAAGGAATACATCATGAACAAATTCATGGCATTGATTCTGAAGGCTGATTTTGGTCTGTTCACTATTTCCGGAGTCGCTCTGGTAATCATGATGGCCGTAACCCTAATTGATGTGCTTATGAGGTCTTTAGGTCAACCGATTGTCGGAAGCGTGGAACTGATATCCTTTTTCGGCGCTCTCGCCATAGGATTCGCAATACCTTACACATCATGGACCAAGGGACATATCCTTGTAGACTTTGTTCTTGAGAAACTTTCATCGAGGTCAAGAATGATAATTATGTCCACAACCAGGATGATTGGGATCGCTCTATTTTTGCTAGCCGGATACAATTTCATCCTGTTCGGACTGGATATGATCAAATCAAATCAGGTGAGTGGCGCCTTTAAATTGCCGTTGTACCCGATAGCTTTTGGTTTGGCGGTAAGTTGTTTCCTGCAAACGGCAACCCTTTGTTGTGACTTCTGTAAAGTAATTCAGGGAGATCACCATGAGTGAAATAGCGACAGGTATCCTGGCCTTGTTCGTTTTGATTTTCCTGTTCCTCACAGGTCTCGAGTTGGCGTTCGCAATGGCGGCGCTTGGGTTTGTCGGATTTGCTTATCTTGTTTCCTTCAGCGCCGCGTCAAATCTGCTTGTAAAAGATTTTTTCGACACCTTTTCATCCTATGGATTCACCGTCATACCTCTTTTTGTTTTGATGGGACAAGTAGCTTCAAATTCCAATATAGCAAAACGACTGTACATGGCTACTCACAAATTTGTGGGGCATATTCCAGGTGGTATAGCCATGACTACTGTAGTGGGGGCCACTTTATTCAAGGCGATGTGTGGGTCGACGCTGGCGACTGCGGCCACGTTCGCCGGAATCGCCATCCCGGAAATGGACCGTTATGGATACGACAAGAAGTTGTCTACTGGGGTTGTCGCATCAGTGGGAACATTAGGAATGCTTATTCCCCCCAGTATTGTTCTCATAATCTACTCTATGATCGTTGAAGAATCCATTGGCAAAATGTTCCTGGCGGGCATCATCCCTGGTCTTCTCATTTCAACCTTTTTCATGTTCGTGATTTATGGATGGGTCACTCTAAAACCCGAGATTGCTCCCAGGGCGGAAAGAGTCGGCTGGGGCGAAAGAGTCAAGGCTTTACCTGAATTCATGTGGGTGGCGATCATATTTGTTGTTGTTATTGGGGGGATTATGTGGGGCTGGTTCTCGCCTACCGAGGCCGGAAGTATGGGGACTTTTGCCGTTTTGGCTCTTGCGGCTGCGAGACGGGAGCTAACGTTGAGAGGGTTTCTCAAATCTATTGATGAATCATTGCGAACGGCGTGTATGGTTCTGATGCTTATTGCCGGTTCGACGGTCCTCGGCCATTTCCTGGCGGTAACCGAAATACCTTTTGTTGCTGCTGATTGGATCACAGGTCTTCCCTTTCATCCTTCCTTTATCATGGTAATTATTATAGCCGTGTACCTTATAGGCGGGTCGTTTATAGATGATCTTGCGTTTATGATTCTTGCCACTCCCATCTTCTTTCCGGCGGTCGTAAAACTTGGCTACGATCCAATGTGGTTTGGAATCATGATAGCCATAACAGTGATGATCGGTGTCATCATTCCGCCTGTGGCTATTTGCGTGTTTGTGGTAAAAAGTATCACTGGAGTTCCTATGGGCATTATATACAGAGGCTGTTTGCCTTTCCTGCTGAGCTTGTTAGGATGCGCCATTCTGTTATTCCTTTTTCCACAAATCGTTGTTTTTCTTCCGAATCTGTTGATGGGAAATTGACACAAAGACTGATACGTTAATCCTGACTTCCAATATGATCCTGCGCACCAAGTACGATTGGGCGATCATGTTGCCGAATTAAACCACCGAATTTTGAGAGGACCAAATGGAGAACCTGGAACGTTACGGTTTCAATGAAGAAGAAAAAATGCTGAGGCGGACGGTACAAAGATTAGCCAGGGAGAAGGTTGCACCAGGGGCTTCAAAGAGAGATATTGATGGGGAATTCGCATACGAGATGGTAGAACTGATGAAGGAAAACGGCTTATTGGGAATTGACTTTCCTTCTGAACACGGAGGCATGGAAGCAGGGCTCATTTCCCTGTGCATTGTAATAGAAGAGTTTGCCAAGGTGGACGCCGCCACCGCAATGATTCCCTCCACTCAGGAATTGGGGGCCCTACCCATTATCCTTGCAGGAAATCATCAGCAGAAGGTAAAATATCTCGAGCCTCTCTCGACAGGAGAAAAGTTAGCGGCGTTTGCCCTAACAGAAGCAAGAGGTGGGTCCGATGTGGCGGCATTGAAGACAAGGGCGGTGCGCAAAGGTGACAAATACATATTGAATGGCTCGAAAATGTTTATCACCAATGGTGGCGTTGCTGATATTCTGACTGTTTACGCCGTCACCAACCCGGAGGCCAAGTCCCATAAAGCAGCAAGTGTTTTTATTATCGAAAAAGATTGTCCTGGGTTTTCTGTAGGTAAAAAGGAAAATAAGATGGGAATCCGATCTTCCGACACTCGGGAACTTGTTTTTGATAACGTCGAAATTCCCGCTGAAAACAGATTGGGAGAAGAAGGTGACGGTTTCCACATCATGATGAAGACCCTGGATTTCACCAGACCGGCTGTCGCCGCTCAGGCCATTGGCATAGCTGAGGGAGCGTTCGAATACGCCACTCAATACGCAAAGGAACGGGAGTCCTTCGGGAAGCCTATTATCAAACATCAGGCAATAGCGGTTAAACTGGCGGACATGGCGATGAAAATAGCCGCCGGCAGACAGCTCCTTTATAAGACTTGCGATCTGTTACAGGCTCACGCGAAAAAAGATCTCTCTAGACTTAGTCCCGAAATAATAAGATATTCTTCAATGTCAAAAGCGTTCTGTTCGGATGTCGCTATGTGGACAACAACAGAGGCCGTGCAAATACTCGGGGGATATGGATACATGACTGAATATCCGATGGAGCGATTTATGCGGGACGCGAAGATAACCCAAATCTACGAGGGCGCAAACGAAATTCAGAGATTATTAATTACTTCGACTCTTTGATCACACGCTCCAACCGGAAACTTTTTGGAGGCTACAATTGTGAAACATCATATCAATTTCAAAGTAAACGGGGATGACTATTCGCTGGCCGTTGATCCATGGCGCACACTGAATGAAGTCATCCGCGAAGATCTCAACCTTACGGGGACAAAACTGGGTTGTGGAACCGGCGACTGTGGCGCGTGCACAGTCCTCCTGGACGGCAGGTCCGTCAGTTCCTGTCTTACACTGGCGGTTTCGGTGAATGGCAAGAGCGTCATGACGGTTGAAGGTCTTGCCCCCTCCGGCGAAGAGCTTCACCCCATTCAGGAGGCGCTTATTCAGACAGGCGGTATACAATGCGGTTTTTGCACCGCAGGTATGGAAATGTCGGCGTTGAATCTTCTAAATCAGACACTATCACCTAGCGAGACGGAAATTAAATCCGCCTTATCGGGTAATCTTTGTAGATGCACTGGGTACAACCAGATAGTGGAAGCCATATCTATGGCTGCGGACAAGATGAGGGATAATGCCGCTGAGAAGGAAGAACAATGAGATTGCCAAAGTTTGAATATTTTGAACCGGAGACCCTTGAGGAGGCATTGCGCCTGCTTGCGGAATGGCGAGAAAGGGTCTGCGTTCTGGCGGGAGGAACGGACGTCCTGGTTAAAATGCGAAACGGTCGATTAAAACCTGGCGCAGTTATCGCGTTGGAAAGAATTTCCAGTTTGAATGGAATAGGTTTCGACTTAAGAAAGGGTCTCACGATTGGCGCTGGAGCCAAACTTTCTGATGTGACTTCCCACCCAGATATATTGCGGTATTATCCCGCAATTGCCAGAGCAGCTCGGGTGATGGCCAACGTTCAGGTCCGTAACATGGGAACGATTGGCGGGAATCTTTGCAACGCGGCTCCCTCCGCTGAGAACGCCCCACCACTTATGGCGCTAGGGGCTGTAGTAACGGCTGCAAGTTTGGAGGAAGAGAGGCGGATAACCCTGGACGATTTCTTCAGGGGGCCGGGACTCACCGCCATGAAGCCTGAAGAGATAATGACCTCGATCTTCGTCCCCACGCCTCCCGCAAACTCGGGAGCGTCCTATCAAAGGATATCCGCTCGATGTGGAGTGGATATAGCGGCAGTCTCCGTTGGGGCCATGATAATGATTGAAGACACCGTCTGTAGAGAAGTCCGCATCGCTCTGGGCGCAGTAGCGCCTGTTCCGATGAGGGCCTTGAGCGCTGAAGCTTTTCTAAAGGAAAAGGTTTGGAGTGAGGAATTTCTAAGAGAGGCGGCTCGCATCTCGGCAGATGAATCCAGACCTATCTCCGATGTGAGGGCAAGCTTGGAATTCAGGAAACAGATGGTGGCTGTAATGACGCAGAGGGCCCTGGAAGAGGCTTACGGTCGCGCGATAAAGCGTTAACTCCGACACAAAGGAATGAGAATGGAATCAAGATTTAAAATTGTGGGACAGGACGTGCCCAGAACGGACGCCGAGGTTAAAGCCAGAGGAAAGGCCCTCTATACTGACGACATGAAACTGCCGGGAATGCTTCATGGGCAAATCTTGCGGAGTCCCCTGGCTCACGCTCGAATCAAACATATAGACACCAGAAGGGCTTTGGGACTTCCGGGCGTCAAAGCCGTCATCACGGGACAGGATACCCCAAAAATCAAATATGGAAACTGGAGGCTTTTCCCGGATACTCAGGACGAATACCCGCTGGCGGTTGACAAGGTAAGATTTATCGGGGACGAGGTCGCGGCCGTCGCTGCAATTGACAGGGACACTGCGGAAGAAGCGATGGAACTCATCGAAGTCGAATACGAAGAATTGCCGGCTGTGTTCGATGTTGATTTGTCCATCAAACCCGGCGCTCCCGTAATTCACGATTACTGCCCGACCAATATTAGCGTGAATCGGAAAATCAAATACGGAGACGTTGAAAAAGGATTTGCAGAGTCTGATTACGTCAGAGAAGACATTTTCAACACACACTCGGTCAGTCATGCCTACCTTGAACCTTGTTCCGCCCTTGCCCAGGTTGATCTGGATGGTAGGATCACGCTTTGGACGTCAACGCAAGTCCCTTACATTGTCCAGTGCTTGCTCGCTTCCACTCTGAACATGAGAGAAAACGACATCAGGGTCATCAAACCTTTTGTCGGGGGTGGGTTTGGCGGAAAGATGGAGCTGCGAGCATGGGAATTTTGCGCTGCGTTTTTGGCCAGACAGACCGGTTGTCCTGTAAAATTTACACTTACCAGAGAAGAAGAGTTCATTACCGGTAGACGTCGGCATCCTATGAAGATTTACTCAAAGGTGGGATTCAGGAAGGATGGAACACTGGTCGCCAAAGACCTGAAAATACAGCTCGACGGCGGAGCCTACAATGCAATGGGGCCCACGGCCACCTTTCTTTGCGGCAATTTTGGCGCCATGCTTTACCGCTATCCAAACTACAGGTTTCATGGAGAACATATATATACCAACAAGCCCCCGGCAAGCGCCATGAGAGGTTTTGGCGCTCCACAATCACTGTACGCCACAGAAATTCAGATGAATATGGCTGCGGAAGAGTTGGGAATAGACCCCATAGATTTGAGGCTAAAGAACG
This sequence comes from uncultured Desulfomonile sp., assembly GCA_903952205.1. Classification (GTDB taxonomy): domain Bacteria; phylum Desulfobacterota; class Desulfomonilia; order Desulfomonilales; family Desulfomonilaceae; genus CAJBEZ01. The sequence continues at coordinate 30,875 of CAJBEZ010000099.1, read as the reverse complement.
CTCAGGTAAGCGGAGACGAAATTCCGGATGTGGCCACAATCTCAAGTTCCGGGTTCATCGATTGTATCAAGGCCGTGGCTGAAATGAGCGACTGGAAGGAAAAACGTAAAAGCCTTCCCGCTGGCAGAGGTATTGGAATAGGCTGTTATAGTTTCATATCAGGCGGCGTCTTTAACTGGTTCAACACTCAATATCCATTTTCCGCCGCCGAAGTCCGTGTGTTCTCTGACGGCACAGCGCATCTTCTTACAATGGCTTCAGATATAGGACAGGGGTCTGATACCGTCCTGAAACAGATCCTGGCTGAAGAACTGGGCCTGAAGATGGGGGACATACGTATGACCTCCGCTGACACATCTATGACTCCGCAGGCTGACCTGGGATCATGGGGTAGCAGGGTGACCCTGATGGCGGGCAATGCAGTGATAGACGCCGCAAAAAAGATAAAGGAACCGCTATTTGGAGCTGTGTCGGCTCGTTTCAATCTAAACGTCATTCACGATATTGAATGCGTAAACGGCCGAGTGCAATCAAAATCCAGGCCGGATTATGGTCTGACCTTTGGAGAGGCTGTAGCCATGGTTCAAAAGGCAAACAGAGGAGAGCCTTTAGTGGCGCGTGGTTCATACACCCCTCGAGGGAAAGGACTGGTGACTCCGGCTTTCGGTTTTGGGGCCCAAGTGGCGGAAGTGGACGTGGACAAAGAGACCGGCCTCGTCGAAGTCAAACACATGTGGACTGCTCATGACTGCGGAACGGTTATAAACCCGAGGAGTGTCGAGGGACAGCTTGCTGGATCCATTCAAATGGGACTTGGATATGCCCTTTCCGAACAATTTGTAATGGATGGCGGGAAAACTCTGAACACAAATTTTGTCGATTACAAAATGCCTACAGCGTCAGACATGCCTCCCAGTGAACTGTTCCATGTTGAAACATACGAACCGGAGGGTCCAATGGGCGCAAAAGAGGCTGGAGAGGGCCTGGCGTCTCCCACGGCCCCTGCTATATCTGATGCGGTTTACCATGCAACCGGGTATCGTTGCATGGACTTGCCGATAACCCCTGAAAAGATCTTGCGGAACCTTAAGAAAAACAAATAGCGTCTAAAAAAAGCATCCAGAGTATGGCCCCCCTGAAATCACTTCTTGAACCGCTGAGAACAGGAAAAGCCCGCAACAAATAATCTTGCGGGCTTTCTCCCAATAGGGGCGATGGGTCAAAGACTCAATCCCTACACGCGGCGCATAACCTTGAGAGCGCTCTGAGACCATGCATTTTAATTACAACTAAAATAGAGCGATTTGTTTTAAGTAGCGACTCAGTCCCAGAGGCGCAGGAGCTTGAAGCTTGTTTCTCTATCAACTCTGACACGCGCAAGTGATCCATCAGTTTTCACATCCCAAAAACTAAGTCCATCGCCTGTCTCATGCATAACAAAGGTCTTAGACTCCAGACCTGTGACTCGACATTCAATGTCGGTCAACTTTCGAATGCCGGGAAATCCTACGTTTGGTCTGCCAACTCTCATAATGTTAGCTCCTCTCGGAGATATCGTGTTTTCCATCTACACTAATAATATACCATAATGATTAGTGCCGCTTCAATTAGAAAAGTTTAAAAACCGTCCGATTTTTAGAAAAAGATTGTCTACGAAATTATGAGATCACTGTGACCGCCGGCTATTTAGATTTTACCTTTTGTGATATTTTTACCATCTTATGGAAGAGGAGGCTTTATCATGTCTGTTATAGGGGATTTTCTCAGGTCTATCGCGGGTATTTCAGAGACAAAGGTCTTGGATCCGGAACAGTGGCAACTGGATGCGAATGTGGTCACGATAAAAATTGATCAGGTCCCGGCATTGCAGCGACACGGAGGGGCGGTTTGTCTAAAAGGTAAAGGGCTGAAAGACCCCGTCCTGGTGGTTTGCGACCACGAAGGCGTTTACCGCAGCTTTTCAAATAAATGTACACACTTCGGACGAAAATTGGATCCTGTTCCTGGGAAACCTGTCCTGCGTTGTTGCAGTGTGAGTCACTCCACGTTCGATTATCTGGGCAATAACCTTTCTGGACCTGCAAAGAAACCGATAAGAGTCTATCTAACTGAGTTGAAGAACGGTGAGTTGGCCATCGTCATGTAGGTGCTCGGCTACCAAATTGAACCTACTGAGTTTATTACGGATATTCTCGGTTCAAGTCCTTGAATGAAACATCAACAAGTTGGCAAAAATCAACCAATGACGCTATTCGTAAGGGTTCAAAGATCATGAGCTTCATCATCAACCTATATTCCCAGCGCTATCCCTGTTTTCATTTCTAGTTTTCTCCCAACGGCCCCAAGACGCGATCCAGTTCGATCTTAAGGGTATCCATATCGTAGGGTTTATGTAAAACAGCGGCAGGTCTCTGGCTGGGTATAATGACCGAAATTAAGTTAGCAATATAACAATGAAACTCACACAAGATAGTTGTAATTATATTGAGGACTTATATTGTGGACTTGCCAGAATACTGTGACTCTAATAAGATGCCTAATCTGTAGCCAATCCTGGAGCAGTAATCAACCGCAAAAAGAAAATAGGAGTTTGTAATGTCAGCTCAATCCGCCGCATCAGCGGCAAATGCTTCGGAAGCCCTTTTCGGCGATCTAAAGAATAACTGGGTGTGGCTCTTTTGTCTTGGAGTCTTTTTTGTCATCCTGGGCATCGTAGGTCTGGGAAGACTTTTTACCCTTTCGATGGCCGGCACACTATTCTTCGGAATACTTATCATCATCGGAGGCGTGGCGCAGTTGATCGAAGCCCTTAAATGCAGGGGATGGAAGGGGGTTGCTTACCACGTTCTGATCGCGGCGCTTTATGTGGTCGGAGGTGTTTTTGTCATTCAGGACCCCTTTGCGGCTAAGATGCTTCTGACCTGGATTTTGGGGGTGGTGCTAGTATTCGTGGGCATCGTCCGCGGCGCCATGGCCATCCAGATGCGGGCTACGGGAGGCTGGTTTGTTCCAATGCTTGGAGCCGTCATCTCGATCCTTTTGGGAGGAATGATTCTGGCCCAGTGGCCTCTGTCCGGTCTCTTCGTCATCGGCCTGTTCATCGCCGTAGAACTTATCACAAACGGATGGTCTTACATCTTCATTGCCCTTGCGGCCAGGAAAGCAAACAAGAGGGTCTCCGCATAGAAACTTTTTCGGGGAAGACCTTCTTACGGGAAGGTTTTTCCTGTGGCGCTCTTTTGAGATGGCGCTTTTCCAGTTCTGACTTTAACTTCCGCTGCGCTCTGTTTGAATTAAATTTGCGGATGTTGATAGTTGGCACCGCGGGTTGAGCCACAATTTGTAAATATCTGTCAGTACATCATACCGCCAACGTAAACTCCAGCTCCCACAAAAAGATCAGTGTTCGGGACTCGGTAGATATATGTGATTTTCTTGGACGGCCACTTTTGACCGGGTCTGGGCCACATGTACTCTACCCATCCGTGGCCGACCGTCTTGGCCAGATTTACAAAACTGACAAACAGCGCCTTGTCCGTGGGATCAGTTAAAAGCAGACAGTGGGGAAGTTTTGTCAATTCAGGCTGCATGGGGTGAGCTAACATCTTGCCTTCCAGATTCATCAAAAAAACATAACTGTCTTTCCATACGAAAGGGCCTTTGGGATCATTGATCTGCCTGATGGCCTCATCCAGCCCTTTAGCCGTGATCAGGGCCGCCGCCTCATGAGATTTAACGACACACTCCTCTTTTGTCGCTGCTTGCTGAGCTCCAACGACCGCCGCAAAACAAAGGATTACCGTTACCATAGTTGCTATGTGAAATTTTGTCATCTTGTCCTCCTTCAGTCGTCAACCTGATTCAAGATCTCCCCAGAATTCTCATCTTGAACCCTTATGATCATCACTTTATCCAGGGTTTCCCTACCGGGAGTATGTCTCTACCAAATACCTGCAAGAAAATGACATGAGCCATCATATACCATGCGGAAAGGGCGCATAGCATTAGTTCGTATCCGGCGATCTTGGTCATCTCCGGATAGCCGAAATGCGCCAGGTCCAGAAGTATGAAACCTATCAAAAGAAGCGTGAATGTCGTGGCCATGGCCGAATGAATTCGCATCGACGGTATCCACATGATAAACGTGTAGAGTGTCCAGCCGACGAGAAACCAACCAACGTCAGTCGTGCCTGAATGATAAATATTGAAGAAATTCAGCATGAAGATTATGCCTAGAGCGATCCAGAAAGACCCGTAGGCCACGAATGCGCTGTATCCGAAATTGTTACCGCATTTGAATTCCTGGAAACCAGCTACCATTTGAGCCAACCCACCAAAAATAAACGCGAGGGCCACAACCGGGCCAACCCCACACCAGCCAACATTGTGAAACTGGAGAACCATCGTGGTGAGTCCAAAGCCCGCCAGACCTACTACTCCAGGGTTGCCGGTGGGTGTTTCAGCGTTAGACATAAGAAACCTCCTCGGAGTAAACGGATGACAATGAAGTATTGAATTTACCTCAAATATTATCACTCTGTAAATCGTATGTATACATTATTTTCACTGGAGCTTTCAGGCACAATTTTCATCGGGTCCGGCTCGATTTGAGGCTTTTATTCTCCGGCGCCGTATGACTGAAGAATGTCGACAACTTCCGCGTGGCCTTTAGATCTGGCTATTGCAAGAGAAGTCTTTCCGAATTGTTCTCTGGCGTTGATTTCCGCTCCATTTTGAGCAAGCAGTTTGACAATACCCGTTTTACCTTCATGAGAGGCGATCATTAGCGCCGTACCCCCTGACTTGTCCGTCGCGTTGACATCTGCGCCATTTTCTACCAGCAGGCGGATTACCGGCTCAAATCCTTCAACAGTGGCATGCATTAACGGCGTGAATCCCGCATTGTCAACAGCGTTAGGGTTTGCTTTGTTTGCAAGGAGCGCTTTAACAGCTCCAGTTTTTCCGATACGGCTTGCCCGCGTCAATTCTGTGAACCCATTGGGGTCCTTTTCATCCAATTTGGCTCCATACTGAACAAGGAGAGCAATGGCATCGGAGTTGCCTTCATCGGCGGCCTTGGAGATTGGATTCATGCCGGATTGGTCTCTAATATTAGGGTCCGCCTTTGCCGCAAGTAGAATTTCGATAATATCTAAACGCCCCTGAGACACTGCGTCCATTAAGGCGGTTACACCCTTATCGCAGTGGTCATTTACATCCGCCCCGTGTTCCAGAAGCAATCTGGTCATTTCCTTATCGCCCTTGCTGGCTGCCACCATGAGAGCGGTCGTGCCGTTTTCGGCTCGTATGTTGACATCGCATCCTTGCTGGAGAAGACGCTTGGTCTCTTGATGGTTTTGTTCCATGACGGCTTTGATGACAACCCTGTCTTTGTGCATGTAATTTGATAAGACAGCGCTGCCCGCTACAGCCGTGAACCCGAGTACAGCTAGTATCAACATTTTTCTTGACATAGGATGACCCCGACAGATCAATCTTCAATGCGCAATCAAACAAAAGGACTGGTGAAAAAAAGAAGCGCAGAAATGGATTTAAAAACTACCTTATAATATAATATCAAACGGCTTGAAAAAACCACTAAGTGACTCAGGATAGAATTTTCCAGCATGTTTATTACAACCGGCTGGGAAGGGAAAGGGGAATGATCATCGAGGCTACAGCGCCACGTTGACTCCTCCTTCCAGTTTTATTCTACCGGAATGGGATTTCATAATATAGGCCAGAGCCACTCTTCATCACTCAATTGAAAGTTGGACCCTATGGAGCAGACGGACACAGTATTGGAACAGGCCTGGCATACCCTGTCAGCCGAAGAAACAGCTCGGAGATTTGGCGTCGATCTCGACACGGGCCTTAGTAATAAAGAGGCCGCCCACCGCCTTGCGGAAACAGGCTACAATGAGCTTCAGGAAGCTCCAAGGCCTCCATTCTGGCGTCTATTGTTAGGGCAGTTTGAGAATTTCGTGGTCATAATGCTGATAGTCGCAAGTCTTGTCTCCTCTTTTTTGGGAGAATACCTCGAGGCTTCGGTCATAATGGCGATAGTACTACTCAATGCAATCATTGGAGTCGTCCAGGAATCGAAGGCCGAGGAGGCGCTGGCTGCGCTGAAAAAAATGACGGCGCCTAACTCTAACGTGGTCCGTGACGGAGCGAGGGTCACTATTCCGAGCCGGGAACTCGTACCTGGCGATGTTGTGATAATGGAGGCCGGCAATTATGTACCGGCGGATCTGCGTCTCATTGAAACGGTTAACCTGCGGATAGAAGAGGCGGCGCTCACCGGCGAATCCGTCCCCGTAGATAAACGAGCGGATGTTGTTCTGGAAGAGGAGATCCCCCTTGGGGATCGGCGAAATGCGGCCTTCATGGGGACACTTATTTCGTACGGACGTGGCCGTGGAATAGTAGTGGCCACAGGAATGCAAACACAGATGGGAATGATCGCCGAGATGCTTAGTTCGCTTGAAGCGGAGCCTACGCCGTTGCAGCAAAGGCTTGATCAACTCGGCAAACAGCTTGGATACGCTTGTATGGTGATCTGCGCGCTGGTGTTCAGCGTCGCGGTTTTGAATCAGACCAACCTCCATCTGATCACCGGTCCGGACGGTGGATTTCTCGTCTATCTTAACAAATACTCTCATGTCCTTTCAGAGCTTTTTATAATTGCTGTGAGCCTCGCCATCGCTGCTGTGCCGGAAGGCCTCCCAGCGGTAGTCACAATCACTCTCGCCTTGGGAATGAGAGAGATGGTTAGAAGGCATGCGCTCATGAGGAGGTTGGCCGCTGTTGAAACCCTGGGGTCGGTTAGCGTCATCTGCTCCGACAAAACCGGCACTCTCACCCAAAATCAAATGACTGCGGTCCGTTTATGGACTGATGATCATCTATTTGAAATCACAGGAGAAGGATATGACCCAAAGGGACAATTCCGTCTGGAGGGTCGGCGAATAGACGTAACACAGTATCCTGGGGCCGTGTCCACCTTGTGGTCAGGGACTCTTGCCAACGACGCATATCTGGAGATTTCCGACAAGAAAGATGCGGCATCCTTTCGGATGGTTGGAGACCCGACTGAAGGCGCCATTGTGGTGGCCGCAGCCAAGGCGGGGGCTCACAAGGATGAACTCGACAGATTGTATCCAAGAATTTTTGAGATCCCTTTTGACTCTGAGAGAAAATGTATGTCCACGATACATCTTTTGGCAAATCATAGAGACAGCGCATCCTGCTTTCCTCCCATCGCGAACGCCGCAGAGAGTCAAAGCGTTTACATCACAGCCTGTAAGGGCGCCCCGGACGTAATCATGGGATTGTGCTCCCATTACCAGCGGATCACTGGGGAGACCGAGGCTCTGAGCGATGATTTTCGGGAGCAGATTATGAACGCCAACAAATTAATGGCTCGACAGGCGCTTCGCGTTATTGCAGTTTCATACCGTGTTTCCGACGCCCCTCCCAACATGGATGTTCCTGCCGAAGTTGAAAGCGAACTGGTGTTTCTGGGCCTTGTCGGCATCATAGACCCGGCGCGACCCGAGGCCCTTCCAGCCATTGCCACAGCGCGCCGAGCCGGAATACGAACTATCATGATTACTGGCGACTACCCAGATACGGCGGCGGCAATAGGAATAGACATCGGTCTTGTAAAAAAAGACGACCATGTCCTTAATGGCCAAGCGCTTGATCGTCTCGACAAACCAGGGCTTATCGAGGCCCTTGGCGCAACAAACATTTTTGCTCGAGTCAACCCTGAGCACAAAGTGCGCATTGTAGAGGGGCTCAAACAACGAGGCGAGGTAGTAGCCATGACTGGGGACGGCGTGAACGACGCTCCGGCGCTTAAGCGCGCTGACATTGGGATCGCCATGGGTATCACCGGTTCGGACGTTGCCAAGGAAACGGCGGATATGGTACTGACGGATGACAACTATGTTAGCATTGTGGCTGCTGTGGAACAGGGGCGTATCATCTACGCCAACATCAGGAGGTTTGTTTTTTTCCTTCTTTCATCAAATGTGGCTGAGATAATGATCATATTCCTGCCTACTCTGTTTGGTTTTCCCTGCCCGCTAACCGCAATTCAACTCCTCTGGCTTAACCTGGTAACTGATGGCGCCCCGGCTCTGGCTCTGGCCAAGGAAAAAGGCGACCCGGACGTGATGCAGCATCCCCCTCGACCTAAGTCCGAACCCATCATCCATGGTCCAATGCGTACGGGCATCCTAATTCAAACCGTTGCACAAAGTGGAGCGACACTGACTGCGTTCTTGCTGGGTCTGTTTTGGCATTTACAGTCTACTGGCGCAATTCCGCCCGGGGCTAATCCTTTTATCTTTCTTTTTAAATACAACTGGAGTGGTGTTGAAGGCGCCTCGGCGGCAACCATGGCTTTTGTCACACTGTCCATGTGCGAGTTGTTCCGTGCTTTCACCGTTCGCTCGGACCGGCTATCCGTTTTTCAAATAGGTTTATTTTCGAATCGCTACATGGTGGCGGCCGTATTGGTCTCTCTGGCGCTTCTGTTAGTGACGGTAGTCACGCCGTTTCTAAATCCTATTTTCAACACACGCCCGCTCGGCCTAACGGAATGGGCCGTGGTTATCGGGTTGGCTTTAGTCCCAGCGGTTACTGAAGAAATAACCAAGTGGTTTCAGCGGTCAAGATGAATCGGATCTTATTTCGAGGTTTGACCGACATTTTATCATACCAAACTGTAACGTTAGTACTACATAAATGTAGCTTTGATAATTCAAAACTCAATTTGGCAGTGACTTGACACTATCCTGCCCGCTTCGAAGCATCCCAATAACACCGCCTTAAGTTAGTTATATCGGCTAGTTAAATTCTATTGACTGTTTATGGCATGAATATGGCATATTTCTTGATAGACCTTGGTCAACATTAAAGGCGACATCTATTAGGATGCGCTCGGACAAGAATTATTGACTGCGTCGTAAATTAATACAGATTGCGACGCTTAATCCTGAATGTTTAGGGAGGAATCACAATTATGGCTCAAAGACAAACCCTTATCGAGTTTGTATCAAAGGTTGCGGATCATGATCTATCGATTCTATTTCAGGTTTTAGATGTGGCTCATCAGAATCTCATTTACGAGTCTACAGATGAACATATGCTGATGGATCAGTTCATGACGAGCCTGTGGATCGCAAGCAGATCAGATTCAATCTAACTAACTCTCTCTGTGACGGCCTATCCTGCATCAGGATAAGGCCGCTTACTATGAAAACCTAAACCACAAAACGGTTCCCAGTGTACAGAATTTTATGTCCCCCAAACACAATTGTCACTTTCCCAAGAATTAAGGGAGTAAGTTTCCTAGCTATAATATAGTGGTAGCCGATAATTTTGAACCGATAATTCTGAAGTTCATGCGCCATAAAAAGTTTGACCCGTTGGGTAACGGGCCAAAGGAAGGATTAGGTTTGGTTTGTCGCTGGCAAGGAAACAACCATTTTATTAATATGTTGTCAAGCTTTTTTATAATTTAAATTATCTTTTATTAGATTATAAGGTATGTGATAACGTCATATTATTGATTTAACACATATATTCAATGGATATTTATTTGTGAATATATCAGATAAGGACCTTAGGCAGGTTGAATTGCTAAATAGCAACTTTCATTTGGAATAAAAAATCGGGACCAGGCTGTTTCCAATGACTACGGGGACGTGATGGTGTTGGGCTTGTAACAATAAAAAACAGGAACTTGCCGAAGCAAGTCCCTGTGTGATTATCTTAATGATCTATTTCTCTCGTGAAGGTTCTACCAGCGAGAGCCGCCGCCTCTGTCGTCTCTACGGCCACCGCCGCCGGAGGCCTTAGGCTTTGCTTCGTTTATCTTTAGGGCTCGTCCACCCAGTTCCCTGGAATCCAGTTCCTTGACTGCACGCAGACCCTCTTCACGGTCCTGCATCTCAACAAAACCAAAACCGCGTGATCTACCAGTAAACTGGTCAGAAATGATCTTGACGGTATCCACTGCGCCATACTCTCCGAAAAGAGTTCTTAGTTCTCCTTCGCTAGCATCGAAGGAAAGATTACCAACATAAATGTTAAAACTCATTTTGTAGCTCCTTTTGCAAAAACGCGCGACACAACTATGTGAAAGCGCATGTAGGTTGATAAATAACGGGGTTTTTGTGATCGGGGATAAATCGACTGGATAATTCGGAACTATCCACGGCACGGGTACCACGTTCTACGATCTTAATTCTCGCATAACACCCGTGACCATGTATGATAGGACAACTGGAGCAATACAAGTTAAGCTTCAAATGTAGAATACATCATCGGTTACAGATAAGCAATATAAATATTGCATATTGAGTAATTGACTCCCAATACCTTGACATAAGGACCCTTTATGAAGTTTATTGGGGAACCTTACCTCAACAGAGGGCTGAATCATGAACAAGCGGCTTGAGCTTATAAGTCACTCTCAAAAGTCCCGCACTATTAACGCTCTAATCTTACTTCCCAAAAACTACAGATGAAAACCATCGGCATTATAGGTGGCATAAGCTGGGTTTCATCGATAGAATATTACCGATTAATGAACGAAATGGTCCGGGACATGCTTGGCGGATTGAATTCCGCCAAGATATTGATGTTTTCCATACCATTTGGGGTTTTTTCCAAAGATGAACGTCTGGCGGAACACGGGAACTGGGGACCCTTGATTAAAACCATGATAGATGCGGCTCAAAGACTTGAACGAGGCGGAGCTGATTTTATCGTAATAGCCTCCAATACTATGAACGTGACTGCCGACAACATTGAGGCGCATGTGACTATCCCCGTTCTCCGCCTCGCCGACGCTACAGCCAATAAAATAATTGAAAAAGGATTAAAAACAGTTGCGCTACTGGGCACGGCATACACTATGGAGCAACATTTTTACCGGGACCGTTTGGAACAACAATACGGACTTAAAGTAGTTATCCCGGATAAGGGCGAACGGGACTACATTAATACCGTTATTTTCGATGAATTGTGCGCCGGAAAAACCGTAAAGGCGTCAAGAAAGCAATTTGTCAGAATCATTAACCGTTTAGTGGAAGAGGAAGGCGCCGAAGGTGTGATACTGGGATGCACCGAGATTCCATTGTTGATCAAACAGGAACACGTTCTAGCGCCGGTTTTCGATACAGTGCAGATACATTCGGAGGCCGCGGTAGATTTTGCTTTAGGTGTGCGATAGTAACGTTCTTGGGGAGTCGTAAGGCATGAATTTATTTCAGTGATGGTTCTAAAGGTCTGAATGCTAGCCCTGCCCTGTTCGTCATTTCCATACAGACGTCTGCATCAGCTCAAATTCATGAGAGCGTTATCGCTTTGTTGGGGTTACACAATGATAAAGAAGAAAAAGAAAAGACATTCTGTCACAGAAACAGAGGAGTTCAAGGAATTAGCGAAAGAACTCAGGAAACAAGTCCCAGACAAAAAGAAACGCTTACAAGAAATGCTTGATAAAATAATTGAATCCAAAACAGACAATACTAAAGAGTGACCACAAATATTTGTAGTAATGGACAGAACCATGCTTTTGGCATTTCTGCGTTCGTGGGATTCAAATCTGAAAATGTTTCAAATCCTACACCTAGACGTTTCGAGGGATTCCATCCTTGCCGAGCGATAAGGCTAAACGATTTTGAGCGGAACCTTGAGTCCCTTCGAAATGAAGATATTTGTGTAGTCTTTCCACATCTCGGTCGTAGTAAGACATTCTTCAACAATGGACATAAATTCGTCCAGACTGCCAACCCTCCTGGCTACTTTCTTGTGCTGATCGACCTCAGCCATTACATCGAATCCCAGACCAAACAGGAATCGAGCAAATTCCTTTGGATCGCGACCAAGCGAACCAAGCGCTGTAGGATGTAGTTCGAAGAAGACCTGATATCCTTTTGCAGAGTCAAGAGTGTTCTTCATGCCTTGAAAGGCGTCCGGCTCGCAGCCCTCCACATCGATCTTGACAACCAGCGAGTCAATATCAGTGAGGCCCAATTCCGGCAAGAGAGCATCAAGTGTGATTCCGCGAACTTTATAGGATGAAGAGTGTTCCGGAAGTTTAGCATCGTCGGCAATTGTAGTAGTCTTGCTCATTGCCGAAAAAGTGTCATGCGGGCAGAAGAGACACGCTGAATTGTGTTCATGAGTCACAGCAGCATTTATAAGGTGGATGCAGGGACTGAATCCATTGAACTCCGCGGACTTTTCCAGGCAGGAATATGTCTCCTTGTTCGGCTCAACGGCTATGATACTTCTTACTGATCCGTCATGGACCAAGGGGCAGGCTGAAAGTGAATAAGCCCCGTAATTCGCCCCCAAGTCTACTGCCAATGAACCCTTATTCTCTTTGAGGCATTCAAGGAACAATGATATTTCGTATGATTCCCATATCCACTCACCAGCGGTGGCGTGAACCAAGAACAACTCAGTTGCCGTCTTGTCATTCGGATTGAGAAACACCCTGACTCCATCTATTAATACGCTGTTATCCTTGAGTTTCATCAGGGAGCGAATCAATGGGGCCCCATAACGAAAGCGAAATCGCCATGGAAAGATTTTATTGTAAAGGATTACCAATTGGTCAGTCAGGGAATGTTGCGCCACTATCGAACTCCTCTTCGTGTTTGATCGTGAAAGCGTATCCAATAGTCGTCTTGGTTAACCGGGGCGCCAAAGATCAACAGAATTTCCACACTGGACCGTAACTAATGAACGAACATCCAAACCGTGATTAGTTCCTGTTGCCATATTAGCTACCTTCCCCCCCTATACCGCCATAATATTCGCCATATAATAAACGTATGTCATAAAAAGTTTCACATTATCTTTGCCGGTTTTGAAAAACATTTCCTTAATTTCGTCTTGTTCGTGAATAGGCGAGGACTTAATCGCCTCGATTACACGAGCAATGGGGATGCGGTTTTCTCCGCTAGGTCCGGTCACTGTAAGGATTTGCTCGGTATCGATGGCGTTCTCCTCCATAAACTTGTCCAGCCATTTGTTAAATGTCATGTGCGGCCCCTCCAGAGGGCGGGATTTTAGCACGGCCACCGTTCACTTTTCACGAAAAAAATCAATAAACAACAAACTGGGTTAATCCAGTGAATTTTGTGTTCCAGAACATACTGGGTTCTGATTACAGTTTTACTTTGACACTCACCCAACACGGTTCGAATAATTGCGAGCCCAGCAAAGCGTATTGACAAGCTGGATCTGATCTATTGTGGCGCATTTGATGCTGAGCAACGATGGATTGACTACGAGTATCGCCAACGTTCGGGCACGGGAAATGGCCACATTCAGCCGGTTTTTGCTGTAGAGAAATTCAATACGGCGAGGTAAGTATTCGCCGCTCGAAGTGGCCATTGAGATGATCACAACCTCGGATTCCTGCCCCTGAAACTTGTCCACAGTGCCGACTCTCGCCCCCTTTGGTAAAACTCGTTTCAAGAGATTTACCTGCATGTTGTACGGCGCTACAACCATTATGTTTTCGAGCGTGATGCGGTGTTCGTTTTCGTCGCGATCCCGATAGGATTGCTGAACAAGACTTCCGAGGACTTCCTTGATCAGAGCAGCCTCTTCCCGGCTTTTCTGGGAACATCCGTCGTGTTCAATCGGAACAAAACCGACACCTGACGGTTTGAGACACTTGTGAGCATTTGAATTCAAGATAAGTCGCTGATTCTGATTGGCCTTTTCAGGCTTCAATCGGGAGTCATAAACCGCCTCTGATATAAAATGACAAACATCCTCATGCATTCGCCAGGTAGTATCAAGAAAGACGCCTCTATCCGGTTTGATTGTAGCTTCTCCGTCAAGCAGATATTCCAGGGTTGATTCACCGGATCTGCCAGGATGAACTCCCTGAATCGGCTGGCCAAGCTGCATTTGATCGCCAAGAAGAACAATGTTTTTGGCTGAGGTTCCCATTGCCACGAGATTAGCGAGCGAAACCTGGCCCGCTTCGTCAACGAACAGAAAGTCAAGATTCTGGTCCATCCCCGCGAAAAGCCATGCCGTGCCCGCTACCAGATTGGTTTTAGACTCATAGATTTCCTTGTTACTCGTAACATCCTCTATGTACTTGCCTTTGAACCAGCTTGCCTTGTTATCTGTGGATTTTTTCAGGCCATGGAATCTTGGGCCCTTTTCTGGGGCTCGCATTTCCACATGTTTCAGGAGATTGTTGATCGCCTTGTGACTGTTCGACGACACCCCAACCCTGAAACCTCTTCTGATCAATTCAGCTATTATATGAGATCCCGTGTAGGTCTTGCCCGTCCCCGGGGGGCCTTGAATGAACAGATAGCTCTCCTGTAGACCGGCTACGGCCTCAATAATTTCCCAGATGCCGGCGTTTTCAGGATTAACGACCGGTTGACCCGCTGAATGGCCTCTTATAATCGGAGTTGCCCTGTTGAGAATGGCCTCAAGAGCGGCATAACGCTTGTCCCGACTAATTATGCTGTCCGCAAATTTCAACACGGCTTTGGTCAATGAACCGGTCCTGATAGGGCCGCCTGTTGACACGGAAAGTTCTTCCGGAAGCGCCGATCCAGAATCAGATTCAATTTGGAGGAGCCGTTCATTTTCATCAATACGAACTATCTTGAATTCTTCCTTGAAATCACCGGTGTAAACACATTTATCCCCTTCCCCAAGCTTGAATTCCTGCTCAGGATATTGATAGACAACACCTCCTGCGTTTGGGTCTATCTTTTTTCGCCCCTTGTCCAGAGTCATGCCTCCGATACACTCCGGGTCGTCGATCAGATCTTCATCCGTCATTTCCATCCTTGAAAAGATTGCCCACCACGCCGGCTTCTCACATCGTCGATGAAAATCGAGCAAATAGAATACAAGTTCACGAAGATGTGTGTCCTGGGAGTTGGCTCTGAGGTCGTCGAGCAAGGCGACACGATACGACTCGAGCTTCTGCTCCAATGCGATCTGACGGTCGGATTTCTGACGGGCTTTTTTGTCATTGCCAGGCTGGGCCTGATTCATCCATGGCAAATCCTGCGGTCGGAAAGTCAGGAGCCATTCCCTCAACATGTAGGTGGAACGGCAATCCTCGTGGTTATATTCGGCTATGTCGTCAAGAATCTTTTCATCCGCTGTTTGCAGCCACTTTTCGTAGGAGACGATGCTGGAGATGGCGTTTTTTACATCAGCTTCCCGCTTTTCCATGTAAAATGTTTCGAGATTTTTTATTGAGTATTTTGGTTCAGAGACTCGGACGCTCTCCCTGACAACCTTGTAAAGGTCAACCAGTTTTTGCCGGCGGAGCAGATCATCCACCTGGGCTTCCTTTATCCCGTGCAAACACATGAGACGCTTGAGGGCCGATTCTTCATAGCTGGCGTAGTGGTAAATATGGGAGGACGGATATTTTTTAAACCGCTGAGCCACAAAGTCCATGAACTCTTCAAAGGCCTTTCTCTCTTCATTGCGATTGTGAGCCCAGAACTTCTGGAACTTCGGCTCATCGCCATCTCGATAATAGACGCCGAAAAGGTATTCAAGGCCGTTTAACTCAAGCG
The DNA here is from genome assembly GCA_903952205.1 of uncultured Desulfomonile sp. Taxonomy (GTDB): domain Bacteria; phylum Desulfobacterota; class Desulfomonilia; order Desulfomonilales; family Desulfomonilaceae; genus CAJBEZ01. The sequence goes on along the minus strand of CAJBEZ010000099.1, from coordinate 15,267 downwards.
GATCGCCCTCCATGTCAAAGAACAGATCGCCGAGGTCAGGTTTTGGTAAACGATAAAAGCCTCGTAACCCTTCGGGATCGAGCGGTAGCAATTCTTTTTCGTTAGAGCCGGTGTTTCGCTTCTTGAGCTGTAACTCAGCCTGATGACGGAGATTAACCAGGGTATCTGCAACCATGTTTTTAATTTTGACACGATCATCATGTTCCGCGAGTTGCGCCAAAGTTAGAATCCCGGCAGAGCGTAATTTTTTTATCTGGATTTTCATAATATTGGCGACCTGATTAAGGTGATCGTCTTGAAGCCACTTTTCTTCACACAGGCCCCGCCAGCGGCACAAACTGCAATGTTCGTTGATTTCAGGATATGTGTCAGCATCGTGTATCATCCGGTCGAGGAAACGTTCTTTTAAAGTCTGGTAGTATTGGCTGAACTGGTCGAACCTGAAGTTGAGTTCGGTTTTGTCGCCCAACACTACGCTCATCATTCGAGGGTGAATCGCCTGCAACGTTGCCAGAAGTTCAGAATAAAAACACAGTTGAATGATGAAATATGTCTTGGGGTTTCTGGCCAGCTTGGTATCCATGACCTCATAACTAAATGGGCCCAGATTTGAAGGAGAGTCGACCTTTCGAAGAAAATCGGGATGACCGTATAGGTTATTTCTTAGTAAGGTTCCCTGGAAGATTATGTCTGCTCCGGTTTTCATGGCTTCAATCGTGGCATCAGCCTTGATCTGTGGGGTTCCCCTAACCTCAGATAGGTCGATCAGCTTGATTCCGCTGTCCGATAGTTTTTGCAGGTAGGATTGTTCGTGTTCAAAACCTTTGTCCTGAAAAAGTTTTGCATCGTCGCCATCGGGCGTCTGGGGTAGCGGAGTTGTAAGATTTATCTTGTCCAGAGAGGTCAGATGTTCACATTCAAGAAAATTGCAAAGATCCGTAACGGAAAACAGGATTTTGTTGTCGATTATTCTCATTTTGTGCGCCTCAGACTTCCGGTTTACCAAATTGAATTTTGCTGGAACTACCTGTCATCATAATCGTTGTAGTCATCATAGTTTTCCTGGTCATCGTCTTCATTATTGTAATTGTAATCGTTGTTATCATTATCATGACCGTAACCCCAGTTGCTGAGAAACCCGATTATTGTCCAAATAATTACTATAGTCCAAAAGATTCCCATTCTTCTGACTCCCCGTAACCTGATATAAAAAGGGTTGACGGTTATAGGTTCGTTCGTGGCAAAATCCGTTCAGAATTTTCGGTCCCGCAACAGGGTAATTTTCTGATGGTATTCAATTGTAAAACCGACGTGTGTCAAATAAGGACAAATGTAATGGAGTTTTTTTAGCTTTTTGAATAGCGCCCTTTGAGTGAAAAAATTCATTCGACAATTTTCTTGGGGATATTTGTCCTTATTTGACACACATCACAATTATCATGCGGGAAGACTAACTGTTGTAGGCCAAAAAGGAATGTAGGGAGGCTTCGATGATCAGGAAAAATGCCACAAATTATCATTCCCGTGTTATGCTCGTGATCCTATCTCATCGGGGAAAACTTCAACCGGGAACATGTAACCGAAAGAATGGGGGTAAAAAATGAAAGTTATCCTTATCGGCATTATTCTGGCGCTACGCCCTGATCGCTATGATCCGTACACTAATGAGCTGCTCATGGGTAGGTATCTTACGCATAAAGGAAGAGTGGACCATGTTTAAGTTTATTCACGCTGCCGACATTCATTTGGATAGTCCTCTACGGGGCTTGTCCCGCTATGAATCAGCACCGGTGGAGTCCATTCGGGATGCCGGCCGAAGGGCGCTCGAGAATCTTGTAGACATCGCCATTGAGGAAAAAGTCGCTTTCGTTCTGTTGGCAGGCGACCTCTATGATGGAGACTGGAAAGATTACAGCACGGGAATATTTCTCAGCCAACAAATAGGCCGACTGGGCCGGCACAATATCCTGGTTTTCGCTGTAACAGGAAACCATGATGCGGCGAACCGAATGACTAAGGCCCTGGATAGCCCAGCCAATATGAAGATCCTGTCTACGAGGAAAGCCGAAACGATCAAGCTGGATGATTTAGGCGTTGCGATCCATGGACGGAGTTTTGGAACACAACACGTTGATGAAAATCTGGCAGTGACTTTTGGCGCAGCGGAAAAAGGCATGTTCAACATAGGGGTTCTTCATACAAGCCTTAATGGTCGCGAAGGCCATGCTGTTTATGCTCCTTGCACAGTGAATGACCTCCGTTCCAAAGGCTACCAATACTGGGCGTTGGGACACGTTCACCAACAGGAATTCGTTTCTAAAGATCCGTGGATCGTATTTCCCGGATGCATTCAAGGACGACACATTCGAGAAAGTGGATCGAAAGGATGTGTACTCGTTACCGTCGAGGATAATGCTACCTGTGAGGTAGAAAAAATCCCTCTGGACGTGCTGCGATGGGTTCATTGCAGCGTCGACATCACAGATGTTGTTGAGATGCGAGAGGTCCTGGAGCGTATTCGGAAGGCCATCGAAAAGGAACAGACATCAGGAGAAGGTCGTCCGATTGCAATGCGAATCCGGCTCGAGGGCGCAACCAGGATATCTAACGAACTGGCCGCCCATCCAGAATGGCTCGAACATCAGATAAAGGCGCTTGGGGCAGAATTTGCCGGTCACGATCTATGGATAGAGCGAGTTGAAAATGCCGTTACCGGAAAGCTCGACCTGGAGTCGACCTTAGCCGATGACACCGCATTAGGGAAGCTGCTCAAAGAGATTCTGGATACACCGGGTAACGCCGAGGAGATTGATGGATTAGACAGGGTGCTCGCTGATCTCAGGCAAAAAATGCCGGAAGCGTTCGGCCCAGACTCTATCTTGAATCTGGATGAAGAACAAACTGTTCAGCGGTTGGTTGAGGAGGCCAAGCACATGGTAGTTGGCAGGTTGTTGACGGTAGGAGGCCCCAAATGAGAATAGATCGTCTCGACCTCATTGCCTATGGCGCTTTCACACAAAAATCACTGGATCTTTGCGATGGACAATTCGGCCTGCACTTAATTTATGGTGATAACGAAGCGGGCAAGAGCACAACTCTGAGAGCCCTCATCGCATGGTTGTTCGGTATTCCTACACGTACACCCGACAGTTTTCTTCACTCTAATCCACAACTTCGGATTGGCGGGAAATTGAGACTATCTGATGGTAAGGAATTAGAGTTTGTACGGCGAAAGGGCTCAAAGGGAACCTTACTAAAATACACCACGGATGAACCTTTAGACGACGCGATTCTAACTCCGTTTTTGCCCGGCGCTATCGATGAAACTATGTTTACTAAACTCTTCGGGATAGACCATGTCCGGTTGGTTGCAGGGGGCCAGGAGCTACTAAACGAATCAGGAGATGTTGGTCAAGCTCTGTTCAGCGCAGCGGTCGGCACTGCAAATCTTCGAGAAATATTGACCGAACTGCAAAGTGGCGCAGAGGAAATCTACAAGCCTCGGGCGTCAACCAAGATTTTGAATCAGGCGATTGCAAAGTATAGAGACGCCCAAAAGAGAATCAAAGATACGAGCCTGCCTACTGCAAAATGGAAGGAGCTGCAGCAGGACCTGTCTAAGACTTTTTTGGATATTGGGCAGATCGAACAGGAAATCGAGGCCAAAAACAGAGATAAAAGTCGCCTTGATCGCCTCAATCGCGTGAGGGGAGCGCTGGCTGAACATCGATCTTTACGAATCCGAGTCAATGAGTTGATGGAAGTACTACTCTTACCAGAAGACTTCGAAGAAAAGAGAAAGACTGCAAGCGACAAGCTGCAATCGGCCGTAGAGTCAAAGGAGAAAGCAGCGATAAGACGTAAAAGCCTGGAAGAAGAAGCGGCGACATTGAATGTCCACAATGAGTTGATGGACAACGAAGAAGCTATTCTGACACTCTTCAAGGAAATAGGCGCTGTCGAGAAAACTATCACAGATCGGCCACAGCAAGATGGCAAGCGACGTTTGTTGCGCAATGAAGCCGAGATCCAGCTCAAGAGCGTGCGTCCTGATATGAAACTGGACAATGCCGATGATCTGAGGCCGCTACTCAACAATAAAAAATGGATTTCTATCCTGGCCCAAAAACACGGTCTGCTGGCTCAAAAGAAAGAAAAGGCTCTACTTACTCTGAGGAATATCAAGGACGAGCAAGAATCGATCAGAAACGAACTTGGCAAACAACCCCAGTCCAACCTGGATTTGAGCGAACTGAAAGCCACGATTGCATCTGCTCGCAAAGCGGGGGATGTTGAACAACGGTTGGCTGATTTACAAAAACGGGCATCCAACGAAAAGTTAGCATGCGAGAATGAGTTTGCGACACTCGGAAGGTTTAAAGCGTCAGTCGAATCGCTATTAAAGGTAGCCATGCCCGTTTCCGAGACATTGGACACCTTTGAGAAACATGGCGATGAGCTATCAGAAAAAATAAGGGATTGCAGACGCAGACAAAGCGATACCGAAGAAGAGAAAAAACGGACCGAGCAGGATCTGAAGGCGCTCTTATTGACGAGCAATGTTCCTACAATTTCTGAACTAGAGGCGTCACGCTATGTCCGGAATACAGGGTGGAACCTGATAAAGCGGAAATACATCCAGAAAGTTGATGTTGAGAAAGACATTCGTGAATTTGCGTCTGAATCAGATCTCCCTACCCTCTATGAGCAGAAAGTCGATAATGCCGACGATGTTTCTGATCGTCTCCGGTTGGCCACCGACCAGGTTGTGAAAAGAGCGGGGCTGGAAGCGAAGTTAGATGACCTGAAATCTCGCATGGATGACATTGCTGACGAAATCAAGATTGCGACTGAGACCCAAAAAGCCTATCTGAAGAAATGGGATGCAGTATGGGAGCCATTGGGGATCGATTCAGGAACCCCACGGGAGATGAAACAATGGATTCTGAGGGTGGAAAAACTTGTAAAAACGGTCCAGTCTGCAAATGCGGTCGCCGGTGATGAGCAAATACTCGCAGAGCATCTCAAGAGACTCAAGAAACAGGTTTCTATCCAGATAACAAAGTTCGATGAATCGATAGCCCAGCAAGACATGAACCTTGAGTCCATGATTTCTCTGTGTGAACAAAGGGTCGAGCAGGAAGAAGGCGCTCGGGACAGGACTCGTGAACTGGAAAAGTCACTGAGTGATGCAGATATCAGCCTGAAAAGAACAAGCGAGGAACTCAAGAAAATCGAGGATGAAGAATCAAACTGGTTGCGGGAATGGGGGCAAGCAATCGAAGGGCTGGGTCTAAAAGCGGATGTTCACCCCGAACACGCTACCGAAACATTCGAGCATCTATTGGATTTCTTCGATAAATTCGACAAATCGGAAGATCTCCGTAAACGAATCTATGGGATGGACCTAGTCGAAGAGAAATTCAATAAAAAGGTATTCGAATTTGCGGATGGAATTGGATTTAAAAGGGATAGTCAAGAAGCTGCGGCTGTCGCTGCGAAGCTACATCGGGAACTTAATGACGCACGTGAAGCCAGAGCAAAACTGCAGAAGATTGAGACCCAAATCAAAGAAAAAGAAGGGGAAATAAAAGAAACAGACATTACGATTCGGGCTGCAAAAGAACTACTTGCCTCATTAAGGGAGCAGGCCGGTGTCGAAACGGACGACGATCTGGTAGAAGCCGGTGAGAATTCGCACCACAAAAGACAGCTTCAAAAGGATCTTGACAGGATTAAGCAGGAACTCAACCGTAATGGTGACGGCCTTAGCATCGAAGAATTGGAAAAAGAGGCTGCTGAATCGGATATCGATTCCATTGAAGGCGAACTGGAGAACATCTCCAGGGAATTGAAAGAGCTGCAAGAGCAAAGAGACAGGTTGCGCGATGATCGTCAAAAGCTTCAGAGTGAAATCCATGCAAAAGATGGCGGAGCGGCGGCTGCTAACGCAGCGCAGGAGGCGGAAGAACATTTTACCACCATGGTGTCGAGCGCCGAGCAATACCTCCGGTTGCAAATCGCCGCACTCGTCCTTGAGCAGCGGATAGAGGACTACCGAAAGAAAAACCAGGCCCCGGTTCTGGCTAGAGCTGGCGAACTGTTTTCCAAGCTTACCTTGGGCTCGTACGCCAATCTCCGGGATGAGCTGGATGAAAGTGGTAAACCAATTCTGCTCGGCGTTCGCCCAAACGATGAAGAGGTTCCCGTCGAAGGGATGAGTGACGGTTCCAGAGATCAGCTTTATCTAGCTCTACGTCTCGCAACGCTCGAACAACATCTAAGCAAGGGGGAGCCCATCCCATTTATTGTCGACGACATTCTCATAGGCTTTGACGACGAACGCACTAGGGTCTGCCTGGAGGTTCTATCGGAACTGGCGGCTCATACCCAGGTGTTGCTTTTTACCCATCATAGACGGGTTCTTGAGCTGGCAAAATCCATTGACGCAAAAGCGGGTATTTATACACATGTGCTGCTTGCCGGCGTCTAGCAGATAATTTGAACAGAGAAAAGTGCGTAAATATTAACGTGGACTGGCTAAGCGGGTTTCTAAACCGATAGGCTCCTAAAACCGTTCCCGTCCGGGATTAGAATTGGATTTTTTGTATCGTCAAGGATCTCAGTGAGGCGGCAACGTCAAGAAAACAGGTTGAAATAGACTACAGGGCCGTTTCTACCGGCAAACTTACGGCACAGCGCAAGGTGGATCCATATAAGGTCTGGATCATGAATGGCGCGAGATCGAGGGCGGCGGTATAGAGATCTCAGTTGAAGTCCCGATCAACTATGAAATTATATCATGGATCATGGGGTTCGGGTCCGCGGCTGAGGTGATTGAACCGGAGTCGCTCAGGAAACAAATCATGCAGGAGTTTGATATGGCCGCCAGACAATACAGAAAGCGTTTTGCGCAAATAAAAGCGTCGTAGAAAAATAATTCCAAAACATGTTGCTAACACCAAGCCCAGTGGAACTTGACATCAATTCAACGGTCTATTATTATCAAACGCATGAAAACACTATCACCCCTACGTCTTCGTACGTAGGCAGACGGCCCTGTAGCTTACAAAGCCACAGGGCCTGACCATTTTAATGGGCGCACCTTGCGAAGTATTGCATACATAGATGGTTTCAATTTTTACTTTGGAGCCGTAAAAGATACCCCCTTTAAATGGCTGGATTTCAGGTCACTGCTACATAATATTTTAGGGCCGCGGTGCAACTTTACGAGTATCAAGTATTTCACGGCACGCGTTTCATCCTTGCCCCAAAACCCCAATGCAGACAAGCGTCAGCAAATTTATTTGAAGGCTATGGAGGCTTTTATTCCTGGGTTGGAAATTATTTACGGCCATTTCACTGTACACGTTCAGAAAGCTCCCTTAGCGTCCAATAATCAACAGTGGGTTGAAATCCTCAAGGTAGAAGAAAAGGGTTCGGACGTGAATCTGGCAGCCACTCTTGTAAATGATTCATGGAAAAATCTTTTTGCTTGTGCAGTGATAATATCGAATGATGGTGACCTCGCTGAAGCGCTGCGTATAGTCTCTCAAGAACAACACAAGCAAATCACTCTTCTTACACCACCGAGATTTAAGAAAAGACGATCCAAAGCCCTCAAGAAATATGCTTCTGTTTCACTGACTATCAAAAATACACATCTTGCCGAATCGCAGCTTCCAGACCCTATACCGGGCACGAATATTCATAAACCAGCTTCATGGAAATCAACATAAGATAGATACAGGGGCCTTACAAGATTGCTACCTCATCCAGATAGCCGGTGCTATTGCTTGTCAGCGGGAACCTTCACTGGAATGATTTTTCAAAGCTCGCCACGAAAATAATTCCAGAACGTGTGTCCCCATTTGACACACGTGGGGGAGATAATGAGTCCATCATAAGGGAAAGGAGCCCAAGGTGATGGCTCATGTGATGGATTTTTTCAAGGAAATTAAGGTCGGCGGAAATCAGTTTCGCTTGGCAACGATTTGAGAATGGAATCCGAACGGCTGGTCGGTTAGGGTCTGGAGTTCGAGGACAATGTAATCCAGATGGGCGTTTTCAGTTCGGGCAGCGGCAATGGTTCCAGCCCGGGAAGCAGAATGCAGCGGGCTAACCCTCTAAATTGAAATACGGCTTGTCAAATTCGATATTTGTGATGTGCAAATCAGATACCCATGAGGCTATATCTGTGTCAACGCCGTAATTAATTAGTAATCAATTTTTACCTTTGACTTTCCTGATAAAGAGGGCGCATTTTTACATCAGTCATCTTTTGTATGAATCCTGTTGAGTCATTAGCGCGATGATCTGCTTGCTATGCCTTCAACAAAAATATGGGGTGTTATGAAAAAAAGATTGTTTCTTTGTCTGTTTTTTTGGGTCTGCTCCAGTTCTCTAGCGGTTGCGGCAAAAGTGGTAACTCCAGAGCAGCGCCTCTTGTCTTGTGTTGAAAAGAGTGACCTGAAGTGTCTCGAGAAAATACTGGGGAGAGGTGCGGACGTTGACGCAAAAGACCACTATGGTTGGACATCGCTAATGCAAGCCGCGAGTTCAGGGAGAATCGATATCGCAAAAATTCTGCTGTCGAACGGAGCCAAGCTTGAGTTGAGAGATAATGGTGGAACAACCGCATTGTCGCTTGCGGCCGCCAAGGGTCATGACAAAATGGTCGCTCTGCTCTTGGAGAAAGGCGCAAACATCAATGCGAAAGACGGAAAAGGTCTTGACCCCCTTATGATGTCGTCCAAGGGTGGTTATGTCACTCTAACAAGAACTCTTCTCGAGAAGGGCGCAAATTTGCATTTGAGCACAAACGAAGGAGACTCGGCGGTCATGCTTGCCGCCAAGAATGGCCATCGAGCAGTAGTGGATCTCCTGCTAGACCGTGGGGCGAAGATTCCATCAACAGGACGCGATGGGCAAAGTTTAATCGTTGCAGCTATACAAGGTGACCTTAATCTGATTAAGGAGTTGATAGAAAAAGGGGCGGATCTTGATGCAAAAACCAATGGTGGTGGTGGCCGGAATGGCCTTTTCTGGGCCGCCGCGATGGGGAATGCAGATGTTGAACGTTTCTTTCTAGAGAAGGAAACTCTAGCTGAGCCTCCCCCAAAAACTCAAAATAAAACCAAGCCAAAGAAAAAGCCTGATGACAGTTTGAATCATGCAGCTAAAAACGGGAAGCTCGAAATAGTAAAACTGTTGTTGGAGAACAATAGAGACCCCAACTATAAAGACAGCGGCGGCGATACTGCTTTGACGCTTGCGGCCGAACATGGACACAAAGAAATAGTAGAATTACTTCTCGAGAATGGAGCCGACAAGAATTCTAAGAATGGTGACGGAGACTCAGCCCTTATTTTGGCAGTCCAAAAGGGATACCCTTCCGTGGTCTCTGTTCTTCTTGCTAATGGAGCAGATATTGAAGCCAAAGACAAAAAAGGGAAGACTGCTTTGATTTGGGCGGTTTCCAACAATGACCTTGAAATCACCACCCAGATTCTGGAAAAGAAACCTAAGATTGACACAAAGGACAATAACGGTTGGCCGGCGCTTCACGTTGCAGCCAAGAACGGTTTCAGTGACATTACAAGCCTACTATGTAAAAACGGCTCAGATCTGAATGCCAAAATAACACAAGCTAACAAATCGCCCCTGATGCTGGCTTCAGAATTCGGTCACACCGAAACAGCAAAGACCCTAATCGAAAGTGGGGCTTCGGTCAACGCTCAGGACAGTGAAGGCAGCGGGCCATTGTTTCTGGCGGCCGAAGGAGGACATCTGGACACGGTGAAACTCCTTTTAGACAACGGCGCTGATTTTAAAGCCGAGTCCAACGAGGGTGTTACTCCGCTTATGGCGGCGGCCTATCAGGGCCATAAACCGGTGTTGGAGCTACTGATTGAAACAGGCTCCCCGGTAGACGCTCGTTCAAAAAAGGTCGGCATTAGCGCTTTGTGGGCGGCAGCCTGGAATGGGAAGACTAAGATTATAGACTATCTATGGCAGCAAGGCGCCGACGTCAACGTCAAATCTAAAAAAGGCGAGTCGTCGCTAGTTGTTGCGGTCGATAACAATCAATTTGATTCTGTACGGATGCTTCTCGACAAGGGCGTTGACCATGGCATAGAAACTAATAACAAAGTCACTGCTTCCGAGCTTGCAATGAAGTCTGGAAAATTTCATCTGGCTTGGCTTATTACTTCATACAAGAAGGTTGGCATCAGAGCTTTAGGAGAAAAAAAAGGCGGACTGCTCGGAGTTAATATCCAAGACTTGAATGAATCTTTGGCCAAATCCTATGGGAGGAACAGTTCTGAAGGAGCCGTGGTCTCTCAAGTATTAAAAAATACGCCTGCAGAATTGGCTAACTTGAAAGAGGGAGACATAATATTGCACTTCAATGATCAAGCCGTGTCGGGGGCAGTTCAACTCACAAACATGATTGAGTCTGAAAAGCCGGGTACTCCGGTCGTCTTGGTCATTTTTCGAAAAGGCGAATTTGTAAAGGTGAATCTCAAGTTAGCGGAACGCCCCTTTGAAAACTTTTACGAAGCTATGATGAAGTACAACCCCCGTAGCGGTTTGGATTATGTATTGTTCCCACCAACACGGAAGCCCAATGATTTAAATTATTATCTATTTCAAGGAAAAGTCTATGCAGGACAGGACTCCGTCACTATAGTAGAAACGCCTACCAACAACTACAGTTACGGACATTATTGGTGTTTCGAAACACCGAAACAGGCGGGCTTCACCCCGAGAGTCAAAACCGAGGTTATGGTCATCGGCAAAATAGTAGACGTGCTTGATGGCCAATCGGTAATTCGCAAGCCGCTTCACATGGTCCAAGTTAGGCCCGTTGCGATAGCTGACGCCTCCGGAAAGCTGCTTACGCTGACCGAGGAATGACCAATTCAGCGGCGTTTGTTTTGGTTGTGACGAGTCCAGCCTGATTTGGATACTACTCAGCACGGAGGATCATGAACTACGGCAAGGACGTGTTGAGGACTAGCCCATGCCGGACGATGACCGCAATAACCAATAATTCCGCTTTCTGAAAAGTCTCAGTTTCAGGTGGACAAAAATTGAGAGAAAAATATTATTTCCGATTATTGGTTAGATGCTCTCTTTATACTGAGAGAGGTTTTGATGGGAGGGACAATGCCGCAAATTAGCGTCAACGACACAGATACTACTATACTTTCGGCGAGGGTTACTAAAAGCCGTTCTATGTTCGCTGATATTTTACGGATGTACGTCAAAGCAGGGTCAGTCATTGTTGACCTGAATTACGGGAAGGGATGTTTCTGGTCCTATACTGACACATCTCAATATAATCTAATTAGAGTAGATTTAGACCGAGAGCGTTTACGTGGGGTTGATTGCTCTATTTGCTGTGACCATTCTGTCTCATCCTTCAGAGATAACAGTATTGACGTAGTTGTGATTGACCCACCATACGGTTGTCTATCAACTACACCTCGGACAGACTATGTCGGGAATTGGTACAATCTTTCGCCGATACCTCTTAACGGTATTCCGACATATCATAATGTAATGATTGAGGCTGACAGGATATTGAAGAAGAATGGGGTTGTAATAATCAAGTGTCAGGATGCTGTGAACGGTGGTAAACAACATTTCACTCACATCTCGATATATACTCACGCTATGGTCCTGGGTTGGCAAGGTGAAGATTTATTTGTTATGGTTCAGGGCAACCGACCACGAATGCGACACAACCATCAGTTACACTCAAGGAAGAATCTTAGTTACTTTTGGGTATTCAAGAAGATGAAAAGATATAAGACCCGTTGAAAAACGTTAGGACAATATCTCATAACAAAATCATGATTATTGATGGAAAAATTGTGATTACTGGTAGTTTCAATTTTACAAAAGCGACTGAATCAAAAAATGCAGAAAATTTACTAATAATAAAATCAGAAGAACTTCCTAAATTGTATATTGAGAATTGGAAAAACCATAAGGCTCATAGTGAGCCATATAGTCCTAGGGATTAGTTCTGGTTTACCTTCAACTTCAGTTTGAGTTTCTTCTGAAGTCCTTTTCTTACGTTTCAAATATTTCCAGTTTCATGTCGTGTCTATATTTGACGCTTGCTTTTGATAATAGCAATTCAGCTAACTCTTTATATAAAATTCTTTCATGAAAATAGTCATTTGGAAAATTATAATCGAATATAGGCTATTGAGAAAGGTTTACAGATGATTCTAACACTGACTGTAGAGTGTGTGAGTGGTCCTACTAACTTAGATGACCAGTGTATCAGGATGATTTAGATAAATGAGAATGCGTGTCTTTACGACCTTAGCCAGATAATCCTAAATTCGGTGGGGTTTGAGCAAGACCACCTTTTCAATTTCTACACTGCCAACACTATGTCTCCATTTGCCCAGAAGCGATGGTTATCTGCGAAGGAGGAATGGGAGGACAGAGAAGATGACTTCTTTAATATAACATTAAAAAGCATCTATCCTCTCGGTAGGAAGAGACTCTACTATCTTTTCGATTTTGGTGATATGTGGCTGTTCGAAATCCGTAAAGGGCGACATATCAAGACACCTGACGTGGATATATCTTATCCTAGAATCGTCCAATACATAGGTCCCAACCCAGAACAGTATATTAATTTCCAGTAAAAAATGACATTTCCATAAGTTCATAACTTACTTTCCGCACCATTTAATAGAAGTGAGAGATGATTTACGTAGGGATCATACATACGGCGACAAACAAGATATAGCAACGGTAGGATTAGATTTTGCTGGATTATGAAGAGATTGCTGAGAACATACTTAAAGGGTCGTCAGAGTCCATGTATTCAACCATTAAGGCTGCGATACTAAGGGCACGAGATGACCAAGAATGTGAGAAAGAAAATTATAGCTGACAGTGCAGAGATGTTACTCGTTTAGAGCAGGAGATAGAGAAAGAGTGAACGCCGGACTTTACTACTTTTGTTATCAACTCTCGCTCTGTGGCTGGAATGTCATGCCAACGGCACGTAATGCTCGCGGTGTGGACATCATTGCGTATAATTCCGACGCTACACGATTTATCGGAGTGCAGGTTAAGGGCCCGGGCGGCAGTGGCCCTTGTAATAATATTGTTCCTATTACTTGCCAAAAACTGACTGCGTGTCTGGCAGGGATGATCATTGCGACTAGACAGACTTCGATTAGAGTTGATTTTACAATAAGAAACCACGGACCTGTCTCTGGAAATGTCTGAAACAGTAATTATGACTTGCCGCCCTAATTGTAGTCCGAGGTGTACACATGGAAATGCTTTACTGCAAAAATTGTAAGAAGACTACTGGCCATAAGAGAGCAATTGGCATGGGAACCCTTCTCGGAGGGGTAGCAACGCTTGGCGTGTCACTAACGACTGTTCCCTTCTATCCGTTGAGATGTGTGGTATGCGGGTGCGAGTCGCAAAACCGTCGGATTGACCCCTACTCTCTTGGAGACGACATCTTGTCAAGAAAATTTACGCTTCAACAACTCATAGAAAAGCATGGTGTTGGAGAAGAGTATATTGGTGCGTTGTCTGAAAGACTGAAGATGCGATATGGCCACTGGACTTGGCAAGACCACGAAAATCTGATGCGACGTGTGGCCGATACTAAGGAATGTCCATATTGCGCCGAGACCATAAAGACAAAGGCAATTGTGTGTAGATTTTGTGGAAAGGATTTGAAATAACGAACAACAGGAAGGTTTCAACAACCTTTTTCACTGGAAATGTCTGAAATAGTATAGTTCAAAAAACGGAATGATAAAATGTATATGGCTTATTGTCCAAATTGTAAAAAAGAAACTGGATATAAACGCTCCCTCGGTTTTGGCACTCTATTTGCCGTGATGTTGACAGGCGGTTTATGGCTTATAGCGATATTGTTTTACCCTACTCGGTGTTCCGTTTGCGGAGGTAGCGAAGCCACAAGAAAACCTCGTCCGGAGGCGAACAAGACCGACGAGACCAAGTTAGTAAATATTGCGGAATATCAAAACTGGGCCGAAGAATTCATATACCAATTTGACAGGGACGTTACAAAAGTTTCGAGCAATCCAGGAAATCCTGTTAACGACTATGATATCCTCCTTTCCTTTTTTGACACAATTAAAGAAAAATCCTTAGATACACGCAGTATTAGGGGACTGGAGAACAAAAAGGTTTTTGAACAAACCTTGTCGAAGGCTCGACAACTCATCGAAGGACTAGAGAAAAAACGAGAATTGCAAAATTACATACACCAACCAAAGAGCATTGAACATTTAGCCAAAGATAAGACGCTGTCTGCTGCCGGGATTGCATTGAAATTGAACGTAGAGGAACTACAAGTAAAAAATGAAGTGTTGCGATTGTATCAAGCTAACAGAATATCGCGTGCTGATTGCGAGCGGCTTTTGCAGCGCAAGCTCGACCTTGCAGAGCGTCCCATGAAAGATTGGGTCTAACAAAACAGAAAGGACCATATAAACAGGCATGGACAGAATGCCTCTTCATCCGCAAATCACTGGGAACGCTGGACTTTACTATTGTTGTTATCAGCTCTCGCTTTGTGGCTGGAATGTCATGCCAACGGCACGTAATGCTCGCGGTGTGGACATCATTGCGTATAATTCCGACGCTACACGATTTATCGGAGTGCAGGTTAAGACGCTTAGCAAACGCAATCCCGTCCCGCTAGGGACTTCACTAGAAAAAGTGATCGGTGATTTTTGGATTGTCGTGAACAGAGTCACATCGAATCCATGTGCATTTATTCTTTTGCCTTCTGAAGTAAAAGAACTTGCGCATCGTGGCGAAAAAGAGGGTAAAGTGTCTTATTGGCTGCAACCCACCGCATACGACAAAGACCTTTTTCGCGAGGCATGGGAACGCATCGGTCAAGGATGAAGATATGGTCCAGTAAAAATTGGTCAATGACATAAGATGATATAAAAACAATCAATCTGACCTCCGTTCTTAGCCACCTACCGCATAATTATACATCCAAAAAATAGTTAGAAGGGTCACAGCGACAGATTTCTTCCTGCGTCACTCCATACTTTTAATTGAAGTAGGATTACAAAAGGTTTAATCTCCGAGCCTTTTGCAAAACTATCCTCAGAATTGGCGTCTGCGGTGTAGGGATAGCCATGTTAGGGCAATTATAGTAATCGTGGCAATCATTGATTCAATTTTTTCGGAGCTTAGGTCATATTTTCTCCATTTCTGGGCGCATTT
>CAJBEZ010000098.1 GCA_903952205.1 uncultured Desulfomonile sp. | reverse complement strand
CTCGCATCCGCTCTGAAATACAAGCTGTAATGGATCAACCGGCTCGTCATCTGGGTATCCGGCGCATACAAGACATCTTTCGAAAGAACAAAAATAGGCTCTACCATTGGTCTGAAGACAGAAGAGCTCCTGCAGAGAACAACTTGGCGGAACGTGATTTACGACCGTCAGTTATTGCGCGTAAAGTGAGCTTTGGCTCTGTGAGTGACGCCGGCGCTAATACGCGAAGCGTCCTCCAGACTACCTTTAGTACGCTCAAAAAACGAGGTTTGGATCCGGAACATCAGGCTGCAATAGCGCTGGACAACTTAGCTCGCGCCCCAATATTAGATGCATACTCTCTCTTATTCCCAACCAAAGATTAGAAATATCTCATATGAGTCATATCCCCAAAGGCCCAGATCTAACCTCCAGGAACCTTAAGATATACTCGTGCCACCTGTTTGTTGATAAACGCGAGAGCAACTGAGGAGTTACGAGTTTTTTCAGAGTCTGTTTGACTCAAGATGATCATGATGTTAAGATTACAAGATCTGGGCGGGTAGCTCAGTGGGAGAGCACTGCCTTCACACGGCAGGGGTCGGAGGTTCAAAACCTCTCCCGCCTACCAATTAATTCAAGTAGTTAGGTCATGCGACGGCATGGCCTTTTTTCTTTTGTAGGGTGCCATTTGCCATTCAGTTTTTTTGTGAAAATTCTTTTCTTCGCGTTGATATTAGAATCTATGAGCCCGTCGGTCTGGGAATTGAAATCATCCACAAATTCCGACCGGATTTTTTATAAAACTGCCGCAATGGACTGGTTCGTCTCAATTGATAGTTGAACAGGCCCAAATCCGAACCTAAAAGAGCTTACACAGATCCATATTTGTCCCTTTTGGTTGTTTCTGTTCTTTCTCAAGCTATTTGGCCGAGGCGTATAGCCTTTTTAGGTTAAAGGCAATACAAACGAGATCCCATTCACCTTTCACTGCGCCCAATCCGCGTAACAGGAATTGGCGAAAGCCTAATACCGATTTGATGATGCCAAAGACAGGCTCGATAGTGCTTTTTCTCGTTGCATAGACAGAGCTTTACCCGATTATGTTTTGAGGCGATGCTTCAAGGTGTCCACCGCATTGGCGTCATTAGACAAGGGTGGCGGTTCCTGGAACCGGTCCATGATTGGTGGATGGTGTTTTTCGCGATTGACGGCTATGTAAGAGGTGAGCTTGTTCTCTTCGCAGAGCATTGCGTTGTCTTCGCTGAGATAGCCGTTATCCGCAAGGATGTCGGTAACGGTTCCGAATTGTTTTGGTAACTGTTTCAGATTGTTCAGGGGCGGTTCCAGCTCTTTTTTGTCATTGGGAGCCTGGGTGACGTGGGTCGTGACAATCAGCATGGTTTCCCTGTCCACGCCGGCCTGAACGTTCTAGGCCTGTTCGAACCCACCCCCGGATGTTGGCATTATGCGTGATTCCTTATCGTTCAGACTAACCTGGTCCTTGTCCGTTGGACTGGACGTGCGTGGCTGAGGTGTTTTACCCCGGGCCTTTTTGCCGGTGTCTTGTTCCTTTTTGGCTCGCTCGGCTACTTTGGTCTCATATACCTTTTGCTCTTCGGCGTGCCGTTCCGACGCACGCCGCTCTATTTCAGCCTTGGCTTCCCTGATTGCCTTAACACGCTCCTGGCGAATCGAAAGTTCAATCGGGATGTCCATGCCATCAGGAATATCTGCGTTGTCCACGGATTCAGCCTTTTGCAGCAATTCAGCCACCTCTGCTTCAAGCTGCTTTTCCAGCTTACAGGCATGGCCGTAACTTAACGCCTTGTGTTTGGACGCATTGGCTTTAACCTTGGTACCACAGATACTAACCTTGCCCAGCTTTAGAACTTTCATCTCGTGCGCAATAGAGAGTATCTCCACAAATATCTTCGTCAGTTCAGGTAAAAAACGCCTACGGAAAGTAGCGATCGTATCATGGTCCGGATGACTGTTGGCTGCGACGTATCTGAAAGCCACGGAATCATAGGTGCTGCGCTCCAGCTTACGACTCGAAAAAACTCCCGTGGCATACCCGAAAAATAGAAGCGCCACCAGCATCTCCGGGTTGTACGGCTGTGATCCCCGACCACAGTAAGATGACTTGAGGGACTGAAGGTTGATTTGCTCTACAATTTCCACCACAAAACGGACCAGATGCTTCTCCGGCAACCACTCCTGAATAGATGGCGGCAACAGGTAAAGAGTATCTCTATCAACGTCCACAAATGTCACCTTCATGTGTATATCCCCTAGAATAAGCATCCGTTCTGTTGGAGAATATACCTCAGAACCGCTGCGCTACGCAAGAGATAAATGCTGTTAAATAATATAATATCAGCATGTTGCGCCAACTAGAGTCTCTATTAATTGGGGAGCGTCAGGCTAAGTCCGACAGACTCCTAGATTCCCGAACCTCACCGAGAAAAACAAGATATCTGGCAGGGACATGTTAGCTGGACCAGAAGAGGCAGAGGCCTTCGAACAGAAAGAATACGTAAAACGCATCAGAGTATGCTGCGAAAAGTCGACATTATTGCGAATTTTTTTGAGAGAACAGTCGACAAGACCCTAAAAACGAATGCTCGGTGGCGGGACGTTTACGGTTGCAACCCCAAGATTATACCTCAAATCGTCCAAGAACATTGGATAGTTGCGCTGATTTTAGTGGCCGCAGCGATTATTGGTATAGTCAGCAGCGTAAGGTCATTTCTTTTAGAAATGGCTTGGCGCTTGACGAAATAGGCTTTCACGCCGAACCGGACCGCAGTGTGGGATGGTTTGAGCTGAAAATAGTGTTTTACCTTGGTGAATTGGTGCGCAAAACCAGAAAGTTCGGTAGCAAGGCCATGGGCCAATCTTTGACTATCCTGTTTTTTAGAGCCATCGACACAGACCTCATAGCCTTTGAGGACCCTCAACATGGCTCAATCATCTAATCCATCTCTCCATAAATCGCGAGAAAAAAAATATCCACCCCTCAAATTTGCCACTCATAACTGAGGAGTTACGAAAACTCCTCAATTTCAGAATTTTCATAAAATGCGACTGCTTTAATGAGATGACTTGACACCTTTCTGGAGCATGGAATATACCTAAAAATAGAGGGAAACGCCGATGCCTGCGAGCATCCTAAAAGGCAAGGGCATACTCGCCGTCGACGACGAGGAAGACATTCTCGAGATCCTGGCGGAAGAATTAGAAGACTATAAAGTCGATTACGACAGCGCATCCTCTTACGAAGAAGCGCTGGGTAAAATCGAGTCTTACACTTATGATCTGGTGATACTTGATATCATGGGAGTTAGGGGCTTTGACCTCTTGCAGGCTGCTGTTTCGAAAAAGATGCCAGTGGTAATGCTTACGGCGCACGCTTTGAACCCGGACGCGTTGAAGAAATCCATCGAACTTGGAGCAAGAGCCTATCTTCCAAAAGATCAAATAGCCAAAATGATTCCTTTCCTTGAAGATCTGCTAATGCTAAGTTATAATTCCACATGGAAATCTACTCTATCAAAACTGTGTGGTGTCTTCGGGAACCAGTTCGGGCCGGAGTGGCGGAAGACAGAAAAAGAATTCTGGGAAAAATTCGAAAAAGACCTTGAAATAAAGGAATCAACGATCGTTGAATCCTGATCTGACGCTTTGACGCCGATAACGCGAGGGAGTTATTGCGTGAGTATTCAAAACATAAAAACTGCGCACCTTGTTCACGACCTTAAGAATCCTGTCAACATTATTGAATCTGGAGCGAGATCCCTGCTCGATAAACAGGACCGTTATGGAAATCTTACTCCAAAGCAGGAAAAAGTTGTCAGAAGGATGCTTAGGAACGCCATGAGATTAAGGCACTTGGCCAATAATATGCTTGAAGTTGACATGGCAGCGCTTGGAGTGCTGAATCTGGTGGACTGTACACTGTCCGACATATTGAGAGTGGCGTTTGTAGAGGTTTTTGACGTGATTGACCCTGCAGTCTCCGAAGCATTGGAGGAGGCAAAAGCCTTTGACAAATTTGTTGGGATACTACGGGCCAATGATGTCCTTTTAGAGGCTGACCTTGGTCAAATGACCTGCCCAATAAATGTTGACGAGACCAAAATGACTCTCATTGTCACGAATCTTCTCTCAAACGCCTTTAAGTATAAAAATAAATCGGTCAGCCTACGGGCCTCATTGAGCGATGACACAATTGAACTCGCTGTAAGGGATGATGGACCAGGAATTCCTGAGACTTATCATGAAAAGATATTTAACAATTATTTTCAATGTGACAAGGTAGAG
Organism: uncultured Desulfomonile sp.; assembly: GCA_903952205.1. Taxonomy (GTDB): domain Bacteria; phylum Desulfobacterota; class Desulfomonilia; order Desulfomonilales; family Desulfomonilaceae; genus CAJBEZ01. Next base: position 136,257 of record CAJBEZ010000098.1, on the reverse strand, counting down.
GGCTTCCCTGTTCGAGGCCACGGGTTAGGTCTGGCGGGGGCGTTGGCTCTGGCGGGAGCAATGGGTGGAAGTCTCAGCATCTGCAAGAGCCAGCAAGGGGCTGAATTCGTCGTTCATGTAAAGGCCGTTCGTAAGCCATAATTAATAATATCATCCTCGTAGAAATACGCTGGAAGTAAAAGTTCACCATGGTTCAGAATGGACGGCTGTGTATCCCCTTCCCTTTTGACAAAGTCATGTCCTCAACTGATTCTACTCTGCCGTCCGCGGATTCCTAACATTGTTGTCCCATTCGTAATTCTCGTCCTCCACACTCAACGACTGCTTCTCAGTTTTGTCAGAAGACGGAGTATTTCTAAATATAGCCAGACCAGCGTAACCATCAACCCAAAGGCGGCGTACCACTCCATGAACTTAGGCGCTCCGTTAGTGGATAGCACTCTAATCATGTCAAAATCCAGGACAAGATTTAGCGCCGCAATAATTACTACAAATACACTGAAGCCTATTCCCATCCAGGAGTTGTCAAAAATTAGCGGAGCTTGAACTCCGAAAAAACCCAAGACCATGGAAACCAAATAAAAGATCGCTATCCCTCCGGTCGCAGCAATTACTCCTAGTTGAAATCTTTCGGTAACCTTGATTACTCCAGAGGAATACGCTGCCAACATGGTCACAGATACTGCAAATGTTAGTCCGACCGCCTGAATTGCTATCCCGGGGTATTGAGCCTCAGTCAAGGCTGAAATCCCTCCCAGAAGGAGTCCCTGCAGCAATGCGTATAATGGCGCGGTTATAGGAGACCAGGAATTTTTGAATACCGTGACCATGGCGACAACAAATCCGACAATCGCTCCAAATATCATCAGAGAGGTTACCATGCCGATGCTTTCCTTTGGAGCGTCAAAGAAGGTTTTCCAGACATAGCCCGCGCTGAGAAATGAAATCACGAGTAGAATTGCCGTCTTGTTCACCGCCCCCTGCAAAGTCATGGCCTGTCCCGGAAAACTTGCGGCGCGATATTGGGAGAATCTCTCTTCCGAAAGAGTTGGATTACTAGAACTAGCGATGCTTATAGCCATTTTGTCCACCTCACTGGATCAGATTGGTTAACTTGACTTACTGATAGCGGCAGTTTTTACCCTTACTGTTTTAAGAGATAGTATTAATTGTTGCTCAGCGCAAGTCTAGTTTTGTCAATCGCGCACGTCTTTCGCGACAACAATAACAGTTTACGTAGACGTGGCGAGTAATTATATTCAAATAAAGGGCCTTAAAGCAGGGAGCCCTAAAGGAAGAACCGGAGAAAAACCCATGGACAGATTCGAATACGACATTTCTCGCCACACAGCGGACTCATTCAGTAAGGTGGCATACTTTTGCACGGAAAAAGGCGATTGTAGCGTGGAACAAATTCCGGCAAGTGAACCGCAAGCTTTGGTGAATATTCTAAATGACCGAGGAGCCCAAGGTTGGGAACTTGTTCAGCTTCTTTTTGGCGCCGGGGGAGTCATGGCATGCTGGAAAAGAAGGATAAATGATCTAGTGGAAGGATGAGTGGGAATTCCAATCAGTAGACCCCTTAAGTCATAAAATGCGTCAACAGTTGCGCTGCATTAAATCAATTCAGATTATGGAGGCTTTTGTCATGAATTACTCAGTACGTATTAAGGGAATGTCCTGTCAGCATTGCGTAATGGCGGTCAAGAAAGCCCTATCCTCATTGGATGGAGTAACAGGGGTAGAAGTGAATCTGGACAAGGGGGAAGCTTTGATCAACCACGATGCGCCGATTGACCTTGAAGAGGTTCGCAAACAGATAGAGAAATCTGGATTTGAAGTTGGATAAAACCACAATACAAATCAGGGGTATGACTTGCGCCGCCTGTGTCCGTCGCGTCGAGAACGGGTTGAAGGCGATGCCGGGCGTCAGCGACGCATCGGTCAATTTTGCCACGGAAAAGGCTACGGTTACTTATGATCCTGCCTTACTGGACAGGAATCAGTTTGAAAAGAAGATAGAGGATCTTGGTTACGATCCTGTGAAGATGTCCTCCGATGGAGTGAAGAAAACAATTGTATCCGTCGGCGGTATGACTTGCGCTGCCTGTGTCAACAGAGTTGAAAAAATGCTTAAGTCTTTGCCTGGCGTGGACGATGCGGCGGTAAATTTTGCAACTTCCAAAGCTACACTATCTCACTTTTCCTCGTCCTTTGACCTAAAAGCTATAAGCGATGCTCTAGAGGAAGCTGGATATCATTTTCTTGGAGTAGTGGCCGACAACGCTGAGGACCCGACGGAGAAGGCTCGTGAGGAGGAACTTCGTGACATAAAACGGAAACTGATAGTTGGAGCCATCCTTAGCGCGTTAATTCACCTTTTCGCTATGGGCCACATGATACCAGAGTTGATACATGTCAATCCAGGAACTCTCAACTTCATCCAACTGCTAATGACTACGCCGGTGGTTTTTTGGGTAGGCGGCAGATTTCTGGGAGGAGCCTGGAAGGCCCTTCGGCAAAAAACTTCCGATATGAATACTCTTGTTGCGTTAGGCGCTTTGTCCGCATATTTCTATTCTTTCGCTGTTACTCTGTTTCCGGACTTATTGTTTCACGGAGCGCATCAACCTTACGTCTACTTCGACGGCGCCGCCATGATTGTAACTCTAGTTCTTTTAGGCCGCTACCTGGAAGCCAGAGCCAAGGGCAAGACATCAGCGGCTATCAGAAAACTCATTGAACTTAAACCGAGCGTAGCCAGAGTAGTCAGGAATGGTGGAACTGTTGATGTTCCTGTTGAACTACTGAACGAGGGCGATTTATTCCAGGTCAGGCCGGGGGAAAGAATCCCAACGGATGGGGCCGTAGTGTCTGGTCTGTCTTCTGTTGACGAAGCCATGCTGACAGGAGAAAGCATGCCTGTGGACAAAACCGTCGGTGACCAAGTCTACGGGGCCACGATAAATCAGAACGGAGCGCTAATTGTGATGGCAAACAGAGTTGGTTCCAACACCGCTCTCGCCCAGGTCATCAGGTTGGTTGAAGAGGCGCAGGGTTCAAAAGCCCCGATCCAGCGAATCGCAGACAAAGTAGCCGCTGTCTTTGTTCCGGTAGTCCTTGGGATAGCTTTCATAACATTCTTTGTCTGGGTTTATTTACCTTCTGATCCTTCTGTTTCCAGAGCAATGCTAAATTTTGTGTCAGTGTTGATAATCGCCTGCCCATGCGCTATGGGGCTTGCGACCCCTACTGCCGTTATGGTAGGCACAGGGGCCGCCGCCGAGAGAGGCATACTCATCAAAGGCGGTGAGGTGCTGGAAAAGGCCTGTAAGGTTAACACTGTTGTATTTGATAAAACGGGTACCCTGACCAAAGGAAAGCCGACTGTAGTAGACACAATATCGACTAAAAACTACACAACCGAGGATTTGCTGAAATTTGCGGCATCGCTTGAATCGTTGTCCGAACACCCTCTTGCCCGATCAATTTGCGATATGGCTGCGGATTCAGGATTGAGCGTCTATCAGGTCGAATCTTTCAAATCTGAGACTGGCCATGGGGTCAGTGGAATAATCGATGGCTCAATCATCCACGTAGGCAGCGCCAAATTCATAGAGTCCCTGAAAATAGATATTTCTAACGTTCAAGCCAACGTAGAATCTCTCGAAAAAGCGGCGAGAACTATTATTTTTGTCGCTAAAGATAATGAGTTGGTCGGAATCCTGGGCGTTTCAGACACATTGAGGGATTCGTCCATTCCCGCAATCGCCCGGTTGAAGGCAATGGGTATAAATGTCGCCATGATTACGGGGGATAATCGACTAGCCGCAAACTCAATGGCTCAGGCGCTGGGGATTGAAACGGTCCTTGCCGAGGTCTTCCCCGCCGACAAGGCTGGTGAAATAAAGAGGCTTCAGCAAACAGGCAAGGTTGTCGCAATGGTCGGAGACGGCATCAACGACGCTCCCGCATTAAGCGCAGCCGATATAGGGATCGCCGTGGGCGCAGGATCAGATGTAGCTGTGGAAGCGGGATCCATTACTCTCATGACGAATGATCTCCTTCTTGTCCCGGCTGCGATATCCTTTTCTGCTCAAACCATTAAAATTATCAGACAAAACCTTTTCTGGGCTTTCTTCTATAACACTCTTGGCATACCAGTCGCCGCCGGGATTCTGTACCCGTTCTTTGGAATTCTTCTTACACCCGTCATTGCGGCCGCGGCCATGGCATTGAGTTCCGTGTCAGTGGTTTCAAATTCATTGCGTTTACGCACACTCTTGTCCAGACTTTAGCAGACCTGACAATTGGAGTATAAAATGGGTCTATCCCTGTCCTCGCCATCTGAAAAATCATTCTTTCAACTATTAGGCGTATCCTGTTTTCGGTCACTTTTCATTATAACTTCCCTATTCGTTTGCTGCGGCGTTGTCCATGCTGAGGTTAAACCAATCATCGATAATCCTTCTGGAAATCATCAACAGGCAGAAAAAAGGGAGCGCAAAGAAATTGTGATAGTGGGTGGTGACATTGCGGGTTTGACGGCAGCCTACTTCTTGAAACATAGGAATATATTGCTTCTCGAGGAAAGCGGCGCCTTCGGCGGCCAAATGGTGTCGGGAAGTTTTGGAGGATTCAACTACCCCAAGGGCCTAGCCTATATCGGCGTTCCACAGGGGCCGATTGGTACGATAGTGGATGAACTGGGACTGCAACCCCTTGAAATCCCCGAGCCATCAGAAGGGTTCTATTATAAAGGAAAGTTTTATTTTGGCCCCAGAGCTACAAAGGAACTCTTGTCCGACAATAGTAGTTCCGAGGAGTACAACCGATTCGTTAATACGGTCGAAAAAATCACCAAGGCCTATTCGGACACTGATTTTTCACAATTATCGGACGAACTTGCCCTGTTGGACAAAATTACTGCCAGGGAATGGTTTGAAAAAGAAAAGTTTCCTGATGTCTTTGTCGATATTTACGACTCACAGGCGATGGGCGTTTTTGGAGCTGGACTTAGCAAAATATCCGCTCTCAGTTTCATTCCGGAGATTGGCTTTCAGTTTGAAACATTCGAATCGACTCCAGCCGCTAGAGATCCGGAGCAAACAGAAGGTCCAGATGAGGCCGAAAAGGAATCCGGGGCTGTCACATTTCAAGGAGGTCTTTCGGAACTTCCTGAAGCCATCACAAAAGAACTCGGACACAGTGCAAAATCCGACGCCAAAGTGACTCGGATTGTTCCCAGAGAGGGGATATTCGAAATTGCCTACGTCGACAAATCCGGAGTTGAACATGTTATAGAAGCCGGCGCAGTTATCCTGGCTGTTCCTCCTCCTGTATCGCTTAAGATTGGAGACCTTGTCCTTGGCCAGGAGCAGAAGGACATTCTCAAGAGCATAGCTTATTCCAGCTATGCTACTGTGACGTTATTCTGTTCGGTTACAGTTTTTGACCAGGCTTTCAATCTCAGCGTGGGAAAAGAGTTTCCCTTCTCCGATCTTTATGACAGTTCCTGGGTGCGGAGGCATAACCCCGAGTCGAACAATGTCAGGGAAAGAGCCCTTTGCGCTCACGTCCCAGGGCCGAGCGCAGAAACCGGATCTCTCGATAAGATGTCTGATGAGGATCTATTGGCATCGGTAATGAACGGAGTGGAACGTATATTTCCCCAGTCACGCAGGAACATCGTCGGGCACGATATTCAAAGGTTCAACCTGGCCTTCCCGATAATGGCCCCTGGAAATTATGAACGTATTTCAAAACTCAACGATCTCAATCAGGGGAGATGTCTTCTGGCAGGCGACTATATGATTTACCCAACGATTGAAGCGGCCGCAGAATCCGGCTTCCTCGCCGCCATGAAGATGGACGAATCGGCGCCTCAGGAAGAATCATCAACAAAAGCCACGGGGCCTTGATTATTATTTTGTTGATTCGACGGCGGTTATTAACGTTCGTCGGAAGTCACACCAATTGCTCAATTAGCCTCCGTGGTTTGACAGGCCGAGGCTATTTCTGTGAAAGTATCTCCTTCTAAGCCTGTCAATCGTTTCAGTGTCAGGCTCAAATGGGTTCTCGACAGGGGACGGTAGCGGCATCTGATGTTCCAGCCCAAAGGGAGTATCGAGAATCTTTTCGTTGTAGGCTTTTACCATAAGATATTCGAGATTCACAGCGTCCAGCACATTGTAGGCCAGCAAAGTTTCTAGGGCCCGGATGTTTGTTTTATTGCAGTATTCTCTCCACAGAAGGACTGCAAAATAACCATCGACATCGGTTAATTCGCCCCGGTCGATCCCCATGAGCTTCTCACATCCCTTAAGCCCCCCCTTATAACCAAGACTGGCTAGGACAAATCTCAAGTCTATGTGGGCCTGATCAAATCTTACCCCCAAATGTCTTTCAATCGCAGGTAGATCGAAACACTTGCCGTTGTATGTTACCAGCAGTTTGTAACCGGCAATGTCTTCCTTAAATTGGTAGAGGTTGTAGTCGCGAATATAGTATTTTAGGGAACTGCCATCGAAAACTGATATTGTTGTTATAAGCTCCTCTGAACCGGCCAGGCCGTTGCTCTCGATATCCAGGTAGGCTGTCGAGTGCCTGAATTGCGGAAAAATCCTCCATACTTCGTTGGAATTAAGTGAATCGCAAAAGAATTTTGCGTTTCCGCAATCCAGTTGGACTTCGGATTCCTGAACTCCTAATCTCACTATCTGAAGATTTCTACCTACCAGGCTTTCCTTCGCAACGTCGAGAGCGTCCCTCCAGGATAGAATCCCACGGGACCACATCCTCTTTTCAGTTTTCTCTCCTATTCCACTAATGTGGCAGAAAGTGTTTCTTAGCATAGTTACTTTCTATCAAACGCATCAGATTGTATGGAAGATGACTTTCGGGCCAGGACACCTACGAAAAATCTGAAGAAGTAGAAAATGGATTCCACGGGTTCCAGTCCGACTCTGCGCATAAGGCCCTTAAGTTTATCCGAACTGAAAGTGGTTCCTATCCATATTCCTGTGGAAGTATGCGGAATGAATGTTTGGAAACCAAGGGGACCATAGAGATTTGGGACTCCAACAAAGACATTTCCGCCTGTCCTTGTGACCCTGGTCATTTCAGAAAGAGAGCGTTCGGGATTTGGAAGGTGTTCCAAGGTACTGCTATTCCATGTCAGGCTAATACAATTATTTCTGAACGGCAGATTTTCGAGATCAGCAACTACCGCATTTAGGCAATTGTCTCTCTGTAGAGCTTCCCGAAGAGCTTCAACGTCAATGTCGATTGCAATCGCAAGTTCGATCCGGTCATCACAAGAAAGAATTGACGTAGCGAAAGCCGGCCCCGATCCGGCTTCCAGAATTGAATACGACTTTTCTGAAATCGCTTTGTCGCCTAAGTAATTTACAAGTTTACGGTTCAGCCGTCTTCTCAACAAATCATAAAAACCGTAAAGAATTCCGCCCGGTTCGCCTAGTTGCCATGCTTTATATCCCAATTTCAGGCCACCTTTCGGGCTACCGCCAGGATTGAACTCCCAAAAGGAAGATCAAATCTGCGCAACAGGCTTCTTTCAAGGTCTACCACTCTGAAAAGGGTTTCGTTTATAGCATAGGGCAGCGACTTTATCTCTGAGCGAGGCTCATCAGAGGAAGCTTTCCTTTTCCAATACGGCTGCAGAATGCGATAGGTCGCCACAAGGGGGAAAAGGGCTGCGAATAGATTGGTCAACCTAATTAAGCTTACCGGCATTATGTTAAATAAATCGAGCACCTTTTTTCTTGAATATCTCCTGTTGGCCATTACCGCTTTGTGATGTTCCTCTGAGAGTAACCAGTCATACGCTGGAAGAACCAATGTTAATATACCACCCGGCCGAAGAACTCTCCACATTTCGCTATACGCCTGGGCCTCGATTACAGCTTCACACTCGAGAACATCAACAGATATCACAGCGTCAAAGGTTTCATCCTTGTACGGGATGTCATTGATTGACCCTAAACACACACTTTTTAAACCACGCTGCGGCCAAAAAGAAGCGGCATGAGAGGAAATGTCAAATCCGTAAGTTTCATAACCAACATTGCCTACAAGATTGACCATATTCTGGCCGGTTCCGCAGCCCGCGTCCAGGACAACGGCGCCGGGCTTCAATCCAGCCCGCTGCAAGGTATCCCGCAAAATTGCGTGAAGTCCCCTGAACCACCAGTAGGATGTTTCAAGGTCAAAAAGCGTCTGGTATTCGTAGGATTTCAATTAGGTCATTACTCAATTGGCTCGATAGCGCCGATTCTTTACCTTCCTCAAATTACTAAACCGGGTAGTGAACAATGTCCGGGTCCGAAGGGTCAAAGGGCTGGGATTTGAGCATTAGGACTTCGGATTCATCTGTAAAACTAATTATATGTGATTCCATAGGCTTAAAGAAAACCCCCTGCCCCTGTTTCAGTTCAAATTCATCTCTTGCTCCGGTGCCAACATCCAACGTCCTGACATGGGCCGAACCGTTCATGACATAGAAAAACATAACAGTTTTCTCGTGATAATGATTTCCGAGTGTTGCGCCGGAACTCATCTTAGCCCAGTTGACCGCTTTCCATTCACCAGAGTTTATTATCTCGCGAAATAAACCTCTAGCGTCGTTTCTCTCGAAACCAGGGGGAATAATTTCATGAGCCATTAGTCGATCTTCCTCAAACGCGCGGTAAATATCCGCATGACGTATTGCATGCCTGTCCGGAAAAACTTCAGGATGCTCGGGGCCGACTTCGATATTCCCTTGGCCCTATCACGAAACACATAAGGAATTTCATACACTGTGAGCCCCTTCTTTCGGCAGGTGTATAAAAATTCCATAAAGTATGCCCCATAACCTGTGGGAATGATTGATACCTTGTCGAAAACAGACCGTTTAAGAACCACGAAACCACTATCGTAATCCTTGATTCCATAACCAAGGACCATAGACGCAAGACCATTTATGAGACGACTTGAGGCTACACGCAAGAAAGCCCGGTCATCAATTCCTCCGGGGGCATAGCGAGACCCAACCACAATGTCGTACTCGTCCAGTTTGCGAATCATCTCCGGCAATAGTGAAGGAGGCATGCACATGTCCGCATCCATCCATCCTACAACTTCGCCTCTCGATTCTATTACGCCCCTGTTGAATGCGGAAGCGAGGCCCCTCGTTTCAACTCTCCGAATCAGTTTGACGCGAGGGTCATTGAGTTCTTCAACCAGTTGCCAGGTCATGTCCGAAGAATCATCGTCAACGACTATGACTTCGACCGAATCTTTAACATTATGGAATATGCTTTCTATTGTATCAAGAATGTTTTCTCTCTCATTGTAGGTGGCCAACACAATTGAGACCCGGGGATCTCTTTCCAAGATTCACCTCCAAAAAAAACGGCGCGGCTTTAACCTGCGCCGTGATGAATTATCTAGAACACCAAAGTGTCACGGTTTACATTCTTTAATTTTTTCTACCACAGTTTCGATCTGGTTCCTCGTAAGTGGAAGTCCTGATGGCAAATAGAGCCCTCGATTCCACAGGTCTACGGAAACAGGATAATCTCCTTGTATGTCGGGGTAACGAGGATCAGCCCCCTTGAACACGGGCTGAATCGACATGGGACAGAAGAAAGCCCTTGTGTCCACTCCCTTTTCGTGAAGTTTAACCATCAACTCTTCTTTGGTCAGACCAAAGCTATCGTTGATGACAACCCCGTACATCCAGTAGACATTTTTTGCCCATGTTTCTTCAACCGGCAAAGTCAGGTGAGGCCAGTCGGCCAGGAGTTCATTGTATGTCGCCCCTATCCATCTTTTCTTAGAGACTTTTTGTTCGACCTGTTCCGTTTGAGCCAATCCAATTGCAGCCTGGACATTAGTCAGGCGGTAATTGAACCCTACGACGCCATGCACAAATCTCGGTTCCTGAAAACCCTGGTTGCACAGCAGCCTAAAGCGTTTCGCAATGTCTTCGTCGTTACAGGTCAGCATCCCGCCCTCGCCGGTGGTCAGGATCTTGTTTCCGTAAAAACTGAAACAGGCCACGTCCGAAAGGCAGCCTACTTTGACTCCATTGACTTCAGCGCCATGGGCTTCAGCGCAATCTTCAATCACAAAAAGATTGTATTTTTTAGCTATGGCCGTGATGGCGTCCATATCGCAGGGGTGACCATACATGTGAACAGCCATAATTGCTTTGGTCCGAGGCGTGATTTTAGCTTCAATGAGTTTCGGATCAATACACCAGGTTTTGTTATCCACATCCACAAGCACCGGTCGAGCGCCAGCGAGTATAACCATGTTGGCCGACACTATAAGAGTGAAATCCGGAATAATTACTTCGTCACCCGGGCCTATCCCCAACGCGACCATCGCCAAATGAATGGCTGTTGTCCCGCTACTGCAGGCGATTCCATAACGCGCTCCACAATAGGCGGCGAATTTTTCTTCAAACAGGTTTATGTATTTTCCGGCTGAGGAAATCCAATTTGTTTCTAGACAGTCGCGGACGTATTGTAGTTCACGACCTTCGAGCGCTGGTTCGCAAACAGGTATCATTTTTTTGCTTTCTCCAAGATAAGTCTCAATCCTTATTAACTTTCTCAGGCCGTTGCTCGCTGGTTACATCGATCAGCCTAAACTTTTTACCAATAGCTCATTAGGCTCCCACGGTCAAGAAAATCCTTGCTCCAACGGACCTGATCCAGTGTCTCAGGTACATCGACCGGGAAAACCCAAATTAGTTTCAGGTAGAATGATTTTCCTGAAACTTATTTTAATTTAAGGCAAATTGGCTTTGCCGTCCCAGGGCCAGGATTGATCCACTGGATCAAACGATTCAAGTTGTAGACGATGTCCGTCATGCCAATCTTTACGTTTGAGCGAACCAACCCCCTTGGATTCTGGCGGAGTTCTATGTTGGCCGTAGAACTTCTTCAAGAACAGGCATAATCAAATCAGTATTCTAGGCTGTTTCAACCACTACCATCCCTTATGTTCAATTATTTTATTTATTTCAGCCTGTCTGATCCTTTCCTCATGGTCTGATTTTCGCTGGTAGGCGCTCGTGATCTTTTGAGATAGATCCTCGGTCTCCGTTGGTTTAATCAGATAGTCGTAAGCCCCCAGCTTCATTCCTTCTATCGCTGTTTCTACGGTGCCATGGCCTGTCAACATGATAACCTCCGTGATGGGCCATGAGTTCTTGATCTCTTTGAGAGTTTCCACACCACTCTTCCCAGGCATCATAACGTCCAATAAAACTACGTCAGCGTTTTCTTCCTTGAGTCTCGAAATAGCTTCATTCCCATCAAAAGCAATCCTGGTTTTGAATCCCCGCGTTTCAAGACGCTCAGAAAGCAGTTCGGTAAAATCTTTTTCATCATCCACTATAAGAACTCTGATCATTAAATTAGCTCCTCTTATTTCTTTATTTTGTCAGTTAGCTCTATGCTGTCTCAGGTGTGGTCCTCTCATCGGGAATATCCAGCAATGGTGCCACGATGTCTTTTAACGATCTTGTGAACCGTTTCACACACCGGTAAATTAGTAGACACTGAAATTTAATGAATTACTCTGGCTGACACTATTCCCAATTTACCTGTCCAACCATTCCACGACGCCGGAACGAATATGGTAATATGCGCCCGCTATTTTCAAGTTACCTTTTTCAAGGGCTTCCCGAATTATGTCGCTTTCAAGTCTAAGGTGTTCCACTACTTTTCGGACATTTTCACGCGAGCAGGCGTCAATAAAATCTCTGTGGTTGAGGCTCGGTTTGACATGTTCAGTTTCTGCAACCGTAACAGCGATTCTGCAGGCAATGGATTTTATGCGGCCATGCGCTTCGCAGTGGTCAACAACCGCAGTGACCGCCCCACAGTTTGAATGGCCCAAAATAACTATTAGAGGGACGTTCAGGTGTTCAACCGCATACTCAAGGCTCCCGGTTTCACCCTCTCCATCGAGGTTTCCCGCTGTCCGTACAACAAAAATATCACCCTTACCCCTGTCAAAAATTATCTCGACCGGCACTCTGGAATCGGAGCATGAAAGCACTGCAGAAAAAGGATTTTGGCCATTATCGTCGAGGAAAATCCTTCTACTTTCATCCTGGTGCGGTCTTTCGGCTCGGCCGGAGCTAAACCGAATATTGCCATCTTTCAACAACGACAGTGACTCTTGAGCGGTCATTGGCTTCTCCCCACGATTAATAAAATATTTTCATGCAAATATGAACTTGAAACCTAGTGTCCCTGACTGCAAGTTATTGGAGCTCTAAATCAGAATCTTGTTTTTTTTGTCTTCATAGGCTTCCCAAATCTTAGCTACCAGGTCTTCAAAATCACAAGGCTTAGTGAGATAATCAAACGCTCCGAATTTCATTCCATCCCTGGCCGCCTGTTCGGAACCATGTCCTGTGAGCATGATTACAATCATATCAGGCACCATTTTCTTGAATATCTTTAAGACCTCAATACCATCCATGTCATCCATTTTTAGGTCCAGCACCGCAACGTCAAAATCCTCTATCCTTGCTAATTGAATGGCCTGGGTCCCATTATTAGCTATTTTGACCTGAAAGCCTTTTCTCTCCAGCCTTCTAGATAATATATTGACGTAAGCCTGCTCATCGTCGACCAATAATAGATTGATTTTATTTGAATCATGAACAAGATCAGAACTCATTTTTCGCCTCTGAGAAAAACCTGATATTTCTCACTTAGGAAGAAACTTTCTTAAATTGTTTCCCACATCTTCCATATTGCCATAAGCTCAACTCGCCTTTTTATCGATTAATTTAGATGCCGGGAATTTAACATGAAAAGTTGTTCCCAGTCCTTCGGCGGTGTTGACCGTTATGTCTCCGCCCAGCTTCTTCATGATGCCGTAACATATTGACAGGCCGAGCCCGGTGCCTTTGCCGACAGGTTTGGTAGTAAAGAAAGGGTCAAAAACCCGTGGCAGCACATAACTAGGGATTCCCGGCCCGTTGTCCGCCACGTCAGCGACTATGAAGTCGCCTTCTTTCCTGGTGGATATCTTGAGTATGCCTCCCTTTGGCTCGATGGCGTCAATGGCATTGTTGATCAAGTTTATGAAAATCTGTTGAGCCTCAGAGGGTGACACACGAATCGGCGGGAGACCGTCGGCAAATTGTCCCTGTATCTTGACGCTGCCCGAATGTACTCGCTGTTCACACAACGAAATCGCTTCGCGCAGGATATCGTTGATGTTTACCCTTTTTGGCACAGGATCGGTCTTCCTGGCGAAACTCAGCAGCTTGTGAGTAATTTGTTTGCAACGAAGGCCCTGGGCTTTTATCTGAGTAAGCGATCGTTCGAATTCATCCACCATGGGGATGGAACCCGGCCCGGCGTCGGCAATGAGGTCCTGCATCCAACCGGCTTCCTCGACCATAACAGCGACCGGGTTATTTATTTCGTGGGCTATTCCTGCGGCCAGTTCTCCTACCGAAGCAAGTTTGCCCGCTTCGATCACCTTCTCGTCCATCATCTCTTTTTCCTGGTCCGCCTGTCTTATGCGTTTTACGAGTCTCTTTGAAAGGAGCACGGAAACAAAAGCAATTCCAATTACGCCCAAAAAGAATATTAACAGGGTGATGGTCCTGACAGTGTAAAGGGCCTTGTAAGCGTCCGATTCGGTTTGCTGAAAAGCGAGGACCCAGTCTCCATTTTTTAATCTGGACATGACGTGGATAATATCTCGCCCATCAATCTTGGAATTTGAAACTACTCCTTCCTGTTCGAGATCTTTAGTCCCCGGGGTTAGAAAACTCAGGTAAGGGTCCTTCTGGGGAGGGACATCCGTGCGCGGTTTAGTCTGAAACTCGCCTTTCCTGTTCAGGATGAATGCGAACCCTGTTTCCCCTATGCGGATGTTCTCAACAAGTGAATTGAATTTGTCGAAATCAACAGTGGCCCTCAGTATCCATGTCGAGCCATTTGCGCTCCGAACTGAGACTATAAAATGAGGTATACCTCTCAGTCCGGGAAAAACATCACTGACATAAAAAGGTTGTTGGATAGCCGCCTTGAACCAGGGAGCTTCCGCATAGTTAGCTCCCTTGAGATCGTATGGCCCGGCGTAAGCGATCTGTTTCCCATGCTCGTCAACTACTCCCAAATCCACTAGGGCATCACTGGAATTCTTTTGCAGCGACCGGAGTTTCTCCTTGAGAAAATCATCGTTCGCCAATTGATCAAAACTGTAGGAATCCTTGAGAATGGAGATATCGGCGAGCCGTTCCTTCAAGAAACTGTCGATATTCTGTTTATGTTTCTTGTTGAGTACCTGGAGATGTTCAATAACCTTATCCTGATACGATGTTTGGGAAAAATATCTGATAGTGAACGTGATCAATATTAGAGGCACTACGGAAACACCGACTATTACAAAGATTATGTTTCTAGTTAGAGACCTGTAATAGGACTCGCTCGTTTTTTCGGTTGTTGTCATGTTCGGCCTCCGCCGACCGCTTGAGCTACTCCAGGGAGAGAAGATCAAATTATTAATTTGGGAAAGGGGAGACTTGTCCCTGTATTAATGGCACGACTAAATCGTGATATCATCGTTATCTCCTGCCGCCTCCCCTTGCTGACACCGTTATAGATGAAATCGTCGCATGAGGACTTCTTTTTGATCTAAGATCTGTTTATCAAAAAGAAGCGACGCCACTTCGTTGAATATATCGGAAAGTTTTATTATCCCGATCAGTTTCTTTTCTTTCAAAACCGGAATTAAGGAAATCCTGTGTTCCATCATGATGTCCAGGGCTGTCATCATTGAGTCAGTAGCCTCGACAGTGGCGGCAAAAGACACCACGATTTCCCTGATGGACATGGTGGCCTTGTCGATCTCGCAGGGAGCGTCCAAGACCTTACATAGTGGTTTGATGACCCGCAACAGATCGATAAGATGCACAAACCCCAGCAGGCTGTAGTCACTTTCGAGCACCAGAGGCGTGGAGTGTCCCTGGAGTAGCTTTGAGTCTTCAGTATTTATTCTCAGAATCTTAATAGCAGACTCAACGTCGGCCTCAACCGATAGCAACGGCCATGCGTTGGGGCTGATCATAAGTTGAGAAACGGATACGGAGTGTGGCATGTTTCACCTCAAGTTAAATCTTCAAATACGAAACAATCTCTTACTATTAGGACCAATAATACTTCAAACGGTGTGTCTTGATCTCCTTAAGGAAGCGCCAACCGTTCAGTCGCCTCGGCGGTGATATATATTCATAGCTCTAGCCTCGGCGATCTTGGCCTCCTGGGCGGCCTTCTTGTTCTTTGCCTCGCGAACTTTCGCCATCAAGACGTCCAGGTCACATGGTTTCATCAGATAGTCCAGAGCGCCGTCTTTCATTCCATCTATGGCTGATTCAACTGTAGCGTGGCCAGTGAGCATGATGACTTCTATAAGTGGGTATCGCGCCTTGATAGCCTTCAGGGTTTCGATGCCGTCCATTCCCGGCATTTTCACGTCGAGCACAACCACATCTATTGAAGGGTTTTGTTCCAGTTTTTCCAAAGCTTCCGGACCACTCAAGGCTATTGATACCTGGAGTTCACGCATGGTGAGTCGTTTGGACAAGGCTTCTACGAAAGGCGACTCATCATCAACCAACAATATCTTGGCAATCATCGTATATTCTCCTTCACTTAACAGAATCGTAACATTTTTACCCTAGCCTCAATATCTCAGAAGCAGGAAAACCGAAGAGATGATGAGACTGATAATGGTGATCGGCGCCGCCTCTTTCACGAATTGGCCGAAGGTTATCTTGTAGCCCGCTTTTTCAGCTATCCCTGTTGTAACAACATTGGCTGATGCCCCAATGATGGTGCCATTGCCTCCAAAACACGCCCCCAGAGCTAGCGCCCACCAAAGGACCCCTGATTCAGCTCCAGGGATGGACTTGTTCAGAAACAATACTATCGGGAGCATTGTCGCGGTGTAAGGGATATTGTCCACAATCGCCGAAGCAAAACCCGATACCCACAGAATGACAAGCACCGCCACCCACAGTCTCCCCTGGCAGACATCTTTTATCCAGTCAGCGATAACCTGGAGTATACCCGTTTGTTCAGCGGAGCCCACCACAATGAAGAGCATAATGAAAAAAACCAGTGATGGCCATTCGATCTCTTTCTCAAGCATCTCCACAATATCCATCTTGCAAAGGAGAACTATTAGAGCCGCTCCAAAAAGCGCGGCAACCGAAACTTCCATGTGGAACATGCCATGCAGGACGAAGAGGGCGATGACCCCAAGGAGCACTGATCCTCCAAGGTACAGCAGTTTGCTGTCCGTGATTTTGTACTTTTCTTTCAGGAACGCGATCATCTTGGGCGCATCTTCGACTTTGGCTCGGTGGTAATCTGCGCCGTAGACGAATTTGTTGTATATGATCTGCGCGATTATCACAAATATCACTACAGGAGTTAGGTTCAAGACAAAATCATTGAAAGTTATCCCAGCGAATGATCCAATCATGATGTTGGGTGGATCACCGATCAGTGTGGCGGTGCCGCCGAAGTTCGACGCCAGGATTTCCGGGAGCAGGAACACAAACGGCGACACCTTAAGGACAAGGGCGATTTCCATTGTCACAGGCGTGAGCAGCAGCATGGTTGTGACATTGTCCAGGAAAGCGCTGCAAAATGCTGTTACTATGCATAGAATGGAAGCCAGGAGGAATATTTGACCTTTGGCAACCTGAAAGGACTTGTACGCCAACCACTGAAATACACCCGACCCCTTAAGGACCCCCACGATTATCATCATGCCCATCAACAGGAAGATAACGTTCCAGTCTACTGCATGTAGGGCCTGGTCCCATGTCAGGATGTTGTAAGCCTCGTCAAAGTGTCCAAAAGTATGAGTAATCAGCAACACCAGAGCGGCGCCTAAAAACGCTGCAAGTGTCCTGTGCAGAATCTCAAAAGCTATGAGCACATAGACTGCGACAAACACAATCAACGCTATCCAGAATGCAGCTCCCTGGAATCTCTTTAATTGAACGGAGGCGTTGGCGACCGATATACGTGCGCCATCCTCTGAAACGCCCCCATCCGAGATTTTTAAAGTCGTAAGCTGGGAAGGTTTGAAACTGGGCCTAGTGACTTTGATCTCCCATTTGCCCGACTTGATTTTATCTTCGGTTGTTGGGATTTCGATCCGGAAAAGTCCATTCTTCCCTGTTGTATAGTCTTTTTCAGCGTCAGCCCCATGACCTGCCGCAAGGAAAGGCTTGCCATTTAGATACGGCAAAATATTCGCGTCACTTAGGGCGCTTCCCGATGAATCGAGTATCTTGCCCTGGATTACCAGCACGTCTTTAGGTGGGTTGGTTTTATCAGCCGAAGCTATACCCGCAATGGATACAATTGAGCATATTAAGATAAGGCAAAGTATTAAATGACGCCTCATTGTCATTTCCTCTCTGTTACATTTTGAAACCTTGATACACGCGATCAGATTTATTTCACATGGCTTTGAGCAGTGTCGCCATCCCCATTAGCGGCCAAATTACGTAGCAGGCAAGAGTGGTCACAGCGATCAGGATGACACTCGCAAGACAGCCGTACATGAAGAATTCGCCGCTCGTAAACTGTTTCGAATCGTAAGCGATAGCGTTTGGCGCAGCCCCAACTAACAGGACGAAAGGCATACCCGCTGTCACCAGGCAGGCGTACATTACCACCATGGGATCCACACCGAGGTACTTTGATATTACCAGGGCGACGGGCATCGCGATAGCTATTGCGGCCACGTTCATTATGAAGTTGGTGAGTATCATGACAAAAAAGGCCACCCCAACCACGAATACCAGCCAGTGGGCGTTCTTGAACATGGCGAGCCAGTTTACGGCCATCCATTCAGCCGCTCCCGTCTGCCACAAACAGAAACCGATACTCATCGCGCCGGAGAATAGCAGGACGATGTTCCATGGGATTAATTCGAGGTCTTCGATATCCAGGATGTTAAACACAAAGAAGAGCACTGTCGCCACAAGAATTATCGCTGTCTTGTCTATCTTTCTCAGCGCTGGAATGGTTACCTGGAGAGACATGAAGATTATGGCGGCGAATATTATGACCAGACTTAAGATTTCTTTCCTGGTTATTGCCCCCAAGTTCGCGCTTAATTCCTTTACCCGCTCTCTTAATCCTGGAATGGTTGACTTTTCGGGTTTAAAGAAGACCACAAAGAATACCCAGAGTAGGAACACCATCAACAACCCTACAGGCGCCATGTAATAGGTCAGTGTAAAAAAAGGAGTGTCCACTCCAGTCATTTCCTTGAAGAATCCGAGAGCGACAATGGCCCTTGCTGAGCCCAACAGGGTTATGATACTGCCCGCGCCGCACACATAAGCCATACCCATGAACAGGCCCTTACCGAATCTGGTTGGCTTGTCGCCTTCTCCGTAAAGGCTTATAACAGCGAGCAGCAGGGGATAGATGGTCGCAGCGACCGCAGTGTGGGCCATTATTAGTGTCAACACAGTGATCAGCAAATATATGCCGAGGTAAATAGTAGTGGTTTTCTCACCTATGGCCCCCAGCATCTTGTAGGCCAGACGCTTTGTAAGCCCTGTCTTGGTAAAAACCAGGCCTATCACAAGGCAGCTAAAGATGAACAGGACCGCCGGGTCCATGAAATCGTTAAAAGCCTCTTTCGCGGGCCGAATCATGAACAGGGCCTGGGTTATGCCTATCACAAGGCTGGTCACACCGATAGGGACCACCTCAAAAACCCACCAAATACCGGCCAGCATAAAAACCGCTATTGCCCCCTTACCTTGCACGGACAGGGAAAATGCTTTGCCTGCCGGATCAATCGCGTCCGGCCATTGGGGTGAATAGTAGATCACTATGAACAGACCTATGCCTGTAAATAGCGCTATCAAACGGGTCCAGTTAATCCTCATTCCACTGGATAGGGTTGCAGCTTCGGCGCTCATAAAAGGAATCCTCCTTAACTATCTGCCATTGTTATAATTATTGAATCTTGCACAGCCTCATACGCTTTGCGATTTCATCAAAAACGTCCGTCAGGCGTAAGATCCCCACGATCTTTCCACCAGATTTCACAATCAACGACTGTTTATGACCTACGATGATCTGATGAACAGCCTTGTTTAATGTATCCTCGGAGTCGATGATTTCCCCCTCGAGAGGCGTGGCCACCAAATCCCCCACTTTCACATCCGCCGACTTTCGGCAAAGATCATTGAGCGGAGTTTCCCATAGTTCGAATTTGTCCATCATCGCCTTCATAAATTCAGGAGCCAAACCGAAACCGGAAACTTTTCTCAAGTCTCCCAACTCCACATATTTTGGTTCAAGACTCCTGATCACATCGATCTTGTTCATCCTGCCGATTACCTCGCCGGAAGTTCCCAAGACCAATAGGGCCCTGTGCGGACATTTCTTTTGTTCATAATCTCGTTGGGCCTGTTCCAGTTTGATTACCGCTTCGTAGAGTGTAGCCGTTGCCGAAATGGTGACGTACTCCTCTACCGGCACCATTAGGTCCTTGACCCGGATACTTTCCATTAGCATCGCCTCCTGATGAAATTCATTATTATTCGTGGCGTCGCCTTCTTAACGACGCCATGTTTACAAAACTGTTCTGGGCACAGCTTCCTTGATTTTTTCAATCAACTCACCAATATTGGTCGGTTTGGGGAGACAGTCATAGATCCCCAGTTTCATGGCCTTTATGGCGTAATCCGACGAAACATGCGGCGTCAGCATGATTATTGCCACCAGGGGTTTCAGCCTCTTTATCTCTCCGAGCAATCCCAAAAAATTGGGCCAGTCATCCGGATCCCCCACTACCAGCGCATCAATGTCGGATGTTTCTATCGAAACCAGAGCGTCACTGAGATCCAGTGATACCTGAACAGTAAAACCAGCGCTTCTAAGGCGTGTGGACAGGGCTTGAAGAAATTTCTCTTCCTGATCTACCAGAAGAATGCTCTCCGGCATGCGTCTGACTCCGGTGAAATTCTTTAATTGAAATGACGCAACTATATAAGCATGTATCGTGCCACACGGTATAGACTAATTATTACGGTATGTTGGCCAAACTACGGGCTAGACTTTTTTCGGCATGAAACACAATATGAGACAAATCGCGACAAATTGCAATTAATAGAGACAATGTGAAATGTTGGACAGCGGAGACATTGGCTCAAATCACGATCAGGCCTGGGCCAGTTTGGAAGCGAACTCGCCAGAGAACTGGCAAAATTCGCTAAAGTTATTGCTCTGGATAATGATGAAATTCGAGTAAATTCAATAGTGGATGAAGTTCAACGCGCCAGAATTCTAAAAGCCGTAGGAGCTACCGAGGCTATCTTTCCGGAGAGGGAAACTGCAAAACGAATAGCCGCGCAAATCATCAACCCAAATTTACTTGATTTCATTCCGCTTGCTGCAGATTTTGAAGTTATGGACGTGGGGGTTCCTGACTCGTTTTTCGTGCGATGAATCTTCTCTACATTAATCCACAACCAATACACATCATAAACATAAATAACCCGCCAGTCACGAGACTACCAGTGCCATGATATTCAACATTTTCCTGAAACTTATTTTAATTTCAACCAAATAAGCTTTGCCGTCCCAGGGCCGGGATTGATCCACTGATTGGGTATTTCGGACGTTAGATATACCAAGTCCCCTGTTTTCAATTTGTACACAGCTTTTTCAACCGTCATTTGAAGTCGACCTGAAAGCAGATAACCTACTTCTTCCCCTTTGTGGACAAAAAAATGGCACGGAAGTTTTGCTTCAGGAGCCAGTTCGATCATATAAGGCTCGGCCTGGCCGTCAAAATCTATTGGTGTCATCAGTTTTGCCATAAGCACCCCTTCTGGCATATCAGGGAGTCTTACCTCCAATGCTTCGGAGGCCGAAAAAACAATTCGTCTCGCCACGTCGGCCCGATCCTGAAAAAAATAGCTTACATCGACCGAAAGCACTTCACCCATCTTCAGCAATGCGGGAAGAGATGGATATATGAGATTGCTCTCAATTTGTGAAATTGTGCTTGGGGTTACACCTACCAGTTTCGCCAATTCCGTCTGAGAAAGTCCTCTCTTTGTCCTTACGTGCTTCAACCTTAACCCCAGCTCTATCCTGCCGGAAGTCCTTCGCTCTTCCTCAAATCTGACATTGAGGTCCTTTGTCCAATATGTATGTGGACGATGCAGGTTCTCAAAACTGCGCTCTTCAGCTTTGAGAATTGTGAGTGATGTCGCTCCGCGCTTGATTGATAACTCAATGGCCACCTGGGCGATCTGGTTTATCTGTGCCCTGAGCCGGGCGGAATGAGCGTTTTTTTCCATCATCCAGTATGCGACGGTGTTAAGTTCATAAAGCCGGGGGCAGGAATGTGTATAAAAGCTAACGATGCTGTCTTCACCCCCCCAGACCTCCTGCATCCCTGTAAGGCTCTCAAAAACCAGCCTCACGTCGCCCTCCATAGGCTCGTGCACGCCGTAAAGGATTTCCATCACATGCTCAGGTCTTCGTGGATCGTCCACTCGAATGATTCTACATGGCCAATCAGTCTTGGACTCGTAGTAGAACTTTAAAAAAATGTCGGATCCTGAACCCTTGCCCCATGTGAAACAGTCGAGAATCGTCAAATGGGGATTTTCCGCAAGAGTCCCCAGTTTTTCCAACAGGTTTCGCGGGGACCTGTCAAAGCTCACATATATTACTGGTTTTCCCTGGGATTGAGATGACTGGATAAAGTTGAGGCAGAATACTGACGCAAGACTGCCGGCGTCATCATGCCATACAACATTATCGCCAATAAACAGCCCTCCCAATAGACGATCCAACTGGCTAACGCCCGAGGCGACTCTCTGTTTTTGAGCCAGGGACATGTCACACCCCTTTTAATATGGAGTCAAAGCATTGAAGACTGAAGCTATGAAAAAGATTACTCTGTGTCAAGTTAAGTCAGACACCTTCTTGAACTAATTTGAATCGGCCTGACTTCACCACGATACCTGGCCGGTTTTTCGAAAGAGTCTATTCCAAAAAGAATAGTACCATACTATTGTAATAGGACGATCGGCGATCAGATTTTGAAGAAAGTCCATGTACAAGATTCGGTCTAAACCTGGACGAGTAAGTCAAGTCCCGTGTAAGGAGACCTCAAATTGGAACAACTTTTTAAATATGTTAGAGAAGATTTCCCGCCTCTTTCAGTGAGACTTCATCACATGAAACTGTACATAAATTTCCTTGATGATTTTGTTGAAGTAACGAACATCCTTGATGTAACAGCGGAAAAGGAAATGGACAGCGTTGAGCTTGACGCCAAGGAACTTGAAATAATAGATGTCAGTTGGGAACAAGAGCCATTGGGCCACGACGCGTCAAAGATTAACTTTGAGTACGAAAGGGACCGTAACAAACTAATAATTTTTCCCGAAAGACGGATTGCGCAAGGATCGAGATTCAAGATCAGGACTGTAACTCGATGCGTTCCCTCTGATCATATTCTTGAAGGTATATACAAGGATGTCACACCCGAGGGAGCCCCGCAACAATATATGTCTCAATGCCAGCAGTGGGGCTTTCAGCGCATTGCCCCTGTGTTTGACGACTGCCGCGCCAAATGTCTTATGTATACAACAATGGAGGCCGACTCCAGGTACAAGCGCCTGGTGTCTAACGGAGCGATCGATCTCACCACAAATCCCGCGGGCAAGCCAATTTTAAAACCCGGAGATCCTTCAAGACAACATATCTCATATAGAAATGACATTCCCATGGCGCCCTATCTTTTTCTGGTTTGTGCAGGCACATGGGATGAATTGGTCGATAACGTCATCTATGATTCGGGAAAAACGGTTCGACTTGAATATTTGGTCCCTCCGGGCAGGATCGATAACGCCGAGATTCCAATGCAAATATTGAAGGAATCGGTCTTGTGGATCAGCAAGACCCAGGGCTACGAATATACTTCCGATGTTTATCGAACAATTTGTATGACCAAATCGAATTTTGGCGGCATGGAAAACGTCGGGAACACTACCATAGTGACAGACGCCGCTGTGATCGACGAGCATACTTTGGACTCGTCTTTGGTTTACGCCCACGCAGTGATCGTTCATGAATTCGAACACAATCAATGCGGAAGCGAAACCACTATGGAGACTCCATTCGACGTGTGGCTGAACGAAGCCTACACTGTTGATGTTGAAAGGAGATTTTTGCAGGATGTCTTTGACCCTTCATTTATTCGGCTCAATCAGGTTGATTCGATAAGGAGTCCTCTGTTGGGACCTTTGGCCATTGAAGATACCGGAAAAGCCGGCATAATTGTCCGGCCGGGTTTCAACGATCCCGATGACCTCATCGACAGTGTGACCTACGTCAAGGCTGCGGAAGTTATTCGGATGCTGAGGCTGATGGTGGGAGAAACCGGCTTCCTGCGTGGAAAAGACTTGTACTTCGCACGATATAAAGATTCCAACGCGAATACGGACCAGTTTTTCGAGTGTTTTGAGGAAGTTTCAGGCCAGGATCTTGGGCGATTTAAGGAGTGCTGGCTTTATAGGATCGGTTATCCCAAAGTGGAATTTGATACCAGTTACGATTCATCCAGTGGACGATATATCCTGGCATTGTCCCAGGAACAAAACGATGCTGAAAACGCTCCTTTCGTTGCGCCGGTGGTGGTTGCCTTGATAGACAATGAGGGGAAAACTGTTCCAGGGACAAACAGGATTGTTAAAATGGATTCGAGAAAATCTGAGGTTGTTTTCGAGAATATCTCTCCAGAGCCGGCGTTTGCATCGGTAAATCGTGACTACTCATTTTACGGCACATGTAGGTGTAAAAATCAGGACACAAACAAACTCATTCTGCAAACCAGACTGGACAACAACCTGTTCAACCGGATAGAGGCATTTAGGAGTTTGACTGATCTTCAGAGAGTGAAGCTTCTCACTGACCCAGATTGCGAAATTGATGGGGCCTGGATCAACCTTTTCGGGGAAATCCTGATCGACACATCCCTGGCGTCCTCTGTAAAGTCTTTCCTGTTGCGAATCGATGAACAGCCTCTGGACAGGGATTACTCAAGTTGGCGTCTGGAACTTGTCCATGCGAAAGACAGGCTTGTGAAAGCGGTAAATCAGGCATTCAGATCTGATCTAGCGCATCAATTCCAATCATTGGACACTTATAGACCAAAATCATTGCCACGAGACGGCATTGAAGATAGAATACTTAAGCAGATATTACTGGAAATGATTTCAATCGATGATTCCGGGGACAGTCACGTTTTGATCAGAAACCATTTTTCCGCCTCCACAACCGCTACAGACAGGGTTGGAGCGTTGATCGCCATTAATCGCAGTTCCATGGACGAACGACTGGCTGTAATGGAAGAAACATACACCAAATGGAATGGGCACGTCAGCGCTTACGCCAACTACCTTAGGATAATATCAAGCGGATGGAAAAACGATGTCTTTGAAATGATTGAAAAGGAACGGAACAGACCTACCTTTGACATTACCAATCCAACTTTGTCCAGAGCGCTTCTTATGACAATGGCTGGAAACAGCAAAAAGATATGGAGTCCCGCCGGCGTGGAATGGGCTTCCAGGACCGTGGTGGAACTGGCTTCTATCAATACATATATAGCGTCAAAGCTATTAAATGTTTTTCAGGACTTTAAGAGGATGAGACCCAATCTCAAGCCACTGGTTCAAGATGCGTTGCAAAGTGTTGTAGACCAGGTCCCGGACCATGTCAGCCCAACAGTCAGTCGGCAGGCGAGATCCTATTTGGAATAGCTGTTGGGAGGCTTCCTGTGGTAGTCCATATGGAGACGGTCACAAGCGTCTCTCTCAGCTCAAGTCGTTCTCCTGTGGAGGAGTCCTTCTTGCTAATATTTTGCCGAGTATTTTAGTGAGCTTTGCTCCACTAATCGGCTTGGTGAGGTATCCATCCATTCCTGATTCCCTGCACATGTTTTCAGCCTCCTGGTAGGCGTGAGCCGTCATGGCGAAAACAGGAAGGTGTTTACCGGTTCGTTCCTCGTTTCGCCGGATGAGTTTGGTTGCCGTGAGTCCATCCATGACAGGCATTTGGATGTCCATCAGAACCAGGTCAAAATCACCATCTGCAGCGGCATGGACGGCTAATCTCCCGTTCTCAACAACGTGGACCGTATATCCGGTCCTTTCCAGAACCTTGGAAAGAAGCTTTTGATTGACTGGATTGTCTTCGGCCAGGAGCACTTTCAAGGATTGATTACTTGTCTTCGGAGGCTCATGGTTCTGGGTCTCGGCTGTGCGTTCAGGGCCTTGTGACGATTTCTGAGAGACCCAGCCCAACGCATTCCAAACGCTCTGTTTCAGGTCGGCCATTTTCACCGGTTTTAAAATTACGCCCTCTGCCCCTAACTCGATGGCCCGTTTTCTTTCATTCATCTCGGACGAAGATGTCATAAGAATGACCTTCAGGCCTTTTTCCCCCTGAATTTTTTCGAGTAGATCCACCCCTGACATTCCAGGCAGTTGATAGTCCAGAAGCATAAGGCCATACGGCCGGTTATCGGCATTTGCCATCGAGATTTTTTCCAGCGCCCGCTCCGCATCCGGGCATTCTTCGGCGCACAAACCCCAACGAGTAAGACTATCCAGCAGAATCCTACGATTCGTTCGGTTGTCATCTACAACCAAAGCAAAGATGGAGTCCGATTCCCGGCAATAGATTTCCTCCAGAGGTTGGAGTTCTTCAGTGAACCCGAACGGTATCGAAAAATGGAATGAACTCCCTCGTTCCGCCTCGCTTTGGGCCCAAATCCTTCCCCCCATTATTTCTACGAGAGTGCTGCATATCGCCAGTCCAAGACCAGTGCCCCCGAATGTCCTTGATATGAAACCTTCCGCCTGGGCGAATGGATCAAAAACGGTTCCCAGCTTTTCCGGACGAATTCCTATTCCAGTGTCGGACACGATAAATTCTATGAAGAGTTTTTTCTCCGAGTATTTTCTTCGAAAAACACTAATTACAACTTCTCCCTTTTCTGTAAACTTGACAGCGTTACCAACCAGGTTAAGCAGAATTTGCCTCAACCTGAATGGATCACCCACCAGGGCGGAGGGAACATCCGGTTTTATGTCTGAAATCAGTTCCAGTCCTTTTTCGTGAGCCTTTACGGCTATAGTAGCCAGGATGGATTCCACAACTGATATCGGAGAGAATATCTTATTTTCGAGATCGACTTTTCTCGCTTCTATCTTTGAGAAATCCAGGATATCGTTCAGAATGCCCTGTAGCGCCTCAGCCGAGAATTTGGTTGTTAACAGCAGGTCCCTTTGCTCCGGCTTCAGGTCTCCATCAAGCACCAATTCTAGAGTTCCCAGTATTCCATACATAGGGGTTCGAATTTCGTGACTCATTCGCGCCAGGAAATCACTCTTTGCCTGACTGGCGGCCTCTGCCTCGTGTTTCGCCTTGTTCAGCTCGTTTTCTATTTCTTTTTGAGCTGAGTAGTCTGTGCTGAGTATTATTGCTCCGACCAATCCACCCTCATCGTCATAATAGGGGAAAGCTGTATTGTAGACCCAAAGCTCCTTACCGTCTTTTCCGAGCCAGGTTGTCACTACCTTGTCTGGTTTTGAGAGCGAAATCGCGTTGTCTATCACACAGTCCGAACAGGCGCTGGCAAAACCTTTAAGCGCTTCATGGCAGGATTTACCTATCAGAGATTCCTCCGTGCCGTCCCCGTAAGTTTCGCAGGCCGTTGAATTTGCATAAACAATCTTCTTTTCTTTTGAAACTATGAGTATGGTGTCCGTAATGGACGCAAGTATCTGCGAGTGCTGGTATAGATCTTTCTGGACTTGATTGCGTTCCATAATATGGGTCAGCATTTGCTGATTAGTCGATTCCAGTTCCGAGGTGCGTTCTTGAACCCTTGACTCCAGAAGCTTTTTGGCTTCCTGAAGTTCATAATTCATTCGGGATTGAATCCTAAAACTCCTAATGACGTAAATAACCATAAGCCCCAACCCTCCTATGAGTGTTGAGGCCAACACTACCCAGGCCCAAAGAGACGGGGCTTTTCCAAAAGTCGCTTCCGGGGCGACTTTCAGAATATACAGATCCCCTACCCCCAGCGATCTGGACAGAAGCAGCATTCGATCTCGAGAGAGTTCAGCAACACTGTAGCGAGGCCTACGAATGGTAACACTGACAAGATCGGAAACCGGCGAGCCAAAGATTTCCTGTATGTTTTTGCCCTTGACTGCATCAGGACCTATTATTACAGATCCTTCCCTCCCTATTACCCATGTGGTTTGACTCAAACCATAAACCTCAAAGGATTTGGCTGTTTCCAGAAGTGACTTTATCGACAACTCGGCGGCTACAATGCCTTTGGGCGCAGAATTGAATAGAACCGGTCCATACAGATACATTTTGCATTCGGAATCCTTGCATACATGAAAAAGATTCCAGGATTCGCTCATTTCTGTCTCAACGGACTTAAAAAAGGACTTGTCCATTACAGTGGAGCTGTTGTCTTTCCGTGCCCCAACCAATACCTTGTCGTCCTCGAAATCGTAGTACGCGATTTCAAGAAAATCACGATCAACTCCTTCAATGGTAGATTTCAGGCGATCGAGAAAATCGGATTTAATCTGGGAAATGAGCGATGTAAGCCCATATTCCGGGGTCATTCCAATTGCCCTGCTGTGATAGAACGCCTTGAAATTCCTTCCCTCCCTGATTGACAGGAATTCCTCTATTCTCTGTCTAAAAAGTTCATCGAATAGCCCTTTTTTATAATCGGTTTCTTCGGTGAAGGCCTTCAGGTTGGTGTCCGCCAGCAGGGATGTCGTGATGTAGAGCCTCGTCAATAGATACGCCGAAGCTCCACCCAGAATGACAAAGAAGGCTATGAGCAGCCACACGGCCCTGTATGATATGCCCTGATTGTTGATGCTCTGAGTCAATTTGGGGCGCCTTTGGATTCTTCACATGTGGCGGCTAGACTATTCTCCAGGTGATTCAGTCTAATTCATGTATCAATATTCCAACGTTGAAATTCGTCCGCCGACTCTTTACTTCTCTAATCGTCAGTATATTAGCATCTTTGTTCGTTAAAAAGGAAATTCACGCCAAGTAAAACAATTTTACGGTTCCAAACTTTGCAAGGACTCCGATATTACAAAGCACGAGACTCGTATGGACATTGTCAACACCTTCACATTCTCAATAGAGTCTTGAACATACCCGGACCCTCTGCGTTGGAAAAAGCCTCTCTGAATCTCTCCAAGGGAAATGAACCGGAGATCAGGAAGGATGGGTCCACCAAACCACACTCCATAAGCCTCAACGCCGGGCGGAATTGACCACATCTTGACCCCTGAACGCAGATCTCGTTTATTACCAATTCTGCTGCGTTAATTTCCAGATTGCCGTGATAAGTGCTCTTGAGAATGATCACGCCTCGGGGCTTGACAAACTGAGTGGCCATGACCCATCCGGACGGACTGCCCGAAGCCTCCACTACAAAGTCGAAATCCCGGTTATTATTTCCCAATTCGTCTCGTTTGCAAATCCTCGCCCCAAGTCGGGTAAAGACCTTCATCTTACGGTCATGCTTGCCCAATACAGTGATATCAGCCCCGGTAAGTCGGATCGCAAGACAAATCAGGGCCGAAAGGCGGCCATCGCCAACTATGAGAATTCGGCTGTCAGGGAATAAATGAACCTGTTCAGTTATTTCCAGGGCCGCTGCCAGAGGCTCTACAAATACCGCCATTTCGTCCGAAACAGATTCAGGGACTTCAATCAGATTGGAATTCGGCAAGGCTACGCATTCGGCAAACACTCCATCTCTCCCTGAGATCCCAAGTGTAGTCCTATCCGGGCAGTGTCTCTCCATTCCTTTTCTACAAAGATCGCAATTTCCGCAGCCTGAGTTGATCTCACCCACAACTTTCTTGCCCACAAGAGAAGGATCACCAGACTCAATTACCCGCCCAACAAATTCGTGACCCAATACCCCTCTGAAATTCATGTAGCCTTTGATGATCTCCAGATCAGTCTTGCAAATTCCCGCCATGATTATTCGAACGAGGGATTCCCCCTCGCTAATCACGGGAATTGCCATTTCTTTAAGTTCAAGATCTGAACCATTGAAAAAGAGAGCTTTCATTTAGGTTGTTCCGTTCAGCTATTATTTTTAAGACCTATGTTTAAACGAATCATTATTTCCGGCGCCATTGATATGATATCAATGTCTTTACAGTTTGTAAAAAAGATTGACAGTTCTAGAAACGGGCGTTCCTATTGAGCCGCCGATCCCACAGATCTACTTTTGCTTGAAATTCAGTTGGTTGGTAGAAAACTTTTTTTGTCAGGCCCTGGCACGGATGTTGCTCACCATTATGCGTCAATCGTATTGATTATTCCTTACAAAGCCAATGCGATTCTCTTCCCCCGGTGCGTTAACCAAGCCAGACGCATCGTCCAAGTAGGGACGCCCCCTCAGCGTCCCTACACTCTTTATTATTATCCGTAATATTTAACCTGCGTCGCAAGAATTCCAGGGCCGCCTGAAAGGTTGACACATGCGCAACATTTTTGGGATGGTGTTATTATACACTGTAATATCGTTAGGTTAATAACCGACAGAGGTGAACCCCCTCTCTGCCGAGGGTCATTAATGCAATATTGAGGAGAAAAAAAGGCGTTTGAAAGTGGACAGGCTTACAACGCTCAATTAACCGAAGCGTTTCTTCAAATTCCCCGGCTGGTGACCCTCTCGTCATGCTTCAGCCGTTCCGCCATACCCTTCCCGATCTGGTACGTGATCTCAAATTCGGTCCAGAACGATTTATCCTTGTCCTTCCAGGTTGCGCCGAAACGCTCATCAAAGAATTGACCCAATTCCTCGAAAAGGATCTTCCATGGTGGCTCTCCCTGTTCATGGGCCTTGAAAATGGCTGTTAACAGTGTATCGAGTCGGGGCAATGTTTCCTTGGGCAGGTAAGAAATGGCGCCTTTCCTAATAGCGCTCATAAGGGTTTCAGGGCTGATGGCGTGTGCGGTGAGCATCACTGTGGGGAAATTTCTACTCACCGATTCTTCGAGTAGTTTCATTCCGTTAACACCCATGATATCGAGAATTACCAGATCATATCTGTTTTGTTTGATTTTTTCCGACGCGCTGGCATAATCGGTTGCGCAATCGAGTTTAGAATCTTCAAGAATATCTTGCATGGATTCCAGTATGTCGGGTTCATCATCTACAGCAAGGATACGTTTACCCTCTAGATAGGATTTCTCTCGCATGGCTATACACCCCGTGACCTATGACGCCAAATTTGAATAACTACAACTAGACCAATTCACTGCGAATTGTCAAGCTTGACGGAACGATGAAACACAAAGGAGCTTTTTTGTTCGCATTCTTATTGATCAGGGAAACCCAAGCTGGTATTCTGTAAGCTATTAGGCTTTATGAGTGGAATGTTTTCTTCATTCTGAACCTAGAGAATAATCCATAAGGTTGATAACAGAACCGTATTTTCGGAAAAACCTGCGTCATAGCAATGGTAGTTATCACTCAACCAAAAGCATCTGGATAGTGTTGAGGTGACAATTTTTGAATTTCTCCCGTGAACCGCGCAAATTCATGGAAATGCTTTTCCAGGAAACTCATACAGGAATTGCCGCCGTTCAGAAAAGCGCCACAATCACTTCGTATTCTTGTTCATTAGACTGAACTTAGAGGTCTAGTTTCTCTTGACTCAAACGGAAACTCACGGTAATTTGGTCGATAATCATTTTGACAAAGGAAAGGCGTACTGAATCTGGTAACGTAGACCTAACATAAAAAGGAGGTTGAGGTGAAAGTTCAAAGATTGGCATTTCTGCTCACAGTCTGCTTGATCAGCGTGGGCTTGTTAGTTGGCGCCGCCATTGGAGCCCCACCGCCCCTGGAAGCGTGGAAGCCCGCTTTCGATCCTTCGGGGGCCAAGTACAAATGTGTCGTATCAAACGTCTCGCATCCGGATATCAAAGGAGTCTACACCGGGTTCGCCATCCGGGATGAGTTATGGAAACGGACCAACGGGCAGATCTTTTTGGATTTCAAACCCTTTTCCATGCTCGGTGGTGAGGTAGAAGTGCTCAACCAGCTACAGATGGGCGCCATACAGGGAATGGGTTGCAGTTCAGTCGCCGCAACCAACCTTGGACCCAGGTTTGGGATCGTAAACTTGCCATTCCTGGTCGATTCTTTTGAGAAACTTGACAAGTTTGTGGCGAGCGGGCAAATCTTCGACCATTTTCTCATGGCCATGGACCATCAGGGTATCATGGGACTAGATATCACTGGTTATGGCAATTACGGCTGGGCTACCACAATCCCCGTCAGGTCGCTTAAAGACGCCAAGGCAATTAAGTTTAGGACTGCTGAAGCGGCCGTCAACCAGTTGCTCTATCAGGCGTGGGGATTTAGCCCTGTCGCCATGCCGTGGCCGGATGTGCCCATTGCCCTGAAGCAGGGCGTTATCACCGGTTTGGATCACACGCCTATCGTGTGCAATATCTCCAAGAAATTTGAAGACGCGAAACATTTTACCTACATAAATTATGCCCAGGGTCTCTTTATCTGGATCTTCAACAAGGCATGGTTCAATTCCTTGCCGGCTGACCTGCAGAAGACCTTCAAGGAAGTTGTGCACGAGGTATGCGCCAAGATTCGTAAGGAAACCGTTCAGCAGGAAGCAGACCAGATAGCGGCGGCGAAACAAAACGGGATCGAGTTCATCAGCCTTTCAAAGGAAGAAATGGACACACTAAAGAAGCTGGGAGACTCGGTTCACAAGAAATTTGCCCCTGAAATAAACAAGTTGTATCCTGGAGACACCTATCGTCCAGCCAACTTTCTCGAGGAAGTTGATGGATTATTAGGTTACAAGCCTTAGATTCATAAAACGTAAAGGGAGAGGGATTCGTGCGCCCTCTCCTTTTTTAGTTTCAGACAGTAACGATAATGGGGAGAGGCTTTAGGAACTGATCACTTTATCCATATCGTGAGTGTCGGACAGATTTGCCGCTGTTCGGTTTAAAAAAGCCGGCAAATGATTTATCAACGATATCAAGGAATCCCAACATGTTCGGAAAAATCCTCGATGTGATCGACAAGATTCTCACTTTTTTTGAGGACTGGACCCTTTTTCTTAGCGTTCTTGGTTGCCTTTTCGCACTGTTCTTAAATGTGGTTTTGCGATACGGTTTTAATTACACTTTGGCCTGGTCCGAGGAATTGGTAAGGGAAGTGATCATTTACACTACTTTGATCGGGTGTGGCGCCGCGGTTAAGAATCGCTCTATGATCAAGATCGACGCAGTTATTCAGTTGGTCCCCAAGCTGAAGTTTCCTTTGACTCTGTTCAGCAACGTGGTCACCATTATCTTTGGGCTGATGATGCTTTATTACGGATGGAAGATGGCAGCGCTTCAGGTGGCCACCCAACAAAAAACCATCATCATGCAGATTCCTCTGGTGTATCTGTATGCGTTGCTCCCGATCATGGGGACGACCATGATCCTACGTACTATCCAAATTATGTACGAGGATTCTCAAGAAAGCGCAATGGCGCGTTAAATCGTGGAATATTGGTCGAGCCAGACAAATTTTTGGCCTTTGTCCGGTCAAGAGATCTTGTACTGAAGTAAGATTTAGGAGACACAACCTCATGGAGTCGAGTCACGTTATAATCCTTCTTATTCTGTTAGGCGGCCTGGCCACGTACATACCAGTGTTCATGTGCCTGTTCTTTACAGCGGTTTTGGGGTTCGTCCTGTTCACCGATCTGCCGCTCCTTTTGCTGGCTCAGACACTTTTCAGGAGCCTCGATAACTTTGCTCTTGTGGTTGTTCTGTTCTTTATCCTCTGTGGCAACATTATGACTACCGGCACAATAGTTGAAAAACTCATCAAGATGGCTAACGCCCTAGTGAGTTGGCTTCCCGGGGGACTGGGGATGGCTGGTGTCATAGCGTGCGCCCTGTTTGGGGCTATCTCTGGGTCTACCGTGGCCACCGTAGTCGCTTTGGGCGGCTTCATGATTCCTGCGCTAATAGAGAAAGGGTATCCCAAGAATTATGCGGTTGGGCTCATGACTACTTCCGGAAATCTTGGAATAATCATTCCCCCAAGCATCTCAATGATCCTATATTGCATGATCAGCAATGTTTCCCTTGAAGGTCTTTTTTTGACAGGCTATCTGCCGGGCATCGTGATCACATTACTAATTTGCGTCTATAGCTACCTTTTATTTCGCAAAAATACCTCAATTGTCCGTACTCCCATCGGTAGTGCGGGGGAGTTAGTCGCTGTTTTTAAAGAGGGTTTCTGGTCGTTGATGCTGCCGGTAATCATCTTTGTCGGCATCTTTTCCGGAGCGTTTACAGCCAATGAAGCCGCTGTAGTTGCCTGTGTCTACGCACTTGTCGTTGAACTGTTCATCCACCGTTCCATGAATCTCAACCAGGTAAAGAAGGTCTTCGTTTCGTCGGCGGTCACTTCAGCTACCCTACTGATAATAGTCGCTGGCGCAAGCTGCTTTGGTAGACTGCTGACCCTGGAAAACATCCCTCCAAAAATCACTGAGGCGGTCCTCTCCACTATTCAATCCCCATGGGTTTTCCTGTTGGCCATGAACGGGCTCCTGCTGATAGTGGGCATGTTCATGGACGTCATTTCCGCCACGATGATCCTCGGGCCTGTATTTATCCCCATGCTCAGCGCCTTCAATATTGATCCGTTGCATTTTGGTCTGTTGATGACCGTCAACCTGGCCATCGGTTACTGTACGCCTCCGGTCGGGGTCAGTCTTTACATAACCGGGGCTATGGTGAACAAGGACCTAGTATGGGTAACCAAGGCGTGTTTACCGTTCCTGGCCATCCAGATCGCTGTGCTTATGCTGATAACCTATTGGCCCAGTGCGGTCCTTTATCTTCCTAAACTTATGGGATATATTCAGTAGGCTTGGCGATTATTAGAAAAGTCGATTCTTGAAACCTGTTGATGATTGAGCGTTCAAAATCTTTCAACGGTCGCTTTTATGTATTAGCGGCGGCTGGTATGGTAGGTTTTTTATCGGCGATCGGTTTCATCCCAAAACGAAGATGCCTGAATTTCATTTGATCTTCCGGTGTAACCCGTAACCCGACCCGGATCATCATTATGTTTTCCGCTCTAAGAGTTATGTTGGGTTCATTTGTATAGACTTCCCTAAACCCGAACTTGCCGTATAAATGCTTCATCATTGATCGATACTGCGCGGCGCTCATACCCTTCCCTTCCAGGTCCCAATGCCAGGAATAACCGCACATGTACGCTATCTTATCTTCGAAGAAATCATCGTTCATGGTCGTTCCGAGCAACTTCTCCCCGAGCTTGCATCCTCTATAGTTACGGCTTACCTCAACAGCGGCCAACTCGTACATGAGATCTCCCAATGCGGCCCACCTGTCTGTTGAATCCGGATACGAACCAACGCAATAGCCAACGATGATGTTTGGGTCCTCTATGCCAAGTGTTACTCGTCCCCCCGGTAGCAGGGCGATGGTCTCGAAGTCTTCAAGCCGCTGTATGATCGACGAATAGTGAGAAAAGTGTCCCAGACCTTGGTCCACTTGCAGGTTCCTGAACAGGGCCGGTCTGCAGGTCCCGCAAATTGCTATTGGTCCACAGTTCGTCTCAGCGATTTCAGTTCGACCAACGAGGTCAGAATTGGTAATGAGGCTCGCTTTCAACTCAAAAATCGCTCCATCTTGTTTGGAGGTCACGAGACATGATTATCAAATCCCTGTATCCCCCCTTAGAGTCACGGATGTAATCTTTGAGAGTCCCTTCATGCCTGAAATCCAATTTCAGAGCGGCCCCAATAGCGGAGTCCTCCACACCGGATATAAACTCCGCGAACAGTTTTTCAAGTCCGATATCCATTGCTGTCTTAACACAGTCGAGTATCATCCAACTCCCAATCTTCAACGAACGAAAGTCAGGATGAACCATGATTCTCAAGTGAGCAACGTGGCCTATACATGGAGCGGACGACAGATGCAGCCTCACGTTTGCGATAATTTTACCGTCGGTCTCCCTGACGGCGATAATTGGGATTATCCGTTTATAGTCCAACTTTCTCAGGAATTCGCTCAAGATGTGAGGGTCATCGAGCTTCTCCCTCAGAAACCATTGTTCGTCATCAGGAATTTCCGAAAAGAACTTGTTGAGTTCTTGTTCGTCCTGGGCCGTGACAGGCCGCAAGAGGACAGAGTCTCCATCTTTCGTCACAATAGCCTTGGGGTAATCCTTTAACATAGGTGAGCTCCTGGTTATGGCTCTTAAATAACTGGAGACAGGGTAACAAATCAACAACTGTTATTCAATTGTTGGAATCGGTTTTGACTCTATTGAAAAAGCCTGTGATTTCAGTTTTGAAACCACAGGCTTTTCGCTGCGTTGTCTGACAGGTTGACCTGCTTAATTAGCGCTACTTATCCATACGCGCCTCGTATATTCAGGCAATTCATGTCCCGAATCACGCGTTCATAATTCTATCTATTTCCTGTCTGTCACTATCCATAACATAGGGGATCCCTGAGATTTCGGCGCCTTCTCGGGTCAGGGAAACCAGGTCATTACGGTCGATGTATGGTAGAGCGAATTTCCTGGCCCCTGCCATCAGTTGCTGCAGTCCTTGTTTCAGTCTGTCTACATAAGAGTAAAGACCGATTGCGCCTGCCGGCAGTTTCTTGAAATCGTCCCCAAAACGCTCTTTCAGATGGCTGCCAACTGCAAAAAGTCCTAAATAGCCCTCTTCCGCCGGCTTGCCTTCCGCTTCCATCTTTTCCGCCGTTAACTTTCCGTTTGTCTTTCCTACCATGGCGGCCGCCATCAACGCTCTTCCCAGGCAGATCGCCTTTACATATGGCGCTCCCAAAGATAAGGCCTTGAAGATATGATCTTCCAGGGACAGGCCGCCAGCTATGGCAATCGGTGGGATGTACGCGCCTTTTGACTTCAATGTCTCACACATATCGTAAGTTAGGCACTCCAGATAAACTGTTGGAATTCCCCATTCGTTCATCATCCGCCATGGACTCATGCCTGTTCCGCCTCCGGCGCCGTCAATCGTAAGCATGTCAATTTTGGCGTTTGACGCAAATTTTATCGCCCTGGCCAAGTCCGCGGGCCTGTACGCCCCAGTTTTAAGAGTTACATATTTTGCGCCTATTTTTCTGAGACGTTCCACTTCCGAATAGAACCCATCTTCGGTTACCATTCCAAGACGTGAGTGTCTCTCGAATTCAGATATTCCGCCTTGTTTGAACGCCGTCTGAGCCGAAGAGGCTGACGGGTCCGGAAGCACAATGTAGCCACGCTCCTTGAGTTGCAGGGCCCTTTCCAGAGAACTCAGCTTTACTTCGCCGCCGATGTCTTTAGCGCCCTGGCCCCATTTCAATTCAAAAATTTCAACTCCAAGTTTTTCTATAACATATTCAGGCACGCCTAACTTGGTGTCTTCTACATTGGCCTGAACAATTACCCCACCTTTGCCCTCATACCAAGTTTTGTATGCGCTGATACGCCGCTCCATTTCGGGAGATTTTACGATTCTGCCGTTCTTGAATTCGGCGTTCTTGTCCATCCCGCAGATATTTTCACCAGCGACCACTATGATTCCTGAGATGGCGGCGCCTATGGCAATCTCCTCCCAATTGACTCTAGCGATATATGTGGACCCCACGGCGCCTGTGAACACGGGGAAATCCATTGCTATGCTACCATCCGCGCCCACTTTTGTGGAACAATCAACGGCAGGGAAAGTCGCCACATCTGAATCCGCCGCTACACCACAGGCTCCCACGCAGGTACCCTGAATATTGAAATGTGAATAATCAATGGGGTAATCTTTGTCCGCTCCTGCGGTAACTTTCCCATAGGGTTGTGGGTATATTACCTCGCGCCCTCTGAGGGCGGATCGGCCAATCTCACAAGGACCTGGGCAGCCGTCAAGGCACGTCACACACATTCCAGAGATTGGGGCCGCCTCGACCCGGGTTTTTGTTTTAGTGGCCGAGCTCCTATTAGGCTTACTGTACGACATCTTCTTCCTCCAAAATTATTGAGAGTGGAACGTCTTTCTGTTTTAATCAGAATCAGACGCATGGTTGATGGATTTAAGAATTTGGCGGGACCAATTAGTTAGTGAGGCTAATTGATGAGCCGACTAATATTAGCTACAGTAATATTAGCTGTCAAGACTTTTGAAGCGTTCCCATGTAGTTGTTTTTTAAGGATTGTATCAAACCAGAACGGCCATTGACCCTCGATAATATCCGGACGACATTTTCGTTTAATGACGCTACTGATGGTTCGGTTTGGTCGATCAGCGTTTCTGGTCTGAGATAAAATGTAATTTAGCTGGTTTATAGCGTGGATTAATATCAATCTACATCTTTCAGTCATGCTTATACAGATCCTAAATGGAGCGGGATCTTTATTTTTACGGGGCCAAAGAAATATAGGCCCATCTTTCTGTGTTTTGAGGTAGATTGTAAGATTGTTTTTACGGAGCGATAGTTTTGGCGCCTTATAATTTATCTATCCTGATGATTTTCTGGGATACATGACTTAAAGGCGGCGGATCAATCAAAGCAGCGACATAATGGGGGCTATTGTGGAAGGTAAAACAGTTAGTTACAGTAGGATAATAATGGCCATGCAAATGAATCCGGAGGACGCCAATCCCGCGGGAAACGTTCATGGCGGAGTAATCATGAAATATATCGACACCGCTGCGGGAGTGGTTGCGATAAGACACGCTAGAAAGATTGCGGTTACAGCTTCTATCGATAGGCTGGACTTTCATTTCCCCGTTTATGTGGGAGATCTCCTCATATTAAAGGCCAGTTTGAATCTGGTGGGCAGATCATCAATGGAAGTTGGAGTTAGAGTTGAAGCCGAGAATATACTTACTGGAGAAGTTCGCCATACAGCTTCAGCGTATCTAACTTTTGTGGCCCTGGATAAAAATGGGAAAACGGTTGAGGTTCCGCCATTGATTTCCGAAACCGACGAGGATCGCACAAGGAACTGCGAAGCTATTCAACGAAAGAGATTCAGGATCGAGGCAAAGGCGGCTCAGAATTGCGCTAAAGGTTAGGCGCCTAATACTGTTTATTGGTAATAAAGTTATCCAAATTCAAAAAGACATTCTCGGATTTCCGGAGAAGACTTGGCCATGATACCGGATGGTTTCACGATTGGAGGGTATTTCCCCGGCGCCATAGGACAGGTCGTGCAGGCTCACGCGATGTACTACCGTGAACATTGGGGATTCGATGTGTCCTTCGAGTCCCAGGTCGCCAGAGAGTTGGGAGAGTTTATGGGTCGTTATGATCCGGGCCGCGACGGATTCTGGACGGCGCGTTTTGATGGATCATTATTAGGTTCAATAGCCATCGACGGCAATCCCGAGAATCCAGACGGAGCGCGTCTCAGGTGGTTCATAGTGGCGTCCGAGTTCAGGGGTAAAGGGTTAGGAAGTATACTTATTTCACGCGCTATAACATTCTGTCGGGAAAGTGGTCAAAAAAGGATTTTTCTCTGGACATTCAGAGGTCTGGAGGCAGCGCGCGTTCTATATGAGAAAAACGGCTTTACCCTTGCGCAGGAAGAATCAGTTGAGCAATGGGGCGGAATAATCGTGGAACAGAAATACGAGTTGGTTCTGTGAGTTTTGAGATTGCCTCTTGCTATCCTGCTTGATGAAAAGACTAACGAAATGATTGCGACAGAGGCCTTTTGAAGCCGGGCGCCAGGAATTCGGCAAGAACCTCGATTCCTATGCCGCCTCTGGGATTCATCACGCCCAAGACCTTGAGCCATCTCGGAGATGAAGCTTTTACAATGTCCTCAAGTATTTTGTTGGTTATCTCCTCGTGAAACATTCCTGCGTTCCTGTAACTAAACATGTATAGTTTCAATGACTTGGACTCAACACATTTCCTGTCAGGCACATAGGTGATGGTGATCTTCGCAAAGTCGGGCTGGCCCGTGACTGGACATAGACTGGTGAATTCCGGACAGTCGAACCTGATTATGTAATTACGCTCCGGGTATTTGTTCTCGAATGTTTCCAGCCGGGTTTGATCCGGGCTCGAAGGATATTGCTGTTTGCCGGCCTTTAGTAGCGTAAGATTCTTGATGTCTTCATTGGACATGGAGTGAAGTCCCCAAGTATATTTTGTTATCATTCATATCTATGTTGCCCAGATTTCGCAACGCTTCCACCCTGTGAGTAGTGATACTGCGAATGTAGTGGGCGGTGCGAACATTTTATATCAATAACAGGCCGGGCAATGTTAGGCAAAGAAATTACCATCGGCGGATATTTACCGGGGGATTCAATTCTTCACAGACTGGATGCAAGAACGAAATTACTTTGTTTTCTAACTCTGTTGCTGGTTGTTCTTTTCTCATCACGTCCTCATACGCTCATTGCGCCGATATTGTTGTCAGGAGTCGCAATGGCAGCTAGTCGCCTGGGTTGGCGCGTTTGGATAAACGGCCTTTCCAGGTTTAGACTCATGCTCGTGGTCACGTTGTTGCTCAATCTTTTCATGGACACAGACGGGGCGCCGATTCAGTTCATGGGATATGTGACTCCATTCAGTTATGAAGGCCTTGAGCGGTCTCTCTTTCTGGCCGCCAAAATAGCGTTGGCTGTCACCATCTCATTGGCGTTGACATTCACGACACTTCCCTGGGACCTGGTTCGTGGGTTGGAATTCTTTATCAGGCCACTGAACTCGTGTGGAATTTCCACGAAGGAAACTTCCATGGTGTTGTTTCTAGCTCTGAGGTTTGTTCCACTTCTGCAGGAAGAATGGAGACAGTTGATCGAAGCCCAGGAATCGAGAGGTATAGACTTCAGATCAGGCGGTGTTTCCGTCCGTTCCCGCAGATTATTGTCTGTTTTTATTCCTGCGATAATGATGGTTTTTAGAAAATCCGAAGAGCTTTCCACAGCCATGATCGCGCGGGGATTTCGTCCTGGAGAAGAGAGGACTGAATATGTGACTCTTACTTTTACCTGGGTCGATTGTTGCACGATGTCAGTTGTGATGGTGGCCGTTTGTTTATCGCTAGTCTCGTGAGCGCAGGGAAATTGTCGAATCCCCTGCCTCCAGAGGTCCTGCTGGTCTCGAGAATTAAATCTTGACCGTGTAGTTCATGTGTGGTTATATAGCACGTTTATGACATATTACTTACTCCGATCTGAAAGGAGGGCTCGCGATGGGGGTCCGAGGCTATTTGTTTTCTTCCGAATCTGTCACCGAGGGGCATCCTGACAAGGTTGCCGACAGAATTTCCGACGCAGTTCTTGACTCCATGATAGAGCAGGATCCTCGCTCTCGAGTAGCATGCGAAACTTTGGTGACCACCGGTCTCGTCATGGTAGCAGGGGAAATAACAACTAAGGCTATAGTGGATATTCCCAGCGTGGTTCGCAAAACCGTGTCAGCGATTGGATATACGGATAGCGAGATGGGATTTGACAGTGGCACTTGCGCTGTACTCGTTTCACTGGACAAGCAGTCGCCGGACATCTCAATGGGCGTAACTGCGGGTGAAGGTCTGTTCAAGGAACAGGGAGCTGGAGACCAGGGCCTGATGTTCGGTTTCGCTTCCAACGAGACACCGGAATTGATGCCATTGGCCATCAGTTGCGCTCACAAAATAACCTCTCGCCTTACGGAAGTTCGTAAATCGGGGGTACTCGATTTTCTGCGTCCAGATGGTAAATCGCAGGTGACGGTACGGTATGAGGGCGACAAACCTATCAGCGTAGACACAGTAGTCGTTGCGGCTCAACATTCCCCAGACGTTAAGTACGAAGTTCTGAAAGAGGGAATCATTGAGGAGGTTGTCAAGAAAGCCATCCCGAGCGCCATGTTGACCGGGGATACTAAGTATTTGATAAACGCTACCGGCCGTTTTGTGGTTGGTGGACCAATGGGTGACTGTGGACTTACCGGTCGCAAAATTATAGTTGACACGTACGGTGGTTACGGGGCGCACGGAGGCGGAGCTTTTTCCGGAAAGGACCCGTCTAAAGTTGATAGATCCGCTTCTTATATGGCCCGGCATGTGGCAAAGAACATAGTAGCGGCCGGCATTGCGTCTAAATGTCTTGTTCAGGTGGCTTACGCAATCGGATATCCGGAACCTGTATCGTTAATGGTAAACACCTACGGCACCGGCCGGATCGATGACGAGAGACTCAATGAAATAGTCGCCGGCGCTTTTAGTTTCAAACCAGCGGCCATCATTGACTATCTTGATCTGTTGCGTCCCATTTATTACAAAACAGCGGCCAATGGCCATTTTGGTAGAAATGACCCAGATTTCACGTGGGAAGTTACCAATAGGGTGGACGAACTAAGAAAACTGGCGCAGATATAGTTCAGAACCTGATCATTATTATAATCCACTGACTATAACTACAATTTATAATAGTTTAAGGAGCGCTTATGGATTACGACATTAAAGATATCAATCTTGCCGAAGCCGGCAAACTGAGAATAGAATGGGCAGAGCGCAGCATGCCTGTGCTACGGATGATAAGAGAGCGATTTACCAAGGAGAAACCTCTCTCGGGAATCGTGCTTGCCGCCTGTTTGCACGTGACCACAGAGACTGCGTCTCTTGTCAGAACCCTGGCCGCCGGTGGAGCAACCGTTTATCTTTGCGCATCCAATCCGCTTTCCACGCAGGACGACGTTGCGGCCGCTCTGGTTTCTGAAGGTTACAATGTGTTCTCAATCAAAGGGGAAGACACCGATACCTATTACAAACACATCAACGCTTGCCTCGACGTAAAACCGAACATCACAATGGATGACGGAGCCGATCTCGTTAGCTGCATTCATTCTCAGAGACAAAACCTGGTGGACGGAATTCTCGGAGGGACAGAGGAAACGACCACTGGTGTTATTCGGCTCAAGAGCATGGCGGAAAAGGGAGTCTTGCTGTTCCCCGTCATAGCGGTAAACGATTCCAACACCAAGCACTTCTTTGACAACCGGTATGGCACCGGCCAAAGCACTGTTGACGGCATCCTTAGGGCGACAAACCGTTTGCTGGCTGGATCATGGTTCGTGGTTAGCGGCTACGGTTGGTGTGGCAGAGGCTTAGCGTCAAGAGCGTCCGGAATGGGAGCCAGGGTAATCGTTACCGAGGTGGACCCTCTGCCCGCTCTCGAGGCGGCCATGGACGGCTATTCTGTAATGCCGATGGCCCAGGCTGCGCCACTTGGGGATTTCTTCTGTACAGTTACCGGAGACCGCAGTGTTATCAGGGAAGAACACTTTGAACTTATGAAGGACGGAGCAATAGTTTGCAACTCCGGCCATTTCAATGTTGAGATCGACATCGATTCCCTGGAAAAGATGGCCGTCTCAAGAAGAGTAATCAGGGACTTTGTCGAAGAGTTCACCATGTCCGATGGTAGGCGAATTACGCTTCTCGGAGAAGGGCGGCTCATTAATCTGGCGGCCGCCGAGGGACATCCCTCAAGTGTTATGGACATGAGTTTCGCCAATCAGGCCTTAGCCTCTGAATTTCTTGTCAACAATGC
Organism: uncultured Desulfomonile sp.; assembly: GCA_903952205.1. Taxonomy (GTDB): domain Bacteria; phylum Desulfobacterota; class Desulfomonilia; order Desulfomonilales; family Desulfomonilaceae; genus CAJBEZ01. The sequence goes on along the minus strand of CAJBEZ010000098.1, from coordinate 93,482 downwards.
GTCCAAGTTGTCCAAGCAAGTTCACAAACTGCCTGATGATGTTGACAACGAGATTGCCCGGCTGAAACTCGAATCAATGGGAATCGCCATTGATGTTCTGACACCCGAGCAAATTGAGTACCTGTCTTCCTGGGAAATGGGCACTTGATGAAGCAGTTGTTTGGTAGGGCGTGAGGCTCCTCAGCTTTTCCGGACCTCAACGCTTTTTCGAAATGAGCGTTTAAAATAACTTTCATGGCTGTCTGGCTTTTCTTGTGGTTGGCGCCGGCGGAGAAAATCTTTTCCGCCTGGCGCCGCATATCATTCCCAGCATATCACCGAAATCTATTGGAAGATATCCAATGTAAACGCCGACGCTTTGGCGGCGAACAATTCCTCATTCCGCTTGATGGTGTTGTAATTTGACTATTATAGACAGCTCCCCTATCAAGAAAAACGGTTTCTCGATTCTGGTTGTCGATGACGATCCTGAGGTGGGACGCTTCATGTTCAGTTGTGTAGAGGACTTGGGGCATCAAGTCGAATGGTGCGGACACCCGTATGAGGCTCTGGAACTCGTTTCCAAGAAAAGCTACGACATTGTTGTCACGGACCTAAAAATGCCGGACATGGACGGTCTCTCTCTCCTGAGAAGGATAAAAACCATTAATGATGACACCGAAATTCTTGTCATCACCGGCTATGGGTCTGTGGAAAACGCTCTGGATTGCATAAACGCCGGGGCTGTAGATTATTTGGTCAAGCCTTTCAGTGTAGAACAGATTCAAGTTGCACTAGTTAAGACAATCCGTCACATTGAACTCAAAACGTTGGCCAAGGAGAGGGAACATTTCCTGGAGATGTCTTACGAGGACTCTCTGACAGGTGTTTATAACAGACGATTCTTTGATGAAGCCCTCAGGCTGGAGATCATAAAGTCAACCAGGCAGGAAACACCTTTTTGTCTTTTTATGATCGATGTAGATAATTTCAAGAGTTTTAATGATTCTTTCGGCCACCAAATGGGCGATGAGGCTCTGGTAAAACTTGGAAAGGCTTTCCGGCAGGTTTGCCGGGGCTATGACATCGTTACCAGATACGGCGGGGAAGAGTTCGCCATAATCTTTCCCGGAGCCCCCAAGGAAATGGCGCAAAATTTGTGTGAACGCCTCATGAGCGAGGTGAGAAACATGGCGCAGGAACTTCCAAAGGGACCTGACTCCAAGGCGTTAAGTATTTCCATTGGGGTTTCCTGCTTCCCTTACGACGCCAAGACTCCGCACAAATTGATTGAACGGGCAGATGTCGCACTTTATCATGCTAAGCATTCCGGCCGTAATAATTACCAGATATGCGGAATGTTCTAGTAATTATCTAATCAACTTCCCACATTTATCTCATACCTATTATTACTTTAATATCCTTATTATTTGATTTATTGAGATAATTGTCTTGACATAAATCAGGAATATGCTAATCGGCTATTCAGGTGAATTCTGGGAGATCCCTGGAGATCACCGCACTATTTATCCCAGCTTAAGGTGTTCAGACATTGAAACCCAACAAAACGCTCTCGGAGGAAACGGCATGAGAATTCAGGGCTTGGTCTGTGCGATCATCGCATTCATAATCATAGTTTGTTCGGCTGGATTGGCTCCGGCACAGGATAACGCCGCCGAGATTGCGGCCTTGCAAGGCCAGATTGAGAGACTAAAGAACATCATGAATCTGGGTGCCCAGGAAATGGATCGCGTGGGAGGCCAGGGCGTTCAAAACCTCGCACAGCAGATTACAAACTGGGAATCTCAATTGTCCAACATCGACACACAGATTTCCAGGTTGGATGAACAGATCATGAACGCTTCTGAACAGCAACGTGCCGGCCTTACTCAGGGGCTGAACAATATTCTGAGGCAAAAAGCTGGCGCTGAAGCGTTTCTGTTGCGGCTCAGGAACCAGTATCAAAGCGAACTTGAGAAACTCAACGAAGAAAAGGCTCAACTGGCTGGGAAGTTCGATCAAGGCATAAACGCTTTGAACCAGCAACTGGACAAGCTGATTCAAGTTAAGTGCTGTATAAACGGAGAGTGCGCTCAAAAGTCCAGAGCTGACTGTGTGTCCTCCGGCGGGACGGAAGTAGCCGATTGTGACCAGCAATGTGTAAAGATAAATTGTTGCAAGGCTGGAACTGTGACCCAAGTCTCCAGAGCGGATTGCGCTTCAGCGGGTGGCAAAGAAGTTAATTATCCTGCGTATGAATGTGAAATTTTCAAGTGTAAAACTAAAGATGGGCAATGTGTGGATCTCACCCGTGGAGAATGTGAAAAAGATGGTGGAGTTGTGGGAACCAAGACAGAATGCTCTCAAGTAACTTCTCAATAAGTAACTATTCATTATCTTTGGCTTAACTCTGTTGGATCTCTTACGGTAAGGCGTTTGAAACGCCTTACCGTTTTTGTTTTAAGAAAACATCTTAATGTCGGGAAAATTCCCTCAGGTCTTTTTCAAAACCTGCGAGGATTTCCTCCGTCAGTGATGGCTTAATCTCAAGTAGGGTTTCAAGAAATATCTCAGTAGTCAGGCGATAATCTGTCCCTCCTTTGTGTTCGAGCTCAAAGGCCTTTTGGGTTACCTTCTGGAACAGATATTCGATATCAGCGGGGGTAAATAACGGTGTCAGGCCGACTATTTTATCCACATCCACCTCCCCTGCGTTGGTCTTGGCGAGGTAGAAATCGAAGATAGTTTTGCGTCCCTGAGTGTCAAGCCCACCTACGGGAATGATCAGGTCGAAACGACCTGGTCTAAGCAATGCTGCGTCTAGGTCCCGGATATAGTTGGTAGCGCAAACCAGAAGTCTTTTGCCCGGTTGTCTTTTGAAAACAGGGACCTGCTTGAGAAATTCATTAGTGATTGATTTGTCGATTCTGGAAGCCTGGTCTCGGGTTCCGGCAATTTCTTCAAACTCATCAATAAAGATTACAGCGTCTTCGATACGGCCCGCTTTTTCCATGAGGTGTCTCAAGTTTTTTCCAAGACGGTCCTGTCCATCGGCCATTAAATCGCTTGGACTGGCCTCAATGAACCACCAGCCCAGGACCCCCGCTGTTGCCTTGACAAAGTGCGTCTTCCCTGTTCCGGGAGGACCGAAGAAAATTATGGTTTTCGGTGGTATGACACCGTGTTTTTCCGCCAACTCGATTTCGGTGAGAGGCAGAATGACCCTCTTTTCAATGATCTGCTTGGGAGGCTGCGACTCGGATATGGTGTCCCAAACAGCTCTGTCCACCAACTGGGCCCCCAGCTCCCTAAGTGTAAGGGTCTTGTCCTCATCGATCTGCTTTTCGGTAATCATGTCGACGTTTTCTATGTAGTCCAGACAGGCTACTTTGATCCCAGCGTCTCGGCCCAGCTTTTCTGAGAGAATCCACTTGTGTTGAAGAATCTTGGGCCAGAACTCCTCTGCGATTTCTGGTTCGTACTTTTGTCCAGTGTATCTAAATATCTTGGAAGCGCATTCTTCCGCAGCCGGAAGATTTGCTACGATGTCCATGATCTCCTCCTAAAAAAGTCCGGCGGACACACTTTACATAGTATATCCGCCACAGCCAAGGTATTTACCTGCTTAGTGTTGACATGTCAAGTGTGTTTAGGTTCCGACGGTATACAAATTTAGATTTTGACACGGCGTAAAAAGCCTTATAAGGCTAAAGTAATATTGCTCCCCCTGTGTTAGAACATTATTAGGATCAGGCTAGTTTTTCGCTTATAAGTGACATGCGATACTGGATTGGACGAGGACAACCAGCACGAACAGGATTTCCAAAAGTTGATCTGAGCAAAGTCTTTTCTCCAATGAAACAACATCTTAAAACGGTAACTATTCAAGAAGTATCCATGCGTGACGGACTTCAGAATGAACCAGTCATCTTGACTCCCGTGCAACGCATCAACGTTATTGAGGCGCTAGCCAATGCCGGTCTGAGCCATATCCAGATCGGTTCCTTTGTTAACCCCCGAGTGGTTCCCCAGATGGCGGGAACGGAGATCGTCGTTCAGGGATTATCCCACTTGCAGGAGCGAGTGGCTATGAGCGTCCTCATTCTGAGCGAAAAAGGACTGGAAATCGCCCTAGAGCATGACGTTAGGTATATTGAAATCTATGTTTCAGCTTCTGATACTCACAGTAGAAGAAATACAAACATTTCCGTTGCGGATGCCATTAAAAAAGCGTCTCGAATGATTCGTCGCTCCCAGACCGCCGGCATTCATGTAACCACGGGGGTAATGTGCGCTTTCGGCTGCTTCTTTGAAGGAGCTGTTCCTCAAAAGATTGTACAACAAATGGTCCATGAATTTCTTGAATCGGGGTCCAGCGAAATAGCATTGGCGGATACAACGGGTATGGCTGGGCCGGCTGATGTGGAATCCCTTGTAAATTTGGTCGGTCGAATGGTTCCTGTGGACTGCGTCAGCCTGCACCTACACGATACGCGAGGGAGGGGAATCAGCAATTTAAAAGCAGGCATGGAAGCCGGTGTTAGTAAATTTGACGCTTCAGTAGGAGGACTCGGTGGGTGTCCTTTCATTCCCGGAGCAAGCGGAAATATTGACACGTTATATGTTGTGGAGTTCATGGAAACAGCGGGATTTACAACTGGAGTCAACTTAGAAAAGCTACGGACCGCAGGCATGGCTTTAAAATCTATTCTTACGGCCGGCGCAAGCTGAAGATTGTATTACTGAAACCAGAAACCAGCTATCTTGCCGTCCTCCGTGAAGATCTTCGCAAGGGCGTCGTCAGAACCATCTCTGTACTCTATTTTCCATAGGGTTCCCACAAGTCCGGCCTGTTTAAAACTCGTTAAGTAAATGACGTCGAAACCATTTTTGAGTTGCTGGCCGAGCCTCTCAGAAACATTGTCGAAATGCTGTTTTGATATTCTGGATCTGAAATATTCTGAACCATCTTCCAGAAAAGTTTCATATTGATTGTTTTCGATACTCTTGAGAAGCTTGATCACCTTTGATTGCGCTTCAGTATCCGGACTCTGCGCCTCAACTGTCCCCCGTGCCTCAAAAATCAACAAAACAAGTATCGTAATTGCGCAGAGAACCAGTCTTTGTTGACGAAGCATTTACACTCCTCCATGGCCCAAGATTATTCAATATTATATCCCAATATATTGAGCATCGCTACTTACTTATGAACAGGGATAATCTATAGATATGAGCGAGGCGGCCCCGAAGAATCCTTCGAGGCCCGTTCCGGGAAAAACTACGCAAATCCGCTAGTCTTCATTGCTACTTCCAACCTGCCGAGAACCGTAAGAAACCCCCTGAAGATTGCCCTGCCATAGAAAAGCCCCGTAATTGTCAACAAGTCTTTTCATGATCGCTGTAGAAAGATGTCTGAAGAAAAGTGACGCATCACGACGGTATTTTTCGAGAATCTCATCGAGTTTATCTTTGTCTATTTTGGCTGTTTTAGTCGGTGTAACACATCTTGCGTCGGCGGTATAGCACTCGCGCTCGACCATACTGGAAATTCCGAAGATATCGCCGGGGCGGCTTATCGTATAATCGATTTCAGCCTCCTTGCCGATAGGGCTCCCCAATAAAAAGCTTCCAAGGTGGATGAGCGTAATAGTATGGCAATTTCAGACAGGACCTAAAACCACCTAGAGTCCAAATGCAGCCTTGATCACAATTACAAATGTGGCCGCTACACAAATTGAAAAGACGGCGTGAGGCAAGATGCCTATTCGTCTGGCGTACTTTCCTCTTGGAGTGGAAAGGCCTACTCGATAGGCGGTGATCAACGTCCAGATCAGCCCGAGGCCGACCAGAACGATCTGGGCCAACAAAATGAAATCATTGGAAACCGTAGCGATATGAATCGTTCCGCCATCGTAACCAACAAAATACCGGCTGACCAGCTCCACCATATTAGGCCCTAGAGTCAGAAGATAGTAAATATGAAAAGCTAGAAATAGCATACAGGTCAGGGGCAACATCGCCAGAGCGAAACGTGAATAATTCTCGGAAATTTTCTCTCTGTAAAATCTGTGGGAAACCAAAACAGCCAACATGAAAATCAAATTCACAACCAATATGGATCCAACGAATAGAACAGTGAATTTTAGTCCTTGGGATAAGGGCATCCATCCGGTCAGGCTCCCGTACCACGGAACTCGTGTCAGTGTATCGCTCAGCAACCCGCCAATCAGTCCCAGAACCAGGAATCCTGTTCCTGTTCTCACATAGCGAACCTCGCCTAATTCATATCCGGGTATTCTCAGGTTGAGCTTTATGGCGTCTTGGCTGCAATTCTTTACGCAATTTCCGCAAATCTTGCAGAACTGGTTACTGTGAAGAGTGGCGACCACTTGGCTGAAAGGGCACCCCTCTGCGTGTTCAGTTCCGACGTAGCAATCCTGAGTAGCGCAACTCGAGAGGCACACATCTTGGTCCGCCCTGAGTTCAAGGACTGAAGTCCTGGCCATTAGCCCCGTCATACCGCCCAGAGGGCACAGATAACGACACCACGCCTGCCTGGACCAGACTGTATTGAGTACAAACGCCAAAACGAACATAGTTAGGAGCAAGAGCCCGAGATTGAATGGCGAACTCCTGATGTCGGTTACACATTCAAGCCATATAATGAAAAGAATACCTCCGGCAATCAGGAAATCGCTCCTTCTTTTTAATATTTCGGGAAAAGGGATCTCCAATGCCAGGATTCTTTTGGCAAGGTTGCTCAAGGCCCCGATAGCGCAGATACTGCAAGATATCCTGGCCCCGAAAAAGGCGCCGATAATCACGCCGGGCCAGGCAAGAGACCAGATGATGAGCGCCCCGAGGTTTCTGGATGGATCAGGGGGCCCCAGGAAAAGCATCAGCACAATCCCTAAAAAGATTGGCAGGAATGCGCTTTGGAGGATCGCAGGGAAGAGCGGGCTCAGCAAGGCTTGCCTTATGGGCCTTAATTTCAAGAGATTGTATCTGGCCTGGGAGTCTGACCTCCTGCTCTCGAGTGTTAGATCCTGCCTTCTTACTACGCCACCGGGAGAGACAAGGACACTCCTTCTCATTGCATTGGCCAGTTCAAGGTCGTTCCCCGGCCATGAGTAGTCTATCATGGCCCGTAGCGTCAAATCATCGAGCTTCGGAGTTATCCTTTTCATTTCTTTCGAATAATGTTCCAGATAATGATGAGCCAGAGCAGGAATGAACGAACGTCTCTCCCGCAAGGGAGGTATGATGAGAGCCCTGTTGCGTAGTTCATATAATAGAGGGTGGTGGTCTGGTTCGTAATGGCGCGGAGCGAGAGTCGTCGTGCAGATAAGCCGAAAATTCACGTTGACCAACTTGCTGTCACCAATCGGGCAGTAATATCCAGTCTTGAGTGCGTCCAGCAGTTTCTGCTGAGTAACTGAGGTTAGTCTGTGGGCGCCCCTTATGAATAAAGTGCCATTCTGGGCCAACTCAATATATCCCCGATCCCTCTTACTTGAATCATTTTCAGTTCCAGATTCATACCCAAAAAGAAAACGTAGTTGATCAATGGTGGACGAATAATTACCGGAATCTTTTCCAGTCCCTTGGCCAAACACCAATGCGTTCGATTTGATTCGGATAACATCCAAAGGAACCAGAACCTCGCTATGAAAAACAGCGGCGTCAAAAATCGCATAGGCCAGGATTTCTTTCCCCACACCATTTTCGCCAACAATCACCACTGAATCGTTCGACAAAGCAAGCTTTCTGAAAACTGATTGCACATCGTCGGGCAATCCTGGGTGAGCCGGATAATTGCATACCGCCAGAGAATCGGAACCGTCATTCTTGGAAGGACATGCAAAATCACTTCGACCAACATTCACTATCTTTTTCCCCAGAGACTTCAACAAGGAAACAGTGAATTCGGGATTTTCCCGGAGGACTCTCTGAAAGACCTCGAAAGAAATTTCAAGCACTTTGCATTGATCCAGCGCAACCAGTTTGGCGTCTGACGGCCACGGCCTTCCTGTCAAAAATGTTAAGTCACCGAAAACATCTCCAGGCAGGACAAGTTCAAGTATGACTTCTTGAGCTGCGCTATATCCGAGTACTACCTCTGCTTTTCCCGAAAGAAGGCAAAGAATTTTAGCTTGCCCGGTATCCGCGTCGGAAATGGTTTCACCCAAAGAGATTTCTCTAACGGATATCTTTTCTGCAAATAACGGACGAAAGGACTCCAATACCATTTGGGGAACAGATGATTGCAAATCCTCGTACAATGAGATGTTCGGCATTTGGTTTCCTAAAGATTCGAGCGGGCGTCATCAGGAGTTTTCGTTCAAACAAGATAATAATCATCTCTCTTAAAATAAACACACCTGAACAAACTCGTCAAGAAGGATCCGACATGGATATAAATTTATTAATACATGATTTAAATATATATTTCAATTGATTATTATAATAATAATATGTTATACTTTATCTAATATGTATATGTATTGTTATTGTTGCAATATATTAACCTATCTATCGAAGGATGCGGCATGAAGACCATTAGAGTTTTTCTGACAGTTATTACCGCTATCATTGGCGTCTCCCTGACATCGGCTATGGCCCAGGACAGCCAGTGGGGCCAGCAGGCAACTTCTCCAAACTTTCCAGCAGTTCCCGCTAATCATAATTTGAAGCGGAATAATTCTATCCCTGCTCATCGTCCAGCTATGCCTTCGCCGAGTGTTAGTCCCAATCCTGTCAATTATGGCTTCCCGCCCATCCCCACTATGGGATGCAAGACAACCTCTTCAGACCCATCCGTCTATTTGGGGTATCTGTATAAGGACCATGGCGGAGGAATTCAAATGCTGTTCAACGGTCCAGCGACCGTAGGTCAGGTCACGTTCACTCGCAATGACTTCGATCTGCAAGGTATATGGCTTGAGTTTGCTTTGCCAATGACCATCCAGGAAAACATGTCGGCGCTCATCTCCGGAAGTCATCTTTTCGGTCTCCAGTCCACAGCCGCACAATCCTATACTCTCTCAAACTCTCCATCAGCCGCAAGGAACTGGAATCCAGATATTCAATGGTGGGAAGTGAACGCGGCTGGAAGCTATCAATTTATTCCTTCGGTCAGCGGAATCCTTGGATTCAGATGGTCATCGTTCGCCGTTACTTTCAACAATCCGTCCAATCAACTTGACTTTCCCGTACCTAACACAAACCAGGCGTCACTCACCACCAATGCCTACATACCATACTCGGGTCTCATGATCGAAACCCAGCCAGATTGCCGAAGCGCCCTGAAGATTGGAGCGTACGGATGCCCATTTCTGCCTGCTGACTTCTTGTATTCTGAAAATCTAACATTCATTAACCAGCAGTCCACTTCGATTTCCGCCAAGGCCAACATGGGTACTGGTTACTTCGCCGAAGGTGTGAGCGAGTATTCAATGCGACGCGACTCATTCATCATGGGAGCTTTTGCCCGGTTCAGCGTCCTTCATGTAGAAAGAAGTATCGGGGTTGCTTTGGCTGGCGTCAATACACCAACGGACATCACATTTGAGAGAAGGAATTGGATATTTGGAGGAAAGATTGGATACTCTTTTTAGTTCGACCATTCCAAGGCGCTATTTCGGCCAGCTATAAATTATAACGCATCCTGATAGTGAGGCCGGCTTTTTATTTGATCTTGGCTCCATCAGGCCTCTTGAAGAATTCTTCGACCTCGCTCTTGATTCTTTCCAATCGGGACGAGACATTTTCCAATTTTTGCTTTATTAATTTTTCGGGGTGCAAGTCCCTATCTAGTTTTTCTTCCACCGTGACCAGCGGCATCATGGCCTGCGTCATGATCCCCATATGACGCTGCATTTTGTCTGTAGCCTCAGCCATCTTTCTGGTTGATTCAGACATCCCCTCTGTTGCCAGGGCCAACCTTTCCGTCATCCTCGACATTTCCGCAGTGGACGCCGCCATCTTCGTGGTGTTCTCCGACATGCCTGCGGTCATTTGGGACATATCCCTAGTGCTCTCAGCCATCCTGACAGTGTTATTTCCCATGAGTGAGGTGTTGGCGGCCATAATCCCGGTGTCATCCCGCATGGAATCCATGACATTTTGCATTTTGTTCAAAGGATTCGAAGAACATCCAAATAGTGTTACCGACACCAGACCGGCTATCATCACAAAACTGGAATTGCATACGATGGTCGACAATCTCATAGACATATACCATACCTCCAGTGGTAAAGGACCCAACCCCCGGCCCCACTAACATAAACCAACCTTAGCGGATCAACCCGATTTCGTCGTCTGATCGTATAAATAGGCTACCGTCGCAGTTTAACACACACCGTAATTCTTGATCAACTGAATTGGACCCGCGAAATCACACACATGAAAATAAGCTGGCGCATTTTGATTTACATTAGCTTGACCGACGCCACATTAGTTTTGTATGTTTCCGCTTTGACCGGTTCACGAAACGCAACTTATTTCATTACTTCCAACGGATCACAATACACTTTAAGAGAGGTGTCCCACATGTTCCGAGTCATGATTGAGCCTTCGAAATATGATAGCGTGGCAAAGGCGGTAAACAAGGCGTTTGAACTCTTCCCCCTGGACCTCCACGGCAAGAATGTTCTTATAAAACCCAACGTTCTGCGATCCTCTGAAGCCAGGGAATCCATCGTGACAAATCCCGCCGTGCTTTTGGCTGTTGTTGAAAAGGTGGAAGCCATGAATCCGGCTTCAATCGTTGTAGGGGACAACCCGGGAATCTTCAGCTATGGCGCAAATGAAGAGAGCTTTGAGAAAACTGGGCTGATGGAAGCCTCAAAGGGTTATTATCGAAACATTGGAAACGATGCGGTGAACGTTCAATTCAATCCTGCTTTTGCGCCTTCAGTGAGTGTATCCCGAGCTGTGATGGAATCGGACGTCATCATTAGCCTTCCCAAGTTCAAGACGCACGGTCTCACCGTGATGACCGGGGCTATCAAGAATAGTTATGGTTTCTTGCCCGGGGCCCAAAAAGCCAGATTGCACAAATCAGCGGGGAATCCTTTGCGTTTCCATGAAGTAATAGTGGATGTTTTCAATCTTCGCGTCGCCGATTTCTTTATTGTGGACGCAATTGTTGGAATGGAAGGCAATGGGCCCGCTGGCCCTGACCTGAGGGAAATAGGACTTGTGCTCGCCTCAAATAACGCCGTTGCTCTCGATGCTGTAATCGCAACTATGATGGGATGTGATCCCGGTCGGTTGCGCTTCCTTCAAAAAGCCAAAGAACTCGGGATAGGTGACTATGATCTGGCTAAAATTCAGGTAGTTGGAGATCTTAAGCCACTGCTAGATTTCAAACTCCCGCCATTGGGAGGAGAGGCGATATTCAACAATCAGGCCATACAGAATGCAATGCTAACAAAAACCATGCTTCGCCCTCATGCGGACCCAAACCTTTGCACCGGTTGCGGTTCATGCGTCGATCAATGTCCCGTGTCGGCATTGTCCATGTCCGACGTTGTTCCGGAGGCTGACCCCGAAATTTGCATCACATGTTTTTGCTGTCAGGAGATTTGCCCGGAACAGGCAATGACATTGAGTTAGCCTCGTCAAAAGGCCAAAGCGTCCCATCTTTACGACGGGTTCTTAAAACCGGGACGCATGGCCTTTGATAAACGTGGCTTATTAAATCAAATGGACGCATATCTTCAGTTTACTTGTTTTCCTTCTTGAAAAGAGCTTCTTTTGGTAATTTCTTTACGCAGAAGAACCAATCGTAACACTTTATATCTTTACTTTTTTCTTCCATCCTATCTTTGGCCGCTCCGCAGGACCCAGGCGGAGGCGCTATCACGTCGTCACCAGGTTGCCAGTCGGCTGGGGTCGCAACCTTATGTGCGTCAGACGTCTGCATTGCTATGAGTAACCTCTTGATTTCCTGAAAGTTTCTGCCGTTAGAAAGGGGGTAGTACAGAATCGCCCGGATCTTGCTCTCAGGATCAATATAGAAGACCGCCCTGACAGCTTTGGTATCACTGGCCGACGGCTGGAGCATTCCGTATTTCTTTGCGACATCCATTTTTATGTCTGCAATTAAAGGAAAAGTAACTTCGATGTTTTTCATTCCGTTGTATTCGAGCTTATCCTTAATAGTTCTCAACCATGCGATGTGGCTGTAAATACCGTCAATTGAGAGACCGACCAGCTTGCAGTTGAGAGCTTCAAATTCAGGCATCATGTTTGCGAACGTCATGAATTCAGTTGTGCAAACTGGGGTGAAGTCAGCGGGGTGGCTAAATAAAATCACCCATTTGCCCTTAAAATCTTCGGGGAATTTAATCTCACCCTGTGTGGTTTCCGCTACAAAAGAAGGCGCCGTTTCTCCGATGAGCGGAACACAACTCGTAACAGACGCTTTCGTTTCTGCGCAGAACGCTGTAACGCCGGTGATCAGAACAACAAGAAAAACAGTGGCGCCGATCAATTTGATATTCTTTGTCATTTGTCTGTCCTCCCTTAGAAAATGGTATTTGATGAGTCAAGGAGTTAGGTTTCCAAGATGCGTGGAACCTATCTCAACACTCTATCTCAAGTCAAGTTTTGTGAAAACGTGTTGTACTTATTATTCTCGAAGTTCAAACTGTATGTGACTGTCTGTGACGAACCCGGTTTCTTTGGACACAGGATTGGGTTAAACAGAGACTTGAAAGGGAAAATGTCAGAAAGTTTTTGACAGTTGAATCTCCTAGTCTTATGATGGTGGTGGTGGTATCTCGGTAAGATATTGGCGTAATCCCGGATATGCTTTCGGATCATAGGTCATTCCGCGCTGCTTCGATCCTATCCGGGGTGTTCGCAAGTTTTATTCAGCCACACCCAATAATCCCCTGCGACCGTGTGGTCCGCAAGGCTCCTCGGATAAAGAGGAAGCGCAACGCCTGACGCTCTTTGAGTCCGCCAAGTAGCCGCCTCCCTATTTTGATATAGGCGCCAAATAGTCTTTTTCTTGATAGTTCTTTTTTCCATTAACGGAGGCTATCAGATGAGAACGGCGGAATTGGACACGTGGCATTCTTTGTTGAGGCCGCTATATGGAATACCGCGATTTCGATGCTTAAGGTTGGCGGTTGCAGGTCTTCACTTTCAGGTTGACGCAACCAGTTTCGTTCACGATCACATTTGGGACAGCACTTCACTTATCCTTCACAAAGCCATTCGTAAATATCTGAGAGACGACTATCGCGTTCTTGACCTTGGGACCGGACACATAGGCCTTTTGGCGATTTATTGCTCTCGCATACGTAAAGTGCATGTTTTAGCCGTTGATGTTAATGATGAATTTATCGAAAACGCAAGGATAGTGGCTCAGGCCAGTGACGCCCCTACCATTGAATTCCGGCAGAGCGATTGGTTTTCAAATGTTGACGGAGCATTTGATTTGATTTTCGGAAATGTTCCCTATATTCCTACGGACGTAGGCGCTTCAAGTCAGCATTCCCACGAGCATCCGGAGATATGGGATGGTGGTCACGATGGTCTGGAACACACTCGAGCCATTCTGGACAATGTGGGCAGCTTCCTGCTACCAAAAGGGACTCTACTCCTTGGTATCGACGCTGATTATGTTCCTAGACGGGCAACTTTAGGTCTCGTTGAAGAGTCTCATGACCTTGAACTTCGCAGGGTCCTAAAGTCATGGATTTCGAAGAGCGAAGTGTATGTGATTGCTCACAAACAGCAGGACCATTAGATTTCCCAAACTAAGCGTCTAGCTTTAGGTAAATTTTCATCGAACCCACAATTTTGGGAAACCAGTAGTCTGATGTTCGCAATCAGCGGTTCTCGGCTTTTGTGATTGATAAGCGGAAGATCCGTTAATAATACAAACCGACTGTACACCGGCAAATCTAGCGAAATTGAACCAGGACATTCAGCATGGATCACAAAACCATCTTGCGGCGAACTGCCGATCTGAAACTAAGCCGTGACCAAGGAGTGACTTCATAATGGAGAACTTTTGGATTGCTATGGGTCTTACCACGCTTGCGGGCTTGTCTACCGGAATCGGAAGCGTGATAGCATTTACCGCCAAAAGGACCAACTATCGTTTTCTCTCTGTGGCGACGGGCTTCTCTGCAGGTGTAATGCTATATGTTTCGTTCGTAGAGATTTTCTTCAAGGGAGTTGAATCTCTGACAGGAAGATATGGCGACTACTGGGGACACTGGATAAACACTGCGTCGTTCTTTGGTGGTATGTTGATAATTGGAGTGATCGACAACCTGATCCCGGCTGCAAAAAACCCGCACGAGACGCACACCGAAGAGGAAACCATGCCGCTGCACAATTCATTAGCGCCTTTGCCGGAATGCGTAACCGCCTTAACTAAAAACATGGGATCAGGGGGAACAACCAGCGATCATCAAAAACTTATGCGGATGGGTTTATTTACGGCGTTGGCAATAGGAATCCACAATTTTCCCGAGGGCTTGGCGACGTTTTTGGCCGCTTTGCAGAACCCGAGCCTAGGTGTGGCAATCGCCGTAGCGATTGCTCTACACAATATCCCTGAAGGGATAAGCGTTTCCGTTCCCATTTTCTACGCAACCGGAGACCGTAAGAAAGCGTTTCTATACTCTATGCTCAGCGGATTAGCGGAACCTGTGGGGGCGGTAATTGCCTTCTTGGCGCTTCATGTCTTCGTAGGAGGTGATTACGGCATGATTCCGCCTCAGGTCATGGGCGTGCTCTTCGGTGGTGTAGCGGGCATCATGGTATATATTAGCCTTGATGAACTGCTTCCGACAAGCAGGGCCTACGGCAAGGGACACGACAGCCTTCTGGGATTGGTCGCTGGAATGCTTGTCATGGCCTTAAGCTTGCTCCTAATGAAATAGTGGCCTAGTTCATGTCCGACAAGCCGGAGGCGTCGGTATGCCTTTTCGAAGATCAGCTTTAATTAGTCTACTGTATTTTTGATCACCTTGCCGAAACATACAAAAGCCACACCCTG
Source organism: uncultured Desulfomonile sp. (assembly GCA_903952205.1). Taxonomy (GTDB): domain Bacteria; phylum Desulfobacterota; class Desulfomonilia; order Desulfomonilales; family Desulfomonilaceae; genus CAJBEZ01. The sequence continues at coordinate 78,475 of CAJBEZ010000098.1, read as the reverse complement.
CCCTCCTCGAGTTCCCACCATCACGTTTTCAACAATGGGCTCCGCTACCCGATCTTTGGAATGCCATTTGATAAGGAAAGAAGAAGCCAATCCATCAGGGGGGTCTTGTGGAGAGATATTAAAATTCGCGATAGCCAGGGGGTTAAGATTCATACTCTTCTTCAAATGGGACCTGTGTTTCTTTCCTCTTGAATCATAACTGTCTACGGACAAAAGAGTTATGGGTCGCGAGGGATCGGTATTCCTGACAAACAGCGTAGATACCAGGTCGAGGGAGAGTCCTCGTTCCCCTATCCTGGCCGCAGAATAGCCGGAAGCATAGATGGTCTGTCCGTTAGAACCGCTTTCTTCCGCTGAACATGAATCAGATGTGGCAGGAAGAATCTGCAGAATTAGAGCTGAGACAATAAGTAAACACGGCGCAATAACAGAATTTCTGCCGAGGTTCATTGCGTGAGCCTCCTTTTCCAGGAATTTTTTAAACAATCCTAAATTGGAAAAGTCTTAGAGCATTATCTCCAAAAACAGCATCCCTATCCGAATCATCGAATCCGGCTCTAAGTATTAGTTCGCGTATTTTCAAAAGCTCCTCTTCGTGCATGAACCAGGGCCAGTCTGTGCCGAAAAGTATGCGGTCCGACCCGTGGGTTTTTAGCAAATCGATAAACTGATCCGATCTAAGAGTATGCGCAGCGTTTGAAGTGTCCAGATACAAATTGGGGGACGGGGTCAATTCTCTACGGATTTCATCATAAGAGGCAAGCAGTCCGCCCATATGGGCTGCGACAAAATTTATTCCAGGGTATCTGGCGACTAATATTGCCATTTTCTGTGGTCTCATGACGTGTTCCGAATGAGTGTCGTAGTATACGTCGGCCATGCAGAATGTATCGAAAATTGCAACAGGGACTATACTATTTTTCACCCCAAGTTTTTCTATTTCATCCAACATCTCAAAAACTTCGATCGACAAAGGGTCAAAGCGTTGTGAGAAACTTGAAAACTTGAATCCGGGAATACCGGCGTCAAACATGCGTCTGACTTCATTGGAGAGGCCCGACATGAGTGGGTGCAGAGTGGCTAGAGTTCGCAGTCTCCCTGAGGTGGAAGCCAATTCCATGAACCTGTCATTTTCCTCCATAACCCTATGGGGAGGGGCTGTCGGCAGAATCACGCAAATGTCGACGCCATTTCGCTGAGCCGAGATGTCAAGGGATTCCGGAGACAATCTGACCTCTGACCCAATAACGCACAGTTTTAATTCTCCGATCATTCGGCGCCGTTGCGCCGTGTTCCGCACAATTTGATCAGAAAATATGTGACAATGACTATCAACAACCATTTGGATGAGATTGGCTTTTGGGGAGAGTCCCAACTACTGTTTGTTGAGAGACCTACTAGTCTTAAACCGGGAAACGGTGCCACATCATAGGTAATTCCGGCTCTAAATCTTGTAACCAACCCAAAGCGCTTCCAGTTGAACTGGTATTAATTTCTAAAACTGCCGGGAATTACGGAATCGTCCAGGGAGAGAACATACATCAGAATGGCCGCAAGCATAAATCCCACGACCAACCATGCTCTCCAGTCCTTGTGCAGTTTCCTGCCGCTGAATTCTATCTTGGCTGAGCTATTTACTTTTGCAGGATTTTTGTGATTTTTGTTCTTCTTGGACATGACTTTTCTCTCTACCCCGGTGTCGAATGGGCTTATTCAAAGAAGCTGCCTTGGATTATACACGCTATGGAGATAAGGTCAACCAACGCATTTTGATTATACTACGATTAAACATCTGAATTTATTCAAAAGGATTGTAGCCTGGCTTCTTATACAACTTTGCTCCCGCACTCAGTATGTCAGGCCTATAAACCTTTTCCGGCCATTCTGTGGCTTCGACTTCCTCAACGGCTACAGAGACTAAAGACGCGTCACATTTTGCGATTCGCACGACATCACTGGTGATCGCTTCGGCCAGAAGTCGTTTCTGTTCCTCAGTTCTTCCAGGAAGAAGCTTTACTATAATATGGGGCATTTTTTAGACCGCCTAAATAAATCAGATTTTCTGTTCATCCTTACCTTTGGATATGATACATTCTTACGCATTATTTCGCTAGGTGGGGATGAAGAATGGCTCACCATCTCGACAGAAAAGCATACTCAAACCTCATACAAAGACTGAACCGATTTCCGCAGGGGGCTCCGCCTTCAGAAACTCTGTACAAAATATTGGCTACTTTATTCGATGAAAAGGAAGCCGAGTTGGTGTCTCTCTTACCCATACGGCCATTCAAGGCGGATAAGGCGGCAAAGGCTTGGAGTATGGACGTTAAGTCCGCCAGAAAAATACTTGACGAGCTTGCAAGCAGGGCGATTCTGGTGGACATCGAAAAAAACGGCGAGTATTTCTATTGTCTTCCTCCTCCAATGGCGGGTTTTTTTGAATTTTCCATGATGAGATTGCGTAACGACGTGAACCAGAAAGCTTTGAGCGAATTGTTTTATCAGTACATAAATACTGAAGAGGACTTCATCAGGGCGCTTATACTGGACGGGGAAACTCCCCTTGGTCGGGTTTTTGTCCAGGAACAGGCGATACCGACAGAAAATGGGTTGCAAGTTCTGGACTACGAACGCGCCTCAGAGGTAATACGAACAGCCAGTCACATTGGCGTCAGCTTATGCTACTGCCGACATAAAATGTCTCACATGAACAGAGCATGTGACGCTCCCCTAGACATATGCATGACTTTTAACACCTCCGCAGCCTCACTTGTCAGGCATGGCCACGCAAGATCCGTAGAAAAGTCTGAATGCCTGGATCTTCTCGGTTCCGCCTATTCCAACAATCTGGTTCAGTTCGGCGAAAACGTTCGCCAAGGTGTGAATTTTATTTGTAATTGCTGCGGGTGTTGTTGCGAAGCGCTGCTTGCAATCCAGAAATTCGGACTGGTTCGCCCCATTCACTCAAACTTCATATTGGAAATCAAGGAAGACCTCTGTGCAGGTTGCGGGAAATGCTCCGAGCTTTGTCCTGTTAAAGCCATAACCATTGAGAACATAGCCAATGGGAAAAATAAACCAAAGAAACGAGCGCTCCTCGACGAGAAAATGTGCTTGGGATGCGGGGTCTGTGTAAACAACTGTCCAACTGGCGCCTTAAGTCTCAAATCCAGGCCAAACAGGGTAATCACCCCTGTTGACACCACGCATCGCACCGTAATAATGGCGATCGAGAGAGGAACCCTCCAAAACCTAATATTCGACAATCACACAATGCTCAGTCACAGAGCCTTGGCGGCGTTCTTCGGCGCCATTCTGAAACTGCCCCCGATCAAGCGGGCCGCTGCCAACACTCAGTTAAAATCTCGATACCTGGAGGCGCTAATTGAACGATTCAATTGATATTCAAGCTGGCGCAGGCGTCCAGGCGCAAAACAATTTGCACAATTGGAATGAAATATGTGAGTTTGTCTCAATATGGCGCTGTGTTCCAGATTGTGACTGAAACTTTTTCGGTTTTTCCAGCTACTTCATTTCGATGAAGTCACTTCGTCCTGTTTCGGATGGGGGCCCATCCATGTCACCTTACCGGTTTCAATGTCGTACATGGCGCCCTGAATTTGCAACTTACCCGCTTTGACTCTGCCTGAAATAGTGGGACTTGATTGAAGAAGATCCGCTATTGCCTGCCATACATTGGCTTCAGTCGCCGCCTTAACCAAAGCCTCTCCAGAGGCGCTGGGTTCATTTTTCTTCGCCTGGGCGACAGCGGGAATGATACTTTTGAGAAGGGCTGGAGCCTCGCCTTTGGCTTCAGCGGTCTGAATGGCCCCCACTACGGCTCCACAATGGGTATGGCCTAGGACCAGAATGAGAGGTGTTCCCAAGACTGCGGTTCCAAACTCGAGGGAAGCTGTCTCAATCGAATTTGCCTGGTTTCCCGCTACCCTCACAACGAACAGATCTCCTATTCCTTGGTCAAAAATGATCTCGAGCGGAACTCGGGAATCCGAACACGACAGTATGCTTGCAAAGGGGGCCTGGCCGTCGACTGTAGTCGCTGTTCTTCGATCCTTTCCCACATTTGGATGGATCGGCTTAGCTTGTGTGTAGCGCTCGTTTCCTTCTTTCAAAGCCTTTAGCGCCGCGTCGGCTGAGACATCGGTTCCTTTTCCAAAAGATGCCGCAAAAGGCAAACCTAGAAAAATCAGCGCAACTACCACAGATAAAACGGGGTGTTTTTTCATTTCAATTCCCTTTCATCGATCACTTTCAGGTAATATAGCTGAATCAAGTTTTGAGGTCAAAAGGATTGCGACCCTTGTGTCGCTGACTGAAAACTCCAGCTCCACTTTGTGGTCGATGGTTTGACGATCTTTTCCCTTTATCTTGAAATAAATTGAGGGATTCCCCACAAAATTGGCTGATCAATAGTAAAAAAAGTGGACTAATCAGAGCGTATTAGATAATGACAATCTCGCTTGAGGATTTCAATCGCTTATGAACTTTCTTGTCCGATCGAATGATGGGCTGGTTAGGCTCAACAAAGTCAGCCCTTGCAGGTTAAGATTGAGGATCACAAAAATGAGAAAAGCTTTCATCTGGATTGCGCTGCTCGGATTGATGTTCGTTATTCTAGCTGGGTCGGCTTTTTCCGGGTCGGAAATTCATCCTCTGGAACCTGTTGACGTCTCGAGTCCTAGAGCCACATTGGAATCATTCATTCAGAATTCCCGTAAAGCGGCCGAAGCGTACAAAGCCGGGAATTATCATGATGCGAAAAAATTTGCTAGGCGCCTTCTTCAAACTCTCAATCTTGATCAGGAATTACCGGATCTCAGGGAAGCTATCGGATTTGAATCCATGCTTTATCTGGTGGAAGTTTTGCACCGAATTGATATACCGCCGTACGGACAAATCCCCGATAAGAATGCAGTTGAGGAGCAGAAAATTACCAGTTGGACCATCCCTAACACTGAAATTACTATAGCTCTTGGGACAGATGGCCCATCTAAGACTAAGTTCCTTTTTACACCCGAAATGGTGAGTAAGTCGTCGGCATTCTATCGAAAGACTAAGGATCTCCCTTATGTGTGGGGAGATCAGGAAATGGATCTTTATGCTGATTTGACCTCACATGGTGGCCTATTTCTGTCCAGAAGATTTATCAGTCTATATCCCGGTTGGGCTATGGCAAGTGTTTTCGGGCTGCGACTTTGGCAGTGGATTGGTTTGACAATCTTTGTCCTGAGCGCAGTTCTGTCGACTTTATTGACATACATATACGGTCGCAAGGCTCTTGCGGCGCTGGACAGGCGGATTGGCTCGGGTCTCGAACATGTCATAGGTGGATTGATTCTACCGGTAGGCCTAATCTTTTTCCCTAAGATTGGGCTATGGTTCGTCGTTTACGGTTTGCACATTTTTAACTCAGACATTTACTTGCCAACCGCATTTGGTTTCTTGATCCTGCTATATGCCGGAGGGATATGGTTCACAAGCGCCATTCTTAACAGGGTTTCGGGAGCTGTCATTTTCCTCGGGGGTTTCGCCAAAGGAGGAATGGATACTCAACTCATTCGGCTAGGATTTCAAATCGTTGGCTTAATTATTATAGGCATGCTGGCGATAGATTTCGGAGCCAGGCTGGGGCTGCCCACCTACTCCATGGTTACCGGCCTTGGTATCAGCGGCCTCGCTGTTGCTTTGGCGGGAAGGGAAGCGTTGTCCAATCTTATCGGAACAATCATGATAATCCTGGATCAGCCATTTAAACCTGGTGATTTTATCGTTGTAGGTGACGGTGAACACGGAACTGTCACTGAGGTAGGGTTTAGGAGCACAAGAATTCGAACCCGCGATGGGATATTGATCTCAATTCCCAACTCGACCATCGCCAACATGAAGATAGTCAACCAGAGCGCTCCGGTTACAAAATCCAGGATACATGTACCAGTTGGAGTGGCCTACGGCTCCGATCCCAAAGTAGTCGAGGATGCGCTCCTTGCGGTGGCGGCCCGAAGCGAGTACGTTTCGTCAGAACCGGCTCCATTGGTCAGGCTCATTGGTTTTGGAGATTCGGCTATAAATTTTTCTTTGCTCTGCTGGATTCGTCTTCCTGAGTTCAGGGGTCGAGCTATGGCCCAACTTAATAGGGACATTTATGAAGAATTCAGGAAAAGAGGCGTCTCAATGCCCTTCCCTCAGCGTGACGTTCACATGATTTCCAATAAATGAGTATTCCCAGAGCGAGATCGTCAGGAAATTTACATGGCGTTAACAATGAAGTGATATAAAATTCAACACCCTTTCCATGATGGTTTTCTTTTCTCCAAAAAGGCTTTCACTCCTTCTTGCGCATCCTCAGTAGAACAAAGCCGCGCAAACGCTTCGTTCATATATTCGAAGGCCTGGCGATAATCCATTTCCGCAGCGGCGTAAAAAGATCTCTTGCTGATTTGCATGGCGCATGGGCTTTTGCTTGCCAGCCCCTCTACCATTCTCCAGGATACTTTTTCAAGCTCATCCCTAGGGACTACTTTATTTATCAGTCCCATTTGCAGTGCCTCCTGAGCCCCTATTAAATCCCCACCGAGCAAAAGCTCCAGCGCCTGTTTACGTCCAACCAGGCGCATTACCGGAATAATTGGCCCCAAGCAAGACAGCCCTATTCTTATCGCTGTCAATCCGAATCGGGCGTCATCGGAAGCGACTGCCAGATCTGCGGCGGCAACCAGTCCTGTTCCGTTTGCAACGGCTGCCCCATGGACTTGCGCCACAACTGGCTTGTTCAATTCCGTCAATGTAATCAAAGGCTTTTCCATGCTGTGGACCCAATCTCGATGCTCAGTCGTGGACTTTCCAAACATCTCATTGACGTCTATTCCAGCGCTAAAGCCCCTACCTGCGCCCTTTATCAGGATTGCCCTGACCTCTGGGTCGTTGTCCAGGCTTAGCAATGCGTCATTCAGTTCATGAGCCATTTGGCTGCTGAAAGTGTTTAGATGGTCGGGCCTATTGAGTGTTATAGCCCCTACGTGGCTGCCTGACTTCTCGACTAGAATTGTTTGATATGCCTTCAAATATCCTCCTCGTTATATTAAAACGAACCCTGTCAATAGCGTTGCTTTGTTGACTTTCAACCTGGAATTGATGAACAATCTCCATTAAAGAGGCTTTCCAGACTTAACAAATCATCATTGTACAGCCTCTATGCCGTGCATTGAACTAAATTCTATTTGACCTCTACACGACTGCCGGAAAATATTTTTAAAACGAACTTGTGATACAGAATCAACAAGGTTTTGTCAAAGGAACAAACCATGAGTTTGAACAGACTGATTCCATTGGCTGTGATCATGCTCATAATTCTGAGCATATTTTGTGTGTCATGGATACTGATTGACTACGACAGCAATCCCGAAAGCGAAGTATATCAGGCCAGTGATGGCGCAATTGTTTTCCCCAGCGTTGAGACCTATCAGGAGATTGTCGAGGAATATCCCGACTACGGGCCGAAAAAACGACAATCACTGTTGCCGGACTTGATCAAAGCCGGCAAAGTTACCACCTTGCGGACACAACGTGTAAAACTGCTTGGAATAGAAGGTCCGTTACTCAAAATAGAGACTGATGAAGGGGAAGTTTGGTACACAACCCAGGACCAACTTGACCACTTCATTGACGAACCCCAATGATGCCCCTCAAAATTACGTCACCTCAAAAATAACGGAGATTCAAAAGTCCTATTGAGCTTCTTTGGATCGAGGTCACACCTGTTCGTTGTCACTTGTCCACCAGGGATAGAAAGAAGGCATATCCGCCGTTGGGCTCATTGTGAAATTGGGTGGTCTTTTTTCAAGAAAACTCATGACACCTTCAAAGGCGTCTTTCTGAAAACCACTCCAGTAGAAACATCGAGAGTCAAGCAAATGAACTGTCTCCGGATCTTTTTCGGTGAGCCCATGCCAAAGAAGGCCTTTACTCAAGGCGACGGACACCGCTGACGTGTTCTTGGCAATCTCCACCGCAATATCTAAGGCTTTATCCAACACTGAGCCTTTGTCCAGCACATAGCTGAATAGACCAGAGCCGGCTTCATCCGAAGCTCGAAATACCCTGCCTGTGTAAACGAGTTCCGCTGTCTTGGACATTCCTATCAACCGGGGCAGAAACCATGATGAACAAGCTTCAGGGACCACTCCTCTTCGGGTAAACACAAACCCTATCTTGGCGTCCGCCGCTACGATGCGCATATCCATGGGAAGCGTCATGGTTATCCCCACTCCTACAGCATGACCATTTATGGCGCCAATCACGGGCTTACGGCATCGCCAGATTGCCATCGCGACTTTGCCTCCCTCATCTCTATGTTCGTCTCCGGCAATTTCTCGCCCTTCCCGTCTGGACACGTCAAAGGTTAGGACCCCATACGAAAGATCCGCCCCAGCGCAGAAAGCCTTGCCGGCGCCGGTGACTACAACCACCCGGATTGAGTCATCCCTGTCGGCCTCCTCAAAGATCATCTCCAGTTCCTTGCCCATAGTCAGCGTGAAAGCGTTCATCTGATCTGGTCGATTCAGGGTTACAGTGGCGATTCCATCACGGATTTCCAATAGGGTCTCAGTTAGATTCATAAATGCGCTTCTCTCTTTCCTGACTAAAATGTTGAACTGCTCTTCGAGCATGGTTCAAGTTAATTAGAAAACTATATTCACGGAAAGTCCAGCGGCAATATCGTATCGGTTAACCGTTAGAGTTATCTCCTCGAATGGTTGGACTGAAAAGCCGGGGGAAAATGAACAGGAGTTGTCTATTTCGCCTCTGCCCGACACCTGCAACCAACCGGATTTTCCCCAAATGCTCAGGTTAACCAGGGGAATCCAATTCATGAGATACTGCGCATTGAACTCTATGTATGTGGCGGGTTCATCAGTTTCAAAAGCTGTGAAACATGACACACCCAACAATTGAGAAGAGTTGGCGGACACTCTCGTTTCCAGTCTAGTTTTTGACGGCGCAAACAGGCTGCCAATTATAAAAGCCTTCAACGACCAACTATTGAATCCAATCCCTATATACGGAATCCAAGTTCTGCTTTGAGCCTCATAGGCTCTTAGATTGACCGAAGAAATTTTCGATCCACCTAGAGTTCGTGTCTCATAGGGCTCTTTGAACACCAATCGAAAATCATCGTATCTGAGACCAACTTCCATGCAAAGGGGACCCAACACTGGTTGAATTAAACCGAAATCAGCCTCCATCCATAAGAATTCTCGTTGTCTCCAGAGGAGGCGTTCCGCCTCTTCGCGAGTCTCAGGAAACCAGTTGTTGAGAGCGCTCTGCAGAATGTTCCCCGAAACTGTGGTAAATACCGCAAGGCCCGAACTGAACTCAGCCTGGACTGACGCTTCGCCGACCCATAGGTCAACTTCTTTGGGTTTGATGGTGTAATAATCTCCGACCACGTCGGCTGAATCGTTAAAAAGAAACTTGTATGGAATTGGAATTCCGGCTTTCCAACCTACTCTGCGGTAACCGAATTTACCTGAAGGTTTGATTTGCACTCGGCCCATGTTCGGAATCCCAATATCGGGCAGAAGTTCTCTAAAACCGTTGAAGATCCTAGCTTTCGGCAATAGCCAATCTGCTCCTGCGTAACTGGTCAGATATTCCACAGGGGCGTTACCCGCCACTAAAAAGACTATCAACCAAAGGATTAGCCTATTTTTCATGTTCAAGAGAGGGTAAAGCAGGAGGATATCGAATGAAACAACTTATCGCCAGACCCACTGCAGGAAGCGCCATTATCGATTTTAAAGCCGCTGGGACTCCAAAGTGGTCGGCTATAACGCCCAAAAGAGTTACCCCTATGCCGCCTGTTCCAATTGCAAATCCCGCCAGCAATCCTGATGCGACACCTAAATTGTTGGGAAGAAGTTCCTGGGCCATGACCATAGTCACTGTGAAGCTCGAAATTAAAGCCATACCCACTAAGCCGAGGCTCAAGAATAACATCATTCCATGTGTAAACAAGATTAGAGGAAAGAGGATCGTGCTCAATGCCAGGGAGAATATAAAATATCGCTTGTGCCCGAATCGATCCGCCAGAGGAGCTCCTATGAGCGTACCAATTGCGCCGCCAAAAAGAAACATCGACACGAGAGTCCCAGCGTAAAGAGGATCACCCTTTTCGTAATCTATATAGTAGAACGGGATGTATGCCATAAGTCCAAAATGTGTCCAGGATCGCATTATGACTGCGGCAATTATCAACCCCACAGACACAAGAGTTCCCCTCTTAATTTCTTTCCTAGCCTTTCCTTTGGCCGCAAGGGACCGTCTAGTGTGTCCTATGGAACCCCATGCGAAAAACAAACTAAAAAGAAAAATCATTGAAAATACCAACATCAGTGGAAGATAATCGAGCCCGAAATGAGATATTATAAATGTTGGCGCTAAAGGGCCCAGCGCTAAGCCAATGTTTCCACCGATCGTAAATACCGCCATCCCAGTCGCCATCCTGCTTCCGGTAAAGAAACTGGCCGTTTTGAATCCTTCCGGATGGTAGCAGGCTATTCCGAGACCGCTGACCATTACCAGCAACATGACCGCCCAGTAGCTTTCCGGAACGGCGATAAACGACAAGCCAAGACCTGCGAATAGACATCCTATTGGAAGCAGGACAGGTTTGCCCTTTTGGTCCGAAAGATAACCGAAAATTGGCTGTATAACGGACGAAGTGATGTTGGAGGCCATTAAGATTGCCCCCGACATAGCGTAGGACAACGCCAATTTTGCTTTCAGGAATGGCAGAATAGCGGGAAGAGCGCTCTGAGAAATATCTGTCGCCAAATGTCCAAGAGAAAGGACACACAGCACCTTCAGATTAAAAGGGTTGTATATGGTGGTTTTTTCACTCATTCTTTGTATTCTCCAAAGAGTTTGCCCGGCGCAATCGGTGAATATGGACTGGTTACTGACAAATACTTGTTACTCCGGGCACTCTATAGCATTATTGAACCCAATGCGCACATATATTAAAGGACCGGTCTTTGGAGCCGTCCAGGATTCAGCAAATTGCTTTGCCTTGAATATAAGCCACTCAATTGAAATTATGCGCGGAAATTGCCAATAGATTCTTAACAGGCTTTATCTTTACAACTGATCTACAACCGAAAACCAAGATCCGTTTGGGAGGCCGAATGTGTCTAATTTTACTCTCTATTAATCGCCACCCTCAGTATCGACTCATTTTCATGGGCAATCGTGACGAGTTTCTTGACAGGCCCACAGCATCGGCTCATTTCTGGGAAGACGCCCCCAATATTCTTGCAGGCCGTGATTTACGTGAAAAGGGGACATGGTTGGGGATCACAACACAGGGTGGATTAGCAGCCTTGACAAACTTCCGCAATCCTTCCGGTAGAAAACAGAATGCCATCTCCAGAGGCTTCCTGGTCAGCGAATTCCTTAGGAATGAAGGAGATCCCCCAAAATATGCAGAAAGTTTGGTTCGTGGCTCCCACAATTACAATGAATTTAACCTGCTGTTTGGAGATCACCGTCAGTTATATTTTTTGTCCAACAGGGAGACTGAGCCGAGAATCCTCGGAACGGGAGTCTATGGGCTTAGTAATCAGTTGCTCGATACTCCCTGGCCAAAAGTAGTTCGAGGCAAGATCGCATTTCTGCAAACACTTTCAAGCGAACAGAATCTCACTTCAGAAGTCCTTTTTGAGATTCTTGCTGATAGGACTCAACCCAAAGATGAATTTCTCCCTAACACTGGAGTAGGACTGGAGTGGGAAAGGATTCTTGCCCCAATATTTGTCGCAAGCGAATCATATGGCACTCGTTCTTCGGTTGTCTTACTGGTCGATTTTGAGAACAATGCGACTTTTACGGAAAGAACCTATGACAATTGCAATCCCAGTCGTTTCAACGAAAAAACGTTTGAATTCAACATTCGCAATTCATACGAAAAGAGATAAACTTGTCGAAAAGCGGAGTTTTACGAATCTCTAACTCGCCATAACGAGACTTGTCCAAGTCTACGGTTCGAGATTCCATTAATCCAAAATTAATCAAAGGTCTCAGGAACCGAGAAAAAAAATAGTAGGATGGTTCAGTGATGGTTTCCTGCATTTCCAACATTACCGGCGGTAATAGTAAAAAAGTCGTCAATTCATCTTTTCTTCTCCATTTCATGTCCATCCTGGAAACCATGAACAGCGAATATGCGATCGTCTCTTGCAAACCTTTAGTTTCGGCCATTTGATCAAGGTAAGCGAGATTGAATCCTGTAAAAAAGGTCTTGAACAGAAGGTGAAAGAGTTGTCCCGCTCTATCGTCTTTGAGCAGCCGCTCTCCGTTCTTTGTAACGACTAAAACCCCTTTTTTCAATGCCATAAGGTGGGAAATGTCCAGGATTGTTCTAATGATGTGTAAATAAAAAACATCCTGTTCGTTGAGGACCTTGTTTAGGTAATATGGATCCTCCAGGAAATCGTCCGGCATTTTCATCAGCGTCAAAATATGCGATACAAATTTTCGATTAAATCTCCCGGTCACTGTAGCTTTGACTCCACTACAAGAAGCAACCTCACTGAGAATGATCCTGGCATTCTCTAGTATAAACGAAGCCTGCAATTCTTTCAGGCTTAGAGATTTGTTGAACCTTATTGTTCCAAGGTCATTATCCCAATCACTGTCAAGAATTTGTTTGAGCTGGTCCCAGGTCAGGCCACTGACTTCAGAATTTGCAATCCACGCATGAGGGTCAAGGGACATCAAAAGCGCTTCCTCCAGTCCCGGAGGTAAAACCGGATGATCATTTTCGATAGACGAGAAAATCTCCTCTTCCATCGAAAAATATGGATCGGAAAACTTATGGGAATAAGCCATATTTTCCTGATCTCCCGTTTGATCCAGACCCTTCTGCTGGCCACGATAAACATTAATATCGATGACGTTTTGAGGTAGGAATTGCCTTAAATAATCGAGTAGTGTACGTAACTCTTTCTGAATTCTGGGTTTCCTGCTCCGGTTCGCCTGGATTTCGACACAGCCGATAAGCTCGTCCCACTGCTCTTTTTTCAGACTCATGTTAAAATGGTCCTCAACGACTTGGGCAAATTGGATTCGCTTCGTCAGGACTTTTGGAGCCTCAATTTCTGTCAGCAGGAGTACCCATTGTTTTCGCTCAAGAGGAATGCGCAACACAGAATCATTGTGGCGGGATTTAAGTTTATTCATGGTTGCTCCAGTTAAAGAATGTCGCTCAAATTTCCCTTTTTGTGGGATATAGAAAAGAAAGAGTGGGTTTCAGGAAATCAATTTATCATAATTGTTCGAAGCGGTTTACAAAAAATTTCAACAGCGATACTCTCGACATAAGACAAGGTCTTTGAATTAGATGTATTTTCAATCCCTTACTCAGAATAGAACTTGATATGCCTGGGTTATCAATCGAAAAACTGTACAAAGGACATTGTTGTGCTGATGTCAATATAGCGGTATTTCCCGTAGTTGTTTGATGTTAATTTTGAGAGGAGTCACCAAGTGCCGGGCGATAATCCCCCTATCCCAACTGGACAGTCTATTCTAAAAAGTGACGACTGGTGGGCGGTCTGGATTGGCCTATTTGTCTTTATTTTGGCCCTTGGACCTATTTTCGAAAAAGATCTTCTCGGCTGGACAGTACAGCACCGTGTGTGGACAGACATCGGACAGTCGGTAAGACCAATTTCTGACGGTTACCAGCATTTGTCCGGGATTATGTCGGCAGTTTTGACTTATATTTTTATATTAGGTCTCACAGGCTTAGCAATGGTAGCCATGGGGAAAAACCTGTTGAGATACGCGGTTGGCTTTACCATCATATTCTGGGTGGTGTTTGGATGCATGGTTGCATGCAATTACGCATATATCGCCGCTACTCCCGAGATGCGCATAGCCTTTGATATTCCCTGGTCGTTGAGTCTGGGAGAAAAAGGGTTCATTGTCGCCATAATCATTGGTTTAATTATCGGTAACTTCTTTCCTTCAGGCGCCGAATTCCTCAAGGACGCGGCCAAACCCGAATGGTTCATTAGAACGGGCATCGTCGTCCTGGGAGCGGTGATTGGAATAAAGGCGGTTGGGGCTTTTGGCCTTGCCGGAGCCGTGATTTTTCGCGGATTATGCCTGGCTATTGTAGCCCAACTAATATACTGGCCGATAGTATACTTTGTTTCGCGACGATTTTTCCACTTCACTCCTGAGTGGGCGGTACCTCTCGCTTTCGGCTGTTCAACATCCGGCGCATCCGCTGCCATTGCCACGGCAGGCGCTATTCGAGCTCACCCTCAGGTGGCGACAATTCTGTCCACAGTTATTATCGTATTTACGCTAGTTGAACTTCAAATTTTACCCAGGATTGCCGGAGCCTTCCTTTACGGGGAACCTGTTGTGGCCGGAGCCTGGATAGGTCTTGCCATCAAAACTGATGGAGGTGTTATTGGTGGTGGAGCCGTAGCCGACTCTCTCATCAGGGCCAATGCGCTTACCAATCTCGGGATCAGGTGGCAAGATGGGTGGGCACTAATGACCGCCACCACTACCAGGGTCTTTATCGATGCGTTCATAGGAGTTTGGACGTTTCTAGCGGCTCTCATCTGGTCGGCCTATCGCTTGAATGAAGAAGGGAGGCTCCACCGAAGTAAAGTCTCTCCGAGGGAGATCTGGGAACGATTTCCAAAATTCATAATAGGTTTCTCTCTTACCTTTTTGACTATTGTTGCTATTGGGCTAGCTAATCCACAGATGATCAAGGCGGCGGAAACAGGCTCCAGCCATGCCAATGCTCTGAGGATCATCTTCTTTAGTCTCTGTTTTTTCTCTGTCGGTTTGGCCGCAAACTTTCGAAAGCTCTGGGTCGTTGGGATTGGCCGCGTAATCGCAGTTTATGGACTATGTGTGTTCGGGTTCATATTGTGGATAGGGTTATTAATTTGCTGGGTTTTTTACCATGGTGTCATGCCTCCTGAAATAGTCCAGTAGAATAGTTGGAGCCAATGAAGACACATAATAAATATCAGGAGCTTGGGTCGTGAAAAGAGTTGTCAAGCGTGCGACGATTGTGATCCTAGCAACGTTGACGATACTCTTTGTAACATGCGCCTGGCTACTGGCGCCTGAGTCCGGCCTGCTCAGTAACTCTGTGGAAAACTTTCTTACTCGAAGCTTCGGACTGAAAGTCACTATCGCTTCTTCCAGACTATCTTATTCCTTTCCAAGTGTGCTTTCCATATCTCTTATCGGCCTTGAGATAAAGGATGACCACTTAAATCAGATGTTCTCCGCCGAGGCCGTTGTCTTATATCCATCTTTGAGAAGTCTTTTGAGAAAGGAATTGATCATAGAATCCGTGTCAGTATCCAATTTTTGGACTCTGATTTCTAGAGATCAGCAAGGAAAACTTTCGGTGCCGGTTATCTCCGCATTTGAGCCAAAGGCGCTTGATCCTGGCAGAGAAAACGATGATACAAACAAACCTTCTACAGCAGACAATAATATTTCTGGTTGGGGAAAGATCGAAAACCATCCGATTCAAAGTGTCGGATGGAAAGTTCAAGCTATAAAATTCACTAATGGGAGGGTCGACTGGATTGACCGGCAAGGGAGTCCCGACGATCGAACAGTCATTTCTCTTTCGGACATCCACGGCTCACTTGCGCATTCCAACATGGATCAAATGGTTTCTATTGAACTGACTTCCGCATTAACCGGCAAGCACGATCACTTTACGAACGTATCGCTCCACGGCCAAATCGATGTCGATTGGACTATTCCTAGAGTGCGATCGGCAAAACTTAACATCTTATCCAAATCACAGCAATTAGGAGTTTTCAGTGATTATCTGAGCCATGTCCCGGTCATGATAAAAATTAACAGGTGGGAATTATCCGCTCGATTGAGATTGGAAGAGACTAGCGACCTTGACGTGTCGCTCGATGCGACTATATTTGTGGGTGACACAAAGACTCAGGAATTCAAATTAACTACGAGAGGAACAGTTAAAGCCCCTCTTTCAGACTCAACCCATCTGGATCTTTCAGTAAAAGTCTTTTCGAACCCAAACTGGCCCGAAAGTATATTTTCATCGGAAAACAACGGCTTCCGAGTAAACGGTCCATTAGCGCTTAAAGCCAGGATTAAAGGCGCTTTTGATTCCTTGAATATTGATACGGAGATCGATTGTAAAAAACCCTCTTTGTCCCTTGAATCACCATTCTTCAAATACCGCATAAATACTAAAAAAGCATTGGTAAATCTAAACACCAGACGCCTGGGGTATAGAGATTTCGCCTTTAAAGGCAACGGAACGTTCAATCTGAATATTGAAGATCCAGAGGCGCTAGACAGAAACATCCAGGAGAACTTTCACATAGAAGGCGAGGCGCCTATTGTGGTGAAATTCAATGGTGACTATTCAACAATCGAGTGGTCGTTCGTGTCTGACCTGACCCAATTGTTTGTAAGCTCAATAAACGGATTCAGAAAACAGGTCGGGAAAAAATCCAGCCTCGAAGCCGTTGGATCTTATTCCGACTCTGTTTTGACCCTTCAGAAGGCTATTTTTGTGACTCCGGGACTGAGTCTTAAAGCCGGAGGCACTCTCCTAGACGCCAAGCGCCGCTTTGGACGGCTTCTTGTTGACGCGGAAACGGAGAACATCGCGTCGATATTTCCTCAGGACGCGACCGTAAGCAAACTTGGAATATCAGGAGGAGTCAAAGCTTCTTTGATTATTAGAAACTCGCCATCCGGATTGATTGAGTCTGGGCGCATTCATTTAACTGACGTTCACTGCAAACCGGAAAAAGCCGCCTGGAACCTTCAGCATATTGCGGGGACTCTCGATTTCAAAGCGCAGACGCTTACGATAACTGGTCTGACAGGAAATGTAAATGGACACATTCAGGCGCCATTCAAGGTGACTGGGTCCCTGAAAAATGTTGGATCGCCCAGCGCTATGACAGGGAAGGTTTTCCTTAAAGTTGACAGAGGACAGGTTAAATCGGACTGGATGGTGCAGCTTTTGACAGAAGCTCATAGCATTCTGGCCAACATGATAAAACCAAAACCGGTGTCAATGCGTGGCGATTTCATTCATTTCGATCAAGTCCTGGCCGACATACTTATAAATTCAGGACGGGCCACGACCCAAAACCTGCAAATGAGGGGTAATGAAATTATTTCTTCAGCAATAGGCTCAGTTGAACTGGATTCTTTCAAACTAGACGCAACTATGGGAATAAATACCAAGGTGATAGGGAGCGACACATTGGAGGCGTTGCCATTAATCGGAGAACTTATGCAACGCCATAGCGATCTATTGTTAAGAATACCCATAACTGTTTTTGCGCGACTATCCGGGCCAATTTTATCCCAGATAGATGTAAAGCCAGTTCAGGAACAGCAACTCGATAAACTAACTCTGGAGAAATTGCAGTCCCTGATCAGTGCGCACAAGTGATCTTGTAGACTCCGTTGTCATTAAACGCCAGAGGTTAAATCTGCCATTTAAAACTTCCAAATGTCTCTGGATCGGTGAGTTCTTCGGGAATAACTATTCCAAAAACCGCATTTTCCTGTCGCACCTTGATCTTTGTTCCTTTAGACGGAAAAGTTATTTCTTCTTCTCTGGGATATCGTTTTCCGTCCTTGGTCTCAAAGAACTCCACCACTCGCATGGTCCTCTGGATCTTTCCATCCGCTGTTTTTTGTTCAAGTTTAGTCAAATCAAACCGGTCTTTGGTAATCCATACAATCCTCTCATCTCTTGAGGTTGGGGCTGATATCTGAATGACGTAACATGGTATGCCGTTAACTTCCTCTTCTTTTAAAAGAGTTTCGGTTTCACCTTTCTCTGGAATGAGCGGCCTAAGATCGGCCATGGCAAGTCCTGTGCCGCCAATGTCCGTTCCCGGGTCCTGCACGTCGACAGGGAAAGTCTCATTAGTTGCGGGAAGATACATGTAACCCTTTGGCTCTTGGTCAGGCTTGATCTTACAGAGTATACGAACACCCTTTGAATCTTCAGGTTCGACAAAGTCCAAAAGAATCACACTTTCATCTTTTTCGACTTGCGCCATGACCCACAGAGAATGCTGAGATACTCTCTTGTCTCCCCTAAATGTTTCAATTTGAACAGCGGCCCGAGCCGATTCTCCAAATTGACTTTTTTGGGCCTTCTCAACTATTTCCTTGGCCGTCATCGCCTGTGAGATTTCGCAGAAGCAAAAACAGGCAAAGAATACGGCGGCTACCACGTATCTTTTTTCACTAGCTGGCATTTAATGTAGATCCTCCTTTTTAATTAGCGCTCTCACTCAGTAGAGAATTGAGGGTCTTCCTCAGTTCTGTCCCGATATCCGCCTCATCAAACGGTTTTTCAGACTTGCGGACTTTGATCTGTCCGTCTTCAAGGTTTATGAATTCGCTTTCCAGCCTTAATCCCTCGCTAACGCTGATGATGTTGATGGTCAGGACTCTGGATACTCCGAGAATTTTCCTAAGGCCGTCGAGCATTTGATCTCTACCGGCTGTCTTTATCTCACCCTTGTTAACAGCCCGCTCTATGTCTCGAGGTGGAATGAAATAAAATCTTTTTCTGAGATTCTCGTCGGGTTTCAGTTCCGCATAGAGTTGGTTGATCCACTCCTGCTTTGGTGGTTTGGGAAAGTCCTTGAAATAGATTATGGTGGCGACTCTCGGTTCAAGGACTGCCGGGGCCGCTCTTTCAACTTCTGGGGACATAAATTTGAGGCTTTTTGGCTTGGGTGCAGAAAAACCGGACTCATCCCAGGCCTCGCCACTCAGACCCATAACCGGCAATTTCCCATCCCAAGGCACAACCAGTATTAACACCAGGACAACCGCAACTGCCGTGGCCATTGCCATGGCTGGAATCCTTGAGAATGACGCCAGGAATTCCTGAAATACGGAAACGGCTCTCTGAACGAGGCCTCCCCCATCCTCAACTATTGCCTTTGTGACAATTCTGGCTGTCTTCTGTGCAACAGTGTCATCTCGATCCTGATGGAGAGTATCAATCAAACCGTCAACTCTCCGGGACCGGGATTCTGGTAACTCGCATGTGGTCTTGAAATAGGTCAGGGACGCTGCCGACATTGTCAATTCAAGTTTGTGAGCCACCTCGGAGTGTTCATCTAATCTATCAATGTAATCTGAGAATAGAGTCGAATCTTTGCATTCAGCTATTGATGGCAGTCTGAAAGTTTCGACCCCGAAATGGGCGCTAATGTCGGAATCAACGGGTATACGCTCGACAAACTGTAGGGGACAGAATTGACTATTGACCTGCCGATCTCGAAGCTGATATTCTTGGACAATTGATGTTTCTATTTTCCCAAGTAGTTCCGCAAACTGTCTGCCTCTTCGATGATGTTGTCCTGATTTCGTAAAACGAGCCTCAAATTCATCGATAAGTTTTTGAACATCCGAATCTCTCGAAGGCTCGAAACCAAGGATGTCAGACGCTTTTCGCAGAGGGTCCGGTCTTGTTTCTTCCGGGGGCGCATCCCTATCGTCAATCGTCTTGGTTGGCATGTCAATTCCGTTGTCCTGCATACATTTGAGACACGGCAAGTTTGCATGGCTCCGTAGACCATTATGAGTCAAAACGCCCAGACTTTCGAGGTCGTTATAAGCCCTCATTATGGCATGAACAGTTCCAGCAACTGCCTGATTATACAGGTACATGGTGTCGTCTTCCATTTGCCGCCCGGTCAGGTACCATTTCCAGAAGTTCTCTCCGGCCTTGTATAGCTCACTCCAGGGCGAGGAAGTTGATCTGCTAACCGTCTCTGCCGTCTTTACGCTCAATTGGTAAACGAAAGTTTCGACATCAAATCGGCCTTTTAGCTTACCCTCTGACGCCGTGAGTTCCGGGTTAAAAGGCCCTTCGGCCATGATTTTAGATATTAGCGCAGGGTTTACGTCGATTTGTCGGCTGTAAACCCTGGACTGAACATAATTCTCCCAAGCCTGGTGCCCGAATCCCAGGGCAGGTCTGACATGTTGAGGCGAGCACGCGTCGGCGATTGCGTGAAAAACCGGCCCAAGGAGCTGAAGACCGACAAGGTGCGCGTTTGGTCCCCTTACCTCAAGTGGTTCATTTTGGTCATGAAGAAAGTAGGTGTAGTAGAATTTGACGAGCACACTCCAGGGAGCGAAAGTGGTGTTATCGATTTCATGTTCGAAGTTGTCTCTCCACTCCGAAAGACCCTTGGTCCACGCTGGTCTAACCCTATTCAGGACCAGTGAATTATCTTCATCCACTAACCCTCTAAGATAGACCGATATTCCCTTTACGACGAAGGAGTCAAAACCCTTCATTGAAGAAGAGTTGTAAGAATAACCACTACCGGTTGACCACTGTTTGGCGCCATCCGGGTGCGGGTTTATGAAATGATTGAACGCCGTAAACGTGTGGCCGAAAAGGCCGGTAACATTTCGTTTGGTTCTCCATGGCAATGCTGGGACTCGCAGAGACAAGTCACCGAACTTGTCCGTGTGCCAGGATTCAAAACCGGCCAATCGCTCCACTGCGCTCTGAGAAGCTGGAATGTCTTCGATGGATCTCCTTTGTCCATAAGCTAGTTCGAAAGACTGCAAGGCCCTCTTCTGTAGGGGTGTGCCATAATTCTTTATGTAGGCCACGGCATCGCAGACTATCCAGTAGTGAACTTTTCCATTCATAGAGGATTGTCCAAACCTCCTGAACGAACATTTTCTTTTTCAGCGACCCTTAAAATGATCCTTCTGATTCCGGGAAAAGTCAGAATCATTGACTGCATGAAGATTAGGTCACCGAATATTCCCATGGCGATTGCCGAAGCCACAAGAATTCCGAATGAAACCGCGGCTTGAAATGGAGTGGCCAGCATCGCCAGAAAACCCAACAGTGTCACTATCGACCACGACGCCATCGGCTTGGCCGCCAGGCTATACGCCTTGAACAGGCACTCTTCCACGTCAAGGCCTGGATTGAGTTTAATTTCCCTTTTCAGTTGAGCGACAAACTGGATCGTATTGTCGACGGCCAATCCAACAGCTACTGTGGCGGCAAAGACAGTGACGCCGTCCAGCGGAATGCCGAAGTACCCCATTATTCCGAAAACTGCAGCGACCGGCGGAATGTTTGGAATAAGGCTTATAATTCCAAACAACGGAGTCCCCATTTGAATCATCATCAATATTGTTATGATGAAAATAGCTACAAACATCGACTTGATTTCCGAACTGATCAGGTCTTCACCCTGCGCCCCCACTATTACCAGTTCCCCTGTCACGGTAATCGGAGTATTCTCTCCCATGACCGATTTGGCGATGGACTCAATCCTGTTAACGGTCTGCATCACTGGAACTGAAGGATCGTTATTGATCCTGACTGTAATGTTCAGACGACTGAAATCGTTGTCCAGGTGTTTGCGTATCAGTAACTTTCCTTCTGATGTGAATGAAGTCAGAAACAGTAACTGGGGGAGGATTTTCGGGTTCTCGAACAAGTCTTGCGAGCCTGTATCGGAAGTCTTTTTTGTGAGACCGCGAATATATTCCAGCAATGGCAGCAGCGAATCGGTCGAGATAACCTGAGGAATTTCAAGCAGTCGATTTTCCAATTGCCGCACTTTTTGCCAGGCTTCAGGTTTCTTAAAATCGCCCTGTTTTGATTGGATCATGAGTTGAACTGAATGTATGCTGGTCAGATCTTGCTCTACAAATCGAATATCCTGGACTTCAACTCTTGATTCCCCCAATTGATGCAGAAGCTGAGGGTCGGATTTTATCAGGGGCGCCCCGGAAAACATTATTACAACAAAAACGAACCCTGCTGCAGTGTAGAGTTTATGTCGCTTTCTGATTGAATCCATTACTGCATCCAGGATTCTTGTCGTTCCACCCTGCCCTGCGCTGTTTTCAACTCGAACGTCCATTGATTTCAAGGAAATGATAATAGTCGGCAACAGAATCATCGCCAAGCAGAAAGAAATGGTAACTCCCAGTGACATGATGAGACCTAATTGAAACACCATTGGAATCGATGTGATCATGCACGACCCGAACCCAACAGCGGTAGTAGCCGAAGCGATAAAGAAAGGGCGGAAAAGATATGCAAGCGCTTGTTTGACCGCCTGAATCCGGTCGGGGATCGTCTGGTGAAACTGGTTGTACCTCGTAACCATGTGAATTACCATTTCCAGTGTGGTTATGAGAATTAAACCGAAGGAGAGACTTGTGGTCGCATTGAGAGGAATCTCCAGCACAGCCATTATCCCCAGGACCCACAGGACACAAAGACCCAGGATACCAATCGTTACAGCGGTTACTGTGAGACTTCTGAAGACGTAACCTGTAACAGCTATGCAAATGAGCGTGCATAATATCCCGAAAATCAAAGCGGTCTTAAGTGTGTACCTAAGGATAGCCTGCCGAATTTCAGCCTGTCCTACGATGCGAAATGTAGAATTTTCAGGAACGTTCTCAACAACTATTTGCCTGATCTCAGACAGGACTTTCTTGTTAACCTCATGGTCGAACTTCCAGCGTTCGTCTATCCGTACGAGGATTCCCGCAGTCTTGTAGTCCTTAGAGACAAGCAGATCGGTTATTGGTAGAGCTTTGCGTATCTTTTCCAATTGCTCGGATTCCAGCAACCGAAAGAGCCCATCCTGATCAGTGATTAAGGGTTGATTGGATAATTGATCGCCCCGTTTTTGGTACATACGTAAATTAGTTAAACTAACCAAATCGGCTATATGATCCATCTTCGAGATATGATTGGTAATTTTGTTAATAACGGCAAGGTTGCCGGATTCCCCCACTGGGCTGTTGAACTTGATAGTAATGATCACATACTCATCGTCATCAAAATGGTTTCTGAATTCCTGATACTCGTTGTAGGAAGGTGAGGTTGTGACCAGCACCGATTTTAGGGTCGGGTCCTTTTCCACACTTGGTATGAAGGTTGACAGTATCACTGTGAGAATTGCAATGATGGCTACCAGACTCCATCGATGATCCACTATGAAGTCCAACCTGCTCTTTTCAGTTTGGCTTCGGATTTCTTGATCTGCCATTCCCTGTCCCCTTAAATGTGGTAAAGCTAACAGTGAGTATATTAACTATTCGCATCACGTCGCAATTCGAATCAGTAGCCTTTATTGAAATACACCAAATTACAAGATTTCGATCTATCTCGTTTATTCGTGCTAGATTAAAAAATGTGACAGGTAAATCTATATCTGGCGCTTCCAGAGGCAATCTTCGCTTATGGGTTAAGCTTTCATCAAGATTTTAGCCTACTTCACCGCCCATTCCAAGTCAATTTTGTTATTAGACATTCTGCTTCTTTTCAATTTACTTTTCACACTAATGACCTTATCATGGATTACTAAGAACCTTATTATTGTTTTCCATCTCACAAAAAATCATTATCTCAACCCACAAACTATATTATTTTGGCACTCCAAAGGGATTTTGTGTCTTAAGAGCATTTAGCAATTTTCGGTAATTCGACAACCTAAGACAATTGGAGCAAAAGGAGGACACAATGACTATCCTACGCAGTTGGTGTAAAACGGCGCATTTAAGCAGATTCCTTCGCTGTTGCTATCCTTTGGCGCTTCTGGCCTTGTTGATCTTCATGGTTCCTACTGAGACCCTTTATGCGTTCGGTCCCGGAGGAGGAGGAGGAGGCGGTGGTGGTGGTGGACATGGAGGGGGGAGTCCCCGACCCTCTGGTGGTGGCGGCGGTGGATTTGGCATCAATCTCAACTTGAACATTACCCCCGGTATGAGACCGGCTCCAGGAGGATCTGATGAGCCAACCGAACTTGTAGTTCCGAATGTCTCCGACAATGAGGAAAAACCGAAAGCTGCGCGTAGGCCTGTTGAGGTTATTCCTGCCAGAAAATTGGCCATTCCAAGGGTACCATACTTAAACGAACTTGCGATGGACATAGATAAGACGCTTATGGAACTGGCGCGAAAGGACCCCGCCTCAGCGGTAAAACTCTATAAAAATACATTAGCCCAAGCGCAAAAAGCTCGTGATGTCCAGGGAGAGATGAGCGCCTATGAGAATCTGGGACACATATATTATTTAACGGGGCAGTTTCAGAAAGGCGCAGACTATTATGACAAAGCCCTGAAAATAGCTCGTTGGATCAAAAATTCCGAACAGGAGGCAGTGGCTCTTCGCAATCTCGCAGCGATTAATATTGCGTGGGCCAATTATGAAGAGGCAGAAGCCTTGAACAAAGAAGCCTTGAAAATATTCTCTGAAAAGGCCTCAGTTCGAGGAACTCCGATGACACTGAACAACATCGGCGTCATGGAAAAAAACCGTGGGCGGTTTTCTCAGGCCGCCCAAGAATACATGAGGGCTCTGGAGGCGAACAAAGAAGTAAATCGTAACCAATTGATCGCCTTGAACAATCTCGCAGGTCTCTTCGCAAGTCGCGGAGAGCCCGTTAAAGCGATCGAGTCTCTCCAGGCATCACTCGATGTTGCAAAAAAGACGGGGGAGGCTATGGCTGAAGGCGAAGCGCTGCTGAAAATCGCTAAAGTTCAGATTGACAACGGTGATGCGGACCAGGCCCTGGAAAATAGCAAGAAAGCCCTTGAAATATTCTACAGAGCCGGATCGCCTCCCGATTGGGCAAAGAAGGTTGTGGGCGATATTTGCCTGGATCTCGGCAGGACTCAAGAGGCCGAATCATACCTTAAAGAAGCGGACTACGATTCATCACTCGGAAGACTGTATTTGGTTAAAGGAGATTTTGACCCCGCCAAGAAGCATTATGAACAACTTATGAAAAATGCTGAAAAGGCTGGTAATTTTGACGAACTTTTCACGGCGTACACTGGACTTGGAAGGGTTTACGAATCAAAAAAGAATTACGCCCAGGCGTCACAGTACTATTCCAAAGCGGTAGATCTTACCGAGGAAATGAGATCTCAACTACTCCTTTCGGAAAGGCAGAATTTCTTCGCCGGCAAAATAAATGGATTTCTCCGCTCCGAACCGGCCAAAGGACTTGTTAGAGTTACCCTGAAGCAGGACAAGGCATCTCAAAGTATTTATCCCAGTGAAATTACGAGGGCGAGAGAATTTGCCGATACTTTGGCTCAAAAGCTTGACGGAGAATATTTCGGAGTTCCAGAAGAAGTTCGCAAAGAAGAGATGGACGTTTCCGACAAGGTCGCTTCACTAAAAATGGCCATAGACGCCATCCCCAAGGATGTTGACAAGGAACGGGTAAACGACATCAAACGACAGATCAAAACCGCTGAAACGGAAAAAGCATCCTTCGTAAAGTCAATTCGAGAGAAATACAAGGACTACGCCTCAGTAAAATACCCCACCCCCGTTAAACTGGAGACGGCCGCTTTGACTCCGGAAGAACACATTCTTATCTTCGATGTTACGAGCGAAGGTGTGGGGGCGAGACTTCTGAAAGGGAAAAAGGTCGTGAGCGGTAGCTTCATTGACTGGAAACCCGAAGAACTTGAAAAGGACGTATTAAGTTTCCAAAAATCTTTCGACGGGCATAATCTAAGAGCGTTTGATATTGATCTTGCTTCAAAGCTTTACAAAAGGCTCCTGGAAGACCGCTTGTCGGATGTGCCGAACGGGACTCCCGTTACTATTATTCCTGACGGCGTTCTTGCTTTGCTGCCCTTCGAAGCGCTTGTAATGAATGGAAAAGCCGACTGGAAAAAAGGCCAATGGGGAGATTATCCAGAAGGTCTACATTACGTAGGAGATAGTTATCCCCTTGTCTATGCGCAATCTTTAACCGCTCTCACAATGACGAGAGGGCTGGGAGAAAATGTTAAGTCCAAATCAAAATCCAGAGTCGAGGGAGACCGAATTCTGGTCATGGCTGACCCGGTATTTGAGGCAAAAGACCCTCGAGCGCAGGGCGCCAATAGTCAATCACCCACTGGCCAGTCCGCCGGCGTTCAATACCCGAAGCTTATGGTTGCAGTAGAGGACATTAATGAGGGGGTTTCCAAATCAATACCGAGGCTTGAAGCTACAGAGCAATTGGCGAATAGCCTTGTGAAACTGTACGGCGACAAATGCGACGCATATACAGGCCTACAAGCCTCCAAGAGCAAATTCATGGAGCAAATTAGGCTTCCAAACAAAAATTATGGGTCAGTAGTGTTGGCCACTCATGGAGACATTTCCAACAAGGAGGCATGGCTTCTTGAGCCCGTGTTGTATCTGACTATGGTGCCCAACCGAAAAGACGGCTTATTGACAATGAGCGAAGTGGCCGGTCTGAAGTTGGACACCGACGTTGCCGCCCTCACCGCCTGCAAGTCAGGCCTAGGCGCTAATCTGGCGGGTGAAGGGGTCATGAGTATGGGGAGGGCTTTCCAATGCGCCGGGGCCAAGACAGTATTGATGAGCCTCTGGTCGGTAGCGGACCTATCTTCAGTAATGCTGATGGATGAGTTCTTTAAGAAAATGAAAGAAGGCAAAAGTAAACTCGAGTCCTGGCAGGAAGCAAAGACTCACATACGAAAAGAGGGTTTTGAACATCCGTTTTTCTGGTCAGCGTTCGTCATGGTGGGTGATCCCGGTGTACAACCGGAGTCAAGGGCCGGCGCTAGAAATTAGATTCAACTGACCCGAAGTTTGATTAACGGGCATTATAACCTTTTGCCCATGGATAAGTAATATGGCGCAATGAGATCATTTCGAGTTGGGATGGCGCAAGGTCATGAGTCTTGTTCCAGGATGAATGCGCCGTGCATCCACTTGCTTGACTCCACTGCAAAGCTTATCAGAACGTCGTGTGGTTTCAGGTGGTTGTTGTCAAGGTAGTGATCCAGGGATATGAGACTTGCCGCAGGCCCCGCATAACCAACCATATTTATGTTCGAATACAGGCGTGCTTCAGGGTTGGCCACAAGTCCTTTCAATGTGACCTCGGCGAATGTACAAAGATGACGCATAGGGAGATTAAGAAGCAGGCATTTGACGCTTCCAGTATCCAGTCCGGTAGCGTTGAGCATTCTTTCAAACGCTTCGCTGGTAAGCTTTGGCCCGATCTTACCGACCCTGTTGAGATCCTGGGTCACATGGTGTTTCCCTGTTCGGTAAATCTCCAAGAGGTCCCAGCCACCAGGAGCGGCAAAACCTGTCATTCCATTTTCCAGGTTGGCTCCCACGGATTCGATGTAAGTGTCAACGACCCTAAGCTTGCTGGGCCCAGGATTCTTATCGCTAAGAACCATTGCGCCTGCTCCGTCACTCAGAAACCACCGAAGAATTGCCTGCTCGACAGTAACATGCTCCTCATTAAGGGTTTCGACTTTGAAGCAGGTTGATGATATCTGAGAGGTCACCACGAGCGCTGTGTGGTACCGACCAAGCGAAATCTGATCTGAAGCGACCTGGATAGCTTTGTAAATTGATGTGCAATTCGAGTGGATTGCCATTTCAGCGCAATAATCTATCCCCAGGCGCTCTTGAACCAGTGTGCTGGATGGAGGCGACATATAGTCAAAAAAAGCTCCGGCATAGACAATCATGTCGATTTCTGAAGGACTTACACCTGCAGAGTTCAATGCCTTTGTGGCGGCCTTTACCGCCATGGAAACGTTTGATTCGGTAGGCTTACGCGTAACTGGGTCCAGTACGTAGTGCACAAAGTCGATGCCAAGCAACTTCCTCATGACAGGTCTGATTCTGTGAATACGTCTGAGCACATTGGGAGGAGCTTTGGTTATCTCACCAAGTATCTTGTCTATTGAATCCACCGGGATTGGATCTCCAGGAAGGAAGTGGCCAATACCTGCAACATAGACGTCTCTTTGGGATGCTGTATTGCTAAATGAAGACCTGGCCAGCATTTTTTTCGCCCCCTTTTTCATTTATGCCACGGCGATGATTTTATGATCACACGGTAAGAAGCATATTCGCACAACTATTTGGCCTTGGCAACTATTTGGATCAAGATTAATATTCCTATACCAAAGCAAAGGATGCCATGATAAAAGTCCTAATCGAAGCTGCCATTTTGGGCTTTTTCCGTGCCTAGGATACACTATAGCACATGGGCCCCCAAACTGCTTACTCATAACGGCGCAAAATCAACCAATTTTTAGAGGCGCCCTTAAGGGTTTGGAATGTTTTCCAAAACTTGTCGGAGGGTAGCCCTGAAGTTCCAAACGTTTCCTGATTTCAGAAACGAGAGTGTCAGAGCGGAATGCGAAGGGCATCATCATTCGTCTGAATATTTCGTTGGCTCGCACCATAAATGCCCATCCGGGTTTCTGAATTCGAAAGAGTTTCCGCCAGAAAGCTATTAACCCGGACAACGCCATAAATCGCTCGTCCATGCCGCTAAGAATTTCAGGGCTGATGCGTGCGGCTTGCAGCATCTGCTTGAACGCCATTGGCAGGTCCAATTTCCGGGAGAGATACCAGAGCTGTTCCAGGGGGTCGCTGCCATGATTGATAATCCCTTCATTCAGAGACCTCTCCCACAGCTTGGTTCCCGGGTACAGCCGAACACCGAGCATCATGTTTGCCATTTGGTTCCGTTGTCGGTGGTTGGAATGTAGATATTTCAGACAGAAATCCAGGGATTCCTGCAGGGTTTGGTTCGTCTCGTCGGGGCCTCCGATGAGGAAGAACCACAGAACATTGAATTGTGTTCTGTTCGTGGCTTCAGCAGCCTTGATCACATCATCGGCGTTGAAAGGTTTTTGGTAAGAACGCAGCATTGTGTCGGAAGCTGATTCAGGGGTTATGTGGAACGACTTGAAGCCAGCCCTCCACATGAGGCGTAGCAATTGATCATCAAGGTTCTTCGGACTGACAGCGGTGGCGGTAAAAGACGCTTTCCATGGTCTTCGTATGATCTCCTCAAGAATCTCGACGCAGTGGTCTAAGGGTTCGTTGAAAACCGAATCAACAAAATCAAACGTGTCGGGGTTGTGCTTCATGACAACTTCTTCCAACTCGTCGACAACATCCTCGGGGGGGCGGAGTCGTATCCGAAAGCCCTGAAGGCGCAGATTGTAGAGGCAGTATATACAATTATGGCCGCATCCCCTGTAGGACTGCACATTGTAGCCGGCTCCCAGCCTGAGATAGGGCCTGATATCGATCCATTTCCCCACATCTGGTCGGACAGGAGAGCAATCTGATAAATCTGGAGGGCTAAAGTCAAATTGACCGTTTCGCTGTGCCCCGATTCCAGGCAGCCCTGAGGTACATCGCTGACCGCTCAGTGCCGACAACAAGTCTATGAAAGACTTCTCACCGTCTGAAACGACAATGTAGTCAGCCTCAAGCCTTCTTAAGACATCCTCCGGAATAAGACTGGCTCCAGCTCCCCCGAGGACCACAGGAGCGTTAGACACTTGTCTTATGTGTCGAACCATCTCCCGGATTTGGGGGACATAAGAAACTGGATAAAGCATGTTACAGTTGTCTATGTTGCGGACCGAAATTCCTACCACGTCGGGAGAAAAGGTCTTAACTGATTCCCTGATTTCTCTGTGTATCCTGGCCTTGAAGCACAGATCGAGAACCTTTACTTCATGGCCAGCGGACTCAGTCGCGCTCGCGATGTAGCATAGTCCAATTGGAGCAGCGGCAAAAAAATCGTCTCGAAGATTGCTATTAATAAGAAGCACGCGCATGGAATAACCTTTTGTAACGATTTTGAGGAATTTTTACTCAACTTTCGCAGTTGATGAAAAAGGTCAAAAGCTAATTAAAACGGCGAAAAATCTCGCGAAGGGACCTCCAATGCGCTATCAAAGTATTGGAAACAAAAGATCGCACAAGAAAGGACGGTCCACGCTGAGAGTTACCTCATTTGAGTCAGAGGATCAAGACCTTCGGGATCCCAAAATTCACCGGATGTTTCCCTTAGGGTTAACTTGGGCTATTTTCGGACCCCAAATTTTGCAAAAATCTTGTCTCCCCTCCGAGCGAACAGGTCTTGGTAACTTCTCCAGCCTCTTGGCAGTCTCATATTCCGATTTTGAGCCCTTTTTTAAACGTACTGCCCCCCTGGGCTTATGTCAGCCCCTCTGAGACGTTCCGTCAAGATGTTACGCGACTAACCTTGTTGATTCGCAATGTTTTAAAATCCTCCTCCGCATCTCAAAGAGTATCCCGTTGGATGGGCGCCCCCCCTGTCAGTCCAACAATCAGGGATCCAGCATGATTAAGCACTCGACAGGAAGGTTTATCAACGCAAACCGTATGGCTTTGAGCCGCTTGCTCACCCAGTTCTTCCTCAGAACCAGACGCTTCATAGCCGAGTTACAACATTGCTGAATTTGTTCTTGCATGATATTGGCCTTTTCTTTATACTTTTTTTACCGCACTGACATTCTGATGAAGTCTGGCCTCTTTCTCTACAGGAACCTAGCAGATTCAGGCGACTAAAAACCTTACAGTCGTCATATCTGACCAGGATATTTTCTTCCAACGCCGGAGCCAGGTTTAATTGGAAAGGGAATGGCAGATCAAGAAAACCTATCGCAAACAGTAAAGAACAGGTTGGACTTCCTCGTGGACTACCGGTGGGTCCTGGTCAGTATCGTAGCCATACTCACCTTGGTCTTGGTAATTTTTATACCACGAGTGGAAACAGACCCTACCGTCAAATCCGTCCTAGTAACAACCTCTCCTGCGTTTTTTGAGTACCAAAAATTTCGCAACTTTTTTGACGATGACGAGTATCTAGTCATTACAATCAGGCAGACGCTGCCAGCAGATGATCCAAAGGCGCTTGAAGCCGTAAACAAGATTACCGGCCAACTGGCCCAATTGGATCGAATAGCAGAGACTTTGAGCCTCACCAATCTGAGGGTATATCAGAAAAGGGGCGAACAACTCTCGAATCAACCCCTGATCAGGACAGAAAACAATGAGCTGATATTTCCCGAACGGTCACAATTCGAAAGAGTGCGAAAGTCTCTTCCAATTGTAGATCTGCTGCTTTCTCAAGATCAAAAAACGATTGGCATCCTAGTTCGAATTGATGAACGCTGGAAGTTCGACCACAAAGTTAACCAGGAAATTCTCGCCACGATAAAAGATATAGTGAAAAATAATCTGCCCGAAGGGTCTGACTATCGGATAGTCGGCCAGGCAGAGCTACGACAGGCTATTCTCAAATACACGATCAAGACCGCTCTCATATTCGGTCTCCTGTGTACACTAATATGTCTCACCGTTACCGGCTACGTTTTTAGGAGTATCACGGTTACTGCGGTAACCATATCGATTCTCGGTGTTTGTGTTCTCTGGGTCCTTGGGCTGATGGGTGTCTTGAAGATTCCGTTGAATGCTACGACTAGCCTGTCCTTCGGATTAATTCTCATTACAACCCTGGAAATGGCTATTCACATGGTGACCAGGTACAATCAGTTTCACCAGGGCTTCCCGGATAGGATCCAGGCGGTAAAACAAACAATTCGGTTTCTGTTTCGACCATTTTTCATTTGCTCTGCTACAACCGTTGTGGGTTTCGGGTCCTGTATGATCACGTCCATACCTATGGTTTTTCAGTTGGGCCTTGTTATGTCATTGGGCATAACCATCTCGTTCTGCCTTGCAATGATTCTTATACCCACCGTTATTATCTCCCTCAAATCCATGGATGTGCGAATTCAAGATCAAGGAACCGGGGATTGCATGACCAGATTGCTTGAAAAGGTCTTGAATTCCATCAGGAAACATTATCGGCTTTATACTGCCGCGGGTTTTGTCATGATAGTATTACTGTTTTCCGGAGCGCCACTAATCCGATCCGACACTCAGATACTCCACCAGTTCGGGAAGGCCAGCCCTGAAGTGAAGGATATAAGATTCGTAGAGGCTAATCTTACGAGCATACATTCCGTCCAGTTAATGCTTGAAGCAAAGGACGGCGCCTTCAAGAAAGCTTCAATGTGGCAAAAGGTCAAAGAGTTGGAGACGCGTCTGCGAGAAATACCCGAGGTTGTTTCTACGGATTCGCTACTGCCCTTACTCGAGTACGTGCGCAGCATAGTCAAGACTGGGGATTCAGGTCCTGACGATTTGTTCGCCAATCCGAAAGTGCTTCCTCAGGTGTTGTTTCTGACCTCCTTCACATCAGAAGGAAAGCGTTTGATACGTAAGCACCTTGACAATGGTTTTGACCGTCTAAACATCACGGTAAGGATCAATAATGATCCGTCGGTCCCGGTCATGCAAACTGTTCGTAGGATTCAGTCCATGGCCGAGTCGGTCATGGGCGGGGACGCTTCGGTAACCGTAACAGGGGAACTCGTTTTTGTGGCGGCTCAGGGTGAAGACCTCATAAATTCGGAAATTCGATCCATGTTCATAGCCATTGGCATAATAACCATATTGATGATGATCCAAATGGGCACACCGTTGTTCGGCTTGATAAGCCTCATTCCCAACGTCCCTCCGGTAGCGGCGGTCTTTGGTATCATGGGCTATATGCGAATACCTCTCGATGGAGTAACGGTTTTCGCCGCGACTGTGGCCGTTGGGTTGGCAGTGGACAACACCATTCAATTTGTCGCGCAACTCAAACGGGAGATAAAACTAAATCCCGGACTGGATGTTGAAACGTGCATGTTCAAAGCATACGCTCTGGCGGCCAAGCCAATGGCGTCTTGGTCACTAGTGACATTACTAGGATTCCTGGCTTTGGTTGCAACGCCGTTTCAGGCAGCGGGTTCATTTGGTATCCTAGTTGCCTCCGCAGTCTTCATGGGGATCTTTGGAGACCTGATATTTATGCAATCCATGATCCTGACCTTCCCGGGAATCAGAAGAATTATCGTGAAAGTGGCTAAAAAAGAAGCAATTTCGGTACAAACAGGTTGTTAGTTCAAGTTGAAAAGTTTGTCCCCAAAAACTCAGATACTGAGTGGTTAGCAGAAGATTGCTTCAGCGTGGAGCCATAGCAAGATCTTTTATGGCCAGTCCGTTTATGGATACCCGACCACACGGGCACGATTGTCTTGGGAAACCCGTATAAGCGCATTTCACCCGGCGTTTCCTAGAATAGATCCCAATCCCAACCCTTTCATGCGCCTCCAAATGGATCCTCGACTAGGACATTTCCAAGCAGGTTCACGAAGCGCTCAGCCTCGGCTCGGGTGAAATGGCTTGCTGATGCTATGATCCCAAGGTTGAGCCTTTTGCGAAAAGTATATCCCGACAGAATCAAGGGGCATCGATATCCAAGTTTGTAAGGGATCGTATGAAATTCGGTCAGGTTCAAACCTCCAGCTTGCTTCAGATATGAGTCTCCATTACGCCGCCCGCCCTTGATTTCCGGCCACATCATTCCGAATGGCGCAATCAGGATCGGGATAAAGGGCATTTGGCATACAAAATGGACTATTCGCTGTCTTGCTCTCAGCGGGAGGACCCTGACCGCATCAGCCAGACTACATCCAGCCAGCCAGGCCCTGACGTCAGCCAGACTGTCCGACTCCGCCCGCCGCCGTTCTGAAACCGATCTGGAAAACAATTCCGGATTAGTACGCTCACATGGACGCAATTTCACAACGAGAGACGATGAGTTAGAAGCCACTTTGGTTTCTCCAAACCTGCCCCTCATTTGTACTGTGACACAAATCACTATGTTACCAAGCTTGCTTATATTAAGAGAGGTGTTCCATTTGTCTATCGCCGAAGCCATACCGCCTACGAGGGCATCTATGAAGGGACTTCCGCGTCTGTAAACGTTTTTTGCAACACGATCCGTCTGTTCAGGCGTAAGGACCGATTTGACGTAATGTACTCCTGTTGCTTGCGGTTTCCCGCTTCCCTTTGGGAGAACAGGCTCGGTGATATACGGGCTGAGGGACCTTTTGACAAAAAAGGCAGCATCGCTCCATCTTGAACTTTTCAGTTCGACCATCCTGTTTTTCACGCCTGACGCAGGGTCGTAATCACACGCCCATTCCGGATTTCCTCCAGTAATAATCTTATGGTAGTGGGCCAGGAGTTCTCTATAGAATGACGCCAGTGTCCATCCATCGGCAGCGGCATGGTGTACCAGGGTTAGGAGACTACAGCGTCCGTTAGGAAGACGAATCAGGTGAAACTCAGAAGGCGCCGTTTGCAATAGGTCCCAATCTTTCTCCACACTTTGATCGAGGCTCTGGATCAACGAATGCTGAAAACCTAGCGAGGAATCAGTCGTCTCCATATTCGATAGCCGAAATTCAGGTTGGAAATCCGGTTCCAGGAACCATGTCAAGCGCTGTTCCCCATTAATCCTGCGTTCCTTTACGGAACTCGAGAATTCCGGAAAACTCGGTAATGCATTCCTTAAAGCTAAATTCATGGCGTCGATATCAACCGCTCCTTCGACCTCAAAGCCAAAGATCATGATGTTTTTTGCTTGAGGATAGTTGGAGAGGACCATCAGTTCTGACATGCCATCCAGTACTTTAGGCAATTTTCCAGACATCATTCCCTCCATATTAGGCTCTGAATCTGGGGTATTGGTCCGAGCGTAGACGCCGACAATGATATAGAAACTCTATTATGAAAAATGATGCAAGGCAGTTTCAAAGCATGATTCCGGTCATGATCTCTGATTTCAGACGTAAACCTGGCGCCTCCCCAAGAACACAGGATGGCCGGGACTTTTTCTAAACA
Organism: uncultured Desulfomonile sp.; assembly: GCA_903952205.1. GTDB lineage: Bacteria > Desulfobacterota > Desulfomonilia > Desulfomonilales > Desulfomonilaceae > CAJBEZ01. Next base: position 43,740 of record CAJBEZ010000098.1, on the reverse strand, counting down.
CATGTGTTTTCTTTGATTGTAGAGCATACTACACCATTGAGCCTTAGGGCAACCGCTATCTTTGCCGTAGCGTAACTCCTGAGTATGGGTGGCGGCCAACAAAGTTACTTTTTTCTCGCGATTTGCGCAGAGATGGATTAGAGGATTGAACCATGTTGATGGTCCTTAAAGGGTGTGAGATCTGCAACGATGGGCCTAAACAAATGTCCTATATGAACGTCATCAAGGGCTCCATGATAAGATCGCCAAGATTTTTTGTAATCTATATGCGCTGACCATGGCTGACATCGTGCCAGCAGTTTTGAACGAGCCAAAGAGATGGTGACTTTTTAGGGGAAAGCTCTATTTGAAAATCAATCATTGCCTGATGCCTTGGTCTTGGTTTTTACTCCCACACCGCCTGTCACGTCTGCAGGTCGGACGCTCTCGACTGACTTAGGCAAAGCCATTATGCTGTCGCCCTGTCCCGGCTGCGCCAGAGTTTTGCGTGTAATCAACTTGCGGTTAAAGGTTTCATCCTTCGAAAGAGCCGCTATTTTGTTAGCCAGTGTTTGCATTTCTTTGGCCGCGTCATGTGGGATGACGATAAATTCCTGGTCCTGCTCTGCCTTTAGCGGATGCAATATTAGTTGTTTTGAAGAGACGTAAACCACTATCTTGTCTTTATCTTCTGTTGGGCTGAATCCTGATTTCAGGCCGGAATCAGAACCGACAATGGTGTAATCTTTACCTGGGGCCAACTGATTATCAGTGGTTTTTTTGTTGGGGAAAAGGACCACGGCGTCACCTTCAGGTGAAATATAAATAGCGGTGACATAAGCAGGCGCAGATGGAGTAATCACCACAGACACTGGGTCATCTTTGCCCGGAGCGCCTCCTCCATGCTTTTGAGCGCTTATCTTGATATCGATGGCCTTGGCTCCCGCCTCGCCTATGACTGCAAGCTCGTGGCCCGCGCCTGCAGCCTCATCAGACGCCCAGGAGACAGAAACGGAATGAAGGAACAACAAGCTTACAGCCAAAAGCGACATCAGAATAAGCGGTTTAAACATATGGCCGGACATCGTGACCCCCCTCTGTGAGTAGATCGGTCAAGGATCGTAAGAATTCTCTGAAAGATATTACTCGTGGTAAGTTTACATTTCAAGGAACTTTTCATAGTCTGCAATCCATAGCCAATGAACTTATTAACCGTGGTTATTCCACGAAGAAAGGCAAAGAATGGACAACAGAGACCGTCTCGAACCTCCTGAAAGCAGCATAGAAAGTCTAATTCGGCCCAGGGATTCAACAAAGGTCAATCATCCAGGATAATCTCAACCCGTCTGTTTTGCCCTCGACCAACGTTGGAACCGTTAGAATCCAATGGCCAGGTCTGACCAAAACATTTTATGCTAAACGATTTTTCGTCCAGGTTACATTTTTTGACAAGATAATCTCTAACGCTTTCGCTCCGGTGTCTGGATAGTTCAAGATTTCGTTCCAGACTCCCAATACTGTCAGCGTGTCCTACGATGAACCATTTCTTTTTGCCAAGCGTATCGGATTGTAAAGCCAGACCAATTTCGGTTAGTTGTTTTTTGCTGTTCGAGGTAAGTTGGGTTGAACCAGACATAAAATGCAGGGTTGGCACGCAGATTCTCTTCTTCAGAAACTCATAATGATCGCCGGGGCACATGCACATGAGCCGAAAAGTCTCGTCCCCGTCGATACAAGACTTGATACTATCCGATTTCAGGAATTTGGAGACCTGTTCAACACGTTGAGCGGCCACCTTAAGGCCTGCTTTAAGCCTCTCGTTGTCAGGTTTGATCTCTAATCCTCCGACAAAAGCATCGTAAGAGTCCTTGTATCTTCCTGACTTCAGGTACAACTCGCCCAACCCAAGTAAAGGAACGAACAAATCTGGTTTGAGGTTAGCCGACTGTTTGTAATATTTTTCAGCCTGTTCAAACTCGCCCAGGTTTTCATAAGCGTCCGCCAGATTATTATACGCTTCGGCGTACGTCGGGCATAATTTCACGGCCTTCTCAAAAGCGACTTTGCGTTTGGCGAATTGAAGAGCGTTTACGCCCTCTTGATAATATTCTTTTGCCTTGTCACAGTTGTCATCAGCGGTCACTAATAGCGGCGTCGAAATAAGCGCACACAGGATAAAAATTAAACGAGTCATGATGTTTCTCCAACCAGTATAAAAGCGCTCCAGAAGACGGGATGTTTATAACCATCGTTGCGTATATCGTCTCTTGCTGATTTTAGTGATTCCAGCTTGGTCTTACCTTCCTTGCGATATCTAAAAAAGTTCTCGGCCAGTGTCACGGCAGATTTCTCTTCAACCTGCCATAGGGACATCAGGACTGATTTTGCTCCTGCGTATTGGAAGGCTCGCCCCATGCTCATGACACCTTCTCCCGAGAGTTCTTTACCCAGCCCAGACTGACAGGCAGTAAGGGCTACTACGTCCGCATTCATCTTGAGTGACAGGATATCCGACATTTTGAGGAAACCGTCAGTGCCTGGTGGTACCATTGTAAGGGCCAGAAACGGTTCCATAACTCCCGGAACCTTGTTGCCCATGACCCCATGGGTCGCAAATACCACTCTGCCATATTGATCCATCCGTGGGGCTATCTTGGATAGAAAATCCAGTTTTTCAGCCTTTAGTCCTGTGATGGAAAGGCAATCGGTTCCATACATCTTCACAAGGTTGTCGGCCAACTTCCCAGTCTGAGGTAGTTGCGGAAATGGAGGACCTGCAACGTCCTCCATCGCTGCCATTCGCTGAACGTTGTATTCTTTTTCTTTTTGAGACAATCTTGTTTCAGTGGCCTGTTGAGCCCGTTGATCTTTCATATTGAATACAGGGTCCGCAACCACGAGAAGATTATCTTTCGGCTTCTCCTTGTTACCGATGGTCCTGACAAGCGTCAAAGCTGTTACAGATTGGTAGTAGCCTATTGGATGCTCGTCGCCCAGGAAGATGAGCCCTGCCGGATAATCCTTCAAAATATCCGGCCACTCTTTGTCTACCTTTTCCCATGTCGGTTTACCTCCTGTCACCAGAGCTTCAAATGGTAACATCGCCAGTATTCCGTCAGGTATTATTGTAAGCGGCGCTCCTTTGGGAACGTCAACGAGCGCAGGGCGTAACAACTTGTCGTAGAGGGATTTGGCAAGCTCAGGATCGTAATCTTTTAAGCGAAATTTTTCAAAGGGCTCCCTAAATTTCATTACATCTCGTTCAAGATCACTCAACTTGAGGTCGAGATAAAACGCCTTGCTCACAGCCTTGTCTCGTATGAGTATGACTCCAACGCCTTCGGTTGAAACATCTAAAATGACTGCGTATTCTTCAGGTCTCAGAGCTGAGTCTTTGAGACCTGGGGGCCTGGGATACTTTACGGCAGCGTAAGCGGGGTAGTCTTTCCATAATGTGTCAACAAAGGAGTTGAGTTCGTCTTTGGCTTCTTTGACAGACTTGGAAAGGTTCTTGAATTTGTCAGGCTCTTTTTCAGCGTCGGTGTCACCTAAATCTTTTTTTAAGGCGGCCAGTTGATTGACATAAGATTGTTCTTTATCCATAAGGCTGCTAGGAATATTGGTTGCGCCAATTGCATTGGTTTGTGACAGATGGTCTGCGAAGGACCTGGCTTTAGTGAGTTCGCTCGGTGCAATACTTGCGTCAGGATGGTTGAGTTTCATCCTCACCCTGGCTAAACCCTTGGCCGGATCGGATCGGGTGAAACCGCCTGTTTTCACTTCAAAGAAGTTCTTACGTTCTGAGGGTAGAAGACCAAACCGTATCCCTTCAACCTGGTTCATTGCTTTTTCATAATATTCTTCAGCCTTAGGGTAGTTCTTCATACCCTCATAGGCCTTGGCCAGACCCGTGTAGCTTGTAAATAGAACATCTGCGTTACCTGTCTTCTCACCGCTATTTACTGCAATCTCATAATATTTCGCCGCTGTCGGATAGTCAGACTTTAGAAGAGCAAGTCTGCCAAGTGATAAATTCTTGCCCTTCTGTTTGAGTAGATTTTCCGCTTGGGTAAAGTCCCCCACGTCAAGATATAGATTAGCAATAGCGTCCTTGCGTTCCGAGGTTGGTGTCCCTAATTTCTCACTAATTTCAAGAGCCTGTCTCATTGCGTTCAGAGCGTCTTCGGTCTTTCCCGTTAGGGCATACAGTTGGCCCATGTTGCTAAGCGTTAACCCCTCAGCGTTAACATCTCCAATCTTCCTTTTTATTTGAAGCGACTGCACATAATATTCAAGGGCCTTGGTATATTGGCCGAGGGAACCATATACCTCACCGATATTGTTCAGCGTATACCCCTCGCCTTTTACGTCTCCAATCTTCTTTTGTATTTGGAGAGACTGCTCTAGATATTCAAGAGACTTGGTGTATTGGCCCAAATCTTTGTACACGATGCCTATGTTGCCCCGCGAATTCCCTTCGCCTTTGACATCCCCGATCTTCTTTTTTATGTTGAGAGATTGCTCATAGTAGTCCAGAGCTTTGGTGTATTGGCCTAGGTCTTTGTAGACCCTGCCGATATTGTTAAGATTCGCTCCCTCACCTTTTACATTACCTAGCTTCTTGGCTATGGCTAGAGATTGTTCATAGTATTCGAGAGCCTTCTGATACTGGCCTAGACTGCGGTAAACACCGCCTATATTGCCAAGGTTCCCTCCCTCACCGCTAACATTACCAATCTTCTTGTTTATGGCTAGAGATTGTTCATAGTATTCGAGAGCCTTCTGATACTGGCCTAAACTGCCGTAGACACCGCCTATAGCGCCAAGGCTCGCTCCCTCACCTCTGACATCGCCAATCTTCTTGTTTATGGCTAGAGATTGTTCATAGTATCCGAGAGCCTTCTCATACTGGCTTAAACTGCCGTAGACACCGCCTATAGCGCCAAGGCTCGCTCCCTCACCTCTGACATCGCCAATCTTCTTTTTTATGGCTAGAGATTGTTCATAGTATTCGAGAGCCTTCTGATACTGGCCTACGTCCTGGTATACGATACCAATGTTGTTAAGGTTCGCTCCCTCACCTTTTACATCACCTAGCTTCTTGTTTATCGCTAGAGATTGTTCATGGTATTCGAGTGCCTTCTGATATTGGCTTAAACTGCTGTAAACACCGCCTATAGCGCCAAGGCTCGCTCCCTCACCTTTTACATTACCTAGCTTCTTGGCTATGGCCAGCGACTTTTCATAATATTCAAGCGATTTCTGATATTGTCCAAGACGGGATTGAATTACACCGAGTTGGTAGGAACAGAGACCTATCCCTTTGTCTGACTTGACTTTTTCAAAGATTTTCAGGGCCTCTTCGTATTTCTGAACAGCCCTCTGATAATCATCTTTTGACTTTGCGCTATCAAAGATGGTCTTTGCTTCCTTGGCCAGGTTGCTGGCCTGACTCTCAAACTGCGCCAGAACCGACCCGGCCCATATAAAAATGAGAATCCCGATAACTCCGCATAATATTTTGATATTCATCAATTGTCCTCCTACCCTCGGAAAGAGCCAATTGGAACGGCCATTGGCGTAAACTATTACTCGTCTTTGTAATCCCGCACTTCCTTAGTCAGGGTCTCATCCATCTGGCGGAGTTTGCCGCTGGCGTCGTCGTCGAGCTTCGCGCGTCGATCCGTCAGTTGATCTTCATTAGCGGACAACGCAGTGACCCACTTTGCCCGAGACTCCTGTTCCTTGGGCAGGTTTGCCCCCAGCGCCTGGAGAGATTGGAGCGTAGTCTGCTCTGTTCCTCGGTCAACCGCTGGGCCTATTGTCGGAGGTTTCGATAACGTGCCGCAGCTTCGCTGAGCTGGTTGATATCGGCAGAATATGCGGCCATGAATGATCCGCTAATCTGACTGGAGCGTTGTAATATGTCCACCGCTTTTTCTGTTTACTTGTCCAAAGGCTACGCATACACTTGACTCATTGTCCATTGTTTTTTCAAACCGTTACTCATCTCTCCTGGACCAACAGTGGATCTCACTGCTTATCGGTAGTGATGTTCGGGAAGTCGAAGGAACAAATCATGGCGTATTGTCCCATCTGCGGACGTGATCACGATCCTGACTTGCTGTGCACGGAACAAGCCAACCACTCACTGCGGCGCGCCGGCATTGAGAAGAAATCCAAAATGTCGTCTCTGGAAGTCAGGCAGCTATCCAGAAAGGCGGGCAGATCTTCGATCATTTTGTTGGTGCGTATCGCTGGAGTCAGTTTCCTGGTAGTTCTTTTTTTTGTCATATTACACTGGCTCATTTCGTCATGAAATCAGATCTATACGTGGTTCACACTAATCCATTGAAACGTGCCATCCATCGAGAGACGCCCCTTATTTTTCACGCTTCACGAGATCCGCTGACTGAAAGGTATCGAGGCTCCTTCTGGTCAACATAAAACGTCATGATATTAAAAATATACATGTACTAAACATAAACCTGTTTAACCATAGAGGCCTTAGAATTCCCAAATATCTGGATTCACGTTGTCAAAACTGATTGGAAATCCCAACGATGACCAAGGGTAGCCAAAAGAGCAGGCCCAAACCCCCTACTATCAAACACCACCAGCCTCTGCCGGCCCCAACGAGCGTTCCGTTCGATGCCTTAATGGCTATTATGGCCTTCCATCCCAAAAGGAGAGCTACAATAGAACCAATACCGGCTAGCCACAACAGCGAAAAAACAATGCCCCATTTCAACATCCGGTCAACTTGGCGCTGCGTCATCACTTATCTCTCCCTGTTCTGGAAAAGTCGCTGGAGGCGTCATCTCTTTTACCAAGAGCCTCATAGGTTTTTCCAAGGTTTTCCAGGACATTTACCGTTAAGGGTTCTTCTGTCCGTCCCGCTGCTTCCAAACGCTTGAGGGCTAACTCAAACCTGCACAGGGCAATCCTGAAGTTGTTCCTGTCAAATTCTTCCATACCTTTTTGATTCAGGTCTCCCGGATCAGATGAAGCATTGTCTCTTCTAATCCGGGCGCATGGATCTGTCAGCGGAGAGCGGGTTTCTGTACTGGTTGTGGGCACAACTGTTACAGGCTCTGGTTCAGCAAAAACCTCGATTGGTTCAGTGAATGGGGTTTCAATCACCCCAGGGCCGACCACCGGAATCACTATAGGTATCCAAGGTCTCCGCCAAGGACCCCATGGTCCACGTGGACCCCAAGGGCCGCGACGAGCAAGTATAGGGCCAGGTGGACGACGCACTGGCCTTAATAAAGGACCATGCTGTCCGCATCGTTGACATCAGCCTTGCTCTTTAGCGGCAAATCAAACATTTCCATGTCCCCATTATACGCTGCGACCATTAATTGAGTCAGGCCATCTTTGGCGCTTTTCGGTTGACGTCGGCCCCTTTCTGGATAAGCAATTTTGCCATTTTCAGGTCCTGCCTGAGCGCAGCGGTAATCAGAAAAGTATCTGCTTGGGGGTTTCTTGAGTTTACGTCAGCCTTCTGATCGAGAAGCGCTTTAATCTCCTTGATCGCTGATTCGGAAGTCTGATTACTTTCAGGGCACAATGCCCCGAATTCCTTCATGAGTTTTTCTTCTAACGGTCCAGCCCAACACGGAGTTGGTCAATTGACTGAAACCATCACCATGAGGCTCAGTATTACAGCAACCATCTTCTCTATTTTCATTTTCCTTCCTCCCTTTCGGATGCCTTTGGATACTTATTTTTTACAATCTAGCCAAAACCGGAAAAGATTGAAATTAGTCAGTCCTCCTGAAACCTGTGGGAAGAGACTGACGATCCTTTTCACGACCAGAACCTGGCGACACGCTTCCCTCTGTGTTGCGGGACTTGTAACCGCTTTTAATGCCTACGAGTTCCTCCAGACTGGGAGGAACCCGCTGATCCTGATGTCGTTTCTGTGACTGGGAGGCGCCTTTGTCCGACATTGAGCAAGGCGTGGGGTCCTGTCCCGATGACGGTTCTTTGCAGTCTCCCTTCAAGACTACCCGTCGGTTAAGGATCCGAGTCTCTTCGCTGTCATTTGAATGCGCGGGGTATGCGAGCCCGTACCCTCTCGGTACGAGTTTATCCTTGGGAACACCCAACGTAACCAGGTGGTCAATGACTGCGTTTGCCCTTGCCCAGGAGAGCTTGCAGTTCATTTCAGCTCCTCCAACGGAACACGTGTGACCATCAACGTAATAGCGACTAATCTTTGAGAGTTCAGGGTCACTGGCGGCCTGGATGAGAGCTTCCGCCATACTCTTAATGTTGGGCATGGAACCGGGTTTCAAGACTGACTGGCCGAAATGAAACAGCAGTGCGTCGCTGTTATAGGTAACTTCGCAATTAGTCTTGAGTTTTTCTATTACAACGTCCTTGGGAATCATTTTGGGGCCGCTCTTTGCAACTGGCGCCGATGCTTCTTCAGCAGCCTTAAGGCTTTGGAATTCCTCCCATGTTTCGGCAAGGCCTGCCTTACACGGGACAATTATCAACAGTAATATCGGAAGAAATATTTTAAACATTTTGCTCCTCCAGAAGTTCCAGTTTCCAAACTCATCGTGTGGTATAAGTGAAATTTAAAAAGCAAACTTTTGCTAGCCTTCTACAATCTACTAATATTTTCTGTTCGGTTGTCGAGACAAATTTATCCGCCATTCGCAACCCTACCAAACGCAGGATCTATTACCCGCCCGATGAATAGCAGGCTGCCTGTTTTATTCTCTTGAATAAGAAACATGAATGGATGATCGGCGCGGAACTTGTGAAGAGGCTCCGGCGGATCAGTCGGCAGAATGCCCATTGACACCATCTCTCCGACAGTTGCAGCAGACGCTTCGGTCCCTTCCTCTGTTATTTCGGCAAAAGCTTTGTGTATAACAGTCGATAGGTACAACGGATTGTCCTTATTTTCAGCTATGCCTGAGAAATTGGCCTTTGCCTTGATGAAGGCGTCCTTCATGCCCATTGAAGTTAATGTTTCGGCAAGAAAAAATGTTGAATTTATCTTGAACTTGGGAATGTGAATCAGAACTTTCGTTGGAGACATCTTCCGTTGCAACTTTTTCAAATTTTCTCCGGATAAAAAGTCTTCGACCGCCTTGACGCCATTGATTTCTCTGGGAAGAACAACCAACATGGACAGTTCATTCCCCACGTAAGGCATTTCCAGAATTTGAAGTGATTCTGTTTCAGCATATTTAAACTCTGAAATCTGTGTCATCATTGGAGTGCGGACTGATTTGTCCGACGCAAGGAAAAAGTCCATGTCTTTTGTCATTTCTAGATTGAAGCTTCGGCGCCAGTCACCCTTAAAGTGAATCGCCGAAGCAATTACTAACCTGGTTGCCTTGTCCAGCGAACCTTGCGGAATCATCTCTTTGATCGTTTCGCGTGTTTTTTGGGCAATCCATTGATTTATTGTCTGCAGCGCCTCTTCAGGATTTTTCTCGTAGTCTATTGGTATGATGGCTTCGCCATAGCTCCTTTGAACCAACTCAAGGAATTTTGGCGCAATGTCATAACCCTTCTGGGGCCATATTGAATTGGCGGTATCCATGCGGATATTTCCCAATGTTTTCAATTGATTCAAACTCGAATTTATTGTGCCGAAGGCCTGGACGACTTCGTCCCGATTCGTAGAAAATTTTAGCGTCCGCGCCATTTGATCCTTAGTGCTGCCACGTGCCCCCGCGTACACGATTGCCAGACTGTTTGAAACGCTAAATGGTGAAAGAAAAATGTTCCCACTTTCAGCCGCGCCAAGCTTCCGGTATAGTTCTAATCCAAAATGGCAATTGTCCTGAACCATTGTTTCTACATTCAATGCGTCAGCGTTTGCGGAGGCGAGCCAGAAGGTTGCCAACGCCAACAAAAAGATCAAAGCGGTAAGGCTTAATTTGTGCTTCATTAAATTTCCCTTTTCGAAAAAATCCATCTCAAGGCTGTCTTTTGAGAAAGACAAGACACCAACTTACCACCTTCAAATCCCTTAATTGCGGAATCTGAGTTCCTTCAACAATCCATGCGGGTCAGTGAGGCACGGCGTTTGCATCGACGGAGGCTTTTTGTCAGGATATTTCTTGGGCCAGTCCTGAATGAAGCGGATAGTATTTATCTTGGCCTCACGAAAAGCGCTCTCCATGTCGGGGCTACCTTTTTCTATGGCATCGAGCAAAAAGTGAGTTAATACACCCCCCTTAAATTCCTGAGCCATATTGATTTCCCATGAAACCTCATTATCAAGGCAGGCCCCAATTACAGTTTCGTTGTCATTCCCGTAGTTCGTGGGTTTGCTTTTCATTTTGGGCTTGGAAGCGTTCTTTGCACTGTCATGATCGGTTGAGGGTTCATACTGCGAAGCCATTTCTGGAATATTTACGACATCTTTTGTCTGGCTTCCCGAATGACACGAGTCAGAGATAAAAATTTTTTTCCTTGCGGGTATCTTCTTCAAGAGCACATTTAGCTCATCATCGAGCAAATAGATTTTCTTTCTGATTGCTTCGTCATCCCTCATGTTATTTGGTCTGCCTGGATGAAGATACAGGAATTCGTCCAAACCGTCAGGATCATCAATTGGAGGCCTATCGCGAACCTGACCACCATGGCCCCGGTAATAAATGATAACTCCATCTTCCGGCCGTGTGTTTGACGCCAACCATTGGATCCCCGAAACGAACGCTTGGTAGTCAGCATCTATGAACACCTTGGTGTTCGATTTTTCTATGCCCAGCTTGGACTGAAATACCTCCGCCATCCTTTGTGCGTCAGTGTTACAGTGTTTCAGTTTTCGGTCATGCTGTTGTGCCGCCACACACATCATGTACAGCGCCGACTGGGGTCGCACCTCCGGAGGAGGATCAGGACGAGGATCAGGTCTCGAAGCCGAATCAGAAGTTATCAGGATATTGGTCTGAGCTGTACCCCAGTACATGTTTGGATCAAGGGTGTCGGTTCTGCGTTTGAATTCTATCGCGAGATCCTTAGCGCTGCCACGATATTCCTTGAATCCGGTATTCTTAAGTTGCATGAATTCCTGTTCCGACAGATTCTTGCCCTTTTCCGAAGTGGCGTAAGCTATGATGTTCTCTGTTCCATTCGGGGCAGAAATTCTGTAGCGAAACTTGTCTCCTGGGCCTGGAAAAGTTCTTGGACTGTTAGCCCCTATCCGGTTGTCTTGTCCTGAATAGTCGTTAGGCCACAGTCTGAGAATCTTTCCTGAAGTTCCCATGTCCATCAGGGTCAAGTAACACTCCCTGTCAGCGGTGAAAGTTAGTTTCAGTTCATCCCCCGGCTTTAGGGATTGTTTTTCGGCTGAAAGCGTCAGTTTTATGTTGTTCTGAGGATTTGGGTTAGTGGGAAGGATGTAAATGTCCTTCCAGTCCTTTGCTTTTCCAAAATATTGGCCATGCCCCACGCCTGTGGCGTAAGTCAAACCGATGGCCACAATCCCGATAAAGGCGAAAAATCTAAATAAACGACTCATCCAGCGCCTCCTGATGCTATTATGAATATTCCAATCGGGACTTACCAAAGCCGCCAAAATTAATATTCGTTAAACCTTACTAACTCTTACAAGAAATCTGCTTTCCCATGAATACTTGGTAACTTGGTATCACCTTGCAAAGATCCGTTGCGATAATAATAGCTTTGTGTCCCTGGAATCCTACCTTTCCGTGCTTTTGCTAAGGTTTGGTAATGACCAGTCCATTCAAGAACTTTTCGATGTCATCACTGACCTGCGGCAGCACGTTTTCAGGGCAAGAACCAACTACTTCTACCACACCGGAGGGGCCCTTCCACAAGTAAGCATGGAAATAATAAGGATTCCCATCACTCTTGCCATTTACTATCATAGACGTGACTGTGGTGTTGTTAATCTGGATTTCCTTGTCCTCCTTGACTACGACATCAGACGCAACTCCTTTAATGATCTCCAGAAACGCTTGCTTGATAGTTTCCATAGGAACCGAGGCCTGGACTGGCGGAACCAAAACAAGCGCATTCGCATCGCCTGTCTTATGATTGAAGGTTTTTTCGGCGCTATCGCCGGGCCTAGGGGCTACCCGCCATTTTGCGGAGTCATACCGTATTTCGTAGAACCCGTCTTTACCTTTAAATACCTCTGGAGCCTCTGTGGGTTTTATCCCAGGGGGCACACTCGTAGGCGGCTGTTCCGGATAAGGTGTGGTCCCTGTGCCTGCATCAGCAATCTTGAAAGTGCACTCTTTTGTCGCCCACTTGCTGGGATCCAATTTCTGAAATTCGATTCCAATGTCTTTTAGAACGGCTCCTGGGGCCTTCATACTAAGGAATACCTGTCCCTTTTCCGGCTTGGTTTCTATCGGTTGCTTAAGTTCTTCCTGGAGGGATCCAATCTTGGATAGTACCGGGTCCACGCTGGCGATTGCCTTGATGTGCTCCACTCCTCCAGGCCCCATCACCCTGTACGAAAACTCGCTTCCAAGTGGTGGAATTGTATAGGGTTTATCCTTTTCGATTTTGTTGTCCGGGTGCCATTTATTGGGAAAAAGTATTATGGTTTTCCCGCTGGTTCCGATGTCGATAAGCGCAAGGTAACAGTCTTTATCGGCCTTAAATTCTATTAAAACATCTTCCCCCACCTTGTATTCATCTTTGTCGGTTTTTAAGCTAAAATCAATTCCGGGGTTTTCATTCTGAATCTTTTTTGTCAGATTCAGGAGGTCATCCAAAGTGTAAGCAAAAACTCCTTGAATATGAAATACCGGAGCCATTCCTAGTAACAGGACGCACAGTGTCAGTAGAAACATTTTTCTCTTCATGATCGATACCTCACTCTCTAGTTAATTGTTTTTTCAGCCAGTGCTATACATGGACAAGCCCTTCAACTGGCGCATTCGTTATTCAGCCCCTGATAAACCTATTCGTATCCCCTGAAAAATCCTGACCCAAAAAAATTATCGACAATGAATTACCCGCTCTATTGGCAATTATAACCAACGATTGCGGGCAGCATTATGAAAACACCACAAAACCGGTTCAAAATTATTGAGCTTTTTCTAAGCCTTAGCAAAGAGCTAACATTGTGCCGATTCAAGACGCTTCACCAACCAGTATGAATCCACTCCAGAAGAACGGATGCTTGTAACCGGCATTGCGGATGTCGTCTCTTGCCGCTTTGAGTGATTCCAGCTTGGTCTTTCCTGACTTACGGTACCTGAGGAAATTTTCAGCCAGAGTGACAGCGGAGGAAGCCTCAACCTCCCATAGTGACATGAGCACGGATTTGGCGCCTGCATATTGGAAAGCGTAACCCATGCTGACCACGCCCTCGCCGGAGACTTCCTTGCCCAAACCAGTCTGGCATGCGGTCAGAGCGACTATGTCAGCATTCATCTTGAGCGATAATATATCCGACATCTTGAGGAACCCATCCTTACCGTGCGGAACCATGGTTAACGCAAGAAACGGTTCCATAAGCCCAGCGGTCTTGCTTGACACTACACCGTGAGTCGCAAACACCACACTGCCGAATTGATCGATCCGAGGCGCCACTTTCGTGAGAAAATCAGATTTGTCGGCCTTGAGGCCCGTAAGAGCCAGACAATTGTCCCCATACATATTCGCGAGATTTTCAGCCAAAATCCCGGTCTCAGGCAGTTGATTGAAAGTCGGCCCACCACTCTCCTCAATCGCTTGCATTAGTTTAATATTGTATTCTTTCTCCTTTTCCGCCGACCTGATTGGACTTGCCAGTTGAGCCCGTTCGTCTTTCAGGTTGAATACAGGATCCGCAACCACGAGGACGCTATCCTTAGGTTTTATCTTGGCGCCCATGTTTCTGACGAGCGTAAGGGCTGACAAGGATTGGTAATAGCTGATAGGATAATCATCTCCGAGGAATGTTATCCCTTCGGGATAGTATGTGAACTTTTCAGGCCAGTTCTTGTCCTCCAGTTTTTTCCACGTCGCTTTCCCTCCTGTCACCAGAGCTTCGAACGGCAATACAGCCAGAATCCCGTCCGGAATGATGATCAGTGGAGTTCCTTTTGGCACATCGACCAGTACCGCCTGTAAGAGTTTCCGATAGAGGCTTTCCGCAAGTTCTGGATCAAATTCCCTCAGATTTTTATTTTCAAAAGGCGCCCTAAATCTCATAACGTCTTTCACAAGGTCTGCAATGTCCCACGTCTTGAAAAAACTTTCGGCCTCCTTCTTGTCTCGAATAAGCTTTATCATGACCCCTGAACCTGAAACATCGAACATGACCACGCACTCTTTAGGCGCCAGAGCTGAGTCTTTTATTCCTATAGGCCGCGGATACTTGACCGCCGCATAAGATGGGTGATTTTTCCAAAGACTATCCACAAAAGCTCCCAAGTCTGCCTCGGCATCCTGGGTGTCCTTGGACAGGATCTCATACCTCGCTGACTGTTTGAGTCTATCCGTCTTTGCAAGCTCTTTCTTGAGCGCAACCAGCCGGTTCACAAGATACTGCTCCTTTTCCATGGTTTCCTTTGGAATTCCAGACGCTCCCGAAGCTGAAGTCTCGGACAGATGGTCAGCGAACGCTCTTGCTTTTGTGACCTCCAGCGCCTGGATACCCCCGTCCTGGCGATTAAGTTTCATACGAACTCGGGTTAACCCTTTAGCCGGCTCTATTCGGGAAAATCCCCCCATCTTGACTTCAAAGAAATTTTTTCGTTCAGAAGGCAAGAGCCCTGACCTTACCTCCTCTAGAAGATTCATCGCCTTTTCATAATATTCCTCAGCCTTCTCATAGTTCTCCAAAGCCTCGTTTGAGGTTGCGAATCCAGTGTAGCTTATAAATAGCCCGTCTGTGGCGCCTGTTTTTTCGGCAGCGGCGACCCCTTTTTCATAATACTTTCCCGCCGAGACATAGTCTTTTTTCAGCAAACTCAGCCGGGCCTTTGTTGAGTCATATCCGGACTCGTTAATAATTGTCTCGGCTCTTGACAGATCGCCACTGTCGAGAAAAAGATTGGCCAGGTTGTTTTCCACTCCTTTGGTTGGTTTTCCGATGGTCTTGTTTATTTGAAGCGCCTTTTCAAGGGCCGCCTGCCCATCTGAGTATTTTCCCATGTCGGCGTACAACAATCCTATGAGAGAATACACCGCCGCTTCTCCCTCCAGGTCACCTATCCTTTTTCTTATTTCAAGCGAATTTTTGTAATAATCAAGAGCTTTTGACTGTTGACCAAGTTTTCTGTAAATTATACCCAGGTTTGACAACAATAAGCCTTCACCTTTAACGGCTCCAATCCTCTTTGTTATTTCAATGGATCGCTCATAATAATCCAGCGCCTTTGGGTAATGCCCTAACACGCTGTATATATTTGCTATATTGTTAAGACATGCGGACTCCCCAGCGACATCTCCAATCTTTTTCTTTATTTCAAACGAACGTTCATGGCTTTCAAGGGCTTTGGAATACTGGCCCTGCAAACGGTAGATATTGCCCAGATCAATAAGAGAACTGCTTTCTCCCCTGATGTCTCCAATCTTCCTGTCTATTTCAAGAGAGCGATTATACTGTTCCAACGCCTTAGAATATTTACCTAATGCAGCATAAACCTCACCAATCTCACGCAGTGCGCCTGCTTCACCTCTAACGTCACCGATCTTTTGCCTTATTTCCAGTGACTTTTCATTATATTCAAGCGCTTTGGGATACTGGGCCATGGCTCTGTAAACAGACCCCATGGCGCCCAGAGTATCTCCTTCACCTCTGACGTCGCCGGTCTTTTTCCTTATTTGAAGAGCCTTCTCATAATACTCCAATGCCTTGGGATATTCAGCCAATGAGGAGTAAACAGAGCCGATGGATTGATAGTTATACCCTTGACCTCTAACGTCACCGGTCTTTTTACTTATCTCCAGAGACTTCTCCTGATATTCCAGTGCCTTATTGTATTGAGCTAATGAGGAGTAAACAGAGCCGATATTTTGTAATGCGGTTCCTTCTCCACGCACGTCCCCCAACTTCTTCTTTATTTCCAGATATCGCTCATAATGTTCCAATGCCTTGGGATATTCAGCCAATGACGAGTAAACCCGTCCCATGGCGCCCAGAGTATCGCCTTCACCTCTAACGTCACCGATCCTTTTCCTTATTTCCAGTGACTTTTCATTATATTCAAGCGCCTTGGGATACTGCCCCAAGGCGTTGTAAACCCCTCCCATAGCGCCCAGCGCACTTCCTTCACCCCTTACGTCTCCCAACTTCTTCCTGATTTCAAGGGCTCGTTCATAATGCTCCAATGCCTTGGGATATTCAGCCAGTGACGAGTAAACCCCTCCCATGGCGCCCAGAGTATCGCCTTCACCTCTAACGTCACCGGTCTTTTTCCTTATTTGAAGAGCCTTCTCATAATACTCCAATGCCTTGGGATATTCAGCCAATGACGAGTAAACAGAGCCGATGCCGTGGATCGAATAGCCTTCCCCTTTGGTGTCACCAATCTTCTTTTTTATAGAGAGCGCCTTTTCATAAAATTCCAGCGATTTGGAGTATTGCCCCAGCCTGAAATGAACTAGACCTATATTATTAAGGGCATACCCTTTGCCTTTGTCCGAGCCGGCTTTTTCAAAAATGTTCAATGCTTCCTGGAATTTCTTAAGCGCTGTTTCCAGGTCCGAATTGGATTGAGACTTTTTTAGGATCTGGTCTGCTTCCTTTTCCAGGGCGAAACCCTCTTTTTCAGACTGGGCGAACCCAGTCGAAGCCCCTAACAAGATCATCATGCAAATAAACGTCACTCGTATGAATCTGTAGAACATAGTGACCTCCACTTTTCGTCCCTAGCCACATAGGGGCAGCAGACTATTGTCGATCATGATTAATCAGGGCGCTACATGCTTGAATTTGATACTGATGGCGCTATCCGCCCCAACTACTTTGATCTGATTTTCCATCTTCTCAAAGAGCTGTTGTTTGTCCTTACCGGAAAGCTGTTTCGCTTTTTCGGGCACAGTGTAGTCTTCTATTCCCATGAGATTGAATTCCCGCTCAAGTCCTGAAGATTTCAATTTTGTATAAAGTTCCTCAAGCTTGGGATTGCGTTCTCTGCTAGCTACGAGATAGATGGTCTCTTCTCCCTCATTTTTGTCCAACACGTACCAGTGCTTCCCCTGTTTGTAAGGCAACCACAGGGGGACCCCTGCCTTAACTTCACCATTGCCCTCAGTAAGCTTCGGATTCGGGAACAGGCGCCCCACATTTCCATTGGAATCCCACCAGACCACATGCACATAGCAGTCAGCGTCAGCCTGGAACCCAAGGCCAATGCGCTGCCCGGACTTAAGCGTGGAATCATTCGTCAGGGGTTTTACTTCGCCATCATCATCCTGTGTCATAAAATAAACCTTAATATTTAATGGGTTATTGTAGACCGGCGCCCTGAACATGGGGGTCTCATCGGCTCGTCCCTTTGCGGCGTAAAGTTGCGGGTTTTGCTTCCCTTTCGTTTCAGCCCGTGTTCCTTGGTATACATACTCGTAAAAGTCCTTTACAGTGATGACTCCGTTGCTGGATTTGTTGCAGGCTGCGCCTCGAAGTCCCTTGAGTACAAAGTGTGTAAATGTGCTGTTGCCAAACTTCTCCGCGTCCTCCCATGAACTTTCGTCCGGCCTGCTGGAAGCAAAAGCAAATCTCCCCTGTAAATTCTTGAAAACTGAAAAGAATATGTCGGCGGCTTTTGCTGAGGACTTATCAAGAGCGGAACTGAAGGCCCCTGAATGACAGGCGTCGGAAATAAGGATAAGCCGATCGGAATCAATTCCCTTGAACAGTCCGGATGTGGTCATAGGAAGCGCTGACCCAAAAAGGTTTTCACGATCAGCGTCGTGAGTCAGGAAGTAAAATTCGTCTGTCCTGACGGCATCAGGACCGCCATGCCCAGACAGAAAAATTATTACTACATCGTCCTTACCGGCCGGTTTCAGGTCATCTCGAATGGCCTTGGTAACGTTTTCTCTCGTAGCCTGTTCATTGACCAAAAGCCGAATATGGGTTTTCTTGAAAAGCTTCCCCCGTTCCTGCAAAAACGCATAAAAGTCCTGAGCGTCTCTGGCTGATAGCTTTAGGTTTAACGATGTGTCACGATAGTTTGCGACGCCGACCAACACCGCATACAACTCACTGTTGGAAAGATCCTGTGGTGTGGCTTGCACCGCCGGCGGTGTGATCAGCCACAGGCTTAATAGGAGTATAAATGACATCAACATCACTGTTGGCCTGAGGCAAAACTTAGGACAAGGGATTTTTGCGATTAGAAATCTGTTCATTTTTTGTTTTCCTCATTAAAGAAGACGATTTCGACCCGGCGATTCAGAGCATCGGTAGCCGGATTATGTTTGGGCGAATTGTATCCGAAACCTTGAGTTATGATTCTACTGGGATCTATTCTATAATTCTTGACAAGATATTCCTTTACAGCCGCTGCCCTTTCGTTCGATACAACCATGTTGCGATCAAAAGGGCCGGCAGCGTTGGCATGACCTTCAATTATGAATTTGAAAGACGACATCTCCTTGGACGCCAGAGCCTTTCCGATTTCGTTCAACTGGTTGACCGGTTCACCTGGTCGTATAGCGGAAGACCATCCTTCAAAAAGGATGTTGTTGAAGGACTGCCTGGCAGTGTCAGCTACCGTGTAATCCTCAATCCCCATTGTTTTTAATGCGACTGTCAGATTTTTTTCTTTCACGTCTCTGATTATCTGAGACCCTGTCCTTACCTCATTTGAGTTAGCGCCAGCTAGTCCTTCAGCTCCTTTCAACCGTGCTTCCACTCCGAAATTCTCTGGTTTAAGTTTCAGGGCCTTCTTGTATTGCTCAATGGCAAGTGGATAGCTTCCCCTTGAAACGTACACATCACCAAGGCCGATTTGGGCGGCCACCAGTTCCGGTTTTAACTTGAGGGCTCTGGAGTAATGTTCTACGGCGTCATCCAGCAGTTTGTTCCCATTCTTGACCTTTTCTTCACTAAACTTTGCCCTTTCTTCCACTCCTAGTTTTTCGAGAGCGTCAGCAAGGTTTACATGCGCTTCAGCATAATCTGGGCAAAGTTCCACGGCTTTTTGAAAAGCTTCACGACGAGCCTTATAATTTATTAATTGAACCCCCTCGTTATATTTTTCTTTTGCGGCTAAGCACTTGTCCCCTTTGGACTGCATACCGGGACCGTTTTCCATGGTCATCCCTGGAACAGCGGAGCAAAAGACCGTCATGATTAAAACCAAGCCAAAGAGGTAGGCGATGGATTTCCGGTTCATTGTTGAGCCCTCCCTTATCACAATTCCCACAGAACGTGGTTGCGGGTTTGTTAATAAATCATTTAGTCCGCTTTTCGATTTTCACATCATTTAACAACGCTAATGAGTCATTTATCCTCGAAGCCAATTCGGTCCCAGATAACCCCGACTGAATGGACTCAGCCAAAATTTGGTCGTTGTGTGTATCAACAAGCTGCGATTTTAGTCCGAATTTATCTTTATCAGCTTTAACATTTTCTACAAGGGAGAAATTTATTGAAGATTCCTTGTAGAATTCTCTCAATATCCGGGTTGGGGAAAGATTTCGGCCTACGGTTTTGTCCAGGAATTGTTTCAATTGCGCCGGTGTTGAGAATTGAAATCTTTTCTCTAAATCCGCTCTTGGCCTGAGTTGCTCATAAAGCGAATCCACTGTTGACTGCGGCAAAGGCTTATCGAATCCAGAAAATACGACAACAAGGGCGACCTTTGGTTTCGATTGCTCAACAGATTGAGATTTGGGAGTACGATTTTGGAACTGTGAATTGGCGCCAACCGCTTTAGATTCCTTTTGAGCCGGGACAGACTTGGGTAGCGCTGATTTTGTTTTGGCCACGGGGCGAGCTTCTTCCCAATCCTCTGAACTAACCCCAATGAAGGTTGGGACATTTCCACGGGGATACAGTAAGACTACCGCAAGGATTGCCGCCAAGGCGGCTCCAAACGCCAGCGTTGGGAACCGGAACATAGGGCTCAACCAGTTTGGGATCCACGTGACGCCATTGTTCGACTCAGACTGGTTGAAATGAGAAGTTTCCGGGTAAGCTTTGTTGAGAGCTTCTTTGATTATCGTGGGTAGAGTTTCCTGAGTGGCGCTATGATTGTAATTGGCTATTTCAGCGCTGCACAAGGGGCAGATTTCCAAGTGTGAGGATAGTCTCCCGCCGGGGTCACGTCGATTTTCTATGAATTCATACCACTCCCATGGTTCGGGACAAAAAACATGTTTTTCCGATTTCAATATTTCCGCCAACTTGCCCAATGAATCAATTTCCGAAGCGCATTCTTCGCATTGCGCCAAGTGTCCACGCACCATGTCATGATCTTCTACGGACAGAGTCCCTTCGAGATACCCGAGGAGCATGTCTCGGGGGTGGTTCTCCCTGTTATTTTTATCAAGAGTCTTCACTACTTGTACCCGCTCTGAACAAGATTCCGGTGAATGTTCCTGAGTTCTCGAATGCAGCGCGAAGTCTGAACGGTCAGCGTATTTTCAGTAATCCCAGTAAGTTCCGCAATTTTTGAGTACGGGGCCTCGTCGTAATATCGCAATTTGAGTAGCTCACGGCACTTCATTCCGAGTAAACGCAATGCTCGCCTAACTATCTCTGCTTCCTGCGCAAGAATCAGCGCTTCTTCCTGGCACGGCTGGTTCGAACTTTTCATCACCTGATAAACAACTCCGGAATTCTCATCGTCCAGCGAATGGGTTTCAGCGTTTCTTTTGGAGGCATTAGAAAAACGGTATCGGTCTACGCACACTCGTTCTACAATCGTGCAGACAAAATTCTGCAATGAATATGATGAATTGTAGTTTTTAAGGGCAGATATAAGCGTTATGAAAACATCATGGACCACGTCTTCGGTTGCATCTTCAGAATTGTGCAACCGCCTCCTTACAACCATTCGAACGAGTCTTTCAAAGCGCGAATAAAATTCCATCCATGCGGATTCTGACCCTGAAAGGCATTGCCCCACGAGAGTGAAGTCCTTGTTTTCGTTGATCGAGACCATAACTCACTGCTAAATGAGCCAAAATAAAGATAGGAATAACAATGATTCATATCATTAACCCTTCTCGGATTGCTATCTAAAATGATTCGGATTTCATAAAAGATTATGACAACAAATTTTGGGTAGTTAAGAACTAACTTGACCGACTCAACCCAGGCGCAGTATCATTTAACCGAAATCCAGTGGATTGTCAGATATCCTGACAAGTTCCGAATGTACAATCAGCGACCAACAAAATGGCCTGCACAGGATGGCCTTGCAAGGGGACTTCAATGAAAATACTTCTGAGTTCGGCGCACAAGGTGGCGATGGCCATCGCCATGGTTATGCTCTGTCTTGCTCCACTGGGAGCGTCAGCAACCGAGAAAAGTAAGTTCCCGGAAGAGTCACGTTTTCTGAAGCCGATAGATTCCCCTCAGAATTGGTACGCCGAACAGGTTGAAGCAGGCAAGGATATTTATTTTCCAGCAAATTTTATCTTCCAGGCGACAAAACTTAAAACACAGAAAATTCTCATAGAATATGAACAATCAGTCCTATATCCGAGACTGAAAGATCTCTGTGATCAAATTAAGCAAATGGGGATGAATGGCGACGCTCTAATATTCGTTGAAATGGCTCGCAAGCTCGTCAACCCTGATGCTGAAATCCAGACTCAAGTTGCAGAAGAGGTTATGAAAAGGGTTTCCGAATTCAATAACGACCCTCAAAACACGCCACGGGGACATTACGCTTCATCAGAAGACTTGAGCCGGTACTTTAGGGGGACGCAATTCCTCTGCAAAGCCACATTCGATGTCAAAGTCGAACAGAAGTGGTTTGCCCAAAGGCTGTATATGCTTTTCCCTTTTGAGACGGCTGTGGAAATTCTTAAAGGACTTGCCAAGCCCGAAAACTCAAAAGCGCTGGATAATCTCAACCTAATCTCCACGTTTTACGAGCGACTTGTAGGCCCGTCCGATCTCCCGTCTTTTAAGGGACTAATAAATGACGATGTTTCTCTTACTGTTGAAGATGTCCTGGCTTACGCCAGGGACAAGAACATCCCAAGAGTCAACAAGGCCATGGGGGTCGGCGTCCAGTTCCTGGGCGAGCGCTACTGTTTGCACCAATCAGTGATAGATAACCTGACAGAAGCCTTTTTGGCCCATGATCCCAAAGTTAACAGAAAAAAGGTCTCGGACACTCTGGCAATAAACAATGTCTTTTTTGGTAAGAAAGGCCCTAAAATTGGGGTTCCAGGGTTAAACCAAACACAGTTCAACCCGGACGCATCAGGAGCTTCCTTTTATGAGCTGTGTTTAAAAACGATTCTGGATTTGCCGGTTGTTTCCTCTTCCAAGTATTCGATCAATACAGGCTCTGCATGTCTGACGGCACTCGCTGAACAGACAATTCTGGTTACCAAACAGACAACTCTTGTGCCTAAATCGGCGGCTCCATCTACCGAAAAAGAGAAAAAACAGGTTAAGATATACATCGAGCCAAATATCGGGAATTTCCTGAAGCAATTGAGCCGAGCGGACAAAATCTGTTCGTCCGTATGCGAACAGGAGTTTCACGAAGACGTCTACAATTTGCTTGTGAAAGGATCTGAGGAAGGGGGGCCGATTGACTCTAACTCTTCAGAAGGATCGATACTTCTAAACCGGTTCGCGATATTGCCTGGTAATCCGACTGTTACAGCGGACGTCTTTTTTTTAAACGGCAGATCCGACAAAGGTTTTCTCCAGTGGGCTATCGGCCCCTTTGAGACTGAAAGATCTTTCAGTGATGGCGTTAAGGCGGTTGGCATGGAGATGGTCTTCTTTGAAGGATGGAATGACACTGTTCAAAAGGGGAAAATAACTCCCATGACTAATGAGGATTGGAAGAAACTGTTTTTACAGGGCGCCTACAAAAAATTTCAGTCCGTTATCAAGACTCCTTAGTAACACGGAATAGTTGTTTGATGGTTCCTAACCACTAAACTAATTCACTCCTGAGAAACTATGGAAAAACTGATTGGCCACAATTGTGCCGACATCCCCGTATCTTGGTCCGACATTCTGGACGCTTCCCACAACGGCATAGTGATCATTAATCGTGATGGCGTTATTTTATTGTACAATAAAGCAGCGAGGATAATGCTCGGCAATGAAGCAAAATCTCCTGTCGGTCGGCATTTTGCAGAGATTCGACCAGAAACCTGGGGTGACCTAAAAACTATTCTGGAGTCCGGAGAGCCCCAAGTCGGAAAAAAAATAGTCCTCCCCCAAGCTACCATAATCGCAAACCGCAACCCAATTGTCGTCAACGGGAGAGTGTTAGGCGCCATTAGCGTTTTTCAGGATATTTCAGAATATGAGGCCCTAATCTCTGGTCTCCAGGGGTACAGGAAGTTACACCGAGAACTCGAAGCTATCTTTGAATCCTCGTTCGATGGCCTCTATATTACTGACGGTAAAGCGAACACGATCAGAGTCAACACCGCTTACGAACGAATAACCGGGTTGAAACGAGAAGACCTGCTTGGTCGAAATATGATCGACCTCGTCAGAGAGGGTGTCTTTGACCACTCTGTGACCCTTGATGTCCTGGAACAGAGGCATCAAGTCACAATCATGCAAAAGATTAAGAGCGACAAACACCTGCTGGTCACTGGCACACCGATCTTTGATGATGAAGAAAAGATAGCGCTAGTGGTGACCAACGTACGGGACATAACGCTTCTCAATGATGTGAGAGACCAACTTGAAGAAAGCCGCCGGTTGAGTTCCCGCTACTACCAATCACTGCTTGAACTCGAAAAATTCCAGCACCACTTGCAAGACTTGGTAGTTAAAAGTAGTTCCATGATTCAGACAGTAAGAAGGGCAATCAAGGTAGCGGCCGTAGAAGCGTCTGTTTTACTGCATGGAGAATCGGGAGTCGGCAAGAGTATGCTTGCTCGAATCATTCATTTGATTAGTCCTAGAAAAGAACGACCTTTTATAAAGATCAGTTGTGGAGCGATACCGGATTCACTGATTGAAAGCGAGCTTTTCGGATACACCAAGGGGGCTTTTACCGGAGCCTCCCCTGAGGGCAAGGCCGGTTTGATTGAAGTCGGTCACACCGGGACAGTATTCCTTGATGAGGTCGGGGAATTGACGCCAGCCACGCAGGTGAAGTTGTTGCAGGTGATTGAGGACAAGATGTTCACTCGTCTGGGCGGCACACGGGCAATCTCGGTCGATGTGCGAATAATCGCCGCTACAAACCAGAACCTGAAAGATCTTGTTCAAAAGGGGCGTTTCCGGGAAGATCTCTATTACAGGCTCAATGTCATTCCAATTCACATCCCACCGTTGCGTGAGCGCCGTGACGATATTACGGCTTTGGCGTTAAACAGGCTGGAGAAGTTCAACCGAGCATCCCGCTGCTCCAAACGTTTGGATCCAGCCGTAATGGACATGCTTGTGCAATATGACTACCCGGGCAATGTGAGAGAGCTCATAAATATCATGGAACGCATGATGATAATGAGTGAGGGCAATTTGATTTCTATTTCCGATCTACCGGGTGAACTCAGAGAACAGACGTCTGCTCATTATGATCCGTTTGATGAGGGTTCGACGCTACAGGAAGCAGTGAGAAAGATTGAAGCTCACGTCATACAGGGCGCCTTGCATCGCCACAAGAGTATTGCTATGGCGGCGCGTGCCTTAGATATTCATCCTACAACTATGTGGCGTAAAATGCTCAAACTAGGGATATCAAAAACTGATGCAAGAATGCAATAGATTTGCATAAATGCAACAACCAACGGTTTGCAACATAGGATTGCTTTTCAAAGTTAGGGGCGTATTTTTTAAAATATAATATTGCACTATTGCAATATTATACTTAAAGTTCAAAATGTTCGCCAATCCCAATAATCCGCTGACGATCCCGGCCACATTGATTCTGGCATATTTGTTGCTGAAAATATGAATGGCTTGAAACAAACTGATAACTGAGGAGGTAGGTCTATGCTTAAGCGCAAATACTTTTTGTGGTTTATCCCGGCTTTGGTCCTGTGCCTAGTGTTACCTTTTTCTGCAAGCGGACAGGAAAAAGTTATCAAGATCGGCGGATTGTACCCCATGACCGGCCGCGCCGGTCTATATGGCTTGGACTCCGTTGACGCTGCAGAAATGGCAATAGAGGAAATCAACGGCAAAGGCGGCGTAAATGGTTACAAGCTCGAATTCACCAACACCGACAGCAAGGCAAAACCGGACTATTCCGTAATGGTGGCCAAGCGATACGTCACCCAGGATAAAGTTCATTTTCTTTTCGGTGTTGTCAGTTCCGCCGTGGGTTTGGCCGTTACCGAGGTATCTAAACAAAACAAAAAAATCTTTATTGGGACGGATCACGCCTCAACTCAGTTGACCACGGACAAACTTCAGCCATATTACTTTAGGGTTTCCAATAACACTTTCCAGTCTATGGCAGCCGGCGCTCTATACCTCAAAGAACTTCAAAAGACAAAGCCCTGGAAAACTATCGCCTACATAGGCCCTGACTATGCCTACGGGCACGATCAGTGGGATGAACTGAAGTTCAACCTGACACGTTTTGGGGTGGAGTTCAAGGCGGTTGGAGAATACTGGCCAAAGCTTTTTGCACCTGATTACACAGCTTTTATCACCTCAATCATAAATGACAAGCCAGACATTTTGGTAGCCGGCTTCTGGGGAGGCGACACAGTAGCCTTCATCAAACAGGCTCAACCTTATGACCTATTCAAAAAAATCCTTTACTTCCATCCGGACGCCGGCGGAAACTACGAACTTATGGCCGCTATGGGTACAGACCTGCCAGAGGGCCTTGTGCTGAGCGCCAGGCATCATAACAACTGGCCTGAAACAGAACTCAATCGGGATTACGTCAACAAATTTTTCAAGCGCACCGGTCGTTATCCAACCTATGCCGCTGAAGGCGCCTACGCCGGCATTTACGCCATAGCGGAAGCAGTCAACAAGGTTGGCAATCCTGACGACACTGATGCCTTGTTAAAGGCCTTCGAAGGCATGAAAATCAAATTGCCAGAGGATCCCGACGATTTCACTTCCTATATTGATCCCAAGTCCCATCAGATTGTTCAGGTTCAGGCTATTGGGGTAACTGAGCGGAACGACAAATTCCCTCCCGCAAAACTTATGTTGGGACAATGGAAAGTATACAAAGCGGAGGATTTACTCCCACCTCCAGACTATATCGAGCAGTTAAAAAAGAAATAGAATCATCATAAATTAGCTGGCCAGGGGCGCAGGGCGTAACTTCCTGTCTGCCCTAGTGAGAACTTTTCAAATGGACCTTTCCTTTTTCATAATGCAATTTCTGAGTGGGTTGACGATGGCTACCTTGCTCTTCCTGGTAGCCAGCGGACTCACTCTGATTTTCGGTGTTGGCAAGGTTTTCAACTTCGCCCACGGTTCTTTCTACATGATTGGGGCCTATCTGGCTTATCAGGCGGTTTCCGTCTGGCACGCCAATTTCTGGATATCTGTTTTGATAGCGGCATTGGGCGCTGGGGTCTTTGGCATGTTCGCTGAGGCGACATTCCTTCGTAGGATCTACGGGCGAGCTGAAGAGGGCGGATTTCAGATACTTTTGACCTATTCTTTTATCCTAGTGATTGATGATCTCGTGAAATTGATCTGGGGCACTGAATATAAATCTTTGCCGAGGCCCTTGGGGTTTGGTGGGGCTGTGAATATTGGCGGGCTTACTATACCTGCATATAACCTCGCAATTATCGCGATTGGGCTCGTTATTGTAATTTTGGCGTGGCTCATTTTGTCCCGGACTCGGTCGGGGCGTGTAGCCAGAGCAGCGGCCCTGGACCGAGAAATGTTGGGGTCATTAGGCATAAATGTTCCTCTTACAATGACTCTGGTCTTTGGAATAGCCACAGCTATGGGAGGGTTTGCAGGCGCTCTTGCTGCGCCTCTTCGCTCCGTTTCTCCTGGAGCGGGAATTGAAGTCATTATAGACTCCTTGATCGTGGTTGTAATAGGCGGAATGGGAAATTTCTGGGGAGCTTGGCTGGGCGCTCTGATTCTAGGGGAAGTCAATGCCTTCGCCGTTTCTACGGTCCCGGACTGGGCGTCTTTGTTTAACTACCTGGTCATGGTTCTGACCCTGATTTTCAAACCTGAGGGGCTTTTTGCCTCCAGAGAAATCAGGAAGGTGTAACCATGAAGCACCGACATAGAATCAAAGAGGTAGGGTTCTGGGCGCTCTTTTTTCTGGTCTTTGGGCTCATTCCCGTGTTTGCAAAATCTGAATACCATCTTGTGCTGGCCAATCATATTTTAATTTGGGGCATGTTCGCCATGGCTTTCAACATGTTGTTCGGGGTCACCGGCATGTTGTCTTTTGGCCAGGCGTTGTATTATGGTCTTGGGGCGTATTGGGTTGGCCTGATGGTAAAAACTTTTGGCGAAGCCTGGTTTCTGCCGGCTATAGGTTTTGGTGTACTGTCAGCCGTGTTGCTATCTATGCTGATCGGTCTTTTGGTAATTCGGGTCAGCGGCGTTTACTTCACCGTCCTTACCTTGGCCTTCGGCCAGTTAGCTTGGCAGATTACCTTCAAGTGGTATCACTTCACAGGAGGGGACGACGGCATCCAGGGAATTATGGCTCCTGGAATACTTGGAAATCACATTGTGTACTATTGTTTTACCCTATTACTGGTCGCAGTTTCTATTTGGATTTTACGACGACTAGTGAATTCACCCCTAGGTCTGACGCTTCGATGTATTCGGCAAAATCCTGACCGAGTGCGCTTCCTTGGGCGTAGAGTTCGACGTAATCAGCTTCGAATTTACGTGATCTCTTCTTCGTTCGCCGCATTAGCCGGTGGCTTAATGTCTGGGGTAAACAATTCCATACATCCAGACATGTTTTATTGGACCACTTCAGGAGAAGTAATTCTCATGGGAGTAATAGGTGGCATAGGCCAGTTCTTCGGGCCATTCATAGGGGCCGCCGTGATCATCATAATTCAAGATGTTGTCGGCGCCCGAACTGAATACTGGTCTTTGATTATCGGATTGGTCATGATGACTATGGTTCTTTTGTTGCCTAGAGGCTTAGTAGGCGAGATTCAGGCTTTCATGGCTCGTTTTAAGTCCGGCGCCGGAAATCGAGGTTAAAATGCAGCCTATTTTAGAACTTGACGCCGTGACCAAATCCTTTGGTGGATTGAGGGTGACTTCAGGGGTAAGTTTTTCGATCGAGAAGGGGAGCATATCCGCCATAATAGGCCCCAATGGAGCAGGCAAAACCACTCTATTCAACCAAATCACGGGCTACCTGAATCCGGACCATGGCAGAATAGTTTTTGAAGGAGAGGATATAACTCGGCTAAGCACCCGTGAAATCGTGGCTCGAGGTATGGGGAGAGCATTTCAGGTTACCTCTTTCTTTCCGGAAGAGACTGTGCTCGACAACATTCGTGTGGCATGCCTATCCAGATTGAATATGACTCGTAAAACAATGAAGAGCGTTTCCGAATTCACTGATGCGACGGACAAAGCCTTCAGTATCCTTGAGAGCCTAGGCCTCGATAAGCAGGCTGATAGACAAGCCTTTGAACTGGCTCACGGAGACCAGAAACTACTTGACATCGGAATTGCGCTGGGACTTGAACCTAAGATGCTGCTTCTGGATGAACCTACTTCGGGCATGTCCCCCGAGGAGCGACTACTTACCAGAAATTTAATCCAAAAGCTTTGGAAAGAATTCAACCTCACTCTGCTATTTATCGAACACGATATGGACACTGTCTTCGGCATCGCTCAGACAGTTAGAGTTCTTCAAATGGGGAGACTGCTAGCCGAGGGATCACCAGAAGAAATACGGCGCAATCCTGAAGTGATTACAGCTTATCTCGGGGAGGAAGTCCTGTGAACCATATCCTCGAAGTAGACGGTCTTAACTCGTTTTACGGACGTAGCCACATTCTTTTTGGCGCGAGTCTTTCCGTGGCCCCAGGTGAGACGGTTTGCCTCATGGGAAGAAACGGGGCAGGCAAAACAACCACTTTTCGCTCAATAATGGGACTTACTCCTCCGAAAACTGGGAGAATTATTTTCAAGGGTAAGAATTGCACGGGGATGCCCTCTTACAAAATGGCTCGCATGGGTATGGGTTTCGTTCCTGAAGACCGCCGTATTTTTGGACCTCTAACAGTTCAGGAAAACCTGGAGTTGGGAAAGATATCGGGAAGAAAGGGCCGTTGGGCGATGGATACGGTCCTCGCTCAATTCCCTATACTTGAGCGCTGTAAAGACAGACTTGGAGGCTCGCTGTCCGGTGGTGAACAACAGATGTTGACCATAGCCAGAGCCCTTATGGGTAACCCCGATCTGCTGGTTTTAGACGAACCGACTGAAGGACTTGCTCCCGTAATTGTGACCGTTTTGAAAGAACTCATAATGGGCCTTAAATCAACGGACACCACTATCTTGCTTTCCGAACAAAACATACGTTTTGCTATGGGGGTTTCGGACCGAGTTGTAGTAATTGACAAAGGGCATGTCGTCTACACAGGAACAATCGAGGAATTTAAAAATCAAGAGATGGTGCAGAAAAAGTATTTGGCTGTCTAGGATCGTTCAGAGCACTGAAAACCAGGAAGGTAAAATGAAATGAATAGAGTAACCATTTTTCAGACCACACCTCGCATAATCATGGGAGTAGGCGCATCCAGTCAGATCGCAGATGAAGTCAGGAGATTGTCTGCCAAGAATGTGATGATTATAACTGATCCCGGTCTCGTAAAGGCAGGCATCTGTGACCGCTTTCGTGAGATATTGATCAACGCAGGCTGCGCTGTAAATTCATTTGACGGGGTAGAACCTGATCCACCTTTTGAGACAGCCTCTCAAGCCGCTAAGGAAGTCGCGGATGCCGGCGCCGATCTAATTGTGGGAATTGGGGGCGGTTCTTCTTTGGATATAGCCAAAGTCGCTTCCATCTTGGTTACAAACAAAGGACCGGTAAGTTCATATTTCGGCGTGGACACCGTACCGACGCCAGGCTTGAAAACAATCCTTGTTCCCACCACTGCCGGCACCGGCAGCGAGGTAACCCCGATTGCCATCCTTTCAGACCATCACGAAAAGCTCAAGAAAGGTATTGTAAGTCCATACCTCTTTCCGTCAGCGGCTATTTTGGACCCGGAACTGACCATTGGCTTACCTCCCTCAGTTACGGCGGCGACAGGAATGGATGCGTTGATTCACGCTGTGGAAGCTTTCACATCTAAAAACGCCAACGCATTCACCGACATGCTGGCGCAGGAAGCCATGAAGCTAATCACAAGGCATATACGCACCGCATTCGCCAACGGATCCAACATTGAAGCCCGATCCAAAATGCTCGAAGGCAGCCTCCTTGCCGGCATGGCGTTTGCCAACGCTGGTGTGACGGCGGTGCATGCGTTCGCTTATCCTATAGGGGCCGAATTCCATATACCTCATGGAGTAGCCAACAGCATTATGCTTGCGCCGGTTATGGAATTTAACATGTTGGGCAACCTAACTAAATTCGCTCAAATGGCTACTATCTTTGGTGAAATCACCCATAATTTGAGCGATCGAGCGTCTGCCCATACGGCTGTCCAAAGCCTTAGAAATCTCGCGGACGATCTCAACATCCCAAAATCTCTAAGAGGGTTTGGAGTCAAGGCTGAACATGTTTCTTCTTTAGCTGATGGAGTAATGAAAGTTACTCGGCTTTTGGCGAATAACCCTAGAGATCTTAGGTTGGAGGACGCGGAAGAAATTTATCGGAGCGTCTTATAAGGAAAATCCTTTGATGATAATTGACAACCTTCAAAGGCAGGGGGCAATTTCCAAGGATTGGCTCAAGAACGCCACGGACAGGGAGCGTGACCTATGTTCGGCTTTTATAACATGGTTTTAAGAGTTAACGTTACTCACAAGAGTTTTGATCTGAAGATAATTTCTGATAGCGTCTTGCGCCAAACACTTGGTGGCAAAGGACTGGCCACACATCTGCTTCTTTCACATAATCCACCGGGGGTTGATCCTCTAGGACCGGACAATCACCTTATCTTTGCCTCCGGTCCGGTTGGCGGCACTGGGATCTGGGGTTCATGCCGTCATGGAATTTACACCAAATCCCCTCAAACAGGATACTATTCCGAATCCTATTCAGGTGGAACTGTTGGAGATTATCTTGCTGCGACAGGATTTGACGCGGTGATGATACATGGCGCCAGCGAGGAACCGTTATGGCTTGAAGTTTCCGAGAAGACTGTTCGCTTCCATCCCGCTCATGATCTTTGGGGACTTGGGACATATCAAACCGAAGACAAGGTCAAATCCTGGATCAAAGAGAACAGACCCGAAGCTAAATCATCCGGCGTTGCAGTTATTGGGCCCGCCGGAGAAAACACCGTCAGCTTTGCGGTGATAGAAAACGACTATTGGAGATCAGCCGGACGCACGGGCACAGGATCGGTGATGGGATCTAAAAGGATTAAAGCCATCGCCTTCTGGGGTAACTGCAGAAAAGAACTTGCAGATGCTGCTTTGACCAGGAGTTTCGTCAAAGATGTCGCTCAAAAATCAAAAGACAACCCTGGCGTTAAAGCGTACAAAAGTATGGGAACCCCCATGATGGTCGACATCATGAGCAATGTGGGGAGTTTCCCCTCACGTTACTGGCAAAAAGGAACGTCGAAACATCGAGAAAACATAAATGCTGGGGCTTTGCACAGCCGGTGCGAAGTCAAGCCTCACGCATGCAAGAAATGCTTCATCGCATGTGGACGGTTGACCACAGTCAAGGAAGGCCGCCACGAAGGATTGACAATTGACGGTCCGGAATACGAGACCATTTACGCTTTCGGCGGTTTGTGTGAAGTAGATTCAATTGAAGAAATCGCATATCTTAACGACCTCTGTGACAGTTTAGGCCTAGACACAATGAGCGCCGGCAATTTGTGCTCGCTTACCATAGAAGCCTCCCGACAAAACAAGATAGATTACAAAATCGATTACGGCCAGGTCGACAGGATTGCTGATCTTCTTAAAGACATTGCTTACCGCAGGGGCATTGGCGAAGCCCTGGCCAATGGCATTAAATACGTTGCTAAAGCTTGGGATATGGAAGACCAGGCGATCCATGTCAAAGGATTGGAACCAGCGGGCTATGACCCGCGTGTTTTAAAAGGTATGGGGTTAGCTTATGGCACGTCGGATAGAGGGGCGTGCCATCTTAGATCTACTTTTTATAAACCCGAATTATCAAAAATGATTGATCCGGATGAAGTTTCCGGAAAAGCCCACATGTTCGTAGAGTGGGAAGATCGACTCACTATTTTTGACGCTCTTATTCTATGTCGTTTTTATCGTGACCTATATCAGTGGGACGAACTGTCTACCATGATCAAGTGTGTCACAGGGCTCGATTTAGACCGGGAAAGTATGAAATCCATCGCCAGGTCAATTACTGACGATACAAGACGATTTAATCTGCAGGAGGGGCTTACCCCGGATGAAGACAAGCTACCCAAACGCTTTACCACCGAAGCCTTGCCTGAATCGGGTAAAATTATCACCGAAGGACAAATGAGCCAATTGCTGGTCGATTACTACAAAGAGCGTAATTGGGATGAAAACGGAAATCCTCCCAAAAGAATGTCTTGACTTGCAAATCGCAAATGAACATTGTCGAAAAATTCGATAATAATTTTGATTTTTCATTCACCGAAGGCTAGTCAAACAGGAATTCCACAATAAAGGTTTTCACTCCGGAAATTTGATAGGGATTCAGCTCGCGTGATTGAAAGGTAATAAAAAATGGGAAATAATTACACAATCCACCCTTTGGCTGTTGGTTTCAATGAAACCGATCAGGGAATATTAACTTACCAGAGATTTTATGGAAAACGCATAATATTACCTATTTACGTTTTTGCGATAATGGGAAGCTCCAAGAAAATACTTGTTGATACTGGTATCGAGGAATTCATTGCGCCGGATGATCTGGAGGAAAGAACAGGGTTTCCAGTGAGACCATTCGAAGAAGCCCTGGCGACAATTGGCTGGAAACCTCAAGATATTGACATAGTTATTCACACGCATTTGCACAACGATCATTGCGAAAATGATTCACTGTGTTCCAACGCTGAATTCTATGTCCAGAAAGCTGAACTGGATTTCTGTATGAATCCTCACCCCATTGATCATCGATATTATCCTGATGTCCTGGATGGGGTAAATCTGAAGGTGATCGAGGGTGACACAGAGATTGTGGACGGGATAGGTGTGATCTTTACCCCAGGGCATACGCCCGGTGGGCAGTCGGTTGTCATTCGAACATCAGAGGGGAAAGCGATTATAACAGGCTTGTGCTGCAATTCTGAAAATTTCCCCCCCGGTGGGGGTATTATAGCGCCTGGAGTATTGCTGGACGCAATTCAGGCTTATGACAGCATGACTCGTATAAAGAAAGAAGCTGATATCCTGATACCAGTCCACGATCTGGCGGTTGGGAAAAGGACAAAAATCCCGTCGTAAATCAAAACAACTATGTTCCCCATTGGAGATTTTGACCGGAGTTTTCCAAATGGGGGTGTTTCTCACCTGCAACAGGTTGAAACCACGTGTGAATCACTTCACGTTAGTGTTGTAACATTTGCTCGATTTCGTTTAATCTAAAAAGGCGCCATAACTTCTCCTGCACTTTGCTTCGTTCGGTGATCTTCCTGCGTGCCTCCGCCTGATTGTAGACCATGATAACATCTTGAATGTCGGACAACTCATCCTTGAGAAACTGAGGACTTACAGTGTATCCAGCCATATGGGCTTTCCATTGCATGACACGCATCAGTGTCAGAGCGAGTACACAGCAGAAGGCGTGGGCTCTGATTTTTGTGTCTGTCCAGTGCCTTATTGGACGAAACCTGATGATAGTCTCGTCTTTGAGCAACTTGAAATCGCTCTCTATGATTGCCCGCTGGGTGTAGGTATCAATCAAGTAGCCGGTTTCCGCAGCAACCATATCTGAGAAAATGAGATTTTTACCGAATCCCACTCGTCTTGATTCGATTTCCTCGTAATTTTCATCAAGATGAATGTGCCCGTGATTGACGGAGACTCTGAGGCAAGGCCCGTAGTCGTTCTTTTCCAGAATCCTCGTGATACCGCGCGTAAGTCCCTTGGGCTGTTTCTTGTACGAGTTCCATCTATCAAGTATTTCTTTCTTGAGCTTTTCGATCCCCCTCTGAAGTGAATGTTCCTTCTTGCGGGCCGTGGCGCTGTTGAAAGTCATCAGTACAGCGCACGGCATGCCCATAATGTTTTTTTCAGTACGGTAATAACGAAGATCATTCCACGATCCATGATACTGTGAAAGGTCCAATTCGATGAGTTGCTTGTGATGTGAAGGCACGAGCGCTCCCACCCAGGATATCATTCCGTGCATGGCTTTGAAGTTTTCCTTGCTGTTGTTCCCCTTGTCCAGGACAATAACCACATCGGATTGGTTGCCGCACATCTTCTTGAGCGACATGACCAGGTCAGCAAGTATGCAAGAAAAGATCCTGCTATCGTGCCGGTTGGCTTCGTAGACCTGGCTGAGCAAAGGAATACCTGAGTTCTTATCCACAGCCATCAAGAGTCCTATATGTTTCAAATGGCTCTTGGAATCCTTACTGTGGCAGGTATTTGCTAATTCTGAGCGCTTTGGTTCCTGGAAATAGGTGTAGAAATTGGTGGTATCATAACAGACCACTCCGGGAGACAGTCCGACCAAATCGTCTATCGTTGAAAAGAGTTCCATCTCGATTTTGGTAAAAATATCCTCACGTAAATTCAGAAACAGGTGAGGACTCTCGGTTGCGCTGTTCCTGCTTTGTAGGAACTGCTTCTGTGGAATAATATCATCAGTGGCATACCAAAAATTTTTGCCGGTAAATTTGCGTGCATTTAGACCGAGCACATCAGGTAGAATGGTCTTGGAAAGCCATTGACGCATCTTATTCTTGCTGGTGGCCTGGTCCAGGCGATTGATAATCGAGATAAGGAAGTATAGCCAGCATGGAATGCCTCCTCGTTCGCCCGGCAGGCATCTGCTCAAAATTTCCGGCAGTCCGATCTCGACTGAAGTCTGATAAGCTGCGGCTATGAGTCCAAACTCCCGTATGGATACGCTAACCGGTTCTTTTTTTTGCTGAAGGGCGTTGAGTATTTTTTCAGCCGTGCCAAGATAGGTAACCTTGGTGCGTACGGTGCTTTTGCCGGAGCCCTTGGTCTTTCCATCGCGCAGGGGATCTACTTTAACTCGAAGGGCCTCCTGGTAGACGTAATAGGTTGTCCCATTCCTTTTTCTCGCGTAAATTGAGCCCATCATGACCTCGCTGATGCCGTTTTACAACACTATCCCGCGATGTCAAGTATTATTGCGCGTTATTTGCATTTATACTGTGTTACAACACTATCTGATCTACAAAATGACGCGAATTCAAGATGTTACACTATACAGTCTACCCTATTGGGAAAACTCCAGTTTGAAACAAAAAACGGTAGTGACGACAAATTTCCTACTATTTACATTTTTTGTTCTGTGATTTCTTGCGCGGTGATTTCTTGTCAGGTCGGTTGAATTTTCACTTAGGGTCAAACCCTAAAGACGATTCGAGCCCCAATTTGCTGACAACTTTTTGGGGCCCTAGTCTTAATGATTTCAATAGGTTAGTGGAGCGGGAAACGGGATTTGAACCCTGTGCAAACCTTGTAACCACCTAATATACTTACCTTTTTTTTTACCATTTACCCTCTGCATACAAGTTGCATACAAACCAAAACATACGAAAGACCATATTAGCTTCTTATATATTTCATAGAACTTATAAATTACCGTATTTACCGTTTTACCGTTTTTATATAACGTTGATAGATACTTATAAGCGCCTGTAATATTCTGTTACTGTTGTTACTGTAATTGTAGTTTCTTGGATTTAATACCAACCAGGGGGGTTATAAGACACGTCCAGCCGCCCTTACCTTTCGACGGTATTACAAAATATTACACTTTTCGATTCTGCGGTTCGGGCCGACCTACGCCGCGGATTTCCCGACCATATATTGTTTTTGGGGTAAATTTCGCCGTCAAAGCGTTTCTGGCACTGGCTTAAAAGTGCTTACAATGGGAAGCCATTGTTAACAAAACCAAGCGCGACAACCGTTGACATTATTATCTTGACAATAAAAACCCAACAAGATATAAACGCGATATGGATGACATGTTTCTCGCGGAGGTTAGAGCGATGAAAAAAGCGGTCGGATACATCAGAGTGTCAACGTCAGGCCAGGCGAAAGAAGGTTTCAGCCTACCGATGCAAGAATCGAAGATCCGGGCCTACTGCGAGTTTAATGAATTGGAATTGGCGGACATAATCGCCGACGCAGGGATTTCAGGGAAGAATCTGAAGGGCCGCCCTGGCGCACAGAAATTGATTTCACTGATTGAGCATAAGAAGGTTGATGCGGTTGTGATTTACAAACTAGACCGCCTGGGCCGGTCAACAAAAGACCTCATAAATATAGCTGAGTTATTAGAGAAAAAACATGTGGCGTTACACTCATTAACCGAGAAACTGGATACATCAACAGCCCTGGGTCGGTTTTTCTTCACGCTGACAGGAGCGCTCGCTGAAATGGAACGTGGAATTATTAGTGAACGCACAGTTGACGGAATGGCTAAAAAGAAATCCGAGGGCGGTCGGACTACCCGTCACGCTGAGTATGGATACAGGTATAAAGGTGACAAACTTGTTGTGAATCCACATGAACAGCGCATTGTTTCTCGAATCCAAGAGCTAAACTCTAATGGTTATTCACTGAGATTAATCGAGCAAACATTATATGAAGAGAGGTTATTTAACAGATGCAACAAAAGAATGGCAGCGACACAGATTTTCAGAATACTCGGCGCACTGAAAAAAGCCGCGTGAGCAAACCTATTGAGGATATGAGTTTCCAGGAACAGATGTCAACTTTACGCAAAGACCCGAGGTTCCGACAACTTGTCTCTGACTTACAAAAAGACCTGCCGGCCAGGAGACAGGCGTTACAGGATGAAATGTTAAAGGCAGAGACCGAGTAGGCACCCCCCCTATCTGGAAACAGGCCAGACCCGGGGTTGGGCTTCTTGGGAGGAAGTTCCTCAAGGTTTTGCAATTATCGCTACAGAATTTTGCGGAGAAAAAATGGCTGAAAATTTTATCACGCGTGCGGAGTTAGAAGAGCGAATCGCCGAATCCGAAGCGAAGATGCTGGCATGGTTTAAAGAAATGTTAGTCGGCGCATTTGGCCAAGCAAATATTGACGATGCGGCTGGCGACGTGCCGGGCATAGCCCCCAAAAAGGGCAAGGCGTTTATTGGCGAGAAGTTTGACCTAAGGGTCAGGGTTGACCGGGCGCTTTATATGAAACTGTTTGAGGATGCGGCCCGAAACTATACCGGGAACATGTCTCGCTGTCTGGATGTTGCCTTGTGGAGATATTATGGTCGCCCGAAACTATCATGGGAAAAGGAAGGGAAAAATGAGTAAGAAAGCTGCGAAAATGGAATTGGTGAAGGTTGCGGCGTCGCAGATCCAGAGTGGGAATATATATCGGACTGACAATTTAGCGCGAATGGATGAGAGCATCGACGCACTGCAAACGGTGTTGGACAATCTTGTGCGGAACGTGGATGTCGACAACATTAAGTGTGACACGTTAGCGGATGTTTATAAATTATCTATTGCGGTGACGGGACTTACTCGCGCGCGGACCGAGCACGAAAAACTGAAGATGGAGGTTTCTGGGCTGGTAAATGAGGCGGCGGATAAGTTGCGGGCCGAGATCCGTGATTTGATGGATAGCGAGCCGGAATTGGCGTTTAAGTTGCGGGACATTATTGCCAAGGCGCAGCAAAATTTGGCCAAGGCTGAATAGGCGGCCCGTGATGGCGAAAAGCTACATAAACGTAGGAATATGGAAGGAAGGTTAATGGCGAAAAGTGATTACTTAATAATACTGGATGATTCGGACCCCGAAATCCTTACGGTGGTTTATTCGGTGAAGGGGTCGGCGCAGATTCGCACGAAGGATTTTTTGCGGGCGGATACTGGCTCGGCGCTACGGTTTTTCAGTAAGAAGGTGGCTGATTTCGTAGGCGGCGGCGGGAAGGCGATAATGAGCAACGACAAGAGCAACCCCGAGCTTGACCGGTCGTGGAAATGCTGGGTCGATGCCCTTTTAAACCGGGTGTCTCGGTCGAAGCGTCCTAGAATAGAGCTTTGCGAATAGTTTGTTTCAAGGGAGGATTTGGTTATGGGAGAGACAGCGCACACGCTATTAAATTCGATGATTGAAAGGAAACCAACGCCGAAGCGGGCGCGAGGTTACTCGGACATTAACAAGTTGATATTCGTTTTAGCTGGTGGCCACGGCTTAAAGTATGAAATGTCGATTGCGTCGTATCGGGACTGCGTGTTCGGGTTAATGGTTTACGGATTTACCCCGCAGGATATTGCCCGGATGATCCGAAAGGGAATACAGGAATCCGACCTCGCTCGCCTATCGTTGCCGGACCTTATAAAGGAATACATCCTCGGCCCGTCACCCTATGTGGGTAACATTAAGGAATACTATGAGGTGTTTTACCCTTGGGCCAGGAAATATCGGCGAAGGAATAAGAAGACCGGCGCTAATGTATCTGATTTCTGTTTAGAGAGGGCCAGGCGGATAACGCAGGACGGCGAGATATAAGAAAAACTTATACATGTTGGAGGGAAGATTGGTTAACTGTAGCGGATATAAAGTCGAAATTGTCAGTGCTGATTCGGAGTTAAAAACATCAGCGAGGGATTTCCGGGAGGTCAAAGTGCTATTACGCAACTCGAAAATAAGCGGTCAAGACCGGATCTCGGTGGTTCGGCGCAGGGATGATTTTGAGATATTTGTTGGCGATGTATGGCGGGCAAGGTTGCAGTTCGGGTTGTAGTGGAAATGACCTTCTGTAACACGTCAAATTTCGATGATTACGGTTTCGACAAGGGAAACTATAGGTTAACTGGTAAAATCGCGTAAATCGCGAATTAGACACGTCTAGCGGCGAGCCTTGAAACGAATTACCTTTAAAGGGGAAGAAATGGACGCATCGAATAAACAAAACTGTCCACGTTGTCAGACCGTCAATGGAAAGAAACATTTCTTGAGAGCGATGCGGCAACCGTTTTGTGGCTCATTGTTTGTCCACCAGTTGGTTTTTATTGTCTCTTCAATAATACCAGCTTCGGCATGTTCACGAAGGCGCTATTGGCCATCGTGGGGGTATATTCGCTAGGCAAATGGATCCAATTTCTTCACTGACCAGTAAGGGGAACACATGAAAAGAATCATTCTAATCGGCATACTTCTGTTACTTCCTTCGCTCGCCCTGGCGCAACAGAGCGGCGTTTACCGGGACGCCCACGGGAATACAACCGGAACATGGCAGGACAACGGCGACCAGCGCACATATAGAGACAGCGCCGGAAATACTAGTGGGACCAGTTCACGAGACGGCGACCGCAGGAATTATAGAGACAGTTCCGGTAATTATACCGGAAGCCGGGCTCGAGATAGAGATCGAGACGATTGAGAAGGTTACGGGATTACATGCCGGACTTCAGTCAAATAATATTTTACAACTTTTGCTGTTTTATTGTGTCTGAAATCAATATATACTAGATAATCATACCTCGGAGGAGGTTAGTTATGGCTCCAACTACTGCAAATAAAGTGGCGGATTATATTCTTTGCTATAGCCATAGCGAAGGCGATTATATTAGTAATCTAAAAATACAAAAGCTTGTTTACTACGCTCAGGCTTGGTTTCTTGCACTACATGACGAACCTTTATTTGAAGATCATATTCAGGCTTGGGTTCATGGACCTGTTCAGCCCAAACTGTTCCGTAGGTTTGAGAAATATGGGTGGAAGCCAATTCTAGAAGAACCGAAATGCCCTAAGTTTAAAGATGAACGAATAAAGCCTCATCTAGATGAAATAATGAATGTCTTTGGTGACTGTACAGCTCATCACTTGTCTCGGTTGACTCATCAAGAAGACCCCTGGAGGTTGACACGCAGGGGGTTAGGCCCAGATCAGCCGTCAGAATCAATAATATCCCACGAAGCAATGAGAGACTATTACAAGAGATTGGCCGCACAGTGAGCAAAGGTGAGCTAATACAGCGGATTCAACGGGGTAAAATAGAACCTTCTTACGGAAAGATAGTCCCTTCTGTCTTGGAAAAAGTCATTAAGAAGGATAATGAGAATATTTCTTTTTCCTTTAAATACTTAGATATAAACCATCCCGAATTCTCTCCTGCTAAATGTCAAAAAGGATATACCGCTAAATTTCTTGACAGGTTGAGAATTCTTAATGATTCATCATTGGAAAGTTTTATAGAAGAAGACAACAGAAGTTTGCGTTCCAATCCGATCAATT
This sequence comes from uncultured Desulfomonile sp., assembly GCA_903952205.1. Taxonomy (GTDB): domain Bacteria; phylum Desulfobacterota; class Desulfomonilia; order Desulfomonilales; family Desulfomonilaceae; genus CAJBEZ01. Next base: position 3,158 of record CAJBEZ010000098.1, on the reverse strand, counting down.
GGAATAAGGTCTCTCCTAAATATCAAGAGGGATTTCCTATTTCCGACATACAATTAAAATCACATGCGAAGCTCAATTCATGGGAATTTGCTGTGACAGTCAATAAACATGGCCGCGTTCATGGCTTCATAATTGACCATGTGTCCACTTTTTATATTGTTTGGATAGACCCAGACCACCTCTTGTTTCCAATGGACAAACAACAAAAGAACAAGAGAGGGAAGAAATAGTACGTTCATTAACACTGACAAAACTGCCTAACTCACCTCGTTATCCGCCAGATAATTAGCAACTTCTCATCAAAAACACGCCAGCGGTGGGGAAGCATGGAACTAACCAACATACCGAAAGAGGGCCTTATGGCGATAAGGGCCTAAAGCAATATGGAACATCCCTCACATATCAGGCGGGCAGGTTGAAACGTGACAGGGGGACTTATTAGAAGAGGTATAATATTTTTTGACATGATATGACATACCCTTGTGATATAGTGGTAAGCCACAGCACAGCATAGCGTAGCATGGTAACTCATTAAATTTGACAGGAGAATATCATGAAAACGCAACCTGAATTTAGTTTTGAAGAGATGGCGTGGGTAATAAGTGACAGTCTGGCCGATTATGGCCTAGATTTGCCTGAAATCGCTCACGGACGAGGTGGATTAGGTTTTTGGAATTTTGCGACCCGAAACCTAAACGAGTATATTCACGAGGCCAGTGATTTTCCCCCCGGCTTTGTGACGCCAGGATGTCTAAAAAGAAATGTCAAAGATAAATGGGGCTCATTGTGCCGTCGAATACAGGAAATCTATGACGGAGACACGGTGTTTAGAGATTCTGACGAATTAAGACTTAACTTAGAACGTCGTGGTTTTGTTGGTTAATAACAGATCGTTTTGATGTTCGGACCCGCTCTAATAGGCGGGTTTTTATTTTTCGCCATCCACAACCAGCGCGACCGGCGCACCCACCTGACCGCAATGTCACCCCGACCGCGTAATAATCGCGTACAAACATCGCAAATATGCACTTTAACCGCGCTTTTTTGTTGACATATAAACAATACGGCTATAATAAACCAGCCAGCAAACAAGGAGGCGTCGTATGAGACGAGGCGTAGTCACAAAGAATGGCATTGTGCAGCTCAATTCGGGGCGTCGCACACAAATGGCGTTTCATATAGATGAGGGCCTCTTACGAGAGCTAAGGGAAATGTCGGCAAGGACTGGCCTAACGCAGCGGGCGATTATCGAGGCCGGAGCCCGTAGGCAGTTGAAGGAATTACATAGACAAATAAATCGGGGCCAGCTGGCCGTTATGGAGATACTAGATAATGAGCAATCAATTAATGAAGAATTATAATCCTATTTCAATGCTTGGCGTGCCGTCGAGAATGGAATACGGATGTTTTAACGTCAGCGACAATATAAAGAGCAGATCTGAGAAGATCACGCCGCAGGAATTAAAGAGACGACTTAAAAAAGACATTCTCAGTCCTTATCGCGATTTAGTCCAGCCCGACCATGGTGCCGGTGTCCAGATTTCCTTTGAAGAATTCCTTTCAAAACGCCCCGACGGCGGGACCGTCTTCGTGGACGAGGCCGGAAACCCGCTGAAATGGCAGACCATCTTTGAGGCCCAGGGGTTAGATCCTTCAAGGGTATTGTTTAACGAGATAGCTGCATTATCATCGGATTTCAGGTTACTACTCTCGGCCATTGTAAATGATAGTTTTGTTAAAGGATTTTCAACCGCGTCCAACGGCCAGCCGCCTTTGTGGAGCCAGCTTTGTTACAGGACGGGCGTTCCATGCGCACTGGATGAGTTCCGCAGGACATGGTTGAAGTTTAATGGACAACCCCAAATAACCGCAGAGGCTGAAACCTTCCCCGAGGCTACTATCACGCTTGGGACCGAGATCGCCAGGATGCAAAAAAAGGGTATCACGCTTCGGATGAGTGAGGAATTCGTCAGAGCAAACCCGATTGATGTTGTGGCCGAATGGTTGATTTACCTGGGGAGACGCCATCAGTTAATGGAAGATGACGCCGCCGTGCTTACGCTAGTCAACGGGGATCTCTCAACCGGAAGTAACGCAGCGCCTGTCGTTGGAGTTGCGGATACGGCAACCGGAGTTGATTATGTTGACTTCTTGAAATGTTGGACCCGCGGCTCCGTCATTGGTGAAAATTTTTACAGTTTAATCGCTAACGAGACGATGAGTCACAAGATCGCATTAATTGACGAATTCAAGGAACGTAGGCAGGGAAAATCTCAAATCACTATAGTTAACCGCCCCGAGCCAGCTACGATTGACAGATTCGTGAACAATTCGGTTCCGGCAAACCAGATTGTGTTGTTGGACAGGAGCCATGCCATGAAACAGCGGGTATTTCAGCCTGTCAGAATCGACCGGAGCTTCAAGCCAGAATCATGGGAAAATGGGATAACTATTGGATATATCAGCGCCTTTGAAAAGGTTGGAGACAAGGCGACTATCATCATTGATGAATCGTTGTCTTTTAGTGAGCATCCATTTCCAAACTGGCTGACCATTGACGGAGTGCGACCGTGACCCCCAAAATCGACAACTTAATCGCACGGGCGACGCTGTTGCGGCAGGTTATCTCTGAAATCGAGGGAATGATTGACCAGTGTCAAGATAGATCTGAATACGGCCCACCGACATTGAAACCGGTTTATAAATCACTGTCCCTGATTTTAGAGAACGACATTAACCAGGCAGAGGCCCTGGCAGGGCGGTTAGCTGAATATTTTAATTTGCATCACGATGCCGAATTGTCCCAGGCACAGCGCCAGGAAATGATTAGTTTCATCGAATATTGCGAGGCTCCTGTTGTTTGTGGATTAGACCCTATGGATAAAATTGGATACGTGAGACAGATTTCAAGGCCAAACGTAGGGATGCGAGACTGTTGATGTCGTCAGATTTATACAGTTTGGTGGATCAAATCCGACGCAGCCTGGATATTGTTTCGGCGATTACCGAAAGCTGTAACTATAGTGATACGCAATGAAACTAGGTCCTAAGCGAAAGATTCCAGGACGCTTCTCAATGATGCGGGATTGCCCTGAAATCGGTTGAATCTTCTGAAAAGTCTTTCTTTGAGTTCACTCAAGGTTTTAAAGAACCGATTG
>CAJBEZ010000097.1 GCA_903952205.1 uncultured Desulfomonile sp. | reverse complement strand
TGGACATTGAAATAAATGAAAATGATTTCTATACCGCTATAAAAAACAGGGATATCCCTTACATCAAAAGATTAGGATTTTCTCCTAATTTTCTCCCGTCACAGTTAATCGCAGCTATTGAAGCGTTGAGCCCGGATCATCTTGTGAAAAAGCTTTGGGAATATCGAAACAAAGGTGATGATTATCTTCCACCTGTTGATCGATTTATTTTTTTCGCTGGGTCGGCAAGGATACTGTATAAGGATTTTATTAGTTGGATTGAGTCCAGTCCGAAAGACGTCAAAATCTCAATAGACTATTTAACGTCTATTATGGACAATCTGGAAATTCCTGTTCAGGAACGGGGGTTGTTCTTTATGCGTCCTGATCGGATCGAAAAAAATCTGAGATAGAAAATTCACCAAAAGAAATGCGGGTTCAATCAAGTTAACTGTTATTCAGGGGGTGGGCGAAGTAATGTCGGTTTCTCTAGTAAAAATCAAACAACAGCTTTTGCTTTGATAAGCAATTTATCCCAGGGGGCACTTGCCGCGACTATGGTCCGGAGGTCGGCGTTTTTCCCGGTTGTTGCCTCTTAGGTGATTATCTGACTGTCTTTTTCACGTAATAGACAAATTTATATAGTTTTTTTTGGTAATTGATCCGGATGGATCATTTACGGCAAGGGAGGCTGACGTGTCTATTCTCTTTGAGTGTTCCAACTGTTCCAAGAGGAATACTTTACAAACGGTAACTTGCGTTTGCGGAGAGAAATTTATTCCGCAAGGTGCTGTTTACTGGATTGACGTAAGAGGTAAGGATAGAAAAAAGTTTAGACGGAAACTTGGAAAGGTTAGTTTATCTGTTGCGCGAAAGGCCGAAGCCGAACTTAAAATCCTGGTGACGACGGAAGTCGCTGTTAACGAATTACATTGGAGTGATTTGGTTACGAGGTTCTGTTCGAAGTTAGAAGCGGAGGGTAGGACTCACCAGTATCGTGTTGATTCTTATAGATACTTGGAGGAAATGGGGGCTTTTTGGGGACGGGATAGGAAAATTGAAACGATTACCCCTATCCTTTTTCAGGAATTTCGAGTTTCCCTTTTGAATAAAAACCTGTCCAAGAATACAGTTGACCGATATCACTCGGCTGCCAAGGCTTGTTGGAAATATACAGTTGAAGACAAGCCTTGTCCATTTTCAAGAACTCCTCTTTTTCGGCCAGACGATGGTGATGTTGGTTTTTTGACCAATGAAAAAGCCGACCTTTTGATGCGCTCCGCCAGAAAGATAGATCAGACTGTTTTTCAGATGTTGGCGGTCGCTCTGGCTACGGGACTAAGAAAAATGAATGTGGTTCACCTACGAAGAGAAGACGTAGATTTTAAAGAGGAGGCGATTTCTGTTATACAAAAAAGAGGGCGAAAGCATACTGTTCGATTAGCAAGTAGCGTCACTGAAATGTTAAAAAATATTCCTGACAATGGGACACCTTATTTTTGGACGAACCCACAAACAGGGTTGCCATATACAACATTCCCGCGCAAGAAATGGGCCATAATTAAAAAAATGGCAGGTATTGATAAAGAATTTCGTTTTCATGGAATAAGGCACACGTCTGCCGCCAAGATATATCAGGTCACTGGAGACATTAAGGCTGTCCAGGAAATATTGGGTCATACAAGCTTCAAAACTTCAAGTCGATACATCCATGTGTTTACAGATCACTTCAAAGCGATAGCTGAGAAGATTGACCCACTTTGTAACATCCTGGATTAATTGGTTATTTGTTGTGGCCCACCAATGGCCCACTAGGTCGTATTTGTTCAATGATTTCAGGCTATTCCACTGACTCTTAATCAGTAGGTTTGGGGTTCGAGCCCCCGACGGCCCACCAATAAAATCAACAAGTTAAGTCGTTTTTGGGACATTTATGGGTCATTCGGGCCCCTTTAAAAAAGTCTAACAATACTGACATGTTATGATATGCCATGACACCCTGCGACACCACATTTTTGATTGAATCGAGTAAGACACCTACTTATTTTTAGTCAGTTGCTCACTTCAATAATTTTGGGAACACAGCTATTGAGTTGATGTTTTATTTTTTTAAATCCCTTTCTAAAAACCTGACTTTTTCCACCCAATGTTAGACTGGTTTTTGGCCGTCATTCAGACGTGAGTTCCAAAGCTTTGTTACCGTGGTCATTATCGAATTTTTGAATTTTCGTTTTGATGGAATCAACGGAAAACCAAAGGCCCTGGACAGTCAATGGTTGATTTCCACAAGCCCCGTCCATGGATGCAATAATTTTAATCGGCTAAATTTTCATTCTTCATTGCTGCCACAGAAAGTTTCTGATAGCTAAAGGGTAATTGCGGTGGTAAGGCGTTGCAAATGTAAAAAATGATTTATGAGCCAGCAAGGTTACGGAAGGTGGTTTATAAAAGGGGACGGATCGCCGTAACAACCTGGCTTTTGCCCGAAAGCTTCGTTACGAACTCGTTAACAACAGATGGCATTCCGAGTTTACAAGAGGAGGGGATTTAATGCCCCACAGAACGCACGAACAAACAATCAATACTGCCCTTGGGGAAATCCTGGAGAACTTAGGACAGGATTGGGTTATCGACTCAGAAGATATTAGTGGAATATTTGAGGATGGTGGCCGTCCTGACATTCTTATCCGAAAAATAGATGGATGGCCTATTGTTATAGAAGCTGAAGTCAATAATCATCGACAAGCGGAAGCCGAAGCCCAAGGAAGGCTAGGAAAACGACTAGCATCAAGCGCAGCAACTATTGATACAGCCGTGGCATTAGTCTATCCCAAACAAATCCGAACACATGCCGGACGGGAATTAAGGGAGGCTCTACAAACGATATCGTTCCAGTTTGCTCTTTTCTTATTAGAGGGTGACACAAGAATTACTAGGTTTCCAATCACAGGTTGGCTCTCTGGAGATATAATCTCTTTAGCACTGGTTTTGCATCGAGCTAGTGTGCCATCATGGAGAATAGAAAAACTTGCAAACACTCTTGAGACTGGCATCACCCGCTCGTCTGGGACACTCCTATCATCTCATCCGATAGGTTCTGCGGTCGGTCTCCGGTTGGCAGAAATTTTAGACCAGAAAGACGACGAAGCTCATCAGTCAAGGAAGATGGCTATGGCTGTGGTGGTGAATGCTCTCATCTTCCATGAGGCACTTACCCAAGCAAACACGCTAATCCCTGACTCACGTCCCAATGGCCTGCGCCCCATAATGTCGCCGTCAGAGTTTCGCCAGAATGGTAAATTCTTGCCCTCTCCCCTGCGTGATGAGTGGGCGAAGATACTGGAAGTGAACTACTGGCCGATTTTCCATTCTGCTGGTGCTATTCTTAAAGCACTTCCAATACAGACCGCTGTAGGTGTGCTGGATTGTTTATGGGAAACTGCTGAGGCTTTAGTTGCAGGAGGTGTAACCAAGTCGCACGACTTAACTGGTGTTATCTTTCAACGTCTAATTGCAGATCGTAAGTTTTTGGCGACATTCTATACACGACCAGCTGCGGCAGCCCTTCTGTCTAGTTTGGCTCTTCCAATCTTTGAGCCGATTAGAGGCAATAACTGGGGAGATTCTAATTCACTAGCAGAACTACGAATTGGTGATTTTGCATGTGGTACAGGCACTCTACTTTCCACAGCTTATCAACGGATAAGCCGTCTTCATGAAGTACATCAGGGAGACCCTAAAATTCTTCATCCCATAATGATGAAGCGGGGATTGGTCGGTCTCGACGTGTTGAATATAGCAGTTCATCTTACTGCAACAATGTTGGCGAGTTCCCATCCCAACACACCATTTGAGGGTGAGTGCTTATTGACAATGCCTTACGGTCAACACAGGTACGGACCTTGTGTGGGATCGCTTGATTTACTGGATAACCAAGTCTCATTTGAGATTATACAGGCTGCTGCTCATACCGCAGGTGGTCGTGGTGAGGAGGAAGTAAGAGATCTTCTTGCTAGAGTTGGTCACGAAAACTTTGATCTCGTAATCATGAACCCCCCCTTTACTCGTCATGGTGCCAGAGAAGGAGATAGGCAACAAGTACACAATCCAGCCTTCGCCGCTTTTGAAACTAGCGAGGAAGACCAAAATTTACTAGCAGCACACCTTCATCGTTTAGCAAGAGGTGGTTGCGCCCATGGTCATGCTGGATTGGCCTCATTTTTCGTGGAATTGGCACATCGAAAGTTGGCCTCAGCAGGAACTATTGCATTGGTCTTGCCCCTAACTTCAATGAGTGGTTCTTCATGGGAAAATGTTCGACAGCAGATACGAACAGGATATTCATCACTAATCGTTGTAACCATTTCAGAAAGAGGATCACATAGCCGCTCATTCTCGGCAGATACCGGAATGGCTGAATGTCTGATTACAGCTAAAAAACTCCCACCAGCAGATGTCGAAGACCGCCAAGCTATTTTTGTTGTGCTTACTGATCAACCTAAAACTGCCATCGAAGGTGAACTCATTGCGGAAGTCATTTCTTCTAATTTGGCAAGGGGAGACATTAGAAAACTAGAGGACGGTCCTTTTGGTGGTACTAGAATATTGATTGGAACCACACACGCAGGCCAAATGATCGACTGCGCTCTTCCGCTGGAAGGGCCCTGGCAAATGGTTGGAATTAGTGATATCAGCTTGGCTCAGAGTGCATATCAATTAGGTAAAGGCACATTATGGATTGAAGGCATGGGGGTTGCGGCCATTACTCCCATTCCAATTACTAGAATTGGAAATGTAATAAGCCAATTTGGGCCTCACCATCTGGATATTACTGGGGCATCAATCAAGAGTGATGGCTTACCACAAGGGCCCTTTGAGAAATTAGATGGTGTTCCTCCAGGTGCGGCCTATCCCTGTCTCTGGAATCATGACAAAAGCAGAGAACGTCGTCTAATTGTTAAACCAGACTCTCATTGCCAAATAAGGCAAATAAGAGGAAGAGTATCAAGTAGGCTACAAGAAAGGGCACAGACTCGCTGGGCAACAGCCTCGTTTACCCACTATAACCTCGATCTACAGTTTAATTCTCAATCCATCATAGTCGCTACAACCGAGCAGCCTACCATGGGCGGTCGGGCTTGGCCCACGGTTATGTTTGACAATAGCGATTTTGTGCCTATGTTTGCTCTTTGGTCTAATTCGACTCTAGGATTAGTCTGTCATTGGTGGATGTCAAATAAGTCTCAAGCTGGCAGAGGAACTACTACTCCAACAACAGTTGTCTTGTTCCCAACTTTAGACATCAATAAACTCTCAGCACCCCAGCTCGAAATAGCAAGAAATGTCTTTATAGACTTTGCAGGAGAGCGATTTCTACCTTTCGATCAAATTAATGAAGATACGGTAAGAGCGGAACTTGATCGACGGCTACTTATAGATATACTCGGACTTCCGGCTAATCTATGTGATGGTGGTGGTCCTATGGAATTACTCAGAAAGAAACTTGCGGCTGAACCCCAAATTCATGCAAATAAGAAAAGTCGTATCGTCTTTACTGAAGAAGGAGAACAAAGTGTGCCTCGGTAGGGTTTGCGGTTACCGCAATACACCTGTACCATTAATTTCCAAGTCAACGTAACAGAGAGATGGCTCAAATTGTTGACAGACACTTTGTTTCTTGTAAAGGACCATGCGAATTCCTTGATTATGGATTACATGTTCCCGAAATTCACGGTCCGGGGGTACACGTTGTGGTAGTACCATTATTCGGACAATAAGTCGGGGTGGGGCTTTGTGACAACACGTCTGGCGGTATGCCTCCAATATACACCGTATAGTTAGTTGGACTAACACCGTACTGACACGGAGGGGAAGGGGCCCCCTGTGCATCTGTGCCATGCACCTCCGTCGCTGGACCCGGACAGTTTGCAGCTGTTCCATCCCAAGCAGTGCATGTGCTGGCGCCCAAGGGATAAACGCCAGGAGCGGTTGAGTTCCCGGTTGAACAGCAAACCATGGCAGGTGTTCCGGAGTCCGGCTTAATCTCCATAGGAAAATTGAAACCATCGTTCAAGCTAATGTCATAAGTGTCTTGTAACGGCGCTGTAGGATTGATGGCCCACTTCCCTCCAAGGGTAAACTCGGCCTGGTTCACGTTGCATGTTTGAGACCACGGGAGTACGTTGGCAGAAATTGAGATAGATACTAATATTCTGTTCATTGCAGGGAAAGTTATCACTACCTGGCCGTTAGTGGCTAATGGCGCATTATACTGCAGGATATTTGGGTTTCCCGTAGTTGGCGTCCAATTGGGGAAATACGTGCTCGCCTGATCAAGATATGGAGGGTCGGGGCAGTTTGCGGCTGGGAGGAACCCCATGTAAAGCGCATTAATGGTTGATGTTCCATTGTTAATGACAGTAATAGTTTGCTCGGCGCATTGAGTCGCTAAATAGGGGCAATTAGGATATGCCTTTGCCGAGAGATATGTTAATGTCGCCGCCTGAGTGGTATGTCGCCAGTTCCGATTCGGCTTTGCTTCGGTGAGTGTAGTCATATTCCGGGGACTCTGGAACACCGGTTTTGGCTTTACGAATGGGCTCTTGCCGTCCAGAAGGTTCTCCAACTGCAAGCCCATATTCACGAAGGCTGCAACTGACTGGTAAACATCAAAGGCGTTGTCATAACCCACATCATATTTGACTACGTACACGCCATCTCGGGACTTGAGTTCAGCTCCTCCATAATAGCCGTATACATTGGAACCGCATTCTAACTTATAACCAGTGGCGCTCAATCGGAGGTCAGGGCCGCCGTTGTATAATTCATGGGAATAACCAACTTGAAAGTCGAAGTTAGCGTTACCGAAGGTCGCGGTGGCTGCAGAAGCCGCATAAGCAGGAGTAGTGCCGAAAATTGTAGCGTCAAGAGCTTTTCCATACCAATTAAATATGAAGTCAATAGCGTCATGGCCTGAAATCATAGATGCAAACTCAACACCGGCGCTTGCCGATGGATACCAGGTACCGGACAGTTTTGCAGTATTGAAAAAGGAATGTAACCCGACCATGGTGTCTTTACCCAACATCCTTCTGTATCCACCACCAAAACAAAGCTCCGTACTATTGTTTGGAGAGCCGGGTTGGGTAATAGAGAGAGTTTGGAACTCACCATGGGCTTCTCCATAAATTGTTGAGTCAGTTCCAAGCTTGAAAGGAAGCAGGTAGTCTACGGAAGCAGTCCCAGCCTTTAACTGAGGCCCAAAGGTATAATTGTATCCAAGCTGAAGATTGGGGATTTTCGGCAAAATACCCTGAAACATGCCGCTGGAGATAGAAATGTTCTCGCTACCTCTCGGTCCCAGTAAGGAACTTCCGGGGAATCCCAGAGG
>CAJBEZ010000096.1 GCA_903952205.1 uncultured Desulfomonile sp. | reverse complement strand
TTCAACTGTTCCCTCAGTTTTGCCAATTAGAATATAATGTCCCACTTTGAAGGGCTGAAAAATTACCATCAGAAGCCCAGCGGAGACATTGGCCAGTTGATTCTTCAAAGCGAGGCCGATACCAAAGCCGGCCGCCCCTACAATAGCTATGAGAGAACTGTTCTCCACTCCGAGTCGGTGTAGGGTGTCGATAATCACAACTCCGTAGAGAACTACCTGAATGGCGTTGTCGGCGAAGTGGACAATGGTAGGGTCCAGGTTTCTCTTCCTAAGTTGTCCGCTGGCGATTTTGGCCAACCACCTGGCTATAATTATGCCGATAAAAAGCACAAGTGCGGCCGAGGCTATTCTCCAGGAGACAATCTCAAGCTTATGCAAGACATCAGCTAACGTAACTTTCCACATTGGCGCCACCTATATTTTAAAGATCACCATTACCCTTGCTTATAGGTCAGATCTGCAAGAAATTCAACGATATAAGCCAAAACCCCTGATTCAGTTGGTCCTTGTCTGGAATACTATATTAGCTTCGAGGAGTTTGGCGCAAATATTTTATGCTCTCTTACCATTGATCACGTCAAGTTTGAATAACATCGGAGCCGCGGAATCAGTTTGACACGGAGAGCGAATATAGTTAGAGTACAAAACAATAATGGCGACTATAGCCGAGGCTCAATTAATACTCGTTTATGTTGGCTGTTTTATGGGTCCAGGAATTCCGCAAGGCCGTATAGAATCGTAAGAACGACATAAGTATAATCAGGTACCCTTTTTACCCTGAAAAATTGATAGCGAAGAATTGTTCGAAGATTATTGGAATCATTGTTATGTTCCATGGCTTTTAAAGAACAAGAGAGGGTAATATTCGATGAGGCTGATATTTAGTATGCTAACTAAATAAGGGAGAAGAAACATGGCGACTTGGAAAAAAACAGCATGCGTCTGTTGCGCTCAGAATTGCGGTTTGGAAGTTCTCGTGGAAGAAAACCGGATAGTAAAAGTCCGCCCGGACAAGGACAATCTCAGGAGTGAAGGATACTGCTGCAGAAAAGGCATGAAAATAGCCCACTACCAGCACCACGCAGATAGGCTCAAGAAGCCTCTCAAGCGTGTAGGCGCCGGCTTCCTGGAAATACCCTGGAGTGAGGCCCTGGATGAAATAGCCGCAAAACTCAAACAGATGGTTGGCGATCATGGCCCCAGATCGTTGGCCTATATGGGCGGTGGGGGGCAGGGATGTCATTTTGAAGCCGCCCTGGGTGTGAGGTTGCTCCGGTCATTAGGTTCTTTTTATCACTACAGCCCTCTGGCTCAGGAACTTACCGGATATTTCTGGGTGAACGGACGAGGATTGGGACGACAGTATTTAGGGACCATACCCGACATTGAAAACACCGACATGCTGGTAGCCTGGGGGTGGAATGGCTGGTTGAGTCATCAAATGCCACAGGCGAGGAGACATCTGAAGCGAATAAGCGACGACCCCGACAAACTACTTGTGGTGGTGGATCCCAGGCAATCGGAGACTGCTCAAAAGGCTGATCTTCACCTTTCGATAAGGCCTGGAACGGACACTCTCTTTTTGAAGGCCTTGATAGCGGTCATGCTTGAAGAGGGATTGTCGCAGGGAGATTACATAGATGAACACGCCGCTGGATTTGAGTCCGTGCGCCCATTGTTTGAAGGATTCGACCACAAATCCGCTGTAAGAGTTTGTGGAATAGATTATGGCAGGTTCAGAGAATTGCTCTATTTGATGACCACCCGTAAATGGTCCTATCACTCTGATCTGGGAATCCTTATGGGACGCCATAGCACCTTATCCTCATACCTGGAACTGATTCTCATGACGATCTGCGGACGATTGGGAACTTCAGGAGGAAATTTTATCCCCGGTCATCTAATGCCGATTGGGTCACACTCCGACGAGAGGGACCCAAAGACATGGCGAACAATTACGACCGGCTTTCCTGCAATAATGGGGACATTTCCTCCGAACGTTATGCCGGAAGAAATCCTGGACAAGAATCCCGACAGATTGAGGGCTGTCGTTGTCAGTGGCGCCAATCCTCTGCGTTCCTATGCTGATACTACGGCCTATGAGAATGCTTTCAAAGAGTTGGATCTTCTTGTGACCATAGATGTCGCAATGAGTGAAACAGCGGCAGTCTCCCATTACGTGCTTCCCGCTCGGTCGGCTTACGAAAAATGGGACGCAACATTTTTCTCATGGACCTATCCGAATATCTTTTTTCAGATGCGTAGACCCGTTGTAGATCCTGAAGGCGATCAATGGGAGGAGAGCGAGATCCTCATCGGGCTTGCTGACAGGCTAGGAATAATACCGAAAATTCCTCAATCCCTGTATGAAGCGGCAATGAAAGATCGAATGACTTTTGGCATGCGGCTTCTTTCTTACATTCAGGATGAACCAAGAGCCAAGAATGTTCTTCCATTCATCGTTGGCAAGACCCTGGGATCTTCGTTAGGCTCGGCAAACCTTGCGGTTTTATGGGGCTTGCTCCAGACAGTTCCCAAATCATTTCGTGAAAACGCGGCCAGAATAGGTTTTCCATCTGGACCGGAAATGGGAGAAGCCATATTCAGGCAAATTCTGGATCATCCTGAAGGACTGTGGATAGGGCGGAACGATATCTCTAACAATCTCAAGGAATTAAAGACGCAAGACGGACGAATCAATATTTTGATCCCTGAACTTTCCGAGCGTTTGAAAGAGTTGAATCCAGAATCTGAAGAGGCGACTTTGGCGACAGACCCGAAATTCCCATTGATTCTCTCGGCCGGTAGACACATGGACTACAACGCAAACACTATTATGCGCTCACCGGATTGGAATGCAGGCAAAATAAGACCCTGTTCGATCCTGATGCATCCGGACGACGCGGCGAACCTGGGACTGACCGATGAACAATGGGTTAGAGTCACCACGGAAGCAGGTTCTGAAGACGTCGAACTCGAAATTGACGAACATTGTCAAGCTGGTCACGTGGTTATTCCGCATGGGTTTGGCCTTGTTTATCAGGGTAGGAAATATGGCGCTAACGTCAACAGGCTCACGAAAAACACTAACAGGGACCCGATAGCGGCGACACCTCTACATCGGTTCGTGCGATGCCGGGTAGAGGCCATCACAACAAGCGTTAATTGATAATTCTTAACTAATTCGCTTCAAATTAAAATGCTAGACACAAAAGCTATGAAGGGTTATTATTACGAATTGTCGGGACGTGGCTCAGCCTGGTAGAGCACTGCGTTCGGGACGCAGGGGTCGCTGGTTCAAATCCAGTCGTCCCGACCATAAAACACAATAATGTTTCAATTAGTTACAGCTTCGACCCACATCGAAGCTTTTCTTTTTTGCTGGCTCCTTGTACACTTTTTGTACACGCTTTTTCCAGGCGCTCAACCCAAATCCGCGTGGGTCCATTGTCCACGGTCAACTTGTCAATCTCGCTGACGAGAAAATCATCCGACAGATAGCCATATCGCTGGGCGACTGACAGGGCCTTGTTGGAATGCCCCATGATTCGTTCAGCAATCTCGTCGGCCCCGCCGCCTTGTACAAAATTGGTTTTAAAAGTGCCCCGCAAATCGTGAAAGTGGGGCCGTGGATCGGGCAACTGCAATGCTTCACAAGCTCTTGGCCAGCAATTCTTAAACGCCGACACTCCTGCGGGCCGGACGCCCTGGTCGTCTTGCAGTAGAAACACGTTGTCCGTTCCCAAGCGCCGAGTCCTCAGAACAAGACTTAGGATCGGAGCCAAGTCCTTGTGAATAGGGACTCGCTTTTTTGCCTTTTCCTTTGTCTTGAACGCCCCCAGGTAAATCATTCTGCGATTGAGGTCCACCGCGTCTCTTGTCAGTGTCAGAATTTCCCCTCTTCTCATGCCAGTATAGTAGCTGGTCCATATCAAAGGGGCGAACCAGGCTGGAACAGCGTCCGCTATCCTGGTTACGTCTTCAAAGGAGATGTAGACCCGCCGCTCTGATCCCTTGGTTGAAAGGCTTTCGAGCAGACGAACAGGATTTTGCTTTACCATGCGATGTTGCTCCAGGACGGTAAAAAGTTTACTCATTGTCACCATTTCCCGGTTGATGGTGGCTGGGGCTCGGCCATCAGCCAGCCGTTTGGCTTGGTACGCTTCCAATTCTGGTATCCAAATGTCCTGAAGATATGTACCAGTCCCGAAATAGTCTTCAAGGTGAAACTGCGAGATCTCATGGCGCCCTTTACCTGGGTCATTCTTGACCTTCAGACTCTGGGCGAAGATCTCAAACGCCCGCCGTAAAGTCAGTTTATCCGGTTCTTTCTTCACTAATCCGGGGGGTGGTTCCCATCCCTGATTCCTGAACATCCTCAAACAAGCCTCTCTAGCTTCTTTGCTGAGACATGAGTAATCAAGAGCCCGACAAGCCAACAAGATTTCTCTTTCAATGCCCTGGGCCTCGAACTTGGTCTTGGCTAGGGTCGCCAAACCGATTACGTCGCCGCCAAACGGTCGGAATCGTAAACTCCATGTTTGACCTCTTTTTGTTACAGCCACAGCTCTTTGATCTCCTTTCTGAGAGCTGTCCCCTGTTTCTCGGTGGTTTCATATACCCGTTCCGCCGAGTCTAGTCTTTGGGGTATTGGTCGGTCAAGCTTAGAGATCGGCCTTGCGGCTTCTATTTTTTGGCGCTCCAGAAATGCGAGGAGATCCGCCTTCACAAATAGCCAATGGGTCCGGTCGATCTTGATGAACGCGATTTTTCGTTCCCTACAGAACCGCCTGAGAGAGTTTGTGTTGATGTGCAGGAATTCAGCAGCTTCGTAAAGGGAGAGAACGTCTTCGGATGTCATATCGCAGCCTCCACTAAAAACAGTATGTCAGTTGTCATGCCGGTACCGGAAGTCCCATTTTCGAGTACTTCCCGGTTGGCCTCTCCATAAGAATCGGAGGGGTGATTTTTCGGTACGTACGGGATCACCCGAGAAATTGCCGTACCAAGATCCCGTTCAAGCACGAGCCCAGATTTCAATTTCCAATTTGTTGTTTCGGAATTGCTAAGAACGGTGCCCCCGTTTTCGGTATGGTATGGTAATTTATAATAAGGGGTCCAAAATGGTCTACTGAGTGACCTGTGGCCTCTAATCTCGGAAACTGTTATCAATAAACACTTTCCTGAAATCTGGGCTTTTGTCGCCGTAGTCCAAAATGGTCTACGGGGGAGTGGTCCAAAATGGTCTGCCGATTTTTACTCATGTCCACTTCAACACCTTAACCTTAGTGGCCTCAAAAATTGATCATGTCCCCACTTCATTGACAAGGAACGGGGTATGCCAATAGCTCCCCAAACGTCCAGAGATGATCCGTCACATCCGCCGCCATGGCAGGAGTGGTCGGATGAAAAACTCGATCGGCCCCACGACTGAGCGTGCCATGTGGTCGAATCAAATTGTAGCAAGACACAACGATGGCGAACTTGGCCCGCAGCCAACGCAACGAGCGGGCGAAGGTCAATGATTTACGCACCAAGTGAGCATCCCACAGTCGCCAGTTTAGATTGGACCGCTCGATGTACGCAGTGTTTATCTTCTGGCTGGGCGAATCCGCTAGCCGGTCACGTACACTCTGCTCACTACCGTAGACAACACGGCGATCAACCTGGACCACGCGTCCTCTTTCACGAGTCTTATGCACAGTGGCGTAATCCAAATCCGCGTCGATCACCTGCTCGGCATTCTTAGGCCGCCCAGGCTTGCCCGTCGGTGTCGATGGTACCATTACATGGTATTGTTCGGCCAACACCGTTGCGTAATGGGGCAGTTCGTCGGAGACGAACAGAGGTTTGGCTCGGCTACGGCTGGCGAGGTTCTGAAGCATCTGCCGGGCATCGATCAATTCGCGTCCACCAATCCAGAACGTTATCAGCAATCGAGAGGGGGCGTCGATAGCCGTCCATATCCAGGTTCGCCCGTATTCTTGCTCGATGTCTTCGGCGTTGCCAGAACTTTCCTTTTTTTTACGAAGGTCCATAACTCGTCCAGTTGTGCCTCAGTCAGTTCCAGTGATACCAGCAAGCCAGAGATTACGGCTGCGCAATGTTCCCCGGCCCTCAGGATCACACGGTTGACCGTGTCTTTGTCCAACTCAAGCAGTCGCGCCGTCGCCCGCACTCCGACACCCTCGGCCGCGTGATGGATGATCTGACGAATCTTCTCGGCTGATAAATGCAGGCCAAACAACGCACTGGCCTTTGTGGCGGCAAAGCGTTTGCCACAGGTCCGGCAATATAACAAGTCACGACTCTTGTCCTTGCCGTACTTGCCACGCACGGCAATATTGCCTTGATTGCGTATGCCGAAATCCTTGCAGTGTTCGTTCGGGCAAAAATATCTCCCAATCTCGCTCATTGCGCACCTCCTGGAGAAAATGGAATTCGACCAGGTGTGTGTTTAACAAAAGGAAGTGGCCGATGTCAACCAAATGGGGACAGAGCCCGTTTCCGATTGCTGAGTTGGTTCAGAAGAACGAGTAAGAGAAGGGTTGAGCCTACTCTCCCAAAGTTTCTTGAGCCTGTCGTTCAAGCGCCTTTTTCATCCATGCGTTGAGGCTCAAACCTGACAGCGCTGCTGCGGTAGCCACCTCCCTATGAAGTTCCGGTCCTAGGCGGAGCTTAATTTCACCAGAGTAAGGCTTGTCAGGTTTCTTCCCTGTCTCGTTACATAGCTTTAGATAGATGTCCACAGAGTCTTTAAGCGCCTGCTCCAATTCCGTCACGGACTGGCCTTGGAATGTCACCACATCCCGGATGCCGACTACGTCACCATGAAACAGTTTGGCTTCAGGGTCAAAATCGAAAACTGCAACATACCCCTTGTACCTAAGTATATTCATCTGGACTCACTCCCGCGTTGATCAAGAAACGTCTTACACTTTTCACGGCCCCCTTGTCGGTTGTTGGTCGAGGGTGGGGCCTGTGAAATACGGCGTACACTTCGTTGAGTGTAACAGTTATTCTTGAGCCTTCCGCCTCTTTAATGGTAGCGCCTACAGCTATCAGCAGGTTTTCGATATCGTCCCATCGGATTCCTGATCGGACAGGGTGAAAGAAAACATCCTCCAGTGTTTGACGCTGTTTGCCATTCATACTTTATGGTGTCACTTAAGAACACCATTGTCAAGTATCCTTAACATGAATTTAATTCTCCCAATTGATGGTCAAATCCCAGATGAGATTGATAATAGAGAAAAGGCCTGTGAATATGCCGCTTCATTGGCCAAGGAATATAAGTCAGAGGTTTGTCTGGTATTGAGTCGTAGAGAGTCTGTCTGGTTTAAACGGGATTGTAGTCTAAAGTTTGAAACAACAGATAAGACAGGAATAAAGGCTACTCCTCATATGAGTGTAAGAAATAAGCAGTTTGTTTTTGGCGTTGGTGTATAGTCAGTTCAATGCGTAATAAGGTTGGCTAACTGGAAACAAAACCGAAGAGGAGTAACAAAATTGTGAAACAACCCAAATTAGTAGAGGTTTTCGCTGATGTAATATGTAAAAATTGTGTTTCCTACAGTCAATCTCAGTGTTGTAAGGTTTTACCATCTATTCCTACTGAGCCAAAAAATAAATGTAGTGAGGGCAATTGGTTTTTTGATGGAAACATAATTGATTTCCGCCAAATTTGTTTAGAATTACTGCCTATTAATTTTGTAAAGGACGCTGAGGATCTTTTTTGTAGAAATTGCATTTATTATGATTCTTCACAGAAGGAATGCCATTTTCATAGACAACATGTTTATAAAACAGCTTCCGACGATTGGTGTGACAATGGTGGATGGATTCGTCGAGACAATGACAAAGAGAGTAATCTTGGTTCATCATCTCTTTTTACCGGAAGGATTGAGGATACTGAAAAAAATAGCTGATAATGGGTTTTGGGAACACTTTTGGCTGATGTAATCTAATACTCGGCGTTACATAGCCCATAAAAAAATAATGGTCCGCTATATAGCGGACCGACTGAAGGATTAGGGGTTTAAAAGTCTGGACAGTAAAGAAACATGCTATAGAGATTGTTTATCGACAAGTGACTCCTGCTGATGCTGTGGTTGCTGTAGGGATATGGACTAGAAAGAAATAACATTTCAGCAATCTACAATTGAAAACTGGCCGATGTAATTGAGGGGTGTCCTACTGTATTTATTATTGCTATCTCAACTCAACAGTAGGCGCCTCTTCGCCAGTTTATGGCTCTGTTTTATAATCTTAACTTGCCTCACCAACCAGGATAAGAGAAGCCCTGTCATAAGATTGATAAATGCGTTTCAAAAGAGGTATTTTGGAACAAATGTGGCGTCTCATCACAAAAACAAATACTCCCATCAAATTGGACCACTGGTTGAAACTAGAAAAATAGGGTTCCATTAATCCCCAAGTATTTCTGCTCACTCCAACCCTTTGCCCCATTAAAGAATTGAGTAGAAATTAAACCAGATGTCTCGTCCTGCTGAATAGACTCTATACTACCACTAGTCTGGATGCCCCTAATATCACCTTCTGCATCGAATCTGAAACTGCCGGTTTTGAATCCAGTTGTGAGATTAATATGCCATCCAAAACCTCTAGAACTGATAATACCAACGGCATAACGGAGAAGATGTTGGTCATGGCTATTGCCGGTAATGTAAGACGCATCACCCTGAACTCTCACTAGAAGAGCAGGGAATATCAATCCTCTGGAAATTTCATCTACATTGATTGATGTATCGAGGATTCCGCCTGCATAATAGTGTTGATAGTATTGACTGAACTCTATACTAGCCCCCGGTAGAGGTTGCGATGAATTTTCATATTTTCCGGTTTCGTCGTTATAAATTGAATATTGATAACCATCTGTATTGGTGAACTTAAACTGGCTGGTTCGATACCCGGCCACTCCTCTTAGAGATTGGAAACCTGGAATTTGCATATTGCAGCCTAAATCCAGAGTCCAGCATCTTGGAGTTGCGTCAGCATCAGAAAAGGTTGTCTTTTGATTCGGGTTATTAGGGTCTAGCCAATCACTATCTTGAGCCTTTGGATTGGATAAGACACTTAATGTTCCGGACCATTCCATGTTTACTTCCAAACCAGTATAAGCCGTGCTACCTCTAATCGCTAGAAATGTCTGATCCCATGGATACTCGAGGCGGCTTATTGGGTCTTGTGGGCCTGTATTATTGGGAAGTTGCCACGACGTAAAACTGTTAAAATATTTCCTAAGTCCTACCATGAGGTTTAGGTAAGAATTCGCAGTCGGCTGGGACAAATTGACTGGGTTGTAGGATTGAAAGAGTCCTTGTTGTGAATAAGCGAATGGACTCATAGTTAAAAATGATACAGTAATAAAAACTCCGATTATTGAGAAACGGAAAGATTTCATCTAAATTCACATGGCGAAATATATTATATATTTGGACTTAAAAAATGAACTGATACAGTTTAACATGAAACTGTATTTTCATACAAGTATAATATTATACTGATAGAGCCTTTTGCAAAACTATCCTCAGAATTGGCGTCTGCGGTGTAGGGATAGCCATGTTAGGGCAATTATAGTAATCGTGGCAATCATTGATTCAATTTTTTCGGAGCTTAGGTCATATTTTCTCCATTTCTGGGCGCATTT
>CAJBEZ010000095.1 GCA_903952205.1 uncultured Desulfomonile sp. | reverse complement strand
GATGACCAAAAACATAATACTGAGAAGATATTGGGGAAATTGGCCGTGAGTAACTTACTTTGCTAGACTGAACATCCTTGTGTCGATGGTTCGATTCCGTCCCCAGGTATGTTTTTTGAGGTTTTCTGATTAGCCCGCCTCAAAGATCTGACCCCTGATCAAAAAATCCTTTTGAAACCTGCCACGTTTTCTATGGCTTCGTTAAGTTTATTTCTTTCTCGGCTCAGATTTGTCTTACGGCTATGCTTATCGACGGTACCTATCACAAGGTATCTATAGCCAATTACATCGGGCGCAACACGCTCAAAAACTGTCTTCCCAAATTATACGGATATTTCAGAGTCCAAAATAATGGCCAAGAGACTCATTTGAAATAACGACCAAGTTACGGAATGCACACAAGAAGAGATCATGGCCATCCACCGGTAAAATTGACGACCTGCCCTGTCATGAATCTTGAACGACCAGACGCAAGGAAAGCAACTAGTTCACCTGCCTCTTCGGGATTTCCGAGGCGACCCATGGGCACAATGGCGGCAATTTGTTCTCGGCCTATGGGATCGTCAATGAACCGAGCCCTAGGATAATATGCTTCACTGTACAAGTAGTTCGGAGCCAGGACATTGACCTGAATACCAAAAGGGGCAACTTCTTTCGCTAGCGCCAAGGCAAACGATGTAGTACCCGCTCGAATGGTGGTAGCTACCGAGAACCCGAATTCAGGCTGCAAATATCGAGCAGAGGTCACGAACACAAAGGAACCCTTCTTTTTCTGTTTCATGGCCGGCAGCAATAGCTGAGTCAGCCGAAAAGGAAATAGCAACAGAGCATCAAAACTGTCCCGCAGTGCCTGAATGGCTACATCTTCTATGGGGGACGGAGTATTGGGAAAGACGTCATTTGAGACTATTGTAGCAAGGTCTACCTGGCGTTCCTTCAATTCAGAACTCAGCGATTCCGGCGTTTGAGACCGAAGCGCGATTGCCCCAGGATATTCCTTTTCAAAGGATCGAGAGGCTTCCACGTCTTCAAAGCTCGAATCGTGACAGACTGGATGCATGTGCTCACGGAGAAGAATAGGAAGTGTTCCCGGTCCTACGTAATGTTTAACGTTAGTAATCAGCACAGCGGTCATACTGTATTTCCTTAATTCATTATAGCTCAACTCAGGCTGCAGTTTTTGGTGAACATGTAAATAATTTTGTGTAAGTGACTTGTCAGGTTTCTAAAGTTGGGAAGTCGGTCTTAAAACATGATACTGAAGTTATTTGGAGCAGATTTCCAATCATGGATCGCCATAATCCATTTCTTTGAGATGTTAGTCAAGCTACGAGGGTGCGCTCGCGGAGAAAATCAGGAAGCAAGGGGAACTTAACAGTCCTATTATCCGGGGAGCCGACCAGTACTCCGCACAAACAGGCAGTCTGGGTATGGCTTCAGTAGATGATTGGGACTTCGACGATAAGAAGGACCACAACGGGAATCGCATCTACATCTTTGTTGAGATAGAGAAGGGCACTTCCCAGAGTCTCCAAAGAGGTTTACTTTTCAGCAGGAATATGAATATCTTGGCAGTGAAAGCCATTTTGACGTTGAAAACGGACTGGGTCAGGGCAAAGGGACCGTGCGCGCTGGACTCTCTCACTATTGCCATTGAGAAAATGAAGCCCACGCTGACTAGATTGGTTCATGGAAGATGATGATCGTAGTATACCTATGTCATCCCTAAAACCAAGAAAAAGGATCTATTATGGCCGGTGGTTGGATCCTACTTAAACGAATCTGGGCGAAAGAGGCTTCACTGCAGATCATGGTTGGTCTTGATTAGAGCCCTCAGCTCTGGTGGTCATTTAGTCTCACAAAATAGAAAACCTGGCGGAATTGAAATGGCTGGACTTTTAGGTTTTTTGGCGGCATTCAGCAAGAAACAGATGCAAGGCGTGGGCGATAGCCTCACTAGGGCCATCGTCGCCTGGGATCCGGAAACGGCCACAGACGCCGAAATTGAGGAAATGATCGCAGAGTTGGATAAGATTACGGTTGAGGCCGGTAAGGCCAAGGCTGATTTCGATAGAGAACAAAAAGAGGCTGACGCAGCGCGTAAAAACTATGACCGCTACATTTCCGCTGCAGACATACTCGAAGGTCAGATGAAAACCTCCCAAACCAGTGGAGACCTCGTAAAGGCCTCAGACATTCAGTCGAGTCTCGATAAGCTTCTTGATGAACTGGAACAGCTCAAGCCTGAACTGGAGCGCGAGACACAAGAGGCGGCAGAGGCGAAAGAGTTCTGCTGACAAGGTAAAGCAGGCCCGTAACATTCTGCAAAATGCGCGATGCGACATGCAACGCGCCGAAATCCAGAAACAGCGGGCAGCGGATAAAGCCGCTAAGGCAGAGAAACTGGCCGGACTGCGTAAAGACACTGGAGGCATGGGAGTGGCCCTCGCGAGCATGAATAAACAGGCGGAAGAAGCCAAGGCTAAAGCGGCGGCATCGGAGCTAAAGGCCAAGTTGCTTTCCCCGAACGAGGTCATTAAGGACGCCAACATCGAAGCCGCCTTGAATGCTACCGGAGGGAGTGCTTTGACACTTGGTTCCAGCGTTTCTGCTCGGCTCGCTGCGCTTAAGAGAAAATAGTCGTATATGCGAGATTTGAGGCAATCCACAAGAAATAGGACGGGTAGAGCGGGCCTCAGGTGGAACTGGAATGATGAGCCCGAATTCCCCAAACCGTCTTGGAATGAGAGTTGAGTCATGGCGTTTTTGATTAGATATGGAAAGAAGCTCATCGAAAAAATGATCCGGGAGTCAATCGGCTTGACCAACCCTAAAGAGCCGGACGCCGGGATCTGCATGAACTGTGGTCGAAGAACATTCCATGGCGATCTGCGGGACGGTATGTGTGGTATATGCTGGGCAGCCGAAAGGCGGCGAGAGTCTGGCCAGTCAAATGAGCGGGTAAGACCGCCGGACTCAACGGATGATCTTCAAGAAGCCTATCGAATTCTAAACTGCAGTAACAGCGACTCTGACGGCCATATTAAGCAAAGATACAGAATTCTTGTGAAGGAATGCCATGTTGACAGCCTGCCTAAGGGGTTGCCCGACTACCTGATCCAGGCCGCCAACCAGAAATTTCGGCAAATCCAGGAGTCTTACAAGACTATTATGAAATCAAGAAATGAGGTGAGTCATACCGATCAATAATTTCCCAATCGGTTTTGACATGAACACCGTGCCTCGGCCTGACAACAGCTTGACCCTGTTTTTATAAGGAACCCGGTCCATTCGAGCTTATTTTTCAAATTTTGCGGCTAGTTCCTCATCTGAAGGTTCCGTCATTTTGGTTCCGTCAGGAAAAAGTAGAGTAGGTATTACAAATCTGCCATTTACCTTTATAACGAAATCACGGGCGTCGGCTTCTTCGTCAATGTCGTGCCATTCGTATTCGATTCCATGTCCGTCAAGAAATTTAATCGCTCTTTTAGCGTCCGGGCACCATTTCGCTCCATACATCACCAGAATGTCCACCTTTTTTTCCATTTTATTCCTCCTGATAGCCGGCTTGATTACTGACCAGACTTGCTCCCGGCGCCTTTAGTATAATGTCACATCAGGGAACCTCTGCAAGATTTTCTTTCCTTTATCGATAGTAAATATGATTTACTATCTCAGAAAGCTGGTTTCAATGTTGCGGTCAGTTGACATCGGTTTCCCCTGCAAACTTTCTCATCATGATTGAGTTTGATATGCTGAGCGGATTATATTTCATGCAGGCAGACCTTATACAGGAGTATTATCACAAATGATTGAGAATCTCAGTGACAAAATCCTGATAGTTGATGATGAACTGGAAATAGCCAATATGGTCGGAGAGCTATTGAATCTGGCTGGATATGAATGCTTCATGGCCAATTCCGGTGATTCGGCTTTGAAGGCCCTTGGCAAGAGAGAATTCGGTCTCGTGGTCACAGATATAATGATGCCCGGCATGTCTGGAATAGAGCTTCTTATTGAAATCAAAAAGGCTTTTCCCGACGTCGCAGTGATTATGGTCACTGGAGTCGATGACAGAAAGATGGCCATCCACACTTTGGAACTCGGAGCATATGGATATATCATCAAGCCTTTCAACCGAAATGAAATTCTGATCAATGTTGTTAGTGCGCTAGAAAGGCGGCGACTTTCGTTATTGAGCAAAGAGTACGAGAAATCGTTGAAAATGGAGGTAGAAGATAAAACCAAGGATGTCCAGGACAGGGAGGAAGAGATCATTTTTCGCCTGATTGCGGCCACACGATATCGAGATGACGAAACTGGGGCACATGTCAAACGTATCGGCCTTTATGCCGCGGAAATGGCCAGAGGCCTTGGATGGTCCGCTTCAGCGACGAATGATATCCGTCTAGGCGCTCCAATGCATGATTTGGGTAAAATAGGAGTGCCGGATGAAATATTGCTAAAAACCGGCAAACTGGAACCTTCGGAATTTGAGGTAATAAAGACGCATCCCAGAATAGGCTTTGACATCCTGAATGGATCTAAAGTGCCTCTGATTAAGATGGCGGCGGAGATTGCGCTGTCACACCACGAAAAATGGGAAGGTTCAGGCTACCTCTCTGGATTGACGGGAGAAGAGATCCCAGAGGCCGGTCGTGTAGTCGCAGTAGTAGATGTATACGACGCACTGGTCCATGACCGTGTCTATCGCAAAGCATTTACTGAAGAAAAAGCTCTGTCGATAATGACTTCAGACAGAGGTCGACATTTCGATCCCAGAATATTCGACTGTTTCGTGGATCTGCTGCCACAAATGAGAGATATTCGGGACGAGGTAAAGGATACGGAGGATCAGCTTTAAATATTATATGTTTTTAATTTGTAATGGCTATTATCTAATCTAATATATTTGATTTGTTTTTAGGTATTTATAAACATTTGTTCTTATAAATTTCATGGCTTTGACGTATGATTGATCCCATTAATTACACCATTTTAGTAGTAACCAGCAGTCCGGTCCAAGCTGACTCCCTCCACCAAATACTGTGCGAGAGAAGATATCATCTGGCAATTGCGGAAAACGGCGCTATTGCTCTGGAAATCATGCAAAACAATAAGCCCTCTCTGGTTGTCAGCGATGCAATGACGCCGGTTATGGATGGATACGAACTGTGCAGCGCGATCAAAACGGACACACGTTTCAAGCATACGCCCGTAATACTGCTCACGGACCTTTCTGACGGCAGGGACGTAATCAGGGGGCTTCTAGCCGAAGCTGACAATTTTATCGGCAAGCCTTTCCATAAAGATTTGCTTCTCCACAGTATAGAATCGCTCCTGTCGGATTCACGGAAATCAGAAGAGCAAAACAAAATTGAGCCCTTTAACTTCGTTTATGATGGAAAGTCATATCGACTGAAGTCCAGCCCCGAGAAAATGCTCGACCTTTTACTTTCAACCTATGAGAATGCCGTTTTTCAACGATTGGAACTGATTGCGGCCAACGAAAAACTGGACCGATCGTTTTCAGCCTTGCGGAAATCCGAACATAGATTTAACGTCCTGGTTCAGATGTTACCCGATATTGTCTACAGGTTAGACACTAAAGGCCGATTCACTTTTGTGAATGACGCTGTACATCTAATAGGTTATAAGCCTGAAGACCTTATAGGCAAACATTTCAGAGAGATTATCGTCCCACAAGATTTTAAGTGTGTCAGTCGTGATCATGTACTTCCCGACTACTTGGGAAGGATTACCGGTCCTGAATCGGCTCCTAAGCTTTTTGACGAGAGGAGAACAGGCGCCAGGATGACCCGGAATCTGGAAGTTCGTCTCGAACCTTCGAGTTTTGGAGGCAAACTTAATGATTCGGATAGTAGCTCCTCAGTTGATGGCGTTTACGCAGAAGTGAACAGTTCAGGAATGTATGACTTAGAATGTGAGGACGATGAGGAAAAGTATCGTGGAGACTATTTAGGAACACTAGGAACAATCAGGGACATTACGGACCGTAAACTAGCTCAAGTCGCTCTGCTGAGGAGTGAGCAACAATTCAGGATGCTGGTTAAGACAGCAGCCAGTGTTATCGTCTTGCTGTCCCCTGATAGAGACATACTTGAATGGAATTCCGAGGCCGAAGTTGTCTTCGGATATAAGAAAAGCGCCATTGTTGGAAAAGATTTTCTTGATCTTTTTGAGGAAGATCAGAAAGGTTTGTTAAGGGCGGCGACGCAGGATGCCTTTGCTGGTGGAGCGGTTAGAGACATCCAGACTTGGGTTGTCAATGTGGATGGTAAAATCAGGTCGGTACTCTGGAATATGAGTTCGTTACTTGATCAAAACTTGAAACCCATAGCGGTTATCGCCGTAGGGCAGGATGTCTCCGAGTGGAAACAGGCGGAAGAAGAAAAATCAAGAGCTTTGAGTGAGGCCGAAATCTTGAGGGTAGCGGCGGAAACCGCTATGGAAACCATAGAAGGAATGCAGGACGCGGTTCTCATAACCAATCTTCAGGGTATTATTACTCAGATCAACCAGGGTTTCCGGACGACCTTGGGGTGGGGAGATGAAGCGATCGGACAAAACGTGGCTGTTTACGTCACAGATGGAGTTGATAACCTTAATAAGGCGTTGGATGATCTCTCGCCCGCAAAACCCCATCAAAACAACGTTGGCTGTAGCTTGCTGACAAAGGAAGGCAAATCCATACCCGCTCTCGCAAACTGCACATTTGTGGACGCCTCGGAAAAAAGACCTCCGCGACTCATCTTTTCGCTGAGAGACATTTCGATACTCAAGGAGTTTGAGAAAGATCTCAAGGAGAGAAATGAGACCTTGGAACTTCTTTATGGCATATCACAGGCTATAGCGGGTTCCAGCAGCCTGGAAGAATTGTACAGCAGGCTAAGCGAAGCGGTTGAAAGACTGCCTATACGCAGTTCATGTAGAGCTACGGCCCTTTTTACCGTTGACCAGAGAGTGATGCGGCTTGTCCCCAGCCCCGGCCACCCAAAAGAATTCGAGAAGGCGCATGAAAACATGACCATAGGAGAATGTCTTTGTGGCAAAGTTGCATTAACCGGTAAGATTCTGACAGGTCGAGTCTGCGACAATGAGCGCTGTCTCAGCAGAAACTGCTGTCCATCAGAAATGACGGCGCCTTTGATCATACCACTCAGGGTGAAAGATAAAATTAACGGTGTGATGTGTTTAAGTTGCCCTCCTGAATTGCAGATCAACCCGAGAATCGAAAAAACTCTTCATACAATAGCTCGGCAAATTGGCCTGGTAATGGAAAATGTCAGGCTGCAGGAAGCGACCAGGTCCTTAACAATAACAGACCCACTGACAGGTGTGGCCAATAGGCGCATGCTGGAGATGATGCTTGATCAGGCGTTGGCGAGGGCGGACAGGTTCGGTCAGGAGGTTTCCATAATAATGTCCGATATAGATCATTTCAAGCTTTATAATGACACGTATGGCCATCTGGAGGGCGACAAAGCTCTATGTGATGTGGCGACAATATTTTCCCAGGTAACGAGGAAGACCGACCTGGTGGCTCGTTATGGCGGTGAAGAATTTGTGATACTCGCTCCTGACGCTAATCTAGAACAGGCTTCAAAAAAAGCCGAATCCATAAGACTGATTGTTCAAAACAAAACTCCAGTAACGATTAGTTCAGGAGTCGCCTCTTACAAGAGGGAAGGAGACACCAAGGAAAGGCTGCTCTTGAGGGCTGACCAGGCCCTATACCAGGCAAAACACAGTGGAAGAAACAGAATTTGTGTAAATGACGCGTCTCATGATTTTTCCATGACTTGAAAAGTCAAAATCCAGAGCATTCATTACTACAAAATCAACCGGGACAAACTGCCGGCGCATCCAGGGTACAGATGCAACACAGAAACTGTCCCGGCTCAGTCTCGCTCAAGTTACGCATTCCATGTGGTTCCAGGCTGGGGATATAAACCATGTCTCCTTGGCCGCAAATTCTTTTGTCGATCATTTTGTCGGTATCAGGATCAAAAGCCCAGCATTCGAATTTACCTGAAACGATGTACATCGTTTGAACATAGGTATGATTATGGATGGGAATTTCGCCCGCCGGACCTACTGTAAATAGCCTCAAACCATACGCTGGAGAACCTTCTGCATCCTGCCCAACCTTCGAAAGCCACTGAACGCCCACATGGGTGGCGTGGCTGGATTCCCCCTTGTATCGCACCGCGCCAACTTGGCCAATTTCAACGTCGGCGGATTTCATCGCTATCATATTTGTCTCCTCAATCTTTCAGTAGATTTATATCTACACTATTTCATGGTTTTTTTGATCAAATTCAGTTTGAGATTCATCAATTGCGTATTATTATTGTGGCAACCAGGTGCTTGAAATAAGCGCGCCTGTTTTCTCGAACCGGCTCGTTGGCGCACTGTCTATTTCTTTAGGTCTGGGCAAGGAATTATATACAATTGAAGGGGGCCATGCGGAATTTTCAAATTACTGGTTCAAAAATATCCTCATTTGAGGATGAGAACATTACAACATTTTTCCATGAATTAGGCTGCAGGGTTATTCGATTAGAAGGTGGCATTTGGCATTCGAATGGCGCTCGAATATTTCAACCATTACTGATGAAAGGTCCGATTGAAATTTCGCCCGCAGAGAGAGAACGGCTCTGGGAAGGGGGGAGCTTTTTCTTAAGGTACCCTGCTGCCACGAGTAATTCCGGCATACCGAGTTATATCCACCTGGTCGATGATAAAAACTATGATTTGGACTCACTGCAGGGAAATCAGCGAAAGGAGACTAGAAGATCTTTTAGACATTGCAATGTCGAAAGAATCGAAATTAGTTACCTGATCAAAAATGGTATGGATTTGGTTCTGGATACATATGCTAGACAGGGCCGTCGCATTGATGAATGGGGAATTAAGTGGTGGAAAAGAAACTTCGAGTTGTCAGCGAAGAATCCTCTTTTTGAAGCCTGGGGAGCCTTTGTTGATAAGGAACTAGGTGCTTTTCGAATTGATTTTACATATCATGGCGGTTTTTATGGTGACGTCCTGTTTAATCGGACTTCTCTCCTAAAATATCAGGTCATGAACGCTTTGATGTTTGTTTCGACCCGTGAGGTGATCAGAAGACCGGAGATCGACCATGTGTCATACGGCATAAGAGCAACTTTTGGTGACACACCGTCTCTCAACCGGTTTAAAGAATCTATTGGTTACAGGAGAATAGATATCGTTGAAAAGATAGAAATCGCCCCAATCATTCGTCCTTTCTTCAAAACTGATCACATCGCACGGTTGGGACAGTCTGTTTTGGGAAGATATTGCGAGAAATCCGACAAAGTAAAACGTATATGCGCCATTTTGGCGCATATACGCGCTATTGGGATCAGGACGTGAGAGAGGACCGTTCCAAACGCACCCTTTCGACTCGTTACATTGAAGTGGTAGTTAAAGGCCATTGATTTATGGATTCTTTCTTGTATTTTTTCAAAAGGATACTGGCATGGCCAATGCAACCTGTTGGTATTACCGCAGTAACCTTCGCCATAGGGATTTTCCTGCTTTTCAAGGGTAAACGGTCGGCGGCCAAATTATTTCTGATAGCTTCTTTTTCAATTTTTTGTTTCTTTTCTCTCGGATGGACCGGTTTATCCCTGGTGAAGCCGCTCGAGGACAAGGCCGGTTGGTACGCTGATCCTGAGAAATTGAGGCAAGCAGGGACACGGAACATAGTTGTCCTGAGCAAATCCAGAATTGTGGACGCGAACACACCAGCGGACCGTTGGTTCGGAACTTTACCAAGAGTCATGGAAGGTGTAAGGCTTTGGGATGAGATACCTCAGGCTAAACTTATCCTGTCCGGATCAGCTTATAGTTCCAAAGCTGCAATGGAGGAATTGCCACTTAGGCTAGGCGTTCCAAGAGAGTCGCTGATTCTTGAAACCAGGGCGTTCAATACCGCTGATGAGGCGCGCTTGATTAAACCGTTGCTTGGTAAGGAACCATTTGCATTAGTTACTTCGGCGGTTCACATGCCGAGATCCATGTATCTTTTTAGGGCTGAGGGAACAAATCCCATACCTTGTCCATGTGACTATCTCACACATGGATGGCCGCCCATATATTTGTTGCTTGTTCCGTGTGTAGGCGGTTTCAGAAACTCCGACATTGCTCTTCATGAATACTACAGTTTGTTATTTTACTGGGCAAAGGGGTTGGTTTCGAAAGGCGTCCCTAAATGACCAACCAGGTTTGAATTAATAATTTGACTTCAAAAAGGGCTTCGTTCAAATTGCTACGCTTATTTTATTATTTTGGACTGCGATCAGATTTCAAATGCTAACATCATGGATGGTTTACCAGTCATTTTTTCCATAGTGTTTGCGGATCAAATCCGCAGTCTCCATGGCTGCGGTTTTATAAATGTCCAAGTTATCCTTCCACAATTTAAAACAGTCGGCAAAATCTTTTCTTTCAGGATCGTGTTTGACTACAAGCCCACTCCCGTACAGTCCGAGCACACGTCTAGATTCAGCGACATCGGTTGAAAAAACTGGGACACCACAGGCCAGAGCTTGCAACATTACGGTAGACCCTTGTTGCGCAAATGCGCCCGTTATGACCAGTCCCGACAGAACAGCATAGAGTTGTTCCGGTCTTTCAAGGAGAGGGATCCACTTGAAGTTACTTAATTTGTATTTGGCAGCTATAGCTAGCACATCATCTCGAAGAGGGCCATCGCCGGTAATAACAAAAAAGCCGTTATCCTTGAACATCTGCATCCAGTAGGCCAGTCTCAGAAATCCCAGCGGTCTACTCCTTTCATCGAGTTCGCTCACAAAACCAAAGATGGGACGACTTGAAGGTAATCCAAACCGCCTCAATTGCTCTTCATGCTCTGAGTCGGTAATGATACGGACAAAAAATCTGGAACTGTCAATCTTTCCCTCTGTCGTGAAATTCTGGCCATCATCTGCAATGTATTCCTTACCAACCCTAGGATTCAAATACTGGATTAAACGTCTCGAATTGGAGATCCCCACCTTAAGTTTCGTATATATATTCGCTGTCATGTTCTCGAGAATCAACCGGTGTTTTTCACTTACGATCGCGGCCAATTTTAGAACAGTTTTTACAATTTTCCTGTCCAGTTTCCAGACAGAAGCCCTCAGTCGCTCGTTTTCGGCAATTGCCTTTATGAGTATACTGTGGACAAGTTTTTCGTGACGGTGCCCAGCACTGTATAGGAGTCTCTTTCGCAAAGCCTGGATTGAATTCCTCGACCAGTCACTTTGAAACCTGCTACCAGACCTGAGGCGATAAAAATATATGCCCTTAGGGATCACATCCATTTCAAATCCTGCCAGAACTAACCTCGCCAGGAAATCCCAATCTTCCAAAAAATCCAGGATGTCAGAAAAACCTCCCAAAGCTTCAAACACGGATTTCTTAACACAGAAATTCGTGTCCCCAAGAAAATTATGGTAAAATCCTAGCGCGACGGAACCGCCCAAAGGCATCCAGCGTTCAACCAGGTCGGCTTCTTCAGGAACTGGGCCGTCACCACGGAATTGAACCATGGAGCAGGTCAGGCAATCAACACCAGATGTTAATATTCCATTTACAAAGTCAGAAATCATCGTTTTAGCGGCGAGATTGTCCGAATCCATGAAGATGACAAACTCAGCTCTAGCAAGGCTAACAGCCAAGTTTCTCGTCGGTCCTGGGCCCTCGTTTTCCTCTTTCATTATAAACTGCCACGAATCGGACACATACTCGGAGGTTAACGATTCCAATATTTTGAGAGACTCTATATCCGTACTTCCGTCATCAACTACTATAACTTCAAAGTTATTATAATCATTCTGCTCAATGGACTTCAGTAAGTAGCTGAGATTTCTACCATCATTGTAGTGAGCCACGCATATTGAAACCAGAGGGCTATCTTTGAGTCCTAGTGGTTCTTGATCCCACATCCGATCATGTTGGATTTGGAGGCTGCTGGGACCACTGATGGGGCAGCTGACCTTTAGGTCATCCATGCGTACAACTCGTGCGGGGTCTATTTTCCATTGTCTTTCACTGACCCATCTGAGGATGGTGTCAGTATGGGAGAGAACCAGATCACTGTTTTCACAACAATACTTTTCGGCAAAACATAGCTGATCCTTAATTATGAGTGGATCAAAATTGCATGGAGTTTCAGAGAGTTGAGAATTTACGAATTCATGGCAATTTGTAAGCCAACTCATTAAAACAGTTGTTTGTAAACCCAATCCTGTCCGTTTCGCTCTGATTGGAATGAAACCAGGGGCGTCAAACACATCGAAAATTACGAGATCATAATGGTATTGCCTTATATATTCAAATAGTTCGAATGACCAATCTACGAAAGGCCTGTAATCTATTAGACGAGCCTCTCGTGGATCAGCTCTATACTTATTGAGTTCTGTTGGAGAGACAACCCTTATTTTAGCTTCAAATTCGCCGTTCAAGAAATATGAGTATTGTTGCTCGTCACTTTGGCCGGATAATACTAAACTGAGATTTACTATGCGCGACAAATGAGATATAATTTCACGAGCAAAAGCAATGTTAGCGCACATGAAATCCGACTCACTGTGATTAGGAGACCGCAACACCAATAGGGCGCTTTCCATGAGCTTCTCCATGAGCATTGACTTTTAACGTAATCTACTTTTCCACATGCCTTTTTGTAACTAAACTCAGGCTTAATAAAGACTGTAAATGATTCTCGTGTATCACAATGTTTCTAAAAAGATCCTGACAAAATATTGTGTCAGTATTGAAACGTTTTACAGGCAAATGGAATATCTTCAAGCCTATGAGGTAGTCTATCTTCATGACTACCATCCGGCGAATCTTAGGCAAATCGTGTTGACTTTTGATGACGGTTATTCAGATGTCATTGATTATGCTCTTCCGATACTTGAGAAATGGAACTATCCTTTTGAGATATTTGTGATTGGTAACTACATCGGGAAAATCAATTCTTATGATCGGGGACGTGAACCTGAAGCACGATGCGCCGACATAGATCAGCTAAAACGAGCCGCCAATTCTCTTGCCAGGATTCAATGGCATTCGAGAAACCACACCCACCTAGGATCAGTACCCAAAAATGTTCTTCTCCATGAGCTTGATTTGCCGTCGAATCTAACTGATCTGTTCCCGGAACCACATTTCCGTTGGCTCGCCTATCCCTATGGTGATCATACTGACGAGGTAGTTAATATCGCCAGATCAAGATTTGATGGAGCCGTATCCGTTTTTGGTGGAAATGACAATGACTTGCACCAACTGAACAGGATTGAGGTAACAGAAGAGAGCAAATTTTTTTTAACCGCACACGAAAAAGATACGGCGATGGCCCGAATGGAAAATGAGATCCAAGTAAAGAATACCCAAATCGCCATGATGAAAACTATTCTAAGCTCGCGTTCCTGGCGCTACACAGCCCACCTAAGAAAACTGGGAATGCTCGGAAGCAAAATCAAGAAACTATTTGCCCGATGAACTGAGTTATCTAAACCACCAGATTTCTCTGGATCAATTCCGCTGTTTCAATTGCAGCAGTCTTATAGATTTCCAGATGGTTCTTCCAAAACATGAAACAGTCCGCAAAATCTTTGTATTGAGGATCATGCGCAACCACGGCTCCACTTCCATATTTTCCAAGCAGCCTTCTGGCCAATTTCAAGTCCGTTGCGAAAACAGGAACACCGCAAGCCAAGGCTTCAAATATTTCAATGTGGGTTTCTCCGATTTCTGATGTTATAACAAATCCTGACAATATGGCGTACAGATCTTCAGGTTTCTCGAGAAAAGGGATCCATTTGAAGTTTCTTAGGTTGTATTTGGTTGCCATTGCAGTTATCCCATTCTTAAACTGGCGATTGCCAAGTAAAATAAAAAAACTATCATCCTTAGACATTTGCATCCAATAAGCTAGCCTAAGAAAACCAATTATGCTCTTTTCCCTGTCCATTTCTCCAATAAATCCAAATGCCGGCCGGTCAGTTGGCAATCCTAAATCTGTCGTCTGTTTCGCCAGTTGCGACTCCAACAGGGGTCGAACAAAAAATCTTGAGACATCTATCTCGCATTCCAAAGAATTTAGGATATTTTCTTTTTCATCATTTTTAAGTAAACGCATGAACCCAGTTACCGGTAAAAATCTACCAAGATTGGATAAGAATGTTTTACATTTCTCGTATATATGAATTTTCACCTTTTTGATAATGGTTCGGTTTCTTTCGTTGAACTCGTCAGCCAGTTTGAGTGCGGTTTTGACTATTTTCCTGTCCAATTGCCAGGCTGAAGCCTTCAAACGATCATTTTCGCCCATCGTTAGTAGAAACAGGTCATGGACGTGTTGGATGTGTTGAGGTCCTGTATTGTCAAGAATTCTGCCACGCAATTTCTGAACTGAATTGCTTGACCGGGCCGTTTGAAGCCAACTGCCCGGCCTTATTCGATAAAAATACAATGCTTTAGGCAGAACATCCATGTCGTAACCAGCAAGGACTAGCCGCGCCAAAAACTCCCAATCTTCGTGAACTTCTCCACGGGGACCGCAGAACCCTCCAAGAGCCTCAAATACGGATTTCTTTATACAGAAATTGGCTGCGCCAAAAGGATTTTCATAGATCCCCAGTTCAACGCAAGCCCCCAATGGTATCCAATATTTTAGTATATTCGCGTTATCACAACTCCCACCATCACCCTCAAAAAAAACCAGAGTACTTGTCAAACAGTCGGCACGTGAGTTCTGCATTCCTCGAACAAAGTCGGAAATCAGAGTCTCGGCGACAAGATCATCTGAATCCAGGAAAAAGATAAATTCACCGCTAGCGTGATTTACAGCAAAATTCCTCGTCGGGCCAAGACTCTGATTTTCACTCTTCTTTATGAATCGCCAAGAATCTGAACCATATTCAAAGGCTAAGGATCCGAATATTTCTAAGGATTCAGCGTCAGTGCTGCCATCGTCAACTACTATGACTTCAAAGTTTTTGTAATCATTTTCCTTGACGGATTTCAACAAATATCTAAGATTCCGACCATCATTGAAATGGGCTATGCATATTGATAGCAAAGGACTTGTTGCTTCTGGCTGACGCCCTACGTTGAGTTGACTCGGGTCGACTGTAGGAAATTTTTCCAATAATGGCTTGAGAGATCGACTAGTTTTTAGGTCCGATAGTGGAACAATCGTCCTACGGTCAAATTTCCAGTCTCGTTCAATAACCCATTTCAAGATGGTGTCAGTGTGAGTTACAATCAGGTCACAGTGCTGGCAACAATATCTTTCAGCAAAGTCCAGTTCAAGGTCTGCTGAAAAATTATGGGGATATACGGGAGTTTCAAGAACTTGACGCCTTTGAAATTCGTGACAACTCCTGAGCCAACTCACCAATAGGGTTTTCTCAAGACCAAGCCCTGTTCTTTTTGCCCTGAACGGAATAAAACCGGCGGCTCCAGAAACATCGAAGATTACGCAGTCATAAAATGATCTATCTATATATTCATAAATTTCTAAGGACTGGTTTACGAATGGTTTATAATCGAGCAGACGAGCATCTCGTGGACAGGTTTCATTCCTATCCATATCGGCCAGTGAAATGACCCTCAAATTGGGACCTAGATTTTTTTTCAAATAGGCATAATATTTTCTGACGTCCACATCTATAGGTATTAGCACAGTAAGATTTGATATTTGATTCAGCAGAGATATGAATCCATGAGCATAACCAAAGTCCGGGTTGAAAAAATCTTCGGCCCAGACATCTACCGGAGGTAATACCAGCATGATTTTTTCCATTAATAGGGCCTTTCTGGAAACAACGCTACCAAATTAAAAGTATTGAGTTTAGGATATCATTGGAACCAAATTTAAGGTATTCAACGTGCAAATTAATATTCTTGAATTAGAATTTTTGAACCTGATACTTCGTCTCTTTCATTGAAGTAATTTTCTTGATCATTTAACAATCATAACCATTGATTGGCAAAGCCAACCAATGGCGAAATACTAGAGAAAAAAATCACGGAGTCAACTATTTCATAAATTGGACTAAATTCGCTAAATCAAGAGATTACATGCCAAGCAATTCCAATGCCCGAGACGTTGATTCAACACCTGGGGTCACAACATTATTGGTTAAACTATGGCGCCACCTGACAAAAGTCAGGCAGCGGCAGATGTTGCTATTGTTTGCGTTAATGCTAACAAGCGCATTCTCGGAAGTCATAAGCCTCGGCGCTGTGCTACCATTCATCGGTGTACTCACAGCCCCAGATAGGGTTTTTAATCACGCAGCGATTAGAGGTATCGTTGAAACATTCGGGATAAATTCCCCAGAACAATTGGTCGCTCCACTGGCGGTAGCATTTGCCTTTTCTGCGTTAGTGGCTGGATCAATGAGATTACTGTTGTTGTGGGCTACAGCAAGGCTTTCCAACGCAGTTGGGGCAGACCTGAGCATAGACATGTACCGGCGCACGCTTTACCAGCCTTATAAAGTACACGTTGTTCGTAACAGCAGCGAGGTAATTGATGGAATAACGCACAAGTCATGGATAGCCATGACCATGCTCCAAGCCTCACTTACACTTACAAGCTCCATATTGCTACTGATAACGCTAGTTATAGCTCTTGTAGCGATAGACCCTTTCGTCGTTTCAGTTGCTTTGACCGTTTTCGGATTGAATTATGGTCTGATCACGTGGGTGGCGCGACGTAAATTACAAATTAACAGTCAACGCATCTCGGATGAAAGCACCCTTGCCATAAGGGCCTTGCAGGAAGGTCTAGGAGCAATCAGAGATGTGTTGCTCAACTGGACCCAACCTCTGTACTGCGCCACGTACAGTAAGGCTGATTTGCCCTACCGTAAAGCTTATGGGAGCAACATGTTTATTGCGGTTAGTCCAAGATTTGCAATGGAGGCCATAGGAATGGTCTTAATTGCAGGTCTGGCTTATGGATTGAGTCGCAAGTCCGGAGGAGTCGCCACAGCTTTGCCTCTCCTGGGAGCCCTTGCTCTGGGAGCGCAGCGTATCATTCCTGCCCTACAACAAATCTACGCAGCATGGGCTACCATGGCAGGCAATCAAGCGTCTCTCGTTAAAGTAATTGAACTTCTAGAACAACCCATACCAGAGGAGGCATCAGAGCCATCTCCTAGGCCTTTAGAGTTTAGAAGCAATATATGCTTCAAGTCGGTGTGGTTTCGTTATATTGAAAATGAGCCGTGGGTACTTAACGGTTTAGACCTGACTATTCCTAAGGGTTCTCGGATGGGCTTTGTAGGAAGCACGGGTAGCGGCAAGAGTACTGCAATTGACCTCCTGATGGGACTCCTGGAGCCCACCAGCGGCCAAATACTGGTAGATAACCTGAGTATTACCGGGAAGCGTCTACGTTCATGGCAGCAAGCAATTGCCCATGTGCCGCAAAGTATCTTTCTGGCCGACGCGACGATTATGGAGAACATCGCTCTAGGATTGCCCAGGAATCTCATAGATATGGAGAGGGTACAGCAAGCGGCTAGACAGGCCCAAATAGCTGACTTTATTGAAAGTCGCCCAGATGGCTACGAGGCCTTGGTTGGTGAAAGAGGCGTGATGCTTTCTGGCGGCCAACGCCAGAGAATCGGTATAGCTAGAGCCCTTTACAAGCAAGCTTCGGTCCTAGTCTTTGA
Organism: uncultured Desulfomonile sp.; assembly: GCA_903952205.1. GTDB lineage: Bacteria > Desulfobacterota > Desulfomonilia > Desulfomonilales > Desulfomonilaceae > CAJBEZ01. The sequence continues at coordinate 129,670 of CAJBEZ010000095.1, read as the reverse complement.
CGAGGCCACCAGTTCTCTTGACAACGAAACCGAACAGGCTGTGATGACTTGTATCGAAAACCTACGTCGAGATTTGACAATACTTATAATTGCTCATCGTCTTACTACCATTCAAAATTGCGACCAGGTTGTGGAGCTTGCTCATGGGACAGTTGTCGCTCAGGGGACATATGATGAACTGATGGAAACGAGCTCTAGCTTTAGGCGGATGGCCATGGCAAGAGCATCAGCTTGACGGACAGTAATCCATGGAGTGTTAAGAAGGATCAAGGAATTCGCTAAAAACACTGTAAGTTCAGTACAGGACAGTTTCATTTGGGCTCATTATTAGAACCGACAATAGCCACAGCAGAAGATGAGGATTCGATTGTTGAATTGGAAAAGCTTGTCTGGCATTCCGCTGAGGAGGCGACCCACAAATATTTCAGATGGCTGACGAGTGAGAATACATGGGGAAGGTCGATTACCTACGTGATAAAGGATGACTCACATAGGGTCGTGTCAATGCACATCCTGGTTCCTTTGCCTGTTCTTATTAGAGGGGTTCGAGGCTTAGCGGGTATTTCCGTGAACGTTGTGACCCATCCTGACTATCGAAGAAAAGGATTTTCCAGTAAGTTAGCCCAGGCAGCATATTCAGAAGCAGGACGACTAGGTATTGACTTCCTCATTTCACTTCCCAATCCTCAGAGCATAGGGCTGTTTACCAAGAAGAGCCACTTCAAGGATCTAGGAAAACCTTCTTTGTTAATTCGATGGATCGATCCAGGCATATTGCTTGCCCAGCGAGGCTTCATTAGAATTGGCAAGATTCTTAGTCTACTGAAAACTTCGACGAAAACCCGGTCAAAAGAAACCAAGAGATTTTACCAAACCCAGGACATTCAAAGCTTCAGAGAACTTAAACTTAAGGAGCTCCTTGAACGATCATTTTTTTGTCTGGACATAAATGAATCTTGGCTCGAGTGGCGATACAGCAAACATCCGTTCAGGAAATACGAATGCGCTATTGTTGGTGTCCCGGAATTTCCCGAAGTGATGGTGATTTACCAAATACTGGAATCTTACAAGCGGGCATTGATCATGGAATTCCTTGTATCTCGGGAAGCTAGATTGGAACACGTGCAAGAGCTATTTGACTATGTTATCAAAAAATGTGCGTTGGCGGGGTGTTCATACGTCTGCTGCCTTGGGGTTCCCAAAACTAGAAAAGTAGATTTACTAAAGAAAAGTGGATTCTCGAATTTCCCACTCCATTCAGTCTGGCGTCCTCAGTTAGTTGCCAACAGTTTGGAATCATTACCAACTGAATTTTCAATTTCGTCTATGGATATTTCTTATGGCGCTCTCTTAAACGTAGAGTAAATGGTCTATTAAGATGGAATTGACTAAAAACCGTAGTTATGAAGTCTCTCAAGATTTGACTGAGGATAAATGCCTTTCTGATTTTTGCAGAGCTAGGGGAGCACGTTTTTTTGTAGTTCAAGACTCCTTTTGGATGTCAAGGGGCCTCAGGTTTTTCTCACCGTGGCCATCTTCTAAGCCAATCTCTCTTTCCTCGGATGACTTACGGTTCATGTGGAGCCAAAACGCGCTGTTCCTTCATTACGTGTCTGACGAAGACAAGCCGTTCTATCCTGGCTATGATCTCGTTGTAGATGAAAAGAACTATGATTTTGGGAGCATCACTAGCGGCAAGCGGCGTCACAACATCAGGTGGGCGCTTAAGCATTGTTTAGTTGAACGGGTGTCCTTTGATGTTTTGGTTCGAGATGCCGGCGCTTTGATAGAAGACACCCACAGGCGCCAGAGTCGGATTTTTAATCATTCTGTTTTGGAAATGTGGAAAAACTATTTCAGGTTAGCGGAATCGAATCCTTTGTTTGAATCGTGGGCATCATTTGTCTCCAATCAGCTCGCAGCGGTGTGTGTCCTTATTACAGTGGGAGGTGGAGTTTATATTGAGATGACATTTAGTCGCACCGAGCTTCTAAAATACCACCCAGTCGACGCTCTAGCTTTCGTTGTAACCCAGCAGGCAATATTAAAGGATCATATCACCTTTGTTTCTTATGGAAAGCGCCCAATCATCGGCGAAACCGATAGTCTTGTCAGCTTCAAAGAGTCTATGGGTTTCAAGAAAATCCCCGTGAAAGAGCGGATAGAGGTACACCCGGTCCTTAAGCCTCTCTTGTTCCAACCCTTAAATTCGTTAGCCCGTTTTGTAGCGAAAAGCGCTTCCAATCGTTCCATGTATGCTAGAATCATCGCCGGGGTCTTAGACACTTACCATGGACAACTCCAACGCCATGAATTTGGGCAACAAGAATGACAATGCATAATATGAACAATTTTGGTTTAGTGCGAGCGTCTGATGGGCATTTGTCGATACTTAGCAGTTGGGCTTTCAGGAATGAGGAATTCTTCAAATGAAGTCTTCCATTATAATTCCGACATTCAACAGAAGCTTTTCTCTCAGAAATACTATTGAATCATTACTAAATTCAAAATCTTCTCCACATAATTACGAAATTATTATAGTAGACAATGCTTCAACGGACAGCACAAAGCAACTTGCCGAATCGATCATAAGACTGAATCCACAACAAGACATTCGTTACTACTACGAACCTATACCTGGATCATTGTCCGCGAGACACAAGGGAGCATTGGAATCCAAGGGAGACATTCTGATTTTTATAGACGATGACATAGTAGCTGCGTCCGAATGGTTGGAGGCCATAATTGAGACTTTCAATGATCCGGCAGTCCATCTGGTTGGCGGCAAAAGCCTTCCCATGTTTGATTCTCAGCCCCCTGAATGGTTGGAGGCTTTTTGGTTTCGAGAAATGGGCAGAAACTGGTGCGCATACCTTAGTATTCTGGACTTTGGTGACCAATTAGCTGAAATTGATCCCATCTATGTTTGGAGCCTCAATTATGCAATCCGTCGAGAAACACTTTTTGAACTGGGTGGATTCCATCCGGACTACGTCCCTAAGCCTTTTGAACAGTATCAGGGAGATGGAGAAACGGGTCTGGCCTGGAAAGTACAGGCCAAAGGATTGAAGATAATGTATCAGCCTCGCGCTCTGGTTCATCACATAATTCCCGACCAACGTCTTACAATTGAGTATTTTGAAAAAAGAATGTTCTTTGGTGGGATTTTTGATTCTTATACAACGATTAGAAGAAATCAGGGCATGAAATTCAATTGGAAGATGCAAGAACCATTTCCACAAATTAAACGAACGGTAAATCGAGTTGTAGGAAAGTTGTCTGGGGACCCCCATGCGCAAATAAAGCAAAGAGTTCGTGGAGCGTGGCTGGAAGGGTACAAGTTCCACCAACGGGAAGTGCGCCAAGATTCAGCCTTGCTCATGTGGGTCTTACAAAACAGCTATTTCGATTACCGTTATGGTCCTTTTCGAAATAATGAGCCATCGTCATCCCGCTAAAAAGAGTTTTGCTACATCCCGTGATAATTCCTGGTTTGTTCATGAAGTTTAGCGATAACGCCTGACACTATTCTGGCATACGCTGATCGATTGTAATAATGATCGGCCATAAGTTTAAGCAATGAGTTTAGCGGGAAAGAAAAGGCGAGTTTCAGTAGGGGGTTGACCTCTATCCGGTGATTAATTTCAATTTTCTTGAACCCCATAGACTCTTTGAAGCCTATCAGGCTTTCCGGTTCCCCTGTCACCGGCGTCATACCGTAAGACACACAAGAAATTTCATCCCGTCTAATTGCCTGCTGCGTGGAAAAAAATAGTAGAGCGTTTACCGGATAGTATTTCAGGAGTTCTTTAAAACTAAACACCATGTCCGCCTGGACCACTCCGTGGTATGTAAATTCTACCTTGAATGCCGCAAGTTTCTTGTCAACAAATGCTGCCCAAGCTTCAAATAACGGATTTTCCGCCGCAGCCCTAAAATAATTCCGCCAACCTTCCACAACCGCATCATCGCAGTTGCGTCCCTGACGATAATATGTGTCTCGAATTAGTGGATCCGCATTGTCCACAAGAAATTCGAAAGGAATACTTTTCACGTCACAGTGTTTAAAGCCCCTACGGATGTTATGCCTACGATCACTACTCTTAATGCTCCCGAAACCGTATTCCTTGTCATCCATCACAAAAATGTAGCCAGGAAATCCCCGCCCCACATCGGCCGTTGGAAAATGAATGAAAAATGCGCCTTGTTTCCACACGCGACCAAGGTCTTCCTTTGATAAGGAAATAGAACGGACCATGGGTACGGGTGTAAATAATCTGAGGCCTGCGGAACGCCAGAGAAAATCGGCCTCGGTGAACGTCCTGACTCCCAGGGTGTTATAAAAGTCGGAAAGGTAGATTTCCTCGGACGGTCGTTCTTCGCCCGCACCACTCTGCGTCATCAAATGGCCCTCCTCTGCATCAGACAGTTATGTGAAAGTAATCAGGCCTTGAAAAATGTTACTAATTTACTCCTACTGGGAAAATAGGATGCTTTATTAAATTCATTTCAATTACAATACTCTTTTACTTTCTTTTTCCGTTTATGGTAACTCGCACAATATCTGGCAACTTCATAGAAAAAAATGATAATTCTAGATTTTTCTAGAAAGAGGAAATAGGTTAGTTTCAATAAGGATGTGACTAAATATCCAGGTGAAGCCATTGTGAGCAATTCAATCTGCGAACGGCGCTGCAACTCCCTTTTCAGCTTGAATGCCTCTATATTGGGCTAAGTTTCATATTGAACGCAGCGGAATTTCTCGATGCCGATCTCAATCATAATTCCCACATTCAACAGAAGCGCTTCCTTGCAAATTACCCTTGCTTCTTTGCTGGCGTTAAAGTCATTGTCACGGGACCACGAAATTATTGTAGTGGATAACGCGTCGACAGACGATACACAAACCGTGACTGAAGCCGCAATCAAGTCAGCTCCTAATTGCATTATCAGGTATTATTACGAACCAATCCCCGGATTGCTTTCTGGTAGACACAAAGGAGCGCTTGAGTCCAAGTGTGACATATTAATTTACATAGACGATGACATCGATGTCGATTCCGGATGGCTGAACGCGATAGAAGAAACTTTTGATGACCCTCAAGTTCATCTTGTAGGTGGAAAAAATCTACCAAGATATGAATCCCCACCTCCTGATTGGTTGGAAGCGTTTTGGTATCGAGATGGCCCCAGAAGTTGGTGCGATTATCTTAGCGTCTTGGATTTTGGCGAACAACCATCCGAAATAGACTCCCTTTTCATTTGGGGGCTCAATTTCTCGATCCGTCGGAAAACGCTGTTTGATCTGGGTGGATTCCATCCAGACTATATTCCTAAACCCTTTGAATGTTATCAAGGCAACGCTGAAACGGGCCTAGCGTGGAAGGCAAAGGCCATAGGGTTTAAGATTGTTTATCAGCCCAAGGCTCTGATTCACCATCGGATACCTACCGAAAGGCTCACTTTGGATTATTTCGAGCGGCGAAATTTTCTTTATGGGATAAATGATTCTTATACTACGATAAGAAGGAACCGAGGCATAAAGTTTGACTGGAAAATGCAGGAGCCACTTCCCGCAGCTAGAAGGCTATTGCGGCGTATTGCAAGTAGATTATCCAAAGATCCGTATGCGGCAATAAAGCAGAAAGTTCACGAAGCATGGATCAGAGGATATCTTTTTCATCAGAAGAAGGCGCGTGAGGACCCTGAATTGCTCGAATGGGTGCTTAGAGAAAATTATTGGGACTATCGTTACGGACCGTTCAAGATTTGAGACAATTATTTCTACTCCGCCATATAAATGAACCGAGTCAAATCAACATTCTCATCAGAAAGAGGGAGACTTGATGTCGGACATCCGGCAGAGAGGATACTTGCTTCAATTCTCTTTGCCGTTGTTTCCATCGCTCTGAAGAGCGAAAGGGACATTTCCGACGCTTCCAAGACTCAAGGAAATCGCGATTTAAGGGGCAAGACTACTCATCCTTTGGTTCCACCAGATATTCTGAATGCGTTTTTTTTCCTGTATACGTTGGAGCGTAAGATAACCGAAGGCAAGAAAGACCAGCAGCACATGCCGATGCCAACCGGGCCAGCTTCTGCCTTCATGGTGATCCAATCCCAACTCTTCTTTCAGTTGCTGGTAGCCCTGTTCAATCCAGAACCGCTCATGAAAGAGACGGACCATTTCAAGGGTAGGCATGTCTTGGGGCATGTTACTAACGAAGTACCGGAGTTCGGTTTGTTTGTCCCCATGTCTTCTCTCGATGATCAGCCAGCCTTCTTCATGGATGCTACCTTTTCTGTATCCCTGAGCAGGAAAGACTCTTCTGGATATGGCTTCAATCACCAACGGCTTGCCTTGGCAATCTTTACGGATCTCCAGATGTTCCCAATCTTTTTCCTCAACACATTTTCCCAGATCAGCCACCTTCACCGGCAAGAGGTTCGTTTCCGACAGTTTAGGATATTTTCTGCCTCGACCTGGTTTTTTCTCTAGGGAATCGGGTTCTTCAAATACCGGAGATTCGAGAAAAACCAACGTATCAGAATGGATGCCGACGACATATCTCTTTTTCCGCTCGTCCAGTCCCCTGCGAAACTCCATTATATTGCCGTACCAACTGTCGGCCACCACCGCCCGATGGGAAACGCCATCCGCTCCGGCCAAATCAATCAGTTCCATGGCTATCTGCCATTTTTCGCGGTAATGAACATCTTCCGGCATGTTCGTTTTCTTTCGCAAAGCCAGACACTCGGGGTTATCCCAGGATTCAGGAACAAAAAGCTCCATGGCGTACGGCCAGGCAAAGCCCTGCCCCACATAGGTCATGCTTACACCGACCTGGCAATTATCCACCTTCCCAAGAGATCCACAATACTGCCTGGTCACACATACGCTATGATTACCCTTCTTGGGAAATGCGGTGTCATCAATCAACAAAACCCCGTGCGGATCATCTGTCTCTGCAAGCATCTGTCTTCTGTATTCGCAAGATGCGCCCTCGAGGTTCCACTTGACATCTGTCAGCAATCGCTGCATACCCCTTTCCGAAGCGTGGACTTTCTCCGACAGCGGCTCAACCGACTTCCTGTCTCCATCCATCATCAATCCGACGACGTACCTCTGAGCCAAAACCCGAGCCTCATGCCGCTTTATATAATGAGAAAATCGCGCCATGTAGTCGTCGATAGCAAAAAACATGTTAGTCGTTTCCATGAAAGATGCATATAATATCCCTCATGGACTGTCAAGACTTATATGTCGGAGTAGAATTAATATAGCGAGGTAAATTTTGTCGTCGAGTTTTGACCTTTGCTCTAAAGTCTTGTCGGAAGGGCGCAATTTTAATGTTTTGACATTCGAAGATGAACCAGAGTCTTTTCTCTGGTTGAGTTTTCTGAACACTGCGCCCGTTAGGCTCAAAATTGAGTAATTTCTTAGAAATCACCAGCAAAATCCTATTGTAGCTTTATCTTTCTGAACTTTAAAGTTAAATTGTCCGGCTTCATCAATCCCGCCTATTAATTCTGGTCTTTCAGATTTATTCAAATTTGTGTCAAGCTTGAAAGCAAGCCGTTTGTTTCCGTGTATTGATAATATCTCACGAACATTTTGCTTGCCTCGATAAGCGGTCACCACGACTCTGTCGGCAGGCGCTGGGTCAGCCAATAAGTCCCTCCCACTGGCGTTAATGTCAGTTACATTTCTTCCAGCTATCACATGCAACAAAGTTGGTAAGACATCATTATGAGCCGTTGCGGTGTTGATTTCTCGAGGCGCAACCCCTGGTCCGACCATTATGAATGGAGTTCTCAATTGTACTTCAGATGGGCGAGCCCCGTGACCAAATCCCCCGTCCTCCCCCATGGATTCTCCATGATCTCCGGTTACAATAACTATGTTACGACTCGGATCAAGTTGGCTCACAAATTCCGCTATCTCTTTATCCAGAAAAAGCATCGTGTTTATATATCGATTCGTATATAATTTAACCTTGTCGTCAAAATTAAAAAAACTCCAGAATTTTGAAATATATTTGTCAGATTTGAAAATATCAAGCTCCTTCGGGAAAGCGTAGGGCCAATGTGAGGAAAGGAGAAAAACAAACACGAAATTAGGTTTGTCGGTATATGTATTAAGAATATGTTTCGCATGATTGATTTTTCTTCGGTCTGAATCAGGCCAATCACTTATTTCTTCTTTGATCATAGAATAATTGCCTTCTCGAAGGAAAATGTCGCAGGGAATAGATTTGTACCAATCATCTACACCGCCCCAGTTAAAGCTGTCACCGTAAGTTATGAACGTGGTGTTAAAACCAAGTCTTTTAAACAATTCGATCATTTGGAAACTAATTTTGTCATCAGCAATCTGATCCAAAGCTACGTGACCACTAAATAGCGCAAATAGCCCCGGCCTCGTGCCATTGCACCCAGAATAATGTCTGTTGAGGCGAAGTCCCTGTTTAGACCACTCTCCAAGATTTTTCATGGAACCAAAATCAACCAAGCTGGATCGAAAAGATTCAAGAGCTATAACAATTATGTTGGGAGGGTTTGGTCTGGTAAGGTTGACTTCGGAAATAGTTCCTGCGGAGTTTGAGTTCAAAGCGTCATTGACGATTTTAGCAACAAACGGTATTTCATCATTAGTGACAAACTTGTCGTGGTCTGGATTTTGCCATTCTGGAATAATCTGGCTCGCGAAGCCCAAAAAACTGTGAGCGGCTTGAAATAAACATCCGAGAACTTTCTTGTTGCCCTCAGCCACAGGTAATGCATCAATAACTCTATCACGAAATTGTTCCGGCACAGGAACTATGGTCAAAGGGAATAATAATGCGGCAAAGATGACAATTGCCATTGACCATCCGGACACTAACCCCATGAAACGATATGCTAACCTGGTTACAACCCATCTGACAGAAAATAAGGTCGCAGGGACTGAAATCATGAAGACAACCAGCGCAATTATCGCTCCAATGGCTAGTTTTATTCCAATGAAATCCCAAAATTGATGAAAAAACTTATAGGGAGTTTCTTGTAGCGCTTCGGAAACCCATCGAACGTGATCTAAGATGTGGGCGCCGTGGAGGCTATAAAGAATCAGATCGATTGTCATCATGGAGAACGTAAATAGCCAAAACGTGATCAAGAAAAATATGGAAATTCGGACAAAATTTAGCGCCGTCAGAAACCAAAAAATCCCAATAAATGGCAGAAACCACAGGATGGACTTGGCCACAAGAAAACAAAATACAAGGACCTTGTCCGGCATGGACATTATGTGTGACATCGGATCACAGATCGCATGATATTTGTCCCATTCGAACATGTACGTGAACACGAAAGAGGAGGAAACTACGAAAACTAACATTGAAAGCCAACTCAAAGATAGGTAATATTTCTTTGAAAAGACTTCTTGGCATTCATTAGATTCGTTTTTACCCCCACAGCCTTTCTCAGTTGTTTCGAGAATGTGTGACAAATCGAATTCCTCACGCAAGGCTTGGATTCATGTATGGACCCACAGCCATTGTACTGTTTCAGACATTTCAAGGGAAAAAGTTATCGGTTTCTGCTTGTTTCAATGTTCCATAAAATTGCTCCTGACGGTCGTTATCAGTTGGTCTGGCGACCCGTCCAGGGGAAAAAACAACCCCCATTTCTCGAAGGGAAATTCGCACATCAGCCGCCATGTCATGTGATCCCGGATCTGTTCTCCGTATCGGTTTCGGGTCAGTGTCGCCAATGCCCTGACTCATGATGGCAAGGGCCGCCAAATTCTTGATCCCTGTTTTTGTGACTGTCTTAGCGATGCCCCAAGCCACCAAATACCTGGAAAACAGATCCAGTATGATTCCCCAACGAAGATTTTCATGCGAACTGAAACTGAAACATTATACAATCATTTGCCTCGCTCACGCCACATAGAAAAACTTCGTGTGATCAGTTTCGAAAGATGATAATCTACGATCGACAGGCAGTTAATTCTGACGCGGTGAAACATGAAAAACCAGCCATCTATTTTTAAGGGCTGTGATTTCTCAACTCCCGTTACGATTCTAAAATGTGTGGAAGAATCATACATAGGCTTGGGAATCGTCAGAAGTCTTGGAAGACTTGGTGTCCATGTCTATCCTGTAATTAGTTCAAAGAAAACCCCTTCCAGGTTATCCAGATACTCGCAATGCCGCTTTTTTCCAAAGTTGGACGCTTCAACCACTGATGAAGTCTTGATTGAGTATCTCCTTCAGGTAGCGGAAACGATTGGTCGTGATTCGGTTTTGATAGCAACTATGGATTCTTATGCGAAAGTTGTCTCTGGTTATTCAGAAATACTCCGAAAACATTTCTTGTTCGGTTGTGCGGATTACGACATTGTTAAGAACCTATGCAACAAACAGGGATTGTTCTTTTTAGCGACAAGACATAAAGTTTCAACGGCCATGGCGTCTTTTCCCCATTCAGAAATCGATGCTGACGAATTTTCCCAAAATGCGGTATTTCCTGTGGTTATGAAGGCGATTGACTGGACTGTTCTGGAAGGTCGTCCATTGACCAAGACGATGATAGTAAGAAATAGAAGGGAATTGATCCATGAGTATTCGAAACATCAGGAACATGGTTTTCCAAACGTGATGCTGCAGGAATATATTCCTGAAACCGGAGGTCAGGACTGGATGTTCAACGGTTATTTCGATGACCAGTCCAACTGCCTGATCTCCTTTACCGGGAGAAAACTTCGCCAAGCTCCTGTTTATACGGGCTATTCATCGTTGGGCGTATGTGAAACCAACGAAACCGTCGAAGATATTTCGATCAAGTTCCTGAAAGAAATTTCCTATAGTGGAGTGGTTGATATTGATTACAGATATGACGTCAGGGACGGCTTGTACAAGATTCTGGACGTCAATCCGAGAGTCGGCGCAAGCTTCCGGCTTTTCGTCGGAGAAGGAGGGCTGGATGTCGTCCGGGCCATGTATCTCGACAAAACCGGCCAAGAGGTTCCTAAAGACCGTCCAGTCCCGGGTCGAAAATGGATTGTAGAAGACAGTGATTTGCGCTCCGCTTTTACATACTATAGACACCATGGCCTTAGAATAGGCCAATGGATTGCATCACTGAGAGGCGTAAAAGAGGGAGCGTGGTTCGCCGCCGACGATCCTATGCCATTCCTGGCCAGAATCCTGGATCTTGTTTCGAAAAAGGCCAAGGATTGTAGAGAAGCAAAAACAGCCAGAACGTGACAATCACCAAGATGGTTTCTGGTTAATCTCTTGGTTTTTTACCAATTTCCCGTTCCCATTGCATGAGATACTCGAAAGCGTCTGTGGCGGCTTCCTCCGCCGCATGGTCGTAGGTATACAGTTCCACTGTTACGAACCCATCAAAACCGCTATCCTGAATCGTATTTAATACCTTGGATAAATCAATGCCTCCATGTCCAGGCATCAGGTGATGGTGCTCACGCGAAGGGGCTATATCTTCAAGATGAAAATGATGCGCATAATCTTTCATAATTTCTACGAGTTCCGCAGGGTCCTCGTTCACACAAAAAAAGTGTCCTATATCGAAGTTAAGGCCAAAAACCTCTGGATCGAGTCCGTCAAAAAAATCCAGGAATTCTCGGCTGTTTTGAATAAGAAGACCTGGTTCAGGTTCTATGAGAACACGGACACCTTTTTCCCGGGCTTTGTCTTCGACAGCGAAAAGACCGTCCCTGAATAGTCTCAGGCCTTCTTCGCGACTCATCTCTTCCAGTGGTCCGCCTGGTTCGGTGGAAATATTTCGAACTCCCAGCATGTCGGCGAGATCAATACATCGAAGGGTGTAATCAACCCGTTTAACTCTCAGGTCACGGTCTTTCTCAATCCATGAAGGGTGATAAGTGTCTCCATCGGCGTGATGCATGAAGGCATTGAGGTTCGATATTTCAAGCCCATGGTCCTCTACAGCTTTTCGAATCATTCTGATATATGAGTCGGTCAGATGAAGAGGGAATGCGTGAGGAACGTCCGCCATTATCTCTATACCCTCATAACCTATGCTTGAGAGAATCCTGATTGTCTCCAGGAGGTCATGTCTAAGGAATGCATTGGAGCTGAACGCGAACTTCATCGACTTGCCTTTCTGAATTTGTCTTCCAGGTTCACTTCGTAATGCTCAATCCTGACTCCCCGCAAATGGAGCGAAGATAATGCAACGATTGCCTCGCAACCTCTTCCGGCCGGTCTGGATATGTGTATAGTTCAACCGTCGCGAAACCATTGTAACCATTTTCTTTCAGAATTCCCAAGATCTTCCTGAAATCAATGTCCCCCATCCCTGGAACCAGGTGGTAGTGTTTTCTGCCACGTATATCTTCAATGTGAATATGGAAAACCCTGGAACCTAATCCATTTATTACCGTCCTTGGGTCTTCGCCCAGCACGTGACTGTGCCCCAGATCAAGGTTGGCGCCTAGGTAGGGTGAATCAATCTGTTCCAGCAATGCCGATAATTCATCAAAACACTCTACAAGCAGACCCGGTTCATACTCAACTCCAATACCAATTGATCTCTTGGTGGAGTATTCAACTAGCTTCTCCAATGAATCAATCAGGAGATCCCTGGATTCTTCCGGACTAATACCCGGCGCAGGTCTGCCGGATGTTACACTAACAAACGGGGCGTCCAGGAAATCAGCCAGATCTACACATTTCTTTGTGTAATCGATTCTCCAGTTTCTAAGGACCTTGTCGGGGTTTGCCAAAGACGGCTCGAAAAGAGGTTCCCAGAATTGTCTGCCGTACCACCCCACTGCTGTGTTGGCGTTTATGTTCGCTACCTTCAGTCCCGATCTTTCAATGGCTGATTTTACCTTTTCCTCGTCAGATCTGGACAACTCGTCCGCATACAGGTGAGGTACGTCCGCCAGCAACTCTATGCCTTCGTATCCGATCTTCCCTATCTTTTTTATAGCCTCAACAGTGGAATATCTTACAAAGCCGTTTGAACTGAATGAAAATTTCACATGAGATCCAGTCACAAAGTCTGCTTTCGGCCTGCTATCGATACATAATCCATCAACATATCAAACTGGCCGGAAAGGCGGTGTTCAGTGACACCGAGTGGATCTTTGAAGTACGAGGCAAGGTGCGTCATTAGTCCCGCTTCTCCTCTCCTATGCGCCAGTTCCGCCAGACGCACAAGATCCAGAACCAGGGGCGCGGCCAACAACGAATCATATCCCTGCCAGACAAATTGAAGCGACATTTTGGCTCCCAGGAACCCCTTGAAATGAATGTAATCCCATGCCGTTTTCTGGTCTTCCAAAGAAGGGACATAATTTATATGCACCTGCGAGTGTGGCGAGTATCCTAGAATTCTGGGAAGAACGGAGTCTTTTGTTTGAATTTTGGCCCGTTTGTTGTCAGGATGATCCAGGACCTTGCCGTCCATATTTCCCAATATGTTAAACCCTTCCCAACTCAAGACCTCAAGGTTTCTATATTTAAACATTGGGGCCAATGTTGATTTCACAAGGGTTTCGCCTGTCTTGCCGTCATTCCCCATTACCGGCACACCATTGCGCTCCGCCAGTTTCACCATTGCCGGGAAAAGAGCGCCGGTTGAAGGCGTGAAATTAATATAAGGACTCTGTGACTGAATTGCGGCATAGGCGTAGATCGTGCTCGGTCGAAAAGACTCAAAGCCATTGCTGTCAATACATCTTTCCAGAGCCTCAAGGTCATGGTGAGTATGGTCCATTTCGATAAGAGGTTCTGTAGACGCCAGGTTCACAACTACGAGTTCATCAAGACCTTTTACAGACTTAAATTCATTGATTCCGGATGTGACACGAGCAATTTCTTCTCTGGCCGAACAGGAAACACACGTATTGCCTCCAGCTACGAGTTCAATGGCCTCTCCGCAGTTTAGAGCCACACCGGGATAGATGAACGACTCTATCCCCGCCAATTCCCCTTCAATAGATCCAATGAGAAAAGGGTCAATTCCGCAGGGGTTTCTCAGGAGTCCGCTAACAACATCTCTCAACCTCCCCGGCCTGATGTCGCATCCCCCAAATTCCATGGCCTCCACTGGAACAAGGCCAAGTTCACGAAAGGGTTCGGTGGTTGTTATCATTCCCGTTGAATCACACAACCCCTTTCTTAACAGGAGCGCCCCTGTCATGACGGTAATAGATATAGATCCTAATGCTCCTATGAGCCAGACTCCGATTTTCTTCATTCAGGTCTAACGCCTTTCAACATTTGATTCTCTGTTTAATGAGCACAAAGCGGCAATTTCCACGAAATCGTCCAGTGAATTCCTCTGGTCAATAGGTCTGGATGTTCAGTTTGCTGATTCTTTTCATCCACACCCTAATTAATAGCATGAAAAAACAAGCCATAAACGCAATCATGGCTATCATCAAGAAAAAGTTTTCTTTCGCCATTTTTTCCCAATACTGACCAAGGAAACCCGCTCCATAGTTTCCAAAGAACGACGAAAGAAACCAGGCTCCCATAATCATGGATACCATTCGTGTAGGGGAAAGCTTCGTCACTAATGATAACCCAACTGGAGACAGATACAATTCGCCCAATGTGACCAAGAGGTTAAAGGTAATTAGCCACGACATCCCTACAGGAGTTCCCCCCACTGAGTAGAATATCGCCGCCGGAGCCATTACAAGAAATCCTAACCCCAGCAGGAAACATCCAAACGCCATCTTGGATATCGCCGCCGGTTCCTTTCCCTTTCTTGACCGCCAGGACCAGAAGCTTGTCACCATTGGCGTTAAGACGAAGATGAAAGCCGGATTGAGAGACTGGAACCATGACGCGGGGATTTGCATTCCCATAACGCGACGCTCGGTGTAAGCGTCCGCCCACAGGGCAATTGTGTTCCCCTGCTGTTCATATGCGGCCCAGAACGCTGCAGTAACAAGGCCTACGGCTAAAAGTACCCAGAGTCGCTGTTTTTCGTCTCCAGGCAGCGATTCAACAGAATGTTGTTTAAAGATTTTATATCCATCATGGCTATCAAATCCAAGCCACTTTTTTCCAAAGAGGTATACAATGAGCCCCAGTATCATGCCTGTGCCGGCGGCACTGAACCCGTAGTGCCAACCGTAAACCTCTCCCAAAGTGCCGCAAATGAGAGGCGAAAAAAAAGCGCCCAAGTTTATACCCACGTAGAAAATACTGAAGGCGCTGTCTCGACGCGAATCGCCAACGGTATACAGTTCCCCAACCTGGGTTGAGATGTTAGGCTTGAAAAATCCATTGCCTATGACCAGGAATATAAGAGCGCCGATGAACAATGATTCAAAGGCCATCATGAAGTGGCCCGCAGCCATGACTATTGCGCCTATAATTACTGCTTTGCGTCGCCCAATTACTCGATCGGCTAATGCGCCACCCAGGAAAGGGGTCAGATATACCAATCCCGTGTAAAGACCGTAAATCTGCGAGGCGGCAGACTGACTGAACATGAGATGCTTCACCATGTAGTAGACGAGTAACGACCTCATGCCATAGTAGGAAAATCGCTCCCACATTTCGGTCAGGAAAAGCACAAAGAGTCCTTTTGGGTGTCCCCATAGGGTCCCATCCGCTCGAAAAGCCATGGCGCCCATCCCTAAGATCCAGTTGAATTAAAAACTGTGAATTGGTTTCGGGGGATGATTGGTTCTTTTTTTATGAGCCAAACGTAGTCATGTCAGTCAAGCTTTTTTTTAATTCCTCTGGGACGAGATCGTTTGCCGCCTTAAGATCTATCACGGGTCTCCCTCCAAAAAGCTGGTAGGCTCGATTCAGTGTCCTGTCCTCCCATATAGTTTTTATATCATTCTTAATCAAGGTGTCAGACTGAAAGGCATCCACAATATTACCGAGCATGCTGACTATCCAGCGGTTTGCCATGTTGACTATGAATTGACTTTTGTCGGGATCATTAAACCATACCAGCTCCCAATTTGGTGTTTGAAGTCTACCGAGTAGCAACCAGGCCTGAGAAACCATGTCGTGAGCCGCAACCGACTGCGAGGCTATCACCAGCCCTGTCTCGGGCTCTAAAACATATCCCTTGTCCGGACCATAAGTGGTTATTATCTTGTGAGCCACGGATACCACCAATCGCTGCTTTTTAATGAGGGATTCCACTGCATTGCCCTCAGCGGTTTTTTCATAAAGTGATTCGGAGTCCTTGTGATATTCCAGCCGAGTATCTGTGCGCCAATAGCCCACCACCGCTTTCAATCCCAGAGTGCTCCCCGCTAGAGCGTGACGACCACAACGCGGCATCAGGACGATGTGGTCCATCTCTTTTAGAATCATCGGCATCATAATGCCTTTTTTCCAGTGAGATCCGCTGGGTGGCGGGTCCTCATAAAAAGCGCCCCAGCCCATTTCTTCAAAAAAATGCAACTCAGCGCCCGCCTCGAGCGCAGCTTGGGCCATACCGCATCTTTCCATCAAACTACGAGTACTTCCCGAGATACCATCAGGTCTGAACTTGAGATGCTCAACGCCTGACATGTCACCAAGAACTATCCGCCCGGCTCCCCTGTCTCTGAGCAATTCCACAATTGCTTTAATCCCCACCTGACTAGTTGTGGCCGGATAATTGTTTCCAGAATTTAGAGCCGGTTTGATGAATACCGAATCGCCCTTGGAAAGCCATGAGAAATCCGTTGCTGTTTCCGCCGAGGCGCGGACCGCTTCACGCACAAGTTTTTCGGAAGATCCTTTCCTGACCCCAGCTAGAAAAACCTTTGCCATATAGTTCTCCTTCTGGCATTTAATATAAATTAATCTGTCGCATAAACATCTCTGTTTTGGAACTTCAAAATATTTCAGTAAGGTCTATACCACTATCCAGGCAGCCTGGGCTAGAATTGCGCGTCTATACTCCCTACCGTCTTTGACTATTGTCATAAGGAGGCAAAATATTTATGAGCAAGGTTACACTTACTGATTCTTCTTTGAAACATATCAGTCTCGAACTGTCCCCCGAACTGGAGAAACTCAAAAAGGCCTATTTTAGAGCAGTTCCAGAGATGTGTGTGGAGCGTTCGGAACTGATAACTAAATATCACCTGGAGAATGGTTTGTTCACCCAGGAAAAGATTTCGGTCCTGGATAAGGCCCGGGCGTACAGGTATGTTTTGCGCAATAGGTCTATAGCAATTCAGAAGTCTTATCGTCCCCTACGGCGACTTGATCTATTACGATGTAAAACTTGTCAATAACGAATTTCACGAGAAATATTGCGGCAGACCCAACACGCGAATTCTACAAAACGTGTTCGACTTGCTTAAACACTAAATTAGCGCCGTCTGGACTCAAATTACAGAACATGTCCGATTGGATCGGGCGTGACTTTTCTAATCATTCCGAAGAGCTTTTTCACATCAACCGGTTTTTCCAGCACTCCGTCCACACCGGACTCAGCCAGTTTCTCCTGCTCAAGAGATTGTCCACCCCAGCCTGTTAATAGAATAAATGGTATCTTGGGTATCCCTCTTTCCCGGCAAATGGAAACCACTCTTCTGCCTATCTCCCAACCACTCATTCCTGGCATTCCAAGGTCGCAGATAACAACATCCACTTCATTGTTACTGAACACGCCAAGTCCTTCTTCACCTGAGCAACCTCCAAGAACGGTCTGCCCGTATCCCGTCAATAGGTCCTGAAGCAGCGTCACAATTTGTTTAGAGTCGTCAATCACTAGAATCCTGAGATTTCTTTCCAGCGCCGCTTCGATTGATCTTTCCGATTCGTCTGTAATCGACCTTGCCGCTGGAATTTCCACCTTGAAGCTGGTTCCTGCGCCGACGTCGCTCTTGACCGAAATTTCGCCGCCATGGTCATTTATTATCCTTTGGCTTACTACCAACCCTAGGCCCGTTCCTGAAGATCCCTTGGTCGTCCAGAATGGTTGGAACATTCGCTTCAGGTCACATTCGGCTATACCCTGGCCGGTATCTTCAATTATGAGTACGACCTTTTGTTCATGAGTTCTGGTTGAGACCCTAATTGTGCCGCCATGTGGCATCGCTTCAACAGCATTTTTGATGAGATTAACCAGTACCTCGAAAATTTCACTTTCTCTCCCGGTTATAAAACAGGCGGGAGTGATATCTAGTTTCATGTCTATATTGATATCGTCTTTCTCAAGGTTGGTTTTCCAAAGGGGGCGGCTGAAGTTCGAAGCTTGTACTACCAATTCGGATAGATCGAACATTTTACTTTCAGAGGCGGAATTTTGAGATCTAATACCTGCAAAACTCTGTAAACGCTTAACCGTCTCTGAACCGAACCTTGCTGACTCGCGGATTTGTTCAAGCGATTTCCTGGTGTTGCTGATTTTTCCGGAATCAAGGTCCATCAAGGCCAATTCAACCCCACCAAGCAGTATCTGGAGAAGATTGTTAAAATTGTGCGCTACCCCAGCGGCTAATTCACCTATAGCCTTAAACCGTTCTGTACGTGCGTTTATATCCGCTGCCCTCTTAAGATCAGTTACATCTGTAAGAAAATTCAAAGTGGCGGGTTTACCTTCCCATTCCATGAAAACCGAGTTGTTATGGGCCCACAATATTGTCCGGTCTCCCCTGATGATCCTGAAACTGCCTACATTTGAAGTGGATCTCACATTCAGGCTTTTGATCTGCTGTTCCAGAAACATTTCTAAGTCGTCCGGGTATATGATGTTGGAGATGTCCTGTTGAAGTAATTCGTCTGAATTATAGCCCATCAATTCAGAAGTCCTAGGATTGCAGAACTGGAATTTACCTTCTTGAGTAATGAAAATAGCCTCTTGAGCGTTCTCGAATAAGGATTGGTATTTCTTTGCTGATTCTTCCAAATTCTTGTAAAGGGTAGCGTTTTCAATAGATGTGGCCGCTTGGGTTGCAAGAACATTTAGCATTTCGACACGGTCAGAAGTGAAAACAGCCGACGTCTGATTGTTTTCCAGGTACAATATTCCTGTTAACTCCCCACCGCGAACAACAGGAAGACAACAGATTGACTTTGGAAGCTTGGCTCTTATGTATGGGTCATTGACGAAACCTGGATCATTGGCGGCGTCATCCACTATCAAAGGCTTTTTGGCCCTGATCACGTAATTTATTATGGCTATAGACATTTCTGAGCTTTTAGAGACAGAGGCAAGTTCGAGTTCAATTTCCCGGCTTGCCAGGTCTCCGGATTGGGCCCTTATAAAGAATGAACCCTCTTTCTCCATTATGAGAAAGCCTTTCTCCGCTCCTGCAGTTTGAATGACAATGGTCATAAGTTTTTCAAGCAACTTCTTCAGCACTATTTCGCCCGAAATACTTTGTGAAGCTCTTATGACGGCTGTAGAGTCAATATCTTTCTCTCTTGCCGAATGGTCAGAGCCATCGGATTTTGTCGGCGGCGGAGAAAAAATTCTACCAAGCAATTCAGGATAGTTGTCATCCAGGTCTTTGACCTTGACCAAAGCTCCCCATTTCAAATAACAATTGCGGGCTTCGTCAAGATAAGATTTTGCTCTAACCCTGTTACTGAGTGAAATCAGCAACATTGCCGCTCTTTCGTTCGCCATCGCTTCTTCGTTGAGATACCCGTTTTCTCGGGCGAGTTCTATTACCACGTCATATTGATCTAAAGCCATTTGGATGCGACCCAAACATCTAAATCGCTCGGCCTCAACGAAGTTAAATTCATTTATGAAGTTCATGGGGGCTGTTGACGCCCATCTATGAAGAGTTTTCTGCGCTTCCGAGACATGTTTTAGGGTAGCTCTACGCTGCTTCCGGTCCAATTCATCAAAGACTGCCAATCGAGCCAGAGAGCCATAAAATAGTATTGGTGGAACCAGCATTGTACCCTTAGCCCCTACCAGGTGTCGTTCAGCAAGAAGGAGGTTCTGGACTGCTGTCCTGTAATCCCGAAACAGGTAACACAATCGAAGTTTCTGAATGTACATGGCGCAGATGATCGAATTCTCTTCAGCCTCAAACAACAGAGGCGCCATCTTTTCTTCATCATAGGCTCGACCACGCAGAACACACGGGTTCTCAGAAGGTTCCATCAGGTTAAGAATCTCCTGATGGTAAACTTCTACGAGGTGTCTGGTCGTTTCCTGCTTCATCTTTCCTATGGAGCTTGCAAGGGTTGAGGTTTCCTTTTCAAGCTCAGGCAAATATTTTCCGATGCCAAAAGAATGAGTGCAGTAAAATCCCGCGCTTGCGGACGCATACTCAAAATCTCCTAACTCACGACCCAAATGATAGTTTTCAAGCAATGGCTTGAGTCCATCACGAAGTGAGCTGACACGTATCTTCAGGAAGGCACAGACTACAAACCTCACTCTTGCCTGATCCTGTCTGCAATTGTCAGTTTGGGTCAGATTGAGCGCCATGTCCCCAAACTTGACGCCTGAGTCAAGATCATCCAGAATGGAGGCCATTATTATGGCATAAGCAACGAAAGCAAATGCCGATTCCCCGGCCAAGCCAAAATTGACTGAAAGTCGGACCATTCTGAATATCATTAGAGCAAACAGTTCCGGGGTAACTGTATAAGCTGCCGAAACAACGCTCCGCAGAATACGCATCGTCGCCAGTTTTCTCTCATCCCTCATGCTGGGTAGTTTGGACAGCGATTCGATTTTTCGACCCAATAGAGCCCATCTTGTCTTGATGAGATCTGAGAAAACATTCATCTTCCGTGGTTTGTCAGGAAATGCTTCTCCCAGGAGGCGCAGTATTGGTAAAGCCATTTTGACGGCTTTAAGCCTTTGGTTTTGGGCGATTTGCGCCTGGATCCTGGCCTCATGGATTTTAATTCCGTCCATTAAATCCCGTGTATTTGAAAGGACTTTGGAAGCCATCTCTTCCATCTCGTCAAACCTGGTTGCGAGAAAAGCCTGTAATGTAGCCTCCGTGCAAAGTTCCAGCATGAGGTGGTAATTTCTAGCCCAACCTTCTTCCCCAAGTAAATTTATTCCTTGCCAACAATATGTCAGCGCTGCTTCATGCGCAGTAGAGGCGCCGGCTTGCTTGCCCGCCCTCAAATTTAGTTCCGCCAGTTCCAATCTGTCTTCTTCATCGTTGGCAAAATCATGGGCCAGGTTGAGTTGAGTCACGATTTCGAATATCTTGTCGTTAATCTGACCGGGCTGGGTGTTTTGAAGCATTGCCCGGCCCAATTTGCGGTGAAACAGGGGCCTTGCGTCTTCCGGGATTAATGAGTAAGCCGTTTGTTGAATCCTGTCGTGAGCAAATTTGTATTCTGCTTTGACTTCCTGTGGGTTATCAACCAGGCCGAGTTCAATCAGTTTGTGCCCTTCGCCTGTCGGATAAATCAAACTTTCACCGAGCGCTGGGCCTAACTGTTGGACAATGTTCTTGTTAGAATCCCCCAAGAACCAGGATAGTGAAAAAACGTCGAATTTGTTTCCAACGCATGCCGCAACTTTCAGCAGATGTTGGCTAATCGGAGGCAATTTGAGAATTCTCTCCTCCAGGAGCGCCGCCACATTGTTAGTTACATCTCGCCTGATAATCTGGGACGTGTCCCAAGTCCAACTTCCGATGGTGTGATCAAAATGAATGAGTTTTTCTTCATAGACAGATTTCAGAAATTCTTTGAGAAAAAAAGGGTTGCCCTGGGTCTTGTCGTGTACAATTTGGGCTAGTTCATTCACTGAACCGTCATCAGTTCTGAGTGAATCAGCGATCAACTCAGTAGTATGCTCCAACTCAATAGGTCCAAGATTCATGGCGCTTATTCGAACGTCATGCTTAAGAATGGTATCCATTGTCGAGACTATTGGATGGGATGAATCAACTTCTTCGTTACGATAGGACACAATTACCAGAAGGAATTTTGTGTCCAGATCAGTAAACAAGAACTCCAGGAGCTTCAGGGAAAACAGGTCTGCCCATTGTATGTCGTCCAGAAAAATCACAACTGGATGTTCGGAGAGGCAGAAAACACTCAAGAAATTCTGAAACTGAAGTTTAAACCTATTTTCCGATCCAACTGGTTCCAGTTTGGGCGGCACAGGCTGTGGGCCCACTATGAGTTCAAGTTCAGGTATTACATCAATCATTACCTGACAGTTTGGTCCTAATGCCTTCAAAAATCGGTTTTTCCACCTTAAAAGGCTTTCCTCAGTTTCTACTAGAAGTTGAGTGACAAGTTCCCTAAATGGGTGCAGAACCGCATTGTCAAGAATGTTTCTGTGAAGCTGGTCAAATTTTCCGGAGACAAAATATCCATTGCGACTTGCTATTCTTCCCTGAACGTTCTGTACCAGGGAAGTCTTCCCGATTCCAGCTTCTCCAAAGATTGTAACAAGTTCTCTGTTCCCGGTTCCGGTTCTATCAAAGGCGTTCAGAATTATTTCGGCTTCCTTTTCCCTCCCATAAATACGGTTCGAAATGACCAGTTCTTGAGGAATGTCTTTTTCAGCGATTTGAATATCCCCAATCAGTCCATAAGAACGAAGCTGATTCAAGCAGGCTTCAAGGTCAGCCATTATTCCAAAGTTGCTTTGATATCTGTTTTCAGGATTCTTTTCTAACAGCTTCAGAATAATATTTGAGAGAGCTTCTGGAATTGTGGAGTTTACTTTTGAAGGGGGGTCAGGCTTAATGGCGACGTGGCAATGAATCAATTCGAGAGGATCTTTCGATTCAAAGGGAAGCCTGTTGGTAAATAGCTGATAGAGGGACACTCCCAGGGAGTAATAATCGCCTCTATAGTCTAAGGGTCGATTCATTCTGCCTGATTGTTCAGGAGCCATGTACAAAATCGTCCCGTCCAGAACTCCACGATTCATGACATGGGCATCCTCATGAACCAGGCCCGAGGCAATACCAAAGTCTATGATCTTGATCTGGCCGGAACCCCTATTAAATATTACGTTTGATGGGTTTAAATCTTTGTGAATTATCCCTGAGGAATGAATCTGTCCAAGACAGTCACATGTCTTTATGGCAACTACAATACGCTCTTCAAGGGACAAGTCAGCCTTCTTCATTATTCTATCGAGCGATTCTCCTCCAAAATCCTCTAAGACCATCAAAAGGCGGCCTTCAGCTTTTTCCAAACCATAAGCTCTTATAACACCGGCATGATTCTCGAGAGAGATGATAACCTGGTATTCGTATTTGAAATCAAAGATTTCGTTGGTAGACGGATGGTCTTTCCTCTGCATTTTCAGTACGACTGGTTCGCTATCCGATAGTCTGACAGCACGGAATATCGACGAGACGTCGCTTTCAAATATCTTGTCCAGAATCTTACAGCCTGCGACTGTGATCATTTGACCCTCTTAGAGATCAGTAATTTGGAATTCGCTTCCGTCAAGACAGAGCATTTTTCCAGCATTGAGCAGCTTTAACAATTCCGAGGGATTATTCGCTCAACCAGAGTTTCATTTCAGGAGACTCCCTCATAATCTCTTCCCTTGCTCCGACAAACGTCCGGTAACCTCCACTCAGATTCCGTGAGTTAAATCCGTTCTGGATCAATATTCGATGGGCAAGATACCCTCTCATGCCCACGGCGCAATACGGTATATATTCTTTGTTTCTGTCCAGATTTGGCAGCTCTTCTCTCAATTTATCGAGAGGAATATGAATTGAATCCGGTATGGCCCCTGCCGCCCTTATTTCCTCCTCGCCACGCAAATCCATTAAAACAGCTCCGCTCTGAATTAACGCCGCCAGTTCATGCCAGTGCGCAACGTCCATATCGCCTTTGAGTATGTTCGAGGCCACGAAACCCGCCATATTGACAGGGTCCTTTGCGGATGAAAAAGGTGGAGCGTAAGCGAGTTCGAGTTCTTCGAGATCCAGGACAGTCATACCGGCATGAATTGCAGTAGCCAGGACGTCTATCCTCTTATCTACACCATCGCTTCCCACAATTTGCGCTCCGAGTATATTACCGGAACTCGGCGAGAAAATGAGTTTAATGGCCATGGGCGAAGAGCCAGGATAATACGACGCATGAGATCCGGAGTGGGTGTAGCTGACCATGAATGGGATCCCCTGGCGCACCAGGGTCTTTTCATTTGATCCCGTTGAGGCGATCGCCAGATCAAACACTTTTACGATTGAAGTTCCCAAAGCCCCTGTATATATGGATCGGCGACCCATGGCATTATCGGCCGCGACCCTCCCTTGCTTGTTGGCCGGTCCAGCTAGAGCCACCGCCGTTGGGAAACCCGTCACAAAATCTTTGATCTCAACGGCGTCACCCACTGCGTATATGTGAGGATTCGAGGTCCTCATCGTAGCGTCTACCTGAATGTGGCCCCTGGGTCCCAGTTTCAGGCCCGCTTCCTTGGCCAGCCTGTTTTCAGGCGTCACGCCGATTGCGGAAATGACGAGATCACATCCAAATTCCCTTGCCTGTTCAGTCGATACCCAGAGTTGTCCGTCTTTACTAACTATGGATTTGACTCTTTGTCCCAAAGCCAGGTTGACTCCGCGATATTTCAAATGAGCGTGAACTATGGCCGCCATCTCTGTGTCAAGAGGCGCCATCACCTGATTCCCCATTTCCAGCACAGTCGTTTCTATTCCTCGGATTACCAGGTTTTCAGCCATTTCCAGACCGATAAAACCTCCGCCAACCACTACTGCCGAAGTCGTCTTTTTGAGACCTATGACTTGTTTGATTTTATCTGAGTCTGGAATGTCACGAAGATGGAAAACACCGTCCAGATCCACGCCTGGAATGGGAGGCATGACAGGTTCAGCGCCCGGGGCCAGAATTATCGTGTCGTAGGACTCTGTGTAAATGCCTCCGGATTTGCTATCGCGTATTACAATTTCTCGTTTGTTCGTGGCGATTGACAACACTTCGGAATTGATACGCACTTCAACATCGTATCGCGCCTGAAAGTCTTCGGGTGTAGTGACAAGCAAATTATCCCGGTATTTGATGACACCGCCTATGTAATACGGCAGACCACAATTAGCGAAAGAAATGTGTTTCCCCCGCTCCAGAATTATAATCTTCGCCCGTTCATTCAATCTGCGTGCCCTGGCTGCTGCTGTGGCCCCTCCCGCTACACCTCCGATGATCAACAGTTTTGTATCCATAAACTAGACGCTCCTTGCGTGTACATCTGTTAAACCTGTATTGTGGTTGAGAAAGCTGCGGGACAACCAATCCCTCGTGGTATTTTTTGAACTCAAAGGACCGCGAATGTCTCCGTTTTCCTGACACACTCGGTTTTAATCCTTTCAATCAATTCCTTCATGACTGAAAATACGTTATCCCTGATGTCACCAGCCAGAACAACAAGCAAAAGATCTTCTCCCACAGTAAAAGAACCCTCAAACGCCCTGATTTCCAAAGCCACTATACCAGGCTGGGACAAAGCCCATGATTTGACGCTCTCTATTCTGGATTGGTCAACTGAGACTTTCAGCTCTCTAACTTCTTTACCTCCCGAGCGGGAGAAATCTCTTACTATGCCGTTGTGGCAGAGTATCATGCCGGCCTTGTTTATATCAGGATGAGATTTGACCTTCGCAAGCAGATCTCCCAATGAAACAGCGGGATCTTTTCCCATGACATCTCCTTTCGATACATTAGGTAAGTTCATTTTGAATCAACAGCGTGTCTGAGAGTTTTCAGAAGCTGAGACGCCTTGTACGGCTTCGAGACAGATCCTTTGATTAGCCCCGAAAAAGATTCCTGCAATTGACGTTGCATGGAGTATCCACTTGCCACGATTACCTTGACCATCGGGTCGATCCTGAGTAACTCATTTAAGCATTGCCTACCGTCCATTTTGGGCATGATCATGTCGAGAATTACTATATCAATGCCACCCTTGTAGCTCGAATAAATCTCTATGGCCTCAATGCCGTCGCTTGCCGTAATTACATGGTAGCCATATTCTACGAGGATCTCTTTACACAGATCTCTTATGCTTCTTTCATCATCAGCGAGGAGCACCGTCTCATTACCGCCAAGCTTTTCAAGGCCCTTATCCTGTTTTGGCGCAGCCTGATGTTTTTCTGACTCGATGGAAGGGAAGTATATCTTGAAAGTTGTCCCGGCTCCGGGCTCACTGTAACATTTGATATGTCCCCCATGCTGCTTCACTATTCCAAAGACCATTGCCAAACCTAGACCAGTGCCTTTACCGAGACCCTTGGTTGTAAAGAAAGGTTCAAAAATGTGTTCGAGAGAATCTGTGTCAATGCCGGATCCTGTGTCCGAAACCGTCAGCGCCACATACTCGCCAGGAGTTGCGTCAATTTGGCTTCTGCAATATTTCTCATCCAGTTTTACATTATCTGTTTCTAAGACCAGCCCGCCTCCATCAGGCATAGCGTCTCTGGCGTTTACAGCAAGGTTCATGAGAATTTGGTCCAACTGGGAGGGATCAGCGTTGATCATGGAGAGACGATCATTAAGAACCAGTTTTATGTCTATCATCTTTGGAATGGTTCTCGACAACAAGGTCCTAATCCGGTCAATACGATGGTTTAGATCAATGGGCACAAGTCTGCTGACCGTTTTTCTGCTGAAAGTCATAAGCATGTGTACCAGGTCTGCGCCATTTTCAGCGGCTGTCATTATTCGTGCCAGGTCCTTCTTCGTTGCGTCATTGATTTGATCACGATGGATCAACAGTTCCGTGTAGCCAAGGATGATCTGAAGCAAATTGTTGAAGTCATGCGCAATTCCCCCTGCCAACGTGCCTACGGCCTCCATTTTTTGGGCGTGATTCAGTTGATCTTTCAGAGATTTTGATTCGGACTTATCTGAGCAAAAAGCCAGAAGCGCTCTCTTGCCCTGATAGTCAATTCCTCTTGGCCACAATTCCAGATCAAATAACCGTCCATTTTTCTTCAAACCCTTTATCTCATGATGCCTCGGTTCAAACTGCCCTGACGACTGCCCTTGCTGCCGACGCCTCAAAACGAATTCTCTGAATTCCGGAGCCACAAGGTCCACCGCACGAAGTCCGATAACCTCCTGAAAGCTGTCATAGCCAAAGATTTTTAGAAACTCGCCGTTTACGAATGTGAATTTTCCATGTTGCGCTATCGCTATGCCAATGGGCGATTCTTGTATCAGGAGTCGGTTTCGTCCTTCGGACTCTTTAAGGTTTTCCTCGGCCTTCTTTCGAGTCGTGATGTCCATGAATGTCCCAGCCATGCGCAAGGCCTTGCCCTCGGTGTTCCTTTCCACAACCTTTCCGCGAGATTGCAGCCATTTGTATTCGCCGGATTTTGATCGCACTCTGTATACAGATTCGATAGAGTCTTTTCTTCCTTCGATAGTGTCTATCAAGTTTGCCACAGCTAGTGGAGCGTCATCCGGATGCACAAGGCTTTGCCAGAATTCAAGAGTTGGTTCAATATCATCAACGGAGTAATCGACGATTCGCAGGCTACGGTCATTT
This sequence comes from uncultured Desulfomonile sp., assembly GCA_903952205.1. Taxonomy (GTDB): domain Bacteria; phylum Desulfobacterota; class Desulfomonilia; order Desulfomonilales; family Desulfomonilaceae; genus CAJBEZ01. Next base: position 102,238 of record CAJBEZ010000095.1, on the reverse strand, counting down.
GGCGTTGCGGCGCCAGTGCGAAGGTCCAAATCCCAGGTTCCCATGTCCGCGCCCGACAACGCAAGTTCAAGTCGTTCCTGGTTCTCTCTTAGAGCTTTTTCCACAAGTCTAAGTTCCGTGATATCTGCTACCAGGCACGTAAAACCAAGAATATCGCCCTCATAATTTATATCCGGAAGATATGACACCTTGATGTAACGTACAATTCCGTCTTTGTATTTCACTGTATGGTAATGGGAGGTTCCAACGCCTGCCAGGGACGCCTTTATTGAATCCTTAACGGCATGGTAGTGTTCACCAAGTATCTCTTCAACCGTTTGCCCTGCAAGGTTTTCATCCGGCCTGCCCCACCATGATCCAAATATCCTGTTGGCAAGGACAATCCTCTCTTGGGGATCTATGTATAATATTCCGACTGGAAGACTTTCCACGATTACTCTTAGAAAGTTTCTGCTCTCCTCCAGCGCCTTTTCGGAGCGGACGCGATCTGTAATATCCTGAAAGAACCCAACAATGGCCGGTCCATCGGTAAGGTCCACCTTTGTGGCGGAAACCGATATGGGGATGAAAGAACCGTCTCTGCGCAATCCCGTGACTTCGTAAGTGGATTCTACCGGCAATCCTAGTTCGCGTTGGTGAACTCTTTGCCTGAATATTTCTCGATCCTCAGGAGCGACCATATCGAATATTGTCGCGCCAATAATCTCAGAGGAATCATAACCAAACATTTCCACATACTTTGGGTTTGCATATTTGAAAGTGTTTTCCCTTGCTACCGCAATAGCGACAGGGGCTTTTTCGATAAGAGTTCGGAACCTTTTTTCACTCTCCTTCAGGGCCCCTACAGTTTTCTTGTGTTCCAGGAGTTCGGCTTTCAAACGTTCAGAAGTCTTCTGCAACATAGCTGTGCGTTCAGAAACCCTAGTCTCAAGTTGTTCTTTAGCTTTGCGAAGTTCTTCTTCAGCGTTCTTCAGTTCTGTGTGATCGTTGCCGATAGACAGGATTTCCTTTACGGTCCCGTCTTCATCAAAAAGCGGCCTGTTAGTCCATGAAATCCAGACCCGCTCCCCATTTGACTTCATGTTTTCATTCTGATTTCTGAGGTATAGTTTTGGATCGGCGAAGATATTCCCGATCATTCCCGCTAAATCTCTTCCGAATTTATCCGTCTCAGGAACTATTGTTCCCATTACATTACGTCCCAATATCTCGTTTGCGGCGTACCCAAAAAAGCTCAAGCCAAAATTGTTGAGAAAGGTGATATTACCTTCCTTATCCCACCGGAGGATGATGCTGTTGGTTTGTTCAACGAGTTCACGATAATTTTCTTCAACCCGCTTAAAAATTTGCCTGGACTGGTTACGATCAGTGACATCGCGTATTATTCCCCGGTAAGATATTATAGTCCCGTCTGGACTCTTCTGGGCCGTGGCTGTTATTTCACAGTCTTTTTTTGTCCCGGTCTTCGTAAGGACCTGTAGAGGATAATCTCTAACATAGCCGTGCTCTTGAATCTTTTTTCTATAGGACGTTCTTTCTTTTGGGTCGGCGTATAAATTTACGATGTTTGTTTTGGAAAGCTCTTCCCAGGTGTACCCACAAAGCTTCAAATAAGCCCTGTTCGCGTCCAGAATTGTGCCGTCTATAGCAACATCAAAAATGCCATCAAGAGAATCCTCAAACAGACTTTGGTATCTTTTTTCACTCTGGCTGAGGCTCTTTTTAGCTTCTTGAATGTCCGCCCGAGCGCCTTCAAGCCGCTCCACCTTGTGTCGCATTTCTTCCAACTCATTAATGAGTTGGTCCCTGGTCTTTTCTGGTCCTTCCATTGGATCATCTCCCGTTAGAGGAAGACTCAGCGGGCAAATTTTCGTTACGATTCCATAGGTTTTATGATGAAACAGCATAAAAGACCGGCACATACACAACAATAGCGAACTAGGCCTGGCGGTCCCTAAAATTGGAAATATTCAGAATTCATTATTAACTATCAGCTCTTTTACTCTTAATTTACAAATTATAACTAGTCTCATACTGAAATCTGATAGATGTTTGCTCTGTCACTAGGTTGAGGAACAGGTTTGCCTATGTGCCAAAAGATGTTGATATTACGCTAGGTCAAAAATTCTGAGATCAAGGATCGAGCTTGATACCATGAAGAAAATGGGTCACTTCAATTGGCCATTTTTATCGGAGAACCGAACACTCCTCCATAACCTTCTTTAGTCCGACCAGAGCCTTTACCCACTCTTCATCAAGTTCGGCCAATTCTTTCACGATCTCCGCACGGCGCTCTTTACCGACATCCTCGTCCTTCAAAACCGTTATCCAGTTCTGCCTCTTTTGGTAAGGCCCCACTGCCTTGTCGAAAGCGATTCTTACCGGATCTAATGGATTGCTCATCGCGACCTCCTCTAAATATTGAACTGAAACAGGTGAAGTGGATCTATGCGCCCATTATATTATCTGCAATGAAATCAGCAATAGTTAAAGCTAAGCAAAGTTGCATAATAGCTGGTCAATGTAATTGCTTAGCAAGGTTATTGTAACCATTTGAACTTCCTAGACTGATCCCTGTTTGTTGAATAGAATTTAAAGGCTGTAAAAAACCGTTTTAGAATCGCAGTAGATTGTATTCTGTTTGTCGTCGGAATAGGGCTCGATAGAACCAAGCCCTGTCATTCAGGTCCGTTGCAACTTGCAAATAGTTGCTCATCCCGTTTATGATCTAGGCCTTTTTGAGAACGTTAATCAGGAATAGTAGAACTACCGCCCCAATAGTAGCAGTGATCAACGAACCAATAAAACCGTGGGCTGACAGGCCAAACAGACTGAAAAGAAAACCTCCAAGGTAGGCTCCGATTACTCCGAGGATGAGATTGACCAGCATACCGGCCCCTCTTCCCTTCATAATTGTCCCGGCCAGCCAACCAGCGATCAACCCTAATATTAAAAAACTAATCAAATTCATGCTAAGCCTCCTCTTCTATACCAACTACACCAGATGACAAGACCAGAATAGACGTTGACTACAGAAATATCAATAAGAATTGGAATGGAGTCTTGCTTGAATTACGATTTGCAAATAGTCTTGTGGACACGTTAAAAAAGGCCTTAATCTTTATTGCAAATTCAGACGAACAAGATTTCGTGTCACAGTCTGGGCCTCCAGCATGATTTGGTCGAATAATTCCTTCATTGTAAGTATGTCATTGCAACGTCCCACGCATTGGCCACATGAAATGACTCCACTGTCCACATTCCCATCTGTGTACATTTTTCTGGCCTTTTCCCCTCCGACGATTTTCATGAGTTCCTGCAATGTAGAATTTTGCTCTTCCATCTCACAGCATTTTCTTGCAGCGCCATTTTTCCAGACACGGTGAGTCGATCCCACAGACCTCATCACCAGAATGGTATCCAACTCCTTGGCCTCAAGAAGGGCCTGTTTGAGTTTTTCATGAATCGGCGCCTCTTTGGTAGTAAGAATGACGAGTACCCATGATGACTCCTTCGGCGCCTAAAGCGAGCATTGCCAAAAAGCTCTTCCCCTCACATACGCCACCGCCTCCGATAACAGGCGCGTTGACGCTTTCAACGACCTTGGGAACCAGCACCAATGATCCTATATCCAGCTTTCCTGTAGCGCCCCCATTCTCATATCCAACAACCGTTATGATGTCTGCGCCCATGTCTTGAACCTTCAAGGCGTATCGCACTCCCACACACTTTGAGGAGAATGAAGAAGCAAGTTAGGCGAAGAAAAGAGAGCATGGGGCTGTGGCCTGTGGCTCTACTCCCTGGTTCTGTTATTGACCAAAAAAAAACCAACTGAAACTGCAGTTGGCGTAGGATGGGAAGATTATTTTCTTACCAATATTGTATTGCAACTGCTGGGCCAAAGTTTAGTTTAAAATAAACATATTACATATCATCATTCATATTAAATGGTTATAAAACCTTTCTCCATAGATGTTATGTCTGATGAGTGGGTCTAAATCAAGGTCGTTGTACAAAAATTTGGACATAAAATGCTACTATTTTACAACATGCTGCAATTGCTATGCTTTGCTATGTATTAAAAACGGGCGGCTTGTGCCGAAAATTTGAACACTCGGATAATTTTTACGCATCTTTTAAGTATTGAGCCAAATCTGTAGGCGCACAATTAGTTCTAATGGCCTTTTAAAAAGGACAGTGATTAATTCAACGCATAATTTTACCTTAGGATTCACAGATCAGACTGAGATGCGCAAAGATGAGCAAATGTAATTGACGTTGGGCATATTATATGAAAACATTCCAGAACGTTGGCGGCTAACACCAATTTAGGGGAGGAAATCAGTAATGCCTAATTGGATCAATATAACCAAAATCAACCTGAAAGTCGTAGTTATTGGATTCTTAATTTATCCTTGCTGGCGCAAATATCGTTAAGGCGGCGGATATAAATCAGGATTTGATAAAAGCTGCCGATGACCGCCGTTGGGAAAGAGTCAAACGCTTTCTGAATGAAGGAGCGGACGTCAATGGCAGGGGCGGCGATAGGAACTATACAGCGCTAATGTTGGCTTCAAAATATGGTGACACAAGAGTCGTGAACTTCCTGAAAGCTCACGGAGCCAGGGAATGATACTCATGGCAAAGGTACGGCCACCGTTTTGCGCTTCAACCCGGCGTCTCCTATTTGCAATCATCTGGAAGATTCCTCATGCGTTGACCGTCAAAGAGACTTTCGGGATTGGACATCTTTTCGCCTTAAAAACTGGAGGTTTTATATGAGGAGTTGTACCTCATTAGATGATTTAGAAGGCAAACGATTACCGGAGTGTTTTTCAACGGTCACGGACGCACATGTGCATCTTTTTCCTGATAGAGTGTTTAAGGCTATTTGGCGGTGGTTCGATCAATTCGCGTGGCCCATCCGATATAAATTAACCTCTCCTCAAATAATTGAATTCCTTACCTCCATGGGACTAAATCGTATTCTAGGACTGCATTACGCTCATAAACCAGGAATGGCACGTGAATTAAACGCTTATATGGCTGAACTGTGTCAGGAATATCCCCAGATCATCGGTACAGCTACCGTCTTCCCAGGCGAGAAAGACGCAGTAAATATTTTGAAGGAAGCCTTCGAAATGGGGCTTAATGGCATAAAGCTCCATGCCCATGTACAATATTTCGCAATGGACGACGCTGTAATGCATGAGATATTCGAATCATGCGCGGATCACAACAAACCTATGATCATCCACGTGGGCAGGGAGCCAAAGAACCCGAACTACCCTTACAAGCGCGATCCTTATGAGACATGCAAAGCCGAAAAGGTGGAGTTCATTTTAAGAAAATACCCCAGCCTAAGAATTTGTGTGCCACACCTCGGAGCAGACGAATTTGATCAGTATCGACGATTATTGGAACGTTACGACAACCTGTGGGTTGACACTGCAATGGCGCTTGTAGACTATGTGCCAAATTTTGCGCCTTCAAAATTATCAGACCTCCGGGCCGATCGAGTCATATTCGGAACGGATTTTCCGAATATTCCCTACTCTTGGGACACAGAAATCCGGCGGTTGGAAACGCTTCAGCTCCCTGAGGATTATCTTCAGGGTCTTCTCGAAGGCAATCTGTCTGAATTTCTATCAATCAAGATTTGAACCGGTGATTTTGCCTTTCCTTTCGGTAAACCGACAGTTCTACGCACTCCCCAACGCCTTCCTTAATCCACTTCGAAAAGTCCCGGGATCGAATCAAGGACTGGATCAAACAACTCCTGCCCGAAAAGAAAATGAACATTGAGTTAAAAAGTGATAAATTGGCCCAACAGCGAATATGTGAAATGGTGAACATGATCACAATACATCTTAGGAGGGGAGTTTTTAGCTATGAGCGCTTGGTTACTCCTTTTTTTTGCAATTGCCATGGAAGTCTCTGGAACCATTTGTATGAAGTTATCTCAGGGTTTCAGCCAACTCTGGCCATCAATCCTCGTGTTTGTATTTTATGCATTCTCCTTTACCGCATCCACATTCGCGCTAAAAACTATTGACGTGAGCGTCGCCTATGCAGTCTGGATGGCGCTAGGCACTGCAATAATTGCCGTCATTGGAATGGTCTGGTTTCATGAGTCCTTATCACTACTTAAGGTCATAGCGATATTGACGATTATAACTGGGGTCGTGCTCTTGAACCTTTCGTCAAAGGTCTAGGCCAATTCACTATTTCACAATCTCATTTACAGTCCATTTAATTCGAGATTCAACGCCGGCTCTCTCGTAAATAAATATGGTACAAAAGGATACTTTAAGATACTTTAATGATTAAATTAATGTTAAAAGCTATTTTATTGGTAATTCCTTTTTTAACCAACAACCCGGCGCCATGGTCGGAACAATATCCATAATAATAAATGAATTAGGAGTATTTTATGAAAAAAATTAATGACGACGACACTGAATTTGTGCCTGGAACACCTCCTACACAATCTAGTCAACCAACACCTCCCAGTTCTAAAGGGAATAAACCTAAATCCAAGGTTAAGCCATTGAACGTTAAGGACCTCAGTGAACTTAATTACGTTGAACTGGCTTTAAAGCAGAAGGTGTACCAACAAAACAATTTTATTAAAAAACAAGCTACTGATAACGGATTAAGCAGACCATCAATTATCAATATTACTGAACAAATTAACAATTTTATTGAAAACGGAAGTGCTAAAGAGGACAGAAAAGACACAATGAATAAAAGGTTAAATGACTCTAATATTTCTAAAACTAGGCGTGAATACTATAAATGAGCCTTTTTTCTGTCCATTTCTACTAAACCTTTGCGGAGGATTTTTCCGATTGCGCTCTTGGGGAGGCTGTCAATGAACTCGACGCTCTTGGGCGCTTTGTAATTTGCCATCCGCTCTCTGCAGTAGTCGATGATCTCTTGCTCTGTAACAGATTGGTCTGGTTTAAGAACAACATAAGCTTTGACACTCTCTCCGAAGTGGCGGTCAGGGACACCTATTACGCATGCTTCGAGGATTTTTGGGTGAGCGAAGAGAACTTCGTCTACATCCCGAGGGTAAATGTTAAAACCACCGGATATGATCATGTCTTTTTTGCGATCCACAATTGTGAAATACCCTTCCTCGTCTACCGTGGCGATGTCGCCGGTAAGAAACCATCCATCTTTGAACGCCGCAGCGGTTTCCTCCGGCCGGTTGTGGTATCCTTTCATAACTTGAGGACCTTTGACACAAAGCTCACCGGGTTCGCCAAATGTGAAAATTTCTCGGTCGGGATTATCTATGTCGACCAGTTTTGCGTCGGTGCTGGGGATTGGCAGCCCTATGCATCCGGGTTTTACCTTTCCCCCTAATGGAATGGCGTGCGTGCATGGAGCGGTCTCAGTAAGGCCGTAGGCTTCAGAAATAAGGATTCCGGTCACCGCCTCAAACCCCCTGATCGTCTCCAGTGGCAATGGGGCCGCTGCGGACAGGCATGCCTTCACCGAATTTAAACTATACTTCTTGATTGCAGGATGGTTGATCATCGCATTGAATAGAGTCGGAACTCCAGGAATGAAGGTCACCTTATATTTCTGTACGGCCTTGAGAATGGCAAGAGCTTCAGGCTTGGGAATAAGAACATTGAGCCATCCGTAAAAAATAGACATGTTCATGGCCGCTGTGAGGCCGTAAGAGTGAAAGAACGGGAGGCATCCGAGAGCAATTTCTTTGTCGTCAGCGAAATCCATACACCATGCCCGCGCCTGTTGGCAGTTTGATGACAGGTTTCTGTGGGTTAGTTCCACCCCTTTCGAGACTCCGGTTGTACCACCCGTATAAATTAGTACGGCCGTTTCTTCCATACTGGACGGATAATTAGCCTTTACCGCCTGTTGGCTGTTAATAAGTGTCGTGAATTCGTAAATATCTTCCTGTCTTGGAGTATCTAAGTGGAGCTTCCTTTTCAAGAGCGGGAAGAGCTGTTTCAGTGGAAACGGGAGATAATCACGAATATGGCATGAGATGATACTTTTAATTTCAGTTTTTGGCCGCAATTTCATCATCCGGGGCACTAGGGTGTCCAGACAAATGATCCATCCGCATCCAGAATCTCGCAACTGGTACTCCAGCTCCCGGTCCGTGTAGAGAGGATTATTCGGCACAGCGATGGCGCCGAGCCGGAAAGCGCCGTACATACCGACCACCGTCTGGACGAGATTTGGTAAAAGTAGGGCAACCCTGTCTCCAGGTCCGACTCCAAGGCTTTTAAGCCCTGACGCGAATTTCGAAACCATTACGTCCAGTTCTTGATAACTAATGGTTTTCCCCTGAAAAACGAGGGCAGGATTTTTAGGAATCCTGGCGGCTGTTTGAGTAAGGGCCAAGTGTAAGGGAATGTCCGCGAAATCTATAGTCGCAGGAACTCCAGGCGTATAAGATTTGAGCCATATTTTTTCCATCGTAGTTTCCTTAATGAGTTAATTGGAATTAAAAAGGGGCAATGTTTCGATGCGTCACCTGCTATATGTGTGATCGTTTCATTATAAATGATTGACCTGGATGAAGTCTCTATCAGTTTTTTGGGCAGTCAGTCCGACTTTCTGATAAACTGTCAATAGGACTATTGATACAGGATCTGGAGTAGATGTGTAAACATGTTATTCTTGTTCAACTGGAGTTTGGGGCTTCTTTTTGCAGTCATCCACGTGTTGATCCGAAAGCCTCGCTCCCTGGCCGATAGATTAAAACTTTTTCTCCTCTACCAGATGGTATTCGCCATCGGAATAAGTGGTCTAGTCGGGGTTTTTAGGGCACTGTCTCAACTTCGAACAAACCGCAAGGAGTATCGGGTGGGTACCGCACAGGCAGTTTCAGTTTGAATTGGGCGCTGGTGAACTGGGATGGGCAATTGCGGGGTTTTTCTCTATCGTAATAAGAAATCCTCTCTATTGGTTGGGCGTCAGCATTGCCCCTACTGTCATGTGCTTGCTCTCAGCCGGGCAACATATATGGGAGGAGGTGGCGTTAGGCAACTATTCGTCCAATAATCTATGGGCCGGGGGCGTTGATTTGATTGGGCCTCTAACATTGTTAATACTTTTTGAATGGTACTTCATGCTGACGAGAAAGGAGTTTTCAGGACAGGGATGAACCTATGTTTGGTTTAAAGATCCACTGAGCCTCAAAACCTACCTAAGTGTCTTTTGCAGTTCTAATGGCGGTTGCAGGGATACTAACGAAAAACGTGTCCACATCGTTTCAAAGAAAGATGTGGACCCCACGGCCTTAATTACTATTTCAGGCACTTCCCTCTTTAGCCTCAAATAGTAGATACTCGTCGATCAGGCGGTTTATGTCACCATCAAGCACTCCCTGAACATTCCCTATCTCGCAGTTTGTCCGGTGATCTTTTACCATTTGGTAGGGTTGAAGCACATAGGATCTTATTTGTGAACCCCACGCTATATCTTTCTTGCTTTTGTGCAAAGTATCCTTTTCGGCTCTTTTCTTTTCTAGTTCAAGGTCATAAAGACGAGATCTAAGTATCTTCAAGGCCATTGCCCGGTTCTTGTGTTGTGACCTTTCATTCTGGCATTGCGCCACAATGCCGCTAGGTAGATGGGTGATCCGTACAGCCGAGTCGGTCTTGTTTACATGCTGACCTCCTGCGCCGGACGCTCTGTAGGTATCAACCTTCAGGTCCGCTTCATTAATCTCAATCTCCACATCGTCATCTGCGCTTGGATATACAAACAGGGCGGCAAAGGATGTATGACGTCTCGAATTCGCGTCAAATGGCGAAATTCTTACCAGTCTGTGTATCCCCATTTCCGCTCTTAATCGGCCGTATGCGTATTCACCTTCAACTGTGAATGTTACTGACTTTAGACCAGCTTCTTCTCCCGGAAGCGAGTCCAGAATATCAGCTTTGTAACCCTCTATCTCACTCCATCGGAGATACATCCGGAGGAGCATCTCGGTCCAGTCCTGAGCTTCTGTTCCTCCTGCTCCGGCATGGATTTCAACAATGGCTGACCCGGAATCTTCGGGTTGGGCAAATAGCCTTTGGACCTCCATTTCCCTTATCTGGTTTTCGAGCATGGAGATGTTTTGCTGGACTTCATCCAGGACAGAGTTGTCTTCTTCTTCCAAAGCCAGCTCCAGGAGAGCTTCCGTATCATCTATATTTCTGTCCAGTCCCTGGAAATTTTGCAAAATTCTATTTATGATTTTTTGTTCCTTCAGGACGTCTTTAGCAGTTCCCGGGGTAGTCCAGAAGGCTTCATCTGATTGTGTTTTTTCAATCTCGTTTAATCGCGAAATCTTACCATCCAGGTCAAAGATAACCTCTGAGGTTGGATTGTCGCTGTCTTATTTCCGCCATCTTCTGTTGAAGTTCAAACATTTTCGTCCTCCAAAGGCTTCAGGTGCGCACCGCTGTATGCTCTTCCTTCAAGCCATTTATTATATTGTGAAAATCCATCAGAATCTACTGATTCCAATGCCTCATCCATTATTTTTAGCCTTGAATCAAGGTTATCCACGAAATGCACCAATATCGCTTCCCTTGTAAACGGACGAACCGGGGCTCCAAATTCAGGCTCCCCATGATGGGAAAGGAGAATGTGCTCCAATTCGACTAGCCATGGTTCGTTTTCCAATCCCAGTTCGAGAGCGACGTTCTTGAGAAAAGTGGCTCCAAGTATGACATGGCCAATTAATCTTCCCTCTATAGTTCCGCTCCTGGTCCCCTCGGATATTTCCTGAAGTTTTCCAATGTCATGCAATATTGCTCCAGATATAGCTATGGAGCGATCAATCTTGGGTTCCGTTTCCAGGATGGCCAACACTTTGAGGACTACCGACCACGTGTGTTCTATCAGACCACCTCTATAAGCATGGTGAATAATTTTTGCCGCTGGGGCCGACTTGAATTGATCACACACCCTCTCCAAAATTTCCAATACAAAATTAGACAGTTCCGCAGGTTTAATAGTTTCGGCCAACTGGACCATCTGGTCGAAGACTTCATCTACGTTACATTCTGTAGTTCTGATGATCGTAGAGATATCTGAAACCTCTGATTCTTCAGCCTTCCTGATCTTGTCTACAACAAGTTGGATTCGATCTCGGAATATCTCGACTCGGCCCTCGACTTTAACAATGTCCCCAAGATCAAAACCTTCGCCCCACTTCTGAAGAGCTTCCGGCCACAATTTTGCTGAAATTTCACCACTTGAGTCTCCTAGTTTCAAATCCAGATAGATTTGGCCTCCTCTAGTTTTCCTCAAGGTCTTGGTTCGCAACTCAAAAAATCGGAGAATTTGCTCTCCGTCGCTTAAATCTTTTATCAAAACAGTTGAAGCCATAAGATCACCAATTTGTTAAAACCGATTGTCAGGAAATTTACTCTTATTTTGGAAGTACTTGATCAAAATAATTGCCGGGTAGGAGTCAATACCCGATAGCTCCTAGTCGGCGGGGGCGTTCAATGGCGTGTAGTCCTTGTTCGTAAAGCGTTGCTTATAGGAGAAGCTTCCCTTTTTCGGAGGGCGTCCAATGATTTTTCCATGAAATCCGGAATGTCTATAGCTTTCCCTCCGTGGAGAATCGCGTAAATTTCTCCTAGAATTACTGGATGGAAACCTCTTTGTGCGGCGATTCTGTTAGCAAAACGAGACGCTTCAAAGCCTTCAACAGCAATCATTTTCTTTCTGTACTGCTCCAGCAATGTCCTGGCTGACCTGCCTTTGCCGTGCTTCTCCTCCATTTGCGCCAGATCGCGACCGAAACTCGCAGAGCGTCCTCCCCTGCAGGTTGCAAGCAGATCAGCCATCCAAACCTGGCTCTCAGCGTCAAAAGTCTCGGGTTGCGCTCCCAGAAGTGAACCAAAATCCCTGATTTCAGCCGTTACCAGTGTTGCGTAAGTGGCGAGAAAATTCTCCGGAGCCATCTTGGATCCTTCGAGGATACCATATCCTATAGCGTAAACATTCTTCATGGCCGAAGCCAGGCTGGTTCCAGTAACATCGCCTGAATAGACAACGCGAAAGAGGGGGGTTTCTACAAGTGGCCTCAACCGGTCAAAAGTTTCGTAATGATCACAAGCTATCTGTGTAACCCCTGCTCCACCGTAGGCAATTTCATGAGCCAAATTTGCGCCTGAGAGTGTAGAAATACGCATCCTTTTTCCTAAACGCTCCAGTTCTTCGCGTATGGTTTGGCATGGAAGCAATCCAGTTTCGGGTATAAATCCCTTGGTGGCGATCACAAGGTCACTGCCCTCAGGGGCCATCTCGATGACCTTGGTAATAGTGGAGTAGAAATACTTGCTGGGGGTCACCAGTAGGATGAGAGAGGTGTCGCCTATCGCTGCGATGAGATCTGATTCAGGTCTTACCGATCGAGGAATCGTAAGATCCTTGAAAATCCACGGATGTTTCCCTTCAACCGTAAGCTTCTCGAGGATTGCCTCGCGGGAATCGTACAATATAAGAGCGTGTTCCGAAAGATCCGGCTTTCTTAGAAGATTTCCTCCTATGTGTAACGCTAAAGTGTAACCCCAAGCGCCGGCGTTGACCACAGTCATAGTGTTGCGACCTCTAAGAGGATAGATACGCCGATCAGCGTGGTACGCGTAAAAGTTCAATATTGATTGGTTTCTTGGATAATAATTGCGTGTCCACACGGACCATGAAATCGCCCGACGGCCGGACAAGTCTTTTAGGCCTGTGCGCAAAGCCCTGTCCAGGTCAGATGTAATTAGAGGATGAAAGGGAGGCGACTTTCTGTAACGGGATTTGAAGAAAGCAGTCGTATTCTCGATTTCATCAAGGACTTTCTCCCGTAACGCCCTTCTATCGATTCGCTCCACGCCCTGCATCGATTTGGCCACCAACTGTGAAGGATGAATGACTTTATTACGGGCAATTTCTTCAATCGCTCGATGGGATATTCGCTGGAGCGTCAGTGAATTATCATCGTTGAGTTCAAAAGGCTCCCCAACAGTTGCCACGACGTCTCCAAAAATTCCTTCAATTCGGTTTATGGCTTTTTCCGGAGCGGCAATGCCCAACACAAAAGGGAAAAGCATGGATCTTCTCTTGGGGAACATGGAAAGAACCGGGAAGAACCAAGGTGATGTGAGATAGCTGTCCTCCGGTATGATGGAGTAAGATATGGAAACCGGTATCACCAAGGCTTTTCCTGTGGCCTTGATGCCGGCGAGAAGACCGTGAGGAACATACGGTTCTCTCAATACACCATCTCTAGAACGAACAGTATAGCGGCTGGTCCTGGCGTAAAGAGCCTGGACCTCTCCCCGTTCGGCCAGAGCTGCGCAAAACCATGCGTAAGAACGGTGTTGAACTGGAGAAAATGTCTTAGGCGCTTCAAGAGTCCTAAACGCTTTAAGCCATTTTGAAACCCAGCCTTGCGTCACATCTCCCGAAACATGGGTGATTGGAATCGGCAATCCCAATCTGTCGATCAAATCGGATGCCAACGCATAGTCAAAGTAAGAGGAATGATTAACAAAGAAGAAGAGGGGACCCTGGAAATTACGGATCTTTTCAATAACATGCGCGGGCGGTGGTAGAGAAATATTGTTGAACAGGTGACCCGTAAGGAACTTAAGCATCGCTGCAGTATTATGGAAATCGTTTTCATCGAAAGAAACCGAGAACTCAGTAAGCGCCTTCTGGAGTTCATAATGATCGCCCTTAGGCTCATACTTCTGGGCCAGTTTTAGCGCCCGACCCCTTACCGCATCGATGTCTACGACTGGAGGTCGAGTTCCAGAAAGGCTTCTTTGAAGTTTCTTGAACCCTTCATGTTTTCCAAAAATTTTTACGAATCTGTTCAATCGCATAAAAAAACCTTACACGAAGGGTTCATTGGGGCACAATTTCAGTATTAGTTAACTATCCCCGTAGCTGGTCTGTCTGACCCACGAGCCGGCCCTCGAGGCCCAGGTCTTTGGGCTGGAGCAGGGGGCGCTCCGGGAACTGTGGTTGATGGAGTTGCGGAGGGAGAATCCTGTCTTATCTCGGATGGTTGAATTTGTTGTGGTTGCTGAGTCCCTGGAGCAACCGATTGCGGTGATGTCGGCAAAGTGGGGGCCGCGGGAGTCTGACCCGTAGATCCAGTGGTTACATTTTTGTCTGCATTCTGTTCCGTCACCGGGGAGGTTTGGTTAAAACGCACCGAAAGTAAAACTTCGTTGAAGATCTGGTGAAACTTTTCCATGCTCTTTGATGGGGCCAGGCAGGATACTCTTACAAGGGTCTGATCAAATTTGAAAAATACTATGATTATGTCCATCCATGTCTTTGGGGTATTTTCAAAAGCCTGAATGAAGAAATAGTAAGCTCCCGGAACTTCACTTTTGAATTCCCCTTCATCAAGAATACGGACTTCCTGTTTTTCCTTGGCGGTTCCTGTCCCTTTTTGAAGATCCGTTATTCCGTTTCGTAATTCCTGAAGGAAAACATTGAGCTGGTCTTTGACCGGCTTATGAGCGGCAACATGAATTTTTGCCCTGAAGTTTTCAGTCAGGTCCGGATCCTGAAACACCACGTAGTAATTCCCCTGGGGTTTATCGATTTTTATCCATGTCGGCGGGAATTTCATGGAAAAGCCATACTCGTCGCTGGTGAATGTTTTGAAGTCCGCTCCAAATGTCAAACCGGGAACAGTAAGAATCAACAATGCCGCAACAAACAATGATACTTTTTGTAATTGCAATCTGTCTTTCCACATGAGGCGTGTCTCCTTTATTAAGGGACTGATCCGAATAGCGGGAAATGATACCAACAAAGAGTTTGCAGGGTCAAGTTTTTCTCCAGATGTCCTGTTTATAAATTGACCCTCTCCACTCTATCCCAACGTTAAAAACTTTTGTAAAAAATAACCAGGTTGCTATCCAGGAACCGGTGAGAATGCCCACAGGAGCCAGAAAAGTGTAAGCCCATTTGCCATGATAATTTCTCAGAAAAATACCTAGCGGAATTTCTATTGCAGCGATGGTTGCCACACTCATAAAAAAAATTATTAATTCCCTGGAACCGCAATCTTCATCCATTAACATCCTGAACACAAGGTAAATTGTCAGACCGAATGGAATCAACAGAGGTGTGTAATTTAGCCACAGCCTCATGATTTTGATCAAGTTGTTGTCGAGAGCGCCATAGAAAGTCCTTCTCCAGAATCGAGCCAGATCAAAGACATTGGAAAAGGCTTTAGTGCGAACCATGTCCGATCGGCCCACACAGATCTTTTTACCGACACTTTTAGCCATTCTTGCTATTGCAATATCTTCCGTTAATTGACTTTTCAGTTTGCTCCATGTTCCTAGTTCACGATATGTTTTAGCCGATATCATAATAAAACATCCTGAAGCTACAGCCGCTTCCGAATTTGGATCATTGATTGAATTCAGAGGGAAGAAATATGAAATAACCAGAGCCATGTGGGGATAGATTCCCTTTTCAAGGAAACCCCATTCCTGGAAACCTGGAATCAGGCTTAACAGGTCAAGTTTTTCGAGAGAGAAATATTTAACTGCTCTGGCTATCAAGTCTTCGGAGAAAACAGCGTCGGCGTCAGTGAACAGAAAAATATCTCCAGACGCAACTCCTGTGCCGACAAACATAGCATGGGTTTTGCCGGTCCAATTGTCGGGCACATTCTTTACATCGACAATCTTAATGCGGTTGTCTTTCTCTGAAAGGCGTCGCATCAATTCCCAAGTGTCGTCGGTACTGCGATCATTGACCAGGATGACTTCAAGATTCTTATAAGATGAGGCTAAGATCGATTCGACCGCTTTGATAATATTGGGCGCTTCATCTTTGGCCGGAACAATAACACTAACCGAGCACGTTTCAACTACAGATAGATCTATGTCGGGGAGGACGAATTGAGATTCAAACTTCAAACCTCTTAGCAGTTGCGGAATCAATCGGGATATTTCCAGAACCATCGCAACTAGTATTATGAAAGTTGAAACAAACAACCATGTTTGCAATATTCAGAGCCCCACTCCGCGTTAGTCTGGACGTTCGTGTCTGGACAACCATTCTACACGGTCACAATTAAGTCGCCAACCCTATTAATTGCATGAGATTCCATTCAGATTTTAGCAAGACTCAGAGGAAATTAGATTCAAGCGTTTAAAATTGGTCACGAACCGTAGACACGAAGTTCTCCCGTCTGTTTTTGGAGAGATATCTAGCCTTGGCGGGTAGTTTTGCCGCGGTCGCAAGATCTTTCTCAGCTTCGTTGTTCATGCCCAGACGTTCCTTGATACCGGCTCTCTTACGATAAAATTCTGGATTGTCTGAGTCCAGTTTAATCGCTGTAGTGATGTGAACTAGAGCCTCAACGAAATTACCCTTGGTTTCTAATTGGAGCGCCCTTTCCAAATGATTGGAAGCGTTTCGCTGGTCTGTGTCAAAAACAAACGGAGTCTCTTCTGAGAAAGCGCTTTCCACATGAGGAGTCAAGGAGGTTACGGCAAAATAATTCAACTCACCTTCACGTAACCCCCTTATTATGACAGCCGGGGAAGAAGTTTCAACTATCTTTCTATACTCATGTTTTTCCGGCCCCCAGAACAACGTGTATTTAGACGCCCCGGAAACCGCAGGCCAACTTACCAGAAGACCTTGGTCGACGGTCTCAAATCTCATTTCTGTTGGCGGAGGTGGAGCTGCGGTCGATTCAAATCCACCCTTTGGCCCGCTGCAGGAAACCAGTCCAAGCGTTGCGGCCCACAAGGTTGATATACAAAGAAGCGTAACGCCTTTATTTCTAGTTTTCAAAATCAATGGAACCTTCGAGTAATATCTGAAGACATGTCGCATCGGGGCCTGGGTTTCCTTCCCGTTTCGGCGACACCCTCATATAACTAATCCCTAATATATTAAATATTCTCGCCCCTAATTACAAGACGTTGGCCTAATTTTTTATGAATAACTTTGAGCAATGAAGCCGTCTGTTGTGTGGGATATTGGATTTTGTCGATCCATGTCGGCTCCTCGATCTTCAAGATGCGCGTTGTCGCAAACAGGCGAAACCTGTATGACTGACCATTTGTCTTGTCCTTATATGAAGTTATTTTCCCATGAATTCCAGCAACAGTAAGGCATGGTGGCGCCTTGAATCAAAGAGGTTTGACTGTCAGTCATGCCTGTGTTATAACGCGTCATGGCAGATAATAATCAAATAAGACAAATATTTAATGTAATAAATATCATAATAATAAAGAAATGGAGTAAAACATGTTAATTTTAAACAAGAAATCAAATTTCATTTTAACTATTGCCGCTTGCGCATTGTTTAGCTTCTCTGTGGCTTGGGCTCAACAGACAATACCAGACGATCAGGTTTTGGCAAAAATTGGGTCCAGAACAGTTACGGAAGGAGATCTGAAGCAGATGGCAAACGCTGTTCCTGAGAAATTCCGCTATTATTATCAGACTCCTGAAGGGAGAAAACAGACACTGGATTATATCGTCAACATTTACGCTCTCGCAGCGGAAGCTGAAAAACAGGGTTTGGACAAGACTCCAGACGCCGAAAAACTCCTGGCTTTTACACGCAATGATCTTCTTGCGCGTTTGTTGCTGGACAAAATGACAAAGGACTCACCCGCTCCTTCGGAAGCGGACGGCAAGAAATATTTCGAACAGAATAAAGCAGAATTCTCCACACCGGAGAATATCAAACTTCATCACATTCTCGTAGAAAACGAAAAAGAGGCCAAGGATGTCTTGGCGAGGCTCAAAAAGGGTGAGAAATTTGCTGAGATTGCGACACAAATCTCAATTTGTCCAAGCAAAGCAAAAGGGGGAGACCTGGATTGGATGCCCAAAGGAAACCTGGTCCCGGAAATCGAGGAAGTAGCCTTCAAAATGAAGAAAGGTCAAGTAGAAGGCCCGGTGAAAAGCAAGTTTGGATATCATATTCTTTTCCTCGAAGACAGCAAGCCTGCTGAAGAGGCCTCATTCGATCAGGTCAAAGAATACATAATCGAGCAACTCAAATATCAGAAACAACAAGAACAATATGAGAACATTGCTGATTCTCTCAGAAAAAAGATGAATGTTCAGATCTTATTGCCAATTGAGGACGCAAAGCCTGCGGAAAGCGCCCCCTCCGTTGGTGGTCCTAAGGCAAATCCCAAGAACTAGAAACAGCGAAAGGCGGCTAATCGAGCCGCCTTTTAATTTTGTCTACAGAAACCCGCGCCAACATCAAACATCTAAAGGCACAAACATATCTTCAGCTTCCTGAACAATTTGCTTCATGTCTCCGACCTGCTCGTTAATCCGGGAAAGAGCTTCTTCGGCTGTTCGGGTTTTCAGGTCTTCTTCACGCATCATGAGTGAGACTAGTTCGACGAAATAGCCTTCGTCAAGAAGATAAATCTTCTTGAGAATATCTAGCGTTTCTTCATCCGTAAGTTCAAGATCATCAGGTTTTAACTCTCCCCTGTCCAATTTGACCAAGAAATCAGCGGGAAAAGCTCCCTCTGTGTCTTCATCAGAAGCCGCTACAGTTTGAAGCCCAGTTCGCACTAGTTTATCCTGGAAAGCGGAGGCGACAAGTTTAATGTCTAGACTTTTTAAAACTTCAGAAAAATTCTCCTCGGTCTCCTCTAAGAAACTTACTAGCCAGTGATAGGCGGTTTGAGGGTCTGTAACTCCCTTCGAAGAAAATAATTCCGAGTCAAGGTCCAGAATTGACTGCACGCGCTGCGGTTCTACGAGTGGGAGGACTCCGATGTGAGTGGAACACTGGGATTTCATAAGACGAAACAGCGTACGGTCTCCCAACTCTTTCACAAGGTCCTTCCCTTCGTGATCATCGAGTAGAAACACTATTTCCTGAGCATTTCGGGGATCAGTAAGAGCTTCGTTTGAAACCAGGTTAACCTGCTCTTCTCGAGAAAGACTCTCCATTAACTCAGCCGCGTGTTTCCTATCTATCCCAATTAAGTCCAACACCTTGTGGCCGCGTTCGGATAGGGGGGTTAAATAGTTTTCCATTCGCATAAGAGACTTACTCCTCCCGTTCGTGCCAATGAGGATCCTCTATTGATCCGACAATCTCGCGTGCGCCCTCATCTCCGCCGAAGTCTTCGTCTATCCAGCCTTCATTGGGGGTTTTATATGATTCTCCGAGGTTAAGAATCACTCGACGGCGCTGTCTGGCAATAGTCATGACTTGTAACGCCTTCACAAGATTGAAACTGGCTTCTCCCTCGTCTGAGTCTCTAAAGGAGAAGATAATGTTCCGGAGTCTTTGGGCCTGATTCTTGTCCAACTCCAACCCCTTACTCTCAAATATTTCCTTCAGCCCAGGAGGATCATCTTCGTCTAGAGTCAGGAGCAGCTTTTCCATGAGAGGACCAGACATCCTAATGAAACGGTTCAATGAAAAAGCAAGGGTTGCCGTGTCCATGGATAGTGGATCTCGTGAAACCAGCTCGAGATAATCCAATTCATGTCCCGAATTTTCTGCTACAAGTTCCTCGAAGGTCGTGTATTCAATGCTTATCTCGGGATTGACCAGAATTTCTTCTTCCATGAGTCTGTGAAACCTCCCCGATAACTTGCGCCTATATTAAATCTTAGTTAAGAATCTTGCAAGGTTGGCAATGGTCTTTGTTCAAATGGGGCGCCACGGGAGAGGAAAAGTTCGCTAGAAATATAAACGGCATATTTCTCTATCGCTTAGGACTAAAGAAAATGTAAACACAGAAAGGAATAGAGATGTCGGATCGATTTCCGCCGCTCCCAAATTTGAGGAGGTTCAACGGATGATCACCGCAGGAATCGACTGTGGGGCTAAAAATACAAAAACCGTCATTATAAAGGACGGTAAGATAATCGGGAAAGGCCAAGCCATGACGGGCTTTGAACAGGCCATGGCGGTCAAGGCTTCGTTTGAGATGGCGATCAAAAACGCCGGTATAGAGCCCAAAGAGGTTGAACATATCGGAGGGACCGGGTCAGGGGCGAAATCAATCAAGGCAGCCACTATCCAGGTCAATGAAATCAAGGCCATGACCGTTGCAGCCGGCTATTTCTTCCCAACTAGTCGGACTGTAGCCGACGTGGGCGCTGAAGAAGCACGAGCCGCTAAATTCGATGAAAATGGCGCCGTCATAGACTTTGCCATTAATGAGAAATGCGCCGCAGGCTCCGGAGCGTTTATCGAATCAATGGCGCGAGCGCTAGAGACCCCGTTGGCCGAGTTGGGAGCCCTAGCTCTTTCTTCGGGCAACCCTATTCCCTTGAACGCTCAATGCGTAATTTTTGCGGAATCCGAGGTTGTAGGTCTTATTCACGCGAAAACCGAGATAAACGACATCAGCAGGGCGATCCACGATGCGATGGCAAGTAGAATAGTATCTCTGATAAGGCGGGTTGGCGTAAATCCAGACATCGTTATGTTAGGCGGATTGGCCCACAATCCTGGTTTTACGACCGCTCTGCAAAGAGAACTTGGGGTTGATAAAATATATATCCCTGTGGACCCGGAATACGGCTCGGCCGTAGGCGCCGCTGTCGTTGCGGCTAGAAAATAACAGACGGGTTAGTTTCTATAAGCAGCTTTCGGGAAGCGCTACCCGGGAAGGTTTCAGGCGGCACAACAAAAAGATCGGAGCATATACACATGGTCGAGGGGAAAAAGCAGGAATTCTGGCGATGGGCAGAGACCAACTGGGTTGATCCCGATATACGTTGGGAGGGGGCTGAGTTTATAACTCTTGGAATTGACGTAGGGTCTGTCAGTTCGCAGGCTGTAATAATGGTGGACGGCAAGATGTACGCTTGGGGGAATATGAGGACTGGATCAAATAGTCCTAATAGCGCAAGAAACGCTCTCAAATTTGCTCTCGAAAAGACTACATTAACGGAAGACAAGGTTCATTACTGCATTGGGACGGGTTATGGCCGAGTCAACGTGCCTATGGGCGATAGAACAGTTACTGAGATTGCGTGCCACGCCAGAGGGGCCAATTTCTTCTATGGTTCCACAGTCAGAACTGTCCTTGATGTCGGTGGGCAGGACATCAAGGCGATCCGCTGTGACGAAAAGGGTAAGGTTATAAACTTCCTCATGAATGACAAATGCGCAGCGGGGACGGGTAGGGGCATGGAGGTATTCTCTGACCTTCTTTCAGTCCCGATTGGAGAAGTTGGAGAGAGATCATATCAGATTGAGACGGAACCCTTGGCGGTCTCGAGTACCTGCGTAGTGTACGCCAAATCAGAAGCGACCGGACTTCTGAGGAAAGGACTGAGCACAAATGAAGTCTTAGCGGCATATTGCTCAGCCATGGCCGATCGTATCTATTCCCTTCTTGAAAGGATAGGGGTTGAGCCTGAATTCGCAATCACCGGCGGAATGGCCAAAAACAAGGGCGTCATCGGTAGGCTCACAAAGAAAATGGGGCTTGAGCCACTCAAAACCTCATGGGACACACAACTGGCTGGAGCCGCAGGAGCGGCCTTGTTTGGTTACGCCCTTTGTCATAAAGGCAGAGGCAGGAAATAGAAGCCAAGGCGGTTCAGTTTAATTTTAAGATGTTAACCAACTACGGATACTGTGACGGATCAGGAAACTATTTTATCACCATCGACACCGACAAGTGCAATGCCTGTGGCGCGTGCGTAGAAGCCTGTCCAGGTAAGATATTTAAAGTGGTTGACGAGGACCCCAATGATCCGATGAATGAGGATCCGACAGCCATAGTAGTTCATGAAAAGAAGAACAAACTCAATTACGAATGTGGCCCTTGCAAACCTTCTGGAGATAACCCACCAACTCCGCCATGTGTGGTGGCATGCAAGAAAGGCGCAATGTCACATTCCTGGTAGAATCCAATCATTAGCCCCTAAGAATGCAAAAATCTTCAAGCCTAATCATGGATGTGATGGAGTTTCTTGAACCTATCCAGGAGGGATTCCAAAGAGACCATTTCGTCAAAATGACGTACGTGGCCCAAAATTCCAAGGCCCTCCGCACGTTCATGAATTGAAGCCTCGTCAAGATCACAAATCAGAATTGAGGAAGTCATCCAGTTTATAGTCAGGAACTCATTTATAAGCTTTAATCCCCTGGAAGTGGCGGTGTCGTCCTGAGCTATCAGAAGGTCAAAAGCCTGTTTTTCATGCTGGGATACCGCAGAATCGGGCTCCGAAAAAACCTCCGCATTTATGCCGCGAGAATCCAAAAGCTTTAATACTGAAGAGACGTCAACATCCTTATCAACAAAAACGCAGGCTTTCACATGTTTGTCATTTGTCATGGTAGCTTTGCCAAAGTTCCTCGAAGTGTGTTTACAGCCAGATCAGCGCAATGAGTGTGTTCTATCGGGAGTCCGCCCAAAAATTCAATCAATTGTTGAGACGATATTTTACGGGCCTCATCCGGGTTCTTGCCTTTGGCCATACATGTCAACGCGCTTGCGCAGGCGATCGTTGGGCCGCAACCATTAGTTACAAAGCCAATTTCCGATATTTTTTCTCCGGCCATTGTGACAAAAATCCCTATTGTGTCCCCACAGATCCCACTCATGAAAGTATTAGCGTGAGCGTCTTCAATAGCTCCGAAATTCTGAGGGCTGTTAAAGTGTTCTATGACTGTGGGGGAATAAAGTTTTGCAGCGTCTCTTAGAACCATACCTTCAATGTCATCAAAAATTTCGTCATCGGATTTCATATAAACATCTCTCATGGAAATAGTGTTACTAAATTTTTCCGCCACAGCAGCTTCCAGGGACACATCCCTGCTTGTTGGGACTGGACCCGCAACAGGAACCACCGAAATGGGCGTTCTCCGGGGTCTTTGAAAGAGGGGAAGGCGCAGACAATACGGGCTCCAATTGGATCGAACCACAAGACCGGCAAATTTCAGGGTCTGAATTTCTACCGATATCAACGATCAATTCATTTGTAACGCCACAATTGAGACATTTGAATTCTTTTATAGGCATGGCAAAAAACCTCCTAAAACTAATATGTCACGAATTAATAACTGACTCAAGGTGTCCGGCTTTTGAAAAGTTTTCTACTTTGAGAACTACAGACTTGACCCCTTTGACGGACGCGATCTTCATTTTAATGCTGTTGGCCAGTCCATAAGCCATGGGACATGTGGGAGACGCGGGCCGAAAAACCACGCTCACTTCGCCTTCATCCCCAACTTTAAGGTCTTTTATCACACCCATTCGCATTATGCTTAAATGTGTCTCTGGATCCACCACTTCAGTCAATGCGGATTTTATGTCATCTTCCAGCATATTCATGTTCATATCGGCGTCTCTTTCATTTGCAAATGTGCTGGTTTATAACTTTCCATACTTCCACAATCGCTTCGCTTGCCGGTCCGGGGTCTTCTTCGACCACGGCCCTCCGTCTGACCATAGAATCAGTCACGAGCCTGTCGTAAGGAATTTTTCCAGCCAAAGGTATGTCTGACGATTTTCCGTACTCTTCGATTTCCATGGCCATGCCAGGATGAATGTCCCATTTGTTGATTACCAGGGAGATCGGCGTTCCGAAACCTCTAACCAGCTCAGCGGCCCTTTTCATGTCGTGAAGTCCAGACATGGTAGGTTCTGTGACAATGACGACATGATCGACGCCGGTAATAGATGAGATAACCGGACAACCAACTCCAGGCGCCCCGTCTACAATTACCATGTCGATATTTCGCTCCTCCGCTATGACCTTAGCCTGGTTCCGAACAAGCGCTACAAGTTTTCCGGAATTTTCTTCACCGGGAATAAGATTGGCGTGAACCATAGGTCCCATCCTCGTTTCCGAGATGTACCATGTTCCATTGAGTGTTTCTTCCATGGTTATAGCGGATTCCGGGCAGAGATAATGGCAGAGAGCGCAGCCTTCACATGCGACCGGATCAACTTCAAAGACTTCCTTGATCGCCCCATACCTGCAATTTTCAAGGCATATACCGCACTGTGAGCATTTGTCAGGGGCTATCAATGCCTTCTTCCCACCGACAAACGGTTCCTGATGAATAATCCTGGGCTGCGTCAGTATGTGAAGGTCAGCCGCATCGACGTCACAATCGGCCAGAACCAGACTCTCCGCCAGAAAAGCGAAACACGCGGCGAGGGAAGTCTTGCCTGTGCCACCTTTACCACTAATGATAGCTAGTTCCTTCATAAGCCTATACGCCCGCTCCTTTAAACGGCTCAGTGTTTGTTGTTAAGAATGTAATCCGACATGTTCCGGAATTTGTCCACATACTCAGGCATCGACTCAACTAAGGGAACCCCTCTGGCATATCCTTCCGCTATTTTTCTGTGATTGGGTATTTCCATAAGAAGTGGAAGTCCTTTTCTAGCGCAATAATCTTTCGAATCGGAATCCCCGATGTCGCATCTGTTGATAACAACACCCATTGGAATACCTAGGTCCTCTATGGCTTCGACCGCTATTTCCAGGTCATTTAGACCAAATGGAGTTGGCTCGGTTACCATGATCACGAAATCGCTGTTCTTAACTGTCGTAATAACCGGGCAGGACGCCCCGGGAGGAGCGTCAAGAATAGCCACTTTGTCCCTGTTGATCCTTGTCTTGACCTCTCTGATAAGAGGGGGGCTCATGGCTTCACCGATTCTAATGCGTCCCTGAACAAACTCGACATCCTTGACAAAACCCATTTCAATAACGCCAAGACGCCTCGGGACTTCTTGAATTGCCCTTTCCGGACACAAAATAGAGCAAGCCCCACATCCATGACAGAGTTCAGGGAACGTAAGCACCGTCTGCCCGATCAACACGATGGCGCTGAATTGGCAGACTTCCCCGCATTTACCGCATAGGGAACATTTTTCTTTATCTACGGACGGTACCGGCAAATTCACAGGATAAGAGTCCGTTATCTCCGGTTTCAGCAATATGTGGCAATTGGGCTCCTCCACATCACAATCCAGAATTTGAGACCGACTACCTAATGCCAGAGCAAGACTAGTCGCCACGGTAGTCTTCCCAGTGCCGCCTTTTCCGCTCGCAACAGCGACAATCATGAGTCCACGTCCTTAATTTGCCTTACCAGTGCGCCTCAGCGTTGGGTTTTGCGGCAAAGACTATTTCATTTTTCTTGAATCGTTCTATTGCGTCCAGGGCCGTTCCCTTCTGCTCCGTTCCCACTTTAACGCCTGCGGCTTCCAATGCTGAGAAAGCGTTTGGACCGCAGTGTCCTGTCAGCAGTACACCGACTTTTCTGTCCGCAACCGCTTTTGCCGCTTGTATTCCAGCTCCTCTGAAAGCGCCGGAGTTTGCGGCATTGTCAATGGCTTCCAAAAGCTCGCCGTCTTCGCTTTCGATAATGAGAATATACGGCGCCCTTCCAAAACGCGGATCGATCGCGGATTCAAGGGTCTTTCCGGTAGATGTTACAGCGATTTTCATTTTGACCTCCGAGGCATTTATGCGCCCCCTCCTCCACAAACCTGATTAGGGGCAATCAACTCCAATTTGCCTTCCAAAAGCTCGCTTATCACTGACCCTACCGTTTCTCCATTAGGACCATAATAAACTTCTATTCCAACCTGTTTGAAACCCATAAGTGGCCGCATCCCTATGCCGCCGACGATAAGAGAGTTTGCCCCGCTTTGATGCAGAATACTTACCGGGGCGAAACAACCGCCCTGCTCATGAGGTGGGTTGTCAACGATGGAAATTTCCTGAATTGAACCATCTTCAACATGCACTAACGTAAACACGTCACAATGGCCAAAATGACCTGAACGCGCTGCATCTAGGCCGCCAGGGTTCATCGATGGTACCGCTACAGTTTCTCTTGGCATCTATTTTCTCCTCTAAATTCGACTTTTGTTAATTTTAACATGACCGGTTTAAACGAGCATGCGCATTAAAATCGTCAACTCATAATAGCCGCCTGTACTTTTTCGCCCAATTCAGCGAAAGATACCGCTGATGGCCCTTGAGGCGAAACCTTTTCAACAGTACGGCCCGAGTCTCCCGCAATTACAATTTGCGGATCTATTGGGATCACCCCAAGGAGTGGCACTCCCAGTTCCGTTGCCGACCTGACTCCTCCACCTCTTTTGAACAAATCAATAGAACCCCCGCAGTGTGGGCACGCCAGTCCACTCATGTTCTCAACAATGCCCAACATTTTCATTTCCAATGTTTGAGCAAACACGACAGATTTTCGTGAATCCAGAAGCGCAACATCCTGGGGGGTAGTAACAATTATCGCCCAAAGAGGCTTACCGAGAAGCTGAGCTATACTCAACGGCTCATCCCCCGTTCCTGGAGGGAGATCAACTATGAGATAGTCGAGAGGACCCCAATCAACATCCGAAATAAACTGCTGAAAAAGCGAATGCTTCATAGGGCCTCGCCATACAACTGGGGTGTCTGGGTTTTCAATCATGAAAGCCATTGAAATAACATTTAAGTTCTCTTGAGCCACGACGGGAATCAGACCGTTGGGCCCCATACCGGGAACCAATCCGTCAATACCCAACATCTTCGGCACGTTGGGACCATGAACATCAGCGTCAAAAAGCCCCACCTTTTTTCCTAATCGCGCCAGAGCTACCGCAAGATTCACTGATACTGTTGTTTTTCCAACGCCACCCTTACCACTCATAACTACCAACCGGCGCTTGATCATGGACAGTTTGTTCGTCATAAGCTCTTCAAGATGTTTTGCCTTGGCTGCCGCGTCACAACCCGTGGAAGACCCGCAGGTTTGACAAGTGGCGTCTGGTGAACAGTCCGTTTTGTCAGACATTATTTTCCTCTATTCTCATTATGATTTTCTAAGTTCTGAAGGTAGTTTTTCGGCGCACCTCATAACGCCGAGCGCCACATTCAAACGTTCAAAGGATAACTCAGATTTAAACAAGCATTAATTTCCATTAATAATTATAATGTGTTGGAGCGCAAAATAATACAATGGGGCCGCCAAACCTAACATACATCATTTTTGCTTACCTACAAATAACAGGCGCGTTTCACGGCCCCGAAACCACATCGAATATTCGTATCTCAATTACGGATGAATACCATCACGATAAAATAGATCACGATAAATTCTTTGAACGCTAAATGAACAAGGTTTTTCGCGTAGTCCACTTGGGTTAGAATGACCCATTTAAGTTTCCCTTTCATGGGAGTAAGGTCTTTAATCTCAGCCCTCTGGTATCCTCATCCTGAAGGACAATCAAGTTGGCGCGTCTATTAAACTTTGTACCCTCTAATTATTACTTATAAGACATAATTGTACCAAACGCAATAGGTGTTTCATAAAAGAACTGACTCAATTGTACTACTCTACACGATATTATTGGAGATTTGATCCTGAAAACCAGACTTTGCAAAGTTCGAAGAAAAAAGTTTTCGATTCTGGTTCGGCTTATGGTTATTATGATAAACATTGTTCAATTAAATGTCCTTAAGGAGATTTTATGCCGTCATCAACCCACAAGAAATTCCTGGTTACCGGTGGGGCTGGTTTTATCGGAAGCCATCTCGTCGAACAACTATTGCTGGATGGCCACGAAGTAGGGGTGCTAGATAACTTCGCAACTGGAAAGAAAGAAAATCTGGAACACTTGGGAGATGGACGTTTTGTTCCCGGCCGCGATTTTCACGTCGTGGAGGGTGACATCAGAGACTTTGAAACTGTCGTATCCGCAACAATCGGCTTGGATGGAATATTCCACCAAGCTGCCCTTGGCAGCGTGCCAAGATCAGTGGCCGATCCATTGACGACGCAGAATGTTAATGCCGACGGGACCTTGAATGTGTTTTGGGCTGCCCATAGAAATAACGTCAAAAGAGTAGTCTTTGCGTCATCGTCATCGGTTTATGGGTCTAGTGAAGAGCTTCCTAAAAAAGAGGGTCGTGAGGGAATTCCTTTGAGCCCATACGCCTTGACCAAGAAAATCAACGAAGATCATAGCCGGCTATTCAAGAATTTATACGATTTAAACACCGTCGGTTTAAGATACTTCAACGTTTACGGCCCGCGACAGGATCCCACATCCGAATATGCGGCAGTCATACCAAGATTCGTGACAAGGCTGCTGTCAGGGGCGGCGCCCATAATCTATGGGACTGGTCTTCAGAGCCGGGATTTTACATTTGTCAAAGATGTTGTAAGAGCTAATTTACTGGCAATGGAAGCTTCTTCGGATGTTTGTGGCGCGTCCTACAATATTGGAAAAGGGGATCAGGTCCAACTGCTTCAGTTACTTGAGAATCTCAAAAACCTTCTAGGCGCTAATATAGAGCCGTTATTTGAACCTGTCCGTCCGGGTGACGTGATGCATTCATCGGCGGATGTTTCGCTGGCTGACGAAAAATTTGGATTTAGGGCTGAGTGGGATCTTGAAAGTGGACTGCAGGCAAGTATTGAATATTACAAGAAAACTGCGAATCAATGAAATGTTAAATACAGTTTGGGGGCTGAAACATCTCAGTTTAAAAAAAAGAAAATGTCCGACCCTAACCCCTGTACCCTCAGTCGGACAATTCAACATCTGGAGAAAATCCAGAAAACCTAATTGTTAAAACCATATAGACACGACCATACATACAAGATTCATCTTTGTCAAACTAGAAAACACTTTAATTACAATATGATAATAATCTCAAATACATTCAATGATAATCGAGATTACTTTCTAGTAAAGGCGCGCCTAATAATTGATTTTAGATGTCGATTAAATGTTGCGCCTAAACATCCCGGTTGGCGCATACCCGAATGACCAGGATACTAGTCCTCACAACCACTTATCCAAACAACGAAAGTGACTGGACCGGGGCATTTATACACAGTCTGGTTCGAGCTATACAAGATCGGGGATTCGATCTCGAAGTGCTTGCTCCTTCTGACGGAACCTACTATGGATGCCGATCTCTGGACGGAATCCCTGTCCATAGATTTGGTTATTTCCTGCCACACTCTTTGGAACGTTTGACCAAAGGGGCCGGTGGAATTCCAGAAAATATCGCAACGAGCGTCTTGGCCAGAATTCAGATCGTTCCCATGATGGCTGTTTTTATTCTAAGAACAATTTTGGCGGTATGGCGCAGCGATTTGATTTATGCAAACTGGATAGGAGCCGGCTTTGTGGGCGCAATTGCAAGCCGGTTTTCGGGTAAACCCTTGGTGGTTTCTTTTCGAGGGGACGACGGTTATCTGGCGCGTGACAGACCAATCTGGAAACTGGTCACGAAGTGGGTAATTGGTCAATCAAGCCATGTTACCGCTGTGAGCAATGAATTGAGCGACATAATGAAAGATCTTGGCGCTGACACATCGCGTTTGAGCGTTCCAAGGTTCGGTGTTGATACGTCGCTGTTTTTCCCGGGAAACAAAAATCCGGCAGAAAGATTTCCATTGGTGATGATCTTTGTGGGAAGCCTCATACCGAAGAAAGGCCTGCAGGATTTAATCGAGGCATTAGCTACCCCCGATCTGGGTGATGTTCATCTAGTTGTTGTCGGCGATGGCTACTTCGCTTGCGAGCTAAAGATTCTTGCGCAAGACAAATTGCAAAAAGATCAGGTGTTTTGGAGAGGGATAGCGCCTCCCGTTGAAGTTGCAAAACTGATGCGTGACGCCGACTTTCTGGTATTACCGAGTTATACTGAAGGAAGTCCCAACGTTATAAAGGAGGCTATGGCCAGCGCATTGCCCGTGATAGGAACCAGGGTGGGAGGAATTCCCGATTTGGTGACCGAGGGGAAAACCGGCCTTTTATACAACCCCGGTGACATAGAGTCTCTAAGGCAATGCATAAGGATCATGTTAAAGAACAGAGGGACCCGCTTGAAAATGGGCTGGTCGGCAAGAAAGAAATTGGATGACTCTGGATTGAACTGGGAATCTACCGCACGAGACTTTGAATCTATTTTTTCGCGAGCATTAGAAAAAACATGAACTGATCCCACGAAAACCCTTTACTACCAGCTTAATCAACATTTCGTCCCAAATTAATCAAACCGTGATCAAACGCTTAACCTTTTGTTGATTGTGAAGCAAGCGCCCAGGATTCCAATCAAGGGAAGTTCTATGAGCCTTGACACGGGGCCACGAATTTGCAAACTTCAACCTACTCCTCTATGGCGCCTCAGAACACTTTGGTAATTGTCGTTTTTGGCGGCGTACAGGGAGCTTAGAATCAATTCGTGTCTTGTCTGCAGCGTCCCATGAAGGAACCCCTGATGTACGAACGAAATACGAGGCTGTTATCTGTCGCCATCGTAGTTCTAATATGGTCTTTGCCTGGCTCGGTAAGATCTCAGGATTTTCCTACAAGCTCAGTGCCATCTACACCATTCGTTGGAAGCCGGAGCGAAACCCCACCGAGTCCTAAATTGTCTTCGAGCGCCAGTAAAAAGAGTGAAGCCAAACCTTTAGATGTCAAACATGAATTGGTTCCTCACAAAAACCCTAAAGTTTTGCGTTCAGTTCCTAAGAAAGAAAAAAAACAGATTAAAAGGGAAGGCCCTACTCCAGTTGGCAGGCCCGATCTTAAGCCGGAATTTGCCCGGCCAGAGAAAGCTCCAGGGCCACCTCTAGGGGACCGCGGCGCCGAAGAAGAAAAAAAGAAGCGCTAATGATCGATCGTCATCCTCATGAAATTGTAAATCTTTATAAGATACTAACCTAATTCAAAGTTAATCGGAGGAACCTGATGAAGAAGACGCTATTGATATTCGCTGTACTTTTTATCCTCAGCACATCCGTCAAAGCCCAATTACTGGAGATGGCCACAAATTGCGATGAAGCGGCTACAAAAATAACTGAAATACTCAAACATCCGGATGCGAAGACTGCCGAAACAATTCGAGATTCGTTTGGAGTCGATATATTTAACTCTTGTGATTCCCCGAATGGAAAAATAATTTGTTTTCAGTGTATCGACAAAGACCAGAAACTCAACCTGATCCAGTTGCAGGAGAACGTGGTCGCGAAGAAGTTTGAATTCAAAGGGTTGGGTTGCTTATGTGACAAGAAAAATAAAAAATAAGATCTATAAATACTAAATTATTAAACAGGGGGATTTGCATGTGGGAATACTCAGAAAAAGTTAGAGACCATTTTTTTCAGCCAAGAAACGTTGGGACCCTGGAAGGGGCCAACGCTGTGGGGGAGGTTGGTTCCCTGGCTTGTGGCGACGCTCTGAAGCTTTTCTTGAAAATTGATCCGGAAACGGAGAAAATTCTGGACGCAAGCTTTCAAACATTCGGCTGTGGCAGCGCTATAGCATCCAGTAGCGCACTTACTGAAATGATCAAAGGTAAGACGGTCGAGGAAGCCCTCAAAATAACGAATCAGGACATAGCGGACTACCTCGGGGGCCTTCCTAAAGAAAAAATGCACTGTTCCGTCATGGGACGCGACGCATTCCATGCTGCGGTCGCTTGTTACAAAGGCGAAGAGGCTCCTCGTGAACAAATCGAAGGCGAATTGGTCTGCGAATGTTTCGGGGTGTCTGACGAACAGATTCGACGCGCAGTCCGCGAAAATAATCTGTCCACCATTCAGGAAGTGACTGACTATACCAAAGCCGGTGGAGGCTGTGGTCTGTGTCATGAAAAGATCGAAGATATCATAGCGGATGTCAAGGCCGAGACCAAAGCTGCGAAAAACGAGGTCTCCAAGCCCCGTAAGGCTATGACCAACATCCAGAAAATTGGCAGGATTCAAGAAGTCTTAGAAAAGGAAATCAAACCAAGTTTGCAGCAAGATGGCGGAGATGTTGAACTCATTGACCTTGATGGCGACATTGTAAAGATAGCATTACGCGGGCTTTGTTCATCCTGTCCCAGTTCAGCGCTTACCAAAGCCGGGATCGAAAATAAACTCCGTGAACTCGTTCATCCGGACCTTATTGTGCAAGAGGCGCCGCTATGAAAACAATTTACCTTGATAATAACGCGACAACCCGTGTCGCGGATGAGGTCATTGAGGCCATAAAGCCCTTTTTCACGGAGCGTTATGGAAACCCTTCTAGTATGCACTTCTTTGGAGGAAGTGTGGCCCGGGAGATCGCGAACGCTCGAGCCAACATGGCTGAACTGCTGGGCGCCTCTCCTCATGAGATAGTATTTACATCAGGTGGCACGGAGTCTGATTCGACAGCGATTCTGAGCGCGCTCAACACCTTACCTGAACGTCGTGAAATAGTTACCACTCGCGTCGAGCACCCTGCAGTCTTGAACCTTTGCAAGCATCTTGCGCGCTTCAAAGGATATACAGTGAAGTGGATTTCAGTCGATAAGTCGGGCATGATTGATATGGAGGACGTCAAACGCGCAATAAATGACAAAACCGCTATAGTTTCGGCAATGTGGGCCAACAACGAGACAGGTGTTATCTTTCCAGTGGTCGAGATTGCAGAAATAGCTGCGGGCCATGGGGCGCTAATGCATACGGACGCGGTCCAAGCGGTTGGCAAGATCCCGATAAATCTCAGCAAAACCAATATCAATTTCCTGTCGTTATCAGGGCATAAACTGCATGCTCCAAAGGGGATCGGCGCGTTGTACATCAAGAAAGGCACGCGCTTTTCGCCATTCATGATTGGTGGTCATCAAGAGTCCAACAGGAGAGGGGGGACAGAGAATGTCCCTGGAATAGTCGGACTTGGAGAGGCCGCCCGCTTGGCCATGAACAACTTTAATGAAGAAAATACCCGGGTAAAAAAGATGCGGGATCGCCTACAGCAGGGATTACTGGAGAAGGTCTCTCAGGCCAGGGTTAACGGACGCCCAGAATCGAGACTGCCCAACACCCTTAACATTGGTTTTGAATTTGTGGAAGGTGAGGCGATTCTCATGAGACTCGACGACAAGGGCATTTGCGCTTCATCAGGATCAGCCTGCACTTCAGGGTCTCTGGAACCGTCTCACGTTTTGAGAGCAATGGGTGTTCCTTTTACAGCGGTTCACGGTTCAATACGATTTTCTCTTTCACGTTACAACACCGAAGATGAAATTGAATTCGTCATTGAAGAAACGCCTCGAATTATAGAAACTCTGAGGGCGATGTCGCCCTTCAATGTCGATAATTTCAATACCGCCTGCATAGTTCAATAGAAATTCCAGATAGCCTGCTGACACGAAAAAAACGAGGGAATGTCTTACATCCCTCGTTTTTATTTCTTTGAGGAACAGTTGCTACGGGAACTCCGCAGTAACTTTCCATGTTTAAAGTCGTGCCGGCGTCTCCGCCGGTCGTTCAATTGTTGGGCGCTAGTGAGCTATGGTCTTTGCCACACCAATACCCGTGTTCTGACGCACATAGAGTTCGTCGAACGCGTCTTCTTCTTTCTTGCGCCTGAACATTAAAGAGAACAAAACTGCCGCAAGGAACCCGACGGGGATTGAGACTATGCCGGGGTTCTTTAGCGGGAATAGAGGCTTATCCAAGCCCATCATGGACGAGCCGTCCTTGTTCTTTTCATAAAGCATCTTTGCCTTGGCAAGTTCCGCCTTTTCCTTGTCAGTCAAGGTTGCGCCACCAGCCTGTTTCTGCTCCAAGGCCACAGAGATTTTTTGCTGTCCAGCCGCTATTATCTTGGGGTACTGCATGTTCGGTGAAACTAGCACCAGCCCTATGGCGACAAAGGTGCCGACCATGAGACCAGCGATTGTTCCGGCTGTATTAAACTTACGCCAGAAAAGCGCAAGGATAACAACCGGGAGGTTTCCGGAGGAAGCGACCGCAAAAGCGAGCGCTACGAGATGCGCTACGTTCTGACCTTCGGCCAATATCGCTATAATGATAGCTGTGGCGCCGACGGCGACGGATGTGATTCGAGCTGCCCTGACCTGTTCGTGCTGATCAGCGTGCCCGCCTTTAACTATGTTCACATAAATATCATGAGAAATGGCGGCAGAGGCCGCAAGGACCAGACCGGAAACAACAGCGAGAATCGTCGCGAACGCGACCGCGCACAGGAACGCCAGCAAGAAGTCCCCGGCAAGTGGGGCGACCTGGTTTCCAAGCATCTGGGCGAGCAGCATGTTGGCCATGTTTCCGCCGGCGTCCACACGGGAAATCAGTTGCGGGCTCACGTTTATGGCGGCTCCGAACCCCAGAAGAGTCGTCAAAATGTAGAATGTTCCAATGATGAACATAGCGATGATGACGGATTTTCGAGCAGCCTGCGCCGTGGGGACCGTGAAGAATCTCATAAGAATGTGAGGCATTCCCGCTGTTCCAAGTACGAGCGCCATACCCAGTGAAATTTGATCCCACACATCCTTCAAGAGTAAGCCCGGTTCAAGGAATCGCTGACCATAGTCAAAAC
Organism: uncultured Desulfomonile sp.; assembly: GCA_903952205.1. Lineage (GTDB taxonomy): Bacteria > Desulfobacterota > Desulfomonilia > Desulfomonilales > Desulfomonilaceae > CAJBEZ01. The sequence continues at coordinate 67,883 of CAJBEZ010000095.1, read as the reverse complement.
CGGCCTTTGGAATCGCTTCTTTCAGGAGATTGATCTGAACCCAACTCTGAATATTAGTGTTGGTTGCTACGTCTGAGAAGAATTGAACCGGATTAAAACCGGCTTTGGCCGCTACCAGTATGCAGAGCACACCCGCTCCTGTCATCAACAAACCGGCTTTAATGATCTGAACCCAGGTGGTAGCGATCATGCCGCCGAAAACGACGTAAATAATCATCAAACAGCCAACGCCTGAAATTGCAATTCTGAATGGGATACCGAGCAGCAATTCCATGAGTTTTCCGGCGCCGACCATTTGCGCCGTGAGATAAAATGTGGAAACCGCCACAGTAGAAATCGCTGCAGCGGCTCTGACCGGCTTGGGATTTGTCCTGAAGGACAAAATGTCGCCCATTGTGAACTTTCCCGCGTTACGGCAAGGCTCAGCCACTATCAATAAGACGGTCACGTACGCCACAAGCCAACCGACGGAGTACATGAACCCATCATAACCGTAGAGTGAGATGAGACCTGCAATTCCCAGGAATGACGCGGCGGACATGTAGTCGCCCGCGATGGCCCATCCATTTTGGGTCCCGGTGATCGCTCCACGGGCCGCGTAGAAGTCCGCAGTTGTTTTTGTCCGTTTTGCGGCCCAAACCACTATCCCCAGAGTGATACCGACAATTATGAGAAACATTGTGATCGTAATGGCTCTGTTAGCTTCAACTCTCTCCACTTTTGCAGGAGCCTGAGCGGTAATCGCTGACGCTATCTGGTTTTCGGGGCCGGCGAAGCTTACGACCGGTAATACAGCGTTTATTACTACGCCCAGAGTGAGGGCGACCATCATAATGACAAAAAATTTCTTCATTGCGCCTCTCCTCCTTACCGTAATTTTAATTCATCTAAGAGTTCACTGGTTAAACGGTCTGAAACGCTATTCGCCCACCAGGCGTAATAAAGAGCGATCGCCCACGACACGAAAAACTGTGAAAGCGCAAAAAGATAGCCGAAGTTAATATTGCCTATGATCTTCACGGAATACAGTCCCTGTGCTGATCCTGCGCCTATGGGCAATAGAAAGTAGTAAACACAGGAAAAAATCCACCAACCGAAAAGAAAGACAGCTTTCCGGTGGTGTATTTCCTCGAACTTTGGGTTTTTGGCGATTGCCGCCCAATCTGTTTGTTGTTCAGCCACGGTACAATTCTCCTTCCTGTCTCTATGAAAATGCAGAGAAACCTTGCGCTTCTCTTTTAGCCAGGCATTCGTCCAATCATCCGCGCGTCAGTTTCATCCCTCGATGAATCCATTCCCCAGAATGGAGACGCCACTACGCTATTAATGATAAAGATCCAATTGAATTAAGTAATTGTGTCCTGAAGAATTAATGAAACAAAATCTACTGTTGGGCCCAAGCTTCACATCGGTCACGGCGGTGACCTCCCGTTCACCAACACCAAAAAGTGATTTCTATCAAGAAGAATCAATCCTAGTTTTTCAAGAAAATTTCTTCCGAATGGCGTCAAAGAGCAAATTGTCTTCAAAGCGTCTTTGGAGAGCGTTGACCACAAAGAAAAACACTGAATTCGCATATCTGAAATAACTGACACTGATGAACTAAGGACACACAAAAAAGGAAGGAATTGAAATGTGACATCATGAATTTTCGATATTAATCTGGACAGTATCCCCCTGAATACCCCTGCTAGGGTCTTTGAGAAAAGTCTCCTGAATTTCGACACGACGATAAGCTGATTGAATCGACAGTAGTTTTGACGGAAGTCATAAATAGACAAGAATTCGAGAAGCTGACGATAGACATCATGCGGCCCACGCTCTAATGCATGGGTAAGAGGATTAGCGGAATGATCAACAAACGCTCGTTGAGACACTTGAGCGACTCCCTGGCCACGGCGGTTGAAAAAGGGTTAAAGCCTAAAACAGGGAAATTGCCTTATTATTACTGCGCGATAAGAACTCTTTACTCGAACATACGAGCACCGAGCATCGCCCAGTCCGTATCAAACGTTGTGTACCAAGTTGTCAAACCACTATTTATATGTTGAGACCGACTACGGATGTGTCAGACTTGACAAGATTAATGTGACTTTATGTCTTCTGTCAACTCAAAAAATCAGTTGCATAGAATTAGCCTGTAGTTTCAATGTGTTACTGGTGGCTTTATCTTTCAATTGAAGCCGACTAATGCCTGATCTTCAATTTATCGCGGTGAAAAAGCAACTGAACCGCCTTCCAAAAAAGACTTGCGCTAATTGCACAAAAAACGTAATCATAAAGATCTCATCATAAAACGACGTGACGCGCTTGGCAGCGTCTATATACACCAATTGATTCGGCATTAGGAAATCCCATTTTTGATTTCTATTTGCGCTTGGTTTTGAAACCATTCACTTTTGTGGGGATGACTAGAATTAACGCTGAGGTTTGGACAAACCCGAAAGGGTAATAATCTATAGTTGCGTCTGGGGGTAACTATGACGTATGCGGAAGCTTACAGGGAATCCTTGGATAGTCCGGAGACATTCTGGGGAAAAGCGGCTGAGGCGATTGACTGGAACAAGAAATGGGACTTGGTTCTGGATAGTTTCAATCCCCCGTTCTATCGTTGGTTCCAGGGCGGAAAGCTCAACACTTGTTACAATGCTGTGGATCGCCATGTCGAACGCGGTAGGGGGGATCAGGACGCCATAATTTATGACAGCCCGGTTACGGATACCGTCCGGAAGCTTACCTATCGCGAACTTCAGCACCGAGTTTCACAAACAGCGGGTATGCTCGTAGATCTTGGTGTAAAAAAGGGAGACACCGTCCTCGTATACATGCCGATGATTCCGGAAGCGGCCATATCAATGCTCGCATGCGCGCGTATCGGCGCTGTCCATTCGGTGGTTTTCGGTGGTTTTGCGCCTCGAGAATTGGCGGTCCGAATTGATGACGCAAAGCCTGATGTTATCTTGACCGCGTCCTGTGGCATCGAAGTCAAGAAGGTAATTCCATACAAACCCTTGCTCGATGAAGCTATCGAAATAGCCTCCTACAAGCCGACTAAATGCGTCATCTATCAGAGACCCATGGCCAAAGCCGAGATGAAGGCCGGCCGAGATTTTGACTGGGAAGAGATAGAAGCCGCCGCTAAACCGGCGGAATGTGTGACGGTCGAGGCTACGGACCCTCTGTACATTTTGTACACCTCCGGCACAACAGGCAAACCAAAGGGCGTCGTTCGAGATAACGGCGGCCATGCTGTAGCCCTGATGTGGAGCATGAAGCACATTTACAACATCAATCCGGGTGACGTTTACTGGGCCGCTTCAGATGTCGGCTGGGTAGTGGGCCATTCATATATTGTTTATGCGCCACTGTTCATCGGCGCGACCACTATCCTTTTCGAAGGCAAGCCTGTCGGGACCCCGGATCCGGGCGCATTCTGGAGGGTAATCTCGGAACATAAGGTGAAGGCCCTTTTCACCGCGCCTACTGCTATTCGAGCTATCAAAAGAGAAGACCCCAAAGGTCTATTTCTTGAGAAATACGATCTCTCCCAATTCGAAACCCTTTTCCTGGCGGGCGAGCGACTTGATCCGGATACATATTTCTGGGGAACCGATCTTTTGAAGAAGCCGGTTATAGATCACTGGTGGCAAACAGAGACAGCTTGGGCCATTGCAGGGAATTTCCGGGGCCTTGAGTTTTTCCCAACCAAACCCGGTTCAGCGACCATGCCCATGCCAGGATACAATATCAAGATTCTTGACCCCACAACGGCGCAGGAACTTGGACCAAACCAAAATGGTGTAATCACGGTAAAACTACCTTTGCCGCCGGCAAATCTGCCGACTCTCTGGAATGATGACAAACGATTTGTCGAATCTTACATGAGCCCATTCCCTGGATATTACCTGACCGGTGACGGCGGGTACATGGACGAAGATGGCTATGTCTTTGTAATGGGACGCATTGATGACGTTATAAACGTCGCTGGTCATCGTCTGTCCACCGGAGGCATGGAAGAGGTCCTTGCCAGACATCCCGATGTTGCGGAATGCGCCGTGGTCGGTGTGGCTGATAACCTGAAGGGGCAAGTTCCAGTCGGATTTATTGTGCTCAAGGCAGGAGTTACAAAGCCTAAGGATGACATAGTTAACGAGGTGATCCAAATGGTTCGAAGTGACATCGGGGCGGTTGCTTCGTTCAAGAAAGCCGTGGTGGTTAATCGGCTCCCAAAGACCCGGTCCGGAAAAGTCCTGAGAGGGACCATGCGTAAGATTGCCGACAAAGAGGAGTATTCTGTTCCGTCGACGATTGATGACCCGGTCACACTGGATGAAATAGGCTCCGCGCTAAAAACTATCGGCTATGCTGAATAAGAGTCCTGATCCGAAGAGAACGCGGCTTTTTTCTGCCCTGTAAAAAGATCTCTCAGGGTTGAAATACCCAGATTCTTGAATTTTTTCATAAGGAACAGAAAAAGATATGCGGTTTGCATAGCGTCTTCGAGAGCGTCGTGCTTCTCGAAGAGCGGCAAACCGTATTTTTTTGAGAGGTCATTCAGACCGAAAGACAGTTTCTGCGCAGCGTCTTCGTAGTACCGACGACGTCTGTGATCTTCGTAATATTGGGCCATTTTCATGGTATCAACGAAGGGGTTCTTAATTATCCCGCCCATGCAGCTCTTGGTGGCCCGATTCAGGAAACTGATGTCAATGGACACGAAATGTCCCACAATTACAGCCCCATGCAGGAAACTCACAAAGTCCGGAAGGATGTCTTCGAGAGGCGGGGCTCCTACAATCTGGTCGGGTGTTATGCGATGGATCAATGTGCTGTCTTTAGGGAGCGGCTTATTAGGTCTAGCGTAGCAGAAAAATGTCCGCCCAACCGCTATACGCAGATTCCGAACCCGGACCGCTCCGATTGACACAATTTCGTCATTACGAGGTTCAAGTCCCGTCAGTTCGGTATCAAAGACAACAAAATCATAATCTTCTAATGGTTTATTCCAATTAAGATCATAAAAGAACCGCTTGTTTTCTCTTAAAGACGGGTGTTTCAAGAATCCAAGCGATTTGAACAAACGTTTCAATCCGAGGTTCATGTCCCCAACTATTCGAGAACTCTAAATTCATTTTTGATGTACCCCTGAATTCGGCCGATTACCGCAAAAGCTTCCTTTAGGGTTTGTTTTTCTAAATCCGATAATTCCGCAGGATTAACGTAGTTATCAGGTTGAAGTCCGGACTCGAGCAAGCGCAGTTGATGCACCAAACGAATCTGTGTTTGAAATTCATAAGCTTCCAACGCTTCAGTATATATTTCGCTTGGTATCAGTCCAGCTTCTCCTAGAATCCTGAACCTGGAAAGCGTATTGGTTTCTTTCAGACCATGTCTCAGAGCCATAATCCTTGCGAAATCCACAAATGGCGTCAGCCCTCTTGACTTGATGTCCAATCGGTCCTTGTGCTCCCCATCTTTCTCAACCAGGAGATTTCTGAAAAAAGAAAGAGGGATTTTGGTGGACATGCAATCCCGGGCGAGATGCATCAAGAATAAACCACGGTTTGGAGCTTGAATCACAATATAGTCTCTAAGTTTCTCAGCGAGTTGCTGATGACCATGACCTGCGCGGAAATCAAAGAAAATTGTCGCGTGGAGAACGGCCTGAGGTTCAGGCGCGCTCATCCATCTGTCAAAGTAATTCCTCCAAACGACATAAGGTTTCCGCCATTTTGGGTTCGAGGCCATTATTTCCCCTTTGCAAAGGGGATAACCACACGCTTCCAGGTGCTGTATCGCCAGGTTACCGAAGCGGCGGAAGTATAGTTTTCCTGATTTAACGTGGTCCCAATCTTCAGGGGGGGTTTCATAAATGAGGGCGTTGTCCTGGTCGGTCTTGAAAGTTTGTTCCTGCCTTCCTTCACTTCCCATTAATATCCAGCAATAGGGGTAAGGAGGCGGACCTAGTTGTTTTTCAAGTAATATGAGTACCCTCGTAACAATGTGATCGTTCAGCGCGGTGATCATCTTTGCCACGTCATTGGCCTTGGCGCCCTCGGTAATTAGTTTCCTAACTATGAGCGGAGTGGCTTCCGACAGGGGGTAAAGGCCTTCTATCTCTGTTTGGGCCACAATTTCCCTGTATAGCGATAGGGGAGAAATCCCCTGGTCTACCATGATGTCATGAGCCGACACGACGCCCACTGTCGTGGTTCCATCGACAATGGCGAGATGATGTGTCTCAAGGTTCATCATCGTGATCAAAGCGTCAAAACATAAAGTATCCGCAGGTATCGACTTTACCGGACATGTCATTGCATCCGAAACAGGGCATTGCGGGCTGACTCCCCTGGATACAACCTTAGTCCGAAGGTCGTTGTCTGTGATAATTCCCACGATATCATCCGAGGAGTCCCGAACAAGGATCGATCCAACGCCCTTTTCCGTCATGAGAGAGGCGGCGGTTTGTATTGTGTCGGACGCTGAGACCACTTCGAGTGGCCGTTTCACAATGTCCCTCACTCGTGATGTAAAAAGGCTGAGCGCTTGTTCAGCTTTCGGTTGAAGTTTTTGACTACGTAACTCCTCGTACGCGCTGTCCATTACGTCACTTGAAAACTTTTCCCAAAGGTGGCCAGCAAAAGAAGGGCTTTTCTTAAGCAGATCAAGAAATATTTCCTTATCAAGCAAATAGCAGAAGGTATCCTCAATGGCCTGTACGTTAAACAGAGACTTGACACCACGAATAATAGACAACGCGCCAAAATGGCTTCCCTCGCCTCGGACATCTTGTAATATCGACTGATCAGCCGCATCGGTGAGGCTAATTCGAACTGCGCCTCGGAAAATGAGGAAAAGGTGGGTGAGTTCCGACACATTTTGTTCGAGGACCAGTGTTTCCCTATCAAAGAAATCCAAGCCCATTCGTTTGGAGATCCTCTCTAGAGTCTGGTCGTCAAGCTCATTGAAAGGCCTGGTAGACCGTAAGAACCCCAAAACAGCTTCCGGGTCCGCCTTGTGCGAATCATTTCCCTGCGGCATGAAATCTCCCTCTCAAACTAAATTTAGTTCAAACCACGGATTCGTACAATACTTTCACAAAAACTTTTCCGCTACTATCGCCTGAAGTTTCACCAGCACTCCGAATGTGTCTTTCAATGTCCTTTTTTCAAGCTCGGAGAGATCGGCCGGATCAATTACATATCCAGGCGCCGCCCCTACGTCAAGCGCTCGCAACTGGTTGATCAAAACTAACTGTGTTTGAAATTCGTGAGCCGCCAGGACTTCAGAACAAAGGTCTTCGTTTATAACTTTCAAACGGGTGAGCGACTTTAAGCGGGCCAAAGTGTTTGTTTCCGTTATGCCATGTCTAAAACACATCAATCTTGCGAAATCCGCAAAAGGTTCAGCTAGACGACTTTCGAGATCAAGTTTGTTGATCTCGGTCCCATCAGCTTCCACGATCGCTTCACGAAAAAAAGACACCGGTGGTTTGACACTTAGAAAATCTTCAGCAAGCCCCTTCATGAATTTGACGCTGGACGATATTTTTTCGAAAAACAAATTCAGAAAAGATCTTGCAATATTATTTGCTCCTGGTAAAGAGCGCGTGTCGAGAAAATTCTTTGCAATTCTAATTTCAGGCGGGATAGGGTTTGATGTCCAGTCATCGATATATTTTGACCAAACTTCTAGTGGGCCTCGCCATCTAGGATTTGCCGCTGATATTTTGGACCTTAGATTTTCTCCAAAACAGCTTCCAAAAAAATCATTGAGTTGTGAAGCGAGCCTTTCAAGATAGATTTCCGTTGTGTCCGTGGAGTCTGCTTTCGGTTCATCGCCATAGACCGCTATGTAATCATAAACCGGGACAAATGTTTGTTCCATGCGTGCGGCTTTTCCGACAAGAATAGGAGCAAGAATGGATAGAGATGAACCGGATGAGCGGGCTGCGAAAAGTTTTAGCGCTCTAATGAATATTCGATCATGAAAAAGCGTAATCACATTTGTGCAATGGCTGGCTTTGGCTCCCTCTTCCATTAGGTTCTTTATAACCATGGGGATTTTCTTGAAGAGTGAGTTCATGGATTCCGGACTCTCCTGCGCCTGTATCTCCCGGAATAGGATGATTGGTGAAGCGGCCTGATGGACCATAATGTCATGAGTGGTTATTATCCCCAGTATTGACGAATCCCCGACAGCGGCGAGATGGCTGATCTGTTCCTTAACCATGAGCAACGTAGCTTCGAATAGCCGTGCCTGAACAGGTATTGTCTTCACCGGTGAGGACATAATGGTCGATACAGGAAGACTGTAATCCATGCCACAAGAGACAACTTTTGAACGAAGATCTTTCTTTGTGACAATTCCAACGATATTTGAAGACCCATCTTTTACAAGCAACGAACCAATTCTGAATTTAGCCATAATCTCCCCGGTCTCCCGGATAGATGAATCCGAGCGCACAACCTGAAAATTCGGTCGAATTACATCAGAAACTCTCGATGTAAAATAATCAAGTCGCTTCATGCCTACTGAACGAATTCGCTCGTTTCGGGTTTCTATGTAGGCTTCCGAAATCCTGTCTTTCTGAAACTCGGCCAGGAAGAACTTTTCAAATGAAATGTTTTCTGAAATGATTCTTAAGAAAAGCGTCCTGGGAATTAGAAAGCAGAATGTGTCCTCCAATGTTTCAACTGTGACATCCGGTTTTTGGTTTCTGATCAAACAGGAGCCTCCGAAAGTTTCTCCCTCACCTCCGATATTTCTTAGACTATAGGTGTCGTTTTCACTCCTTAAATAGACCTGCACGCTTCCTTTTTGGATGACGTGAAAATGCGTTATGTCCGTCAGTTCCTGCCTAAAAATGGTGGTTCCTTTAGGATAGAATTCAACCTCAATCTCCTTCGCCAATTCCTCGTTAATGGAGATGTCAAGTTCCTTGAATGGTGAGAATCTTCGCAGGAATTGAAATGCGACCTTTGGAGTCACAGCGTAACCAGCAGAGTTGTCGGTCATCATATTTCTTTCGGTTCATCAAAATGTCAATTTTTGTTGACGCCGCTCTTCTGACAGTTTAACATACTTGACAAGATCAGTTTAGCGATTGTAACAAGAGACTATATATATCAGCTTCTGACAAATCATCAATCCTGTCCGATAAGAATGCGAGGCCGAGGCAGGCCCTCGTGACAATAGCGTTCGCGTCGTAATTCTCGGCGGTTTCAGGGATTTGAGATCCCAAGTGAGCCGTTCGATATGTTAACGGTCAGCGGTCTTCCAACAAATAATTTTGGGAAAAGCGAGTGCGAGTTTTTGGCTTGAAAGCGATTGTTCTTTATACTTGGCTTTGTAGGTAGCGATCAAGAAAAGCTCTTTAGCAAATTTAGTTGAAAGGGGGAATTAGATAGCCTTTGGGAAGTTAGAGGGAATAACTTTGCCAATCTCTACCTAGGAATAATTCGAAAAGGAGGGTTTGATCATGGAGAATGCCCCAAAGTGGTATGATGTCCATCTAGAAGGGTATAAAGAAGTGGCCTACATTAAGGGTATAGATCAGTACAATGAAATGTACAGACGGTCACTTGACGATGCGGACAACTTTTGGGCCGAACAGGCAAGGGAATATCTCACCTGGGACAAAGAGTGGGATTCCGTGCTGAAATACGATTTCCATAAAGCGACTATTGAATGGTTTGGAGGCGGGAAGCTCAACGCTTGCTACAATGCCTTGGACCGGCATGTCGACACGCTCAAAAACAAGGTCGCGTATTATTGGGAAAGTGATAACCCTGCGGAATCCAAGACCGTTACGTACCTGGACCTGTATCGGGACGTAAACAAGTTTGCCGCTGCACTTCTTGCTAAAGGTGTCAAGAAAGGCGATCGGGTAATCATTTATCTGCCGATGATCGTGGAATTGTCAGTCGCCATGCTGGCATGCGCCAGGATCGGGGCTGTGCACTGTGTCATTTTTGGTGGTTTCAGCGCTGAATCAATAGCGAGTCGTATTCATGATTGCGGTGCGAAAGTGGTCATCACAGTAGATGGAGGATACCGCGGCGGAAAAGTTCTTCAACTCAAGAAGACCGTTGACGACGCTCTCCAGCAATGTCCTGGAATAGAGACGGTAATAGTTCTGAACAGATGCGGTCTGGATCTTAAATTGGATACGACCAAGGAATCCTGGTGGCATGACTTGGTTGCTGATCCAGCTTTACCGGCCTATGTTAAACCCGAATCCATGGACGCGGAAGATCCTTTATTCATTCTGTACACAAGCGGCAGCACAGGGAAACCCAAGGGTGTTCTGCATACTCACGCAGGATACCTGCTTTACGCCGCCATGACCTGCAAACTCACTTTTGATATCAAGCCACACGAAACATTTTGGTGCACAGCGGACATCGGCTGGATTACCGGTCATACATACACGGTTTACGGCAATCTTATCGACGGGTTTACCAGTGTCATGTTTGAAGGTATCCCAACGTATCCGAGCTTTGACCGTTACTGGGAAATAGTGGCCAAGAGAAAAGTCGATAAATTCTATACCGCCCCTACCGTAATCCGTTCGCTTGCTAAAGAAGGAGAATCTCATGTGCAGAAACATGATGTTTCTTCCCTCAAACTGCTTGGGACGGTAGGTGAACCTATTAACCCGGAAGCGTGGAGATGGTACTTCCACAATGTCGGTCGTGATTGGTGCCCAATTGTGGACACGTGGTGGCAGACCGAAACTGGTGGTCACATGATGACCCCGTTACCCGGAGTTGCGCCTATTAAACCAGGATCGTGTTCATTTCCATTCTTTGGCGTTGAGCCGGTAATTCTGGATCCGGAGACTGGAGTCGAGGTTACAGTGCCCAGCCAGGAAGGCGCTCTGTTTATCAAGAGACCGTGGCCTGGTATGGCGCGAACAGTCTATGGTGATCATGAACGTTTCATTGACACGTACTTCAGCCGTATGCCGGGTCTTTACTTCACCGGCGATGGGGCGAAAAAAGATGAGGATGGTTTCTACTGGATCACAGGAAGAATCGACGATGTCCTCAATGTTTCCGGTCATAGGCTTGGGACCGCTGAGGTCGAGTCAGCGCTCGTGTTACATCCGAATGTGGCGGAAGCGGCCGTTGTTGGATTCCCGCATGACATAAAAGGTCAGGGGATTTACGCCTTCGTTACGGTCAACACGGGCGTTGAGAAAACGGATGAACTCAAGAAAGATCTTGTCAAAATGGTCCGGACCCAGATCGGGCCTATAGCTTCACCGGACGCTATCCAATGGGCCGATGGTTTGCCGAAGACAAGAAGCGGCAAGATCATGCGTCGTCTCCTTAAGAAGATCGCTGCGGGTGATGTCAAAGAGCTTGGTGACACCACAACCCTTGCGGATCCAACGATAGTGGAACAACTGGTTCGCGACAGGGTAAGCCTCTAGGTTGATATTATAATAGTTAGGCAATAAAGGCCTACCCGCTTAGATTATAATACCGGGTAGGCCGCCTAATTTTATGGCGCCGGCAGGGAAATCCAAGAAACTTGCCAAAGTTCTATGATTAGAGATAAAATTTAAAGGGGTCGGCTCATTCTTTTATCTTAAAGAGGCCAATCAAATTGACTCGCAAAGTCGGAGTAATTCGGGACGAAAGATACCTGGAACACAAGCCTGGACTTGTGCATCCGGAGGCCCCCGGGCGTTTAAGAAGCGTTTACAGAATGCTCGACAAGGAATTTGAGAATCGGCTTGTTCAAATTGAACCGAAGCTTGCTACCCTGGAACAACTGCAGATGGCCCATACTCCTACCTACATCGATTTGATAATGAGCACAGCGGAACGCGATTTTACCCCTTTATCATCAGACACATTCGTCAGCGCAAAGTCTTACGTTGCGGCATGGCTGGCTGTTGGAGCAGGCATAAGCGCCGTAGACGCGTTGATGGGTGAAGAGGTTCGAGCCTGTTTTTCCCTGGTTCGTCCTCCAGGCCATCATGCGCTTGCTGATCGTGCAGGTGGTTTTTGCATATTCAACAATATAGGGATAGCCGCAAAATACGCCATAGAAAAATACGGGTTGGATAGAATTCTCATAATTGATTGGGATATACATCACGGAAACGCATTGCAGGACCTTTTCTACAGGGACAGTAAGGTCCTGTATTTCTCCAGTCATTACATGGGATGGTATCCCAATACTGGCGATTGGGACGAAACGGGAGAAGCTGATGGCGCAGGATACACAGTGAACGTTCCTGTGCCTAAAGAACTCGAAGATGATGACATAACTTATTTGTATCAGAACGTCCTGAACCGAATCGTAAGAAGGTACAAGCCTCAATTTATTATGGTGGCCGCAGGTTTTGACGCCCACGAAAGGGACCCGCTCGGAAGGACCCATCTGACTGAAAAGGCTTACCGAACCCTTACCCAAATAGTACTTCAGATGTCGGACGCTGGAAATGGCGTTCCAATATTTTTCTCACTTGAAGGTGGATATGACAATCGCGCCCTAGCGGAATCAATCAGAGAAGTGCTGGACATGTTAGCGTTCGACGGTAGGAGGGATAGACTTTCTCTTCGATCCACAAAACGAGCGGAAGAGATGTTGCGGAAATTAAGGCAAACCCATGGCAAGCACTGTGTTTGGATATATTGATTTGCCTAAATGCCTGCTTCAATTTTAATGATCTAATATCATTGAATTTATAATAAGAAAATGTTTCGGTATCCATTTTAGGACACAGGTTGTCGGGTGGTGAATAATGTCACCCCTGTGCCTTGAAACCCCTAGAAAACCTTTTACTGGAAAAATGATAAAAACCAGACTAAGCCCGGAAAATCCAGACGCCAATCTCAAATCCTATTACCAGATTTATAGGGGATTTTCGTGGAATATGGCCATGGATCTTTTTCCGACCTACGCGACAGATCAGTCCAATATAGTATCGGAGTCGGTTGACCGTTGGGCTTCAGACCCAAAAACGAGAAACAGGACAGCTCTGATATTTGAATACGCCGGGGAATTGCAGCGACTGACTTACGAAGAATTGAGGCAAGAGTCTTCGAGGATGGCCAACCTCCTCATGCAGAAGGGCTTCTCGAAAGGCGACACTTTCCTTATATGTTCAAAACCCTGTCCGGACGTTTACATTGTCGTAATTGCTTGCGCGCGGCTCGGAGTCAGGTTTTGCGCACTGGGCGCCTGCCCTTCGACTGATCGGCTGAAGATTGCGATAGCTCTTCTAAGACCTCGAGGAGCGCTTATACACAGCGACATGGCGCAAGACGTCCTGAATAAGGACGGCCTCAATTTCGAAACAGTCTTTATAGCCGGCAATTCCAGGGATGAAGCCAAAAAAGGGGAATGCCGACTGTGCGAGACCTTGCCATACATGGAACCATCTTTTGAAAATACCCGATTGCCCATTGATGAACCTCTTTATCACTGCCTGGAATGGGAACCAGCCGGTGGGCTCCGATACATCACTCATGCTCATAAAGACATGATCGGAGCGTACGTCACCGGAAAATACGCTCTCGATTTGCGGTCTGACAGTGTTCTGTGGACTGACTCTGATCCGGGTTGTACGCCAACTGTAATCTATGGCATTTTTGCGCCTCTTCTTTGTGGTTGTACTACGGTTGTCCAAGGAGACGCCTTTGCCGCTTCAACATGGTATTGGACCCTGGAAAGACTCGGGGTGTCAGTGTGGTTCACGGACAGCATGAAGTTGAAGAGACTAAGAAGCGGAGGGGACGACCTGTTAAAAGGGTACGACTTTTCGAGACTGATGAACATAGCCACTGTTGGTGAGCCTCTAACGTCTGATTTGTTCCAATGGGTAAGAGACAAGTTCAGAAAATCCCCCCACGAAATGTGGATGATGGACGAGGCGGGAATGATTTGCCTTGCAAACTTCCCTTCAGAGCAAATCAAAATTGGATCGATTGGAAAACCCATGCCTGGAGTTGAAACGGCTATCCTCGATGAGCATGGAAAAACTCTACCGGCTCTTACTTTGGGGCAACTGGCGTTGAAACCGACTTTCCCCTGTCTAGCGATTGAGATGAGGCCCGAAAACATTAACGCCAGGCGCAGATATCGGGAGGGATGGTTTTTGACTGGTGACTTGGCCCTTAAAGATGATGACGGTTATTACTACTATTTCGGCCGTGTTGATCATCTGATCAAGATTGGACAATTTCTGACAGGGGCCCCAGAAATTGAACAAGCGCTGCTTAATCATGTCGACGTTGATGAAGCTGGAGTTATTTCTAAAAGAAGTTTAGGAGCTGAGCCCTTTTTCAAGGCCTTTGTGAAGTTGAAGAACTTAAGATGTCATGATGACGCGTTAGTCCAGGAGCTTCAGGAAATTGCAAGGAAAGGATTCTGTAATGACCTGCCAACCCTCGAAATTGAATTTCTGCATGAATTCCCCAAAATAAGTTCCCGCCGTCTATTGCGAAGGGTCCTGTTTTCGAAAGACCTAGGGCTTCCTGTTGGAGACATATCCAAGTTGAAGGAATAACACCCGATTCGATTTGGCGGGGCGCTAATAGGACAATTGTCTCAATTTAAGAGTAAAAAATCTGCACAGGTTAATACCTATCTGAGGATAAATTCTCATAATTCCCTGGAATTGGCTGTGGCGAAGAACATAAGCTTGAGTGGGGCCCACGGCTACACAAGTTGCGTTAGCTGTCTGTTTGGTGAAAAGACTCAACTCGCCCACAAAAGAACCAGGAGCTAGTATGACCTTCTCTAGTTGCTCCGGGGTTCCGTAGTCCTTGTAGATCCCTATTGTCCCCTCTACTACCATGTAAATAGATGAATTTTCATCATTCTCTCTAATCATTACATCACCGGACGAGAAGATCTCGATATTTACGACCGAGGCTATAGCGTGAAGCTCCCGGACTCCCATTCCTTCAAAAATACTGAATTGCTTTAATTGGTTGATTCTCTCTATTACGTCCGGCATTTCAGCCACCTCATTGTTTACACGTTTCAAAGCGTAATCCACAACCTGAAGCACATCTTCATCTGTGTCATTCCTGTGGAATTCGATAGTTGGCATGTAAAGTTTGGAAGCTTGGCTGTCTCCAATCACATACAGCGCCAATATCCTTGTTACAGCGTCATCCGAATTAGCCAGAAAGGTCAGAATCCGTTCCGGGGTTTCATTTCTTATAAGAGGAAAAAGTTTCCTACCTTTGTCTATTTTCTCATGAAGGGGAATGTCTTCTATAAGAGGAATCAAATAAGGAACAGTTTCGCGTTCGATAGAGTTTTCCACCAGTTCGACGGCTATAGAAGCGGTTTCAGACTGGAGCGCCTGGTACATGAGACGCATGTCGGCGTGATATACCCAGAGAGCGTAAAAAATTAGGCTTAGAATCTCGTCGTTAAGTTCCTCAAGATATTCCTTAAGCATATTCACGCTAGGTGAATCAGGCATGGAATTGAGCACATGAATTGCTACCAGATTCGAATACGCCAGCAAAAGTTCCTGACCCAAAAACGGGACCATTTCAAAGTTTTTGAGGCCGGACAGCCTTATTACCTCCAGGATACCCTGCTTGGTGCGAATAGGAGCATTCAGGAGTGATACCTCCAGAAAAGGTAATATTTCTCCCTTATAGGCCATTAGGGCCTCAATTGCAGATTTACGCGGTTCTTCCTCCATGTCGCCAAGCAGTTCCACGAGGCGGCCTACAGCCCTAACATCAAGGGAACACGCGAAAGAGAGAGCCGCCTCGGCTCTGGTGGAAGCGTTCTCGTCATTCAGAAGTCTTAGAGCTGTATCCGGTTCTATATTGGGAGCGGCTATTTGTAGCAACTCAGGATCAATTTTTGTCGATCTTTCCTCAACATTCAGGGGTCCAAGCTGCGCTATTGCCGTGCCGCTATCCATTGCGCGGACAGATTCAATCTGATCAAAATCTATTTCTTTCTCTACGATTACCTGCTTCAATGTTTTCGTGTATCGTTTCCGGAAAAGCAGGGTCTCGTAGACCCAGTACACTGCCAGAACAAAAGCGATCGACGAGAAGTCCTCAGCATTCATGATGGGCTTGAGGATTATCATTATAAGGGACCCGGTGAGCATGCCGACTTTAAGTACGGTTCCTCTTATGAAGGTCCGGCTCCAGGCCATCAGATCAGATGGGATGACGTTGAAGAAAATTTTGTTGATAGGCCCTGCTACCGCTCGTTGAATTAGCAGGCTTGTGAACTGGCCGTAGGCAGCTACGTAAATATTGAAAAAAAAGAATAGGGAACCGAACAGAGCTGTAAAGTTAAGAGGTTGAACAAGAGACGCATTAGTCAACCCCATAGACTGGTATACGCGTCCCATAAAGAAAAGAAGCACAAATGTTATCGAAGTAGTCAGGCCTCGGAATACGCTCAGGAAGGTGATAAGTGTCTGTTCGGAGGCGAATGTGTGAGTCGCAATGACGCTGAACTGGTAAGAAAATATTGGTAACAGTATATTTGGAATCAGCCCGGTTATGATCAGATAGCGCACAATGGGATAACGCACTATTAATCCCGGCACTTCACTTATTTTTTTTGTCTGAGTTTTTTGAGTAGAAGACTTTGGTTTGAGTTTTCCGAAAAACTTTCGGCCGGAAACCAGCACGAATATACCAACGCCAAATGAAACGGCGCCAAAAAGGATCAAAATTGGATCTTGACCAACTAGTGCGGTAAGAGGCCCGGTTCCAAAACTTCCAATCGTGCTCGCTAGAACCTGACAGGCTGTAACGTATGGAAACAGCCTTTTCCCTTGGCGCGCGTCGAAAAGATCACCTGCTATATTCCATAAGTAAACCAGTAAAATAGAATCCAGAAGATTTAGGATTTGATAAAGTATGGGATAAGCTAATGAAATATCGGCCTTCACCATCACAAAAAGGATTATCACGGACACGCCACAAATGAGGAGTAACCAACTCAGAATAGAATAGTCCAAGAAAATATGGCTGAGCCTATTTGATACGCCGAATAAAACAAATGTCAGCAACGCGTTTATTACCAACATGTAAGGAATGTACTGGGGGCCGTACCTTTTCAGGAACGACGCGTCTACATAGTTTCGGAAAAAAGCAAGTCCCAAAAAAATGACGAAAAATATTCCTGATGTCCAGACGAATTTGGATACTTCGTG
Source organism: uncultured Desulfomonile sp. (assembly GCA_903952205.1). GTDB lineage: Bacteria > Desulfobacterota > Desulfomonilia > Desulfomonilales > Desulfomonilaceae > CAJBEZ01. The sequence goes on along the minus strand of CAJBEZ010000095.1, from coordinate 50,710 downwards.
AGGATAGATTTTAAGGTATTTCTCGAGGAATTTGTTCATGTGCCTTGCCGTTTATCGTTGCAACGGGCCTGGAGCGGATGTTCAGTCACGGAATAAGCTTCATTTATAAGCAAAAACGCTTGGTTTAACAATCCTAAAACAGATAAAGTCAATGTTTCCTGATCTCCTGGCTTGGGTCGTCTAAATTATAAGGTAAAGGGAAAAGGCTGCGACTGATAAACAATTCGACAGGAAGCCTATTGGAGCTGGTTATTCAGATACCCGTCTGTTTGGAGCAGCTTTTTGACATTCGATCCTGTGCCTTTGGGAACCCTGAGAGGGAACCCGTTGGGAGCGCGTTTGTCAACTTTTGGCAGAAGACCGAGCAAAGGGTTTACCCCTGGGTTCAACAGCCAAATATTCCTTGGGACATCTCCAGTCCACTTTGCAACAAGAGTTAGGGCAAGGTCCTTGGCCAGTTTTATCTTTCCAAGGTTATCATGAGCTAAGTGATTGGCCTGGGTAATTGTTACGCAATAGAACGTTCTGTGCTGGTGAATTATCTTGAGGGCTATGAGTCGCGGTATCAATGAATCCGATGGTGGCGGCGCCACTATATCCCAGAACGAAAACCCGTGCGATTTCTTGATAATGGGGTCAATTTTGTCTGCGCCGTCGATAAACGCTGAAATAAGAATCAACCAATCCTCTTTTTCATGTTTCTTGCGCAATCCCTGAAGAATTTCCGCTGCAATCCGTGTGGATATTTCAGGATCTCTCCGATCGTCCCAATCGTTTGACGAAAACCAGGGCGCCCCTGTTTTTCCTGAACCATCTCTTGTAGATCCTAAAGCCCACCATCCGATTCCACCGGAACGTGTTTTGTGGTCTGGGTCGAACTCACTCAAAAGCATAGACAAGTAAACGAGATCAAGCGGAATGTTTTCTTTTTTCAATGATTCCGAAACCATCTGGCCGTACAGCGCATACATGTTGAACCATTCCGTCACAGAGGCTCTACGATCCATAAGCAGGTAGTTCAACTGTTCTACTATCCTTTCGTGAACGTCGGGCCGTTCTATGGGTATTTTTGATTCAGCGAAGAAGAAACCTTCCTTGATCAGGTTGGGTGGTAACAAATATCCACCTTGGCCTGCCCCGTGTTCGGTAACCCATGCGTCAGAAGAAGTCTCAAGAATTGGAAAAGAAAGAAGGATTAAAATCAGTGCGGTTGCGAAACCAAGACTTGCCCAGGAAGCTTTGAGCGGCCCAGCATTGTTTGTGATCAATTTTAAAAGCAACCTTCTCTTTTGTTTTTTGGCCACTTTCCCCCTTTTCGCACAGTTTAAACTTGTTGAACAAGTTGTTACATCACTTGTTGATATTCTCTTTGAGTTCTTTACCTGCCTTGAAGAATGGCAGGCTTTTGTTCTGAACCACAATCTGTTCGCCTGTCTTCGGATTTCTGCCGGTATAACCTTTGTATTCCTTGACAACAAATGAGCCGAAGCCTCTAATCTCGATTCGGTCTCCACGCTCCAAAGCATCCCCCATGGTGTTGAATACCATGTCAACGATTTCCTCAGATTTCCTCATAGGGAGATCGGTTTCTTTGGCTAAAGCTTTAACGAGATCAGACTTGTTCATTGTAATCTCCTCTTTATGATCAAGAACCAAGATAGTATATTATTAAAAGTTTTTCGCCTATTTCGTACGGACAAACACATTTTTTCGCTGGGGAACATGATTTAGACTCCAGGTCTCTCCACACAACAAAGAGCCTTGACAAAAACCTCTCCCCAAAACAAAACTACCCGGACTGATTAGATGACCCCAACTGAACCAGCAAAAAATTCACTTTTCGGCCAGGGCATGCGCAAACACCACCCTGTGGTCAATTGATAAAAAGAAAATCTGTTCAGTTAAGTTCTCTATTCATGTCGAGATGTAACAATAATTTTTAGAATTCTGATCAAAAAAAGTCAAGGTAATTTGACCCATATTAGCATCTTATTGAAATATATATAGAATATTCGCCAGAAAAATGTTATGAGGCGAACTCTTTGATAAAACAGGGAATCTACTATGCTTTATTTTGCCGATCTTCATGTTCATTCAAGATTTTCGAGGGCCACTTCAAAGGACTGCGACATTAGGGGTCTATCCCAATGGGCCGCTCTGAAGGGTATTCATGTTGTGGCCACGGGAGACTTTACCCATCCAGAGTGGCGAAGATTGATACATGAGTCGTTGGAACCACGTGAAGAAGGATTGTTTGGCCTAGTTAGGGGGGCCACTCCGGACCCTCTCTTAAATGCCCCAGGGAACTCTCCTGCTGATGTGCGTTTTATTCTGAATGTAGAAATCAGCTCTATTTACAAGAAGAATGGAAAGGTCAGGAAAGCTCACAATCTGATCTTTATGCCTGACATGGAGTCGATGGACAAGTTTTGTAAGCGACTTGGTGAAAGAGGCAATCTAAATTCCGATGGTCGTCCAATAATAGGTATCGACTGTCACGATCTGCTGGAGATGGCTTTAGAAACCTCGGCGCTGTCTTTTGCGATTCCTGCTCATATTTGGACCCCATGGTTCTCTGTTCTGGGTTCCAGGTCAGGGTTTGATTCGATTGAGGAATGTTTTGAAGACCTTACTGATTATATTCCGGCTCTGGAAACAGGACTTTCATCGGATCCGGAGATGAACTTCAGGGTATCTGAGCTTGACCAATATACTCTTGTTTCAAATTCTGATACGCATTCTCCGTCCAAGCTTGGTAGAGAGGTCAACATCTTTTCTGGAAATCCTTCGTACAAGGCTATTAGAGAAGCATTACACCGAGGTGGAACAGGATCCAGGGTCACAGAGAATTTTCTCGGCCCGAAACAATCGATACTCGAAGACAAGCGAGTTCGTGATGGCGCATCAAGCTTTGTAGGGACAATAGAGTTTTTCCCGGAAGAGGGCAAATATCACATGGACGGGCACCGAAAATGCGGGGTGCGCCTCAAGCCTCAAGAAACAGATGACTTAGGGGGGAAATGCCCAGTGTGTGGCCACGCCGTAACAGTAGGGGTTATGAACAGAGTCAATCAACTTGCAGACCGACCAGAGGGATATACTCCCCCTAAAGCCGGGTACTATTGGAGAATGCTGCCACTAATTGAGATAGTGGCGGATTGTCTGGGGTGTGGAGTTCAGGCCAAAAAAGCAAAACATCTGCATCATAAGCTTGTTGAAGCTTTAGGTCCTGAATTGGATATCCTTTGGTCGGCGCCACTCGATGATGTGGAAGTCTATTCTCCTGGTATAGTAGTGGAAGCGTTGCGTAGGGTAAGGGCCGGACAGGTGAAGATTGAGGCGGGGTATGACGGAGAATATGGACGAGTCTCGATATTTGGCGATGATGAGCGATCCTCATTTTTGTGATTATTCAGAGAAAGAAAAGAAGCGTCTTGACAGAAACGATATATTCAGATATTCACATATTAAATAAATGAGACTTTCGCCTCCTCACGCCTCGCCACATAAGTCTCAAACCACCTTCATGGTGTTTTCTATCCCTAGGCGTGGGGAAAAAGGACATAGGCATGGAATTGGCGCTGATAATAGCTGTAGTAGTTGGATGGTTTATTTTGAACCGCTGGCTTTTGCCCAAGATGGGAGTGTCAACCTGAATGTCGCCAAGTTGTTCCCCCGTGAACAGGGGAAAAGCTAAGACCTCAGAGACCCAAGATTTAAGGAAATGATTTTCGAAACTGATTTTTACCTAAAATAGTTTAATTAAGCCCAGTCAGGTCTTGGCGACATATTGTAAACACGCCTCAGTGACGTGCAAGATATCTAAATTAATAAAAACAGTACTAAGACCACTGTGAGGTTATTTCCAATGGGCCGAGCAACAATAGAATCAGGTAAAAACGTAATGCAAAACGAAATTCAAGGATCCGTCGTATCCCGGGAAAATAAACTTAGCGCCGATATGACTGGAGAGTTCAACAAAGAAGATTTGTTCGTTGCGATAAAGAAAAAGGAATTTTCTCGGGAAGCTGAAATATTTAAGGCTTTAGGGCACCCCATACGTCTAAAAATAGTGTATGGCCTTCTCAAAGTCGGGGGCTGCAACGTTAAGAACATGCAGGAATGTTTGGGGTTGCATCAAGCGACAGTTTCTCAGCATCTAATCCACCTTAAGACGAGGGGGATTATCCAATCTTACCGGCAGGGGCTGGAAATGGTCTATACGGTTACCGATACTTGGGCCAAGTGTATCGTGGACAACATTGAAAAGAACAGGATCGAACCCTCTGATCTGAAATTAGACTAGGAAACTTAACTTGACTTGATCATTGAATCTATCCGCAATTAGATTTTTTTCATACGTTTAGGGACTTGAATCGCCGTCCGTGTCGATTTGCCGCATTGTGTGGTGGTTTCTCCTTTTGCAAATTCCTTCAATCATGATATATTTCCATCGTCCGGACAAAGTTCTTAGGCTTCCGGCCTTTGCATTCTCTGTTACGATATATTATCGATTGAAACTCCGGGCGGCGGAATTTTGAATAATTGAAACCATACGCCTTTGGGGTCAATTTTTGTACAGATGATATTTGGAAATATCCAACCTGTCATTCCTACACAATCAAGAAAAGGGAAGTTGTCATGTCTGAGCTAGTAAGATTTGGCGTTTCAATACCGGATGATTTGCTCGAAAACTTTGATGAATTGATTGCCCAGAAAGGTTACACGAATCGTTCAGAAGCGATTCGAGACTTAATTCGGGATCGACTTGTAGAGGATCAATGGAGCCAACCGGGACATGAAGTGGTGGGCACTGTGACTGTAGTCTACAATCATGAACAGAGCGATCTGGCGCAGAAACTGACGGAAATCCAACACAAGACCCACAACATAATAATTTCCGCAATTCATGTGCACTTAGACGCTCACAACTGTCTTGAGGTCCTGATTCTCAGGGGTGAGTCGGAACAGGTAAAAAAGACAGGTGAACTCCTTATTTCCACACGAGGCGTTAAGCATGGTAAAATTACCATGACTACGACCGGCACGGAAATTGACTAACCCTTTCCGGAGTTATAAAAATCAGGTGTAAACCCTAGACAGGTGAATTGGTTTTGCATCTCCGACAGTGGGCGGTGGAACCAAGAGTTGCAGGTCCACATTGAGCCACTGATAGTCAGGATTCAGGTCTCGAAGTTTACCGTCCGTCGGTGGTGTTGAATGCTCATTGTGATCATAAGTAACCAGAAAGATTCCAACGCCGTATTCGTCTGTCTTGTCAATCAGATATGAACTGATAAAATCTTTTTGTTCAATTCCAAGTTCGCAGGCAAGATCTTCAATTTCCGCATTGCTCAGTTTTATCAGCGCATATTTCGATATTCCTTGTTCAGCCAACCGGAACAGTGTCCTTGCCTCCGAGGAACAAATATATACGGTAGAAATAAAATCGAATCTGGCCAAATACCTTGCAGCCACAAGCGCTGCAGTTCTTCTGCCCCCAACTGTATGATGGAAACCATAATACTCATACAATTTCTGTTGGATTAGTTCTCCGACCTTGTCTCCTTTTTCGTACAGGTCCTTCGAAATATATCTGAGATACTTTCCCAGATCCTCCGCTGCCTGAGCGACCGGCCAATCGACTCGGACGTGAAAATGTGTCAGCCCATATCTGTATCTTGTCTTAATGGTCGGATCTTGCTGGATCATGACGGAATAGTCGGATTTGATAACTTCTCGAAGAAGTATTGGGAAGGCAGTGTCTTCAAAAAACCGCATTTTCTGGTTGAACAGACCCTTAAGATCGAAGATTGCCAGATTCAATAGATTTTCTTTATTTACTTTGTTGGAATCAAAGAAATGGAGATAGGTTTTGGCTGTATTAGGTATTGTTCCTTCGTTAAATATTACCATTAAATGTGAGTGGCTATTGTACTCCTGACCTACAACCCGCGCTCTGGGTTTGAGTTCCCTCATTTCCACAAATGGGTATTGTTCTCCACAACTCTTGAAAGTTTTGTAGGATCTGATGAGACTTTCTGTAATCATCAGTCCGTCAAGCTCGTCCCGCAGGAAAAAATATACACATCTACGGAATCTTTCATTCCACCCAATTTCATTTCTTCTCAGAAATGGCATAATCGCCTCATTACTTAGGAAGTCTTACCGTCATTTAAGAAATGCCCTCACACAAGCTCTGATGACTTAAGAGTAAGAAGAACTCCAATTCTCGTTTCAGGCAAACTCGTTGTTGTTTTAGTATTAAATGACCAGAATAACCTGAATGGTTATATGTTAGGATAGCATTCTACTAGCATGCTTGCAAGGATCGATAAAAAAATGTAAATATTCACTTCACATGAATCAGGGAAAGGCTTTCGGACTCAATGGCTCAAAACAAGGATTCGCAATCACCAACCGCCGATTTCAACGGCGACCAGGAAGAAGATTTTGCCTCACTTTTTGAGGCATCCAACCAGCTTGACAATATTGTCCAACGGGACAACAAAATTACAGGAAACATAGTCTCAATAGGAGACGAATGGGTTTTTCTAGACATTGGAGCCAAAAGCGAGGGCGCCATTTCCAGGGAAGAACTTCTTGACTCCAATCGGGAAATGACGTTCAAGGTCGGAGATCCAATTACGGCTTACGTCATTAATCAGCGTGACGGAGATATCATCCTGAGCGTGAAGATGACGCAAGCGGCTTCAGAGGAAGCCATACACGGGGCCCATAAAAGCGGAATTCCAGTGGAAGGATTAGTTACAGAAGAGAGAAAGGGCGGTTACAGCGTCAATATTCTAGGGCGGCTGGGCTTCTGCCCGTATTCACAGATCGATATTACATCTGGTGGTTCGCCGGAAGACTACGTGGGCAAGAAGTTCTTGTTCCGAATAATTGAATTTTCCGAAAAAGGCAGAAACATAGTTTTGTCGAGACGAGAAACTCTTGAGGAAGATCGAAAAAAGAAGATTGATGAATTAAAGAAAACACTACAAGAAGGCGACATTGTTGGCGGGGTAGTCCGAAAGCTGGCTACCTTTGGGGCCTTCGTGGATATTGGCGGGCCGCAAGGCCTGATTCCGATGTCCGAATTAGCGTGGGCGAGGATAGAATCGGTGGAGGATGTTCTGGCGGTTGGGGACGAAATTTTGGTCAAAATAACCGGCCTGGATTGGGAAAAATCAAGAATTGGACTCAGCTTGAAACAGGTTCAGGAAAATCCTTGGGATTCCGCAATAAATCGTTTGTCAGATGGGTTTGAGACTACAGGCGTTGTGACAAGGCTGACAAATTTTGGAGCTTTTGTCGAGCTGGAACCCGGCATTGAAGGATTGATTCACATATCGAATCTTGGTAAAGGGCGCAGAATTAATCATCCCAGAGAAGCTGTAAATAGCGGAGAATCAGTCAGCGTGAGAGTAATTTCGATTAATCCTGAAGCTAGACGTGTAGGGCTTGAATTGATGACCGAAAGCCATCCCGAGGTTACTGATAAACCAGCGCCAGAAATCATAGAAGGAGCGATCGTGACCGGGAGAGTTCAGTCTCTAAAGGACTACGGGATATTTGTAGATCTTTCCGGTTCCAGAACAGGACTACTCAGGGCTTCTGAAATTGGAGACTTCAGTCCTCGGGAACTAAGGAAGAAATATCCTGTAGATTCGAATATCACAGTCAAGATCCTGGCGGTTGATCAAGAGACTCAAAAAATAGCTCTCAGTGTGAAGGCTCTTCAAAATACCGAGGAAACCAATCAGGCTCGAAATTTCTTGATGTCGGGAGAAACCAAAAGTTCATTTGGAACCTTGGGAGAATTATTCAAAGCAAAACTGGACAAAAAATAATTACAGGTTGCATTGGAGGTCTCAGTTAGACAGTTTCTGTCGCTAGCCCGAGATTTTTGGAGTGGTGGCCGGCTACGGATTTCCGGCGAAAATTGATTTGAAAATACCTCCCACGGTAGAAGTGTGGGAGGTATGATTTACATTAAGTCGTGACTGGGATTTTTCGCGGTGTAGCTTTCGCAGACTTCGGAAGTTTAAGAGTCAGCACTCCATCAGTCATTGAGGCGCCTATTTTGTTATGATCAACGAGGTCATTAACCCTAAACGTTCTGTAATATCCACCTGACCTGTACTCAACGAGTAAATCTTCGCCCTGTGGTGTTTCCTCCTTTGACTCTCCTACTATCGTAAGTATATTTTCACGCAAATCAATTTCTACGTCATCCGGTTGAATTCCGGGCATATCAACTACGACAGTAAGCTCATTGGCCGTCTCAAAAATATCAACGGCAGGAGTGAAATATACGCCATTCTTAGTCAGCTCCGCGCTTTCCGGAGCCAGTTCCTTTTTGTCAACAACTTGCATTGCTTGATTCGCCATTGGAATTTTCCTCCAGACGCTTATTCTGTTGTAACTGCTATCTTTCGAGGACCAGTAGCCTCCTCCAGGGGCAAACTAATAATAAGAACTCCGTTTTTGTAATTGGCTCCAATGCCGTTCACTGCTGAATTGAGTCCTCCCCCGAACTGGTCACGTAAAATTCCATCTAATTTGATTGTAAAGATTGGGTGGTATTCAAAAAAAAGTGGGGACGAAAATCGTCCCCAATGATTAGGAGGAAAACTTTTGGTTGGTTAATGGAAGCCTGGCCGGGCCTCCATGAGAGTTAATGTTATGTTCATCGGATAATTGATGAAGAAAGAAGGTTGTCCTTTATTTTTAAGCATTGAGGAAACGTATTATGTTCAATATAGAACCCAGCGGTTACAAGGTTGATCCCGAGTTGTCGCTTCAAGCTGTTACCAGTATTGACCGGTCAAGGCGGTTTGGCCTTCCCGAGATCCCGCTAGTTGTCCCATCGAGGGACTTGAATCTGTCGATATAAGGCTCCCTGAAACAAGGTTTAAAGGTACCTCCATGATACTCGCAACTATTTTTAACCCGCCGGGGAGGTCTGTCTTTGGGTCGTATGGCGCTGCCGCAGGCATTGCCATCATCATTGGGTATGATGACAACGAGGGGTTAGAGACGGCGCCATGTCTCATATAAGACTGGCGAGAAGGTTTACATTTGGAAATCCCAGTAGGAATACACGGCGCCGGCCCACAAAGAGGCGGCCCACAGGGGATGGCCGGTCCACAGACCGGAGGCTGGCAGACTGGTGGAGCGCACAAATTCCTTCTAAATATAGGAAGTCTAGGCGCAGGAGCTAGTATTCCGGCCATAATAGCGGATGGAATTCCAATAGCGGCCCCACAAATATTCGTGCATGCTCCAAGTAACGCTCCACATATTCCAAAAGGCGACGGAGGTCCCATGGGACCGCATGTGGGCGGAGCGCACGTAGGCGGAGCGCAAGGAGCGGGCGCGCAATATGGAGCGACTTCCATGGGCGGGCCGCCGGCGACTCCTGAAACTATTGAAACTGATAATAAGAGCGTGGTGAGAAACGCGAAGATAGCGACAACTCTTAGCGCCATACCTGATCCTCCTTTTGTTTAACGTCCTTCAAGTAGCCGTTTAAATATGAGGCAAAACCTAAGACGTTTTAATTCAGCCCATTACTGGACTTGAATGACTTGCGGCTTTAACATGCTGTTTTTAGCTTGTCAAGTAAAAATATGAAATAGATTGATGTTAACTGTAAATATTGCATAAAATATAACTTACATAATATATATAGTTGTTTTAACGACACTATTATGTAATTATTAATGTAAAGGTTAAGGAACTTGCCGAGTCGGCTGATCTTGACCTGAATTCTGTTTTGCAACTAACGAAGAAGTCTCAGAACTAATTTGATTTAAGAGGTTTTTAGAAGGCATGAAAAATGCGATTTGTTGGTTGGCAATGGTTGGCATTGTATGCTTTTACGGGGTTGTTTATGCTCAACAAGAGGCTGTAGACGCGTATAATCAGGGAATCGAGGCGCTCGCCCAAGGTAAGCTTGACGAGGCTGTAGATCTCTTCTCAAAGGCGATAGAGATTGATCCCGTGGACCACTACGCGTACAACAACCGTGGAGTAGCTTTCAAGCGCAGGGGCGAATACGAAAACGCGATCCGTGATTACAATCGAGCCTTGGAAATCAAGCCCGACTATTACCAAGCCCGGGTAAATAGAGGAATAGCCAGATATCGCAAAGGTGACTATGATCTAGCTCTCGATGATCTGGAGTCAGTAGCCGGCCAACGAAAGAAAGACCCTGCCATATTTGCCACTCTTGGGTTGATTTACAAAGAAAAGGGGGAACTTGACCAAGCGGCCAAGAACCTGAAAGTGTCGTTGACGATAAACAAAAATGGCGTCACGGCGCTAAAAGCCCTGGCAGAAGTTTACGAAGCCAAAAAAGATTATGAAAAAGCGCTTGATTCTTACATCAAGTTGAGGGCGGCATTAAGCAAGAAGGGGGACACTCAAGAAATAGATCAGAGAATAGACCGTCTAAGAATCTCCTATGTCAAGGAACTGTACAATCAAGGCCTGGAAAACTACCGCCTTGGGAATGCAAAAAACGCGACGGCAATTTGGACAACCGGACTCAAGGTAGACCCCAACAACGTCCAGATACTCAGAGATCTTGGCTTAACGTACTATAAGCTTGGTCAGTATCAAAAGGCGCTTGAGAATTTTAATCGCGCTCTTGAGATTGACGCTGGTAATTCAGAAATATTTAGGGTTCGTGGGGACGCATACTACAAACTGAAAAAAATTGAGAAAAGTATCGAAGATTATGACAAAGCTTTAATCATAAATCCTAGAGACTCAATATGTTACAATAATCGTGGACTACTATTCCACGAGATGGGGAATTTGGACCGGGCTTATGAAGATTATACTAAAGCCATTTCAATAGATTCTTCGAATCCATCTTTTTTTGAAAATCGCGCTCTAGTTTACATAAGCAAGGGAGAAAAAGTCCTTGCCGGCGAAGACTATAGGAGGGCACTAGAGCTGATTACGGATGAAAGGGGACGAGAGGCGATAACATCAAAGATTGCGGCTCTCGGCCGAGAAAATCCTAATGGCTCTCAACAATCCGGCTTTTCCACGGAGAGGATTTTAGGAAATTCGTCGCAGGAATCAATTCCGGGCAGGTAATTAGCTTCGGATCATTGAAAGGGCGCTCGACAAATATACTTTAATTATTGTTGACAAATTATTGATATCATAATAGAAGAAAACTTGTAAAAGTGGCGTTTAATGTGGATCGGCTCCGCCGCGCCGAAATCGTCCTGTCTTTTGATTGATTTTGTTTGGCCTGTCTAGGCGCCGGGCAGTGTCCGTGAGATATTTGCCGTCAATCCATGTGAGTTGATACATGAGTTTTTTAGAAGCTAGCAATCCAATAGACATATTTATCCTTGCCACCATCTTGATAACTTTTATCATGGGGTTTTGGAAAGGTTTTATAAAGTCTTTGACTGCGTTGGCCGGGTTGGCTGTGGGTGTGTGGGCAGCGGCAAAATATTACCCGCTGGTTCAGGTTCAACTCATCAAATTATCCGCCCTAAATCCCCAGATTGCCACGATAATATCCATGGTACTGGTCTTTATACTCGTTCAAGTGGTTTTTGTGATTCTGAGGCGTATTCTTGAAGCCGTCTTGGACTTCACGCGCCTTGGGTGGTTGGACCGGATCATGGGTGCGGTAATGGGCGTTGTTACTGGTTTTATAATTGCGGCCTCCTGTGTGCAGGTAGCCCTGATAGCCGCTCCCGAGTGGCAGGCCGTAAGGTCTTCTGTGCTGGCTCTTCCCATAGAGGGCGTGACGTATAAACTTCTGGCCTATGTCCCAAGCGAAACAAGGGGCCAGGTTGACAACCTTATATCCAAGTGGCGGGCACAACAAGACGGCTCTCAGCAACCCGCTCCGAGATTTGGGGCCCACGCCGACAGGCCAACAGGTCCCGCTGTACCTTAACCGAGGTAATTTTTGAAGTCGGTCACCTTTTCAGGAGGATCTTAATGAGCCGATTCCTCTCGTTGTTATCGTTGTTGGCTGTTTGCGCTCTTTTTTCAGGGTGCGCCTACTTTCAGAAGAAAGACGAACCTCCTCCATTGCCTCCAATAGAAGAAGTCAAACCTCCTCTAACCATGAAAAGCGAATATTTTAAGAGTTTTCCATGGTCGGATCTTCAGAGTCCTAAAAGGGACGGCAATGATCCGGAGACCATTACGGTTACTGTGAAAGATGGCGAGACTTTGGACACCATATCGGAGGCCATGATGGGTAATCCTGCTCTGGCAGGGGGCCTAGCCACTTTCAACAAACTTTCCAATCCAAATAGTATAACCCCTGGAGAGAAGATTGTAATTCCCTATCCATTCATAGGGGTTATCAGTCAGATCATGATCAAAGCTAAGGGGGACAAGGATTTTTCCGAACCCAAGAATTTGGGGGCTCCTTTCAAGAAGGGCGATCAATACAAACTAAGATTTGAAACTAACGTAAACGGGAACATTTACGTATTTAGAAAAGGCGTCAATGGAGTGACAATGTTGTACCCCGCCCAGATCAAAAAAGGCAAACGCAACAAAAATCCGGAACCACTCATGAGAGACTCCGGAAAGGTCACAGCCGGTGATCCCCTGATAATACCGATTGGAAAGACTGGATTTGCATACAACCCTAAAAATGCCGGCGACATGCTCTATGTGTTCCTGAGCCTCAGAAAAATACCGGAACTTGACGATCTGGCGACAAAAACCTCTATAAAAGTTGAGGAAATAGAGGATGTTATGCATAGAGTCAAAGAAGGTGAGATAAAAAACGATCCGCCATTGAGACTATTGAGAATAAGTGACCCATCTGAAATATTGGGTTTCACCTTGAATATTGACGGTTAAATGTGCTTGACATACGATATTAGCGTCCTTTATAAAGAAAGGATTGACTTGGGGCTGTAGCTCAGTTGGGAGAGCGCTTGAATGGCATTCAAGAGGTCGTCGGTTCGATCCCGTCCAGCTCCACCATAAAAGATAAATGATTTTGAAGGTTAACCGCCGGTCGCACGGCGGTTTTTCTTTTCCAGATAAACCACTGTGTCAGTTTTGTGTCTTTCATCGCTGCATACTCTGTTGGAAAATGAAATTAACAAAAAAATGGTAAGCCCCCGGCTTTGCCGGGGTGACTCCCAAAGGTTTGACCGTGCGCTGCAATAGGAGCAAACCTCCCGGAACACACTTAAATACTTTTCCGGGAGGTTATGATGAAAGACTACCAGAGCCTAAACCACACGAAGTGGGATTGCAAGTATCATGTTGTTTTTATACCGAAACGGCGCAGGAAGCAAATTTACGGGGAAATCAAAAGGCTTCTAGGCGAGATGTTCCACGAATTGGCGAAGCAAAAGGAATCCAAGATTATTGAAGGACATCTGTGCTCGGATCATGTTCACATGTGTCTGAGTATCCCAGCAAAATTCGCAGTATCAAGCGTGACAGGATACATCAAAGGTAAGAGTGCTATTTCGATTGCAAGGAATTTTATTGCGAGAAAGAGAAATTTCACGGGCGAAAGTTTTTGGGCGAGAGGCTTCTATGTTTCAACAGTGGGGCAGGACGAGGACGGAGTAAAAAAATACATTCGAGAACAAGAAGCCGAAGACTCACGCCTCGAACAGCTAAATCTGATTCATAATGAGACGCCCCCTTCAGGGGGCGATGATAAAGCCCCCTTGGGGGGCTAACAAGAATATGCTCCCGGCTCTGCCGGGAGTCATTTAACTGATTTAAATGAATCGGTGAAGCGTGAAGGCATTTTTGCCCTATTTGATCCCAAAGACACAAGTTCCAAAGTAAATTTGATAAATATCCGCAGTCTGATTTATACTATTTTTGAGTTTACAATCAGGCCATGAATGGGGCAATCAAATGAGATTCTACTCATTTCAAATAGTAATCGAGAAAGAACAGGATGATCCAGGATATTTCGCTTACAGCCCTACCGTTCCTGGTTGTTTCAGCAATGGCGCCACTATCGAAGAAGCGAAAAGCAACATTCGTGAAGCCATCGAACAACATTTAGAGTCCATTCTCGCTCACGACCAGATCGTTCCTCAGCACGCGCGCTTGGTGCATGTCGAGGAGCTATCCGTGGGGGTTCCCGAATGACTCGGATGCCGCAGGTCACATCCCGCGAACTTGTCAAATTTCTAATGTCACAGGGGTTTGTTCAGGACCGGCAATCGGGGAGCCATCTTACTTTGTGGCACGAACAGCGGCGCATATCAATAACTGTCCCGGTTCATACCGGCGCAGAAATTGGAAGGGGGCTTGCTGCCCGAATTCTGAAAGACGCTGGATTTACAACACAGGATTACATGGCTTTGGCAGGCAGGGTCTGAAATCAATTCTGAATGTTCCAGAAAGTTGACCAAGAAATAATAACGACAGGGCCCAAATCTTAGCCATGCTGAAAGATTTAGCCCAGTCCGCATCAAAATCGTCACACAATCAATTGCCTCTGGTTATTGGTCCATTGTATCCTAGACCGAAGGGACTAAACAAAACTAAGTATAACCGGAGACGCAAAGCGGCTGCTAATGTTGACCGGTTGGAGGTGAAGTATGTCCGGATGGCAAGCAAGGATGAGAATGATATCCTCTATCCTCATCGTCCTGACTTGGCTCTCGTGGTGGGATTTCAACGTTCACGCGATGCCGGCTCAAGTAATGATTATCCGACACGCTGAGAAATATGAGGATCGCCAGAAAATTCATCTCAACGACTGGGGACTTACTAGAGCTAAAGCATTAAGTCAGTTTTTTAAAACCGATCCACGAGTCCTGGAATATGGCGTCCCGGCAGCAATAATTGCTCAGCGACCAGGCCCCAAGAAAAAGTCAGTTAGATGTGAAGAAACAGTGGAGCCGCTGGCAAAAGTATTGGGACAAAACATAATTAATCGCTTTGCGTATGGAGAGGTGGCGGAGTTGGTTGATTGGCTCCGGGCAGAAAGGGATCTGGACTCAAAATCAGTTTTGATCTGCGCTCAGCACCTCGACATACCGTCAATCGCTAAAGCTCTTGGCGTGGCTAATATCAGGCAAGCGGTGTGGCCACATGAAACGTTTGACCGAGTATGGCTCATCGATTTTTCTTCGGATGGTAAAGTTTCGTCCTTTCGGGATATCCCTCAGCGTCTTTTATTTGGTGATTCGTTCCAAGTTGTTTCGACGGCGGAACAGTCAGGGAAGTTTGGTTTCTCCCAAACTTATCAGGAGATTTCTGATGGGCGGAAAGGGGCGGTCCCCGCGACAAACTGGCAATGCAGAATCACCGCAGAGGCGCCGGGGGATTTCTCACGATTCGACGACGAAACCGTTCCAATACTCCGATTGGGTGGGTTCACCTTCGGGTACTATGGCGCCACGTTGGGTAAATTGCGCCAAAGCAAGCATGCGGAAGTCAAGACCGATATTGCGACAGGGGACGGTTCGGTCCGTTACAACTTCACGGCCATGGTTGACGGGTTAGAACAAACTTACGCCTGGATAACCTTTACCTGGAATAAAGAGGGCCTTAAGGCGGAATTCGTGGCTGATGTAGATGAAAGCAAGATTATCCCGGGTTTGAATATGCCGGTAGAGTTACATCTGGACAAAAGCGAGGGTGTGATATCAGGAGTGGTTTCTTGTCTTTTGGGTCTAGGGGACAAGCGATTTCACTTTCCGGCCGGGCTACCCTATGGAGGCGTTGCGACAAAGATTAGGGACGAACCATCGAACACAGAAGTGTACAAGGCAATCTTGAAAGACGAAAAAGGTGTCCTAGTGGAGAAATCATACCTCCCGGAGCTGTGATATGACCGGACGAATTTTCCGTCTTAGCCTCTCAACGTGGATTTTTATCGGCCTTGGCTTAGGCTTGGTTTTTGGTATTTTTTTTGGAGAACTTTGCCGCCCGTTGAAATTCGTTGGCTCCGCCTTCCTCAAACTGCTCCAAATGGGTGTGCTCCCTTATATGGTAGTGACGTTGATACATGGTATTGGTTCACTTTCCCCGTTAGAAAGCCGGCTGATGGCTGGGAGGGGGGCCATCGTGCTGGGGTTCTTCTGGGGCGTGGGGCTAATTGTGATCTTCGCTTTCAGTTTGGCCTTTCCCGTCGTTCAGAGTTCCTCTTTTTTCAGTGTTTCCGAAACACCCACTTTGCAGACTACCGATCTCCTCGATTATTACATTCCGGCCAATATATTTGACGCCCTATCCGACGCCCTAATTCCGGCCATTGTCCTTTTTAGCGTGTTTCTCGGTGTAGCGCTCCTTGGCATCGAAAATAAGGAGCCTTTCATGAACGTGCTGTCGGTTTTGGCGCGGGCCTTTTCCAACATGACTAAGATGGTAATAAAAGTTGCGCCGATAGGAGTTTTTGCGCTTGCCGCCACTGCGGCGGGGACCTTCTCCGTGGAACAGCTTCAGCGCCTTCAGGTATATTTTGTCTGCTACATCCTGGCCAGCCTGGTTTTAACTTTTTGGATACTGCCGATGATAGTGGCCTGTTTCACATCCTTCACTTACCGAGATATTCTCAATTATTCCAAAGAGGCTCTGGTATTAGGTTTTGCCACCGGAAACAACTTTGTTGTATTGACGGTTATCGCAGACAAATCGAAGGAATTATTTGCCAAGGTTATCCCGAAGGAAGATAAAACGGGAAACCTGATCGACAGTGTGCTGCCTCTTGCCTACAGTTTTCCCAGTGTCGGCAAGCTAATTGAGATCCTCTTCGTAGTCTTCGTGGCCTGGTATATTAATCGCTCCCTTAGTATCGGGGAATATTTTGGATTGGCGCTATCAGGGATAATGAGCCTGTTTGGTTCTCCCAAGGTGGGGATTCCGTTCCTCCTGGACTATATGAAATTGCCTGGAGAGTATTTCGATCTTTATATCATGGCTGATGTGGTGACTCGCAAGTTCAAGGTCCTGCTTCAGACGATGAGTATGCAGGCCCTAACTATAATCGTCACGTTTCTCATCCTGCATAAAACCATGTGCAACGCACGAAGACTTATAGCATCGGTCGTCGGAACTGCGCTGCTCGTGACACTGTTGATTGTCGCAGCTCGGTTCGGCCTTAATTATATGGTTTATGACACGTACCACGAAGATGCCGTGCTAATGGGGATGGAGATCACGGACCCATCACCAGCCCAAGTCCTGATTTATCCACCCGACTTGACGGGGCCGCCTAAAAGGCCGATACAGCAGGAGCATGACCTGCTAAAGCAAATCAAGGACAGACGGGTACTGCGCGTCGGATATAATGCGGAAACCATGCCGTTTGCGTTTTTCAACTCAAGAGATAGTCTTGTAGGCTATGACATCTATTTTGCGCACCGTTTATCCCTAGATCTTGGGGTATCCCTCGAGTTCATTCCCGTTGAAAGAGACAATCTCCCCGAGTACCTGGATGCTGGTGTCTGCGATATAGTAATGTCAGCCGTACCCATCCGATTGGATTATCTGGGCAAAATGAATTTCACCCGCCCCTATATGGAGATGAAGTCAGCCCTGATTGTTAAGGACTATCGAAAGAAGGAATTCCAGACCCGCTCCGATATCGCGGGAATGAAGAACCTGCGCGTGGCGATAACGCACGCCAACAGCCAGGAAGACCGCCGCCGCCTTCGAAATTACCTTCCTAATGCAAAACTGGTGGAACTTGACAGCATGAAGGATTTCTTTGTTATGGCGGACATTGCCGACGCTTTGTTGACCACCGACAAAATCGGTAAGGCATGGGCTCTGTTGTACCCGGAATTTGGAGTAGTGACGCCAAAACCTTACCTGTTCTCACATGAAATAGCGTATCCAGTCTCTATCGCCACAAGTGGGTATACTTTCTTGGAATACCTGAACAACTGGCTCACATTGCAACAAGGTGGTGGAGAGACGACCAAACAATTCGACTACTGGATCCGGGGGAAGACCCCCCAGCGAGAGAAGCCAAGATGGTCCATAATTAGAAACGTTTTGGGCTGGGTTGACTGACATTGGCGAAACATTCAAAAGGTAGAACAGGGGACAAACAAAAACACCCGCGGCGGCCAACAGGAAATGTTTGCAAGACAAACGAAGTTTTTGGAAAAAGATAAGAATACAGACTGAAACGATCCAACCGTGATACATATAAAAATTATGACCACCGAAAAGTTGGTCTCTACGAATTATTAGATGGTGTAAAACCGATGAATCACAGGATGTTCAGGCTGTTGCTGAATATTTATCCTCCTTACTGGGGAACAGGAATAGTTGTTAGTAAAGTCGCCCCGGATTTCACAGAGATCGTAGTTCAGATGAAGAAGAGGTTCTACAATCGAAACTATGTTGACACCCACTTCGGGGGGTCTTTATATTCGATGGTTGATCCTTTTTACATGCTGATGCTGATTAATATTCTGGGCAAAGATTACGTAGTTTGGGATAAATCCGCGTTTATAGATTTTGTCAAACCGGGGAGGGGAAAAGTCAAAGCGGTATTTTCAATCACTCAAGAAACAATATTCGATATCGTTGAAAAGACTGCCGATGGGGAAAAATATCTGCCTGAATTGGCTGTAGAAATTGAAGATGAGGCCGGTGAAACTGTAGCCAGAGCGGTAAAGACCATTTATGTGAGGAGGAGACTAGACTCTAAGAAGCCAGAAAATGAAGCCATTTTCCCTTTGAGAAAAACGTAGACAGTGATCCTGTCAATTTGGCGAGTCAACCGGGAGGATAAGGTGGAAGTTAGATTCCGAAAACAAGGTTCAGCATTGATATTTACTGTTACAGGCAGGTTGGATACCGTGGCTGCTTCCGAATTTCAGAGCGAAGTTGAGAAAAGTATCAATAATGAAACCGAAAGGATTGTCATTGATTGCTCTGAGTTGGACTATATTAGCAGCGCGGGCTTGAGGTCCATTCTTATAATTGCTCAGAAAACCTGCAAGGCCAATGGATATCTGGCCTGTTGTCGTCTAAGGGGATTGGTGAAAAAGGTTTTCGAGATAAGCAAATTTTCTCTGATCGTGCCTACTTTCGATACATTGGAAGAGGCTTTGGATGATAAATTGCGTCAGAACAGATAAAATCATACACATTTCACAAACGTTTCTCTGGTCAAAGTTGTTTCTCACCTGAGAGAAAATCAAATTATGCTGAATTGGTTTCGTTCGAGTATTAAAGCTAAAATAACATTGCTGGTGCTTTTCACCACAAGCATTGTGCTGGCGATCGTATTGGGTTTCACCGGAATATTTTCCCGCTCAGTTGTACAATCCGACGCCCGCTCCTATGCGCTTGGAGTGGCAGAGGTAACCGCTGGACGGCTCGCTAAGGAACTATCCAGCGTTGCGATGGTAACTAGGAATCTTGCCTACGCAATTGGGTATGGTCAATGGGATAAAAGATCAATAGATGAACTGCTGATGACGATAGTGAAGTCTAACGAGGATATCTACGGATCTACGGTGTCGTTTGTTCCATTCGGATTTGACCCGACTCTTAAAGCTTATGCCCCTTACTATTACAAAAAGAATGGCATGATATCGTTTGTTCAACTCGCTGATTCATACGATTATTTTAAACGGGACTGGTTCAAGAAACCCCTGGAGACAGGAAAGCCGACATGGAGTAATCCATATTTCGACGAGGGTGGTGGTGAGACGCTTATGATCACTTACTCTTACCCATTCATGGAGAAAAATCTTGAACCCATTCACCAAATGTTAAAAGGAGTCATTACAGCGGACATATCCCTGGATCACTTGACTGATATGGTTTCTGGAATCAAGATCGAAGAGACCGGGTACGCTTTTCTTCTCTCGGACAAAGGAGATCTCATCGTTTGGCCACAGAAAGACCTGATTATGAAGGAAACCATATTCAGTCTGGCTGATAAGCTCGAAGCCCCCAAATTAAGGAATGTCGGAGAGGAGATGTTAAAACAGGGATCAGGTTTTCTGGACGCTGGTCGTAGTTTAACGGAGAAAGAATCCTTTCTTGCGTTTTCAAGTCTTCCCGATTTTGGCTGGCGATTGGGGGTAGTGATTCCAAAGCATGAGTTGTTCGCACAGACTTATGCCCTTGAAAAGATTTTGCTTATTTTTGGTGTTGCCGGAATACTTTTGCTTTCTACCGTAAGTTTAATGGTGGCGCGTTCTGTTTCGGCGCCTCTCAAGCGGATGGCTCATGCTACCGAAAAGGTCGGCGAGGGCTATTTTGATGTCGATTTTATTGAGAAGACCAGGCTCGACGAGGTCGGTCAACTCGCCCGGTCTTTCGTGAGTATGTCCAAGTCACTCAGGTCCTTCATGAAGGACCTTACGCAAGCCACCGCCAATAAAGAGCGAATTGAGAGCGAGCTAAGAATAGCGGCGGACATACAGAAAAGCATGCTTCCCAGCAGCTTTCCGGCGTTTCCAAACCGCAATGATTTTGACATTTACGCTTTGATGAGGCCGGCAAAAGAGGTTGGGGGAGATTTTTTCGATTTCTTTTTGCTGGATGAGGATCATCTTTGCATATCTGTGGGAGACGTCTCCGGTAAGGGAACACCTGCAGCCTTGTTCATGTCTGTGACAAAGTATCTGATCGAGGCTTGCACTACGGTTGACACACCTATCGACGAGACCTTGGAAAAAATTAACAAGCTTCTCGCAAAAAACAATGCGACTTGTATGTTTGTGACTGTTTTCTTGGGTATCTTGGATTTAAAAAGCGGCGATTTTGTCTATGCCAATGCGGGCCACAACTCTCCACTGATCTGGATTCAAGACGCGCCCGTCGCATTTCTAGAACTTATAGGCGGGCCACTTCTGGGCATCATGGATCCAGGCCTTTTTCGGGTAGGAAAAACCACTCTGGTTCCTGATGGCCGCCTACTTGTTTATACGGATGGAGTAACCGAAGCTTTTAATGTTGAAGGAGAACCTTTTTCCGATGACAAGCTGCTAAGGACTGTTGAACGAATTAGAGGCGCAGACGTAAAATCAATTACAGAAAAGGTCTTAAGGGAAATAGATGAGTTTTGTGGAGTTGTTCCTCAGTCGGACGACATCACAATAATGGCCCTTAATTATAAACCTGATCGCAAGGATAGGGACGGATTGATTCCAGAAAGAATTGGAACAGGGCCTATGGCGCAGATTTAATGACATTCTACTGATTAAATAGATGAAGCTTAACGTAAGTTTTGGGATAGTAGGGATTTACAATTCGGTGAAGAGATTTCTGCTCATATCAATATTTGCGGTTTTTGCGCTTTGTCAGTTTTGTGAAGCCTGGGAGGGCAGAGTGGTTAAGGTTTTTGATGGCGATACGATTGAAGTCCTCAGAGGAAGGTCAACTGAAAGAATACGACTTTATGGGATAGATTGCCCCGAAAGAGGCCAGGATTTTGGAGAGCGGGCCAGACAGTTCACGAGCCGCATGGTTTTTGGAAAGAATGTCGAAGTCATACCTGAAGACCGCGATCAATTTGGTAGGGCAGTCTCCTGGGTGAGAGTTGGAAACTCATCGTTAAACCATGCTTTGGTGAAAGAAGGTTTAGCGTGGCATTACAAAAGATATGCGGGTCAAGAGAATGAACTGGCGGAATTGGAGGCGAATGCCAGAAAACAGAAAGTTGGACTCTGGTCACACAAGAATCCGACGGCTCCCTGGGAGTTTAGAAGGCGTCAAGAGCGCTGAATGTGATGATGGTCACAACAGTTGAGATAATAGAGCCCGCCGCTGAACATACACTTCGGCGGACTCCAAACAACACACCTGTTTACTTTTTGAGTTCTGGTATCTTTGCAAACTGATCAAGCACTCCCGGGTTGGCTAGAGCGTCCTTATTCGTAACGGGTTTTCCCTCAATTACATTTCTAACCGCCAGTTCGACTTTCTTACCGTTTAAAGTAACCGGGATTTCATCAATAGAAAGAATCAGAGCGGGCACATGCCTGGGAGTTGTATTCTCCCTGATGGTCTTTTTAATTTTTTGTTTTAGGGCTTCGTCAAGTTCTATGCCTGCGGCCGTTTTTACAAAAAGCAACACCCTCACGTCATTGTCCCAGTCCTGACCAACGACAATACTGTCAACGATCTCGTCTAAAGATTCGACCTGACGATATATTTCGGCCGTGCCAATTCTTACGCCTGAAGGATTTAAGGTGGCGTCCGACCGACCATAAATCTTGACTCCTCCATGTAGCGTTATTTCTACATAATCGCCGTGATGCCAAACGTTAGGGAAAATAGAGAAATAGGCTGACCTGTATTTCTTTAAATCCGGATCGTTCCAGAAATATACCGGCATGGAAGGAAATGACGCAGTGCAAACCAGTTCTCCCTGTTCGCCCAGAACAGGCTTTCCATATCCGCTAAAAGCCTGGATCTTCATACCCAACCCACGGCACTGAAGTTCACCTTCGTAAACTGGTAGTATCGGACATCCCAAGGCAAAACACGACACTATGTCCGTTCCTCCCGAAATAGACGCCAGGTTTATGTCCTCTTTTATATCCCTGTAAACGTAACCAAAACTTTCCTCCGCCAATGGAGATCCGGTTGAACACATCATACGCAGAGAAGATAGATCATAAAGTTCCCTTGGTTTGAGCCCGTCTTTCTCAATTGCCGATATATATCTGGCGCTTGTTCCAAAAATTGTCATGCCTTCTTCTTCAGCCAGTTTGAAAATGGCCCCTGAGTCGGGATAGAAAGGGGAACCGTCAAAAAGGATTACAGTAGCACCAATTGCAAGACCACTGACCAACCAGTTCCACATCATCCAACCACACGTTGTAAAATAGTAGATCTTGTCGGAACGCTTGAGATCACAATGGAACAGGTGCTCCTTAAGATGCTGGATCAATGTCCCACCCGCTCCATGAACCATGCATTTCGGTAACCCGGTTGTTCCCGAGGAGTACATTATGTAAACGGGATGATCAAATGGGAGCTGTTCAAATTCTATGGATAGGCCTTTTTCCTTAGACATGAAATCTTGGAACAAAACTGCGTTTGGAACCCGGCTCAAATCGGGTTTTTCCTGTGTATAAGGGATGACCACAATCTTTTGAATACTCGGGAGTTCCTTTATAATCCCTGATATTTTCTCCAGGCAATCATGACTCTTACCGTTGTAATAATATCCATTCGCAGTGAAGAGTATCTTGGGTTCTATTTGACCGAAACGGTCGAGCACTCCCTTGATACCAAAATCCGGCGAACACGACGACCAGATTGCTCCGATACTTGTAGCCGCCAGCATTGCCACGATTGTTTCGCTCATATTAGGGACGTATCCCGCCACTCGGTCCCCTGCCGTAACTCCTGAAGAGCGCATCGCAGCCGCCATTCTAGCCACCGAGTCATAGAGTTCGGCGTAGGTCATCTTACGAACAGGCAGGTTCTCTCCCTTAAACACCAGGGCTACATGATCGTCCTTGAATCGGAGAAGATTTTCAGCGAAATTGAGTTTTGCCCCCAAAAACCACTTGGCCCCTAGCATTTCAGGAGAATCCTCGAGTACTTTTTCGTATGGTTTGGATGCTACAATGCCTCCAAATTCCCACACACTCTCCCAGAAGTCCTCTCGATTATCTATCGACCACTGATACAGCTCATGGTAATTTGACAAAGTTAGAGTGAACTTTGTGTTTACCACTTTCATAAATCGAACAAGATTCGAATTTTCTATTCTGTCCAATGGAGGGGACCAAAGAGGGGTCATATCAATCCTCCCTAGGTTTGTAGGTCGATTCTGCGGGCCATGTGCCCGGTATTTTCTGATCTGGAGACTCTCCGAACTTTTGCTTCAATTCGGCGAGGCCTTTCCTTTGAAACTCCAATCTGGGTTCTTTCGGTATTCTGCGATTCAAGATAGATTCTGACCGCAATCTTCGACCTATGGTTTTCTCCATCATTGATCCAAGATCCAGCAGTCTGTCCACATCAATGCCTGTGTCAATTCCCATTTCGTCCATCATGACGGTCATGTCCTCAATACACTGTAAACCGACTACATTTGGATCCCGATAATAATATGATCCCGTTCCACCTACCGGGACCCTGTCAAGGAAGTTGGCCGGTTGACCACCAAGTCCTCCTAAAGTGGCTTCAAAGATCTCTATTCCAGCCTGAAGCGCCGCCAAGCAATTGGCCGTTCCCCATCCGCGCGTAACATGAAAATGCGCTACATGCAATTTTTTGTCCGGGATTGCGTCCACAATCATCGAAAAGTATTTGTAAACCTGGTTTGGAGGCGCGCTTCCGTCATGGTCCGCATGTTCGATATCGTGCGCTCCAATTTCTAGCCATCGCTTAGTGAATTCCACAGCGTCTTCCAGCTTTGTCGGACCTGAAATTGGAGAGCCCCAAATTGTTGAGACTGTGCCGTTCATTTTAATTCCTGCATCGGAAGCCTTTTCAATGCAACGTTTGGCCTCTTCCCAATAAGCTGGAAGAGTGGTTCCCGAATTGGCGAAGTGGTGTTCTTCATCCGTTGAAACCATCATCAAAATGCGGTCAGGCCCCCAACCTTCTTTCTTGGCGGCAATAGCCCTGTCGACCGCTTTCTCGCGAATTGTGATTGCGGTTAGGGTGACGTCATTCCAGTTAATTCCCGCACGTGACAATTTTTTGGAATCTCTGAGTTTCTTGAACAGCTCTTCCGCGTCTTTGAACTGTGGCATGGATCTCGGATTTCCCAAGTTTGTAACTTCAAGGTGTTTGATTCCGCAGAGAATAAGTTCTTCAAGATAAAACAGCTTGGCTTCTGTTGGAATCCAGATCTCTTCATGTTGAAATCCATCTCGAACGGTTATGTCGCCGATTTGAACTTTTTTCGGATAGTCCATTTCGTATAAGCCCATTTTGTTGTCCTCCCTTCACTCACCAGTATAC
The DNA here is from genome assembly GCA_903952205.1 of uncultured Desulfomonile sp. Classification (GTDB taxonomy): domain Bacteria; phylum Desulfobacterota; class Desulfomonilia; order Desulfomonilales; family Desulfomonilaceae; genus CAJBEZ01. The sequence continues at coordinate 25,816 of CAJBEZ010000095.1, read as the reverse complement.
ACGGGTTTTCTTTTTTCTCTAAAGGCTGTCAGGCCTTCTGTTCTGTCCTTGGTTGGAATGGTAATAGAGTATGCGTTGGATTCTATGGCAAGGCCCATCGGCAGACTAACTTCAACGCCCTTGTTAATGGCGAACTTTGCCTGGGATAATGCTATCGGACCGTTCTGAGCCACCTCATCCGCTATTTCCAACGCCCTTTTCAAGAGATTTTCCGGTTCTGTGACCTCTGAAAATAAACCATAATCCTGCCCTTCCTGAGCCGAAATCCGTCTCGCCCTGAAAATCATGTCCTTGGCTCTCGCTATTCCAACTACCCTGGGCAGCCGCTGGGTTCCTCCAGCGCCAGGGATTACGGCCAGAGACGTTTCGGTCAGTCCTACTATTGCGCTTTTCGAAGCAATCCTGATATCACAGGCCAGCGCCAGTTCCAGGCCTCCCCCAAAAGCATAACCATTGACCGCTGCGATCACTGGTTTGGGTAACTCCTCAACAGAAGTAAACAAATCCCTTATTGTCTGAATATAAAGCCTCACCTGGTCCGGGCTCATTCCGGCCCGTTCCTTGAGGTCAGCTCCAGTGCTGAAGGCATTTTTGCCCTCTGTTGAACCAGTTATGATCACGACTTTAATTGTTCGGTCAAAAGTCAGTTCTTCTATTGTAGCTCGGAAAGTCTTGAGCAGACTCATGTCAAAACAATTTAACGCGTTGGGGCGGTTGATGGTCAGAATTAACACTCCGTTACGGCAGTCTTTCAACAGGGCGTTCTCTTCAGACATTATGATGTTCCTCCATGTAATACGCTGATAAAATTAGAAATGGCGCTTTCTATAAAGACTTACAAAAAAAGTTCCGGGAGGCTGTTTTCATTTTTTTAGGCCCTAAAAGGAAAATCGCTTTGCTTGAGGGAGCATGATTGGCCGGAGAACTAAAGCCAACCGGTTAATTGCAAGCAAATTCATTATAGTGAATTTGCGTAATGGGTCGAGACCGTATTAGCTCTGAATTGTCAAATAACATAGACGATGAAGATGGCTACAGTAAATGGTTTGCAGACTTTAGACCTTATAATATAAGATCGTTCTGATAGAAAGAAAGTTCAGGATGAAATTCAAAAAACATTTAACCTATAACATTTTTCGACTTGACTTTTCAACACCCGATTCTTCATGATTAGGTCATCTATGACTCATCGAATTAATCTTGAACCTAAACATACGATTATTTCAAGTGGCAACGGACCAAAGTCGTTTCGCTTCGATCTATTAAGTGCCGCTGTTTGCCATTTAGATGCCTCGGATTATCAATCAACATTGATTTTTGATTCGCGTAAACTGTTTGCTGTTGATGACACTCAAATACGTTTTGGAGTCGATCAATCAACAATAAGTTGATGGCTGCGACTGTTTTTGATAACATTGATTTTCTCGTCTTTCGATAGGTAGCCCGATTGGCAATTTGGATTGGGAAACTCACTTTTTTCCGGGATAATCACTGTTAAGAACAGATTGTTTGGACGTTAGGAAGCTGAATTTCTGCCACTGGATTCAAAAAAGGGGACGCTCAATGTCGGAAGTCATACTTGAGGCCAAAAACATCTTTTTATCCTTCCACGGGGTGGCTGCGTTAACCAATGTAAGTTTTAAGGTGCATAAGGGCGAAATCTTCTCGATAATTGGCCCGAATGGAGCTGGGAAGACCTGTATGATGAACTGCGTCAACGGTCTTTACCACCCAAAGCAAGGTACCCTCCATCTCAAGGGAGTTGATATTACCAAATATTCTCCTCACAAAAGGGCCGCCATGGGACTTTCGAGAACATTTCAGAAAATCGAATTATTCGGCGGAATGACTGTCCTGGACAATATTCGACTTGGGAGGCATTTACACCTCAAATCTGGATTGTTGAGTTCATGCGTGTATTGGGGGAAGACATCCAGAGAAGAAATTGAAACCAGGAAATTTATAGAAGAAGAAATAATAGATCTTCTGGAAATTGAAGCGGTTCGTAACGAAGTTACGGGTATGCTTCCTTATGGTCTTCAGAAGCGGATCGAGTTAGCTAGGGCGTTAGCGGTAAAACCGGAATTGATTCTTCTGGATGAACCATTGGCTGGGTTGAACCTTGAAGAAGTTGAGGATATGGCTCGTTTTATCATTGATATTAACGAAGACAAACGTTGGAACATCACTTGTATCCTTGTGGAGCATGACATGGGAGTTGTCATGGATCTGTCTGATCGGGTGATGGCTTTGAATTTTGGGGTCAAAATAGCTGAGGGGACTCCGGCGGAAATCCAGGAGAACCCGGAAGTTATAAAGGCCTATCTTGGCGAGGTGGAGGATCTGTATGTTAGCCGCAGATGAACAGGGGATCAAGGGTGAGATTGAAATTACCAGCGACCTGACTCTACCCAAGCTGTTTGTGAGTCAGGCCAAAAAGTTTGGTGATTCCAAAGTGGCGATGAGGGAGAAAGAATATGGCGTCTGGCTTCCTGTTACATGGGGTCAATACCTTGAAAGTGTTAAGCAGATAACCCTTGGGTTGGTGTCCCTGGGGCTTAATCAGGGCGACAAGGTAATCATGATTGGCGACAACAGGCCCGAAGCCTTGTGGACTGAAATGGCGGCAATGTGCGGAGGTGGAGTTGGTGTTTGGCTGTTTCAGGACTGCCTCATGGAGGAAGTCAAGTATATTGTCGATCACTCTGACTCCAAGTTCTACGTCGCTGAAGGTCAGGAAGAGGTCGATAAGGCTCTGGCTATTAGAGACTCCTGTCCCAAGCTGGAAAAGATAATTTGGGATGACCCCAAGGGCATGCGCCATTACGATGATCCGATGCTGATAAGTCTTGAAGAAGTCATGAGGCTGGGCAGAGAGAAGATGGCCGCTGAGCCAGACCTGTTTGATAACCTTGTCTCTAAATTAAAAGGCGAGGATATTGCGCTTCTTTTCTATACATCCGGAACTACTTCATTACCCAAGGGCGCTCTGTTAACCCATTACAACATGCTCACCATGGGTCAGAACCTGATGAGAGTTGATCCATGCACACCTGATGATGACTTTGTTTCTTACTTGCCATTTGCATGGATAGGCGAACAGATGATGTCCATCTCGTGCGGGCTGCAGATAGGATACACGATCAATTTTCCGGAAGAGCCTGAAACGTCTCAGAGCAATGTTAGGGAAATAGGACCTCACGTAATGTTTGCTCCACCCAGGCTTTATGAGCAGTTCACCAGAACTGTCCAGGTAAAGTATCTGGATTCTAGTTGGCTCAAGAGAAAAACTTATGAACTCGGAATGAAGATTGGCTATCACAACGCTGAACTGAAATTCGAAAAGAAACCTATTCCGTTTCTCTGGAAGATATTGGGAAATCTTGCAGAATGGAGCCTTTTCTCAAAGTTGCGGGATCAACTGGGATTAAGCCATGTTAGACACGCCTACACTGGTGGAGCGGCGATGGGCCCGGACCATTTCAGATTCTTCCACGCGATAGGCGTCAACCTGAAGCAAATTTATGGACAAACTGAAATAGCGGGGATTTCGGTTGTGCACCGTGACGGAGACATAAAGTTCGATACAGTTGGGACTCCTATTCCTCGGACCGAAATAAAGATCGGGGAGAACGACGAGATCCTCTCGAAAAGTCCATCAGTCTTTGTAGGTTACTACAAGTCGCCTGAAGAAACCGCCAAAGCCCTGATAGATGGATGGCTTTATTCAGGGGATACGGGGTTCATTGACGAGGATGGTCATCTCGTTGTTTTTGATCGTTCGAAGGATGTAATGATCCTGAGTGACGGTCGCAAATTCTCCCCTCAATTTCTCGAGGCCCGCCTGAAATTTAGCCCCTATATACGGGAGGCCCTAATAGTGGGTAACAACAGGCCTAATGTGACGGCAATTATATGTATAGATTACAACACGGTAGGCAAATGGACCGAGGATCACGGTATAAATTACACGAGCTACCCCGAATTGTCACAGATCCCCCAGGTCTACGACCTGATAATGAGAGCCATAGGGGATGTCAACAAGTCAATTCCAGAATCGGCCAAGATTCGAAGATTCGCCAATCTCTACAAGGAATTTGACGCTGACGACGACGAATTGACCCGAACAAGGAAAATCCGTCGAGCGTTTGTAGAAAATCGGTACAAAAGCATCATAGACATGCTCTATAGTGACAAAGAGATTCTGCACATGGATACAACTATTAACTACGAAGATGGAAGGGTCTCCAAGATCAAGGTAGATATTCGACTTCAGGATGTTAGGGAAGGAGGAAGCAAGTAAATGGAACTCTTTCTTCAACTAATAGTTACCGGAGTGATGCTCGGATCGATCTTTGCTCTCGTCTCTCTGGGCTGGGTGCTCATTTACAAATGTTCCGGGGTGTTAAACCTTGCAATGGGCGAGCTTACCATGATTGGCGGCTACGTCTGCCTGGCCTTTTATCAAAAGTTCGTAACCATAATGCCGGTTAACTACGCATTTGTGTTGGCCCTGATCGGCACTGTCATCATCGGCCTAATTTTAGGGTTGTTAACTGAGCGGATATTCCTTAGAAAAATGATAGGTGAACCGGTTCTGGCCGTTATTATGGTTACAGTCGGGCTTTCTTTCTTTTTCAAAGGGTTGGTTTTTATGATTTGGGACACTGACACCCAGGTCTTTTTGCCCAGAATTTTTTCCATAGAACCCATTGTGATCTGGGGTATTACAGTAGGTGCGGTTTATCTTTGGAGTTTCATAGCGGCGATGGTTCTCATGGTGATTTTTATATGTTTCTTTAAGTACACCCGGTGGGGATTGTCCATGCAGGCTTGCGCAGACGATGAAATGGCGGCTCTATCCCTGGGTGTAAGCGCAAAGTTCGTCTATGCTCTAGCGTGGGCAATCGCGTTCATGGCAGCGGGGGTTGGTGGGACACTTCTCGGAAACATCAACGGTCTGAACTATTCAGTCAGCAGTCTTGGTTTGTTGGTTTTACCGGCAGTAGTCTTGGGTGGATTGAATTCTGTGCCCGGCGCCATTGTAGGCGGAATAACTATAGGCATTTTGCAAAATCTGGCGGGTGGCTATGGAGAGGCTTATGTTCCGGGGTCCAAAGAGGTTGCGCCGTTTGTTTTCATGGTAATCTTTCTCCTATTCAAACCATACGGCCTTTGGGGCTGGGAACGTATAGAAAGGGTTTAACCGATGAGCTATCTACCTTGTGGAACTTATTTTGAGTCCTACGCGGATGATCAGAAGTGGTGGCGTACAAATTTTATAAAAGGCAAGATGATCTTCATGGTAGTGTTGCTGGCAGCCGCCCCATACATCGTCGGTTCCCAGTGGATGAGCGTTTTTTACACAATCAATTATTACATCCTGGCCGCGCTCGGAGTACAGCTTCTTATCGGTTATTGTGGACAAATCACGCTGGGGCACGCCGCGTTTGTGGCTGTTGGAGGATACACCAGCGCCATGATGGTCCTTTTTCTTCCTTGGCCTCAGTTTATGGTGGACGCTGGCCTCGTTTATCCGATCAGCATTGTTTGCGCCGGGTTTGCCGCCGCCCTTTGGTCGGTTCTATTCGGTTTACCGTCGGCAAGGGTCAAAGGTTTTTACCTGATTATGACCACGATGGCCGCCCAGTGGATAACATTACGTCTGGTGATCACCCAGTTGAGCAAGATAGGGGGTCGGGAACAGTCTTTTCCTCTTCCCCCCGGTATCATAAAAATCGGCCCATGGGTTATAGATAGTGATGAAAAGATCTATTATTTCTCTGTTATACTAGTTTTGATATGCCTCGTTGCGATGGGTAATCTGCTTCGCTCTAAAATGGGTAGGGCATGGATAGCCATACGTGACAACGATATCGCCGCTGAGACGATGGGGGTCAACATTGTCGTATATAAACTGCTGGCGTTCTTTGTGTCAGGCTTTTTTGCGGGCATAGCCGGGGCCTTCTGGATCAGCGCGCTATTCTTTGTCAGCCCCGAAAATTACGAATGGTTCTATTCTCTTCTGTGGGTGGGAATCATTCTGATCGGCGGTGTGGGAAGTATACAGGGGATTGTATTCGGGTCGGCTTTCGTAGTCATAGTGTTCAAGTTGCTGGAAATATCAGTCCTTGGACTTAGCGATATACTAATGACTTCGTACCCGGAATGGGGTTGGGTCACAACGAAAATAATATTTTTCAAGGAATCCGCCTTCGGATTAGCGATAATCTTCTTTCTCATTTATGAGCCCAATGGAATTGCGTACAGATACTGGCAACTGAAAAACTATTTTAATCTTTGGCCGTTCTCGTACACTGGTAAGTAGCCGACTGCTACCTGTTTGTCTGGAAGGAGGTGTTCGAAAAAGATAGACTGGTTTGCAGGGAGAAACTTCATTCACCACTGATAAAAAGCAAAACGGAGGTTTAGAATGAGTAAGAGGATTCTTCTTTTCAGTTTAATTATGGCGTTTGCCTGTTCCCTGGCGTTTGCCGCGGACGAAATTATTCCGGTTGGTTCCATCAACGACCTTACCGGGGCGACATCGGATGTCGGTAAGGACGCCGCCCTTGGAGTCAGAGAATGTGTAACCTACATCAATGACAATGGGGGGATTAACGGAAAGAAAATAAAACTGCATCTATTCGACTATGGTTACAGAGTCCCTGAAGCTATAACAATTTACAAGAGATTTAGAGATCAGGACAAAATTAAATTACTTTTACAGTGGGGAACTGGAGACACCGAAGCTCTCTCTCCTACAGTAAACAAGGACAAGATGGTTACGATCTCGGACTCTTTGTCCGGCCATTTGTGCGATCCGGCAAAAACACCTTACAACTTTATCTATAGCACAGATTATTCAACAAATGCCCGGGCGGCGCTTACTGCATGGTATGAAAAAGTTTGGAAGACGAGCGACAAGTGGAAGGCGGATCGAGAAGCCGGCAAAAAACCCAAACTAGTTTGTTTTTACATGTTCGCTTCCCCTTATTCCAGCGCTCCAATCAAGGCTATTAAGGATCAGGCCGCGTTGCTGGGCGTGGAAGTCGGTAAAGATCAGGACGTTTCTTTGACGGCTCTTGACGCTAAGAGCCAGGTGCTTGCCGCTAAAGAAGAAGGGGCAAACGTTGTATGGCACGGGAATACCGCCATGTCAGTCGCAACGGCCATTAAAGATTCGTACGCTCTGAAGTTTACTGCCGACAACATCACTAACAATTGGGGTCTGGATCATAACCTCGTACGGATAACCGGCCAGGCTGGGGAGGGCACTATCGGCGCCGCATCCTGCGCATTCCTCAATATGGATGTTCCTTACATGGACAAGGTCAGGGAGTACACCCAAAAGGTCAACCCAGGGGTGCCCATGGACAAACGAGACATCAGAACCGTGCAGGGATGGCTGAAAGTCTCTCTTGGCGCCGCAGGCCTTCAGCGAGCCGACAAGAAAGGCAATATAGATGGCCCATCATTGAAGGAGGCTCTTGAAAGCCTTAGAGACTGGTACCCATTTGATACCAAGAATGCCCTCGGAGTCGGACCATATACCATAACGGATAAAGATCACCGACCTACACCGGTTGCAAGCCTTTATACCATCAAAGACGGCAAGATAGTTCTCTTTGAAAAAATTGACATGAAAGAGAAGTTCCCAGAGCAATGGCCCAAGTGGCTTGGCTGGTAAGAACCATGACTGGGGTCCGCCTTGCGCTCCCCAGTTTGCGACCCATCATACGGTAACGGGTCAGCATGGCAGAAAAGGGAGACGGTTGTGGCCGAGAACAATAGCATCTTGAAGATCAACAATATCGAGGTGAGGTACCACGAGGTTATTCTTGTGCTTAAGGGGGTCTCAATAGAGGTCCCTCATGGCGGAATAGTGGCTCTTCTTGGAGCTAACGGCGCAGGAAAGAGCACTACACTAAAAGCCATTTCGGGTTTGCTGAATCACGAAGATGGTGAAGTCACCGACGGTAGCATAGAATTCATGGGTGACCGGATTCATAAGCTACCGGCTGAAGAGATATCCAAGAGGGGTATTTTTCAGATCATTGAGGGGAGACGCGTATTTGAGCACTTGACTGTTGAAGAAAACCTAATCGTAGGTGGTCATCTGAGACCAACGGGACTGAAGGACAGGCTCGACATGGTTTATCACTATTTCCGCAGGCTCAAGGAACGTCGCAACGTGATGGCGGGATTTGTCAGCGGAGGTGAGCAGCAGATGTGCGTTATCGGCCGCGCCATGATGGCTCAGCCCAAGTTGATGCTTCTGGATGAACCTTCGATGGGTTTGGCGCCTCTACTGATAAAAGAAATCTTCGAGATAATCCAACGTCTCAACAAAGAGGAGAAGATTCCCATCCTCTTGGTCGAGCAGAATGTCAAGCTTGCCCTGACTGTAGCGCCTTACGCATACGTCATGGAAAATGGGCGCATAGTTATGGATGATACTTCGGAGAAACTTAAAGAAAACCCCGATATCAGAGATTTCTACCTGGGACTCGCTGATGTGGGAGGTCGAAAAAGCTTCAGAGATGTGAAGCACTATAAACGAAGGAAAAGATGGCTCTCTTAACATCGCCACTATGGCAACACAAGGAGGGAATATGAAAAATGGGGCAGTGTTAATCGCTACCGCATTGTTGGTTTCATTGGCTTTTGTATCGGCCTGTATGGCTTTTGAAGCCCCGGTAATCACTCTGGATAGAATCGAAGTCGCGAGTATTCAACCTTACTTCTTCAAGCCGAGAGATGGATATAAGAATGAAAAAGAACCAGGGACAGTCTTAGGGAGTGGCGCTATCCTGAACATGGGGTATATTTTTAATATAAAAAACCCTAACAAAGTCCCGGTCATGCTTGATGAATTGACATTTAGCACAGCGTTCGAAGGCTTTGAGATCAATACTGCTTTCTCTTATGAAGATAGCTGGATTCCTCCAGGGAAAACCAATCAACTCAAAGTGATAACCACTAACGAAACAGTTCCAACTGTTACAAGTCTTATGGTTGGAGCAGATAATGTCCAGAAAATGCAGGAAATGAAGGTTAAGGCGCCAGATTTGGTCAAGAAATGGTGGGAAAATGTCGGTGATTTTTCTTTTCCCATAGAGGTTACAGCCGGTACGGCATTGTTCAAGGATGAAAAGGGTAAAGAAATAAGAGTAACCTTTTCTGACAAATGGCCCAAGAAATAATATTCATCATGTCATGATCTTGCGAACAAGATAAATTCCGGGTGGTTTGAATTGTGCACAAAGTCCCGGGATGTCTTATTTAAATGTGGAGGCCCTGTTTGGGCCTCTTTTTTTGTTCATTGTTGTTTGCGCTGATTTGTGGCAATCTTTCTTGAATTAAGCTTTTTTAAGAGTTGCAAGACGTGGGTGATTCTTACCGCATGAGCGCAGAATAATGCTAACAGAAAAGAATTCGCAAATTAATTCACCTGACAATTTCAAGGAAGAAATAGATCTTCTTAGAAGCGAAATTCGTCATCATGATTACATGTACTATGTCTTGGACGCCCCAGAAATCTCAGACAGGGAATATGACGACCTGTTCAGAAAATTGGAGCGCTTTGAAAATCAATATCCTGAATTCCGGAGTCCGGATTCGCCCACTCAACGTATTGGTGGAGAAGCCATTGAAAAATTTGGTCAAATGACTCACGCCATTCCGATGTTGTCATTGGCAAACATTTTCGATTCTGGGGAGCTAATTGATTTCGATACTCGGGTCAGGAAATTGCTGGGAACATCTACACTGATTCCCTACGTGCTAGAGCCCAAACTCGACGGTATCGCAATAGAGTTGATCTACAGGGATGGGATTTTAATTACAGGAGGAACCAGGGGTGATGGAACGACCGGTGAGGATGTGACGCCAAACATCAAGACAATCAAGGCTATTCCCTTAGGTCTAAGGTCTCGGGGACCCTTGTCGGATATTGGTCTTATTGAAGTCCGTGGCGAAATCTTCATGACAAGGTCCGCTTTTGACTCTCTCAATAAGGAAAGAGATGAATTGGGCCTGCCCGCTTTTGCTAATCCCAGAAATGCAGCGGCGGGATCAATCCGCCAACTTGACCCGAACGTTACAGCTCAACGTCGCCTGAGATTTTACGCCCATGGAGTAGGAAGGATAGAACGAGGCGGTGTCTCTACTCAAATGGAGCTGCTGAATGCCCTCAATGACCTTGGCATTCCCTCTAATGTTGAACATGCGAGACTTTGCATCGGCCTCGAAGAGGCCCTTATCCATTACAACACTCTTGCCGAGATTAGAAACTCCCTTCCCTTTGAGATAGATGGTACTGTAATAAAGGTAAACTTACTTGAATGGCAGGATCAACTCGGGGCCAAGAGCAGGTCACCTCGTTGGGCGGTAGCTTACAAGTTCGCACCGGTACAGGCCGAGACGAGGATAATACGAATAGAAGTAGGAGTCGGCAGGACCGGCGCTCTAACACCTGTCGCAATAATGGAACCCGTGAATGTAGGGGGAGTCAAAATCAGCCGAGCGACATTGCATAATCAGGACGAAATTGATCGCAAAGACGTCAGGGAGGGCGACGTCGTTATCATTCAGAGGGCAGGAGATGTCATTCCCGAAGTTGTCAAGGTCAAAACAGAACTCAGAAGTCCTGTTAGCCATCCATATGAGATTCCGAACCATTGTCCGGTGTGTGGCTCTGAAGCTGTTCGTTTGAAGGGCCAAGCCGCAAAACGATGTGTCAATTCATCCTGTCCTGCAAGGTTAAAAGAGACTATCAAACATTTCTCTTCACGTGCGGCAATGGACATTGAAGGCTTGGGAGACAAACTGGTGGAGCAACTGGTGGATAAAGGGCTGATAAAAGACCCTGCCGACATATACTATATGGATGTTGATTCATTGCTTTCCCTGGATCGTATGGCCGAAAAGTCAGCCACCAACCTTATAAACTCTATAAGAAAATCTAAGAGCGCCACTATGGACAGGTTTTTGTTCAGTTTGGGCATTCCTTTAGTAGGAGAAACTGTAGCTCGATTGCTGGTTCAATCCTTTGGTGACATGGATTCGATAAGAGCAAAAAGCGCTGCAGAATTACAGGAGATACCTGGAATAGGTCCTGAAGTAGCTCAGAGTGTCGTCACATTCTTCTCTGAGCCCAGAAATATTTACATGATAGATAGGCTCGTATCCGCTGGTGTGTCTCCCGGATTTCCTGTTGATCATAATCATGGCGAATCCTATCCTCTGAAACGGAAAATATTCGTGTTCACAGGGTCGATCTCTCTAGCAAGAAATGAAGCGAAAAGAATCGCGGTCCGAGCGGGAGGCGTTGTAGCAAATTCGGTCACTAAAAAAACTGACTATGTCGTGGTCGGCTCCGACCCGGGCTCCAAACTGGACAAGGCGCGTGAACTGGGCGTTAAAGCAATTACTGAATCGGAATTCAAAGATATGGTGGGCGGTTTATCCGAATAACCACAAATTGTCACGATTGCTTGGCATCCCTGCAATGGTGAATTATAGTAAAAATTAACAGAATCGATGTTTCTGGTATTGCGATGACACCAACAATAAGACGCAGAGTCATAGTTCGGGGAAGGGTTCAGGGAGTCGCCTTTCGCGCTTATACAAGGTCGGCCGCTCGCAAAGCCCTCGTTACCGGCTGGGTAAGAAACCTTCCGGATGGTTCAGTGGAAGCTCTGATGGAAGGAACACCGGAGATGGTCAATTCCATGGTTGCGTGGTTGAGGAAGGGGCCTCCACTCAGTAGTGTAGATGATGTTAGAATCTATGAAGAAAAACCTTCCGGGGAATTCCAGGACTTTGAGATAACCTTCGACGGATGGGAATTTTGGCATGGTCGTTAGATGTCTTGGCCTTGCATATCTTTTGCTATGGGTTTTGATAGCCGGCTTTTGTATTCCAGACAATGCGAGTTCTTCAATGCAATGTCCTGCGATAATAGTTGATCTGCATCTTGGGGAGCCGGTTTCGCTCGATGTCGCTCTGGATGATATGGCCCGGGCCGGTGTAGTCTATGTTGGTGAATACCATACGATATCGCGGCACCACCAGTTACAGGCAGACATCATGCGAGGTCTTGCCAAACGTAACGGTATTTCAGGTTTGGCTATGGAGATGTTTACGTGGGACCAACAATCTCTGGTTGACCAGTGGCTTAACTCGAGCGATTCCGTTTCCCTTTTGCTCCAGAAACTCGGGCCTGGATCCTGGACGAATCTTAAAGATTATGAGTCAGTTTTGTTGATCGCTCGTGATCTTAGGATTCCCATAATTTGCATGAACGCGCCTGAAAACATAGTAAGAAAGATATCGAGAGAAGGATTGGATTCTCTTTCAGAGATAGAGAGAGGACTTCTGCCCAAAGACATTGAACCTGTCAACCCTGTTTACTCGCGTCTGCTCAGTTTGAAGTTGAGGGTTCATCGAGCATTTGAGGGTAAGAGTCTGCAGAGGATCATTTATTCCCAGGCATTGAGAGACGCTGTCATGGCCTCAAATATAAGCAGGTTTCTGGAAAAACATCCCCTGGCGGATAAGCCTCTGATGGTGATAGCTGGAAGTGGTCATATCAACTACGGATTTGGAATCCCAGAAAGAGTCGCAAGGCATGTGGATGTCTCCTTCAGGATAATCCTGCCCTCAGAAAGCGGAGAGCTTCAGCTTTCTGAGGCTGAAAAGCGGCAGGCGGTGGATATAGATATTTCTCACGAAGATGTAAAATTTATTGACAGGCCTATTGCGGATTATCTTAGCGTTCTCCCTGTTGTATCAAGTGGCAATGAAACAGTCGATAGCGCTCCAAATATTGCAAAAATTCAGCAGAACAACTCCGGCAATCCAAGGAGATAAAATGATTGAGAATGTCCATACCGAGGCTCTTCCCCGACTTCTGACAACCGCAATTGGGAGCTTACCCCATCTTGAAGCCGGATCTGCGGTTGAGCTAATACTCAAGTCTTTAAGCGTAGCTCCACATCTGCCTCAGTTATCACGATTGGATCCGCGAGAACAAATGTGGATTCAGTTTTCGGAAGGGCTTCCCGGATTTAAGGCGGATCTTGATAAACTCAAATACTATTTTCAGACATCTGAAGAACATTCAATTTTGGTAGAAAAATTTTATGAAGATTATATGGCAATTGTCGAAGGGGCTTCTAGTTCGGCGTTCAAGATAAGCTCAGACTACGGGTTAGGAATAAAACTTTTCTTTGATGAGCTTAGTCGGAATCAATCAAGATATTCTATCATAAAGGCCCAGGTCACAGGACCTCTGAGTTTTGCCCTTGCTGTAACAGATGAAAATGGCAAACCAATATTCTACCATCCATTGTTCAGAGATGTGGCCGTCAAGGGAATGGGCCTGAAAGCGATCTGGCTTATCGAGAAGTTTAAGCCTTTTGCAGAAAATATAATTGTGTTTTTCGACGAACCCAGTCTCAGCGCCTACGGTTCATCAGCCTTTTTAGGGGTTTCGAGTTCGGATGTAATAGAATCCCTGAATGACGTTTTCTCTATGGTTTCCTCGAGAGGCGCCTTGACCGGAGTTCACTGCTGCGGCAATACCGACTGGTCTTTATTGATGCAAACAGATGTTGATATCATCAACTTTGACGCTGTAGATTATATGGAATCGCTTGCAATTTACCCCGAGCAACTGTCGGATTTTCTGGAAAGAGGAGGTGTGCTTGCCTGGGGCGCAGTTCCGAATGACGGGAGGATTAATCAGGAAACTGTAGCCGATAGTCTGATGAGGTTGAGAAAGGGAGTTTCGTTTTTGGAAGAAAAAGGTGTCAACAGAGAGCTGCTGCTCAAGAGGATAATTGTAACACCAGCCTGCGGATGCGCTGGTCTCACGGTGGGGGAGGTTGAAAAAGTTTACGAAATTCTCTCCAGCATTGATAAAATGGAATTCGATCAAGTTTTTAGATAAAATCACGGAAAAGGAAAGGAAAAAAAATGGGAGTAACCCTGGCGGTAGCGGGGAAGGGTGGTGTGGGAAAAACGTCTATTACATCACTAATAATCAAAAACCTTATAGATACTGGACAGAGGCCTTTATTGGCGATTGACGCGGATTCAAACTCAAACCTTCATGAAGTCCTTGGAATCCGTGAACCGAAAAGTGTAGGATGCATTCGGGAAGACGCCAGGAAGATGGGTGAGGACATCCCTGGCGGCATGACAAGAGACCGATTCATGGACTACCAGATACAGGCTAACCTTGAAGAAACCAAGAATCTTGATTTTCTTTCCATGGGACGTCCTGAAGGTCCCGGATGCTATTGCATGGCCAACAATATACTTCGAGATGTCATATCCAGATTAACCACAAACTACAAATTTGTTGTGATTGACAATGAAGCAGGCATGGAACACCTTTCAAGGCGTACCGAGGAAGAAGTCGATCATCTGTTCATAATATCCGATCCATCCCCGAGGAGCGTTCGGACAATCGGACGTATTTACCAACTGATTGATGAAATGGAAGGCAGAATTCACAATCAACACATTGTATTAAGCAGGGTTCAGGGATCATTGGCCGATCTGCCGGAAACTACCCGCAAGGAAATTGAAGCCTTGCCTGCGACTCCTTTAGCCCTGATTCCTTATGATGAACAACTGGTGTCTCTGGACCTTGCAGGCAAGCCTTTAGTGGATATTTCGTCCGATTCTATAGCCTATGTTGCTGTAAAGAATATGCTTAAGGAGACAGGAGTGTTGGACTGAAAGGTTTTTACAAGGCGAGTCTTTTCTCTCAAGGTATTCCAGGCTTCAAGGGGCCGAACCTTCATCGAGAACGGTTCTAACCCGTGCGTGGCAAGCAATAGTTAGTGTAATTTTTTGAAAGGATAAATAATATGTCTGCATGAGGGTCTGACTGAATAAAGATTTGCAGGCTTCGCGTCGTTGGGATTGATGGGCCTCGGTTGAGCGGCTACGCGGAAACTATATCCCGAGGCTTTGAATGGTAAAACACGCCTGATCGTCATTGTCGTCTTAGCCCACGGTCAAGAGTTCGAAAGCAAAACCCCGCAAAATTCTGTGAGCGCCAAAAATGGGGAACAAGTTCGCCCATGAGGTGTCTTCAATTAAAAAGTGACTTTTCTATCACAATTACTGGAAATAACAGGAAGTAACAACCTTAAGATAAATATATCTTGGATAGTTGTTTCTGTGTGGGCACATAATATGCGGTTTCTTGGATCAGCCAGATGGGCCTAAAACACGCGACACACAATATCTGGGTTTAATGAATACATATAACATATAATAAATACGAGTAAAACTTGACATAGCGACTCCAATGGATTAATTAGTTCAGGACTGACTGAAAGGGGAAAAGTTTATGATAAACGGTTATCTGGCGGCTCTTCCAGTTCATAATCTAAACGACCAGAGCTTGTGGGCGATTATAGCCGGCGCCGGTATTGTAGTAAAATGCGTTATGCTAATGCTGCTGGTGTTTTCGATCATTTGTTGGGGAATAATCCTTACCAAGGCAATTACGCTTTCGAGGGCCAAGAAACATACGCAACTGTTCTTTGACGCTTTCCGGGAGTCGCGAAAATTCTCGACTCTATACACCGAATCCAAGCAATTTACTCACAGTCCTTTGGCTCATGTATTCAAGGCAGGCTATGCGGAATTGTCCCGACTTTCCAGAATTCAGGCCGGTGGACAGAAAAGTTCTACGGACGCAGGTGGAGAGCCGGAATACGAACGGACCGGTATGGACAACATCATTCGCTCCCTGCAACAGGCCGTCACGGCAGAGAGGGCCAGACTGGAACGGGGTGTAAATTTCCTCGCGACCACGGGATCTTCTGCTCCATTCATAGGACTTTTTGGAACTGTGTGGGGAATAATGGAATCGTTCCGAAGCATCGGAGTTATGAAAAGCGCTTCTCTGGCTGTTGTGGCTCCTGGGATAGCAGAAGCCCTTGTGGCTACAGCGGCAGGTCTGGCGGCGGCCATTCCCGCTGTCATATTTTTCAACTACTTCTTGGGAAGAATAAACGTGATTTCTACGGAAATGGACAATTTTGCTTCGGAATTAATTAATATTATTGAACGAATCTATTGGAAAAGGAAATAATTTAAGGGGTTTTCGTTTTGTCGATTCTAAGGAGAAAAACAGATGGCGTTTAGCTCAAACAGGTCCAGCAGGGCCCCTATGGCAGACATAAATGTAACCCCACTGGTTGACGTAATGCTGGTTCTCCTGATCATTTTTATGGTTACAGCTCCTATGCTTCAGGAAGGAGTCTCAGTGGAGTTGCCTGCGGCCAAAGGGGAACCAATTGAAAAAGCTCAGCAGCCGGAGGAAATTGTCATATCGGTATCGGGTGTAGGATCCATCTTTGTCAACGAAAAAGCCGTCACTGAGGACCAGTTGGCCTCAACTGTACTCGAGGCGACGAAGGACAAAACGAACAAGGATGTATTTTTACGCGCAGACAAGACTGTTCCTTATGGAGTTGTGGTCAGAATTATGGCCAGTTTGAAGGCTGCAGGCGTTTCCAACCTCGGAATGATCACGACCCCTCAGGAGGAGTCCAGCAAATCGGGTAAATGATTACAGACCTTTTGAAACATCGAAGAGCGACGTCCCCGCGAATGCTTGCGTTGTCGGCTGGGATCCATATTGTCGCTATTGCTTTTCTGATCGTTGGAGCACAGTATTTGAATGTTAGACCCAAACTCTCCGATTCCAGGGTGACAAGTGTAAGGTTGGTCGAGTCACGGCCCTCAAATTCAGACGCTCCTGAACAGGAGTTCAAACACACCCAAAACACAGCGCAGCCTTTATCGACAATTGAATCCGAAGAAATCCCTCGGGACCCAAGTCCCAGAACTGAGCAGCTCAAAACCGTTTTTGCAAAAGCGGAACCTGTAGAGCCCGTGATTCAGATAAAAAAGAGGAAACAGAAACCAGAAAAGCTTGAGCCAAAGAAAAAGGAGGCAGAGGCTAAACCCAAACCTGACAAAAACAGGAAGGAGCCAGAAAAGAAAAGTAATCCCAATGAGTTTCTTGAAAAACGTCTGGCGGCCATAAAGAAGAACATGGAGACCAAGAAATCTGAAAAAAACCGAAACATCGATGATAAGGGACTTGAAACTCCCGCCGGCGCAGGTAGTAGGGGTTCGGGGAACGGAGCTTCAGGTGACGCTCAGATTTCACAGTGGTTCGACGCTGTCCGAAAGAGAATCAATTCACATTGGTCCGTTTTTGCGGACGAACAGCGAGTCCCGAAAGTGACAATCATATCCCTGCAACTTTCCGACGACGGCCAATTGATAAACGCCTCGATTGATATAAGTTCCGGAGACCGCTTTTTTGATAGTTCGGCCATGAGAGCCCTCCATCAGGCCGCGCCGTTTCCTGCCATGACCGCTGAAGTCTCAGCGAAGATTCAAGCGGCGGGAGGCTTAGCCCTGAGATTTACCCCTGGTGGTCTCCAGTGAGCGCTTATCCTCATTACAGCCATGTCGTAGAGTGGAAGTGGTTCATCAAGGCAGGCGGATTTCTGCTTTGGGCAATCCTGGCAATCTGTCTTATCTGCGATTCTTCATCCGCAAAACTTTTAATCGACGTAGACAACCCTAACCTAGGGAAAATGCCAATAATGGTCGGCCATTTTACAAGCAATCAACCCGGGTCATTAAGTGGTTCAGATTTGGCTTCAATAATTAGGACAGACCTCACTTTATGCGGTCTTTTCGATGTAATTGAAGCTCCACAACCCCTGCCGCTCACCAAAAATGGTGATCCTGATCTAAATAGCCTTTCTTCAAGCGGGGCCCAGGCCCTAGTAGTGGGGTCCTTCCACGTCAATGGCTCAGAACTCTCGGTTGAATGTAGGCTATACGATATCAGTTTGCAAAGACTAGACCTTGGAAAGAGATTCACCGGTTCTTTGTCAGATCATCGCTACATCATGCACATGTTTGACGATCGAATTCTGGAGAAACTCACCAATTTGCCGGGGAGTTTCACCACGAGAATAGCCTTTGTAGACGATGCAAAAACCAGAGAAATATTTTCCATGGATTACGATGGCTACAATGTTCGTCAATTGACCGCCACTGGAACAATTAATCTTTTTCCAGATTGGGCTCCGGATGGAAAAGGTCTTATCTTCACTTCATACATTAATAGAAATCCGGATCTATGGTACGTGAGCGTTGACGGCCAAAGAGTAATTCCGGTATCAAACCGGAAGGGATTAAACGCAGCCGGACGTTTTTCCCCCGACGGGGCGAGTATTGCACTGGCCTTAAGTGTTAAAGCTATACCTAAGATATTTATTATAAGTACTGATGGAAACATAATAAAACAATTGACTAATGGATTGGGAAATGATATTTCACCTGCATGGTCGCCAGATGGGACTTATTTAGCTTATGTTTCCGACCAGGCCGGTTCCCCGCAGATATATACGGTTCCAGCTACTGGAGGAGCGCCCCGGCGTATAACATTGACGACCTCGTATAATACCGACCCTCGTTGGTCACCGAGGGGAGATTTAATAGCTTTTACAGCAAAAGTGGACGGTCGATTCCAGGTCTGTGTGATAAAGCCTGATGGAAGCGAATTCAAGATTCTTACAAGCAAGGGTTCAAACCAGAATCCATCATGGTCACCGGATGGACGCATGATCACATTTTGTTCCAACAGGGATGGGACTAAACGCATATTTGTCATGGATGCCAAGGGCACGGTTCAAGCCCCTGTTTCGCCTATCCCCGGACGTAGCCCGGCATGGTCTCCGAGGCTGAAATGAATTGGCCTTGGAGGAAGGAGAGAAGGATTGATGTATAACCGCCACCTGATAATATATTTCACGGCCCTGATTTTCATAATCATTCTCGCTGGAGGGTGCGCCAGGAAAATAGTCAAACCTGATGGGATGATCTCTCCTGGTCTGGGAATGGGTGGACCTGGGTCCATAGCTGAAGGGGAGCTTCAAGGCGTTCAATCCAGTCTAAAAACGGTATACTTTGATTTTGACAACTATTCTCTCAGCCCGGAAGCTCAGACATCCATAGACTACAACGCTGAAGTTCTCAAGCGATATCCGAACCTTATAGTCGTGGTCGAAGGTCATTGTGACGAACGGGGAACAGCGGAATATAACCTGGCTCTTGGTGAACGCCGGGCCGGTTCGGTTGCGGAGCGTCTTGCTGCGTTAGGAATTCCCTCTAGCAGGATGAACACCGTATCTTTTGGTTCAGAGTTGCCGGTTGACCCGAATCATAATGAAGAGGCCTGGGCAAAGAACAGGCGATCATACTTGCGGGTTTCAAAATGATAGAACGATAAATGATTGAAATACCCGCACGGGCAAGAATCGGGAATAGAATGGCACAAATTTCCCTAGTCATCGTCCTCTTTTCTGCTGTTATCTGCGGTGGTTGCCTTACCAGGACTTCTAGTCCGACTCTGCCGACTGTCAGACCGGCAAACTCTCCGATCACGCAAGAGTCAAATTCGGCTGTGACCAATTCCAAGATTCAGGATTTGGAAGCTGAAATTAGAAAAATTCGTGATTCCCTCGAAAAACTCGAATATTCAGGGGGAGAACGATCAATAAAAGAACTTCAGGATAGAATGAGCCAAATCGAGAAACAGCTGGGCACTGATGGGCAAAAGAGCCTCCCCAGCAACGAGGGAGGCGACAGATCAAGTTCACCTTCGCAGGCTTCTGATATTTCAGGAAAACCGGACAGCGCCACAGCGAAAAAACAGGCGACTACTACTGCGGCTCTAGGACAGAGTGATGAACTCACTGAAGTTCGCAACATGCCGATGACTCAAGACGAAAAAGCGTACCGGGCGGCCTATTCAACATTTAAGAATGGGTCACTTGAAAGCGCGGTAAGTCAATTTGAGGATTTTCTAAAGAAAAGCCCAAAGAGTCAGTTTGCCCCGAATGCCGTATACTGGATAGGGGAAGCCAGATTGGAACAGGGTCGTTTCGAAGAGGCGGTACTCCTGTTTGACAGGGTTATCAAGGAATATCCGGGCTCCAAGAAGGAACTCAGCGCTCAGTTCAAGCAGGGTCAGTCTTTTGAAAAAATGGGGGACAATAAATCCGCTAAAATCATTTTCCAAAAAATCGTCAAGAACCATCCTCATACAACACACGGAAGACTTGCCGCCGGTAGGCTCAAATCGATAGGCTCATCTGCGGAATAAAACAATCAGGAAGCCAGTGAATTTGCTCCTTAACGGTAATCCCTAACGATTCTCGGCCCTCCCTTAACTACTGGGGGGCGTTCTGATATTGATAAGGTTGCGGAGCCATCTGCTGTTGAGGATACTGTGGTATCCCTGGTTGAGCCTGATACGATTGCTGCTGTGGCTGTCCATAACCGTATTGGGCCTGCTGTTGTGGTATTGCCTGTGGTTGATACTGAGGTTGATATTGGGGTTGCTCATACTGAGAACCGGATTGTGAAGGCGGGTAATAGTTGATTGTTGGCTGTGGAGGCTGAGCCGGTTGCTGAGGCTGTTGTACCGGAGCCTGGCCTGGATTCTGAGTTCCAGAATAATATGGGTTGAACTGGTAAGCAGGATTTCCTGACCACCAGGCCCGTATATCGCCGACCGCCGAATTGTCTATCGCGTCTCTACTCGAAGATCCAGAAAACAGATAGTCCAGGAATGCGAAACTATTTGATGTGGCGCAGAGAGACACCAGAAACACAAGGCCAACAAGGACTCTTTTCATTTAATGCGATCTCCGTTCAACGCTGTATTGATTGGTCCAGTATACAGCTTTGACATTAATCAGTCAAGAATTCAGACAGGATATGCCTGAAAACTATACTGTTTCACAATATTGTAAGTCTGGTTTTTTATTTGGGTGCGCTATTATGGATTATGAGGGAATGAATCCTCTTCATAGAGGGAACATGAAGTATCTAATCCAACTTGAGCTTTGTAAGTCGATTGGATCCCTTGGCTAAAAGATTGCCCTTAATGCAGGACAGCCTGTCCTGAGCGAGTGCAGAAAATCTTGGCGCCAACGCCGTAGGGACCGACCGGAGGCTTTTGACCATGGTAACCTTAAGAGGGTCCATGTGTTTCTTGTTTACCAATAGCTGGAAATCTAGATGGGGCCCTGTTGTAATACCCGTCATTCCCACCAGTCCAATTCTCTGACGTTGTTTCACCCGTTGGCCTTTATTTACAAAAAACCTCTGAAGGTGTCCGTAACGACTCTCAAAGCCGTTATCATGTTTTATGCAAACATAATTTCCGTAACCGTTATTCCATCCGGCGTAGGTAACAATTCCTCCTGATACAGCCCAAACTGGCGTGCCGTGCGCAGCGCCATAATCTACACCATTGTGCTTGCGCCAGATCTTGAGTACGGGATGGAGACGATATCCATACCTTGATGTGACTTTAATGACGCTCAAGGGAGATCGAAGAAAGTTTTTCTTAAGTTCTGTGCCTTTCTCGTCATAGTATTCATTGTTAAAATAGATCGCAGTCTTAGGCCCTGTCTTTTTCCCTTCATAGACAGCCCCGAGTACGCGACCATAACCAGACGGCCGGTCATCAGCGTAACGACGTTCAAAAAGGACTCTTAAAGTATCCCCTTTGACCGATTCAGAGTGGAAATCAACGTCCCACCTGAAGACATTGGCTAACTTGAGCGCCAGTTCGATTCCTTCTCCAACGCTTGCGATGGATTCTGACAGGCTCCCTTTCATTTCAAAACATGCGACTTCCGTCTTGAAGTCGAGCACCACTTCTTCTTTCCATGAATTTATTGCGCCATCTTCTCTCGAAGCGTGAAATACGTGGGCAGGCTCAAGTTCAAGAACTGCTTTTAAGAATCTGCCCTCACTGTCAATAGTGATGCTGTAACGTCTACCCGGAGGAAGAGCGGTGTCAGGAGTAAAGTTGATGTTGAGGGCGTTCTGAATTGAGGACGCCATGCTTTCCGCCACCCGTGGGACAGACGCTTCGTCAAGCAGGTTGTCGTTGAGAATGGAAATCAGGGTATCGCCGGGACCTGTAACATCGGTAGCCTCCTGAGATCCGTTGAGCATTGGGTCGACTTTATCTTTGGTGGAATTGTCAGGATTGATGGCACAGGTAGGGCCAAAAGGAGGCGGTTGTTTGTTCGCTGATGTTTCTCTGATGTCACATGAATGTGGAATTTTTGAGCCAAAACTAGGCCAGACGTAGATCACGGCGCCAGTAACCAGCAAACACAGACCTACAGCCAGTACACGGGTTTTCAGCCCGTTGCGGGGTTTATTAAATTTTATGGAAATAGCACGGTCAGTTGCCATAGCTTGCTCGTGCACCTCTAATTATTGGGGAAACTAGCATGAAAAGCTGATTTAGTCAATGAGGATTTGTGACAGCCTACCAGGAGCCTAGGGTCGATAACGACTGGGAACAAAAAAATCTCGTGATGGTCTAAATTCAAAAAGGTTTTTAAAAGAAACCATTTTCCCTCGAGTCGGAGGGGGCTGGCGCGAGTGCGGTTTCCGGGGAGGCGACCATGAAACGGGATAGGGAAGACTGGCTTGATAAGCATGCGGTTTTCTGCAGAGTGTTCAAGGGACGATGGTCTATTCGTCATTGTCTCAAGATATATTGCGAAATCAAGGATCTAAAGATTGAGATGGCTATAAGATCTAGGGGCGGTGTCAAGCGTCTACAATCAACGTACAATCCCTGTGAGAACTGCCGAGTACTAGCAAAGGCGCTCAAGAACCTTCAGCCAGTAGACAACGGTGTAACTGGGGTCATCGACGGACTTGGTGAAGAAGAAAAATGGGCGGCGTGTGGCTAGGATTGATCTGTTAAGACCATTTAGTTAATTGGATGACCTCATTATCCTAATAGTGGTTGACAATTACTCTTTCAATAACCAATAACAAATCGAACCATTCCTGTTCGAAAGGGCGTGGAAGGAGAATCGCGCAAGCGGCTTTCCGGATTCGTAAGGTGTTGTACAACAAACAAACATGAAAAAAAGCGAACTGGATTTTGAACAGGGTCCTATTAGACCCCCAAGTGAATCAGGGAGCCTACTTCTAAGGGTTACAAGAAATTGTCCGTGGAACAGGTGCGCTTTCTGTTCTACTTACAAGGGTAAGAAATTCTCAAGGCGGCCCATTGAAGAAATCCTGACTGACATCGATACAATGGCGACCATATACAACGAGATCAAAAAGATATCGTGGACCATGGGCGATGCTGGTCAGTTTACAAATCGTGTGATCAGTTCCGTGTTAAAGGACTCGGTGTTACCGGACGCATTTCGGTCTGTAGCATATTGGATCGCTTCAGGTGGTGAGACGATCTTTCTTCAGGACGCCAATTCGTTGATGCTTTCAACGGCATCACTTATAGATATCCTCAACCATATTCGCAGAAACTTCCCACAGGTCATACGCGTCACATCTTATGCCAGGGCGTCGACACTAAAACAAAAAACCGTGGATGAATACATTAGGCTAAAAGAATGCGGCCTATCACGGCTCCACGTGGGTATGGAGTCCGGTTCCGACAGGGTCCTGAAGCTGATCGATAAGGGATGTAAATCAGAACAGTTGATTGAAGGCGGCAAGCGTGTTGTAGACGCCGGGATTTCTCTGTCTCTTTATGTAATTCCAGGCATTGGAGGAATCGAACTGTCAGCGGAGCACACCAGCGAGACTGCTCAAGCTATAAATGCGGTCAACCCAACTTTCGTAAGATTCAGATCACTTTACGTACGAACAAACACCGCTCTGGAGCAAATGAAAGCGCAGGGCAAATTCAATCCTCCGGATGAAGATCACATTGTCATGGAAATCAGGGACATTGTTGACAGGCTTCACAACATAACCACGACGATTGTCAGTGATCATGTCCTCAACCTTCTTGAGGAAGTTGAAGGTAAGCTCCCAGAAGATAAGAAGAAAATCCTGAAAATCATTGATCAGTATCTCAATTTACCTTATGAAGAAAGGCTTATGTATCAACTGGGGAGAAGAGGGGGAGCATTCAGGAGCGTCAACGACCTTTACGAGCCCGGTGTTCTTGCCCGCCTGGAAATGGCTAAGAAAGAAATTGAAAAAGACCTGCCTGGTGGTATTCCGGAATACATTCAGGCAATAAAGAAGAGATTTGTGTGATGACTGACCAAACGACAACTTTCCTTGAACAGATTTTCAACGCATTCCGTGACAATTCTAAAATGAATCATTACGCGGAGTATGATGGATCAAGAATTTATTCCACTATGCCGGTTACGTCATTCCTTTACAATTTTTTCATTTACAACACTATCTACCAATATGATTGGGAGACATCTATAAGGCAGAAGACTCTTACTCCATGGTCCATAGAACTGGAAACCCGGACATCTGGTGAGGCGGTAGCGTCTTCAAAATCAGATTCCGAGTTCGCCAGACAAAAAAGACTAGAAAAATTTATAAGAAAAACCTGTAAAAGGAACAGCGCAATTCTTCACAGCGCTCTGATTCCGCTCTCGAGACTTTCGGATCTCAATGGTCGATGGACTTCCTTGTTCGTATCAACCTCGAAGACTCATAGAGAGTCTGTAGAGAGTTTTTTCAGGCACTTGTCAGAACTGTCCCGTGCCATTCAGGTTGCTCAGGAATCAGGGGACGGCATATTTGCGGCGACCAAGCAGAATTTCGAAATGATACAGAAGTGCCGTTATTTCGTTTACACCTTAAGAAATGACATATTCTCAGGATCTAAGACCCTCGGAGATTTTGTCGATATTAACCACGAGAAACGGATAGCTCACTACGACCTGTTTATCAAATGTTTGTTACAGTTGTTTTTTCTGTCTCAAGAATTGGGGCCATTACCTGAAGCTGCTTTCAACCTGTCTGTAAGAGAAAGCCGTGTTGCGCCCAAGCCTGCCGGCGCTTCGGTTCGGTTCAGGTCTTTTGTCAACGATGACTGATAAAATCGCTCGGCAAGTAAACCTGAAAGCCTGCGCGCTAAATGGATCATCCTCTCTTTGAATCTAGAACTAATCCAGGTCCATGGCTGCGAAGGGAACTATAGCCCCAGATTTGATTTGATCCACTCCTTCGGGAATTTTCACTATGGCTCTGGTTCTTCCCATGCCTGAGATGCGTCGTGTCATATCCAACGGAGTCAAGAGGTATTCATAGCCCTGTCTCGTAACGTCGCAACGCACGAACTGGGTCCAGTCCTTTTGACCTGTCAACTCCATGGAGAGCCGGCCGAAGAGTTCAGGGAACGGCGCCTTCCGGTGGCCGGCCATGCGTAAAGTGGCGGGCAGGACAATCATGAAAAAAGCCATTTCGTTTGATGGAGGACCTCCTGGAAGGCAAAAAACAGGTTTACCGTGTAACAGGCCCATTCCTACCGCTTTTCCCGGTCCCATTCGAACCCTGTGAAAAAGAGGGTTCCAACCAAGCTTGGCAAGAACCTTCACAATAAGGTCACGATCCCCTGTCCACGCTCCCCCTGATGTGATCAAAACATCAACACGACCAATCGTTGATTGAACAACTTTTATGAGCTTGTCAAAAGAATCTCCGCAAATGTCTATAGAACAATTTATCCCCTTTAAACTTAGCCATGCATTCTGCAAAGCAACATTACTGGCATAGAGTTTTCCCCTTTTCCCGACTTTGACACTTTTTTTCGGTTCATCAGCCTAACTGTCTGTAATGGTTGGGGCTGAATTGGCTGCTTCAGATGTAGTGCCCCGGGTGGTTTATTTACTTGACATGGGTTCAGACCCATGATACCCTCATAGCATGT
>CAJBEZ010000094.1 GCA_903952205.1 uncultured Desulfomonile sp. | reverse complement strand
GCGTGACAAGTGTTAAAGCGGGATATAATTTTATTAGTTTGGTTGAAGCGTCTGAAGCTACAACCACGTTTTCCTCAAATTCCGGGGCTGACGCTCACGGATATATAAACGTGTGGACATGTTAAGGTAAGGGGGCTTACCAATGAGTAATATAGACAAGCTAATAGCCGAAGCTGAGAGGCTTAATTATGGCTATGCCGAGAATGATTCAGCGGATGAACCTCTTGCATGGGACGAAAAGGCTCAGGCTTACTGGAAAGTTAATGGCCCTCAAGTGGTCCTGGGTGACGGGCAAAGTATTCAGGACGCAATCGACATACTGAGTTTTTACCTTCATTCTTGCGGTATAGCGCCGCCTGTTCCTACGGCTAGGGACTTACCAGGCCCAAGAAAGGGGCTTGGGGGTGACGGCGTTAATTATGTGGGGGATTAATCTTGGCCGGTAATTTAGCTTTTTTATCGGACGGTACATGCGGACGCGAACTCGGAAGGATTTCCCAAGAGGGTTGTCGTTACGGGGCCACACGGGTTGTCCGGGACGTTGAATATTATTATTGGTGGGACGGGTCAATCTGGAATGAGTTTCCTGAAATAATGGATCAGGCGGGTTCCGTTGACAACTTGCCCGGCCCTCCCCGGCCATTTGGAGAGTTATGGCGGGTTATTCGTTACGTTCCCGAAAAAAACAAAAATGTTTGGGATTATTACTTTTGGGACAGTGAAAAAAGTCTATGGCGACCGATTAAATGGTATTGGAACCTTGACAATGCTGGGAAATTACCTAAGCCGGGGTTAGTAATCGGCGAGGCACACAGGGTAACAAAGCAAAATGTCCTGGCCATGTTTAACGGCGAAGAATGGATGCCGCCGACTCATTCATCGCTTTACGATGACGAGCCAGACAGACACTTTCCTTCAGGCTTTATGCAAACAATGTCGCCTGACGCCAAATTAGTTTATGGATCAAAAACCGAATTACATCTGGAGCCCTTACCTGGAGGGTCCGGTAGGATATGGACCGGCGGCGAGTTTGTTGACGCTTCAAAAAGCACTGCGGTTTTCCCTTCGCTTGGAGTTTTGATTTATGATGCTGACACAGAAACGGTATCGGTTGAATCAATAGAACCAGATGTAGAATACTGGGTTTATCTGGCTAACTCAGACGCACGATTTTCAATTTTGGGATTACCGGCCAATGGAGACAAACCCTCTATCCCCGCCTGGGACTTTAGACGTAAGCTCTTTTTGTCTCGAAACGTGGACATCAACGGCTATCTGACTAATTCGGACACCATTAACGCCAGACTTGTCGGGTCCATCAAAACGGATAACACGCCTTACAGTGAAGGCGGCCCTTATTTTGTTCGCGAACTGGATATTTCCCTGATCTCAAGGACGGTGGCGTTCCCTGAGACGTTTCGCGAATATAGTGATTTCGTGGTTGAGTTTGAAAATGAAGACACGTTGAAATTACGGAAAATCGACGGATCTTATGGGTTGTTTTATGTCGCCGGATCGTTAAATGATCTTGGGACCGGCGCAACCATGTATCGGGATCAGGCCAGAATCGAATGGAATGAGGCCCTGCCTTCCAAGGTTGAGCGAGACACAAGCGATATATCGCCAAATTCTGTTTACTATTTATACTTTAGCGGGAAAATTGACGAATGGAATTTTAATGAGGTTAACCCTTCAACGGGTCGGCCCTGGCAAAGCACGGACTTTGGGGCTGAAAATAATTATGTGACCGAACTTGACATGAGGCTGACATTGTTCGCGTCAACCAAGTTGCCGGACCGCAATGTATTTTCCGAAGCGTGGCCGGGTTATACGGCAAGATATGTCGGGGAGGTTCAAACCGACGCCAAAGGAATGTTCATTAATTCCAGAAACCTTTCCGCTATTAGACAACCTGTAATTATTCCGTCCACCTTTGACGGGTTGTCGGAAATTCAATTTGACATAATTTCTGACACACGAATCAATGTCATTCGTAAACCTGGATCAAGCGGGGTTGTAAATATTCGGGGCGATGCCGTTTTAACCTATCCTTCGTCTTCAAGTTCTGTTCACTACATTGATAACAGTTTTCCGGTTTATTCTTATAATGAGACAGGGGAGCCGCCGTTTATTTTTGGGGAGCCTGTTTCGACGTTCAGGACTCAGCTTCATGTTTACATGGCGAACGGCAGAAATATTTGGGGGGAATACGCCAATAGCCTATTTGTCAGTTCCAGCGATCATATAAATGGTTACTTGAGTGAGTCATATCCGGGAAATAACGCCAGGTGGCTCTTTTCTTTTACCCCGGATTCTAATGGGAAGTTCACCGGCCCGTTTATTCAAAAAGCGGTTATTCCGGTTATTGCTGAAATAGATGATTCTGTCACTGAAACTGGAAAAACATGGAGTAGTAAAAAAATAGATGATCGGGCTTCAACAGCGGTTGAGGACAGCAAGGATTACACGGACAGTCATGTTGTTGAATACGTGGCTCAGGTTATGCCGCAGTATGTAACTGACCGGCTATCCGATTATGGCACGGATCAGGTTATTCCTTATGTGACCGATTATGTTTTTCAAAACGCTATTCCCTCTGGGGTTATGCTGGACTTTGCAGGCGGTTCGGCCCCGACGGGCTTTCTTCTTTGCGACGGTTCAGCGGTGAGCCGTTCAACATATAGCCGGTTGTTTGGAGTCATTGGAACAGTTTGGGGAGGGGGGAACGGGTCAACAACCTTTAATTTACCTGATTTTAGGCGTCGTGTGGCGGTAGGTTCGGGCGGTGATGGCACGGGTGTTTTGGGGGCGAGTGTCGGCAATTACGGTGGCGAAGAAACTCACACTTTGTCAAACGACGAAATGCCGACACATAATCATGGAGGTGAAACCGGACCCGCCACAGCCTCCCTAAAGACTTCCAAGACTATTTATGACGCCACGGGTATGCCGACCGGAGTTTATGAGGCTGCTAACACTGAACACACGCATACGATTTCTGAAGACGGCGGATCACAGGCTCACAATAACATTCAACCATCAGCGGTAGTTTTGAAAATCATCAAATACTGACGTTACAGGGGGGATAATGGCGTTAAACATTGTAGACACAATGCAACTCCATGAAACAATGGGATTCTGGGCGACGGTCGCAATAATAGCGATCCTAATTATTATTTATATTCTTTACAGACTAACTTGCAAACGGTTGAGCAACGCTGAAAAGTTTATATTTGACCTGGGTGAAACCATTAATGTTGTGAAAGAATCCTTTGTGACTGAAAAGGGGAAAGTTGTTTCCCAGGCCATTCAACAGGAAACCCTTAACCATCTTGTGATCATGTTAACGGCTATTCGTGATGAGTTTAATGAATCGTATCTGAAACACATTGCTGACGTTGAACGATTAGCCTCGGAAGATAAATATAAAGACTGTGATATCGCCAAGTGTCTTCATTTGAGCAAGATAATTTGGGCCATAGAACAAGTTTCTAAACGGCTGGAAGCAATAGAGGAACAGACTCAGGGAGCCCGTAGCGACGCCGCTAATTCTATGGAACAGACACGAAGCCAGGTCACGGCTATTTCAAAAGATTTGCTAGCAACCCTGAGAGTTTTCGCTTCCGGGGGGAAAAAATGATGACCTGGGAAGAGGCCAGAAAACAAACACAAATAGATGTTGAAACATTGGTTCACCGTTTTCAGCAAAGAAAAAGAAGTTCACTATGTCCTGAAGTTTTGGCGATCAGGGTATTGCTGGCAAAAACACGCATAATGTTTAAACAAATACAGAGGGGGGAAAATGGAGCAAGAAAAAACGCCTAACGATGAAACGGTTGAAATTCATCAATTTTGGCACTTGGCCTGGATCGGGACAATTGTGACTGGAGTCCTGGCGGCAAGTTTATGGATTAGTCCCTGGGTTTTTACCGAAGATCCGGACGGACTTTACCGTTACATATTACTCAAAACGCCAATTGCGTTAATCTCAATATGGCTGATAATTTTATCAGGGTGTGTTTTTGACTGGATTACGCCCAGGAATTCTCTGGAAACCATAGCGACCAATCCCATAGCGAGCGCTATCCTTTACGCCGCCTTGTTTGTAGCGTTGTCTATCACAATGGCTTTTGGATAATTAATAATACAGACATCGGGGGGAAACTAAATGAATTTTGCGCGGAAATTGTTTGCAGCCTGTGTAACATTGTTTATCGCTTCAAATTGTTATGCTTTGGGTCCACATTACACAGAGTCCCTCCGAAGTAATTTGTGGTTGATAATTGATCGACACCCGGCGTATTTTTGGGGAGGGTCTGAAAACGAGTCAAAAGGTCTTGATTGTAGCGGATATATTTATCTGGCGTCCAAAAGATCCGGCATTCCTGTTAAACGGGTGACGGCCTTACAAATGAGAAATGGGGCAGGGGGCTGGATTGGAAAAGACACGAGTTTAAAACAGGCCGGAGAAATGGATATTGTCTTTTGGACCTGGAAGGAATCGCCAAACAGACCGCACGGTCATGTTGGGGTTTTTATAGCTGGTCGAAAATCCGGGCTTCTGGAAGTTACTCATTCCAGTTCATCTAGGGGTGTAGTGGTTCAGGAATTAAAAGGCCAGTTCTTACGAGATATAAGCGCAATCAGGTATTTAGATATTGGCGACAAAAACTAAAAAAGCCCTTTGAATGGCAAAATAAAAGGCGAAGATGGGGGGGAGTCTCTTCGCCTAACCCTGTAACGGGCTGAGATGTTTAATAGTAAAGCTATTATTTCATGTCAAGGAAAATATTAGCTGGACTGCAAGTAAAAATGGAGAATTTTCTTAAATGTTAATGACAAAACAACATTACATCGCTTTGATTTGCTCGGCCATTCTGTCGATGTTTACCTTCAACGCCTATTGTTGGGAAGGTAAAGTTGTAAGTATAGCCGATGGTGATACGGTTACGTGTCTAAATAATGCAAATGAGCAGGTCAAGATTCGTATTTATGGAATTGACTCTCCAGAGAAAAAGCAGGCTTTTGGAACCAAATCAAGGCAATTTATGGCCGACCAGATATTTGGAAAAATTGTCGATGTTTCGGTTGTCGGCACTGATAGATATGGTCGGACAATCGCAAGAATATTTTGTGGTGGAAATGACGCCGGATTATCGTCTATTAAGAATGGTTTCGCCTGGCATTATGTCAAATACGCTCGCAATGACACGGATTACGCAAATGCTCAGGAACACGCGAAGGAAAACAAATTAGGGTTATGGATCGACCCTGATCCTGTTCCGCCTTGGGATTTCAGGCGGATCAAAAAAACAAAATGATTTTTAGGGGGGGGACATGAATTTTTCTATTACTATCGAATGGATTCAGAAACTTATCGGTTGGTTTGTCGGCTCACCTTTGGTTGCGACTGTTATGGCGGCCCTAATCGAAGATTTTAAACAAGAAGGGGAAGAAATTCTTAAAGTTGCCTTGGAAGCGATCAAAGAGGCGGCAACTCAGGACATGAAAGAAACATCCAAGTTTGGATATGTCTACGGGAAGATCAAAGAGAAACTTCCCGAAGCTTCCGAATCGCTTATTAACACTTCGATTGAGGCGGCTTTGAGGCTTTATAAGAGGGCGTAAGAATTCAATCGAAGCCATCGGGCTCATGTTTTGGGGTCTATATTTTACCAACAGGGGAACAGTGAACTAGAAAATACAATAGCAGTTACAATAAGCTTACCACTAGGATTTTCCACAATCTTTTCCCCTTTGTAAGGCCCCACTCACTGATATTGTTATCGCCAGAACATTAAAACGATACCCATCACTATAAAGACCGCTAATACTATCCAACCTCCCCACGAATGCTTCTTAATATTGTATAAGTCCGGTCTTCTTGTTTCATGTGGTATACTTTTATCAATATTCTGACTAGCCACGTCCGTTTCGTCTGACATTGCTGCGTTATCTTCTTTACAGATGTCGTGGCCACAATACCTACAAACTACTGCCTCATTCCTAACCAACTCCGCACAATACGGACATTTCTTAAACTCCCTGATATCCTCAACCGCTGGCAACAAAAAAACCAGTAAAGCAACTGGACCAAAAAACAAACCAATGAGCCCCCAACCTAATGTACTACGCCCCTTACCTCCAGCTCCACTGCCACACAACAACGCAAAAAATAAACCAGCTATCAACACTATAATTATTTCCATTTTGCTCTATCCCATACCATTATTACTAACCATAATTGAGCTGAAAGCAGCAAAAACTAGGGCCAACATTACTATCCCCCAACTCTATTTTTCACTTTCTTTCTGTTTAACTTTCAATCATCTTCACACAGTCATCAGACAAGAAAGATGATTTGTCATTAATAAATGGAGGTAAACCAGGTCCCAAGACTTCAAGATTATTATTTTCTCTATCTGAGACATATTGGTTCAAACAAAACAGATACTCCAGAACATCGTCATTTTCTGTCATCCCGTATGCTTTCCGAACCATATCGTCAAGATTATCTTGTAAATCTCGCAATGGATTCTTTCCGGGAGATTCTAGTATTTTGTAGAGTTGTCTGAGTGTATAACCGGTTTTTGTCATAATGTCATGCCGCAAGTCTCTTAAATGGGTAGAGGCTTTTGCTACTTGCCTAATCTGTTTTTCAGAAGGAGTTTGAGGCCACGGGAATGAATTAAATACAGTTTCAGACGTATATCTCCAATCCCCTTTTAGAGTTGAACACCGAGCAGTAAACCATGTCCAATGAATATAAGACTGTAATATTCCAAATGAATAATCATCATCAAAACCAAAGACTTGCAGGGAATCGTTTGGCCTAATTAAAGGTTGAACAAATTCAAATATCGGTCGTCTGGTCACACGCCCACACACTATGTATCTTGATAGGGCGTTCATTTTAGTCAGCATTTCTGACCGCGAGCGCCAAAACTTCCACCATCTGGAAAAGTGTTGCTGTCTGGGTCCGGCCCTACCAAGTGACTGTCTTTCGTTATCAGCGGCTTCTTTTACAACTGGTAACACATTTGCTTCAAGATGTTTAAAAACCTTCTTGTAAGCCATCGCATCAATAATATTGTCACAGTGATTCAGGTCAATTACAAACCGAGATGGTTGCGATAAGAAATTTCCAAGTAGATTGTCTGCTATCAAATATGGATGAACTACCCTAGAATCATTCTTGTCTTGAAGAAAAGATATTGCCAATTCATTGGAAAGAAGAAAACCATCACGTCCATGAGTTTGGCCTTGGAAACATACCTTTGGAGCTAAGTTAACTTTAAGTGTCTTGGCCTTAGAAACATCAAAAGAATCTGCCAAACTAGAGTTAATCTTGTCCAGTTCAGTAATTTTCCAAGGACTATCAGAATTATCTCCAACCTGAGTCGCAAGTTTCTTTTTGTGGTCATACTCCCCTTTTATCCAATTGACAATTGAGACGTATACAGCCGCATCCCCAGACCACACCTGCGTCGAAACTGCATCGTAAATCGTTCCACCATTTTGAACAATGTAATCTAGTCCGCCTTCTCTTGAATAATTCTGACGAATGGTGTTAGTCCCTACAAGACCAGCCCGACCGTTAACTGGTAATTCGTCTTGGGTTCGTCTAAACCAATAGACACAGTAATCAGCACGCCCTGGAACATCAGGAAATCGCTCTCGAACTCTATTGACATAATCAGGTCCAAATTCCTGTTGCATTTTGTTCTTTGACTGATACGGCGGATTACCAATTATTGCTTGAACTTTAGGCCAATCACAAAAAAGGGCATCATCGCATCGGATATTTTCATCAAGATTGTCTAAAGGAAGCGTCGTAAATGGAATTGTAAGTTCAACTTGCTCACTGAACCAATCGTTAACTTCACTTAAGGCCAATTCTTTGGCAATTATCAATGTTACTTTTGCCAGTTCTACAGCGAATTCCTGTGTGTCAATGCCATGAAATTGACGAATATTTATTAACGAAGCCGCTCGAATTTTGTTTCTGTCTTTGCGACTCGCTATCTTATAAAGTTTTGTCAGCAATTCTAATTCTAACCTTATTAATTCCCTGTATGCGACGTATAAGAAATTTCCGCTTCCGCAAGCAGGATCTAGCACATGAAAATTCTCAAGGTCTTTACGAAGAGACAATAAACCCTTAGTGGCATTAGTTTGCTCAATTCGTTCCCGCCAAGGTTCAATGATGGTAGGTAGCACTACTCTCTGAATATCTACTTCACTTGTAAAGTGAGCGCCAAGAGCGTGACGGTCATGCTTGTCCATACTATTCTGGAAGAGGGTACCGAAAATGGCAGGATGGATTATACTCCAGTTCTCTTTTGCTGCCCCTATAAGTAGTTCTAGTTCTTCTGAATTAAAGTCTATTGGGTCCACTGTTTTAAACAGTCCCCCATTAAAATAACGGACTCCCTGATACCTACCGCCGCGCGCCATCTGGCTATTGTCCATCTGTCGAAACAGTTCGCCAATGAGATTATAAGAACTGAGTCCTCTTTTACAGTCGTTTAGAAGCTCCAACAAAAGTCCGTTGGGCAGTAGTCCCGTATCTTCAGAAAACATTGTAACTAAAATTTGAAGCATAAAGCGCTGAGAGCGTTGCCTATCCTCTCCCCGACTAACAAGCAGATTAAATATTTTGGCTATTCTGTCCGCAGCGTCTCTAGTAACTGCAATTCGGTTATTGCCGAACAGTGGTTCTTTTTTGTCAGGAAACAGAAAATTAAGAGCGGTATATCGAGAAGGTAAATCAGCTAGTTTGACAATATCTAAGGGGACATTCAATTGAAGGTTAAGATCGTAAATCCAGAACTCATCAAAATTACAAAGAATTACATATTGTGGTCTATGCGGAACGAGATACATCCAATAACGAAATACTTGCCCGTAATATTGTTGTAAATCTTTTTCCCCACTTTTCATCTCAAGAAGGAGGCGGGATTCCCACAAGAGGTCAGCGAATTTAGTGGTCTTGTCTTCGGCATGTATGCGAAATTCAAGGGTTGCACCAGCCTCCTTATAACCAGCGTATCCAAAAGCCTGGAAAAGTCTATCGCAGAATACTTGTGCCTCGCTCTTTTCATTGCCATCGAGTAGAGACCTATACTTGAGAAGGTCTTGCATATTTTTTTCTATAGTTTCTTGATTCATATTAATGATTGATGATTTGACTCGATAAGTGTTTTATGGAAAAGACTTTTCCTTTAACTTTCTCTATCATAGCAATAGCTTTTTCGCCACGTTTTGTCTTCCGGGTATGGAGTCAATGAAAATGAACGATGATCGCTATGAGCTTTTGGAACAGGGCAGAACCTGAGTGGCTAATCGAAAGACCGGCAAATACAATTACAATTTACAGCTAGTGTTGCGTTCCCTAAGTTGGTCAGACATTATTTCTACCGTATAATAGTGTCTATAGGTTCATCTGTATTCCGATTAATTTAAGGAACGCCACACTAGTTTATCCAATTATACCAAAGTTTTGTTGGATATTTACATTCTTCACTTCAGAACAAATCTTCACAACGAAGTAGTCCGAGACAGCTTTTGATTATCGAGTAGGAAGAGCTAATTGTCGCAAATCAAGTCCTCATTCATTACATAGCCATCTATAGAATAGCCAAATGTAACCATAGAGATTGTTTTGCCTCGCTCAGTAACCTCAATGGCTGCGTTTTCAGGAATCCAAACAAAGTTCTTGTCCTTAATTCGCGACTCAAACAGGTATTTTATGTCGCTGTCGGTCATATCTTTTACTAGATGCAGCGACTTCGGGTATCCTACGTCAATCACAATCAATATCAATGTCGTGCGGCGTTTGGTTTTACACTTAATTTTTAAAGCGGCTAATTTATTGACAGGCGATTGCTCACATTCAATCGCCTGTTTGGAAACACCTATGGAATTAACACTGTCCGTTGGTTTTACAAGTTTCATCCTCACACGGGTTAGTCCCTTGGCTGGCTCAGAGCGACAAAAACCACCAATTTTTACCTCGATAAAATTCTTGCGTTCTGACGGCAAAAGACCTGACGAGATTTCTTCCACCAGTTTCACAGCCTTTTCATAATATTGTTCTGCCATAGCGTAGTTTTGCGCACTTTCAAACGCGGTGGCCAATCCAGTATAGCTCCGAAAAATAGTGTCCGTTTCACCTGCTTTTTCTGCCTCTAGTGCATCCTTTTCATAATACTTTTGCGCTGATGAATAATCAAATTTTATCAAGGCCAACCGCCCAAGAGATGAATCATGTCTTGTCTCATAAATTAATGGTTCTGCTTTAACAGTTGCATTGATATCGAGGTAAAGGTTGGCCAAATCATCCTCAATACTTTGTGCAGAAAACCCCATTTTTTGTTGAATTTCTATACACTGTTTAAACTGGCTTTCAGCTTCATCGTAACGGCCCGCCGCAGCGTTGATACGGGCCATGTTACAGAGAGTAGCACTCTCTCCCCCCACATCACCTGTCTTTCTGCGAATCACTAAAGCCTGTTGAAGGTAATCCAGCGCCTTGGGATATTGGCCGAGGCTTGAATAGACTGTGCCGATGTTGTTTAGGGCTACACCCTCACTTTTGACAGCACCTAAGTTCCGATTTAAGTCCAGCGACCGCTCAAGGTAGTTCCTAGCCTTGGTGTATTGGCCCAAGCTTTTGCATACAGCACCAATGCTGCTGAGTGTGCTTGCCTCTCCCTCCACATCACCCGTCTTTCTGCGAATCACTAAAGCCTGTTGAAGGTAATCCAGCGCCTTGGGATATTGGCCGAGGCTATAGCAAACAACCCCGATGTCCACGAGAGTTCTTCCCTCAGCCTTAACATCACCAATTTTCTTGAGTATTATTAACGATTGCATATAGTAATCCAGCGCCTTGGTGTGTCGGTTCCAGCTTCTGTAAACTCCGCCAATGTTCCCCAGAGTTTTGCCTTCACCTTCCATATCTTTTGTTTTTCTACTTATCGCTAACGACTTCTCATAGTATTCAAGTGACTTCTGATAATGTTCTAGCTTGGATTGAATTGCACCTAGTTGGTAGGAACAAATATCAATCCATTTGTCTGATTTGACTCTTTCGCTAATTTTCAGGGCCTCTTCGTATTTCTGAGCAGCTCGCTGATAATCCGCTTTGGACTTTGCGCTATCAAAGATGGTCTTGGCTTCCCTCGCCACGTTGACGACTTGGTTCAGGGATTGCGCCAATACATCTCCAGCCCATATAAAAATTAGAATCCCGACAACGCCAAATAACTTTTTCGTCCCCATAGATTGTCCTCCGATTCTTAGAAAGAGCCAGTAATCAATAGTATAGTATACGATTAGCTAATCATGTGTTGAAACGGCATTATAATAGGCTTGAGCGGATTCGTTCAATTCTTTTTCAAGACATACAAGTTCATTTTCCGAAGTGATTTTCCTGTAAGGAAAGTTTTTCAAGTCACCCATTTTTTATTTCCTCTCTGGCTCTCTTTCTGGCGGCTCCTCTGCTATAAACTGCATGATTTGTTCATTAGCCATTTTAAGAGCGGAGTCTTTGTCCGGGGCCTTTTTTACAACCCAGTAAACATCTCCTTCAGTTTCCCCGAAATAATCCGGTTCCTTGTGAATCTTGTTAAATTCATGGCAATAATCTTTATCATCCTCTTCAGACACCTTCCATGAATCATTATCGGGGAAATAGTAACAAAAGAATATCGGAATTTTGGGTTCCAGGGGTTTGTCAACTTCCCATGTTTCGATCCGGTAATCGTCACCAATGTAATGTTCATACCGACTGTTTCGAGTTTCCCGTTTTATGAAACCCCTTACCTTACGACGGGTTGAAAAGATCCCCCGAATCCCATAATCCGAATACTTTCCTGATGTAACCACATAAATTTTGGTCAATTTGCTTCCTGTTTTCCCGGATTAGCTCAAAAAGAAATCAATCGCTTCCAACAATACGAATTTCTTCTTCTTTTTTTGAGCCTCAGTCATGATTTTTACCGGATTTCCACCAGATTTCCAGATCCACAACCCGGCGAATTTTGGCTAATGATTCCCGAATCGCTGACAATTGAGTTTCGTGAGAATCATATTTTCGTTCAGTCCTGGACATAGCCGCTTCGCTTAATTCTCTTAGCTGTAACAGCAAGTTGTCATTCATCAATTTTCAACCCCCTATCCGAATTTTTGGGCGGATTTCCTGGCCGGGATTTCAAAAAATCGTGATCACTAACTATTTGTCCACCGGCCAGGGCGATTGTTATAGATTGAAGGTATTGAATACGGAGGCCCAACATTTCCACGGCTTGAGCAAGGACAATTACAGCCAAATCGTTTGTTACCCATCCTTCCTTGATTTGTTTAACAGGGGAGTCGAGAAAACTCTGCAAGTTTTCGCCTAGTGACTGGAAACGGTCGATCATTGAATCATAAAGATTTTGATGAAATTCTTGTTTGGTCATTTTCGTCCTCTATTTGTATTCAAGCATTGCGGAAGTTGTAACTAATTCCCGGCCATCATTAAGCCTGATCGTAACTGAATCTTTGTCTTCCAAAAGACTTGTTACGGGTTGAGCCTCAACCAAAAAGGCGGCTTTAAAGTGAATCGCTCCAACAATGAAGCCCACGGTTTGTTCGTCGGACAAATATTCAACCTGACGGTTATACTCGGCCAGACTTTGTTTATCCGGCCAAGCTAGAGCCTGATTTTTAGTCCAAAGTTGGTGAGCCCCGGCGAACATTGGAGTGAGAGTTAAGGAGGCAGTAATAGCGAATACGGCAAGCTTTTTTGCGTTCATTTTGTTCCCCTTCCTTTTTTGTTTTCTTTTTTGGTTATCTGTTATCCCAGGCGCATGAACCGTCCGGGCACGAAGGATTGTCTGAACCGTTATTGTAAGCCCAGGTAATGCCCCGATTAGTTTCCGGCGTTATTGTCGCCAATGTTTCCGAGGCGTCCGTTAAAGCCATATCTATTTCAGCGGTATTGTTTAGAATGTATTCAAATGGTTTACGTGACTCAAAAAGTTTATTCAGAATCCGACAAACACATACTAGGTTGTCGTTAAGCAACTTGATTGTCGTATTCATGTTCGTTCCTTTCGAGGTCTTCAAAGAGGCTTGGCGTTATTATGACAACCATATTGTAAATCATAGCGGCCAGACGGCGTATTTCAGCTTCAGCGTTAAGGTGTAACCGCAATCGAAAAAAGTCTCGCAAGGCCCTGGCGTTGACCCACCAATGCCGGGCGGTGGCGGTCGCAACTGGAATTAAATATCTGGCGTCGGCTTTTTTAACGCCTGATTCGAGTAATCCCAGGTAATAATATTGAAAAGAACTTCCCAGGCATTTTGACATGTCGTGATAGACCCCCCTAACTATCTTTTCGTCGGATAAATACGACATCATCGGATAAACGAATTCGGGTTTCTGTTTAGTGTAACGTCTACTCAGCGAAACATGTCCCTGGCCGATCCTGTGACGTGATAATTGAGCCCCACAAGCCTTGGATATTCCAGACACGAAAAAGTTGAACTGGATTGATTCCAGCGGGGTTAAATGGTTCAATTTGACGAGTTTTTTGTTGAGCCTCTTGAGTTCCAGAAACGAAAGAGTGTTATTTTCCTTGCCGTAACTAATCCCGGCGGAGATAGCGGGTATCATTTCCGTAGAATCCGGGGTAATTCCTTTAGTCATTCGTTGCCCTGTAATTACAGCGTGAGTGGTAACAGCTTGGAGTTGGACCGTCGGTTCCACATTTCCAAAACATTCGGTCCTAATTTGCTTCCAGGGGTCAAAAATTTCGATCATTTCCGTAGCCTCCAAACATCGAACTCGCGTCTAAAATCCCAATCTTCCAGGCGGTCCCTGGCGGAGTCTGCAAGGTAATTTATTGGGATCGCTACCAGAATTACTATTCCTGTAATTAATGCGGCCCCAAGACAAACTTTAAAAGACAACAAAATACATTCCAACATGAATTCAGCCATTTACAACCTGCTCCATTCCTTTCAGTTTAGTCTGGCGTCGGTTTTCCCTCCATTCGGTGAGTTCAATTTGTTGCAACATCTTTTTGATTTGTTGAACGGCTTTTGCTTTTCGGCCAATTTTTAGTTCTTGTGTGTCCGGGATATTTTCAACCGCCTTCCACCATTCGAGCAATTGTTTTGGATTAAACATAACCTGACTTGTTCCTATGCGTCGCATTGGAACCAACCCCTTTTTTACCCAAACACGAAATGTTTTTTCATTAATACCGAGAAGTTTCGCCGCCTTTGGTGTTTTTATGAACATTTAAAACGCCCTTTCTATTCCATTAGTTGACAATTTGTTTCCGCTCCAAATACCCTGATATGGGATAGTTCCTTTTGCATTAACGGAAGCGAACCTTATGGAAGCGAACCTTGCGCCCCTTTTCACGGGAAATGGTTTTGGAGCCATCACAACCATTCCGCAGTAAATTTGACCCTTATATCCAGGGGCAATGTCGGTTCCAACAATAAAACTGCTAAATCCAAATATGGTCCGCCGTGCCTTGACCGTGCCGAAGACATCATTAGGCATATTCAAGACTTCCCCGGCCAGGATGTGATAAAATCCTTGGGTCAATAACCATTCGTTTTCCCTGTATTTAGGGAATGGGAGTAATTTGGGCGTTTGACGTGAATCTACTCCGAGGAAACCGCCGCCGTCTTCCGGGTCCGCGAGCCATATTGATTCAATAGTAATGTCAAATCTGTTGGCTTCGATAAAACCCATTCGCTTATCCCAGGCTTCATGAGTAAAATAAAATGGTTTTGAAACTAAGTCGGTGTCGGTCCCGGTCGGACACAACTTCTGAATGTCCTTTGCAGTCAAAAACATAATTCTTTCCTTCCATTGACTTTTGATTAATCATCTTCTATTTTGCTAATGAAGGTCGGCAATAACGTTTTGCGTTTTGTCCCCTTTTCTTTTCTTTTTTTCTTTAGGAAGCCCCATGCCTTTATTGACATGGGGTTTTCTTGTTGTGTCTAGTAATTATAGCCTATTTTGCTCCTAAATGCAAGCTAAAATAGCCCACTGCTAACTTAAATAGCATTGGCTGACAAAAAAATACTATGTTACCCCTTGGGCTGTTTCCCTTAAAAGTATCAACCTAATATGGTCCGGCGGGAAAATTGTTCCTTTTCGATTCCTAATTTGTTCCCTTGCTGCCCGTTTACTGATGTTGGCGTATGATAGTCCCATTGTCCTGAAAAACTTCAACCGTGCTATTATTCGCTGTTCCTGCATATTTTTCACAAGTTTGTCTCCGTTCCGGCTGTAACCATAAGGGACTGTTCCAATTACTTCTCCGTTTTCTCTTTTGCCGTCCAAAATCATTTTAGTCCGTTCCACGATTAGTTCCCGTTCCATTTCGGCGAATACGGCGGTAATCCCGAAAAACGCCTTCCCCATTGCCGTAGACGTGTCAATTTTGTCGGTCACGGCGTGTAAGTTACTGTTGTGGGTTTTTAGCAATTCGGCAATTTCATACGTTTGTCGAACGTTCCTGGCCAGACGGTCGAGCTTAACAATAACAAGGTCCGTGACTTGTCCGGCGGAAACCATTTCCAGGATTTCCTTGAGGGCAGGGCGTTTCTTGATATTCTTGCCGGAAACCGTGTCACATTTAACTTCCAGCAAGTTTAAGTCAAACATCTTACAATAATCTTTTATCCGGTTTTCCTGAACGCCCAGGGAAAGCCCGTCATCACGCTGTTTTTTGCCGGATACTCGAATATAGCCGATTGTTTTGTTAATGGTTTCCATTTAAACCCCCTAGTCTGGATTTATGGCCGGTAAATTTTTCAGGGTATCCAGGTTAAACGTTTTAATTGTTTTGCTAAACGCTTCCAGGGCGGCAAAATATTCGGACGCCGCCGCTATCCTTCGGGCGGTCAAATAATCATGGACGGCCCAAACATTGCTGGATTTGTCGTAATGAATGAAAAAGTCCCGCCTGACTTCCCGTGCTTCAACAAAATACCCTTTTACACATTTAATAAATTTTCCCGTGGCGGTTTCCATAAGAGATAAAAATCTTTTATTTTTCGAGAAGACCTTTATTTCCATGTTCACCCCTTAATTATGTTGTGTTTTTTGGCAAAATCACGCAAAAATCTCAGAGTGTTATCATACTTAAAATCAATTTTTAAAAGGTCATTTTTAAAAATGGCTCTATCTGAATCGGGCATGTTTTTTATGAATTTCAAAACATCTTTTACTTTGATTGTATCGTTTATAGAATCGTTTGATCGAACGGAGGCCCCCTTCATAAACTGGTCAATCCACAGCCAAGATTCCTTATTGCTTCCAGTCATGATGTTTTCCCCTTCCATTTAATCTTCACAACCTAAAGCTATAGCCGGGCCGCCGATATCA
This sequence comes from uncultured Desulfomonile sp., assembly GCA_903952205.1. GTDB lineage: Bacteria > Desulfobacterota > Desulfomonilia > Desulfomonilales > Desulfomonilaceae > CAJBEZ01. The sequence goes on along the minus strand of CAJBEZ010000094.1, from coordinate 34,741 downwards.
ATTCCATTTGGGGCCGGTTTGCAATCAACTTGAACCCATTTCCCGCAGTTCAAACAAACACTTTCCGCCACGTTTTTATTATGGATTGTGCATTTTCCCATTTCATGCCCGCGGAAGGTGGCCGATTGTTTGGCTTCGGCCATTAGCCGTCTCATTTTTGTCATGGTATTTAACCCTTTTTTAGTTGAGGAAGGCCCCGGAAAAGTTAATTCCGGGACCAAATAAGACTTAAATCGGACTGCGTTGCGGCATCAATATTGAGCCCTCTGACAGTTGATTCCATTCGGCGGAAGGATTATCGAATCTTGCGAATATCGGCTTCCCTTGGTCATGTCCGTCCGATTTAAACGGCATTGTGAGATAAATTATCGGGGCTTTGGTTTGTTTCACGGCTTCCAATAGGTAAGATATATTTGCTAAGAAATTGCCTTCATTTGTTGGCCCGGCATACTCACCGGCTTTGTTGAGAATCGGAAATTCAAGCGTTTTTTCCAAACGCTTTACGGAAATTTTCATGGTCCCGTTTATGGTAAAAACCCCTTTAAAAGTTGGATCTGGACACGCTTTGACCGCCGGAGTTAACCTTGTTTCCAGTTGTTTCCTATCAATAGAAAACCAATGATTATGATCATAATTTTCCGGTTTCGGTGTAACACGGTCAATGTCGGGGTAATCCATGTTGTCACTGAAAATGTTTATGGTTACGTTTCCTGCGGTCAAGCGGAAAAAAGTTTGTTTTTCCAGTGAAAAAATTGACACAGTTTCCGGTTTGAACTTTTCAACCGCAACGCCCACAGATTTTGGGACCGTTAAGTCACGCAGTTTTACCGATGTTTCATTCAATTGCGCCCACGCTAGGCGGTGGCCGTCCGTGGTTATCAGGCGGTTTTCTTTTAATAGGTAATTATCAAGGTTAAAGCGTTTCCCATCATAAGCTAACGCAAATTTGACCTTTTTAACGGCTTCCAAAAACTTTTTGCCGTCATATTCGTAAGGGTAATAGTCAATCGGCCAACAATCCTGAGCCGGTCCTTCCCCGCGGGTTTCCAGAGGCAATGTTTCAATGCCGTCTGAAATGCCGTTTTCGGTAAAGGTTATTTCGTCTCCGTCCAATAGCTTTACGACTTTCAGGGCCGCCGCAATGTCGTAACCGGCGTTCGGAGCCTCAGTTGACGGCATTCCAGTAACGGTCACTTTTTCGTGTAATCCGAATATTTCATTTCCGTTTACCCAAAATGAATTTCTTAACGTGAAAACCTCTTTGTTTTTTAGGAATTCCAATGCCGTGACAACTTCTGATTTTTTCATTTTAATGCCCCTTTTCTTTTTTTCTTTTTAGGACCGGCTCAATTGACCGTCCATTAATGCCCGAAAAGTTTCCGGGCATTGTATGGAAGGCAAATCGGACCGTTAATACAGGAAATCAATTAACTGATAAAAATGATCGGTAAAAAAGGACACAATTACGTCATTACAGACCAATTCGGCGTTTATATAGTCGATAAACGAAGCGTGGCCATAAATGTCCTCTAATTGTTTAGCAACGGCGTCTATATCCCGCAGGTCTGTAAGATTGTAATTTACGGCGTCAATTATGAAGGTTTGCATTTTATTACCCTTCCAAAATAGTTTGACCGTCCATTCCACAAGCTTTTAAAAACCGGCCCTTGTCAAAACGTTCATTGAATCCATTGAAATTCCTTGCAAGGTCAATTGCGATAGTTTTGATTGAATCTTTTCTTGAAGCTGGATTGTCGAAACAACCGGCCCTAATCATTTCAAAAGCTATGGTTTTAGCAATTGCGTCAAAATGCCGTTTTGTCATGATCCGCCCCCGTTATCCTTTGCGTTCGGTCAATTTGACATACATATTCCAGTCTTCACTGTGTAGGATGCCGGAATACTCTTTTCCCTGATATTTCATGTAAACGGCCCGGCGTTTATCACCAAAATTTGAACGCCACGGGCGTCCTATTTGACAAGGATAGTTTTTATCACCGGCCCAAGTTGTTAGCGTGGCCGTATCGGCGTCTAAATTCCATTTGATGTATAATCCGAAACAATGACGGCCCTTTTTATCAGTCCATTCCGCCGCCCCGGAGGCGGTAAATTCTTGACCTTGAAAAATTACCGTAGCCTTTTCGACAAAACCGCCGTCTTTAAGCGCAACTCTTTCGCAACGTGTTTCCATAACGTTTACCCCTTTTCCTAATTTTTCTTTTCTTTTTTGAATTCTACGGCTTAATCTCTAATTGACGCCCGAAACGTTTCCGGCATGGAATAAATGGTTAATCGGTGTTTACCCCGTCAAATATTCCGCCGTTTTTGCGATATAGATACGGCATGAAACGGAATTCAGGATTATCGCAGTCTCCGCCGGTAATGAATCCGGCCACGGTTTTTCCCTTGTAATGAATAGCCGCAGGGATTGAAAAATATGTATCGGCTACAATTCCAATACGTTTTACTTTCCTGATAATTCCATCCGGGCATTCCACGGCGGCGTTAACATTTACAGACCAAGGCCCGGCGGTTTCCAAATAGGTTTTGCCGGTTTCACTGAAATGTTTTGACGTTTTTAGAAAACTTGTATTCATTTGAAAATTCCGCCTATTCTCACAAAATATTTGCCGGGAAATTGTCTAATTATTCCGAATAATTCCAGTTCCAATAGACCTGATAAAACCTTCATACGTTCCATTTCAGTGATTTTCTGAATTGTTTTTATTTGGACCGGCTCTATTTCATTCAATGCCGTTAACACTGTCTTTGCCGTGTTAGTCAATTCGATTGTTTCCATTTTGGACCGTCCTTATATTGACCTCGTGTTTTCAGGTAAACGTTCAACTAAGTCGGCATAGCAACCGCCTTCAATCCATTCATCCTTGTCAACAATGTAACTGAGCGTTTCACTGTAACTATCTCCGGTGTTAACGTATAAAGCCAAAATATCACCCCAATAATGATGCCGGAATTCGTGACCGTATAACGCTTCAACTCCGTGGCCGGCGTTTTCTTTGTTATAGGCATCAAGTCTTTCATCAATACCTTTAGCGTTAGACCTAATCATGATTTTTACCCCTTTTCTTTTTCTTTTCTTTTCCGTCCAACATGAGTGAATTATACAATATCTTGACCTTAAATGCAACTGTTTTTAGCAGTATGTCTAACTTGTAGTGTTATGGGTCAGTTACCAATGGTATATTAGTATGTTACCATGTTTGAAGTCATGCAAAAAACATCGGTCCATAGACCAATGACGACATCGGTCCAATAGGTTTTGTCATTTTAATTGCAATTTAATATTGATAACTACGGACTTTTATAACGCTGGAAGTTTACAATTAGATTTTAGATTAGCGATAAAGACGGGATTAACCTGGACCTGGACGCAGGTCTTGATTGATTGACTTGGATTGATTGATTGACCTGGACGCAGGTATTGACCTGGAATTGACCTGGACCTGGATAATTGATTGATGTTAGGAAACATATTTTGACACTTATATAGAATATAGACAAAGACTGGATTGACCTGGAATTGAAATTGACCTGGAATTGAGAAAATAACGCGTACTAAAATTAACGCGGTGTAAATTGATATGATTAAAAATGGTATCATTATGGATAAAATTATATCATAGATTGTCTTTTTGTTCAATATCAGTAACCTTACATGAGCCTAATACAAGCTAATAGCAATTGTTAAAAGGGAAGGTAAGTAGAACTAGCATCGAACTAAAAACGCTTGCAATTGAGATTCTAAATATGAGATAAATTTTTTAGCAAGGTCACTTGCAAAAAAGAAAAAAAGAAAAAAAGGTAAAGAAAATGAGAAATTATGAAGATGAAACTGAAAACATGGAAGTTTTAGATTTTTTTGAATTAGATCAAAGAAATGAAGACGAAAACATTGACCTGCTATGGGACTTAATCTTTTGTTACGCAGGCGCAAATATTCATGATGAATTGAAAGACGAATTCAAGGAATGGGAAAATGAAGACCTTGAATCTTTTCAAGGTCAATGTTTTGACGAATTGGAACGCGAACTTGACAAAATCTTGACGAATCAAGGATTGAATTTAAGGATTGAAGATTCAACTTTGTATGTCGAGCAAGAGATTAAGAAACCGTATCAAAAAAAAAGAGAATCAATAATTGATGATATTTGTTGTCTTGAAAATTCATGGTTTATGATTGACATACAGCCAGCGTATTAATGGAGTAAGGACAATGGAAAATATACTTAAATCGCAAATCAAAAACCTTGTCAAAAATGTATCACCAAGAACAAATGTAAACAGTTTTCTGAAAAATTTGGAACATCAAATAAATGGTGAATCGTTTTCAGTAATTCAAATAACTTATTTCGGATTAGATGTTTTCAGTTTTGCGTGGAACAAACAAACTGTTAATATTTTTGATCATACGTTCGGCGTTTCTGCTAACGTTTTTCAGAAAAAACAAATGGTGAACAATTCAGTTTTTTTCGTTATTGACGACATTTGTAACGCTTACCACGCTTTATCTTCAAAAAACGCAATTCAAATGATTAGACAGAATTTTTATGATTTTGAGATAATCAATAATTGATCAATTCGTTTCGCTACGATTCAAACCGGTTTTAAACCGGTTTTTTTTGGTTAAATATTGACCTGGATCTGGATCTGGATCTGCAATAACCTTAACGCAGGTCTTAACCTGGATCTGGATCTGGATTGTTTCACGCAGGCCTGGATCTGGATATTTGACCTGTATAACCTGGAAACCTGATTGATTGAAACAAGGGAAAATAGAAACAAGGGAAAGTAGGGAAAAAACAATCTGAAATAGATTATGGAATTAAGGGAAATGGGAAAGATATTAAGGTATTAGTTTTTCTTTTCGCGTTTATCCGTTTTTTACTCCAAAAAAACTCACAAAGGTCAAAAAGCTGCAAATCACGAAACAATTCAATGGTTTAAACTATTGTTGCGTCAAGGTCAAGGTATGTAATTTCAGGTAGTTAAGTCATTTCAAGGTTAAGTTATGTCAATGCGTCAAGTCATTTCAAGGTTAGCATCAAATCAATCTGTCAAGTCAAACAACTTACAACCGTTCGGTTATAAGTCAATGAAAGCTAGTTATCTTAATAGGTTAAGCCATACCCCTATGTCGGAAAACAGATACCCCCGCCCCCCTATTTTGGAGTTTAAACTCGCACATTTGCAATTTTTCCCCCAAACTTTTCGCCCCTTTTTCACTCTTCCCCATATTCCCCTCCCCTTAATATCATTACACATTTTAACCGTCATTTTTTATACCCTTAATTCCATTCCCATTTCCCCTTATTTGGTAATCTCAGCCTTAGGTTAACCCTAATCTACAACTTAGGTTTTTGTGGCATATTTCACACCCTTCCCCTATAAGAGCATTGTATCAAGATTTTCTAGGTCTATTTGTAGGATTAGAAATTTTTTCGTAAGTGGTATCCCGAAACTCGACAAATTTCCCCTCCGCCGACTGTCTCGGGAGCTTGCGCTAATGAGACTTTTGCTCAGGTCGATTTGATCTGCAATGACTTTGCACCCTTAGACGAACCAGAATTATCGTTTTTAACAATCGAACCAGATTTATAATCCACTTTGTTTGATACTCTCTTCTCCAAAGCTAGAATATCGCAAACGGCTCGTTAGCAATCCCTCACTATATTTTTTCGTCCTTCTCCAAACAGCCAAGAACTTCATCAGCATACTCTGGGTATAATTTTCTCATACAGTCCGGACAGATGCCGTGGCTGAATTGGGCATCCGAATGCTCGCCTATGTATCTTTCCACTTCGCTCCAATATCCCTTATCATCACGTATTTTCTTGCAGGAAGCGCAAATTGGAAGAAACCCACTCAGTTTCTTGACTTCGGAAAGAGCTTTCTGAAGATCCTCAACAAGTTTCTGCTGCTCCTGCTCGGCCAGTTTGCGAACAGTGACATTGTCAAACACTGCAACAAAGTATTCTCTTTCTGGGCTATATACAGAGAGAGAAAACCAAATTCCCAGGGAATCTAAAAAGAGTTCAGCCTTTTCCGAATTGCCCGTTAAAGACACCCCACCACAAATCTCAAAGAGTTCCGGATTAGACTCTCTTATACCCGGTATTACCTCTGACACTTTCTTGCCGACAACATTCTTCAAGCCTGTCAATTCTTCGAATGCTTCGTTGACATCGAGATAAATAAAATCTTGCGGTTTGCCGTCTTCAAAAATCATCTTGCAGTAAGCCAATCCCTCAAGCATGTTCTTGAATAATAAACGATAACGCTTTTCACTTTCTCTTATCGCCTCTTCTGATATCCGTTGGTCGGTCACATCATCTATTATAACCACTGTGCCACCGAATTTCCCACTGATGTCCTTCATACGAGAGAAATGAACCAGGAAATGCATATTACTAGATTTCTCCCACACAACTTTTTCGATAACTCGCTCATGATCATCTGTGTGGGTGAAATCGGCAAGATCAGCCTCTAGCCACGGCAACACCTTTTCAGCGAGTTCTGCGCTTAGACATCCTGTGGAGCCCCGATCATCACCCTCAAGTTCAACATATTCAAGGCTCCTGTCCCTCAGCGTACAATAGTATTCACTCCCAGCAATTGAAGATCGACCCAAAAACTCGGATGCGGCACGATTAACATTGTCAATCCGGTTATGGTTGTCGAGGAGGAAGACAGGGTTGGCGACACTCTCAAAGAGAGTTAGGTACTTGTTCTTTTCATTTGTCAGGAAACGGCTGGTCGCCTGTAGTTCTTGTATGCGCTCTTCGCCGGTCCCGGAGGCCCACTCAACGCTGACGCCAATTTCTATGCGGTCAAAACACCTTTCAACGAAGAGGTGATAGCGAGAGCGATCCTCGGTTTTCAATCCGGACTCGTCTACAAGGTCAATATAAGTTTGGCGGTAATACTTCAGAAGCCCCAAGAACATCCCTAGGGCAATTCCTCGTTCACGATGTCGCTGCGCCTCGATAACTCCGAAAGCAGCTATAGGATCTTGATCAAATTGATCGTCAGGACTTAGTTCTGGCGGACTGTTGTGGATCTCCAAAGCTTTAATAATACAACCGGACACGCCTCTAATAGATATTCTCCACGCCTCTTCGAGGGTGGAGGAGTACTTGGCGTAGCCACGCTCGGTGGTATAAATCCAAAGCCTATGGATAATCCAGTCTTCCCCATTAACGATTAGCTCACGCAGTAAGTCCATTGCTAACTCCAGAGGTCATTCCGGCGACCATGCAAGAATATTCCTGTGTGCGAAATTGGTTTGTTATCCAGAATCTACAATCAACTCTTGCATATCCCCTCATGCCAAACATCGCAGAGATAAGGTATCTCAAAACTACCAGTCGTTCCCTGATATTGTCTTGGTGTTGCATGGAAGTCTTTCCCTCTAATTCTTGTCAAGTATCTCACGAATTGTAGTCAAAAACTGTCTCATATTATATGGTTTTTGCACGAATCCCTTTGCTCCAGCGGCCATGACGCCATCAGACGATCCACCGTCAGAATAGCCGCTTGCTACAACAACCTTGGCGTTGGGGTTGACCCGGAGAATCTCTTCCAGACATTTCTTTCCATCCAGTACCGGCATGATGAGGTCCAAAATGACAAGTGATACCCCGTCACCCTCTTTCTGGTATATCTCTAAGGCTTTTTTGCCATTACTGGCAGTGATCACCTTATATCCGAACCGGCCAAGAAGTGTTGCGCCAAGATCCCTAATATCGTCTTCATCATCCACCAGAAGAACAGTCTCTGTTCCGCGTGGAATAGTGGTCTCAAAGGTTGGAGCTTGCAGATCCTGTTCTGGCTGAATTGCAGGTAGGTAAATCTTGAATGTGGTTCCCAGACCGGGCTCGCTATAACAATTAATTTGGCCTCCGTGCTGCCTGACGATGCCATAGACAGTCGCAAGTCCTAATCCCGTCCCTTTCCCCGGCTCTTTAGTGGTGAAGAACGGCTCAAATATATGAGACAGAGTTTCTTTGTCCATCCCCTGGCCGGTATCCGAAACAGTAAGCAAGACATAGGCGCCAGGGGATAATTCAGGATGAATGGCGCAATAAGCCTTGTCTAATTCCACGTTGGCCGTTTCAATCGTTAACGTCCCGCCATCGGGCATTGCGTCCCTGGCGTTTACTCCAAGATTCATCAAGACCTGGCCTATCTGGGATAGGTCCGCTTTGATTGATTCCAGGTTCTCTTTGAGATGCAAGTTAATATTTATGGTCCTTGGCATTGTGCGGGATAACAGTTTGCGAACAGAGGTTATTTCCTGATTCAAATCTATGGGGACATACTTTGTCTCAACCTTTCGGCTGAAAGTCATCAAGCTCTTAACCAGATCAGCCCCCCGCTTTCCCGCCTGATATATTTTCTGTAGATTAGCGTAGTCGGATTCCCCTTCTTCCTTGCGTTGGAGCATTAACTCCGAATATCCCAATACCGTCTGGAGCAGGTTGTTGAAATCGTGCGCCACGCCAGCCGCAAGCGTCCCTATCGCTTCCATCTTCTGGGCCTGGAAAAGTTGTTTTGAAAGTTCAAGATGTTCCGTAATATCACGCTTGACCGCAACGAAGTTTACTATGGCTCCTGATTTCTCTTTTACCGGTGAAATCGTGGCATCCTCATAATATAGTTGTCCGTTTTTCTTCCTGTTTGTAAAACGCCCTGACCAGATCTTACCCGATTTTATAGTGGCCCATAACTGAGCGTAAAAAATAGAATCCTGTTCCCCGCTTTTCAAAATCCTAGGGTTAGCACCTATAAGTTCCTCAGCACTGTATCCAGTTATTTTGCTCATTGCTGGGTTGACGTAATGGATAACCCCCTCTGTGTCTGTGATTATGACCCCCTCTGTAGCCTGATCAATGGCTGCGGCCAGACGTTTTTGCGCTTCCTGAGCCTTTCGTGCGGCTGTTATGTCTACAAACATGGCCCGCGTTCCAGTCACATGACCGGAGAAATCAGTTTCAGGCATGGTGTACAAAAATGTTTGAATGAGTCTGCCGTCTCGCGTTAACACTTGTCGTTCGCCCATGATGTATTCTCCTGCAAGAGCCCTTGCATAGCCACCACCATCAAAAAGTCGAGTCTGGGACTCAGGCGAATAAAAGTCGGCCAGAGGCTTTCCAATTACCTCCTGTCTAGCGAAACCGACGGAATTTAGAAACAGTTTGTTGCAGTCGCTGATGAAGGGAATCCCCTGCTCATTCCTAGTGATGACATACATCAAAGGCGCATTCTGAAACAGTTTTAGATATTTCTCTTCATTTCGAAGCAGAGCCTCTTCAGCCTCTTTGCGATAAGTAATGTCCAGCACTGTAGTGAGAAAGTATAGCGGAATACCATTTGGATCTCGGAACAGTGTCGTGGTTAGGTCCACCCATACAATAACACCGTCCTTACTGATATATCGTTTTTCCATCCGGTAAACATTCCGCTCGCCTGTCACAAGACTGCGGATACACTCCCTACTGGCTGGTAGATCATCCGAAACGGTTATGTCCGAAAAGTCCATCAACTGGAGTTCTTCGACCGTGTAACCCAGCATATCAGCGAAAGCCTTATTTACCATTAGTAGTTTACCGTCTGGGGATGTCATGGATTTGCCAACCGGGGAGAATTCGAATATCCTTCTGAAAAGCTCTTCGCTCTCCAGCGAAGCCGCTTGATTCCGCCTTTGCTCAGTAATGTCCCGGATAATGGCGCCAATTCCTACTTCTTCTGGTCCTACCAATACTGGAAACTTCCGGATTTCGTAGAAATTATTGTCTATCTGCTCCTCAGTCACAATTATGTCATTTGTTACTTTTGTAAGCTGATCTGATTGCTGACATGTATAAGCGGCCTCCTGCGGCATCAATTCGAAATCGGTCTTTCCAATAATCTCTTGCTCGGAAAGCCCGAAAAACTCCTGATTCGCTTTGTTCACAAACATATATCGGCAGTGTTGATCTTTTATAAATACTAGATCTGTAGCGGAGTTCAGGAAGTTTCTAAATCGCTCTTCGCTGTGTCGAAGTTTTTCCTCCACATCCTTCCGTTCCGTGATATCCCTGTTGCTGCCTCTTCGGCCTATAGGCTGTCCTTCTTGATCATAAACCGGTTGACAGACATGACCAATCCACCGTATTTCGCCATCCTGTCGGATGATGCGGAAATCCCTCGCATCAACTGTGTTGGGCATTACTTTTCTGACGTTATTAAAGTGGTCCTGCATTTCATTACGGTCATGCGGATGAATAATTCGATTCATCAAGTCCGGGTCATCAAGGAACTCTTGCGCTGTATAACCCGTTACTCGTTTGCAAGAGGGCGAGCAGTATAGAAAATTGCCTTCAGCGTCTACCCAATACTCCCAGTCATAGTTGAAATCGGCGATCGTTCGATAGCGTTCCTCACTGTTCTTCAAATCCTCCTCTGCCATTTTCTTATCAGTGATGTCATGAATGATTGAAAAGAGTACGGTTTTCCTGTTTTGCTTTATCGGCGCTGCGTAAACCTCCACAGTTCGAATTTCTCCACTGGCAAGTCTGTGGGGGAAAACAAAGTGGTTTTGCTGGTTCTTTATAGCCAGGCTGCGGAGGGCTTCAACCTCTTCTGGAGGCAAGATATTGATCTCACCGATGTACATCGAGCATAACTGAGATACTGTGTAACCATAGAATTGTTCAGCCGCATGGTTCGCATTAACTATCTTGCCCCCTTTTGGTTCTATCAGGAGCATAACAGCGTAGTGATTTTCGAACATAGCACGAAAAAGCTCTTCACTTTGACGTAGCTGGTTTTCAGCGTACTTGAGCCTCAGTATGGACTTGACTCTAGCAAGCAGTTCCCTATTAGGTATTGGTCTGGCTATGTAACCGTCCGCCCCGTGTTCCAAACCCTCGGCCTGACTATCTGATTCGATATGAACACTCGAAAAAAGGACTACATAGATGTCCGAGGTTTCAGGATCAGACTTAATGCGTTTGCAAACCTCCCGACCGTCAATGTCCGGTAAAACTACATCCAGAAGAATCAAGTCAGGTTTGTGTTCCGCAGCCAGCCTTAGGCAATCCATTCCAGTGCTTGCCTCCAACACCTCGTATCCAGCGCCATGCATTATTCTTGACACGCCTTGGAGCGCATGGATTTGGTCATCCACGATTAAGATTTTTGCGGTGTTCAATTTGTTATCTCCAAATTTCTCTCAAAAGTCGCAATCACGGGAAAACCGTCTTTCAATTATCGCCCCCTAGCAATCTTTCCAATTCGGCCTTCAATGCCTCCATCTTGTACGGTTTGTGCAGAACACCGGCAGGACGTTGACCGGGAAAGCTATCCAGCACGACATCCTCAGTGTATCCGCTGCTGATGATGACCTTGACATCCGGTTTGATCCTTATGAGTTCCCCGAAAGCCTCAATTCCATTCATTCTCGGCATTGCGAAATCCAATAACACAAGATCAATTTCATTTGAACGGGCTCTGAAGACCCTGACTCCTTCCTCCCCATCTGAGGCGGTAATGGTCAGGTATCCAAGAACCTCTAGGCGGCTTGCCACCAGACCACGGACCAGTTCTTCATCATCGACGAGAAGGATCGTTTTTCGCAGGTGAACAGAACTCGGTAATGGAGGCTTGGTCTCAACTTCGTCATTGACCTTAACAATTCGTTCCTCTACTTTCTCTGACAACGGGAACAATACCCGGATGGTGGTTCCTTTCCCTATCTCGCTATCGACTCTTATAGCTCCATGATGACCTTTTACTATCCCCATAACTTCGGCCATGCCAAGGCCACGTCCCAAGAACTTTGCTGTGAAGAACGGATCAAACAGCTTGCGCAGTGTCTCAGCGTCCATGCCACAACCAGTATCTGTGATCTCCAGAAACACAAACCTACCCTGTTCAGATTTCGCATCGAGTAGGCTACGATCCAGACACACCTCATCGCAATCCATGACTCCTGTTCTGATGGTCACATAACCATCCTGATCGCCAATCGCTTCAGAGGCGTTGACCAGAATATTCATAACTAAACGGTGTATTTGCTCTGCATCTCCTTTAATATGAGGAAGCGTATCGCCGAGTTCCAGGTTGAGAGTTACATGATCGGAAATGCCTAATTTGAGCAGGTCACGGTTCTTGTCCAACAACTCGTTCAGATTCAGGTCCTTAGAATGATACAGTGTGCTGCCCGTGTATGTCAGCATCTGTGTGGAAAGTTCCGCTGATCGTTCAGCCGCCTTGATCGCATTCTCGACACTTCGCCGTGTCTCGGAATCCGGAGGCAGATCCTCAAGAACCACGTCGAGGTTACCCAAAACGGCCATCAGTAGGTTGTTGAAATCATGGGCTATACCCCCGGCCATAATCCCGAGACTCTCTAGCTTCTGAGCACGGAGAAGTTTTTCCTGCGTCTCCAACCGCTCCTGCTCCAATTGTTTCCGTTCGGAAATATCCCGGACGGTGGCCCACATCCCTACATTTTCCCCAGCCCTTTTAACAATAAACGTCGCTAGTTCTACAGGAATTACTCGGCCGTCTTTACATATGTATTCCTTCTCGTAGACATCAGAATAGCCTCGTGGGATTATCTGTTCTATCACTATTCTGTTCTCGATGGCCTCCCACTCGGTCGGGGTAAGATCATGATAAGTTGTGGAAAATAACTCCTCCTCTGTATATCCCAACATTTCCCGGTATGCGGCATTAAATGCCTTGATCGAGCCTTCCATATCAGTAAACACGATTCCATCACGGCTGCCCTCGAATAAAGAGCGATACCGAAACTCACTCTCAAGGAGGGCTTTCTCGAAATTCTTACGGTCTGAAATTTCTCTGGTGGTCCCTTGCAGGCCAATCGGGAATCCATTCTCCCCGTATATGATCTTCCCAGAGATTTCGACAGGAACCGGTTCTTTTTTCTTGTTAAGCAGCACGGCCTCAATTGTCGCTCCCTGACTTTCAGATCCTTTTGACATCTCTGCCGACAACACCTGGGCCATCTTTAAAAAGTTTTCTTCATCGCAATGTTCCGCAAGTCGAGTGCCTATCCATTCATCCTGGGTGTATCCTGTCACTTGCTCAACAGCCAGATTGACATAAGTGAAACGCAGGTCCATATCCACCTGCCAGATCACGTCTTTGGTATTATCAGCCAGTAGACGGTATTTTTCTTCGCTTTTTCTCAAATCCTCTTCTGTCTGTTTGCGCTCACTGATATCACGGACTATCCCTGCGGCGTGCCAGCGACCATCCATCTGGAACGCAGAAAGGGAAAGTTCTATGGGGAACTCCTCTCCACCCTTTCTGCGAGCCTCAAGCTCGGTAATCTTCCCCACGGCGTTTCCTTTGCCGGATACGGAGAAATCTTTAAAAGCAGATCGGAAAGCTGTTTGATATTTTGGAGGAGCCAACAACTCGTGGACGTTCTTCCCTATTACCTCCGAAGATTTGTAACCGAAGATCTTCTCCGAGGCCGGGTTCCAAAATGAAATCTCTCCTCTGTCATTAATCAGGATGATCGCATCCAAGACAGAATCGGTGATGGCTATGAATTTCTTTTCACTCTCAGAAATATTTTCCTTCACGATCTCCTCCCCGAGTTTTACCTTATCCACCATAAGCTACACCTCAAGGAGCGTTCTTTACTTTCGAAACAGACCTAATTTGGCAAAGAAAGCAAAAGCGGAATTATGGTGTTTCAATTGGCGCTAGAATAGCCTTGATCATTCTGCTTATTCCAGCGTATTGCCATTTGTCATGGCAGGGCCTTTTCATCACAATTATCTCACGCGGAGCAATTTAAGATTAGTCCATTTTCACGGATCATCAAGCTTTTTTTTACTGTTCAAAATCTTCGTCGGGATCTTCATCAAGGGTATAGGACAACATTTCGTTTATAGGCGGGGTTAAAAGTGAAGTGAAGATAGATAGGTGGGCAATGGGAAAGATTGAATAGAGTTCGACCTTAATTCCATAAGGCACAAACAGAACAATTCTGGCGGGCTTTTTAGTCTGAGGCAATATTAGGCGGGGCTGACAAAACATGGGAATAAATTCAATTCTCGGGCTCATTACGGGACTGGCGTATAGAGGGTGTGTAAAGTATTTCTGAGTGTCCAGGGTGTTAATGGTTTCCAGAGTATAAATGAAAAATACTCCCGGGCCAATTAGATGCCAGGCATGACATTCAGGGGCGACAAGTGAAGGTTCAATGCTTTCAAGATCCCGGCTTTCATAAGGGTATTGTTTTGAATAGCCGTCTGAGTAGTCTTCAATCTCAAGTGATTCGTCATAATTGATAGGTTTTATTCTGGTGTGGGCGAAGGTTGAGAAGCTGGTTTGTCGATGTCTATTCTCGGCTCCTGGGTGATTTGTAAAGAAATGGGTTACTTTTCTTGTAGGAGTATGGACTGAGCCGATATGTAAGGGAGGCCCTGGGGAATCAAAGTAATTGGTAAACCTGCTATGATTTTCCCCGATTGCAACAGGGGCTCCGAACGGTATTTCGATAAGCCTGGGAGTTTGAGTCAAGAGTTTTTTAAGCAAATTCTTGGTCAACTGGTTTGAGTGTGTCGGTGATTTAACTGTGAAGAATTTCGGTTTACTCAATTGTTGCTTAGGCCCTCTAGGTTTTTTACTAACAGCATTTATGTTTGAAGATAGGAGGCTATTTTTCGGGTTGAATCGCCCAACAATACTTCCAACATGAATTGTTTGGCCTGTTCTGAGATTGAAATTTGCTCAAAAACCCTTAGTCCCTGATGTGTTTCCATGATTTGTCGCCAAAATGAGTCAAATTCCTTATTTGGGGAGTCGTAAGCAATTTCAAAGTATATTTCTTTGATCCCGGCCTGGATTAACTGTTTAAAACACCAGTTACAGGGCTCAAGCGTGCAATAAAGTGTAGAGTTTTCCAGAGATACTCCAAATCTGGCGGCCTGGTTGATGGCGTTTGCCTCGGCGTGACTCGCAAGACAGTAATTATATTTATCGGCCTCACTAGCGCCTATGTCTCGTCGTAAACAGTAACTAGGCCCTTTATCTGAACAGTGAAACGCTCCATGCACGGCCCCGTTGTAGCCGGTCGCGAGGATTTTGTTGTCTCTTACAATTACCGCCCCGACTTTCCGGACGTTACAGGTTGATCGGGCGCTTACCAATTTTGCCAACATTAAAAAATATTCCGGCCATGATGGTCTATCCATTATTTTTCCCCTAAAATATCAGTCCTGCCTGAATTACAGGGCCTTGTAAGGTTTTTAGGTAAGAAATGATAGACTCTAACCGAGAATTCGTCGCAACTAACACCGGCGTAAATTTCATAAGCCGTAAAACTCTTATCCAGGTTCAGATCGTCATTCAGGTTGATGTCGATCTTATTATCCCTGGCCAGGATCGAAGCTGTTTTTGAAGCCAGCGCATCCAGGCCCAGGTTGGTTTTCATTACGCTCGCATGAACCGTTGACCCTAGAAACAGCGCTAGAAGTAAAGTCAGTGACTTTTTCATTTCTCCCTAACCCTCCGTATTTAAAATGTGCTTCTGGTGTGTTTAGTTGACCTGTTTATCGTCGGCTTGAAGGTTTTTCCATTGATGTTGAAGCATAGCTTTCTCAAACTCTACTACTTCTATGGCCCTAAATAATAAATCGTTTAATCTCTCTATATCAAATGATTGTTCATAAAGCGCAGCCTCTAAAAGTTTTCGTTCGATAAAGAACAAATCTTTATATTTTTTTGCGACTTGTTTCTCTTCGCTGGACAAAACAATACATGCGGTTGTTTCATCAGGGTCGATTGCCAATTGTATCCTATCAAGAGTAATCATTTTTCTCTCCTTATTCCGGTTTTCCCGGACAGATTTTAATAAAAGCGTGGTTACGATAAGCTCTGTTGTAGAAACACCAAGCTATGCGTTTGAAAGTGTCAAACCGTGGACATTCAAAACAGACAGGTGAAAATACCTTTAACTTGCATCTTACTGTTTTGTTTGAGTTGTCCATTATTTCTCTTCAACCACAAAGTTCCCGCCCACAATTACTGTTTTACCATCAACGACAAACCTTATCGTGCCACCCTGGTCTTCAACATTAAGATTTCCGGCCCAAGATTTAATGACCTTGCCGTCACAATTATAGAAGGTCACTGTTCGTTCTAGGCCCGAAAAACCGGACCAAAAATGTTTTATGGTTTGTTCGCCAGAAGACGTATGAAAAAAGCCCCAAATCGAAAACATAAAAAACAAAACAATTATTGATATTCCGCCAATCCAAAGTCGTTTTTCTGTTTTGTATCTCATTTTGTTTTCCCCCCCTTTCTGCGTTTAATAAGGTTCGTAGGAGTGAGTGTCTTTTCGGTATCTTTGCTGATCCAGCTTCGGATCAAACCGATGCGGTTGAAGTAAATAGTAAGCCGATTTGTAAGCTGATCGTTTCGCCCGGATCAGTAGATTAAAGTTTTTGAGATGTTGAATGTAATTTTCCACCGTCGATCTGGACAGTTTCATTCGCTCGGCAATTTGGGCCGGTCTAATAACACGAAGCCCGTCACTATTAGGCGGTATGGTTTTGATATAAAGCCAGATAACCTTAACATGAGCCGGGATTAACGGGTTTAGAGCAATCGTTTTGGGAATCGAAATATATTCCGATGGAGCCAGGGGACTGGAAGTTATTTGGGCCGAAACAGGAAACGTAAAAATATGTTTTACTTCGTTTTTGTATTTCGCCTGTTCCTGTAACTTTAAGAGCCGTTTCTTAATGTGAGCGGATAATTTCTTATTTTTATCAGCTTTAACTATCCCTTGAGACAGGTCCGGGACTATGGAAAAGTCAGAGGACATGACCGTTTTACGACCTAACGCTCGGCATAATAGGTAAGGTCGGGTGAGTTGTAACTGAAAACGCTAATTCACTTAATCGTGCCCCGCAATAAAGACACTTGATAGGATTTTTCATTCTTAACCCCTAAATCGTAAGCTTTTGGTGTAAGAGGGAAGCAAGGATTCTTTACTATAAATTTTCACCCTAAAAACTGCTTCCCCTTACTGCGAAAAAAGAAAAAAAAGAAAAGGAGTCTAACTTGAACAACTGATGGCAAGTATAACTCATTTTCGTTTCATTGTCAAGTTATTTTAACATTTATGCTAATGTTAGTGTCTTAATTCACCCACAATGAGGTATGAATGGTTTTTTCTGGCTGTCCTTTGGTAATTATGTCGCATACATGGCGTGCCATTGATCGTTAGCACAAATAGGTCTAAAATTCTAAAACCGAGCATTTCTAGTAGGCGGATAAGTTCAATGTGACTAAAATGTTGCTTGCCGGAAACGGTTTCATCCTGACATTTTACGAAAAGTTTCCCCCTCTTTTTTAATACTCTGGCCGATTCGATAATTCCGGCTGCGTAGCGCCTCACAATGCCCTGGTGAGATGTCCTTGAGTCACATGAGTATTGTTTGTTAATGTGGTCTACAACCGTGTCCCCGCCGCTTAAATAGGGCGGATCGAGCATTACCAGGTCAATTGAACCGTCCCGGTAGGGTAATGACCTGAAATCTATTCTAGCGTCAATTTCAGGGCCAGGCTTAATGTCGGAAACCAGGGCAGTATATTTGTCTCTGTCGATTCGTTTCCAGAAACTTCCTTTCCCGTAAGTCAGGTCGGCTATAACAGCGCCATCAGGCGCATAGAGATCAAAGGCGGACGCTAGGAGATCGGCGTTGTTTCCTCGTTTTGATGTTAAAATTACGTTTTGCATTTTGGTTTCCCCCCTCTGTTTTGCCAGCTAGTTTTGTGTCGTGTAAGTTAAGTTAGCATTTAATCTATTTTCTGCTATCAATTAATTGCAAGATGATCTCGTCGCTGTTACATTTTCTGAACCTTTCCCGTATGATTTTATTGTTTTCGATTTAAAATCGGCCTACGTTAAAATTAGACCCGTTTTAAGCGATGTCGTCTAAAAAGGTAAATCCTGGTCGTTTACGGTTTGCTGAAAAAGGACTTTTTCGTTTTCCTGTGGATTGGTAAATTCGACCTCCATGTCCTGAAAAAACTTTTTAAGGTTAGCTGGTTGGTTGTTTCGTCTCATTTCAAAACCGCTGCCAGGGATAGGAGCAAATGACGAAGTTTCGGGTTTCCAGACTATGTGAACTGTTCCTATGGGACCGTTGCGCTGTTTAAGTATCACGGCTTCCGCCTTGCCCTGGTCGTTTTCGTTGTTTGAGTATAAAAACGGTTGATAGAGCGCTACAATAAGGTCGGCGTCCTGTTCAACGGCCCCGGATTCCCTGATGTCGGCCATAATGGGGCGTTTGTTAGGGCGTTTCTCAAGTTCACGGTTTAACTGGCTCATGACTATAACTGGTATGTTTAACTCACGGGCCAGAAGTTTGAGATCCCGGCTCATGCTTGCGACTTCCCGTTCGCGTGAGTTATGCGCCTGGGAAGGGGCCAGTAATTGTAAGTAGTCGATGAAAATTATGTCCGGTTTTTCACCATAAAGGGCCTGACGTTCCATGATTTTTGCTTTTATGGTCGCTGGGGTTAATGTTGGCGAATCGTCGATAACTAGCCTGTAATTAACCATGTTCAACGCTGTTTTCGATAGAGCGTTAATGTCCGCTTCGCTCAAATCGGCGGTACGCAGATTTTTCAGGTTCACCCCCGAAAGTTTTGACAGCAACCTGGCCGAGATTTCTTCGGAAGACATTTCCAGTGAAAAAAAGTAGCTCAGAAAGCCACATCCCGGTTTAGGGCTGGAAGCGTGTGTGCAGATATCAAGAGCAAGCGATGTCTTTCCCATGCCCGGCCTGCCACAAAAAATAATTAGCTGACCGCCTCTAAAGCCCGATGATTTCTCGTCAAAATCGGGAAAGCCGGACGGTATGCCGAAATCCTGGCATCCGTTTTTTAGTGTGGCTTCCATTTTTTCAACAACCTCAGTAGCGAATATATGCGCCTGATTAGCGATCCGCTCGTCGCTAACCTTGATTTTAAATAATCGTTTTTTGAAGCCATCTATGATTTTGTCGATTTCGTTTTGGTAATAAAGCCTTTGCTGCATTTTCTCAGCGGTATCGCTGCACATTTGCAGAATTTCACGCTGGGATCGACTCTCTTCAAGCATTTTGATGTAAGCCGGTAACTGAGCGTTCGCTGGAAGGTTGTCTTGAAGTTCGATCATGTCTCCAATGGTTATAGTGGCTATTTGGCGGCCCTCGGAACAAATCGCCTGAGCCATGTTCACAATCGAAAACTCGTCAAGGCCAGAATTTTCCAGGACGCTTTTCACTAGAGCGAGGTGAATCGTTTTGTTTTTAGGCTCGTAAAACAGGTTATTGTGAAGTTTTGCAACCTTATGAGCGAGGTTGATTTCGTTCACGGCCAGACCTAAAACCGATTTTTCAGCGTATTTGTGTTGCGGGAACATCGTCAAACCCCTCCAATTCCGGGTCGTCGTTTCATGTTAGGGTTACGTGGCACGTCTTTTTTGAACGGGACATGCGCCGGGTTTGTAAAAACCTCTTGCGTTACAAACTTGGCCCCGGTTTCGGTGTAAATCTTGGTTGGGTTGCTGGCGGTGTTTTTGGCGGAAAAATCCAGACTCTTACGAAGCCAGTTTCTAAAGGCGGCGCTATAGTCTTTGAACGATTGTCCCTTGGCCGACATCCAGTCTTGCCAGTGATCGAACTGAAATTCAACGTCAAGGGTAGGGAAGAGTTCGGCAAGATCATTCAACCGTTCGCCGATGATTTGAATCTGTTTGGCCTTGGATAGTGACTTAAACGCCCTGGTTGAAAAAGCGGGTTGACCGTCCGGGTGATTTTCGGCAACTGAAGATTTTTTTTCTATCGGCAAATTTTCATTGGATGTCTCGGCTGAAAAGTTTTTTCCCTTCTCTCCCCCAGACCCCCTCTTATCTAACACAAAATTAAGTCTGTTATTTTCTATTACTGTACTTAATATATTCTTAGTCTTATTCTTAATATTAATATTAGTACTAATAGCAAGGTCCGTGCCAACCTTAATTGGGGGATCGGATTGGGAAGGCGTTGATTTACATAAGGAATGGTCCGGTTTTGTGTCCGCCAAATTGTCCGGCTTTTCGTCTTCAGAATCAGGGATAACCTGATTATTAGGTGTTTCTGGACGTGACGAAAATTGTCCGGTTTTTTGTAGGCTCAACTTGTTCACTAACTCTTTTGCTACATCTCCAATGTCTCTCGGCCCCTTGACATTAACTTTGATCATGGTTTGTTCATTATACTGAAAAGTTTCTCTTTTGCTGAGTTCCCAAAATTCAGGGTCTAAAAGCTCGTCACACAGCTTTTTAGTGTTAGCGGTCATAACATAGGGATTATGTTTATGTTCTGCGTATAGTTCAGCCTTTCTGATCTCAAGAGTGTTCCCGAAAGTCCCATATACTTTTCTGAAAAAATTGGCCCTTACAGCTAGTTGAGTTTCTCTGTCAGGTGAACCATCATATTCCCTGAATAATTCATTAAAATAACGCTGAACTGATTCGTCATGACTTAAAATACCGACCTCTGCCCTTATTGCCCATTTTAGCGCAACCCTTCTCCATGAACGCTTTTCCTGTTCCGGCGTCGGAGGCGGTTGTATTTCTGGTTTTGGACTGTCAAAACAATTGTCCGAAAAATTATCCGATTCTTCTTCTGAAAAACGAGTTATATTAACTTCTGGATCGGTTTTAGGTTCTGTTGAAAATTGTCCATTAAATTGCTCGCTTTCAGTTTCAAAATCGTTCCGCCGATTATCTGTTTCGCAGGTTAGGGAACAGTCCGATTTTATGTCCGCAAAATTGTATGATGTTTCTGGTTTAGGATTGTTGAACGGCGCTTTAGTATGGGATTTTACGTGTGTCAAAAATTGTCCGCCAAATTGTTTTCTGTTGATAGAGATTTTAGTCGTTGTTTCTCCGTTCATATTCCAGGACTTTTGTTTTTCTCCTCTGAAATAGGAACACAATAATTCGATGTCGCCGACCGTTTCCATCTTCTTAAAAAGTCTATGCGCTGTTTGACGTGTCACGCCTACTTTCTTGGCAATCTTAGTCAAGCTTCTGATTCCAAAAAGCCCGTCTTCGTCCTTTTGAGCCTCTAACTCCTCAACTAAGAGTAGAATCCAGAATTTCAGGACGCCTTCGTCTTTGAATTTCCAGTCGTCTATTATGCTTTTATGTAGAATTATGTGATCTTCCATGTTGAATCCTTATCTTTGATTAATTACATCATCCATCTTCTGTTCTGTTTCGCCCCGCCCGCCGCAAGATTCTCCGTTTCAATTTCATTGGCCGCTTCTTTGCATGGTTCACACATCTTCACCCTAGTGATATCCTCAGAAAAAAAGTCCCGTTCACACATGCGACACTGGATAATCCCGGCGGATATAGGGCGCAGATCCATTGATTCGCGCAGCTTATTAATCTCTTTGATCTCTTTTATCCTGGCCTTCATTTCAGGCGTCAGTTTGACGCTGGAAGGCTTTTTGGGTTGGTAGCCTCTGTAATGGTATTTATGAGTTTGTTTGCGCCTTTCCTTGATACATTCAGGCGAACTGCAAACCTTCTGATTGTTTCTGTCTAGTAGTTTTCCACAAATCACGCATGTGGCGGTTACAACGGTCTTCTGAGTTTTTATTTGTTTTTTCGAGTCGGTATGTTTAAACCAGCAATTGTCGTCGCAAAATAAATGATTCCCGTTGCGTTTAAGAAAAGATTTTCCACAAACAGGACACACGCCTATTTGAATTGTTGGCTTTTTGAGAAATTCAAACCGGCATTTTTTAGTACAAAACGTCTGTTTGCTGATTTTTTTCGCAAATTCAGCGCCGCAATTTTTACACGTTCCAATTTTACCCACTATTTTCACAATGTTGGTCCCCTGTAATCAATTCTAAAAAGTAAGCGAGGTTGTCGTAACGGTCCCCGCTAAATGTTTTGGCTTTGCTGTATAGGGGTGTTAGGTAAAAAAATGGGGAGAGCCTCTAAAGACACTCCCCAAGGAAGCTAATGCAAGAAGCGATTAGGCGGCATCCCATTCTCCCCAACGATAAAGAACTGTAATGTCAGGGTTGTTTTTGTCTGGACCTTCCCATTCACCTTGCCCGCACCAATCGAAACTAGAAATAAGCGGGAATTCAATTGAAGTTCGTTCCCCAGATTCTTCTCTGAAATGTGGCCTTAAATGGCAATATTTGAAGTTAGGGTATTTTTTTATAAAAATACAATTTTCACAGCGCATATCTTCTTTTTTCATTAGGATCTCCTTTAGAATGGGATATCGTCGTTTTCCATGTTGGTTGTTTGCTGTTTGGTCGGCTGAACCGGGGCTTCGTCCAGGAGTTTAGTGAAATATATCGCCTGCCGTTTATGCCCGTTCTTCTCCGTTGTTTTGAGGTTAAGTTTAATTGTTTTGTCGATATAGAAATTTGCGGTATTAATAAATGCGCTGATTTTTTCACCCATGAACCCGATTTTTCTCAGTTCGCCTTTGAGCCATTTCATAGACTCAGGACTTGAATAAAGTTGTGAATATTTCCATAAATGTTTGTTGGCGTAATTCGGGCCAGTGATTATGAATTCCCATTTGAGATGCGGCGTTCCATCTTTTTTACTCTCTTCCAGCGCAATATTTACTATTAAGGCTTCATAAAACCCGTCAGGAATTTCACTGTTAAAATCATCTACTTCGGCCTGTTCATAAACGGTATCCAGTTCGTCCCAATTAATTGACATTTGTTGTTACCTCAATGGTGCTGTTAGGTTCTGTTAATGGTCCAAAACGAACGGTTTTCTTTGTCGCCAGGGATTCCTGTAAAATCTTGTCTATGATCCCCGCATACCCCTTGGGAGCTTTTGACAGGCTTGATTCTGAGATATTAACCGCCCTGGCGATGTCCTTGATGTCCATGTCGCCCAGAACCATTGCTGTCAGGGCCTTTTCCGTGTCGATCACGGATGTTTCGTTTTCTTCCCATCCGTAATTTGTGGCGCCTAATCGAATAGGCCCGGAATGTTTAGACCATGCTTTAATGTTGTTTTTGATTTTTTTGACAAAGCCCTCAAGTTGGATAACACCTGAGAAACCTGTCTCAACTTCCCATTTTTGCAAAACTGACGGATGGTTCATGTTGAGTAGTTTAAGCAAGAGAGTTTTGGTGTCTGGAATGGCCTCAAGTCGCTTATCCATTTCCGCCGCAATCATTGGCGTATCTTTTGCGAGAGGGCATTCTTTTCCAAGGCAGAAACAGGGTGATCCATACCAGTTCTCGCAATGTTTCCCCGGATTAGGGACTACAACAGCGTTGAGTATCTCTTCATCCATTTTGTAGAGGTAGTTGAATAAAGGGTTAGCGCCGGGAAATCCGGAGACCTTACTTCTTGCCGTAATTCGCAATGTCTCGGTAGTCTGTTTCTGGTGGTTGCAGATTTCCACGCTTTTGCTGTCATCGCTAAACGTGTAATCCCATTTATGCCGGACCCCCTTTTTACAAAACAATCTGGCGAACGTGAATTTCCTGCATTCAGGATACTTGCATTTTAGCAGGGCGATATAACCATGTCGTTCCGTAGGGTCGTCTTGAGTGCTGGCTCCTGTTTTCAGGTCTTCAACGTAGACACTTCCGTTCGACATGTCGGGGGTAGGGGATTCAGGTCTGACTATTCCATCAAACAGGACTACTCTGTCCAGATAACCGTGGAACATTCCGCTATCGTAGTCACTCGTAATCAATCCTTTTGGATCTAAGATATAGTGAGGTTCAAAAAATTGAATGCCGCCTGTCCCTATTTCCTCCATATCAAGGGCTTTACTTACAAACGATCTGGTTAAAGGATATTTCGCCTTGCCGCCTATTTCAGAAAAAATCATTTGACCGGCGAGAATCTTCTGCCAGAATTCATGGGACTCTTTTCCCTGTTCCGCCGGTTCACTAGGCGGCTCTTTTATTTTCTTCTTTTTAATGTTGTAAGCCTTCCATGCGCATTTCTTCATGTTCACATGGAAACTTTTTGACCACGGTCTAACGTCCATGTTATACCAAACCATTCTGTTCTAAGATCGGTATACAAACCGTTCTTAAATAAAGTGAGAGATCGGCGTTTTGGTCGGGTGATATCTTTGCGGGATCTTCGACCTTAAACCGCTCTCTCACGGCCTTTTTTACAAGTTCTATCGCTGAGGCTGAGTCACTGATTTTTTCAGCGCAATACCCCGTGAATTTTCCCCATGTTTCGTTTATAAATTGCTCGCTCTCTATTTCTGTAATTACCTCCGTTTTAGTCTGTAAGGTTGCAGGGGCCGCTTCTGTTTGAACCTGAACATCTTCCTTTAGAACGTCAATCACCGGCGCTTCAGAAGTTTCCCTTTTTGGGGGCTCCGAGGTTGGTTGTTGAGTTGTTTCTATGGTTGAAAAACTAACATTCACAGCCTCTATGTCGTTTTTCGCCTGATCCATTTCTTCGTTGCTGTAAAGGCCCCCAAGGTCTTGAGGGAACGCCTTTCTTAGCGCTAAAGATTCTGCGCACTTGAGTAACATTACGTCCGGCATTGTTCCCCATAGCCCCTGTAATTGGCCGTTATAGGTTTTGGCGTAGCTCTTTAATAAAGCCGTAGCTTTCTGAGGTTGAGGAAATTCCTTGTTAATTACTTCAATTGTAGCGGAGATTATTTCCTTGGTTTCGCTGGGGTCGTATTCCTCATGATCGATGACCTTTTTGTCGCCATTTTTTAAACGAACGGTTAATTTAGCGTTTATCTGGCCGCCGTAATTTCCTGTTCTGGCGGCAATCAATCTCAAACCGTCTATTGAAGTTTGCGCAATGACGCTTCTGTTTCCTTTTTTGTCAACATACGGAACAAAGAATATTTGCTTTGCTTCAACATCCAAGCCTCGGCGTTTCGACAAACGCCAAGCGACATGGGCCTCGTCTTCAAAAAGATTTTTGAACACAGAGTTCATTAGAATCTTTTTGGTTCTCTCTGGCATTTCTAAATCACCCTCATTAGGTGATACGGTTGCCGGTAAATTCAATGTTTAACCTCCATTTTTATTTGAAACCTTGTCTTGTCTGGTCGGGACTTGTCTTGTCAGGTCAGGTCTGGCCATGTCGTGTAATGCCCCGTCTTGTCGAGTCTTGTGACATCGAACTTTTTATATTGTGATTTGGTTTTCTTTTTTGTCGTTGTTAAAAAGTCTGGCGACCTCTTTGAAATTGAAGATTCTTGGTTCCGCCATTACCCTTGATGTAATGTTTTTGATCCCTTTTGGAGAGGCTACGGCGTCAAATAGCTTGAACATGGTCATGTTTCTGTTCCAAACCATCTTTGATTCGGGATCAAGCTCGGAATATTTTGGAATGGCGACAAGCCTGCGGACTTCCAATCGTGACCTTTTTTTTATGTGAGAAATTCCTTTTTGCGATTTGGACACAGCTTCGGCTTCCGATATTCTTTTTAGACCGTAGAAACCTTCTGTCTTTGAAACACAGTCAAAAAAGACACCCTGCATTTCGGCTATTCGTCGAGCGCTGTGAAGCCGTCCATATTCCGTCGGGTTTTTTGACGTGGGTAGATTTTCAAGTCCGGCGGCGCATTTCAGACTTTCATAGGACACTAAGTCTCCAATTGATGTGTTCAGTAAGCAATTCAGAATCAATTGCGTTTCGATTGTCATTCTTGCCCGGCTATTTCTGGTGTCGCCGTTAGGGTTTAGCTCTACTGTTTCCATTCTCAGCCTCTTTCTGTGTATTCAACGCTTGTGTATATGAACCTTCCATAAAAACCTCTTCTTTCGGGCCTAAATCTGCCTATACCCACAAACTTGCCCGCCTCGGCTACGTGTTTTTCCAGGACCGGTTTTGTAATCAGGTCGTCCATTACAAGTATCCGAAGATCCCCGTCCCATGTCGGGATGACGGGAAAACATTTCGGAACCCTCGTCGTTCCCCCGGCTTTTCCATCAGACGGGACCATAAACCATTCGCCTTCTACTTCGTCTTTCCTGAAAGGCAGGTGGAGATCTTCAATAATGTCGATTCCTGCTTCAAATCGCTTTTTGTATGTTCGTTTGCCTTTTCCTGGGATCTGTTCATCCAGAAACGCTGAAGCTGATATCAGGCAATATTTGAATCCCATTCGTGGAAAGAAAACGAAACCCTCTTTGTCATAGTTACACCTTTCTCTCCATGTTCTGATTTCATAGTCTTTCGATAGCTCTTTGGGGAGCTTCGGAACTTCGTAGAATTTTCCTGGTCCGTAAGGTGTTACACTTTCAAGGTGAAATTTGGCTTCATACATTGGTTTTTCCTTTCTTGTTTTATTGTCTTGTCTTGTCCAGTCACGTCCAGTCCCGTCCCGCCATGTTCGGACAAGTCCAGTCCCGTCCCGTCCCGTCAAATCTTTAAGATTATTCAAAAACCTTATTTAGGGCGTAAGTAATTAAAATAACGTAACTTAAAATTAAAGAGGCTCCCATGAAATAAGCCATTATTCCGTATTCAGGATGGTTCCTGGCTATTGCTAATTCTGTGTCGGCTTCCATTACGGCTCCCCAAAAAGCGCCTATACAGGCTATGCAAACGATTACTTGCATTGATGTCATGCCGAAGCCTCAAACTTTCGGGCGGTTTTTCTCAGATACCGTTCGTAATTGCCCCGGATTATAAAAAAGGCCCTAAAAATGGCTTCCAGGTTGTCGCTGTTTACGACATCTAATTCCATAAGCATTTCCAGGACGGTTTCTATCGCTGTTTCCTTGGTTGAAAGCTGAGTGTAAGGGACCAATCCGATTAGTGAAGGGATCAGCAATGGAATTCCATGAATTTTGTCCATGACCTGCCAAAGCAGCATTTTCCCGTTTAGAATGTTGGCTACCGGGTCATGTCTAGGGTTTACCTTGAACCGATAAACGATAAAATCCTTGTCCGGTATTTGGTTAAATCTGAGACTGTAGGCTTCCAGTATTTCTTCCCCGAAGAAAGGAATTGGAATTTTTTCTTTTGCGATTTCACCTAAATCAAACCCTTCATCGAATTTCGTTTCCAAGTCAAAAACCTCCTAATATTCCAAGATAATATGCGTCTAACGCATGACTTGAACCTGAAACCTGATTTGCTGTCGCCAGCCATTGAGCTTCGTGTTTTGGAGCCCTTCTTTTGTTAACGAAGCAAATGTCCTGGCAGAAAAGAGATGCGACTGAAATCAAGACACCCCGTCCTTCGGCGCTTTTGAGCATCGTGGCAACTTTGAAACGGGGAATAAATCTTTCCCATTCTTCAATAACTACCTTGACGACTAGGCTGTTTGGCTCACTTAAAAGGTTTATGAAAAATTCGGTTAATTTTTCTTGTAAATCCATTAGCTTTGATAGATGGTTGGAGCCCTTCGGAATTATTGTCCCTACTTTTGACCATTTACTATTTTGCCAGACAGAATAACCACAGCCTGTCATTCCTGGATCAAATGCAATCTGGTAAAGTTTAGTTGGCATCAAGCTACCTTTTCTGGCGGAGTCAACATTTGACTTAGCCTCCTTTCAAAAGCTAGTAAAAATAGCCTTGAGTCCCGTTTTGTCGCTACGCCCGACGTTCTATCAAGAATGCTTTTCATAATTTTATTTAGGCGTTGTGAATCGTTGAGTTGTGAGATCTTTTTTCCTAGGTTGCTTTCTTGCATGTTTCCCCCTCATCCCCAAAATCTGTCTGTTAATTTTTTGGGTTTTGTTTTCATATTCCCGGTCTGTCAGCCAATATTTGCAATTTTTGCAGCTTATAAACATGAGATTGAGCGTTGAGTGGTCTTTTGGATTGCTATAACGCCAGCGTCCCACTTGTCGGGCTTCACAGTCTGTTAAGGTGTGTTTACAATCCAGAAGACAATCAATTTGGTTTGTATCAGTAGGATTCATTTATTTTCCGAGTAACTCTTTTACTAAATTTAAACCTCGGCATTTGATGGGCCGGGCTAAATCGGATCGTAGTGTCACCTGGCATTTGAGGGGCTTTTCGAGCCGGAGTTGATCGAACCGAAAAAATGCCAAAATTTACAATTACAATCCGTTTGTTTGCGCATAACTGGTTTATGATTTCAGAAAACAGGGTAGCGGCAATTTGTTTCGTGAGGTCTTGTCTAACCCTGAGTTTTTTAGCAACGACCCTGCAAACTTCTGAAAATAGTATTCTTTCTTGATTTGGCGTCATACAAAGGTTTCCTATCCCCGGTGACTGTGTTTTTCTCGATGAAATTGATTAACGTTGAGCCAAGAATTCGTATGGATGAATACTGTCGCCCACCATTTAAGTTGACGTATTCAAGTGGAGTTTCCTTCACTAATCGTTCCATTGTTTTTCTTGAGACGTTTAAAATTCCAGCGACATCAGCTACCGAATATAATCGGTCAGCGTCTATTCCCATTTTGATCATTTGCCGGTCCCTCGTGGTGTGTAAATGTCTCTAGGTTTTAGAGCTTGATGAAGAGCTAATCCTTTTCTCAGTCTGAAACTTAGCCCTTCTGTTGAAATGTTTAGTTTTTGCGCCCATTTGCGAATGGACATGGTTTCCCCGTTGTAAGTGATTTTAATGGGTTTAGGCATATCCCCCCCTTTCCAAAGGCGATAATTAAGATAAACTGGTCAAAATGATACAAAACAACGCGGTAATTTGCTGTTTTGTATATTGTTGTAATTGGTAATAGGCAATATGGCGCTCATTTAGTTTGCGCCCTGCCGTGTTTAATCTTACAGATCAAACGAAAATGAACCTTGTCCAAAGTTGTTAAAACAGCACTAATAGGCGATATTATGCCGTTTAGTGTTTGTTTTATTATTAACATTGTATGATATTGCCTCCCCTTTAATTAACTATTGGACCGCTTTAAATTCTTTACTTTTTTGTTATTTGTTACTTGACAAGAATCAAGAAATTTGAGACAATACCCCTTAGACAATGATAATGTTGTCTTGATTAATGGGGCGAATTATACAGTGTTTCTGACGCGGTGTCAAGTTTAATTAGACATTCAAAAGATCCGAGCTGGACGTTTCATGGAAAGGAGGAAACTGAAAATGGCTTCAAAGCATCTTTATCTTGTCGCCAAGGCTATTTATTCGGAAAAAACAGGAGAAGAGCTAAATGATATTAGTACGAGTCGGATTCACGAAGTTTGTGGGCTAAGTAGGCAAACAATCGTTAACTGGAAAGCCAGCGATGTTGCAGTAAGAAAAAGCAAACTTGATCGGTTTTGTTTAGCCACCGGAGTTTCCAGGGAACTTGCGGAATCGGTTATAGATTTACCGTGGGACGTGGATGTAAATCAAAAGGAATTTTGCGAGGCCGTAAAAAATAGAAATTTCTCCTACTTCAAAAAATTGGGGTTTTCTCTTAATTTTCTCCCGTCACAGTTAATCGCCGCTATAGAAGAATTAAGCCCGAATCACTTAGTTAAAAAACTTTGGGAATATAGAAATCATGGAGACGATTTTCTTTCCCCTGTAAACCGATTTACTTTTTTTATTGGGGCGGCACGAATAATTTATCAAGATTTAATTGATTGGATTGAAGCTGAACCCAAGGATGTTAAGATTTCGATAGATTATTTAACGTCCATTTTGGACAACTTGGAAGTTCCTGTTCAGGAACGGGCATTGTTTTTAATGCGACCGGAACAGGAATATCAGGGAATAAAAAAATCGTTAAAAGAGATTCGGGTAAAAGAGGCGAGCTAACTGTAGTCTCGGGGGGTGGGCGACATAGAAATGTCGGTTTCTCTTTTGAACAAAAACAAAATGTAAGACAGTTTTCTTTAGTGAAGAAAATAACGCAAAACGCGATTTTGGCGAGTGTGTGTATAGGAAGACTCGGAGTGTGTGCCATTACGGTTTTGTGGGGAAATTATTTCATGTGACTGTTATAAGAGCCTATCTAAAGGGATGGGCTCTTATTCTTTAAACGTTTAGCTTCGATTCTCAGCTACAAAGGAGGTAACGATGTCTATTTTCTTTGAGTGCGTGAATTGTTCCAAAAAACATAGTTTAAAGACAGCGATTTGTGGATGCGGACAGAAATTTATTCCGCAGGGAGCGATTTACTGGATTGAAGTAAGAGATAACGCCGGAAGGAAAATCAAACGAAAACTTGGAACGGTTGGATTATCTGTTGCGAGAAGAGCCGAGGCTGAACTTAAAGTCATGGCGACGACGGAAGCCAATGTTAATAATCTACATTGGAGCGATTTGGTTGCAAGATTTTGTTCCAAGTTGGAAGCGGAAGGTAGAACCCACCGCTATTGTCTGGATTCCTACAGATATCTGACCGAAATGGGGGATTTTTGGGGAAAGAATAGGAAAATTGACACAATAACTCCTATTCTGTTTCAGGAGTTTCGAGTTTCCCTGTTAAACAGAAATTTTTCCAAAAATACGTGCGACCGATACCACGCTGCGGCAAAGGCTTGTTGGAAATATACAGTTGAAGACAAACCTTGTCCTTTTTCCAAAACGCCCCTTTTTCGGCCTGACGAAGGGAATATTGTCTTTTTAAATACTGAAAAGACTGATCTTATGTTGCGTGCCGCAAAAAACATAAATGAAACATTTTTTCAAATGTTGGTAGTCGCTCTTGCTACGGGACTGAGAAAAATGAACGTGGTTCACCTAAAGAGGGAAGATGTTGATTTTAAAGAGGGGGCAATTTTTGTTATTCAGAAGCGAGGGAGAAAACATGTAGTGCGATTGGCAAGCAGCGTAATTGAAATGTTAGAAAATATTCCTGACAATGGGACGCCTTATTTTTGGATTAATCACGCAACCGGACAACCTTTTCAGGATTTTCCGCGCAAGAAATGGGCCAAAATAAAGCGAATAGCGGGCATTGATAAAAACTTTCGTTTTCATGGTATAAGACACACATCAGCCGCCAAGATATATCAGGTCACAGGGGATATTAAAGCTGTTCAGGAAATATTAGGCCACACAAGTTTCAGCACTTCAAGTAAATACATCCATGTGTTTACAGATCACTTTAAAGCGATAGCCGAGAAGATGGACCCGCTTTGTAACATTGCGAAATAATTAAAGGTTTTCTCATGCCCTCTAAATGCCCTCCATGTCGATATTTGTTAATGCTTTCAGTATAGTTGCATGACTACGGATCAGAAGGTCGGGAGTTCGAATCTCTTCGGGCGTACCAAATAAAAACAATAGTTTAGATGTTGAAATTCCCGAAAAACTGACTCATTAATCAACATGATTTGAGAAAAGGTAACAAAAAGGTAACAGGGCATCATTTAGACTCGTACATTCCGGCCTTAGACGCAACTAGAATTTGGGTTAAGCCATTGTCGTAAGTGAATTTGTCGATAGCGTTGACTAACTCTTGATCATCTATGAATCCATATCGCTGCGATACATCCAGTTTTCTGTTGGCATGGCCTAGGATCATTTCTCGAATCTCTGAGTCTAGGCCGCTTCGCCTGGCGTTTGTTTTCCAAGCGTGTCGCAAATCATGAAACCTCGGTCTTGGATCTTCCCATTGTAGTTTGTCTAACGCTCTCACCCACGGCAGCCTAAGCGATTGTTCGCTGGTTAGAAATATTCTGTCGTCACTCAAAGACCTGACTTTACGAAGCCTCTGAAATATTGGCATCAAGTCCCTGTGTATAGGGACACGTTTTGACTGTCCTTCTTTCGTTTCGGTTGCATGGAAGGAAATTATCCTTGTGTTCATGTTCACATGCCGCCACTGTAGCTTATGGACTTCACCCCGGCGCATGCCTGTCAGATAACTCATCCAAATCATGTCTCTAAACCAATCGGGTGAAAAATTCATAATCTTGCCAACATCCTCAAGGCTAATATAGACTTGGCGTTGACCTGACTTCTCACTCAGTTTCGGGAGTTGCCTACAAGGATTGATCTCTACTATCTGATGTTCAACTAAAACCCGAAAAATCCCACTGAATGCCGCTAATTCACGGTTGATCGTCGCGTTGGACATTCCTTGGTTTGCCCTATGGGTACGATACAACTTCAAATCCGATATCCAAACATCCTTCACCGGTCTGTCTTTTTTGAAGAATCCAACTAGGTGCGCCAACTTTGTAGCGTAGTCTTCGGGCCTGGAAAGATTTTTATAACTTGGGTCACTCGTGTAGAGCTTTACCGCATCCCAAAGTGTAAACTCCTTTGGTGGCTCTTTAGCCCGTGTCGGTTGTAGGCCTTCCGGCATTTCCCATCCCTGATTAGCAAAGAGTTTGACCACTGTCTGTCTCGCAATGCCGGTAAGGTTCGAGTAATCACTCTTTTGCAATGCCTCAAGCAACTCGGCTTCTAACGCCACCGCCTGCCGCCTTGATTCACAATCCTTCAATGCGAGCTTAATCTGGCTTCCAAATGGTCTGAAAAACACATACCAGGTTTTACCTTGCAGTTTTACCGCCATAACTGTGAAATCTCCTTTCGTAAAGATTTCACATCCATTTCCCGCGTATCCCCCGCACGATCCTCTGTTTTCAAAGATCTATCCTCAAACGATGCGACATGTTTGTTAACTACGTCAACCCTTTTTTTCGGTGAGGCGACACGTCTTCTATCCAGGAAATTTTGTAGATCGGATTCAGATATTAACCTACGCCGCTCGGAAACCTGAGTGTATGGTAATTTACCTTCCCTCAACCACCTAGAGACTGAAATCTCAGATTTTCGCAATTTTCTCGCCACTTCGTGGACAGTAAAATACGTTTCCAATTTTGCCTTACCCCCCTGGCAACATTCCATAACCAATACAAATCTTGACCTGACATTCGATTTGATAAACAGGGCTTTTAGCTATGGCTGAAGAATTTTTTGGACTTAAGATTTTTGTCGACGACTTTTCATAACTCCTCGACCAACAGCTAGGTTTGAGTAACCCCCCACGAATTAACGGCTCATGGGATTTTAAGGTATACGCTTGCCGGATTCAGACGACGCCGGTTCAATTGTATCCAGACTGTTTGTCCAGTGGCGCAAATCAGATTCCCTAAAACACATCCTGTTTCCTGGTGTGAGAACACATCTGGGGCCACGGCCATCACGTACCCACCTGCGAAGTGTTTGATAGTGGATTCCCAATTGCTCTGCGGCGTCAGTAATCTTTACAAGTTGTTCCATTTAATACGTGTCTCCTGTTTTGAAATGAATTTTGCCTTAGAGGACGAGAAGTAGCCAGGAAGACGATAATCTCCGTCTGACCAAGGGTGAACAATTTCAGAAGTGAGTGTTTCTAGTTCCATCAGATCAACGGGTTGCGACATCGGCAGCCTCCTTTAAAATAAAGATAGAGATCCTCTACTTGTTCCCTTTTAACGAATCGCCTGATATGGCCTGGCACAGTTGGATAGTCAGCAAACTCGGTAGCTGGGAGCGCGGCTATCCCACAACCCCTATCAACGGCATCCAGTTCACTCTAAGGTATTGATACGAACGCGAATTCTGAAACGCTTCCCCCGAAAATCAGGCAATTACCCTGACGAAAAAAGACGTAACGATGTTTTCTCAATTGCGAAGAATTATAACTGTTCGAGGTTCTGCAGGTCAACTATAAAATAGCATAAAGTGACCTGATGTTAAGGGGTTGAGTTGGTGTAATTAGATTATTTTGGTGTAATTTGGTGAAATTGTGCTCTCAAAATCCCAATGATTTCAAGGAACCCAAAAAATGAAAAAAAATCGTTTTGGGATTAAATCTTGCGCCCCAGGTACGCGCGATTCATCAGGGAAACTCGAAATTCCTGACGTCGCCCACCCTCCTAAATAACAGTTAACTTGCCTGATTCCGCACTTCTTTTGGTGAATTTTCTATCTCAGATTTTTTTCGATTCGATCAGGGCGCATAAAGAACAACCCCCGTTCCTGAACAGGAATTTCCAGATTGTCCATAATAGACGTTAAATAGTCTATTGAGATTTTGACGTCTTTCGGACTGGATTCAATCCAACTAATAAAATCCTTATACAGTATCCTTGCAGACCCAGCGAAAAAAATAAATCGATCAACAGGTGGAAGATAATCATCACCTTTGTTTCGATATGCCCAAAGCTTTTTTACTAAGTGATCCGGGCTCAATGCTTCAATAGCTGCGATTAACTGTGACGGGAGAAAATTAGGAGAAAATCCTAATCTTTTGATGTAAGGTATATCCCTGTTTTTTATAGCGGTATAGAAATCATTTTCATTTATTTCAATGTCCAATGGCAGGCTCATAATAGCGTCGACAAATTCTTTAGAAACACCCGTGGCGAGACAAAGCTGATCTATCTTGCTATTCTGAGGCACCACATTACTAATCTTCCAGTTAACGACGGTCTGCCGACTTAACCCACAAACCTCGTGAATTCGACTCATAGTAACATCGCTCAACTCTTCCCCTGTTTTCTCCGCATAGAGAACTTTAGCGACAAAATAAAGATGTTTTGAAGCCATTTCCATTTACCCCCTTTCCATGAGGTTGCCAGTTGTTTTTTGCAGTAGATGACAAAAAGAGCTTGACACGAAAATCAAGGCTATATACATTACGCCCCATTAATCACGAACAACATTTTATCGTGTATGGGGAATTGTCTCAAATCTTTTAATTCTTGTCAAGTAATAAAAGACAAAAAGCTAAGGTTTATAGGATTCTCCAGTTACTAATTAAAGGTGGCCAAATCATGC
>CAJBEZ010000093.1 GCA_903952205.1 uncultured Desulfomonile sp. | reverse complement strand
ATCGAAGACTCGCTCGCCCGAAGCCTTCATCCTGAATCGATATACCCCGACCGGTATATTCGACACCAGGTCCTCATACATGCGTGAACTTTCACGCAAAGCCTCTTCAGTGGCTTCGTGGCGAGTCATCGACTATATCCTTATGTTTCGTGGATCAGCCAGAGCAACAGTAATGATTTGGCGAACAACAGCAAAAAAATTAGTAAATCGTAATTGTTACTAAAAGATCAACGCCTGTTCGGGATTTTGCGTCTCCTTCCAAAACCTCTTAGACCATGTGGTTATTTTCAGTTTTCCAGACATTCAGGCAGTTTTCACCTTTTTTGCGCCTTTGTCTTCAATTTCACGAATCTGCGATTCAGAGTGTTTTTTTCTAAAAGCCATTACAAGAGGATCAGAGCTAGCTGTCGAATTGAGAAAATCGACATAGGATTCAAACTCTTCTTTCCTGCTCTCATATTCCTGCATCAGTTTTACCTGGGCCTGTCTTTTCATTTCAACGCAATCAAAGACTTTCTTTTTCATCAGATACCTCCTTAGGACTCAGAATGGTCATTGTCCTATAACCGAATCGGATGTTTACACTATTGAAGCCCCTAATACGGTTGAAATTGGCAATATGTCTGAAATTCCAACTGAGAATAAGATCTGCGCCTGCAACAGTAGCTGCTGATACATGCAATGCGTCACTGATAGAAGCCTGCCCCAGCACTTTGGCGGCAATATACTCATTGGCAAGATCCCGAGCCTCATCATTGATCGGAACCTCTTTAATCGAACTATCCGGAAGATTAAACAAAACAGACTGCACTTCCTGAGGTGATCCGGAAAGTTCCCTGAGCGTTTCTGTTGAAAGCAGGAGAATGAATTCACCATTGGCGACCTTGTTGAAAAAGTTTAGGCTACTTTCTTTAAACTCTTCATCCTGAGTTCCACCAAACACGGAAGTGTCAGCATAAACATTTATCTGACGCATTAGCATTCTCCATTACGTGGAATCTGATAATTTTTCATGCCCTTAGAGACCACAATCCGGCACAGATGATTGCCAGTTTGTGATTTTGAGGTACATCCAGATGTTCATGGCTGATCACCACAACGCAGTCTTTAATAATACAGTAGAGAACCATTTACAGCCAAATCTTTTCTTGTTCCGCTCAATGTCAATCATAGAAGGGGCAATTCAAAAATAAGGGCCGACATTGTGAAATTAAGAATCCGGGTCCGGACATGGAAGCCCTGCGTCACGAAAACTTCTTAGCCATCGCTCCCCAACAATCGCTCAAGCTCACCTTTCAACTCTACCATTTTATAGGGCTTGTGTAATACACCGGCAGGACGTTTTCCCGGAAAACTCCGCATCACAACGTCCTCGGTGTATCCACTGCTAAGGATTACTTTGACATCCGGCTTAATGCGCATCAGTTGCGCAAAGGCTTCAACTCCATTCATCCTGGGCATTGCGAAGTCCAGTAACACCAGATCAATTTCATTCGGCCGCTCCCGGAAAATACGGACCCCTTCCTCTCCATCCGAAGCGGTAATTGTAAGGTACCCTAGAACCTCCAGGCGACTTGTCACCAGACCACGTACCATTTCCTCATCTTCGACTACGAGAATAGATTTTCGCCCTGTAGGGCTTGCGGGAACTGAGGGTTTAGTCTCAATTACGCCCTTAACTTGAACGGAGGAATCTTGGAGCTTTTCGGACAATGGGAACAGTACCCTGACTGTAGTCCCTTTACCTATCTCACTGTCGACAATTATAGCGCCATGATGCCCCTTGACTATTCCCATAACTTCAGCCATGCCAAGACCACGACCCCAGAACTTGGTTGAGAAGAACGGATCGAATAGCCTTTGCAGCGTTTTGTCATCCATACCGCAACCAGTGTCTGTTACCTCCAGGTAGACGAACCGGCCTGGTTCAGGCGCCATTTCAAGACGGCTATGGCTCAGATACGCTTCATCGCAATCAACAATGCCTGCAGAAAGTCTAACAGCGCCTTCCGTCTCTCCGATGGCCTCAGAGGCGTTAACCACAAGATTGCTAATCAAACGCTGAATTTGATCCGCTTTTCCCTTAATGGGTGGAAGCGTTTTGCAAATATCGAAGTCGATGGCAATATGCCCGGGAATGGTGGACTGAAGTAGGCTAATGGTTTTATTCAGCAAATCGTCAAGATAAATATCCATTGGGAAGTAAATTGCGCTTCCAGAGTAGACCAGCATCTGGCCAGAGAGTTCCGCTGATCGTTCAGACGCCTTGATGGCGTTCAGTATGCTGGTTCTTGCCTCGGAATCGGGGGGAATATCATCAAGAGCAAGGTCCAGATTACCCAAAACCACTTGTAGCAGATTGTTGAAATCGTGGGCGATACCACCAGCCATGACACCAAGGCTCTCAAGCTTCTGAGCATGGAGAAGCTTACGTTCCATCTCCTGACGCTCAGCCTCCAATCGCTTGCTTTCTGTGATGTCATGAATGATTGAAAAGAGCATGACCTTTCCATTGTGCTCAATCGGGGAGGCGTGAACCTCCACCGTTCTAACAGCCCCATCGGCGAGTCGGTGCGGAAAAATGAAGTGGCTTCGCCGCTGACTAAGAGCAAGATTACGTTCGATTGCGACCTCGTCCGGGGGTAGGATATTGATCTCCTGGATACACATCGAGCGTAACTCAGACGTGGCGTAGCCGTAGAATCTCTCCGCTGCAATGTTCGCATCAATTATTCTACCCGTTGCCGGTTCGATCAGGAGCATAACAGCGGCGTGATTTTCAAACATTCCGTGAAAAAGCTCTTCACTGAACCGCACAGCGTCCTCAGCCATTTTGCGGTCAGTGATGTCAATAACCGCCATGCGAATTACGTGGGTTGCGCCATTCTCCTTTTGCGCCTGAACTGGCGCATCCATTCTGACGCTTTCGAGATGGGCGTAAAATGACGAACCGTCCTCGCTCTTGAGCATTAGGTCGCAAAACTGCTTTCCTTCTTGTTTGCGCACATTGAGAATATGCTGGTAATATTGGTCTTCAGACTCAGGGGCGACAAAATGTCCAAATCCAAGATTAATCAATTTTGGACGGGGCATCCCGAGTTGCGAAGCGCCCGTAAGATTCGCTTCAGAGATCAGTCCCTTTTGAGACAATGTGAAGTATCCTACAGGAGCGAAATCGTAAAGATCCTGGTATTTATCCCTGGACTCCTCCAATTGGAGCTGAACTCTCTGTAGTTCCTCATTCTGCATCTCCAGCTCAATCTGATGGACACGGAGTTCGTGGATGATCTCTTCAGGAGTCAGGTCTTTGATTTCAGTCGACGTATCCGGAAACTTGCCGAGTTGACCCTCAGCGGCGTCTCTTAGAGCGCTGTCGCTACCAACATTGTCCAGGTCCTTTTTATCTGTCATGGGGTTAATTCCTTATAAATGTCACGATAACAAGTCCTGTCGAGTGAGCCTCGTCTGTTCAGGTAATAGGCGAAACGGTAACATCTTCAATCGCCAGTAGTATCAATTGCCCCTCACCGGACTTGTTCAATCTTCGTGCGTTCAGTACCATTTTTTTACGGCCGATGGCCGGAAAGTCATGATCCACTTCAACATTCTCAAAGGTTGTGTCATGCTTAAAAATATCGGCCAGTAATGTGCGTAACGACGGAATGTTCCACTGACGGTCGCCGATTTCATGGAAATACCTGCCAACAGTGTCTTGCGGTGTGACCCGAAAGGCGTTGTAAAAGGAACGGTTGGCGGAAACAACCAACAATTGGTCATTCATTATGACTAGCGGTTGCGTTATTGTATCGACTATACATTCCGAATAGTCGAGCGCTGACTGTACACTTTCCTGGGCCTGTTTCATCCCGGTAATATCCGTGAATGTCATTACTACCCCTTCGATTACATTATCGAGTGTTCGATAGGGTAGTATTCGGGCGAGGTACCAAGCGTTGTCTGTCGTGCGTATTTCCTTCTCCCTGGGCGCGAGGGTGTCCAGGACCGCTCGAGCGTCCTCGACCAGGTCTTCTCCTTCAATATTTGACTTGAGGTCGGCCAGCGGTCTGCGAACATCGGTCGGGGCAAGACGGTACAGTGCAGTGGCTTCTCTGGTGAAACGTTTTATGGCAAGGTTGTCATCGAGAAAGATTGTGGCGATATTCGTGTTATCCAGAAGGTTCTTCATGTCGTTCTGCATACCGGCAAGTTGTTCTATTTTCGCCTGCAATTCCGAATTTACCGTCACCAGTTCTTCATTGATCGACTGAAGTTCTTCCTTCGCTGTTTCAAGTTCCTCGTTCGTGGATTGCAACTCTTCATTTGTGGACTGAAGCTCCTCGTTGGTAGACTTGAGTTCCTCGTTCGAGGCCTGAAGCTCCTCTATGGACGCCTGAAGGTTCTCTCTCGTGTATAGCAGTTCCTGCTCGAGGTCCTCCGCCCGTTTAAACTCCCCAGATTTTATTCGCGTTCTGGGCTTGGGTCTTTTCCCCTTTGCCGGCGTTTCCACATCCTCGAATGACACGATCAGGGACCCCACCGGCCCGCCTTGATCTGCCAGTGGTCTGACAGTTAGTTTAACGCCAAGTATAGCACCATCCGTCTTGACCGGAAGTTCGGGGTAGATCACCGGTTTCTTTTTAGCGGCGGCGGTTAAAATGGCTGTCCTTAGTTCCATCTGCAGTCCTTCACGGGCCATTTCCACCACATTGAAGTTTGCCCGGCCAGGGGCAGGACGCAGGAACTTACCGGTTTCGCCGTTGACAAAGAGAATGTCACCCTTTTCATCGGTTATCACGGAAGGCGGGGCGTAATGCTGGAGCAAAACCCTTCTGGCGAGTTCCGCGAAGTTGATGTCTTTGCCCCTCTTCAATATCTCGTCCATACCTGTTGAGATGTGGTCACGGGTCCAGGATAGATTTTCCGCCATAATTCTGCGGGCGGAATCCATCGATTGTTTCGCTATATAGAACTTCCATTTTCTGTTGACCGGCGCAAAGATGTCAGGCTGGTTCCCAATACTTTCCGAAGGGCTCAGGAACAGGTATGCGCCGGGTTTCAACGCATAATGAAAGGTTGGGATTAGCCGGTTCTGAAGTTCGGGCTCAAGGTATATGAGCAGGTTCCTGCAACTAAGAAGATCAAGTTTGGTAAAAGGCGGGTCCTTGATCACATTCTGTATGGCAAAGACGATCATTTCCCGGATTTCCTTCTTCACCCGGTAGCCCGTCTCTTCCTTTATGAAATACTTTCGTAATCTTTCAGGGGAAACATCTATGGAGATGTTCGGCGGATAGGAGCCAGCCCTTGCCACAGCAATGGCGTCGTCATCGATGTCCGTGCTGTATATCTGGACCTTGAATTCCTGCTTTGTTTCATCCATGTATTCCCTGAAGGTCATGGCGATCGAGTAGGCTTCTTCACCGGTGGCGCACCCTGCTACCCATACCCTGAAGACATAATTCTCCGGTTTGTGGTCGAAGAGTTTAGGCAGGATTTCCGTTTTTAGAGTTGCAAAGGCTTCCGCGTCTCTGAAAAAGCTCGTTACGTTAATGAGAAGTTCCTTGAACAGCAGGCTCACTTCCTCAGCATGCTCCTGAAGGTAACGGCTGTAGGTGGTGGTGTCATTAATTCCGTGAGCGATCATCCGGCGCTCTATGCGGCGTCGGATAGTGTTTTGTTTATAAAGCGCAAAGTCATGCCCGGTCCTGTTTCTAAGGATCGCGACAATCTTGTTGAGAGCGCTTGTAACAGGGGGTGAAGGGAGTTCCGGTTTTATCCCTTTTTCGAAGAGTGTCTTAACGTAGGTTGTCAACTGTTCCGGCATTTTATCAACCGGCATAATATACGTGGCCAGCCCACTATGCGCTGCGCTGCCAGGCATGCCGTCGTATTTAGCCGTGGTGGGGTCCTGCACGAAAGAGACGCCGCCTGCGCCGTGAATGGCCCTTAGCCCGAGCGTGCCGTCGCTGCCACTGCCTGAGAGGATCACGCAGATCGCCCTTTCTCCCTGATCTTCGGCGAGAGAGCGAAAGAATGAGTCTATCAGCATCCGTTGTCCACGAGGGTTTTCGGGCAAACTTAGCTGTAGGGCCCCATGAAATATCGTCATGTCTCGGTTGGGTGGGATCACGTAGACGTTGTTCGGCGCTACCTGCATCTGGTCCTCAGCTTCCACAACCTGCATCGTGGTGATCCGCTGAAGGATCTCGGTCAACATGCTCGCATGGCCCGGATCTAGGTGGGGTATCAGCACAAAGGCCATTCCAGTGTCAGGCGGCGTAAAACGAAAGAATTGCTCAAAGGCCTCCAAGCCTCCGGCTGAAGCGCCTATACCGATTATTGGAGGGCTGATGTCCTGCTTGTCTTTCCCTTTTGAATCCGGGGACGCTTTAGGCTTTTTATCGTGAATCTTTTTGAGGGCCATGATGTTCTCCTGGAGGAACGGGCTGACCTAAATGTGCAGACACGCTGCCCTGTTTTGTACGGTTAAGGAGGAGGAAAATCGTTGGGGTTCCAATTGTAGGAGAAATGTGGCCCCCGGTCAGGGTTGACTGCTCATATTTTTTCTAGTACGAGCAGCGCCTTTAATATCGAACACAGTAAGGTCTATGCTATGCTATGCTATGCTATGCTATGCTATGCTATGCTATGCTATGCTATGCTATGCTATTTTAATTTAAAGGGAATAAGTTAGCAACATAATAATTAACAATAGAGCCTCTTGCAAAAGTATTTTTTAGGAGGTTAAGGGTTTGAAATAAATGAGCTTCGCGGGCAGACCCGTGGTATAGTGTTTTTGGAAAAAGACTCTTTGTCACAGGAGATACCAGTGAAGCTTAGAAAGACAATATCATGGTTGATGGGAACGCTGCAACGGAGTTTATTTCCTAAATTGGAGCAATGCTGGGATATTGCTTTAACCGAAAAAGAGAAGCAGCTTGTGTCAATACTGGAGTTGGTGGAGATAGAGCGTTTTATTCCGAAAAGTAGCGATACACAGTGGCTTGGAAGAAAGCTTTGCGAGCGTGAATCGATAGCCAGATCGTTCGTTACGAAGTCTGTTTATGGGTATCCCACCACACGGGCTCTGATTGAGGCCCTTGAGACTACGCCAAGCTTGCGCAGGATCTGTGGTTTTGGAAAACCTTCAGACATTCCGTCTGAGTCGACTTTCTCGAGGGCTTTTGCCGAGTTTGCTGACAGTGATCTTGGTGACAAAGTCCACGAGTCTTTGGTTGAGAGATCTTTGAAAACGCAACT
>CAJBEZ010000092.1 GCA_903952205.1 uncultured Desulfomonile sp. | reverse complement strand
TGGAGCTGAGGCCACCATCTGTGATTGTACGGGAGGGGCCGAGGGCGCACTCTTGGAAACCGCGGCCGTCTGTAGAGACTGATTGGCTGTTTCCACCGGAGTATAATTGTAGACGTAGATTGCCATGATGGTCACAAAAGCCAGGGACGCAGCTCCAACCGGTACCGGAGCGGTCGGGATCGAGTTCAGCAGATTTTTGATTTGGGATATGATTGATTTTAGAGGTGAGGAGTTTTTGTCGATCCTGGCGTTTAGTTGGATCAGGAAGTCATTGGGAGGAGCAATCTGTTCCAGATTCGCCATG
The DNA here is from genome assembly GCA_903952205.1 of uncultured Desulfomonile sp. Classification (GTDB taxonomy): domain Bacteria; phylum Desulfobacterota; class Desulfomonilia; order Desulfomonilales; family Desulfomonilaceae; genus CAJBEZ01. The sequence continues at coordinate 35,091 of CAJBEZ010000092.1, read as the reverse complement.
CCCTGGATGGTTGCTCCATACCACTTGTAATCTTCCCGACACGCGGAGCAGGATCGGAGATGATCCTTAACCAATTTTTCGACCAGCGCATCAGCTTCTCCATCATAAACTAACCCAAAATACTCGGTAATCGGCTCACAATCCATCATGAAAGGACCTTCTTAAGTTTTTCTTTTACAACCATCCGCGCTCTATGCAGACGGGATTTGGTAGTTCCTTCAGGTAGATTCAGCATACGTGCTATCTCTTCGTATGAAAAACCCTCTACGTCTCTCAGTATAACGATCTCCTTGTGATCCGGCTCCAATTCGTCTATGGCCTCCCGGACCGCCTTTCGAACCTGATTGCTTGACAAAAGCTCTTCAGGCCCGGCGCTGTGGTCGGCAAAAGCTCTTTGGGAGTAGTCTCCTTCTTCGTCGGTCTCGGTTGATCCCTTGTTTGTGAAAAATCCTCTACGCTTTAAATACTTGAATCTGTTCTTGCCTCGATTCGTCGCTATCTGAAATAGCCACGTAGAAAACTTGGAATCACCTCTAAAATTCTTTAGATTCTGATACGCCGCCATAAAAATTTCCTGGGCAAGGTCATTGGCCTCTTCCGCGTCTCCAACAAAACGATAGGCGACACTGAAAACCTTCTTCTGATACTTTAAGACTAGTCTGTTAAAAGCCTCCCGTTCACCCTTAGCGCAACGCTTAATCAGTTCTTCGTCTTCGTCGCTACCCGAAACTGAAGCGCCGCCTAACACCACACTTGCTACTGTCAGACAAACTATTTTCAGAATTGTTTCAAGGTCTAGTGTCACGAGAAGATTTTTTTGTCTCCATTCAATATGTCGGTGCAAATTATGGTAATTTAGACGCTGAGTCAAGGAATATGGACATAAAACTTATCTTGGCCGTCACAGACGCAAATTCATTGTTGATTCAGAGTTGAACCGGGCCAAAAGCATTGTGTTTCATGTTTATTGCTTGAATATATTAGCTTAATCAGATAAATAGATTGATTATAAGCATCGTTATTGACGATTGAAGATTTGCCCGCAATCGCTTTTATACTGAGAATAGCCCTTTGGAGGACGTAATGAAATTTTCCAGACGGGTAACGGATACTCCTCCTTACCTGTTTCATCTAATTGACGAAAAACGTAAAGCCGCGCTGGAACGTGGAATGGACGTAATCTCACTCGGGATTGGCGACCCCGACATGCCAACGCCGGATTTTGTTTTGGATCTCATGAATGAGGAAATGAGGAAACCATCCAATCACCAGTATCCCAGTTATAAGGGAGAATTCGACTTTTGCGAGAATGTGGCGAAATGGTTTGAAACAAGGTTCGGGGCGCAATTGGACCCGCAACATGAGATCATGGCTACCATCGGGGCTAAAGACGCTGTTTCACATCTGCCTTTTGTGTTTATTGATCCAGGGGACACTGCCCTGGTTACAGACCCAGGATACCCCGTTTATGAGGCTGCAATCGGTTTTGCGGGCGGCGCTCCGATTAGAATTCCTCTCGATGAGGAACGGGATTTTCTTCCCGACCTTTCCTCCATTCCAGATGACGTCGCATCTGCGGCCAAGTTCATATTTGTAAATTATCCGAACAATCCTACCGCCGCTGTAGCGGATGAATCATTCTTTTTGGACCTTGTCGCGTTCGCCGGGAAGCATAATCTTGTCATACTTGCGGACAACGCTTATTCTGAAGTGTACTTTGAACCGAAAGACAGACCAATAAGTATAATGCAGATTCCTAACGCCAAGGATATTTCGATAGAGATACATTCGTTTTCCAAGACATTTAACATGACCGGTTGGCGAATTGGTTTCATTGTAGGATCAAAGTCCTTGATTGACGCCGTGTTGACATTAAAGTCCAACTTTGATTCAGGCGTCTTCATGGCGATTCAGAGGGCAGCGGCCAGGGCTCTAGGACACCCTGACGCTCCGCTGTTCAACGAGCGCAGGACCCAACTTTTTAAGGTAAGACGCGATATAATTGCTTCGGCGTTGGAGGAGATCGGATTTAGGTTTAAATTGCCAAGGGCAAGCTATTATTTCTGGGTCCACATTCCGGAAAATTATTCATCCTCAGTTGCTTTCTGCGCGGATCTTTTGGAACAGCAGGGTCTTATTGTAACGCCCGGCGTCGGTTACGGCCCAAGCGGAGAAGCTTACTTCCGTATCTCAATGACTGCGGAAGACAACAAGATTAGACAGGGTATGGATCGACTAACAAAATTTGTAAAGGGATTATAATGAAAGCCAGTCTCGTTCTAGCCGATGGCGAGTCTTTTCTGGGAACCGCCGTCGGAGCGGCGGGTGAAATAGTGGGTGAGGTCGTTTTTAACACGGCCATAACAGGATATCAGGAGATCCTCACTGATCCATCGTATCGAGGCCAAATTGTTACTATGACGTATCCTCATATAGGCAACACCGGTGTAAATTTTGAGGATAACGAATCAGTAAAGGCTTTTCTGTCCGGTTTCATAGTCAAGGAGCATTGCTCTAGTCCCAGCAACTGGCGTCAGAGAGAGAATCTCGGTGATTTCCTTAAACGTTCTGGAGTAATCGGCATCCAGGGCATTGACACCAGAAGGCTGACCAGAAACTTGCGAGAAACCGGCGCCAAAAAAGGTATCATATCAACAGAGGATCATGACGTCGGCAGTCTTCTCGGTAAGGTAAAAGATTATCCCGACATAGAAGGGCTGGACCTTGTAAAGGAAGTCACATGCGATAGACATTACGATTGGGTTGAAGGGACCTGGAGATGGAATGCTCGTAATGTTGTTTCTCAAGAGAGGTTTAAGGTGGCCGCGCTGGATTTCGGGATCAAGCAGAACATTTTGAGGCTTCTGGTTGATTCGGGCGCTCATGTCCGAGTCTTCCCCGCTTTCACGACTGCCGAAGAAATCTTGAGTTACAATCCGGATGGTATATTCCTGTCAAACGGACCGGGAGACCCTGAAGGTGTTCCGTACGTTGTCGAAACGGTGAAGAACCTGATTGGCCGAAAGCCTATTTTTGGTATTTGTCTTGGTCATCAAATACTCGGGCTGGCTCTTGGAGGACAAACATACAAGCTCGCATTCGGACATCACGGGGCAAACCACCCTGTAAGAAGGCTGGACACAGGACAAGTCGAGATAACATCACAGAACCATAATTTTGCCGTTGACCCGGCAACAGTTGATTCTGAATGCTCTGTCAGTCATGTCAATCTCAACGATGACACAAACGAGGGTCTGGTTCACAAGAAATATCCTCTCTTCTCGATACAGTATCACCCTGAGGCTTCTCCAGGACCTCACGATTCGAGATATCTGTTCGAACGTTTCAGAAAAATGATAATGGATTCGTAATCATAATGTCAAAGACAACCGAGGATGTGAAAAGCCTGTGGGAGGCAGCGGTTGGCGAGACTTAAATTAAGAATCTATTTCTTGGTGTCTGTCACGCCAAAATATTCCAGAATCCTAGAAGATTAAGCCCGCGCTGATTCCTCCACTTAGAGAATACTGGTTCAGAACAAGATCAGATTTGACGCCGCTTCTGGAAACCGGCCCGGCCACAAAACTCACGTCGGAACTACCTTTTATCGACGACATGGCCCCACTAAACCAAAGGCTGAACGTAGCTGGGGGGGGTAGAGGTAAATAGTATTCGCCGGTTACCGACAAGAGGTACCCTGGTTGATTAAGGTTGTAAGTCAAGTCAGATTGAACTGGAGTGGTGGTTCTGCTGCTGATGGCGCCCGAGGACGTTAGGATTGGACTATATATAGCTGCGGCTCGATAATACCCAGTTTCCAAAAATTGGAACCCAATATATGGCGCCCAGTTCTTTAAGAGAAAATCCTGTCTAATTGTCGGATTGAGCTGCCTGGATCCACTTCGGGCGTCCCCGTAAACCATTGTGGTATATTGCCACAGACTGCCGGCCAAGACAGAATATCCTCCGCCTATTCCGACTGACGCGCCGCATTGCATGGTCCAACACTCGAAATTTGAGCCGGTCATCGTAGATTCAAACTGTACGCCCAGATCATTGAGAGCTATCGGCAGTACCCCTGTTTCCGTGAATTGACGTGGAAGGAAGCCGCTTGCGGATCCAAACACCGTTATTGCTGGAGAAATTATGGCGTTGAGACCTACGGTTCCCATCCAGAAATTGTAATCTTTGAGGACCACGTTTTGCGTGCCCAGCACTAGGTGGGCGTCGTTTCCGGGAAGAGGATCGAATTCCGTATTGATCGGGACGTCGAGGTTCACGCCATTCCACTGGTAACCCAACTGAACGAATGGATTCAATAACACCTTTCCGACTTTGAAACCCGTTAATCCCTGTAACCCAGGAAAACTTCCCTCAATGGGAGTCGCCTGACCTATCGTTTGAGGGGATGGCATACCCGTGATAAATGAACCTGGATTTAAACCTTGGCCGAACAGGTATCCCGGGATGAGTAGAATTATAAGACCCGCAACAAGCAAAAACCGGTTCATTACGCATAACCCCTCAAGAATATTTCCCGCGTGGAAAATCTTTTTACACAATTTTCAGTTACGATATCTGAAAAGAAATTTCATCTCAATCAAAATCGCCATCAAAGCTCACTTACCGGAATGCCCCCAAATTAGGCGAAAACTAAGCCAAAACCTATAAAACACTGAAGCAAATGGGACGCAAATTTGATGTCTAGACTACCACAATCGGGGGGAAATCTTAGTGAAGCTATGCTGGCATAATGCCAATAAGACGAGAGAAAAGCTTTAGAGTTTTTTATCAGAAGCCCAGCGGTAAATCTTTTCCGCCGCTTTGAAATGGTGGGGGGTGTTTAGGACGACGACAAGGTGTTCCTTGTTGTTTTTCTTAAACAAGGCGACTATGCATTTGCCCGCCATGTTGGTGAAGCCGGTCTTGGCCCCTGCGACAGGCAGATCCGTCCTGAGCAACTTATCATTATTGACCAGGTTGTATTCGTGAGGTTTTGGATTCACGGATTTCATAACGTAAGTCTTGGAACTCGATATTTCAGCTATCAGAGGATACTTGAAAGCGTGGCCGGCAAGCATGGCGACATCTTCCGCTGTAGCAATGTTGGGTTTTTTCGCCAAAATCTCCCTACCGTCTTTTCTTCCCAAAGTAAATTTGTGATCAAGACCGCTTGGAGTATAAACTTTGACCTGATTCAATCCCAGTTCCTGAGCCTTCCGGTTCATTGATTCTATAAACGCTGGTCTGCCGCCCTTGGGATAGGCTCTTGCCAGAGATTCAGCGCAATCGTTGCCGGATTCAATCAGCATGCCGTGCAATAGGTCTTTTACCTTAAACAGGTCACCGGGACGAATACCCACCGTGTGTTTCGGAACTTCCAGTATGTCCGCCGGAGTTTCGACGACTTCGTTCAGGTCCATCTGGTCAATCACTACCATGGCAGTCAGGAGTTTGGTGATACTGGCTATGGGCAACGGAGATGATTCGTTTTCCGCGAAAACCACCTTATTCGAGGACCTGTCCAAACAGAACATGGCCTTGGCCTTCACACGGGGCTGCGACGCCGGCTTTTCAACCTGAAGCGAAGCTGACTTTGTCTTAGCGGCAGGAGCCTTCTGATCCGGAGACGGTTTTCCGGAAAGGCCAAACTTGCTGGGAGTAGCTGCCTGAGGACGCGTAAGTCCTGAAGATGCCCGGGGCGCTCCGTTACCGTTGCGAACACTTGAGACCATGCTATCGATATAATTTGGAGCTGTTTGGGGTTGAAACGCTGGAGCGTTAAAAGGCGCGACCCAAACACTCACTAAGATCAGGATGATAATTTTGAAGGTCAATATGATGGTCTCCGATGACCCTGGGGTTTGAAATTAGCTAAAAAATATCGTGATTAACTATTACTAAGAGACTTACTTCTTAAACTGATTTCAGTTTGTCACATAACAAATAATATTTAGTTCAATCTATGGTGTCAAGACAAACCGACATTATCGACTGTTTTCCTTGACCCTAACGCCGTCACTTTAACTAGAAAGATCCATTAGACCTCATGAAGCATGGGCCCTGAAAACATTCCGGTGTAGGGGAAAAGTCCTTTTCAATTAATGCGTACGCGCTGTGATTGTGTATCGATTCAAAGGTTTCAGCTTCAATCCTGTACCATGGAAAGTTGTCCTTTTCCCTTAGGCGCGACACAGCCGCCCTCACAACATCTTCGACAAACATTGGGTTTTCAAAGGCTTTTTCAGTGACGTACTTTTCATCAGGCCGTTTTAACATTGAATATATTTCAGAACTTGCCGATGATTCAACAATCTCGATAATTTCCTCTATCCAGAAAAACTTCCTGAACCTGAGTTGAACCCTCACTATTCCCCGCTGGTTGTGAGCCCCATAATCCGAAATTTCCTTGGAGCATGGGCAAACGGTCGTCACCGGCACTTCAAGCCCGATGATCAGGTCTGAGCGTTCAGCAAGAGACCCTCTCATAAAACATGTGTATGACATAATCCCGGGTGTATTGGTGACAGGCGCGTTTTTCTCAACGAAATATGGGAATTCAACATTCATGTGAGCGCTTTTAGCGTGGAGCTTGTCTTTTATCTTTTGCAGAACTTCCTGGAATTTCTGCATGGATATTTCGCCCCGGTACTCATTGAGGACTTCAATGAACCGGCTCATGTGGGTCCCCTTGAATTCCTTGGGCAGGTTAACGAAAAGGTCAAACAGTCCGACCGTATGTTGAAGACATTTTTTTCGGTCTTTTACTGATATCGGGTACCTGAGGCCTCTCACACCAACCTTGTCAATCGGTATGTTTCGCTCATCCGGCATGTTTTGAACGTCTGGAATAGCGCAAACTTTCACCTGGAATACCTCTCCGGCAATCAAATCGGTGAATCATTCATCAATTTTCCAATCATCTGAAGTAACGGGCAACCGATGTGTCCGATTCCCATACTCCTACGCTATAAAGTAAATCGCACTTTTCGCCTAGACCCTGCTCAACTTCATGAAATATGAACTCAGCTATGTTCTCAGCCGATGGCTCTATTTCATCGAATGGTTTAATCTCATTTAGAAGATGATGGTCAAGCCGCTCCAGGAGGTCATTTGTAATTCTTTTCAATTCTCCGAAATCTATAACCATACCATCCGCTTTGGGATTAGACGCCCTTGCCGTGACATGAACTCTATAATTATGCCCGTGAAGTCGTTCACATTTTCCTTTATACTGCCGTAGACGATGGGCCGCGGAAAAACTTGAGATTATCTCTACCTCAAACATATTTTATGCTCCAAATACAATGCAAAGCATTAAGATAAATAATTCTATAAACATCAAAGGTTATAGTGTGCTACGCTAAATATGGATAATTTAATTGACAATAAACCAAGGTTAAGCCTATATCGGTTCCACCCCTCCGGAGAGACCGACAAATTCCCACGGTCCTTTTCGGGAAACCGTAATGAGGAGGCGCTTGAATGAGGCCTTTCCGTGGATTCCTGATAAACATAGCATACTTTGCATTATCTTGCTTGTTTCTAATTAACTTTTCGTACGCTGAAAACAGTACTGACCGCATCCCTGGTCCAGCGTCCGTCAACAAGCGTCCTGAGAATCACAAGGCTGAAAACACCAGGGATACTCTCCAGAAAGGGCGCATCGGTATCACTCCTGTTCCCTACAAACCGGAACCGGTTCAGGTCAGAACTGAACCAACTCAGAATTATTCGCAGATGACGCCTCCAATGGGGGCCGGATATCCGGATATTCGTGAATTGATCAGAAAAGTCAATCGATCTGTTGTCGCTATTCGTATGCTCGATTCAGGGGGGACCTGGTCCCTCACCAACCTGAGTTTTTCGGGTGACGCCAACAGCAAAGCCACCGGGTATGGCGCCGGCTTCATCATCTCAAACTCAGGACATATACTGACCAACGAGCATGTATTGAGACATGGGACACAAATAGAAGTCGAACTGCTCGATGGATCGAAAAGATTGGCCAAAACGCTTTTCAAAGACAGCAAAAATGATATAGCCCTCATAAAAATCGAAGCCAACAATCTTGAGCCCGTAAAGATGGGAAACTCCGACGGGGTTGAGCTTGGTGAATGGGTCGTCGGCATTGGGAATCCTTATGGTATTGGCCAATCCATCATGATCGGCATCGTCAGCGCCCAGAAGAGAATGATTCCGGGTTCAGGATATCCGCCATTAATCCAGATTGACGCCGCAATGAACCTTGGCAATTCCGGGGGCCCGTTGTTCAATCTTAACGGAGAGGTCATAGGAATAAATACGATACTTTTGTGGAAAAGCCAGGGTATTGGATTTGCAACCCCGATCAATATGGCGCGGGATTTTCTGGAACGAAAGAATTACCCCCCTCTGAAAGCTGCGGCGGCTCCACCAACAGGACCATTGGGGCCGGAATCAGACCATCCCAGATCGCTGCCGGAGAAATTCAACCCGTTAGATCCATTGTGGAAACAGGGCCAATAAAGAAGCAATCCCAGGTGATACTATGCCGGAAAAGAAAGAATCAAAGAAAACCAGCGATTTAAAAAAGAAACTTGTAATGGATAAGCCCAGAGTCTGGGACAGCCTCTCGGCCAAGGACAAAAAAGATGTCTCCAATTACTCCGTAGACTACATGGATTTCCTTAATAAAGGCCGGACGGAGCGCAGGGCCATTAACCGACTTATGGAGATGGCCTCGGAGGCCGGCTTTATCGAAATCTCACAGGCGGACGGAAAAACTGACCGGGTATACAAGGTTTCCCGGGGCAAACTGCTAGTATTGGCTGTTCTGGGCCAAGAACCCATGATTGAAGGCATTCGGCTCGTCACTTCTCATGTTGACAGCCCCAGACTCGACATCAAGCCAAACCCATTATACGAAGAAACCGGTTTGGCCCTCCTGAAAACGCATTATTACGGAGGAGTCAAGAAATATCACTGGGTAGCCAGGTCCCTCGCCATGATAGGAACAATGTTCACGCGTCAGGGCAAAACAGTGGAAGTGGAAATTGGGTTGAAGCCCGATGATCCGGTGCTGACCATTCCAGACCTGTTACCCCACCTGTCAAGAAAACAGATGGAGCAGAAAGCCGGCGAATTCATACCGGCCGAGAACCTTAATGTAATTATCGGTTCCCTGCCCTATGAAGATCAGGAAGCCTCAGATAGAGTAAAATTGGCGATCCTGGATTTACTTTTTACCAAATATGGTATTACTGAGGAAGATTTCATAGGCGCTGAAATTGAAATGATCCCAGCGGAACCGGCTCGCGAAGCCGGGCTTGATCGCAGCCTCGTGGCCGCTTACGGCCAGGACGACCGTGTGTGCGCCTTTACAAGCGCCACAGCCATCATGGGTCTAGCTAAACCGGCCCATACCAACGTTGCGATCTTCTACGACAAGGAAGAAATCGGAAGCGAGGGCAACACAAGCGCAAAGTCAGCGGCCCTGGATTTGTTCCTGATGGAACTGATGGAAAAGTCGGGTTTGGAGCCATCCGCAATGAATCTTCGCAAGGTTTTCTTGAACGGAAAGGGGCTTTCTGGAGACGTTACCGCCGCTATAGACCCGACATACGGGGACGCCTACGAAAAGAGAAACAACTCCAAAATTGGCCACGGCATAGGCATAACCAAGTATACAGGGGCGGGCGGAAAGTACATGGGTTCAGACGCAAACGCCGAGTATGCATCATGGGTTAGAAGACTATTCAATGAGAACAATATTATGTGGCAACCGGCAGGTCTCGGCAAAGTCGACGAAGGCGGTGGTGGGACCGTCGCAAAGTACGTCGCGAACGCCGGCATGGACATAATTGATTGCGGCCCCCCTATTCTGGGAATGCATTCTCCCCTGGAGTTATGCGCCAAGGATGACATTTGGATGACACACAGGGCTTTCAAGGTTTTTCTGGAAAGTTAGCTCATCCTAAACACAACACGAAATTACAGGAGGCGGCCATGATTAGGCTACCTCCTTTTATTTTGCAGCGCGTGGTTTTCCATCTATCGATTGACGACATTCCCTCCAACGATACAATTTAACTTAAAGGCAGATCGACCTTGCGTCCGTAATTGTGAATCACCTTCTAAAAAAAGTCGTCCAGGGAGGGAATATGACTTTTGTCGTTGGGAACTCTTCTCAAGTCACTGGGAATAGTCTGCAGGATCAAGCTAGGACTATTATGAACAATATCCAGTTGATCCTCATGAATCATTCACGTATCCACAGGCTTGCCGCCGGGGAAACAGTCAATGGCTTTGTAGACACTTTCAGCGACCAAACCGGGTTGGACTTAACCGTGACCGCCGGCTCTTACAGCGATTCTCAATGCTGTTATACGCCTGTTTCCGGCACATCCGGCTTAACGGAAACGATTCAAATCGACGAGGCAGCAGCCATTGAATTATGCGAGTCGAACGGTCTTTCAATTACAAATGAAGGGCTTTCGCTCACAAAAACAGTGGTGGCGGATGGGTCGTCGAATGAGCGGACTGATTACACCACGAGCGCAATGACATCCAATTCGTCGCCTTCGCCTTTGATCATTTCAGCGTCGAGTGAGCACAGTTCTCCAGATTGTCCGGCGTGGCGCATTTTTGATCAGAACGAAAGCCACTCTACGGACCCTCAGGAATTCTGGATTGCATCGGCGTCGGCGAGCGAAACCAATCCTCAGTGGGTACAAATCGATTTTGGAGTTGGCGCGGTTGTAGTCATCAACAAGTATCGGCTACTGTCCCGTAACTCATCTGACCCCGCCTATGTGTCCGCGCCAAGGGATTTTGAACTATCCGGATCCAATGACAGCTTAAATTGGGTTTTAATGGATTCCCGTGTGGATTTGGCCCAACTTCCGTCCAACACCTGGAGTGACTATCTCACATTTACCAATGGCGCAGGTTATCGTCACTACAGGTTTACCATAAAGAAGTCTTGGGGGGAGGGTCTCACGAGCCTGAGCCAGTTGAAACTGGTCGAAGCCTCGCATGATGTTTCAGCGACAGTTGAGGTTGCTTCTCTTTCGGGGATAGTTACATCCGAATGGTCTGCAATCGCCAATATGTCGCCAAGTTTCTCAGCGCCGGGAACTACAAAGATCCTCTACGCGTTATCTTTCAACAGGAATGACGATTCGGAGAACTGGCAAATTTGGAATGGTTCGGATTGGAAAAACATAGCTCGAATCAACTCTGGAAATTGGCAATTTATAAACGCAACCGGAATATGGATTGACGCCAACCTGAACTCGAGACTGGCAGCCATTAAGCAGGCATTTGAGATAGACTTGAATCGAATGGATAGCCAGGTCCTTGCGGCGATAGGCGCTGCATGGCCGGGAGCATCCCTTGCCGGAGAAATGGCCATAGCTATTGGAATGGTGGCCGGAGAAAATCAGGATGTCCCTGTCTTGAGCGGATTTTCCATAACTTACGATATCAAAGGGGTTGACCTTGAGCTGACCAGCCTGCCCCACGAGGTGAGTTTCGGCGTCAACAGGGTTAGTGGTTCATTGCTCGTTAAGAATATGAACAACGGGGTAAAACTCTATATTGGACTAGGGAACGGCCCGTCTGACTGGATAGAACTTTCAGGGCTCACCAGGACAGCCAGTCTTCCTTATGAGGTAGATGTCTATTCAGCATGTGTGACCGACCTCAAAGCGTCGTCCGCACCCGTCAGGGTTCGGGTGACCTCCCCTGCAGGCCTTACGGAGATTCACGGATGGGCTTTCAATTGGTCGAGATAGGATAATTTATACGGTTTCCCTCCGTGAAGCCTTTGCGGATTTACTCTGTTCAGTCAGTTTATTTATCATTTCCAGCAGGGAGCGAAACTCTATCGGTTTTTCCAACACCACATCAATTCCACAAGATGAGATTTTCTCAGGTTCCAGCGATTGGCCGCCCCATCCTGTCAACAAAATGAATGGTGTTTTGGGAATACCTTTTTTGACACATGTCGACCTGATGACACTCCCGACTTCCCAACCGGTCATTCCCGGCATACTCAGATCTGATATAATTAGATCGATGTGTTCGTTGAGATATATATCGATCCCCTTTTTACCCGAATTGGCGGTAAAAACAGTTTGATCGTGTGATGTCAAAAGGTCATTCAGAATCAACAGTATGGTTTCTGTGTCATCTATCAGCAGTATTCTATGTTTTTCGTGCAATTTTTCATTTAAGGGATAAGGAGCGTCACTTAAGATTTGTTTAGCCATGGGAATTTGAATCGAAAAAGTCGTGCCTTTCCCAACTTCACTCTCCACTGATACTGAACCACCATGACGTTTGACGATGCTATGAGTAACCGCCAGACCAAGTCCTGTGCCTGCGAGCCCTTTTGTGCTCCAGAAAGGGTCAAACAATCGATCAAAATCGCTCCGGGCAATCCCAATTCCGTTGTCCTGGACCTTTAGAATTACGTTGTCATCGGTAATACCGGTTGAAATTGCTATCCTGCCTCCGTCGGGCATGGACTCCACCGAATTTTTTATCAGGTTTAACAATACTTCAAATACCTCGCTATCTTTACCCGAAATCAAACATCCCTCGCACAGATTGAGATCCATGTCTATATGGATCCCCGCCCGTTCAGGATGCGTGCTCCACAGGGACCTGCTCATTTCTGATGAGCGTTTAACCACTTCTGATAGGTCGAAAATTGTCATCCCGGAATCGTTGTCATTCGTTCTGATTCGAGCAAAACTCTGGAGCCGTTTAACCGTTTCTGACCCGAATTTTGCCGAATCACGAAGACGCTCTATTGAATCATTAGCCTTTACAAGATCGCCGGTTTTCAGGTCAGTGAGCGCCAATTCAGCGCTTCCCATGATTACCTGCAGAAGATTGTTAAAATTGTGGGCAACGCCGGAAGCCAGTTCACCTATAACCCTCAGCCGCTCGGTTCGGGCGTTCTTGTCCTCAGCCCTTTTTATGTCGGTGATATCAGTCAGGAAATTCAGTGTAGCAGGCCTGTCCGACCATGTTATGGGCACAGAGTTTACCAGCGCCCACAGTATGCCGCCGTTTTTTTGAACCATCCTGAAACTCAAGACACATGAGTGGGATTGCCCTGCAGGCTCCAGAGCGTAAATAACGGTCGCTTCTTTCCTGTCATCCTGATGCGCCATGTTTTTGAAAGGCGCAACGCTCAGTTCGTCGGGTGAATACCCAAGCAGTTCAGATGTCCTCAAGTTAAAAAACCTCAAAAAACCGTCCTGGACTACAAAGATAGCCTCCTGAGCGTTCTCTACCAGTAAGCGGTACTTTTCTTCAGATTCTCTGATAAGCTCAGCAGCAATTTGACGATCTGCAATGTCAAAAATTACCCCGTCTATATACCTTGATTTAAGGTCGTTTTCGCCTCCGGCGCTGCCGTAATTCGTACACCATCTTGTCTCACCCGACACGGTTCTGATTCGGTAATTTATTTCAAAAGGTTTGTTATCAGTCATCGCATTTGAGATAACACCGGCTACAAAACTCTTATCTTCCTCCACAACCAAAGACTGAAGTGGATTATGCGCCGATAGACTTGAGTTATCGTCCGTGAATCCAGTCATCTGTTCCAAACGTGAGTTGAAAAACCTTATTTGGTTAGTGGATGGCCAGAATCTGTAAACAATGCCCGGGATATTTTCGGACAGGGAGCGATAAGCTTCCTGACTAAGACGTAAAGCGCTTTCAATTCTTTCTCTCTCAACTATTTCAGCAAGAAGGTTCTCGTTAACTTTAGCTATTTCAGCCGTGCGCTGTTCTACACGAACCTCAAGTTCATCACGGCTCCTGACAAGGTCCAGCTCTACCTGTTTTCTCCAGTTTATCTCCCTTTCAAGATCTTCAATAAGGTCTTGTCTTTCAAAACGCAGGGTGAGGAGTTCGGCGTATGTCTTATGAATGTTCCATCCGGAAAGGGCCATTATGGCCCCGTACATTAGTAGCAAGGAGCCGACCGTAATATTATAAACGTCGGCATGGTAAAAGAATTGACCTGCCAGGGGTAAGAGAGCGACAATTATATTTTGCAAATATTCATTAGTCGGGGAATAAATTGCCACGGCTCCCGCTACTATGCCTCCTACAAAAATGATCATAAAAATCTGAAGATGGAGAAAATTCTCGGGGAAGAGAAAAATCGCGGCGAAACCCCATAACATCCCGCCCCATAGAGTTGCCCCCTGGTGCATACGGCCCCATTTGAAAATGGAGCGTCCCGCCGGCTGTATTTTTCTGAAGCTGATTGCCAGATAGCGATGGAAAACAAAGTGGGCCAGATAACACAGTGTCCACAAAATTAAACTCAAATGTGGCTCGGCGTTCCAAAGCGCCCCGGCAAGAATTACTGCCCCTATTGAAGCGGCAAGACCACCAAGCGAAGATTGATTGTAAATTTGGGTTATCTGTGCGGAGCGAAGCCTTTCCTGATCGGATAATGGCTCAGAATAAACCTCTTCGTCCTGTTTGACGCGATTGAGCGCCATAAGATCCTCCCGCCCACAGATAGTAGACGCGTACGATCAGGCATGGGTCTTGGCCCAGGATCAAACAATGTGGTTGCGCAAGTTGGGCTTCCCCATGATTCCCTGTTACTTGGCGCATAATGATGTGGACCGGGCCCATATTTTCCGTTAACAGTCTATTCAAGCTTGCGATCGGCATTTATGTCAAGCTTAATGTTCACACGCTATCCCATAGTTCAAATGGCATGCGCCTTAAGGTCGTCAGCCATTTATTGAGAGGAGCGTCACGATAACGCCATGAATCCGTCAAGACGGGTAGAACAAAAAAAAGCCCTGAAATTGATTCAGGGCCAAGAATGGGAAAACGTGCCAAAGAAGAAGAAAATGAATTGTTAGAAGGTAACCTCAACAGTGGCTTCAAAGGCGTTGATAGGATCTTTCCCCGGCAAATATCCCGTGGGATCAGCATTGTTTGGAGTGACGGCCTGATAAGCCTGGTCAAACCAGGGGCCAGGCTGCCAGTAGGCCCAACGTGACTTTAAGTTCAGGCCCTCAAGCAACTTCCAGTCAACGCCAAACCCCATTTCCCAGCCGATGTAACCGTCATCAACATAGGGGTTTGTTCCAAGGCCGTGGTTGACCTTCCAGTTCCGGGCGTCAACTGCGTTAGTGTATCCAGCCGCACCTGTGGAAGCCGTTCCACCGGCGTAAAAACCATTCTGTTCAACCCTGTGGGCCCATAGATAGCTCCCCCAGATGTTCAGGTTCGACGCGACTGCGTAATCGAGGCGTGCAGCAAGGGCGTAAGCGTCACCCATCTGACCGTTTTCATCGACGGTGAAACCAGGGGCCGCAGTGAAAGGTGCGGCAGAAGAGGCCCACGGGGTATTGTTTCCACCACCGTATGTGTAGAACATCAAATATTGGTAGGGCAACATTGCCTGGTAGTTGATAGCCCATCCGCCCGTCGTTTTGGTGACGTTGTTGTCATTGAGGGCGTTGCCGCCAGACCATCCGAACATCAACGAAAGCTTGGCCGGGCCGGACAGTACGCCCCCTTCGGCAAAGGCGTATGATCTCTCGGTGTAACCTGGATACGCGTGTAAATAATAAACTTCGTCGCTTGAAAAACCGTATTCGGCGTTCACAAAGAAACGGCCGTTGTTGTATTTCGCGTAAAACACGTTGATCAGCCGAGAAAAGTCGGATCCTCGAGGAGTCCAAACATTGTTCTGGGAATCAGTCCGGTTTGCAATGGCTAATTGCTGTGTTTCCCACGCGTTGACGTGAAACAACTGGTGAATAATAGTCCAGCCAAAATCCAAGGGGCCATTAGAGTAAGTTATAAAGGGGCCAACATAGTACTGGTTCTTGGTGGCGCTATCAGGATTGGTTGTCCAAGTGGGCAAATGACTGGACGCTGTTGCGTTCGCAGGGTCATAACCGGCATAACCGTCCTTCGTGAAACTCCGGGCTACCCAAAATGCCGGTACAATCCTGAACGGGCCATACGGAATGACCAGGACAAACGCTGACGCTCTGGTGTTGTTGGCAAAAAGAGCGCCTGTGCCGAAAGGATACGGTTTGAGAGTCCCAAGGGAAAGTGTTCCCCATGGAAGATGCGCAGCCAGCCTGAACTGGGATATGCTTGGTATCAGTGCGGTGTCATAAGCGTTTGTGCTAAGACGATCCTCATACCATCTCTCCAGTGGGCCGTTGCTTTGAATGTCGCGATGGTTATACTTATGCCGATATCCGGCAAAGTCTACAGCGGCGAAAAACTCCAGGGCCTTGTTGACGGTTATTTTTGGGAAAAAGGTTATCCTTTGATCGTTCAGAAAGGCGTCCGACTCAGTGGCTGAAAAACCTTGCCGCACTACGCGAACCGCCGCCCCGTTATCTTCACTGTTCATGTCGTTATTTCCGGAATTAAACCCCCGGTAATAGTTGGGCCCTGCAAAACCGACCAGATTTGTGCCCGGGCCATTCTGAAGACTCATGTCGCCAAAAAGGTCCCTGGAACCATTTAGACGGCCCCAGTAGCGATATCTCCATTCGAATTCGCCTGCCATGGAAAATTCCCAGGCGTAAACAGGAGCGAATACCACCAGAGTTAACACTCCGGTTAACAACAGTAAACAAAACCGTTTCATCCCTTCCTCCTTAATCGAATGCAATCGGCCAGACAGGCCAAACACGGAGACGTAGTGTTGCGGCTCGTAAACACCCCCCAAAGCGTCACGGCTTAAACGAACCCCAACGAAACATCCCGGCCAATTTTGATATGAAAAAATTGTCTGCTAAAAACTTAGCAAAAAGCGAGCCAAACTACTTAATACATCCGGATTCGGCCTAACGTGGGGAATTTGTGGTAGGGAATGTTAATTTTCCGTTCTCTTTTTAGCTCGGTTTTGTTAATGTGTTAATAGCGCTTGTTAACAATACACGGAGACCTAAATGTTTGACCTGAGCGACATGAAATGGTGGAAATCGATGCTGGAAGTTCTCAATGACGGGGTCATCTTCATTGACGAATCAGGAAAAATCCTCTGGGTTAACAGGTCAATTGAACAGATGAGTGGGTACTCCAGTGAGGAATTAATCGGCCAGCCCTGCTCCATGCTCGCCTGGGAAATGTGCGGGATCGAACTGGCGAATTGCGGGGATGGATGGTGCGCACTTTTTCGCGACGGCAAGTTGGAACGAAAAAGAGGGTTCCTTCAGAGAAAGGATGGCGCCCGGATACCTGTTTTAAAAAACGCCTCCCTGCTGCGGGATCAAAACAACGGCTTGGCCGGAGCTATTGAAACTGTCACAGATATAAGCGAACTCTGCGATAAAGATCGGGAGCTATCGGTGTTAAGGACCGCCCAGAGTTCAGCCAAAGGCTTTAAGGGCATAATTGGATCTTCGCCGGGGATTAGAAAAGTATTTGACCTGCTTCTGCAGGCTGCGGATTCAGATTCCCCCGTAATTATCCTTGGAGAGACAGGGACCGGGAAGGAATTGGTAGCCCACGCTATCCACGATCTGGGCCCGAGAACCAACAAACCGCTGGTCAAGGTCAACTGTTCCGCGTTAAACGAATCCCTTCTGGAAAGCGAACTTTTCGGACATGTCAAGGGCGCGTACACTGGGGCGCACACTGGTCGGGAAGGAAGATTTGAAGAAGCGAGCGGCGGAGAAATCTTTCTCGACGAGATTGGCGACATTCCACTCTCTTTTCAGGTCAAGTTGCTGAGAATACTAGAGGAGAAGATAGTCCAGAGGGTAGGAAGCAACAAGGACATTTCCGTTGATTTCAGACTGTTTTCAGCCACAAACAGAAACATCGAAGGCCTCGTCGACGCCGGGACTTTCAGGAAAGACCTTTTTTACAGGATCAACACCATCCCCATAAGCCTGCCTCCTCTCAGGGAACGACAGGAAGATATACCTGCGCTGACGCAACATTTCCTGGAATGGGGACGAATCAGCACTGGAAAACAAATAGCAAGCGTAAGCGATCAAACCATGCGGCTCATGATGAATTATTCATGGCCCGGGAATGTGAGAGAACTCAAGGGTACTGTCGAATATTTTTTTGTAATATGCAAAGACGTGGTAGTTGAACCCAAGCACTTACCGCCTGCAATTCTAAGAGCTTCAAACTCAACATCGGGCATTCAGCCAGGAAATTGCAATTCTTCAATCACCCAGCAACGGATCATTGAAGCTATTTCGGCCTCCGGCGGCAACCAAACCAAAGCCGCCAGATCGCTTGGAGTGTCCAGGATAACCTTGTGGAAGTGGATCAAGAGGTTCAACATAAATGTCAAATCTTAGGAGAAAAGCGTATCTTAGGCTCATGGCCACTCTACGAATGTCTTCATCTCTTATGATAAGAGACGGTTTTGTCATTGGTCACGCGAGAGTTGTATGAGACTGAATCTTCAGAACAGGCTGTTGGTATTTTTGCTGATTCCAGCGGCGTTGATAAACCTGTCAACTTTTCTGTGGGCTTTTGTCTACAGTCGAGAAACACTTATAGCGCAGTGGATTCAAGGGGCAAACACAAAGCTGGATTACGCTGCCAATCGTGTTGGTCAGGGACTGGAACAACAGGTCGCCATACTCAGAGCTATTCGGCAGGCTGAGACAGCCCCACATCGAGCGGTCCTGCAAACTTTTCTTTTCCAGTTACTCGAATCTACGCCAGGGGTTAGATTTCTAGACATTCGTAATGTTGATTGTGGATCCGTTAATGAAAAGGAAAAAGGCAGCCTGGATTTCAAGATCAACACCGAAAGGAATTTTCTTGAATTAGTCAGCAGGCACTCAACTCCCGATCTTTCCGATTGCGTTGAGATAGATGTTGCAATTCAATTTGCCCCTATTCTCGCTGAGATACGTGAACTGAGTTTATGGGGCTCGGGAACATTGTTTCTGGTGACTCCTGATGGTCTTTGTCTCGCATCATCCAAACCAAAATGGGTGCGCCAAAATCTCAGTAATCTTGATAACCCACTGATCTCAAAAATGCTTGATGAAATGAAAGCAGGTGGACCGGGACGAACCATATTCGGTGAAGGACGGCCACCGGATCTGATTGTAGGGTTTCGGCGAATTCCCTATGCCGACTGGTATCTGGTCTTGCGTGAAGATGGCTGTCAGATTTGTCAGCCGATGATCCATTTTCGCTCAATCTTCCTGATGTCCAACATCGCGTCGCTGGCAATTGTGCTATTGCTGATCGTGCTGGTAACCCGACCGATTGTGCGATCCATCAAGGAATTGTCCGAGTCGGCAAAACAGATCGAAGAAGGAAATTACTCCATTAACCTCATTGCCGACAGATACGATGAAATCGGTCAGTTGCAGAGACGCGTCAGCAGGATGATTGAAGGATTGAGGCAACGTGACTTGATACAGCGCCTGTTCGGTCGATATGTCGGAGGTTCTATAGCCGAAGAACTCCTGAAAAACTCCGAAAACCTAAATCTGGGGGGCCAAGAAAAAACCGTTACCATACTGATGTCTGACCTCCGGGGTTTTACGCCCATGGCTGAAAAGCTCAAACCAACTGAAGTAGTTAAAATTCTCAATAAATATTTGTCGAGAATGACAGAGGCTATAGAGGCTAACAGGGGTGTAGTAATAGACTTTTATGGGGACGGGATATTGGCTTTTTTTGACCGGGCTGATTGTGATGTGACCGAGTGCGCGATGGATGCCGTCGATTCGGCTATAAGGATGCAAAAAGCGCTAGTGGAAGTTTCGCAAGAGATGGTCGCCGAAGGGCTTCCGGAATTAGGCATGGGCATAGGGATCCACACCGGTCAGGTGGTTGTTGGTAACATAGGATCTGAAAAGCGGGGTAAATATGGCGTGGTTGGGTCAGCCGTCAACACAACGAAAAGGATAGAATCAATGGCTGAGGCGGGCGTGATACTTATTTCCGACAAAACCCTTTCGGTCCTTGGCAATCGCGTGCAGGTAGTTCGCAAACTCCAGGTTGAGCTTAAAGGCCTCGCAGGAACTCGGGACTTATTTCAAATAGCGTGGTCGGATGAGCCGGCGGTTTCGTCTGATTCCGGCGTGTGATCATGGACGATCCTCGGATTACTCGAGGTTGAACGGCCTCCGTCACGCGGGTGTCTGCAAAATTACCCGTTTAAACGTGAATCGTTATAAGAGGCATTTTTTCTCCCTTGTAATGAAAACCGGCTTGGTGTTACTTTGGGTTCCAAATGCTTTAGGTATGCTTCCGAATTAATAGAAGAAAGGAAAATTTAATGAGCACTCTGGTTGTCATTGGCTATGAAGACAAATTCAAGGCAGAAGAAGTACGTCTGACGCTTATGAAAATGCAGAAGGATTATCTTATCGACATTGAAGACGCTGTCATCGCTATAAAAGATGAAAAAGGCAAAATCAAGCTTGACCAAATGGTCAGCCTCACAGCGGCAGGAGCGCTGAGCGGCGGCTTCTGGGGCAGCCTTATAGGGTTGCTTTTCCTGAACCCTCTACTCGGTTTGGCTGTTGGCGCAACCGCCGGCGCCGTGTCAGGGGCCCTGACTGATGTAGGCATCAACGACAAGTTTATGAAGGACCTGGCCGCAACCTTGAAGAATGGTAGCTCTGTGCTTTTTGTTCTCGTCAGAAAGGCTACACCTGACAAGGTGCTCGAGGAACTGGCAGGCACAGGAGGAACTATTCTCAAGACATCCCTTTCCCATGAGGATGAGACAAAACTTCAGACTGCTTTGAACGCTGCAAAACCATCATAGTCCCAAGCTATTAGAGCGAACATTCCTTTAGCTCTAATAGCTTGTCAGTCAATCTGTAAACCGATGCCCGCCAAAGTATTCTGAATTCTTGATTGATGTTAATTCCATCAACATAGGAGGTAATCTATGGCTAAACCAAAAAAGCCAAATATTCTTGTCATCTGGGGCGACGACATAGGCATAACCAACCTCAGTTGCTACTCCGACGGATTGATGGGGTACCGGACACCCAACATAGATCGTATCGCCAATGAAGGCGTCCGGTTCACCGATTATTATGGGGAGCAGAGTTGCACAGCCGGACGAGCGTCATTCATTACCGGCCAAAGCCCATTTAGAACCGGGTTGACCAAAGTTGGGTTTCCCGGCGCTGACTTAGGATTGCGTGGAGAGGATCCCACTATCGCCGAACTACTTAAGCCGTTGGGCTATGCTACAGGCCAATTCGGTAAAAATCACTTCGGAGACAAAGATGAGTTCCTGCCAACCAATCACGGCTTCGACGAGTTCTTCGGCAATCTCTATCATCTCAACGCTGAAGAGGAGCCGGAACATCGCGACTATCCATCTGAAAAGGACTTTCCGAATTTTCGTAAGAATTTCGGCCCACGGGGAGTAATCCGCAGCTATGCCGATGGGCGGATTGAGGACACCGGTCCGTTGACCAAGAAGCGCATGGAAACGGTCGACGCGGAGTTTCTATCGACAGCGATTGACTTCATTGATCGTCAACACAATGCCGAAAAGCCGTTTTTCGTCTGGTTCAACACCACATGGATGCACTTTAGGGTGCGCCCGCCGAAGGAAATACTTGGTCAGTCGGGGCGATGGCAGTCGGAATATCACGACGTAATGATCGAACACGACAAGCAGGTTGGAACGCTGCTGAACAAGTTGGACGAACTTGGCATTGCCGAAGACACCATCGTTTTGTACAGCACAGACAACGGCGTACACATGAACACCTGGCCGGACGGTGGTATGACACCATTCCGCAATGAGAAGAATTCCAACTGGGAGGGGGCTTACCGTGTGCCTTCCCTGGCCCGCTGGCCTGGAAAGTTTCCGGCGGGCATGGTCTCCAACGAAATAATGAGTCACATGGACTGGTTGCCTACGCTATTGGCGGCAGCCGGTGAACCGAAGATCATAGAAAAACTCAAAGCTGGCCATAAGGCGGGTGAAAAGACCTTCAAGGTCCACATTGACGGTCACAATTTTCTGCCCTACCTGACGGGGGCCGAAGAAAAGGGTCCGAGGGATGGGTTTTTCTACTTTTCGGACGATGGTGATCTGACAGGGTTGCGCTACGACAACTGGAAGCTCATCTTCAAGGAACAGCGTATGGCCGGCACATGCCAGATCTGGGCTGAGCCCTTCGTGACGTTGCGGATACCAAAGGTCTTCAACCTACGCACAGACCCGTTTGAACGCGCCGATATAACATCAAACACCTACTGGGATTGGATGATCGATCACGCGTTCATGTTGATACCGGCTCAAAAAATCGTGGGTGATTTTCTGGTGACATTCAAGGAGTTCCCGCCGCGCCAGAAAGCGGCCAGCTTCACCATTGATCAGGTGATGGAAAAACTCCTGACCGGCCTCGGCGACTGAAAGGGGAATGACAAAAGCTATCCGGGCCTCGGGCCGCTATGGCCTCCGGCCCGGATTTATTGAATCATCAATTGCAATATGGCGAGAAAGACTATGATCCGAATGAGGACGTGGCTCAATTACCCGTTTCTCAATTGAGAGTGGCTCATAAAGTGTGGAGAAACAAATAATCATGTTCTTCCGACAATACAGGAGATCGGAACTATGGATCACCCTATCTTAGTCATGCTCGTCACTGTGACCATTTTCATACTCATGCTCTCCCTTGGGGTCAATCACTCTTTTCAAGAACTTACATCCCTGTTGCGTCGGCCTCAGTTATTGCTCCGATCCCTTCTCGCTGTAATCGTATTGGTCCCCGTGGTTGTGGGCCTGTTGTTGTGGCTGTTGGAATTGCCGTCAGCAATCGCCGCCGGTCTTGCCGTGTTGGCCGCCGCGCCGGGCGCCCCGCTCACGTATAAACGAACAGAAATGGCCGGTGGAGATCTTACCTACTCTGCCAGCCTGCAATTGACGCTGGCTCTGTTGGCTGTTGTGGTTACGCCGCTCATCCTTGCAATATTTAACGCTTTGTTTAGACTTGTATCCGATCCAATCACACCCTTTCATGTTGCCCGGCAAGTGGCAGAGGTTACATTCCTGCCCGTAATCATCGGGCTGCTCATCCAGCGTTTGGCTCCTCACCTCGCCGAAGCGATAGGCAACACTGTGAGAATGCTTGCCAATTTTCTGTTCATCATGCTCTCTGTAACGCTGATCTTTCTCATTGCCCTGGCGCCTGACTTGCGGATGATGCTGAATCTATGTGGACTCGCCACAGGGGCTATCATCATAATGGTGACGATCTCCTTGGCCATCGGTCACATCTTGGGCGGCCCATCACGGGAGCAGCGTTCGGTCCTCGCCATAGCCAGCGTCGCTCGGAATGTCGGCCTCGCCCTGTTCATCGCCGGGCGGTGGGATAATGGGCAAAACATCATTCCTACGTTGTTGACTTACCTGATTTGGGGCGCTCTTTTGGGCGTGGCTTACTCAATATGGAGCAAACGCCGCTTAATCATTGAAAAAAATGGATAAAGGCAAGAAAAAACGGTCTGGGAATTCAATATCTAAACAAGTGAAGGAATTCGCGTTGCTGAGTCGAGGCATCCGTCATTTTTCAAAGAGCTTCATGTATTGACCGTAGCCTTCTTTTTCAAGATCATTTTTGGGAATGAAACGTAGGGCCGCAGAGTTTATGCAGTAGCGCATTCCTGTCGGTCCGGGGCCATCATTGAAGACGTGCCCCAAGTGTGAATCAGTTTCTTTGCTTCTTACTTCGACGCGTGTCATAAAAAAGTTTTTGTCAGTCTTTTCACGAATACTTCCGGGATCTATCGGCTTCGTAAAGCTCGGCCAACCAGTCCCTGAATCGAACTTGTCAAGAGAACTGAATAAAGGTTCACCGGAAATGACATCAACGTATATTCCTTCTTTCTTGTTGTCCCAATATTCATTCTGAAAAGCGGGTTCGGTTCCGTCCTCCTGAGTGACATTGAACTGCAATGGAGTCAACTTTTCTTTGAGTTCAGACACAATCGGTTTTGTAGTCTTTTCATCCTTTGGCGCTTCGTTGCGGGATTCCCCGGTCTGTCCCCATACCTTTTTCAGGTATTGGTCTCTTCCCGCGTGTGTCCTATACAAGGTGTACCTGAGAGGATTGGTTGTATGGTAATCCTGATGATAGTCTTCAGCCTTGTAGAACTCTGTAGCTTCGATTATGTCAGTCACTATTGGTTTTTGATATCGACCGGACTTCTCAAGTTCTCTTTTTGAATCTTCCGCCGCCTGCTTCTGGTTTTCGTCGTGGTAGAATATTGCTGATCTGTAATGGTGTCCCCTATCCACAAACTGACCTCCCTGATCGGTTGGGTCTACCTGTCTCCAGAAAACGTCGAGCAGTTGTGAATAGGAGATCCTGGCAGGATCATAAATTATTTCTATTGATTCTATGTGCCCCTTTTCACCGTAATCTTCATAAGTTGGGTCTTGTTCTGTACCCCCTGTATAGCCGCAAAGCACGCTGAGAACTCCGTCAAGTTTTTCAAACGGTGGCTGCATGCACCAGAAACAGCCACCGGCAAAGGTTGCCTTGTTATAATTCGGCGAAGCGTTTGCGATTGCGCCCAAGAAGATAAAAAGAAACAAACTAGCGAGTGAATATTCTAATATTGAACTCATCATTTCACGTTCCATTCAACTGATTGGCCCCTACCTTACTCCGGCGTCCTATAATAACAGTTTGCCTATGAACAGGTAACTTGTAAATAGTCGATTATCCCTCCGTTGAGAAAGGTTCCACAAAGATAACATCCGGGATCTTTTCGAGGTCGGCCAGTTGGCTGAGGGAGATGACGCCCACTATCATCTTCCCTGTTGAAGCCCTGAACTTTATTTTGAATCCCTTTTCTTCGAGGTTCTTTATGATTTCGTCAGTGGAACGGTTCAACCAGACCTGAACGGTTAATTGACCGTCTTTAACCACAACTTTTCCCTTGGTGTAATTTAACGGCGTATCTTGCGTGGCCAGTAATTCCTTGAGTTCTTTAGAAAATTTGCTGACTTCAGAATCCTGGACCTGTCTTTCCTCGTTTACAGAAGTTATTTGCCTCTTGTGTCCTGTCCTTGGCGCCGGTGAAGCCGCCATTCCAAAACCGGTCGAACCTCCTGTATAGCCGGCGACTCCACGGCTGGTTGCTGTCGGAACTCCTCCTGTTGGTCTAGACTTTCTCAACAAATGAGTTGAACCTGGTCCGAAAACGCCTTCCCTGCTTACTCCTTCAGCCAGTTCCACGGGAATTGTAACCTTTACGGGCTTACCGTCCATGGTCACTATGGTGTCTTCAACAGCGACAAAACTGGTGAACTGTGTCATAATTCTGTGATCCAGGGCCACTTTGACTATTTCTTCCTTAACCTGTTCGTCTGGATTCCCTCTTTGGATACCCATAAGGTCCTGATCAACCAGTTCATCTACTTTTGAACGCGCCCAAAGAGTTGAAACCGCGCTGTTCGCAGATTCGGCGTCGGGCAGATTCACTTTCAACTCCTGCTCGTAAGTCTGGCCCGCTTGAAATCCCTCAATCTTTATCGTACCGCTGCCGGGTTTGGTATACCGGGCTTTAAAAATCAAAGGTTTGTGTGACCACAAATCGCTGACTGTTGACGGAAATATTTCTTCCAGTGTTACTCCCTCAGATTTTATTGAAATATCTGTCAGGATGGGTGAGTCCATTCTTTGATTAAACTTCCGGGCCACATCTTCTGATGAACTATTAAGGAGAATGTAATCCACCTCTCCACCGCCTGCCCTCGCGACGTTGTCCAGCAGGAATCTGTTGACCGAGTTTCCGGCGCCAAATGAAAACCACCTGCTTTTGTCGTGGAGTTTTTTGACCATTTGTATGACTTCAAAATCATTTCCAACTAGGCCATCAGTCATGAAAGTTACGACTCGAAGCCGATTCTCAGCAGGCCTGCTACTAAGCGCCTCCCATATTGCCGATGTCATGCGTGTACCGCCGGAGGCCCTCAGAGATTGAACATATTGAAGCGCCCTTTCAGTTGTCTCAGGAGTGTTTTTCTTTGGAACCGAGAAAAGAGCCCGGGTAGTGTCGTTGAAATCGATTATGTTAAAGGTGTCGTTTGGATTCATCCTTTTGATCATGTATTTTACCGTCTCTTTAGACTTTTCAAGGGGAGGGCCCTGTTGGGAACCGGAAATATCAATGATGAAAATTAATTCTCTGGGCGCAACCTGTTCAGGCGTGATTCGCTTTGGAGGAATCATCACCACCATCACATAGCCGTTTTCCCCATCCTTGTGACAAACGTAACCTGACTTGATCTTGTCCGCTGCCACTGTGTATTTGAGAACAAAATCCCTGTTGGGGATTTCCTTTTTATTTCTGAGTGTTACAGTTGACTCATTGTCATTTTTTCTATCTATGTCAACCTCATGTAGAGAGGACTTTATATTTTCTATCGGCACGCCTGCGTCTATTGAAACCGAAAGATCTATGTCATGCCCTGCCCGTGTTCCTTCTCCGGCCACCGGGGGAGTTATTCGACCGGCGTCGGGAACCTGTGATGTATCCTGAGCCCATCCCGTTCCCTGACTCCCTGTCCCTAGACCTGGAATAAATCTCGGCGCTACGACCATTGGAAAAACAAATTGGAAAGCGCCTTCTTCGTAATTCAGCGTTTCGATGTAGCCGATGGTTATCTCCACTTTTTGCCCTGGCATGATATTGGCCACGGACTGGGTGAATATGTTCGGTCTTTCCTGGTCCAACATGGATGCTAAGCGTCCCTGATCTCTGGCGGCCTGATAGATTTGACGCGCTTCTTCCCTTCTCTTTATTTCTCCTCGAATCTCCTTGTCCCCAACTTTCATTAGCATTTGGTCCACAGCGCCGTTGGAGGAGAGGGGGAAAGTATAAATAGCTTCAATTTTTTCCTGGCGAGCGTTCTGGAAGATCTGCTTAACTTCGACTCTTGCGATAAAGCCGGAAATAGCAACTTTGACTGACGTGTGTTCAAGCGGGCACTGTTCACCGGACTTACCGTCCGGTTCAATTATCGTCAAATGTCCCTGCCCCGTAGTGGCGGCGATACATGTTGAAGCGACCAGCGTCAGCAAACAGCCTATAATAAGCGCATACAGTAATCTTGGCTTCCAAGCCTTTAAGCAGGTCATGGGTGTCTGCCCCTTTCTGTCTTTTTCTTAAACAATTCGAAAAAAAGAAGAGAATGTGACAAACTAACGCGGACCAATCACCAAGGTAGGAGACAAATGAAAAAAGGGTCAAGATCTTAATCGGCTCAAAATGATGGGCGGTTCTTTTTCGGAAGGTAGCGAACAGCCATCCCTAAATGTTTTCTTCTCCTTTTTTTGAAGTCGAATTAAGCTGAACTCGCTGCGAAGTTGATACGGATCTATTCTTGATACGATCGTTAAATACTATTTTAACTATAAATGATTTTTGCTTCACTGTTTTGGGGATATTTAATTCCAGGGTAAAATAAAGATCCAGCACAGGAGATCTCGAGACCTTGTTGATTTTTCTTACGTTCTCATTTCGAGCCAGCAATTTCCCTGACGTGTCAAGTATAAACAAATCTACAGCGCAATCTATTATGAACCTTCCCTCACTTCTGAGGACCCCGTAATTCGCCGGTTCAACGTAGAAAATGACCTTCGTGCCGGGGTGATTGGGTTCAAGTGGTGAATAGATCCCATACCCTTCCGCTGAATTGCATGCGACTACCTTTACAAAACCAAGATCCGAATTGTTTTGGAATTCCAGGATCTTTTCCTTGAGAGCAAGGACCTCATCACCGGGACGAACCTCCGGTTTGGCGGACTTGGAGTCCTTTGATTGGTCTGGGTTCACAGGCGTTTGCCCGACGGACGCACCAGATCCAGGCCGCTCTTCAGGCTCTTGGCCATTGACTAACTCGTGATTTCCTGTTCCATAGATCGCAAATAACACCAGAAAGACCATTATGATTTTCTTAACCATCATTAATCTCCCTCGTCTCTACTTTTTTCTAAACCATTATGGTAACAATCTCCCAGTCTTCCCTTATGCCAGTTTTCGCTGATGTCGCCTTCCGGCCCCACATATAGTAGAGATTTCCCTTCTATTCTTTTCCGGGCGGCTTTCACCAACTTCACACCGTAATCTTCACTCTTATCAGAAGCATTCAGATAGATTTTTAGGAATGTTGATCTATCGTTCAAATTTATATCTGACGGGGTCGACAGAAAAAGCTGAGCAAAGTTTTTCGCTCTATTCTTTAAACTCACCCCGTACCTGTAATAGCGCACGTCATCATAGTCAATCAGAGAAAAGCTCAGTGGATTGGCATTATTACCGTTTTGTGACGCTGACCGGTCGGACAAATTCACACTGGTTACAAAAATGTTACAGGTCTTGAGATCTGTATGGAACGCTCCACACTGGTGAAGCTTTCCCAAAAAATTCGCAAATAATTTGACAAATACATGCTTTTCGTCATCCGGCCATTTTGACCTGACCCGTCCCACAAGGTATCTGTCCAACTCGATTGCATCCTGCACAGCGGCCATAACAAGCCATTCTTCGGTAACAAATCCCCATTTGGACTTCTGAACCAGGGCAATTGGAACAGCGGACGTAAGACCGGCGTCAAAAAGACGTGTCCCACAGTGGATGGCTCTCGCTCCATGAGTCGGTCGAAAGGCTCCCTTGAATGAGTATCCATATCCGCGGTTCTTGAAATGTTTTACGCATAATGGAGCAAAACCAGATATCGAAATAATTGAAACGGCTGTCTCCGGAGAATTTTTTTTGACTCTTTTCGAACCCAGTTCAATGTGGCGTCTGTGCTCTTCTATAGCTTTGAACGCTATGGATTCGATCTCATGGACAGGCAAATCAATGATGGATTGCGAATGTCGACCAATTTGTATATCGAAACCATCTTTGCGACGCCGGCATGAATACTCATTTAGGGAACCACTATTAAGCATTTCCAGATGTGGACCACATTTTTTTCATAACATCCAACAATCTGTAACGGACGTAATAACGCCATGCTCTCGGTCTTAAGGGAGTCCTTTCGACAGCGCTGTGAAACCATTTCAAGGCATTATCCAAATCTCCGAGGCCTATATACGCCCGTCCAAACGAAATATCATGATCAGACAGTGTTCTCAGATACATGTCTCTCGGAATCCGGCCTGAATCGTAATTATTCAATAATATATCATAGGTGTCCGACCTGACCCCTATACGGTTGTGGCTGGTGTTGGAATCATAAAATCTTATAAACACGAGTGGACTATTAACAAAAGCTATTGGGAAATCACTTGAAATTTTGAGCCACACGTCAAATTCATCCGCAAATCTGTACTTGGTTGGGAAACCCCCGATCTTTTCAAGGGCATCCCTTCTGATCATAACAGACGACGTGTGAATGAAACTTTCTGAGTAGACCTTCGAAAAAAGATCACCTTTTATCCATTTGTTTGACTCGCTTCTCTCCACACGTGAGCCAATACGAACGTGCCTAGCTGCAACCATTGCTATTTCAGGATTTGACCTGATGAAATCGGTTTGGATCCGAAGCTTGTCATGATCCCAAATGTCGTCATGATCCAAAAAAGCCATCCACTCCCCCCGACCGACAGACACTCCTTTATTGCGCGAGGCGGCAATGCCCGAGTTAGGCTGATTGACTTTGATGATGTCCACCTGTTCTTGAAGCCACTCTGCAGTGCCATCGGTTGAACCGTCATTCACAACAATGATTTCATAGTCGCTGCAGGTTTGACATCTAACAGATTCCACCGTTTGTTTGAGCAACTCGACTCGATTATAGGTAGGTATGATGACGCTTACAAACGGATCATTTTTTTTCATAGGGTAAAGCCATGATTTCCAGAGCTTTTCCGGCCACCATCAGTGGAGTGAGCTTCCTCATGCACGGGTGACCTGGTGTCCGGCACTGATGCTCCCTGCATGGAGCGCAAGAGGCCTTGCCTTGAATGATAAACGTGTTGTTACCGAAAGGCGCTGTCTCTCCCGCTACAGTAGGCCCAAAAATTGTCAGTACTTTTGTTCCGGCGGCAGCCGCCAGATGTGCGCTTCCTGTGTCATTGGAAATAACCATGTCGCTAAGATTCATGATCCCGAGAGATGACACAAGGTCGGACTTTGCGGCAAAGTTGAACGCGTTGCTTTTCTTCATCCGGCCAATTATGCCGTCAATCAAGTCTTCTTCCTGAATAGCGCCCAGGAAAATAATCTGTGATCCAGTTTCGTCAACAAGAAG
This sequence comes from uncultured Desulfomonile sp., assembly GCA_903952205.1. Lineage (GTDB taxonomy): Bacteria > Desulfobacterota > Desulfomonilia > Desulfomonilales > Desulfomonilaceae > CAJBEZ01. The sequence goes on along the minus strand of CAJBEZ010000092.1, from coordinate 4,850 downwards.
ATCGGCAAGGTCGGCAAAATATTCGGCGGGCCACCTCTTGGCTTCGGAATTCACCGATCCAGGACACAGGCATATCATAGACACTTCCGAATTGATTCCTTCCTTCACAAGAAGTCTTCTAGCCACCACAAGTTCGCGTGGACTTGGCCTGAGCAAGCAATCCGGTTTAATTAGACTATTGTAGCGGCCCAATTTAAACAAATTGTCGAGATGCTGCGCTATTTCAAGGTAATAATACACCTGGTGGCGCTTGAGAACAGAGGAATGCAAAGGGACCTTGATATTGAGAAAAGGCCCTCGCAAGTCCGTAGAAAAACCCGCCCTAAGTTTTATTCCGGCAATCCACGCCGTGAATGCCGACTCAAATGCATTTTGAAACAAAATAGCCAAATCAAAGTGACCTTGCTTTAGGCGATCCTTCATGAGAAGTGATCTCTTAAACGCCCCACCCTGATCTTTACCAAACGATATTATTTCATCGGGCATACCCGTTATCCGGAGCAATGATTCAAGACCTGAGGGGACCCAGAAAGCGATGTGAGCGGATGGAAATATCCTCCTCAACGCTCGTGTGGCCGGAAGAGCCATAATCGTGTCGCCAACCCAGTTGACTCCCCGGACAACTATCCTGGCAGGAGTTGATTGAACATTCCTAGCTCCCCTCATGATGTGTTTCCATAAATGTCATACATAAGCGCATGCGGGCGCCTTTCCCAACATAGTAAAATCAGATTTACCGTCTGAGCGAGCCGATATAATCGTTAATCTCTGGAATCCAAAGGTATGGCCTCGTCAATTAACATGATCGGTATGTCGTCCTTAATCTCATATTTCAATCGGCAGGCTTCACAGATAAGACCATCGGAGTTTTCCGTCAAGAGCAAGTCACCCTTGCACTTAGGACAAACAAGTATCTCAAGAAGCTTCGGATTTACAGCCATGCATCACCTCGTCCAATCTAGAAACTTTGAGCTTCAACAGTTGACACAAGTCTCAACGCCGGTCGGCGCACTAAGCAATTTGACACCTTCTATAATGTTGTCCAATGATGTTTTCTTCTATATAACGAGGATGACAGAAGCGCAAGATTTCCTGACCAATTTCTTGAGAATCTTGCAACCCATAGAGGTTGATCATGATCAAAAGTTTTCTTGGGGCGATTCCTTGTTTCATTCTGTTAGTGGTATTGTTGTCAACCTTGTCAAACATCTCCGTTGTGCGAGCCGAACAAAATCAAGGGAATGGAAAATACAAAACCTTGGCCATTTCCAGTGACCAGATTAGCGTGACTCTTGGCCTAAAGACAATCTTGGCGACCGTTGCCAACAAGGATTCAACCAGGATTCAAGGGTTGCTCGGTTGGGGGCAAATTGGCTATGATCAGGGAATGTTGCTTGATTTCATAAGGCCAGGGTTATTCGCCATACATATGCAAGGAATGAAATTTCCGATTGACGCATTGTGGATCGATTCAAACAGCGTGATCAAATTGATCTATGAGGATATTCAACCTGACTCCGGTTCAATATATCCATCGATGCTTCCAGTAAGATATTGCCTGGAGGTCCACGCGGGTTTTTGCAAGAAACATGGAATCAAAGAAGGGCAGAAGGTAGTTCTTGGGAACTGATACTTATTGACGTTTGAACAGGTGACTTTGCAAACACCGTCATGGAGTCTTTCATCCGGGCGTTTTGACACCACAACCTTGCAGGAAAACATCAGGAGACAAATCATCCCTTATACCCAACCTAGTTAGACAAAAATCATAACGAACAGGGTCTTCCGGCTCGATTCTTCTGAAAGCGTCAGTGACCTCCAGGGCCGCCTTCAGATCAGACTGATTTCGCGATGTTAGCTTCAGGCTCCTGCATATTCTCCCCATGTGCACATCCATCGGAATAATCAGCTTGGATGGAAGCACATTGTCCCATCCCCCAGGATCAACATCGTCCTTGCGAACCATCCATCGTAGAAAAAGGTTTAATCTCTTACAGGCGCTTCCAGCATTGGGACTAGGCAACAGACTTCGCGGGCGGCCGTCAAAAACAGATGACAATTCATGAACCAGAAATGAAAGCCCGCCAATCACGTTGTCGTCCATCGGGGAATATCCCTCGAGAAAACAAGCCTGGAGTGACCCGTAATCTGAAATCACCCTTTTCATTCCCAGGATCAGCTTACCAAGCTCGTCGCCAGTAGTGAAACGATACTTGAAATCCCTGAAGATATTTTGGAGAACATGGGGCGACACTTGCGCAATAAATCGACGTGGAGAACCGATCTGTTCGAGAATTTTGTGAACAGTCTTTATTATTTGCCATACACTTCCATACGCAAAACATGAAGCTATCAAACCTACCAGTTCTCGGTCCTGAGGATCGTCGTAGTTATATAGAAATTCCAATGGATCAGGATGCACAAACTCTCTTTTATTGTAACTGTTGTATAAATCACACAGATTGGTTTCATACGAGGAAATAGCTCTCAGGTCAGTTCTCCTTATTGTGAACGGTAGGCCGCTTATTGCGGTGTATTGGTTGATGTCCGATATCTCTGTTCATACCAAACAAAATTTCAAAGACGCCTCGAACCATCAGCCAATTCCTGCAGTCCTTCTCGATTGATGATCCTGATTTTTGGGCCCAGTACTTTTATGTATCCCAGTTTTACAAGTCTTCCAAGAATTCTGGACAACGTTTCGGGAATTGTTCCCAGCATTCCTGCTAATTGAGCTTTTCCAACATCAAGAGAAAGTTCTGTGGGATGATGTCCAGTTTCGCTTAAGTAAATAAGGTAGGCGGCTAACCTGCCCGGAACCTCTTTGAGCGATAGATCATCAACTAATGCCGTAAATCTCCTGAGACGCCTGGATAGAACACCAAGCATATTCATTGCAAGAGAGGGATTCTTACTGATCAACTCAAAAAACGCATTTCTCGGAAAGAATATGCAGACACTCTCAACGAGGGCTTCAGCGTGAGCCGGAAATTTTCGGCCTTCGAACACTGGCGCTTCCCCAAAAGGTTCCCCTGAATCAAACACATGTAGAATCTGTTCTTTGCCCTCGCTAGAAATCTTGAAGATTTTCACTCTCCCATCTTTCACTACATAAAATCCATTGCCGACGTCTCCTTCAGAAAAGATTGTAGAGCCTTTCTTGTAGGACTTTTCCACGGCTATTGAGGCCAGATCCAATAACTGGGTGTCTGGAAGACCTTCGAAGAGAGGGATCTTTTGAAAGGCCTTGACAGGATCCAACATGTTTTCCTCGGTTTCGGCTTTTTGCAGCCTAAAGTGGTCTAAACTGGACAATGATATTAAGTAAAACTAAAATAGTAGTGGATGCAAGACACTCTTATCTGATTTGGAGTTTTTCCCATGCGTTGGAGTAAGAAGGCCGAAGAAGCGCTTTCGAAGGTACCGTTCTTTGTGAGGGGAAGAGTCCGCAGAAAGGTCGAAGAAGAAGCCGCGAGACAAATGGCAACTGAAGTCTCGTTAGATCTTGTGAGAACATGCCGGCAGAATTTCCTCAAAAACATGGAAGATGAGATCAAGGGTTATCAACTCGAAAACTGTTTCGGCTCTAGCGGTTGCCCCAACCGTATCCCCTCCAGCAATGGTTTTCCTGATATGGTAGAGCAGATATTGAAGAAAAAAGATATAAAAACATTCCTTAAAGCAGTTGTCAAAGGCCCTCTTAAATTTCATCACGAATTCAGGGTTTCAATCTCGGACTGTCCCAACGCCTGTTCTAGGCCTCAGGTATGTGATCTCGGCATAATTGCGGCGGTTGTTCCAAGTTTTAGCGACTCCGAATGCAGCCATTGTGGAGTTTGTTCTGAAATCTGCATGGAAAACGCCATCACGCTGACCGATGATATGATCAGACCGGAACTTAACATGGATAAGTGCTTGTACTGCGGCAATTGCGTAAAAGTTTGTCCCACCGATTCGCTCAAACGCGCCTTGGAAGGATATCGAATCATGATTGGTGGAAAGTTGGGGAGACACCCACGACTGGCCACTGAAGTTGGTGGTGTATTATCTGAACAGAATATACTTGATGTTGTCGACAAGTTTCTCGATTTTTACATGAAAGAAAGTTTAAAGGGTGAGCGCTTTGGTGAAATCCTGGAAAGAGTAGGTATCGGAGAACTTGAGCAGATAATTCTTCACGTTAATTCCTAAATTCATTAGCTTTAATATTGCCTTTAAATAGAGCGCGCTTTTTCGGATGAACTTTAGGCGGATTAAACTCTCCGGGGTTTTGGTGTCTTAAAGAACTCAGGAACGGCCCATGGCATGCTTCTAATCAGTTCTGTCAACTTTTTATTTCCATGTAATCCATGACAGAAAATTTCCACTGTCGAAAAAAACCTGTTGGTCTTGACTTAAGTCAAGGTCTTGATCCCTTTTAAGCCCCATATTGTATTCATAAGAACCAAGCTGCCGAAACCTATGTCACCCAGGTAAGTGGGAACTCAAAAAACCAGGAGGATGAAATGGCTGAGAAAATGTTTTGTTATCAGTGTGAACAAGCCGCCGGCGGAACAGGATGCACTAGAGTCGGCGTATGTGGAAAACAGCCGGAAACCGCTGCTCTTCAGGATCTTCTGATGCATGCGATTAAAGGACTGGCCCTATTTACAGTGGAAGCCGCAAAAGTTGGCGTTGTTGACAGGGAAATCGGCGTGTTCATCAATGAGGCTCTTTTTTCAACTCTAACAAATGTAGATTTTGATGATGATAGATTCTTGCTTCTCATCAGGAAAGCTGTCGACTACAGGGATAAACTGAAAGAAAAGGTAAGGGCGGCAGGAGGAAAGGCTGATTTTGCTGACGACGCA
>CAJBEZ010000091.1 GCA_903952205.1 uncultured Desulfomonile sp. | reverse complement strand
CGATTTCTTTGAACATTCTTTCTCTTTGGCTTTCTGCGCCTCTTCTTTTGTCTTGAATGGCCCTGCTATTGTTTTGGGTGTTTTTTCCTGGGCCTTGATCACACTGCAGTCTCCGTTTTTGTTCTTGATTACGACGTAGCTATCTCCGGCGGCGAAAGCAACAACGGTTGTCAGAACAAAAATGATGGCTATGAATAAACCGATTAAACGTCTAGCTTTCATGGTACCCTCCGATGAATGAGATTTTTCTAATGGTAGCATTAATCGTGTTTAGCAAAAAGCAATTTAATCGTGTTAGGCTATTGATTTTAGGGTAGCGTTACTGATTAGGTCCGGAGTTATCTGATTTCACGTCGTTCACGCCCTCCAGTTCCATGAGCCTCCGCTCCTGCTCTTTGAGCGATTCTTCCAGTTGCCTGAGTCTGTTCCTCAAATATACGAAAACCGTCCCCACGAATCCCACAAACAATAGGCAAACAACAAAAATGTTGTCGATCTTGTCCGCGAACAGAGCCGCTAAGAGCGGAGCCAATACGACATAAGTAAAGATGACCGACTTTAGTTCGTCTAGCTGTTCAAGGGGAAGTTCTTTCATGACCGAGACCTCAAAGGGCGCCTGACAAAATAAATCCATAACATCTTTACGAGGGGTTTCGGAGCAAATTTGTCAATATAGGTTGACATCCGCAGTTGAATCCACTGCCGACTGGTTGCATCAAAAGTTGCCATAGCCGTAAGGTTTGAGAACTGCTCGAATTCAAGGAGTAGAACATGAGAACAGCTCTATTTTTAGTGGGAATTATCCTGTGGCCTGTTATGGTGTGCGCTCAAATCCAGACCAGTGTGGTGGAATACACAGAGAGAGGAACAACTCTCGAAGGCTATGTGGCGGAGAAAACGGACCTGAATGGAAAACGGCCGGGTGTGCTGGTAATTCCTGATTGGATGGGCGTGAGTGAACCTTATAAGAAAATCGCCGACAAACTAGCGGAGATTGGGTACGTTGCGGTTGTCGCTGACATTTACGGCAAAGGAGTCCGGCCCTCGAATAATCAAGAGGCTGCCGCTGAAGCGACAAAATATAAGACGGACAGGAAATTGCTTCGGGAAAGGGTCTTTGCAGGACTCGCAGAACTTATGAAAAACCCGAATGTTGACCAGAGTCGCATCGCAGCAATTGGTTACTGTTTCGGTGGCACTACAGCGCTGGAGCTTGCTCGAAGCGGGGCCCCAGTCTTAGGTGTAGTCAGCTTTCACGGCGGCCTGGACAGTCCTTCTCCCGCGGATGGGAGGAATATAAGAGGCAAAGTTCTCGTATTGCATGGAGCAGATGATCCTTTTGTTCAACCAGGGGACATCGCAGAATTTCAGGAGGAGTTAAGGAAAGGCAACGTTGACTGGCAAATGGTATACTACGGCGACGCTGTTCACTCGTTCACACAACAGAAGGCTGGAACCGACAAATCCAAAGGAAACGCATATAATGAAAAAGCTGACAGACGCTCCTGGGAAGCCATGAGACAATTCTTCAGGGAGATTTTCAACGAAGGAGCGACAAAATAGTGTGATTTGGATCTTGGGGATAGAAAACGTTTTCCTGAATTATCGATTTGTCCGCAATTAACCTTTAAGGTCAATCTGAGGCTATTTCATCACGAACCAAATAAGCCGACCGGCTCTGCGTATTTCGCCTAACGATAAGGACTCTTGAGTTAGGGGCCATGCCCTATTGCCTATGACCCATCAGCGGTATTAACAGGTCCAAGGAGATCGTTGTCAAGGATCTCACGAACCGCGGTCAAAAGTTGTCTCATGTTATACGGTTTTTGAACGAATCCCTTTGCTCCGTCTACCGTGGCGCCACTAGCCGATCCACTCTCGGAATAACCGCTCGCTATAAGAACCTTTACAGTAGGGTCGATCCGGAGAATCTCACATAGACACTGCCTGCCATCCATCTCCGGCATGATTAGGTCCATAATGATCAGTGAGATACTGGCGCCCTCAGTTTGGTACATCTCCAAGGCCTCTTTTCCGTTGCCGGCCGTGATGACCTTATAGCCAAATTCGTTAAGAAGTAAAGCCCCTAACTCTCTTATGTCGCCATCATCATCCACCAAGAGAACTGTCTCTGTTCCACCTGGGATAGTTGTCTCAAGTTTTGGAGTTTCTAAATGCTTTTGTGTCTGAATTGCGGGAAGGTAAACCTTAAATGTAGTCCCATGTCCAGGCTCACTGTCACATATTATGTGCCCGTCATGCTGTTTCACGATGCCATAGACTGTCGCAAGGCCTAAACCGGTACCCTTTCCCACGTCTTTCGTACTGAAGAACGGCTCAAAGATGTGAGCCCGTGTTTTCTTGTCCATTCCATGACCGGTATCCGAAACAGTCAGTAAAACATAACCGCCAGGCATAGCCTCAAGATGTGAGCTGCAATATTCGTTGTCTAATTGAACTTTGGCCGTCTCAATGGTCAATATTCCACCATTCGGCATCGCATCCCTGGCGTTCACCCCAAGATTCATCAAGACTTGGCTTATCTGAGATGGATCAGCATTGATTGATTCCAGGTCCCCACTCAGACGTAGAACGATTTTTATGGTCTTTGGGATCGTGCGGGAAAGAAGTTGTTGCACCTGGGTTATTTCCTGGTTCAAGTTGACAGGAACACATTTTGTCTCAAGCTTTCGGCTGAAAGTCAGTAGGCTCTCAACCAGATCGGCCCCTCGCTTTCCCGCCTGATATATTTTCTGCAGATCAGCGTAGTCACGTTCACCTTCCTTCTTACGTTGGAGCATCGCCTCGGAATATCCCAATACCGACTGGAGAAGGTTGTTGAAATCGTGTGCGACGCCTCCCGCCAAAGTCCCCACCGCTTCCATTTTTTGGGCCTGGAGAAGCTGAGCCCGCAGAGAGTTTGCCTCGGTAACGTCAATGAGAAACCTAAGGGTGGAACGCTTCCCCTGATACGAAATTTCGCTGCCCCAAGCCTCCAAATCAATATGAGCGCCGTCTTTCCTGATTCCAGTCACATGGTAGTGAGGATCCACAGTAAGGCCTTTAGCTCTGATTGCGTTCCTTTCCCAGATCAGACGCCTGTCTTCTTCAACATACAAGGCTTCTACCGGAAGTCCATCAATCTCTTCCAAACAACTATAACCAAACATGTTTAAGAATGCCGGGTTTACATAGGAATACCTACCCTGTGTGGCAATTCTGATCGCGATGGGCGCTGACTTTAACAGAAGGCGCATCCGTTCTTCGGCTTCTCTAAGGTCTTGTTCAGAACGTCTGCGTTCAGTGATATCAATTGCAGAAAAGACAACTCCCCTAGACAAATCCTCTGGCGCAATCGCTGAAGAACTTAGAAGAATGTCAATTACTGAGCCGTCCTTGCGCTTCCAACGAGTTTCTACCGACCCAGCGCCCCCTGCGTTGATCTGTCCATATTTAACCGTTCCGACACGAACAAACTCGTCATCATTTTCGTAAAGTATCCTGGCGCTTCGCCCAAGCAGATCAGCGGCAGAATACCCCGTCATCTTTGACAATGACTCATTTGTCCAGCCAAAAATCCGGTTGGTGACCAACCCTATGCCTATCGGAGCCGACTGAAGCACAGTTTTGAGAGTGGCTTCACTTTCCCTCAGTTGCTCCTCGGCTTGCAAACGGTCCACACCCTTCCAAACCGAATCCATCAGCAGGGTAAGTTGCAATGTGTCAGCCTGAGTGTAATCAGATTCCTTGTTCGCTACACCGACCACCGCCACAATCCGATCAGCGCTGAAGACCGGAAGCGTAAGATATCTGCGTAATCGTGGATGCCCGTCAGGGTAACCCTTTTTCAGTGGGTGAGGAGATTGGAAATCGTTCACCAAAATCGGTTTACCCTGACGAACCGCCTCTCCCCATATTCCTGTCGCCTTGAGCTGATACACTGTCTGAGGTTTTAGTATTGAACATTGTTTCATCGCGTCTTTCGACCAGGTATGCAACTCAAACTCTTCGATGTCTTCGTTATAATGGAAAATGTACCCAATCTCGCTGTGAGTAAGTTCTAGAGCCTCGTCAAGGGCATTGTTCAGGAAGTCCTGGACCGAATCGGCTTTGTAGTGGAGGATGTCAACAATCTGTTCCAAACGAGCTTCATTATTGCGCACCTCATCTTCAGCCCTCTTCCGTTCAGTAATGTTTGTGGCGATATGGATAATCTTTTCGATTGTACCGTCCTTGTCGAGGACGGGGGTGCAGGAGACAAGGAAGTGGCCACCAAGAGCCTCAATCTCCATTTCCACGGGCTTTATAGAATTTGATTTTAGAAGTGTGTCCATGGGACAAACCTGAGGCGGCTCGCAACCATTGTGGAAGATCTCATAGCATCTGGAGACAAGCAATTCGTCCAGAGATTTGCCGGTGGACAAAATGGTAGCCTTGTTGGCAGCCAAAATGCGATGTCCCTTGTCCATGATAATGGTGGAATGACCGATGGATTGGAAGATATCCTCCCATTCTTGTCGGGTCTTGAGTAGAGCTTCCTCTATACGCTTACGCTCGGTGATGTCGTCCAAAATAGAAAGTACCGCCGGTTTCCCCTCCCACATTATTGAGGATGAAGTCACCTTTACCCACCTGACGTTGCCGGCTTTAAGAACAACTCTGAAATCATACTGGTAGAATTCTTCGTCCTCCCGTAGTCGACTTGCATGATGTTGAGCGACCATTTCCCGATCATCCGGGTGAACAAAGGCCTCTATTGCATTAGAGGCTAAGATTTCTTTCATCGAATATCCGACGAATTCTGCAGACTTCTCGTTTGCGAACTTGATCCATCCCTCTTGAATTACGAAAATAGCTTCGCTGGTCTTGTCGATGATTTCGCGATATCTTGATTGATTTTCATTCAATGACTTTTGACCAGTCTCGAATTCCGCTACCCTCTGGCGCATATCGTTCAATTCATCAATAAGCTGGTCTTTGGTCTTTTCCTGGTCTTGCATGGAAGGCTCCTCCTGGAGGGGGACTGTACATGAGGGGGGAGGTAGAGTGTGAATTCTACAGTGTCAGCCATCCGGTAAAAGTATAACGAACCGTCGATTTTTTGTGTGTAGTGGCCCCTTAATCAATCCCAAACAAAAATCGGCTCATTACAACTGTTGTTGAAATGTGGACCACTGTCCGGGTTGATGGTTCATATTTGGAAACTTGTCCGATGATGGACTTTTTGTTTCTAACTATATAGAAAAGTTATAAGCTGAGTTTAGCTTAAATTACTTAGAAGAGGTTGGCAACATTATAATCGAAGCGTCCTTGGCTCAATGAATGTCCAGAAACTTCAATTTGAATATCTGATATCATCCGAAGGAGATTTGGCAAGAACGAATATTTTCGAATTAGACCACTCGTTGAATGAGGTTCGATTCAACGCAATCAAATACAGAAGTCCTATAGTAATGTTAAAAGAAAAATTGAAAAACCTAGCGGAATGCGCCTCAACTTGTTCAGGTGAACAGGATTAGATTTGGTTCGCGTCCGTTTATAAGCTTGCGGACCCAGTGGGTCAAATTTGAGAGTGTTGTCCAATTCGGCTCGAAGAATATTGTAATTTGAATCCCACATAT
>CAJBEZ010000090.1 GCA_903952205.1 uncultured Desulfomonile sp. | reverse complement strand
CGATTTCTTTGAACATTCTTTCTCTTTGGCTTTCTGCGCCTCTTCTTTTGTCTTGAATGGCCCTGCTATTGTTTTGGGTGTTTTTTCCTGGGCCTTGATCACACTGCAGTCTCCGTTTTTGTTCTTGATTACGACGTAGCTGTCTCCAGCGGCGAAAGCAACCACAGTTGTCAGAACAAAAATGATGGCTATGAACAAACCGATTAAACGCCTAGCTTTCATGGCGACCTCCGATGAATGAGATTTTTCTAATGGTAGCATTAATATTGTTTAGCAAAAAGCAATTTAATCGTGGACATTTACAATTTGTCGACAGTTTTCAATGTGAATGAATGAACCAAAGCCTATTTCAGTTGATACAGCCACCCAATCGGTTTACTTTGCTCCGGAAACTATCTGATCCATCCTGGCCCCACTCCGAATCATTTTGATGTCGTGAAATCCGGTAGCCTCCAAATCTTCCTTCACCTCATTAAAAGTGTAACTGTTTCCTGCCTTGGTTGCCGCCAGCATATTTACAGCGAAGATAGCTCCATCAACGGGAGAAGTTCGAGTATCATCCAGAAAATGATCTCTTAATAATACTCTTCCTCCAGGATCTAAACAGGCGAAAATCTTTCGAAAAAGTTCCCGGTTTTCATTTCGGCTGTTGCTGTGGATTATGGCTGAACCCCAAACCAGATCGTGACCGCTAGGGAGGACGATCGCATTGAAATCCCCTTCTACAATCCGTACCCGATTGATGAGACCTTTTTCTTTAAGCCTTTTCTTTGCTAGATCTACAACCTGTGGACGATCGAAGAGGGTCGCCGTCATACGTGGGTATCTATTGAGGAAAGCAGCGGTGTATGTGCCCGGACCACCTCCAAGATCAAGCAACCTCTGGAATTGGGTCAAGTCTACCAAGTCGGCGACAACAGTGTCCGCCATCTTGCGGGCTATTACATCCATGCCTCCTATAAACGCTTCTATCTCTTCTTCGGACCACGTATGATTACCGGCGCCATAGAGGATTTCGCTTCCCCTGACAATCTCAGTCAAATCGGACCAGCTTTTCCAGACATGAGCCATATGCAGTAGCATGGGCAGCACAGAATCATCCCCGCTATCTGATAACAAGTCTGCTAAAGACCCCTCAGTTCTATAATGGCCGTCCTCTGTTTTAGATATCATACCCAACGCCGTAAGAGCGTCCAGAAGAATGGTTAGCCCACGTAAATTCCATCCTTCCGACTGACAAAGCTCATCTACGGATTTTGGGCCGCGGTTCAACTTGGAAAACAGGTTCAACTCCGCAGCGGTCAGCAAGGTTCTGTTTAACCAGAAGGCCCGACCGAGTTCAAGGACTTTTTCTCTTGTCCATTGTTCCGTCATTGTCCGCCCTCCTGTGGTCTAGAATACTTCCGATACAAGTCCGATTGTCAATCCTAACACTTTTAATCTCAAATTTGTCCAAATGAAGATGAAACATCATATATTTTCCTTCATCTTGAACTTCTGGAAAGTTTAATGGCTGCGATTTTGAATTGGTAGAATACGAGTGTCAACGCCTCAAGGGAAAACATCGGAACGCCAAGTCGCAAAGAGAAAGAAGGTCGAGATGATAATTCGCTGTACCCAGAAGTTTTTGGCGGAATTAAAAATAAGACCAATACCGGAAGAATTCGAGAATGATCCTTTCTGGAGTTGGCACGCCAATGTTTTTCGTATCGAAAGGCGCAAGTGCGTGCTGATAACAAACGACACGACACTATTCGCAGTATTCATCCCGGCCTCCTAAAACCAGATTTTGAATCATTTGATTTCGTGATTGGGGAACATCTGTTCAAGAATTTACTGTATGAGAACATTCCCCAAGCTTAGATCGAAGCCGTTCTATCTGAATGCCTGAACATAAAATACCAGAAATCGAATAATCGCAGAGTGATTGGCTCAATGAATGACCAGAGATTTCAAATTGAACATCGGATTGTCGCCGAAGGAGGTTTGGCAAAAACGAACATTTACGAATTAAACCACTCGTTGAATGAGGTTCCATTCAACGCAATCAAATACAGAAGTCCTATCGTTATGTTAAAAGAAAAATTGAAAAACCTTGCGGAATGCGCCTCAACTTGTTCAGGTGAACAGGATTAGATTTGGTTCGCGTCCGTTTATAAGCTTGCGGACCCAGTGGGTCAAATTTGAGAGTGTTGTCCAATTCGGCTCGAAGAATATTGTAATTTGAATCCCACATAT
>CAJBEZ010000089.1 GCA_903952205.1 uncultured Desulfomonile sp. | reverse complement strand
TCGAGCTGCTCTCAATCGAGGCGAGGGTTGTCATCGCATCAGTCGAGACCTACCTGAAATACGCCGAAGCTATTGGTCTCACAGCCAGCGCCGCCGCTCCTGCGTGAGGCGTCTGCCTCTAGAATCCCAACGGCTATGGGGTGAGTTACACTAGATCCTCTCCCCATAGCTTTTGGGTCCGGAGAAATCCATTACTGGTGATCAGCCTAATCCAAACAGGAATAGGTTAGAAAGTCAGTAGCGGGTTTATTATGAAACGGACCTGCGCCGGATGTGCGAGATGACGCCTCGCTACACATCACGGAGAGAAAACTGAGGAATAATGGGTGATCTGACTGACGACATTACCAGACTGTGCGTAGAGATTGAAACCTTGCGGGACTCCCGTAAGGTTTTTGGGTCTCAACTCGATAAAGAAACCAGGGAAATGAAAACTGGGGTTTCTAAAATGAGAGAGGGGTTCCGGAAAGACCAAAACGATATGGCGGTTCGGACCAAGGCTGATCGAGTAGAATTCGTGTCAGGCCTGGAAGCGGAAGTTAGCGGTCTCCTGAATGCCTTTGATAAAGCCCATGCGGAAATGGCCACCAACACTAAAAAGGCAAACGTTGAGTTCGTTTCAGACGTGGCCAGCCATGTGTCAGGTCTCCTGACCGGTTACAAGAAGGTCCGAAAGGCTATGGGCGAGGCCACGAAGCGAGAGAACGCCATTTTCGTTGGTGACGTTACCCGGTTCGTCAACGCCGGAAAAAAAGAAACAAAGGTGATGATGGACGGGTTCAGGGCCGAACATACAAAAATGGCCAAGGTAACTAAGGCGGACAGGAAACAATTCGTAAGCAAGCTGGAAAACAGTGTCGGCATAATAAGGAAAGCTAACGCCGATGATTTAGCGGGAGCCAGAGCAGTCTGGGCGGGCCGCCCCAAGGGCGCAAAGCAGCGTTGATCGCTGAACCGCTGACTAAGGTGGAACAGGAAAAGAAGCTCCGTTTGGAAGCGGAACAAAAGCCAAGACCATCGGATTATCTGTTTCTGTTCGCTAAATGCGCCTCACTTTATGAATAAAAATCTTGAGCTTCTTTATGTCATTGATAAGGTTCATTACCAGTTTATTGTGTCTCACATCAATTTGTGGAGAAACTCGTGGTTTTGGGGTTAACAGTTCCCCTGCTTCAGTCCATTAAACAATGCTGGATCTTTAGCGCTGAAATTACTGCTTCTGGCATTCGTGGCTCCCTCTTAGGAGGAGTCTGCCTTGAGGGAGACCGTAAAAAGACCGGGGCCAGCTTGTTGATGAATTGAACGGGATGCGTCACAGGATAGCGCAATTGAAAAATGGTGAAGCGAGAATCGAGGACGGCTACAATGCCCCGATAGAGATTGGGGATCAATCGGCCGGAAACACGGATCAGGATCAGACGCTGGAAGGGCTCGACCCATTAGCCAGCGACATCGCACACGACCTAAACAACGTGCTCCAGGTAGTGCTGGGATATTCCGGTCTCCTTCTTCAACACAAAAACCAAGGCGACCAGGATTATGTGGATCTCCAGGAAATCGCCCTGGCCGCCGGCAGAGGCGTAGATCTTGTCCAGAGGCTACTTACCCTTGGCAAAAAGGTCGTGCCTCAAGTATCGCATTCCAACTTGAACAATGAGATACTAAAGATCCAAAAACTCCTCTCCCGAACTATTCCGGATACATTAGATATTGCTCTCCATCTGAGCGGCGACCTGAGATCAGTCCAGGCAGATCAGACCCAGGTACGGCAAATCCTGATGAACCTTTGGGCAAACGCAAGGGCTGTGATGCCAAACGGAGGAACGCTGACCATTGAAACGGAGAATATTGAGTTCGACGAGGACTATTGCCAGACGCACACAGGAATTAAGCCTGGGAGTTATGTATTACTTACTGTTTCAGACACGGGCCAGAGGATGAGCAAGAGATTTCAGGCCCATAATTATGAGCCGACCTCTGGCGCGCAGGAAGTTAACAGGATCGCCGGCATGAGACTCACGACAGTGCATGATATTGTCAGGCAGCATGAGGGTAACATGTCATGTTACCGTAAACCCGGACATGGGACCACCTTAACGATTTGCCTCCCTGCAACCCGGGCAGTTAGAGATCTGGAGACTCTATCCAGCGAGACGGCCATTCCAGACCGGACAGAGACTATTTTCGTAACTCCATAAAACCCGTGGCAAGGTGACACCTAATCCATGCGCGTTTACCTTTGAATCGGTTCATTGCGACGGTTTACGGGGCGGGGAAGCCCCGTTAGTCTTTGAGGCTATTGCGGGGAAACCTGAACTCGGGTTTCACCTCACAAGGAAATCAAAGAAAGCTTGCACTTGTACCTTGCGGGTTTTATGAATTTGATTCCATCGAGGGGTTCTGGCTCTTCATATTGAAGCTCCCTTCGGCATAGGAGACGTTATGTCATCTGAACCCACCAAAGTTCTGCTGGTTGAAGACAATTGGGGTGAAGCCCATCTGCTGTACAAAAGCTTAGAGGAAGCTATTCCAGGGCAGTTCCAGATCAGCCACGTCCTGCGGCTCAGCGATGCATTGGAGTACCTGTGGAAAGAGACCTGCCACGTGGTCCTTCTGGATCTGGGGCTGCCGGACAGTCATGGCATTGACACCCTTGTCCTGACGCGAGCGCAAGCGCCCTCTGTCCCGATAGTAGTTTTAACCGGCTCACAGGACGAAGCGTTAGCGGATCAGGCGCTCAAAGAGGGGGCCCAGGACTATCTGGTTAAGGGGCAAGTGGATAGCAATATTCTGGCGCGTTCCATGCGCTATGCCATAGCTCGCAAAACGGCGGAAGAGGCGCTGGTGCGACAGGGGGTCGCTTTCGCCAAGGTGTGCCAACTAGAACACTCGCGACAGCGTCTTATTGCGGTTCATGAACTGGTTCGCCGTGACATCGCTGTTCAACTGGATGACGTGCGGGAAAAGTTCCTGCGCCTGAAGAACCACCTGCAAGAAATCCTCGAAGGTATGGGATCCGCGTCTGAAACGTCTCGGGAGTTGAGCGAGGTTGTCAAAGGACTGAACCAGGTCATAGAGCAGCAAGTAGGCGCTCTGAGCCGGCAGCTCTATCCTTCTATTCTCACCCAGGGGCTCGTTCCGTTTTTCCAGTCTTTTTGTGACCAGTTCAAAGAAGCTGTGTCCATTGAAATAGACCTGGATGAGGATCTGTTGAGAAAGGAGAAGGCCGACAGCGGCCTGGTTCCGCAACAGGTTGTGCTGGCGTTGTACCGCATCGCTGTAGAAGCTCTGACCAACGTGGTCAAACATGCAAAGGCCAGCAAGGTCACCGTAAGGGTTGACCCACCTCGAGAAGGTTGGTTACGTCTCGCGGTGCGGGACGACGGCCAGGGCTTTGATCTGGAAAGCGCCTCCAGTGGACTTGGGATGGCGACAATGCGGGACTATGCCGAGGCTGTGAATGGAGAGTGTGTGGTCCAGAGCGCTCCAGGTGGTGGCACTGAGGTTATAGCTGTGCTCCCCCTGAGCAGGCCACCGGGAATGGAGTGTCTGGACGCTTGTGAAACAGGAGAAAACTGATGGCCACTAAGCTTACTCAGAGCTGTCCCTGGTGCAACAAAGATGTTGTCGTAGAACTGGGGCGTCCACGTCTCTATGCATGTCCCTTCTGCAAGAAAAACTTCACCTTTACCCCCAGCGTTACTCAGCCTGAGGGTAAGTCAGCGGTCCCCTCTCCTGAGGGAGGAACGGCCATATCCTCACGTTTCGTGGAAACGCCTTCTCTCAAGGAATTGGTTGATCGCACTCTGGCCTACATCCAGGAGGGTTTACACGTTCACCTGTGTGGTCCGGCGGGGAGTGGCAAGACCACCTTAGCCCTCCACGTGGCCCAGCAACTAGGTCGTCCGGTGGTGCTGATCCACGGGGATGACGAGATGGGCACATCTGACCTGGTGGGGAGAGACAGCGGGTTCAAGCGAAGTTATTTGCATGACGAGTACGTTCACTCCGTGCTTAAAGTTGAGGAAGAGGTGAAGCCAGTGTGGGTTGGAAGAGCCCTGTCCGAAGCGTGCAAGAAGGGCAGTACAGTCGTCTATGACGAATTCGCGCGTTCACGGCCAGAGGCCAACAACGTTCTTCTTTCGGTCCTGGAGGAGCGGGTGCTGCCTCTACGCGGTGAGAATATACCCGTTGACGCAAATTTCCGAATCATCTTCACCAGCAATCCCAACGACTATGCTGGATGCCACGGTGTGCAGGATGCGCTCCTTGACCGAATGGTTACAATACACCTGAGCGGGTTCGATCAGGATACCGAGATAGCCATTACCCAGGAGCGCTCTGGACTTCCTCTGGCTGACGTCGAGAGGATAATCGCCGTGGTCCGGGCCTTTCGCTGTGAAGGGATTAAGAGCAGCGGCGCCAGCGTCCGTCCATCCATCCTGATCTCTAGGATCCTTCGGGTGCGAGCTGGGCATGCCTATGTTGAGGACCCCGTCTTTATACAGGCATGCAGGGATGTGCTCCTCTCACAGTCACGCCGCAACGGGGCAAGTCCCCAGGAGAACCAGCAGAACGAAGAAATCCTCTTGCGCCAGATCCAGGAACATTGCTCATCGCCCCTACCCACCGAACAGCACACTCTTAAGGCGGCCATCCATGAGCGGGAACCTGACAACCTTATGGTAGAACTGGGCGAAGACAAAGAAGTTCAGGAACTGCTGCTCAGGAAAATACGAGAGAAGGGGTTGGCCGGTAAGCTGCTAAACGAACTCTTGAAAGGTTGAGGCACGAGTACCAACTCGACGAGGGGGGAATTTGTCGTTGCTCAGCATCCCGGTTCAGTGTAATTCACTATCCCATTGAAGACACTGAGATTGAGACCAGTGAACTAAAGAGCCTCATTAGAAATGAGTATGATAGAAAGTGTTTGATGCCTTTCTCAGACAAAACGCGGAGCATTATATTTAGGTTGCCAGGCTTTAGAAGAACTAATGGAAACGGTTCCATAGATTTGACTCCACATATCACCATCTGATTCCATGTTAAAATCTTGCCGGGACACGTCTTAGATTTGTCGACACCCAAAATCACGCCATTTCCGCCATGCAAGCGGTCATTTAGAACTCAGTGAGACAACCATTTCCGCTGGAATAGACATCTCATGGCTCTATCTTTTTGAAATGATGGCGGTTTCTCTTCGTTATGGCACGGATCTAGCAAATAACATCGCAGGCATGCCAAACCATCAAAAGCCGTTAGGCGAAAACAGACAAATGGAGGGACGAAAATGGCCAAGATAGCTAAATCAACCGACTCTTCCAGCCTCGCTGAGGTTGTGGACAGGATTTTGGACAAAGGTATTGTGATCGACGCGTGGGTGAAGGTCTCATTAGTTGGTATCGAGCTGCTCTCAATCGAGGCGAGGGTTGTCATCGCATCAGTCGAGACCTACCTGAAATACGCCGAAGCTATTGGTCTC
>CAJBEZ010000088.1 GCA_903952205.1 uncultured Desulfomonile sp. | reverse complement strand
TCTCCCACGATCTTTGTGGATCCTAGAGCAGGATTCGTTCCAACAGCAAATCCTTTAACAATTCCAGGACCGTCGGGATAATTCAACCCGGACATGACTGACTTCTTATTCATTGATGGCGCTTCCAATGCTCGTCAGTTCCGCCTCGAGAATTGAGTAACGGTCTATTTGCGTACGCTTTTCCCAGAACCATAAGCGGCCGGAGACAAACATGAAAAAAACACAAAACAAAATCCGCTCAAACCCTCCAGAAACGTAGTCAAACTGACTGAGTGCGGAACATCCCGAGACTTACTCGGGAAAATAGCCCGTCGCACACACCTGATGGCGCGGAACGTAAGATTCATCGCCAATTATTACCGGCAGATCCATTTCAGTTTCAATTCCATTGGATTCAATCAACGGGCTGAAACCCTGTTTCTGTTGTTGAACATCGATCGTTTAAACTGTCAGTAGCTTTTTTCCGGATTTCATGAGGTCTGTTAACGGTTGCCCCCAGTATATTACTTCGATTCCCAAACTTTTTAAAATTTCGGTAACCCCCAGTTGGTCTGCGCACGCCTTACACGCTGAAATTTCTACCCCCGCCGACAACAGCTCTTTGATTTTCCTTTGAACCTCGACATTTTCTGCTGAAAGTTTCGCTGTAGCCCCCCAAATAATCAGCGTAACATTTTCCCACCAACCTTTTTTTAGGCTGTTCAACCCGTACATAAAAACCATCTTATCTGCTGTGATCGGGTCAGCGTTTGTCCACAGAATGTAAAGGTGGTCCGGATTTTCCATTGTTGCCTCCTGGTTTTTGTCTTCAACCGTCCGACTGGTTTGAGAGGTCACTATACCACGGGACTACCGATGAATCTCATCTATTACCTATGTTTAACCCTGAAGAAAGGACTCTTGAAAAAGGCTTATCATTTTTTTCTTGCAAGGAGAGCGCATACTTTCTATACTACAAACATGACTGTTACTATACGACAAAAACAGATTCTCGACTTCATAAACCTTTTCCATGAACGCGAAGGATTTCCTCCATCCTTGAGAGAAATATGCAAGGCGCTGGGGCTTGTTTCAACCGGAAGCCTCATAAAGCATATCCGGTCGCTGGAGTCCAAGGGATTTATCAAAGGGACGCCGGGCAGCAAAAGGGCCTGGAAAATTGTTGACCCGACATATAAAAAACAGCCTTTTATTCCACTTTTTGGACAAATCGCCGCAGGACGCCCCATATTGGCTCAAGAGAATAAAGAGGAAGGATTACCTATTAATCCCTCTTTCTTTGGTTCACATGAAGCTTTTGCCCTCAGAGTTAAAGGCGATTCCATGATCGAAGCTCATATACAGGATGGAGATCTTGTAATAATTCGGCCCCAACATGAAGCGGACAATGATTCTATCGTTGCGGTTATTGTAGAAGATATTGAACCTGAGGCTACACTGAAAATCTTCAGGATCGACAAAGATCAGATAGAATTGCGGCCTGCCAACGAGTTTTATGAGCCATTAATTTTTAAAGGAAAAGATCGCTCAAAGATAAAAATCCTCGGAAAACTAATCGGCGTCATACGAGCAAATCCTTAGATCCCTTTATCTTCCCGCTTCAGATCTAAGCGCCTGATCAAACAAACCGTCAATTCGATGTGATCATGTTTTCATGAATATGGATAATTTCGTTCATCTTGAAGTTCTTAGCTCTTTCTCATTTCTTTGGGGAACATTCACCCCTGAAGATTTGGTTGAGGCCGTGGCTTCAATGGGACAAAGGGCTGTCGCTCTCACCGATTACACCCTGCATGGCGCTGTCAGGTTCTATAAGGCAGCGGTCAGATTTGGAATTCAGCCAATTGTAGGCGCAAAACTTTCTATTTGGGATGGATCTCAGGCAACTTTTCTGGCTACAAGCTTTGAGTCTTACAGGAACCTTTGCTGTCTTGTTTCGGCCACTTCAAATTCCGGGACCATTACAAAACAGGATTTAAGCCATTATTCAAAAGGGCTGGTGACTATAGCCGGTGGAAGTCGTTCTCGGATTAGCGCAGCCCTAAAAAGGGGGAGAGTTCAAGAAGCGGAGTTTATTCTTCAGGAATTGAAATTCGTTTTAAATAACCCCGAGTGGCTTTTCTTAGCCATTCAGAATAACTGCGCCGATGATCAATTATTACAATGCGCAATAAGTTTTGCATCATCAGTGAACATACCGACCGTAGCCACCAATCAAGTTACATTCCTGACACCTAAAGACTATATCCTCCACCGCATATTGGTCGATATTCAGATCAAGCATCATCACCGAAAAATTGCGCCACTACCGAATGACAGTTTCTTCCTAACTTCCGGTGAGAAGATGGAAAGTAAGATCAACTATCGACCAGCCATTGAAAATACTCAATACATCGCTTCACTGTGTAAGCGTTTTTCCTTGCCGATCGGTAAGCTTCATCCACCTTCCATGCAAAATCCCCAAGAGGCTTCAGAAAAGCTTACCAAGCTATCTTTCAAAGGACTGGCCGGGCTTAATAGTCCAGTTGGGATTGAGTATTTCCGCCGTGTCGAGAGGGAACTTCAGGCCATAGCCAAAACTCAACTGGCCGATTTTTTTCTTACGGTCATGAATGTAGTGGACTTTGCACGAAGCCGGAACATCCGGCACAGCGTTAGAGGTTCGGCCGCAGGCAGTTTAGTGGTCTATTTACTCCTCGGCGGGGTAGATCCCGTGGCTCATGATCTGTTGTTCGAACGCTTTATCAATGACGGTCGAGGGGACATGCCGGATATAGACATAGACTTCGATTCCGAGCGCAGGGATGAAGTTATCAACTACGTTCTGGGGCTATTTCCAAAACAGACTGCTATGGTCTGCACAATCCATAAGTTTAAATGCCGGAGCGCCGTGCGTTTGGCGGCAAGAGCAATGGGTTATCCTCTGAATGACATAAATCGTCTTGCTTCGTGCCTTCCCTGGTCACTTAGAGGTCGTGACCTGAAATTATCCCTGCTGGAATTACCGGAATTGAGGGGCGCTCCAATTCAAAGGGAAACTCAGCTTGTGGATTTGGCCTCAAGGATTACAGGCCTTCCTTTTCAGACCACCGTTCATTTAGGCGGGATAATAATAGCGCCGGGCGACATCAGGGAGTGGACTCCGGTGGGTAAATCACCAAGAGACGTTCCAGTAAGTCAACTGGACAAGGACGATGTTGAAGCTTTGGGCCTTCTCAAGCTTGACATACTGGGCTTGCGTATGCACACGGCGATCAGAAAGGCATTGGAAATATTAGAGGAAAAGAGAATCAATCTTGATCGCATTCCTCTTAATGACAAAAGGACTTATTCGCTACTTTGCAGCACTCACAGTGTCGGAGTCTTCCAGCTTGAATCTCCGGGACAGCGTGGCCTTTTAGGGTGTCTTCAACCAATCGAGTTCAAGGATATAGTAGCGGAAGTTTCTTTGTTCAGACCAGGGCCGGTTGAAGGCGACATGGTGAATGTTTACATTCGGAGGCGAAACGGGGAAGAGCCCGTTCCTTTTTTACATGAGACCATTTCAGAAGTCTTGAAAGAGACCTACGGTGTAATTCTATTCCAGGAACAGGTTTTACGAATCGCCCATTTTTTTGCGGGCATTTCTTACGCCGAAGCCGATGCTTTCCGAAGAGCCATGACCAAAGATCGAAAATCCAGAAAAATGGAACTACTGAAACAGAGCTTCATTGAAGGCGCAATAGATCAGGGGCATAGCAAATCTCTAGCGGAAGGAGTTTTTATACACGTTTCCGCCTTTGCTTCTTACGGTTTCTGTAAGGCCCACGCCGCTTCATTCGCTCACATTACCTACCAAAGCGCTTATCTGAAAGCTCATTATCCACAAGCGTTCTATCTTGGGCTGCTCAACGCCGGACAGGTGGGCTCATATCCGCATTCAACAGTAATAAACGAAGCGCGGAGAAGGGGCATACCAATATACCCGCCGCATGTTAATTCCAGCGACTCTGAATATGTGGCCGAACGAACGGGGATAAGGGTCCCTTTGCATGCTATAAACGGAGTTGGGCCTGCTATGGCCCGCCGTATTAGGGCTAATCGCCAAAGATTGGGGCCATATCAAAGTCGCGAAGAGTTTCTGGATCGTGTTCCAACTCCTAAACGGATAGAGGATATTCTGTCTATCTCCGGGGCTATCGAAGGTCTTGAAGATTACCAGTGGGAATTGATACCGGACGCTTACAATGCTTGATAGAACCAAACACATGGCAATTGACACCGACAAAAGCCCGCGTCTACATAGAGGCCATGTCAATGAGTATCTAATACTATCCGTATTCAATGTAATTGACGTCAGGCTGACGATATGAAAAACTACAATAACGCTGCCGCAGGCTACCCATTTAATGGAGGAAACACGGAATGCTGAAGCATAAGATGAATATGGCCATAATATTAATGGCTTTTGTAGTGATTGGATTTGTCTTTATTCTTGTATCTGTTTCAAATGTCGTTAAGGCGGCTGATATAAATCAGGAATTTGTAGGAGCTGTTAATCAGGGTCATTGGGACGAAGTTAAAAGCCTTCTGGATAAAGGAGCGGACATAAACGCTAGGGCTGATAACGGTGTGACGGCGCTGATGATGGCTTCTTACGAAGGCGCCGTTGGGGTCGTAAAGCTGCTTTTGAATAAAGGAGCGGATGTAAACGATAAGAGCAATAATGGCTTCACCGCACTGTTGATGGCGGTTGGGAATGGTAACCTAGACGTGATAAAGTCTCTTCTGGAAAAGGGAGCGGATGCCAACGCAAAAAACAAAGACGGAGTGACAGCGCTTATGTTGGCTACCTCTGCTGGCAACCTTAAACTGGTAAAGTTTCTTATGGATAACGGGGCCGATGTCAACGCTAAAAACCATGCGGGCATGTCAGCGCTTAATCTGGCGTCTAAGAAGGCGAACGGTGAATTGGTGAATCTTCTCAAAGCTCGGGGAGCGAAGGAATGATTTTCCTTAACGAAAATTGGCAGGATCCACAGTTCATGGCGAGAGTAACCGGCCCCTGCAGGAAAAATCTGACGCTATTTCAAAGCGCCTATGGCCAGACACAGCCAGCCAATCATCAACATTCCCCCTCCAACAGGAGTTATAGGACCATACAACTTTGATCCAGTCAGACAAAGCAGGTAAATACTCCCTGAAAAAAAAATCGTTCCGGCCAGAAAAAGCCATCCAGAAGCTGTAACGAACTTTCCAGGCCACTGCGTGGTTGCGAAGCCTGATGCGATAAGGGCCAGGGCGTGATACATCTGGTATCGAACACCGATCTCGAAGACGGTAAGCATATCCGCCGAAAGTTTTCCTTTCAACCCGTGGGAACCGTAGGCTCCAGCGGCGACGGCAACAAATGCGGAAAGCGCTCCAATAATAACAAATAACCGTTCCATTTATTTCCTCCAGTCTACAGGATAAGAAACTCTAAGAGTCCTCTAAGGTTTCCGGGAGGCGATGGTAATAACTCAATCCGAATCCAAGATGTCACGAATCGCAGTTAGAAGCTGCCTCATGTCATACGGTTTTTGGACGAACCCCTTTGCTCCGGCCGTAGCTCCACTACCCAGTCCGGCATTAGAATAACCACTCGCCATAATAACCTTTGCATTGGGGTTGACTCGGAGAAGCCCTTTTAAACACTTTTTTCCATCCATTTCGGGCATGCTGAGGTCCAGAATGACAAGTGATATCCGTTCACCCTCCCTCTGGTATATCTCCAAGGCTTCTTTTCCGTCATTAGCTGTGATGGCGTTATATCCGAACCGACTGAGAAAGTTTGTCCCAAGATCCCTCACGGCCTGATCATCGTCAACGAGTAGAATCGTCTCAGTTCCACCTAGAATTGGTGTTTCACCTGTTGCTGCTTCTGAATCTCTTTCGATCTCGATGACGGGAAAATAGATCCGGAATGTGGTTCCTTTGGCAGGCTCGCTATGACACGTGATGTGGCCGGAATGCTGTTTTACGATGCCATAAACAGTGGCAAGCCCTAATCCCGTCCCTTTGCCGGTTTCTTTAGTGGTGTAGAATGGCTCAAAAATATGAGATAGTGTTTCTTGATCCATCCCTTGGCCAGTATCGGAAACAGTCAGCAAGACGTATTGCCCGGGTGTGGTGTCAATATATACGCTGCAATATTCCTCGTCTAATTGAACGTTTGCGGTTTCAATGCTCAATGTCCCGCCATCCGGCATTGCGTCCCTGGCGTTTACCCCGAGATTGAGTAAGATTTGGCCTATCTGCGACGGGTCCGCTTTGATTGATTTCAGGTTCCCTTTGAGATGTAAGTCAATATTCATGGTCCTTGGAATAGTGCGAAACATGAGGTCTCGAACAGAGGTTACTTCCTGATTCAAGTCGACAGGAACATATTTTGTCTCAACCTTTCTGCTGAAAGTCAGCAGACTCTTAACCAGGTCGGCCCCACGTTTTCCAGCCTCATATATTTTCTGCAGATCTGAGTAGTCAGATTCGCCTTCCTTTTTGCGGTCAAGCATTAATTCGGAATATCCCAATACAGCCTGGAGTAGATTGTTGAAATCATGGGCTACACCTCCGGCCAAAGTCCCCACTGCTTCCATCTTTTGGGCCTGTAACAATTGTGAGTACAAAGATCTTTTCTCCGTGGTGTCTTCGACCAACTCGATCACTAACTGAACATCATCATGTTCATCCTTGACCGGGCACGAGATGATTCTATAGTTACGGATCTTATTTCCAGCAGGCGTCTCGGTTTCATTTTCGTGGACTTGTCCATCCTGGAATGTGAGTTCGCAGGGACAATACGAACATGGTGATGATCTGGGAGGATCATTGTACATGGCATAGCATTTTTGGCCCGCTCCAGGAACAACATCGGGATAGAAGGCTCCGAAAAACGGATTGATGGCGACAATTTCCATTTTACGATTGATTAGAGAAATTCCAATTTGGAGATTGTCCACCACGGCGCGATACCGCCTTTCGCTTTCTCGCAGCGCCTCCTCCGCTCGAATGCGTTCAGTTATATCCCAGAAAAACCCCACGTTGCACATTACACCATCTATTTCCATTAAGGTTGCTGCAATGTCAGCATAAAAGATCGTTGCATCCTTTCTTTGAACTGGAATAGCCTCAACTTTGGCAGTCAGTCCCCTGGCGAGGAGAAGGAAGTTACCTATGACATCATCTAGTTGGTCTTTAGGGTGAATATTGGGGACAAATAGACTCATCAACTCGTCTTCGGTATATCCTAGCATGTGGCACATCGCCTGATTTGCATATCTTATCCGCATGGTTTGGTGTTCGGCCACCACTATTCCCTCTGCAGCGCCCTCGAATATCCCTCGGTACCTTGCCTCACTATCCCTTAGCGCCTCTTCTGCCGTCTTTCTGTCGGTAATGTCCGTTATCGTCCCAAGCCATTCGCATACACTCCCATCATCTGTTTTGACCGCCAACGCCTGGCAGAGTACCCACACACAGCGCCCGTCGGGGTGAATGAACCGAAACTCCGTAGAATAAGCTTCGTCTTTAATTGCCGAGTCTAGCCATCCACTAAATATTTTGTCTTTGTCATCCGGGTGCAGGCCGCTAGCCCATCCATCTCTCCTCGCATCCTCTTGGGATATGCCCGTCAGCTTAGTCCAATAAGGACTGACGTAGGTATTCTGGCCGACAGGATCAGTTGACCAGAAACCAGATGGGGCGGTTTCCAAGAGTGTCCTGAATCGGTCTTCACTAATCTTAAGTTTCTCTTCCGCATTCTTGCGTTCAGTGATATCTCTCGTGACTCCTTGAAATCCTATGGGGTGTCCATTGTCGTCAAACAAAGCTCTTGCGTGAATCTCAGCCCAAAAATATTGTTTGTATCTGTTCAGCATGAGCGCCTCAACAATTATGCCTGGATCTTCAACTCCCTTAGAAACTAGGCTAGACGCTGCCTCGGCCATCTTCAAAAAATTTTCTTCATCACAGTGTTCGGACAACTCGGAGCCGACCCATTCATCGGTAGTGTATCCGGTTGCGCGTAGAATAGCTTGGTTAACATAGGTACAACGAAGGTCGAGATCCATTTGCCAGATTATGTCCAGCGTGTTTTCCGCCAATAGACGATACTGCTGTTCTTTGTCCTGCAAGATCTCCTGGGCTCTTTTCTTGTCGGTAATGTCCTCGAATACCGTGTAAACCTGGAAAGGACTCTCATTTCCAGGCAGGTACAGCGGAACTGCGCTGACGCTTAACCATAAACGTTCCTCCTTTTTAGGGTTGAATACTCCCATGATGGTAGACGATATGTCCTTACCAGTTCTCAATGCTAGCATCGATGGGTGTTCATCTCCCGGGAATTCGGTTCCGTCTTCTCGAATTGCTAGCCAACCGGAGTCATGAGAAGTAAATCCTTGCATCTCCTGCAGGTCTCGCCCAAGAATACGAACTGCAGCGGGGTTAGCAGACATAATCCGCCCCTGGCTGTCTTGATAGACCACTCCCAGAGACATTGTAGTAAACAGAGTTCTGTGACGTTCCTCGCTCTCTATCAACTTCTCCTCTGCCACCTTGCGCTCGGTGATGTCCGTAAACATGGCAAAAGACCCCGCAAAGGTTCCTCTGTCGTCTTTGAGCGCTGTCGCAGAAACAATGGTCCAGATGCTAGAACCATCTTTCCTTCTAAAACGCCTTTCGTAGGATTGATCCTCTCCTTTTCGCCGGAGTTCCATGTTGTTCCGATGCTCGGCTAGGTCTTCATTGAAAAAGAAATAGTCCACGGGTTTGCCCAGAATTTCCTCTATAGGATACCCCAGCATTTCAGCCATTCGTCGGTTCACAAAGGTAGTCCGGTAATCTCCGTCCATTGCCCACAAGCCTTCGTTGGCCGTTTCGACAAACCGCCTGAATTTCGCCTCACTTTTCACAAGCTCTTTTTGGGCGCTTCTCAGCCGGAGCAGTGAAGCCGCCAATCCAATGACAAGAACGGAGAGCACCGCCATCAGGGTAATTGTGCCTATGGTCAGGGTTCTATAGCGCTCGAAAATCGACTCAGTTTTGTTTATTACTATGCTACCAGGAGGAAGAGCGTTCAAAGCTATTCTAAATCTTTCTAACTGTGAATGATCAAACATCGGCCTTGACCCAATTGACATGTCTATCGCAATCGAACCAGGCTGCTCTCCAGACAGGACTCTCAATGCAACGTCGGCGACTCTCCTGCCGTGTTCGACACCACCAACGAGTTGGCCGCCCACTATGCCATGTCCAAGCCTGGTTTCATGAAGCGCATAAATAGGAGCGGGGCTTGATGATGTCAACATTCGTGTGCTCTCGGCTAGCGACAAACTGTGGCCAATTCGGTCTGTAGTGTAGGAAAGAATGATTCCCAGAGAATCAGGGGAAAGTGACCGAACCTCATTGATGGTCTCTTCTAAAGTATTTGGGGGTAGGAAACGGAATCGGACACGCTCAGAGAATTTAGGCAGTAGCTTCTCGAATTCCTTTCTCACTGCTAGTCCGCTGCTCGTGTAGTCATGAATGACTAGCACCTCCTTTGTGTTTGGATGGAATTTGAGAACCATCTCCAGAGTTTTCTCATCATCCATGATTTCCGCCACACCAGTTATGTCCCGGTGTCCCAGCAGCATTGTTGGGTTGAAATCGTTTATGCCTCCAAAAACGATAGGTATGCCTGGAAATAGCTCATCTCTGTAGCAAATGAGCAGTTCCAGCGCAGGGTTGTCGAACGCTACTATTAAATCAACCTTTTGCCCCCCATATTTATCTTGGAGCCTTTTTCTAATGCTAATAAGATTATCTTCTCCCGGATGACGCTTAGCGTCGAGGTGTTCAATAGGCGGATCGAAAAGTGGATAAGCTTCACGCATTCGTTCCAAAAACCCAACAATTTCCTTGTCGGACCAGTTATATCCGTGGTGATAAGAATCAAGGATCACTACATTCGGGAAGTCGTCAGACATAACAGGAGAGATGAGCAAGGGACAAAAAGTAAGAGCCAAGACTACGAAGCAAAGAATGATTGTCATGATCCAGCATCTATGACATCTATTCGAGTCCCCGATACGGCGAGGGACCTCAGACGAGCCACATTCTGAGTCGGTTCTGAAATCTGCCATGGATTTCTTTGGTTCCTCTATGTTTTTAATTTGTTGCACGCCTCCACTAGGTGTGTGTCATTCAGTTTAGGGCAGCGCTCGCATATACCGCGTATAGCTTGAAAAGCAGTCTCGTTTGGCATTTTCTCCTGTGTAGATCATGGAGAAATCCTTCCACAATGAGACCCAGGTAGCTCTTGTCGCCTTACCGTTGACAGCGCCGAATCAAACAGCTAACGACATTGGACGACAAATCGTATTCAGCCAAATGATTGTAAGCTCCGCCACTTTTAAGAGCTATTCCCCAGTCGGCAATTTGCACTATTCAAGACCTGTTAGACTAGTGAGGGCAATTTAGCAGATCCAAGTGGTTTGAACAATATGGTATCTGTCCGATCATGTCACCACCTCCATCGTCAGACATGTTCGTTTTTGTAGCAAATGAAATCTCACCTTCGAACGCCATATCCTGGGCCACCTTTCCCGATGTTCTTAACTTGAGCAGGTCTCAATATCGAACTGGTCGAGGGCTAAGCGCCAATGCAGTCAAGAGGGGTGAACAAAATCTATTGCCAAAATCATAGATGGACTATTCTGCCGCCGCAGCCGCCAAACAGGAATAGCCTATTCTTGAACCACCAGCCTGAATTTTTCGGGGTCCATTAAAACATACGTTCCCGTGGCTTTCGAGCAAATTTCATGTTTGCTGTTCCTGATTTCTGCGGTTAGATTAATCCTGGAACCATTCGTTGATGCGATACGGCACCGGACTTCGATTTGCTGCTCAACATAAAGCGGTTTCAAAAATTCAACCTGTAACCCTGAAGTCACGGCGACCTTCTTTGTGATGCGCAGGGTAGTCCAACCCATTATCTCGTCAAAAAGACCACTCTGGATTCCGCCATGAAGGATCCTGCCAAAACTCTTGTAGGTTGCGGGAGGGAACCACAAACATACCAATTCGTTCGGTTCGGTTTCAGTTTCCTGGAAGGTCAATTTAAGACCGGCCGGATTATTCGGACTGCAGAAGAAACATTGGGAGTTTGTGTATGGATTTTCGATATCTTTCAAACTCTCTATGACCTTCTCTCCCGCTTCGCCATCCACTTCTTTTAGTTTTTCAAGTCCTCGTTGGTATCTATCACTGGACATTGCTTGTACCCCTTTCTTTCTGTCAACCGTGTCGGCGTCTTCCTCTTATATGGCGCATCGAGCGGCAGCAGTTGATATCCTTTTCCCCAGTGAACACGCGTCACTTCTATCATAGATAGAAGCCGGGTTGAAGCAAAGTGTCAATGTGGTAATGTTTGGACACCACCAGGCTTTGCAAGTCAGAGATCAACTTCCTATCCTTTTTGGCCGTTTTGTGCGGAAACCTGGTTTTAACCAAAGATTCAGCTTTGGTTATAAAAATCTCGTAACATTCTTCGGATGTGCAGAATAGACTTTCGTTGCAGTGTCCCCAATAACCGTGATACGCTCCTTCAAAGTTGGGCGTGGCTTCTCCTGACAGGAACCGTATTTTGTGTAAAAACATTTTGGCAGAGGGTTTATGTGATAACATGAGTCTGCTTCGAATGCCGCCTTTCCGATTCAAATGAAAATTAAGCCTCGTCAGGTGATGGGGAAGAAATGAGGATGAAATGATTGCTCCTGGTTCCACAGCAATCGCTAGTAATGGAAAAGCTTCTACTAATCGAGCCACAATAGGACTTTTCGCCGCTATGGCCATCGGAATCGGCGGAATGGTCGGCGCCGGCATTTTCTCGATTCTTGGGGTAGTAGCAGAGGCTTCTGGATCTGCAATGTGGTTGTCCTTTGCAATCGGAGGGTTGGTAGTCCTGCCTTCGACCTATTCATACGCCAAACTGGGCGCTCGCTATCCTTCTGCAGGAGGCTCAGTCGAATTCCTCGTCCAGGGATTCGGGGATGGAGTCCTCAGCGGTGGGATTAATCTTTACATGTGGGTTGGTTACGTTATTGCCCTGGCGCTATATGCCCAGGCGTTTGCAGGGTACGCCGGAACTTTCTTCTCTCATCATTCCCCCGAATGGCTCCCCAAGGCTATAGGCGCTGGAATAGTCATACTATTCACCGGCATAAATTTCATCGGCGCTGGAGTGGTTGGAAAGTCTGAAACGGCAATAGTAGCCATAAAATTGTGTATTTTGCTATTGTTCGCAGGGGCGGGTCTGTTCTTCATTCACCCTGGTTATTTGTCTCCCAGTCACTGGCCTTCAGGTTCAGGGATCATATTTGGGGCCGGTGTTCTTTTCATCGGATATGAAGGGTTTGGTCTGGTGGCAAACGCTGCGGGTGATATGGCTGATCCGAAGAAGCTCCTGCCAAAGGCGCTCTATCTGAGCGTCATAAGTGTCATTCTAATTTATTTGGCCGTGTCAGTGGCAGTCATTGGGAATCTTGATGTCAAGGCCATAGTGGCCGCTAAAGATTACGCATTGGCGGAAGCTGCGAAACCTTTCCTTGGTAACCTAGGGTTCAAGCTTATTGCCGTAGGAGCCCTATTTTCAACGGCTTCGGCCATCAACGCTACGCTTTTTGGGGCAGCGAACGTCAGCTACATGATTGCTAAAGACGGTGAACTCCCGAGAGTGTTTTCTCGATTGATTTGGCAGGGGGGCACAGGTGGATTGGTAATTACCTCTTGCGCTGTAATCCTATTCATCCTGTTTTTCGATCTTTCGGGTGTGGCGATGATGGGCAGCGGCGCTTTTTTGTTAATTTACGCCTGCGTAAACGCCGCTCATCTACGGCTAACTTCGGAGACAGGGGGAAAAAAGGTTATTATCTTCTCTGCTATTGCCGCATGTCTGTTCATGTTTGTATTTTTAGGAGTCTACATCTATCAGAATTCGAAGCCTGCATTCATAACCATGATTGCTCTCATACCTTTGTGTCTTTTGGCAGAATTGATTTATCGAAAAACTACAGGGAGAGAGATTAAGGTAGGATCACAATCGGTCAATTAGGGTCGTTAGATTAGACATTAGGCTAGAATTTGCTTGATTTGGCGCTGCTCTATCCCTCGCAGGTGTACCATGCCGTGGCAACTTTTTCGAGCCCGGATGTGCTGCGCTTTCTCGGTAGAAACATCCCTCCGGAAGGTTTCATACCTCATGCCTTCACCGGCGAAGTCGTTACTGATCTCAAGCGCCGGCCAGAAGGAATAAGAGTAAAACATCGGGCAAAATCCAACTCGGTAAAGATGTATTGGCTCAATTTTAACACGGGAAGACTTCGACAGCTTCGATAGAGAATTACCTCCGCATGGAAACGGTTCCATAGATTTGACTCCACATATCACCATCTGATTCCATATTATAATCTTGCCTTGACACGTCTTAGATTCGTCGACACCCAAAATCACCCCATATCCGTCTTGGAAGCTGTCATTTAGAACGCAGTGAGACAGCCATTTCCGCTGGAATCGACATCTTACTGCTCTATCTTGTTGGAATGATAGTCGGAGTCTGTTCGTCATGGCATGGATCTAGCAAAGAACGTGGCAGGCATGCCAAACCATCAAAAGCCGTTAGGCAAAAACAAACAAATGGAGGGACGAAAATGGCCAAGATAGCTAAATCAACAGACTCTTCCAGCCTCGCCGAGGTTGTAGACAGGATTTTGGACAAAGGTATTGTGATCGACGCGTGGGTGAAGGTCTCATTAGTTGGTATCGAGCTGCTCTCAATCGAGGCGAGGGTTGTCATCGCATCAGTCGAGACCTACCTGAAATACGCCGAAGCTATTGGTCTC